>CAVZTX010000006.1:0-256735 GCA_963778375.1 uncultured Chloroflexia bacterium | reverse complement strand
TTTCCGCTATACTTCTAGCAGTCGAGCTTTTCGTTTCCTTGTGCTTCGTGGCAGTATTGGGGGGATACAACGCTGTCAGAAAGGCATCAAAAAAATGCAACCTTCTCAATTCGACGAACTGACCAAAGCCCTGGCAACCAGCACTTCGCGCCGCCAGGCCCTCAAAACTCTCGCGGTCACTACGCTTGGTGGCCTGCTTGGTCTCAGCGGACTCGGCACCGCCTTTGCCAGACCATGTAAGCCCAATGGCATCGGCTGCAACATCAATTCCCAATGCTGTAGCGGAACCTGTTGCGGCACCTGCACTAGCACCAACACTGATCCCAACAACTGCGGTGCTTGTGGTCACAAATGTACGGGCACCAATCCCGGTTGCTGCAATGGCACATGCGTAGACTTCGCTAACGATCCCAACAACTGTGGCTCATGTGGAAACAGTTGTAATGGCACATCGCCGGGTCACTGTCAGAACGGCACATGCGTCTGCTTCGGCTTAGAGGAACCATGTACCAGTCCCAGCCAATGCTGTGACACCGGGCAAGGAGTAACTACTTGTAATGGCATATTTTGCTGTAACGGGGCGGGTGGATCTTGTATTGATGATCCCGATTGCTGTGGTGATCTACACTGCACTCTAGGCTTCTGCGCCGAAAGCTGCTTCACAGCCGGGACCCGGGTTGCCATGGCTGACGGTACGTCTCGCCCAATTGAGCATGTCCTGATAGGAGATCGTGTCCTTGGTGGGAATGGACGCATCAACCAGGTAGTTGAGATCGAGCGACCGTTCCTCGGATCTCGGCACCTGTACGCGTTCAACGGGAGCAGCTTCTTCGTAACCGCCGAGCATCCGTTCATGACCGACACCGGCTGGAAATCCATCGATCCAGCCGCATTGGCAGCAGAGAACTCAGCACTGCGCGTGAATCGGCTAACAGTCGGTGACCGCCTACTCACTCTCGCAGCTGTCGCCATACCGGTAGGCGCAGGAGGTTCGCTTAACGCCCAGACAGTCGATATGCGGCTGGACCCCGTTCCACTGCACAGCCTTGTCGGTCAATCAGCCGATCCGTCCACGCCGCTCTACAACCTGCGACTCGACGGCGACCACACCTACTTTGCCAACGATTGGCTCGTACACAACAAGTAGACCATTCAAACATGCTGATCCACACTTAAGAGAGGCATGCTTGCTCAACTCTTCACAGCAGGACGGATTGTCCTGCTGTGAAGAAACGTCATAAGGGATTGTCTCCTAGCAGACCTCAAAACAATGACCTTTAGATGGAGAAGACTTTTCGACTGGATGAGTAGAGCAGAAGCTTCCCGTAGGACAATGGTCATCATGTAAGCATGGGCTGTTATGGATATCCGTGCCATTAGAGCAGTACATCGCCCCAGATGTATCGGGATAACAATGACAACCAGAGGAGCAATCAGTGTCGGTTGTACAGTTCGTTACGCAGGTTTCACCGTTATTGTTGGTGAGGCAGGTCCCATTGCAACAGATACCATTGCAAGGAGTTGAGCAGGTCCCATTACAGCAGATTTGGTTCGTTCCACAAGCATGACCACAGGAACCACAATTGCTGTTGGTGTTCAAGTCAGTACATGTTCCGCCACAGCACCCCTGGCCGGATGCACACGAATGGCCACATGCGCCGCAGTTGCTTGTGGTACCCAAATCGGTACAGGTGCCGTGGCAGCAGCCACCACTACAGCACTGGCTGCCGATGTTACAGCCAATACCGTTGGGCTTGCAGGGTCTTGCAAAGGTATTACCAATGCCACCTAGACCAAGGACGCCACCAAGAGCCATAGCAGCCAGGGTTTTGAGCGCCTGACGACGAGAGGTAGAAGTTGCCAATACTTTGGTTAACGAATCAAATGCGGACGGTTCCATTTCCGATAATGCCTTTCTGGACGCCCCTTGCATATTTCACTTTACTCAATGAGTGAAAGTATAAACCGGCGCATCCTATCTATATACTCATTTTGAGATACAGAAAGACTTTGTGCTATAAACACAGGCCAAAGAGAGCGAAGGTAAACCAGGATCGTGAATGCCATGAAGATAGTGTGCTGCCGACTAAGGAATTTTCTAGAAAACGGTAAATATAGGCAGCAAAAAATACAAGGATACTTGCATCAGTATACCATATAAATCCGATTGCGTTCCGACCATTTTTCCGTTATACTTCTGGCACAGGCCTCATCAATCCCCTCGCCTTCCCAAAATGCACCTTATCATGCTCCCAATCCTCTTTCCCACCATCATCCGTCTTGATCGGCGTCTCCAACAAAACCGCCACAGAATCCAGCCGTCCATCGCCCAGCAACGTCCGCAAACCCTCCTCACCAATAATCCCCTCACCCAAACGCGCATGCACATCTCGGTGGCTCCCTAGAGCCACCTCCGTATCGTTCAAATGCACAACCTTCAAGCGCGAAAAGCCCACCGCCTCGTCAAAATGCTCAAGCACCTGCTGTGTAGAATCCGCGCTAGAAATATCATGTCCCGCTCCCCACAGGTGCGCCGTATCCAGGCATACCCCCAGGCGCTCAGAATATTCCGGTAACAACTTTAAAACCGCCCCAAGCTGCTCAAAACTATGTCCCAATGCGTAGCCCGCGCCAACATCATTCTCCAACAGCAGCATAACCTCGGGCGGCGTCTCCGGCAAAATACGCGTGATAGCCTCCGCAATCCGCGCGATCCCCACCTCAACCCCCGAACCTCGGTGACTCCCCGTATGAAACACAACAGACGTTGCTCCCAGCAGAGCGCCTCGCTGCAACGTCCAGCGCAGCAAATGAATCGATTTGTCCCAGATTCTCATCTTCCGGTGAAGCAAGATTTATCAGGTAAGGAGCATGTATCACCACGGGATCAAGACCTGCGTTAAGTGCCGCCTGTGCAAATGCCGCGCAACTCGCCGGATTATCTGCCGCCGGACGCCAACCCGTCGGATTGCTCGCAAAAATCTGAATCGTATTGCAGCCCATATCTCGCGCCGTCTCAACCGCTTTCAGCGGCTTCGCATTCAAGGGCATATGTCGACCAAGACGCATCATTTCTCACCCTGTTCGTGAACTTCCGCGAGGCGAGGCAACTGTTCCAGGCTCGTCAAACCAAACTGCTGCAAAAACTCAGGCGTCGTAGCAAAAAGCGCGGGCCGTCCAACCGTCTGCGCACGTCCCACCTCAACCACCAGCCCATGCTGCACAAGGCTTGCCAGGGCACGATCGCTATTCACACCCCGTATAGCCTCAATTTGCGCGCGCGTAATCGGCTGGCGATAAGAGATCACCGAAAGCGTCTCCATAGCCGCCGTCGTCAGCCGCGCAGTCATCGGCAGTCCAAGCAAAGCCGCCACATAATGCGCATTCTCAGGAGCCGTCACTAATTGCACCTGCTCACCCAGCCGCTGCAAGCGTATACCTCGTCTCTGCCCTTCCAAACTCTTCGCCAGCGTCTCCATCCCGCGCGCCAGGCTCACCTCGTCAATATCCAGCAACTTGCGCAACTCCGCCCGCTCCAATGGACGCCCGGAAACAAACAGCAAACTCTCTATCGCCGTGGCAATCTGCTCCGCCACCTGTTCTTCTGGTGTCGATTGTATCAATTGTTCCTGCATACTGAAGCGATTATATCACAGCAGGCAAAAAAAGCAGCAGCATATCTCACCCTAGCAATGAAACGCCGTAAGCGTCTGGGACGTATTATCGTTCTGGCTGAATCCTACCGCCCAAACCCCGCGCCTCCCAGGCACACGCACCACCGACACCAGATCATTCGCAAGCGAACCAGGACTGGGGCTATTGACCGCACTCCATGCGGTACCATTCCAATGCTCGATCAAGCTAAAGTAAGGCCCCATCGGATCAATGCCCGTTCGATAATCTCCTACCGCCCACATATCGCTCGCGGACACCGCCGCTATCCCGTTCAAAAGATCCGAAGTTCCTTGCAATGGGCTGCTCACCATACCCCAACTGGTGCCGTTCCAATGTTCAATCAGCGGTGTATACGTAGCCGAAGGAGCAGCACTATTCGAGTCCTCTCCCACAGCCCACACATTGTTAGCGGAAATGGCCGCAACTCCATTCAGCGTATTAGTTGCCACCCCCGGACCAGAACTATTGACCACACTCCAACTCGTGCCGTCCCAATGTTCGACGAGCGTCTGATCACCGGTAGCCCCGGTACCGGTACCTACCGCCCAGACATTATTTGAAGCAATCGCCGTGACCCCGTTCAACCGTCCGCTTTGTGAACTGGGGCCTGGCACGATGCTCCAGTTGGTGCCGTTCCAATGTTCAATCAGCGCTTGATAACCCTGTGTGCCTGAGTAATTGCCCACAGCCCACATATCCGTTGCTGAGATAGCAGAGACAGCAGTAAGTACATTAAACATCGATGCCACATTTGGGCTGGACACAACACTCCAACTCGTGCCATCCCAATGTTCGATCAGCGACTGCTGAATATTCGAAGCAGTATAGTAATCTCCAACCGCCCAGATATTGTTGCGTGAAATCGCAGCAACGCCTAAAAGTTCCTCGGAAGGGCTTCCATTAACGTCAGGACTCGCAACCACCTTCCATTGTGTCCCATCCCAATGTTCCACCAGCGTAATCCCACCATTGCCGTTCCCATAGCTTCCTACTGCCCACACATTGTTAGCAGAAACAGCCGCGACCCCATTGAGGAAATTCGTACTCGTACCAACATTCGGACTCGCCACACTTCTCCAGTAGCCACACCGAAAGCGTGCCTGCTGAACATTCGCCGCAAACGCATCCGCACTCCCTTGTATCAAGAGCATCGCCAGCGCCACAACAATGCAAAGTAAATGAACTCTACTCACACACTTCATAATATCCCCTTCTGCCCTCGGAGGCACCGCGAGAAAAACTTGCACCTGCCATAAGCCAGGAAATGAATAAACCTATCCCCATTATAGCTGATCTTAGGAACAATTATCCTATCTTGCTCGTTCTAGTAATATAGGGGTATATAAGGCTACTAATAGATCGTTTCACCTCAATAGAGGAGTCTCAATACATGTTCCCACGGCCAAAGACAACACAAAAACAAACCTCCGCATCCATGCGTGTGAGCGCCCAAAGGTTATACATACTCCTTCTCGGCGCGCTGCTCCTCTTATCAAGCTGTAACGTCCCGGCACAGGCCACCCAGAAAAGCGCCACGCCTCAAAAACACGTCACACCCCAGCCCAAAAGCACACCGATCAGCAATGCAAACGTACCCGATGCAAACGCAAATAATGACCTTGTACACCTGCATCAATTGGAAGGACCCGACGGCTGGACGTGGTATACAAGCCTCCCCACCAACCGCCTCGTCGTCTATTACGGAAATCCCTACTCAGAAGCGATGGGGCCGCTTGGGCAATATTCTGACGATGAACTGATCGCCCAACTTCAGGCCCAGGCGCAAGTATACGCCGATCTCGATCCCACTCACCCCGTGGTACCCGCCTTTGACTACGTAACCCCCGTCGTGCAGCCAGTACCTATGAAAGACAACTCCTGGGTCGCCCGCATGCCCGATGACTCAATCCAGCACTATATCACCCTGGCAAACTCCAATCACATGCTATTCTTTTTCGACATGCAGATTGGTCATAGCACCATCCAGAAGGAAGTCAACCTTCTCTGGTCCTACCTGCAAAGCCCCGGCGTCGATCTATCCCTCGACCCAGAATTCGACATGCCCCCCGGCACCACACCCGACGTAAACTTCGGACGCATGACCGCCGCCGAAATCAACTGGGTAATCGACAAACTCTCCAATCTCGTACTCACTCAGCACCTGCCGCCGAAAACCCTGATCATTCACCAGTTCATCCCCGAAATGCTTCCAGACTGGCAAAACATCAAACTCAAACCCGGCGTCCAGGTCGTCACCTGCGTCGACGGCTTCGGCCCTCCCGGATCAAAGATCGACGACTACACCATGTTCGATAAGGATCAGCTTATCCAATATCCCGGCATGAAACTCTTCTACAAACTAGATAAGCCCCTCATGTCCCCCGCCCAGGTCCTGGGTCTCGACCCCTCCCCACTCATGGTAATGTACCAATGATGAAAAGGGGTTTCTAGCTATTCAAATCCTTCTTTTTGCATCAGTTGCGCATACGCCAGCCTTAAACCCTCTAATGGAAGGTACTGATTTACATGCTGAATCTCGGGTATAATGGGAGCCATCAACTGCGCTAGACCACCATGAGCAATCACCTTTATCTGGTTCTCATCTATTACCTCGGGGATCTCCTTACGCAGGCGAGCGATCAGCCCTTGCACCAGACCAACATGCCCATAGATAATGCCTGATTGCATATTCTCAATCGTATTCTTGCCCAGCGCCGAACGAGGAGGTGTCATATCCACTCGATAGAGGCGAGATGCCGCGCTGCTCAATGCCTCGGCTGAGATAACCAATCCAGGAGCGATTGCTCCCCCCAGGAAATCTCCCTCGAGAGAGATGACATCGAAGGTGGTGGCTGTGCTGAAGGCAATCACAATCGCGGGACCACCGTACAAATGGTGTGCTGCCAGCGCCGTTACAATACGGTCGGAACCAATCTCCCAGGGGTTATCAACCAGCAGCTTCACTCCCAGGTTCAGCAAGTGGTCTACCACAATCGCTTCCTTGTTGAAGTAGCACAGGGCCAACTCCTGAAAGACCGGTGTCAAAGGAGGCACCACACTCGACAGGATAATATCATCGATATCAGTAAGCTCGTGACCGGCATGGTGAGCCAGGTCATACAGCACCATCGCATACTCATCCGTCGTACGCTGTCGAGCCGTCGAGACGACCCAATGGTGCTTCATAGTCACATCATCGTACACCCCAAATTTGATGTTAGTGTTACTGATATCAATGGCGAGCAGCATGCGGAACCTCTCTTCCCAAAGCATCCCACGTTATGTCAATCATGCAATATTCTGTGCACTTGCGGCATATTGCTTCAACAGGGCAGCGATCGTGAAAGGATCACCAAACGCCTTATCTGTGGCGACGATCACCTCGGTATCTGTGCGCGTGTCGAGAAATGCCAGCGTCGTCGGGGTACGCATTCGTCTCAGGCGAAAACGAGGGCCTGTACTATTGCCCGTTGGCATAATGTTTCGCCCAAAGATCATGCTCGACATATTCTCTCCAGGACCAGACATCTGCCGAATCGGATTGATCCTGCTGGGAGTACGATCAGGTGGAGGAACGCCACGAGCCGTTACATAGCGCACGTTCATCAGAGGTACGTGTATGACCTTATCGCCCTCTTGTTTGACAAAGTCATCAGGAGTAATCACAATCAGGTGCCTATCAGAGTCCATCAGGCGGCGCGTATCAACATACGCAGCCCATATACTGCCTAAACCAATAAAAAGCAGTGCCGCTAACAGTATGGAAGTAATCACAGCCGCCGCCGTACCTATCTGGTAGTTCCCTGGAATGACGGTGAAAGCTACGGCTGTAAAAAGCCCTAGCCCCATCAGGATGCCGAACACCCATCCCCCAATTCCCGTCATTACCTGCCGACGCGATAAAGGTAATAGAATCCAACCATACGGTGGTCCATCACTTGATTTGGCCTGCATCAATATATCGTCTGCTTCCATTAGAGTTTCTCCTCTCCTGTCGTAGCCCGGTCCCAGTACACAAATTATATCAAAGATATTACGTCTTTGCCCAAGCAAGTATCTCAGCATCATGTGGTACAATCAGTATCATCTAGATTGTGGGAAAGTGTTATGGATGATCGCATACAGGCAATAGCAATTGAGGCAGCACGCGAACTGCTGCAAAGCTTTAAGCTGGAACATCCAGGATGGACAGACGACAAGACACCGGTAGATTCCATTGTCTCCTGGCTTGGCTTAGAGGTTGCAACCTTTCATCCCAACGATTATGCCGAGGGAACCTACGGCTGGTTGGAGCCAGAGGAAGACCTGATCTGGCTCTGCCGCGACCTCCCCGAAACATTGCGCCGCTTTACCCTCGCTCACGAACTAGGACACGTCATACTCCATCGCCATACCGGTCATCAAGCACCCAACCCGTCAACCACCCTTAACACCGGCATTCCTCTTTCAGCCGAACAGCCCGTACCAGATTTGACCTCTGAAGACCCATGCCAGGCCCCCGATGTGCGCGAAGAAGTCATCGGCCCGGTTGACTCGGAGCGAGCCGAAGATCTGCTCGGTATCGGCCAGTCCTACAATCCACGTAGCCAGCGCGAACTTGCTGCCAACATCTTCGCCGCCGAACTACTCATGCCCCTCACACGCGTACGAACCCTCTACCTGCAAGAAGGCGTCTCTCCCCGCAAATTCGCCAGCCTCTTCGACGTCTCCACCGCCGCCATGCTCAATCGCCTCGCCGGATTACTAGAAGAACCCATCTCCCAACCACTCCCACTCTCACAAAATCCCGTGCCAGCGCCCAAAAAGCACTACGACAAGTTCCAACAGGCAGCAATCGAAGCTCCCACACCCGCGCTCATTGTCGCCGGGCCGGGCAGCGGCAAAACCAGCACCTTGATTGGCCGTGTAGAGTACCTGATACATACTCAAAATGTTGAGCCACAGCATATCCTGGCATTGACCTTCTCACGCAAGGCCGCGCAAGAGATGCGCGATCGCCTCCAACATGCCTTGCATCCCGGAATTGATCAAGTAAAGGCAGACACTAACCTCTCCATTCCTACCGTCAGTACCTTCCACGCCTTTTGCGCCGAACTCCTGCGCAGGTATGGAAGCCTTGTAGGGCTGCGCCCCGATTTCGCATTCGTCGAAGAAGCTGATGGTTATTTTCTACTGCGTCGGCTGGCGAAAGAACTGCCCCTGCGCCATTATCAGAATTTAAGTGCACCGGCATTCTACTTTCCTGCGATCCTGAGCGCCATTTCGCGGGCCAAAGACGAACTCGTTACACCCGCACAATACCGGCAGATGGCACAGCGCATGCTCGACTCGGCACGCGACGACGAAGAGCAGGAAAAGGCAGAGAAGGCCCGCGAGATTGCCGAAATCTATACCTTGTACGAGGCTGCATTGCAGCATCAGGGAGACACTGACTTCGGCGGCTTAATTATGCTCGCGGTACAACTCTTACAGCAGCATCCCGAAGTTCGCGTTGAGCTACAACAACAATACCGGCACATCCTCGTTGACGAGTTCCAGGACATCAACCGGGCAAGCGGCGTACTGCTGCGCCTGCTGGCCGGTGAGCCGAAATGCGTCTGGGTAGTAGGCGATGCCAATCAAGCCATCTATAGCTTCCGCGGCGCTTCACCCGCCAATATAGCCAACTTCCGCGATGACTATCCCGATGCCGTCGTTTTGCCGCTCAGCCGCAACTATCGCTCGCGCCCCGACATAGTCAGCCTTGCTGACACATTCCGCGAGAAGCAGTTGGAACCGGATAGAGAGGCCGTAAAAAGTTCAACAGCCCGGCCCACGCTCTCCAATCCATACATCACACTGGCGGTAGCAACCGATGAAGCGAGCGAGCTAAACGGCTTGCTGGCCGATATTCGCGACAAGCATGCTCAAGGATACAGCTACCGCGATATCGTTATACTCTGCCGCACCCGCGCCCAGGCTCGCAAGATCACGCGAGCACTCGCGCTTGCCAATCTTCCCGTCATTGAGCGTGGAGGTGTATTAGAGCAGGAGCATATCAAAGATGTACTCTCCATCCTCCTGCTCTCTACCGATACCGGCAGCAAGGGCCTTCTACGTGCAGCGCGCCAGAGCGAACACCCACTAAGTCAGGACGATATCGAAGCCCTGTTACTAGCTGCCCGCGAGCAAAAGTGCAGCCCTCTGCAGTTGATCAACCGCAACGAAGTGCCCCTTACCCTGAGCGCCATTGGTCGTCGCTCAATCACGCGCCTGTCGAATATCCTGCAAGGGCTGCAACGCGCTCCCAACGTATGGTCACTGCTGGCACAATACCTCTTCATTGAGACCTCTCTTGCACGCAACCTGTTGTACGATGCTGATACAACTGAAACAACTGAAACAACTGAAACATTTGAAACATTTGAAACATTGGATACAACTGTCACGCGTGCAACTTCCGTTCTGGTCGACTACGCCAGTCTCCTATCGCTTGCTCGTTACTACGACCAGGGTCAGCAAGCCTTACGCACCCAAAGGGAGCAGGAGGCCGGCGAACAAGAAGCAGACACTTCTACGCCACAGGTCACACAGCCTATTCCCCCCATTAACGAGCAAATAAAGGACTTCCTTGATTATCTGAATGTACTGGTAACCCTGAGACAGGACGGAGGGAACCGCAGCGAAGGCACCGAGGGCAGTGGGGAAGAACTACCAGATGTAATCCGCGTCATGACCGTGCACGCCAGCAAGGGATTGGAGTTTCCCGTGGTCTATCTGCCCGGCCTCGTCCAACGGCGTTTTCCCATGCAGAAACGTTCCAGTCCCGTCTCGCCACCAACCGGTATGCTGTCGGCGGAAAATGGAGGCGATGCTGTGCACGAGAGCGGAGAGGCATGCCTCTTCTACGTCGGCGCGACCCGCGCCCGCGACCACCTCGTGCTTAGCTACAGCGAACGCTACGGCAAGCAAAAATACTCACGCTCCCCCTATATCGATGCCCTGGTGGTTGGTTTGTCCGAAGAGCGCATTTCAAGAGTCCTCTGGCATGACAACGTTGGGACGACGCCCCTGGAACAGGTGGTAAACGACGCCTTACCCTCCTCTCAACCCAGCCCAGGCTTTATCGACGCCATGAAACCTCAATCCTTGAGCGCCTCGGCCATTGAAAGCTATGCTACCTGCCCGCGCCGCTACGCCTACAGCTACATCTACGGCTTTGAAGCTGAAAAGGGTGCCTACCAGCTTTTCTGGCAAGCAACTCAGAAAACCTTTGAGGCCCTACAAACGATGCTGTCGGATATGAAAGGTACAGAGGCCGAAGCCAAGGGAACACAAATCAGCGACACTCCATCTCAAGCAGGCTTTCCCACGCGGCTAGAAGCCCAGGACCTCTACATACAGCATTGGAGCGCAATGGGAGGAAACGAACTCCCATTCGCAAGCATCTACGAGAAGCATGGACGCGAGGTAATCGACCTGCTTTGGAACAGGCTGGCAGGAAGCAAGGATACGAAATGGGAACTCCGCCAGGGCTTCAACGTAGAGATCGCGGGCAAAACCGTCCGCGTCGATGTAGACCGCGTTGAGACCCCTACCCAAGTTGGCACAAGCGAACCAGCTAAATTTGTGCGCACCCACTACGGCAAGCGCAAAGATAAGCCAACAGCCAGCACGCGAGAAATGCTCTATACCCGCGCCTACCGCCAACTCCATCCAGGCCACAACATAGAGTTGCACGCCCACAACATGAGCACCGGTGAAACCTTCGAAATCAAGCTCACCGAGAAACGCGAACAGAAACTCTATGACGAATTAGAGCAGCTTATTTTGGCTCTAGAGCGCGATGAATTCCCACCGAAACCCGACCCATTTATCTGCCCCACATGCCCATTCGTTCTGATTTGCCCGGCGTAAGAAATGGTGAAGATAACGTTCTGAAGAGAGGTAACCAGGGGAACACCACCAGCTTAGAAATTGGTCAGAAAGCAAATTAGTCTATCGATTTTCCGAATACACTCCCCTATACTCCGGTGGCAGCATTGAAGCGATCTTATGCATCACCTGCTCCATTGCGTCATCGATGTCTTCGCGGGTGATCTTCTTGCCCTTTGGGGTCAGAGCTATTGGTTCTCCATAGGAAATGGTGACACGGGGGCGGAAGCTTTTGAAGACACGTTCGCTGCCAGTGATCGCTACCGGCACTACCGGCACGCCGCTACGTAGCGCGATCATCCCCATCCCTGGGTGCGCCTTCGCCATAGTGCGGATTCTACTGCGCGTACCCTCAGGAAAGATGACCAGGATGTTGCCTTTCTTCAGTTGTTCTTCAGCGGCGCGTAAGGCCTGACGATCCGCCTCTCCCCGCTTCACCGGAAATGCGCCCAGGAAGCGCACAAGCCAGGCTATTCGACTGCTGAAATACTCCTCTTTAGCCATGTAGACCACTTTGCGCGGAAGGTTTAGCGGGATGAGCGGGATATCGGTCCACGAGAGATGATTTGCTACTATGATGAACGGCCCATCGGTAGGTACATTCTCGATCCCATTCAGTCGTATGCGTGTAATAACGGCAAAGATGACAATCGCAATGTAGCGCAGTGCGTGGTAGAGTATTGAGGGTGTGACGTAGGGTTCGTAGAGATTTTTCTCCGGCTTTGTCTTCACCGGTTTTGACGACTTCCCGTTATTGTCTGACGTTGAACTTACGCTGGGGTCCTGCTCTTGTTCCTGCTTCATACGGGGTCCTCCAGATAGCTATAGATGACATCTAGCACCTGCGGTACGCTGAGGTTATCGGTCATGATGACGATGGCATCATGGGCAGGCCGCATGTTGTCGTGGTCAATTTCGTCGCGCCGCGCAATATCTCGTGATACCTCTTCCATCGAGGGCAGCGCCGGGTTGGATTGGCCCAGGCGTTCCTCAAGCTCCGCATAGCGGCGGCGAGCACGTTCTTCAAGACTGGCGTTGAGATAGATTTTGAGTTCGGCATCGGGCAGCACAACCGAGCCAATATCGCGACCGACCATCACCACTCCATCCCTTTGCGCCATAGCCCGCTGCTGCGCAATCAAAATAGCCCGCACCTCGGTATGCGAGGAGACTATTGAAACGGCAGCAGTGACAGCAGCGCTGCGGATTTCCCATGTAATATCCCGGCCACGCGCCGTAACAGTATACTGCCGCCCATCGCTAACCTGTGGACGACTGATAACAATCTCAGCATGCTGGGCAAGCCGTTCCAGAGCAATCCCATCGTTAATATCCACACCCTCTTGCAGCGCAAGCCAGGCCACCGCCCGATACATAGCTCCCGTGTCGATATAGAGATATCCCAGATGATGCGCCAACTGCTCCCCTATAGTACTCTTCCCCGAGCCAGCCGGCCCATCAATAGCAATACGCCCTGGTCGCCGCATTATTCCTCCCTAAGTTGGTGGATATCGATACTGAGGGGATTATATCACAAGGATCTCACTTCCTCGTCGGTCAGGTAGCGCCATTTGCCTTCAGGTAGGTTTCCTAGAGTTAGAGAACCGATACCCACACGGACGAGTTGCAGGACGGGGTAGCCAACTGCTGCAAGCATACGTCGTACCTGGCGTTTACGGCCTTCGTGGATGGTGAGCGCTAGCCAGCAATTTTCTCCTTGATGACGTAAGAGGCGCACTTTCGTGGGGGCAGTTTTATGAGTGCGTCCGGCGTCTTCGGTGATTTCTACACCTTTGCGCAAGGCATTCAATGATCGTTCTGGTGGGCAGCCCTGCACCAGTGCGGAGTAGTGCTTCTCGGTGGAGTAGCGAGGATGGGTCAGGCGTAAGGCGAAGTCACCGTCGTTAGTGAGCAGGAGCAGGCCGCTGCTGTCGATGTCGAGGCGACCGACGGGATAGACACGCTGACGGCGTAGTTCGGGGGGAAGCAGATCCAATACGGTGGGGCGTCCTTGTGGGTCGCTCACTGTGCTGACGTACCCGGCGGGCTTATGCAGCAGGAGGTAAATCTTTTGAACAGCAGACCGGATGGGCTTGCCATCGACGCGTACTTCATCGCGCTCAGGGTCGATACGCGTCCCCGGAGTGGTTGTGGGAACGCCATTCACCTGGACGCGGCCAGCAGCGATGAGACCCTCAGCATGGCGGCGGGAGGCGATACCTGCATGTGCTAGAAAACGAGCGAGGCGCTCAAGATGTTCAGGCTGCTCAAGAGGCTGGGCGTTTTCATTGTGCGGCAACTCTTGGGTCATAGTGGATGCCTTCCTGCGATGCACTGGGCACAGTGTTTTTCGCGGCATGTTTGGGCATAGATGTAGTGGAGGCCCTGTTGCTGGCACGCACTTCGTGGCTCATGGGTCAGTTGGAGTTGCCTGCACATAGCACGCGTGATCGAGTTCGAGGAGAGAGCTGGATATGCCAGATAGAGGCTGTGTGCCCGTTCAGCGAGTTCTGTGTTGTTTTCTATCAGAGCTACAGCGGCGGCAAAGGGCAGGACGATGTTGCATATCAGGATGTCAGCTCGGGAAGTGCTTAATCCGGCAAAGATGGCGCGGAGGCGATCCGAGTTCTCCGCCCAATACATTTTTTGTGGTGGTGGAAAGTCGTGCGAGGAGGACACCCGCAAGGGGCCTCTCTGCCACCTCTCATCCACCCCTGTCCCTACAGCACCCTGCGTGGAAGCGTGTAGAGGCAGGGGTGGAGTAGTGGCGGATGGGAGGCCCCTTGCGGGTGCCTTTCGTCCCCACTCGATCAGACTGCTCAAACGTGTCGGGGAAAGAGCGGAGGATGACTCAAGGGTTTCCTCCAGCCCCTCGCACGGACGGGCACAAGGCCCCCCTCTCCGCTCAACACTGCCCCCATCCCCACGGATATTGACCGCTGTTGTAGTTTGCATTATCGCTTCGCCCATGGTTTCCCAGGCACTGTGGGTACGCCATTGGGTTATGAGGTTGTGCAGGATGTGGAGGCGATGGGCGTCTAATGGGGAGGGATTGGGAGTATGACCGAGAGGTTCTGGTGTTCCAGTAGGAATGCCGAGCAGGCGTAGGCCTGCCGCCCTGAAGATTGCGCGGTCGCGTCCATAACCTAGGCCCTCGGCTAATGCTGGGATCAAGCAGGTGTCGTAGACAGTGAATGGCACATCTGGTTGAGCCTTGTGTAGTTGCTCAACGAAGGCGTGTGTTTTCTGCTCAAAGCGCAACAAACCTGCGTGCCTTAGTAGTTGAGCAAGGTCATTATCGTTCATAAGAGGGATGATGGTGTGGCACGGCCATAAAGTTATCAGGCGATGTGACAAGGGATCAAGGTGATTAGAATTATCCAGGGAATGCAGGTCGTAGAGAGAGCAGACGGGGATACAGGCTCCATCCTGGCGCTGAGTGAATGAAACATCGTCACAGATGAGGACGACGTGCAGGATGACGTTGTTATAGCGAGCATCGCTATGGTGCCGGTGATTGTACCAATCGCTGGCACGCACATGAAATTCTACATCGCCGACAAGCTTGTTGCTTCGTTTGTGGGAGGAGGGAGTGCCTGCTGATTTTGGGAAACCGAACTTCTCTCCGGTTGAGAAGAGTAGTACGGCGTCGCGTACATCGGGTCCATTGGTACCACCGGGGCGACCTGTGAAGAGAAGCTGGCAGGTATCACCATTGCTTAGGGGCAGGAAGTCACCAGGCGAAAAGGTCCACCAACGATGGGCTACGTCATATTCGTACAGTTCATGGAACTCGCCTATCTCACATACAACCGAGGCATTCACGGTTGTTCCTCGGGATGGATGGTGTGCATCTTTACTGTTGGTTCGTCGCTAAGCTCCATTTCGATTTCTATATCTTCGATTGTCGACATAGCTTCTGCTGAATCGTCGAGTACTGGCTCGGATCCATTGGTTGCGGCAAAGGCCATGCCTTCGGCAACTTCAGCTTCGGCCTCGGCATTCATGGCAGCACGCAGGGCTTGTTCTTCGGCGGCTTCTGCATCGGCGAGGATTGCCTGAGCACGGGTGACTGCCCGCTCGGCATTTTGGAGCGCAATATCAGCCTCCTCGCCACGTATGGCACCACTGCGAATGGCTATGTGTACGTCGAGCAGCGTCTGATCAGCCTGGCGAGCAAGCCGACGTGCTTCTCGTGTGCGCACACTACTAGCCTCCGCCAGTGCCTCTGCCTCAGCAGCAGCAGCAGCGGTGACACGCGCAATCGTCATGGCAGTGATAGCCTCGATAACTTCTTCCTCATCTTCGATCTGCTCAATGCTCTCGGGCATATAAGGAAGGGTCTCTTCTCCCTCTTGACCCTCGGTTTGTGCCGTCTCTGTGATGTCTGGAGTCTCGGCAATCGCAAAAGCCTCCATAGACCCGGCAGTCTGTGAAGGCTGAGCAGTTTCTACAGTTTCGGCAACATCGGGAATTCCCTCTACCAAAGGTGGTTGGATCTCTTCTTCCACTGGAGCCTGGACTTGCTGCATGGAGGCAGCCTCATCAACCGTCTCTTGTGACGGTGTTTCGACCTCTACTGAGGCCAATCGCTCTGCCTCCTGGGCAGCTTGCTCGGCTTGCTGGTAAGCGATGCTGGTAGAATTTGCCTCGGCTTGAAGCTGCAAGAGTTCTTGCTCCAAATGACGACCTGAGCCAAACTGTTCCATGCGTGTCTCAGCCTGAACGGCGCGTTCTACAGCGTCACGTGCGGCCTGCTCCGCAGCATCTGCGGCTGCACGCGCATCCCGAGCAAATTCAATAGATCCAGGGGAAGTGGTGGAACTCTGGCTCTGTACAACATTCGATGGTTCTACAGGTGCGGGCGTTTCCGCAGCTATATTGGCATCTTCTGTAGCAGACGTGCTTTCCTGGTCCGGCTCTGCGGCTGGTTCGATTTCTGCTATGCGCGATTCCTCGATAAATATTTGTTCGTCGGTAGGTGAGAACGCAGAGGGTGGAGATTCGCGGTTGCGTAGTGATTCTGTGATGCGCAGTTCTTCGGCGAGCAGTTGGTCTTCCGTCGGTCCAGCTTCAACAGGTGCAGTTTCCAGCGCGTGCAATTCGTCTTCTAGTAATTGCTCCTCGGTTGGACCCTGCTCGAACAGGCGGTGCTCCGCTGGCTCGCAACTCTTCTTCCAGCAATTGCTCCTCGGTCGGTGCTTGTTCAACGGGAGGAGGTTCGGTAGCTTGCAATTCATCGGTCAGGAGTTGCTCCTCGGTTGGAACTTCCTCGGTTGGGGGAGCTTCGCTGGCTTGCAATTTGTCAGTGATAGCCTGCTTTTCTGTAGGTGTCTCTTCAATGGTAGGAACTTCGGTGGCACGTAACTCGTCCTCCATAAGCTGTTCTTCGGTTGGACCTTCCTCAGCAGGCAGGGTTTCAGTGGCACGTAACTCGTCGGCGATAAGCTGCTCTTCTGTAGGTGCCTCTTCGGTAGATAGCTGTTCGGCAGGTGGCGCTTCGGCTGCCTGAAGTTCATCAGCCAGCAGTTGTTCTTCCTGGTGTGTTTCTGGTGTGACGACTTCCTCTACTGCTTGTGGTTCAGCAGAGGTGTCTGGAGCTGCTTCGGGCGTAGATGGAGTTGGATTAGATATACCGAGTTGCCGACGAATCAGAGTCAAGCGCCCTTCAACGCGCTGCACGCGGGCGGTACGCTTTTGTAAGCGGGCCTCGGCACGGTGGAAGCGCTCCATGGCTTTAGTCTGGGCGTCCTGTGCTTCGCGCAAACGGTCCAGCATGCGCTGTTCGCGTTTATGCAGCTTCTTTTTGGAAGCCTTGTTTTGTGGCGGTTGTTCCTCGTGCTGAGGCGATGGCTTTGAATTGGTCATGGCATTTACCCTTACATTGTTACTTATTGCCCTGAGACTTCTTCATGTTTAAACGTTCTGGGTTGGTATCTTTTTGCACCGGCTACTATCTCTATACGTTCTGATCTCGAAATTGCGGAAACTTTCCAGCAGATCCTTCGATACTGATGATATTTGTTCACAAAGTTGAGGAGTGATCTCCTTGCTTGATTGTAGCCTATCTGGAAACAGTCTCTGCTGATGAGAGGATACAGCATCGGCTGGAAGATTGCAACAGGCAAATTGCCTCTGGTGTACGGGTTTTTCAAAAAGGGGAGCGGCCAAGCCGTAGGGTTGTAGCAGTTGTTTCCAATGTTTCTAATGTTTCAGTTGTTTCACTTGTTTCCAATGTTTCACTTGTTTTTGCAGCATGACTCATGTTCTATTGGAGCTACTACGGTGCTTTTGTTGCTCGTTCAAGGGATACAAGGTGCATGAAGGCTTCGCGTGCTGAGTGGCCGCACATGTCTTCGGAGGGACGTAACCTGCTACATACATCGGGACGTTCGGGTTTGCCGAAGAGTTTGCAGCGATTGTTCCAGGTGAGGTGAATGCAGCGCACCCCTGCCGGTTTGCCATGAGGCATGCCCGGCAGGGATGAAGAGATGGAAGGGGCGATGCAACACGCTCCGCAACCGACACGGCAGTTCATGCTAGCCTTCCTCTTGAACCTTCTCGACGACTTGTTTGAGTGATTCGTAGGGCTGTGCGCCCATGACGAGATAGCGGTCGGCAAAGACGAGCGCGGGGACGGCGTCCAGGCCATACTCATGCGCTAGTTCAACGTCGGCGGATACTTGTGCGTCGAATGTGGGATCGGTGAGGATAGCGTCGTAGTTTTCGGTGTTGAGGCCAGCCTGCTTCGCAAGGTCTTTCAGCACAGCCGGGTCGTCAATTGAGCGGGCCTCTTGCCAATAGGCGTGCATGACGGCTTTATGGAACGTGTCTCCTTTCCCTTGCGATTCGGCATACTTTTCAAGGATGAGGGCGGGTCGGCTGTTGATGCCAAAGGGACCGGAGTTTACGTCAATGCCATATTGTTCGCGTGCCCGCTTTTGAAACATGGGGCGGGATGCTTCTATTTGTGCGCGACGCTGGGGTGACATTGGTGGTGAGCCTGCCGGACGGAGTTCAAATGAGTGCCATTGAATGGCGACGTCATATTGTTGTTCGAGTTTCTCCAAACTGGAGCCTACTAAAAAGCAGAAGGGTCAGACAAAGTCGGACCAGACGTCGATACGAACGGGCATGGGTTACATCCTTTTCTTTGTTGCAATAGATATACCTATTCAGTATACACCATGCTATGACAAGCCAGACCTTTTTAAGAGGCCTCTTCTTCAGCCTGGAAGATGATTTGCTGAATTTCATTGACCGAGAGGGGTTCTATATCCGTGCGGTCACCCTCTATGGTGACGAGAAAGATTTTTTTCTGGCTCTGGGTGCTGTCATCTTCGTGCAAGAAGTTGTGCAGCACCTGGGCCACGCCCTGTGAAGCTCTCTCTGCCCTTTCTCCATGTTTTTCTATGCCGATGACGATAAGCGCGGGTACAGTAGGATCGTCTGGTTCAACGAGATCGACTTCCACATCGTGTATGTATCTTAGCCGATCTTCGAGAATTTTGAGGTGTTCCTCTGTATCCGAGGTGAATTCAATATTGGTTGTAATCATTGTTCTCAAGCTTTTTTCCTGCTTCTTTCTTATATTAGCGTATCATGGGGATCGCATCATTGGGGATATCTTACACGAAGGATGGGAGGGATGCAATATTAGCCACGGGGTCGATTCCAGATGCGATCCAGGATGATGGGGCCAAGGATGGAAATGGCGGTGAAGGCTCCGTAGGCGAGGGAGGCCCAGGTTATGGCTTTGCGAAATTGTTGTTTGTTGTTGTTCATGGTTGTGGTTCTCCTTGTTGGTTACTTTGCTTGATTGTATTAAAGAATACGAATCAGTTGGCAAAGGGTTATGAGTAAGGTCTTCCCGCTCTTCCCACGAGACATCGCCAATCATGCAGGCCAGTGGAAGGTTCCGCAGGTTCACTCGCCGCAAATCGGCACCACGTAAGTCGAGCCCCATGCGTTCGTGCTGGCTCTCATCGCTCCAATCTATAGGCCCATACCCGTTCTCGTGGGTTGCCAGCAGCCATTCGACATCAGCGCGGCTTAGCACAATGTCCTTAAAAGGATAAAAGTAATCATCATAATCCTAACAACGCCGCCCGTTTCTCGCGTAAAAACTGGGCGATTTGCGCTGGGTCGTCTTTTTGCAGAGCCATTTGCTTCAGGTCGGCGAGTACAATGCTCCACTGCTCCTTGGCGGGCAAATAGCGATTATCACGACCAACTAGTTCCTCGAAGATGCGCCGTTCCAGTTCATGCCAGGTCGAGCGATCACGGCCATCGATGTCGCTGCCATCAGGAACGTAATCCTGATCGTTGGTATGATTGTCAACGCGTACATACAAGGGTTGGAAATAGGTATGTACGATCTCTTCCATGTGTTCCTGGTCGAGTGCACCTGCGTCGAAGGCCAGAGTACCCACCAGGTGTATCTGCACGAGAGGTCGCATCTTATCAGTTTCGTGTCTAGGCCCCTCACGGCGACAGTAGTCTTCCAGGAGAGCGTAGACGGCACCTGGCTCGTTCAGACCATCAATGTGCAGTTCGTGACGCACGAAAGGGCGGCGTTTACTTGTAAGATGAGTTGCGCGATGATAGCGAGCCTGCTTGTCAGGATCAATGATGCGCTCTGGATCATCAGTGTCAATTTCGACGAAATAGTAGCCGCGGTCCTCCCATGCCGACTCTTCCGCACCGCACGTCTCGGTCGAGCCGGGATTGTATATCCAGCCGTCAAACTCGTAAGGCTTATGCACATGACCCAGCGCCAAGTAATCGACATAATTTCGAAGTGGTTGAAATTGCGCCATTGAGGGCAAACCCGAGATGCGTGGAACAATCCCCTCTATGCCAGTGTGCATCATGAGCAGACGGTACTGGACACCCTCAGCATCTTCCTGAGCACTCGCCTCTTCTAAAGCTTGCGTTAGACCTTCCATACTGCGTACTGTAGCTGCACCCTGCCAGGGTAATCCATAGACGCGCAGCCGCCCATCAAGCACATCGACATACGAGCCTAACATCGTATCTGGCTCCCACGGTGTTAGTAGCGGTGCGCCATTACGCATGCGAGGCGCGAGAAGCGTTAAATATTCCTGGTGGCACAAAAACTGTAGCCAGGAAATGCCATCACGATAATAGCTGCGATCATGGTTGCCCTCAATCGCCAGCACAGGGATGCCGTTCTGCTTCAGTCTCTTTAAGCCTTCAATGGCATGGATGAGAGTCTGGGCATCGATAGCGCGTTTATTAAATAGATCACCGGCAATAACCACAAAATCGACCTGGCGATCCAGAGCTTCTTGCATGATATCCCAGAACGCACGGCTAAAATCGTTAAAACGCTCACGTACGCCATATTGCTCATAGCCCAGATGTGTATCGGCAACGTGAATAAATGAGGCTCGCATGACTCTCTCCAACCTAGGGCAACCCAAGTGCCGTCATCAGGGCACGTGCGCCAGCAGCTACTATAATCAGAGCGGCAATACTAAAGATTAACATATCCCGGCGTGGATTTTTACCGCCGGTGGCATAAGTTATCGCAACAGGTATCGCCAATGCCACAATACCACCATAGACAAAATGTAGGTAGTAGAGACTGCCCCCGGCTGGCTTCTGTCCCAACAGTAATAACACAATCCCTAAAAGTGCCTGCAACAGCCCTACAACGGCAGTCACTGTCAATGAAATACGCCAGGACGGATTCGCAGCCCTTTTCGAGAAAAAGAGGATCAACCCCCACACACCCGAAATAGTGCCTGTCACGAGTACCAAAATCATATTCCAGACATGCAGGGTACTAAATACGTCTACCATAATACGCTCCGGTGCCGCATATCTATGCAGCACGTATCTCTAAATTGTTCTTTCACAACATGATAATAGCGGAACTATTGTAGCCAGCCCTACTATAGCGTGTCTATGGCTTAAAGACAAGTGGGAACTTTTCGCACACCTTTACCAGGCATAGCCTTGATTTAGGAGCAATCCACGCATTCACTATCGCAAGTAATAATAGCCAATGCGGGATCACCGATGCTATTCAAACCTACATCGCTCCCAATCCGCCAAAACCAGGCAATACCTATACCTGTACAGGTCTAACGCAGCAAGTTGATGGATTGCACTTTGCATCCTGTGGCGAATTGGGAGATATTGTGGTGCCAAATTCGTCTGCAAAAGGAGGCCTCCTAGGCCTCCTCACTCAACACCTGCCGCATATAATCGCGTAATTCAGGGGCGATATCCGGACGCTTCAAGGCATAGGCAATCGAGGTTGTCAGCAGGCCGAGGGGATTTCCGGTATCGTAGCGAACGCCGCTAAATTTCATCCCATAGCAATGACCTGCCTGCGCTTGCATCTGGATAGCATCGGTTACCTGAATCTCTTCCCCTGTCCCAGGAGGAGTCTTCTCTAGCAGAGCGAAGATATCTGGTGTCAGAATATAGTGACCTGCAACGCCTAGGTTTGATGTAGCTTCCTCCAGTTTTGGCTTCTCGACCAGATGCGTCACTTGCAAAATATTCGAGCCAAGTTCCTCAACGGTGGCAATCCCATAAGCAGGCACCATTTCAGGTGGTAGAGGTACAAGTAAAAGCACTGAGCCACCATATTGTTCATACACTTGTAGCATTTGTGGGAGACAAGGGGTTTCCGGCGCAACCAGGTCATCTCCCAGTATGACAATGAATGGCTCATCACCTACCAGTTCTTTCGCGCACAAAACGGCATGACCCAATCCCAGAGGTTCAGACTGCCTTACGTAGGTATAGGTCGCCATCGTTTGAAGGCGTCGCAATGCCTCTAGTTCTTTACGTTTACCCTTGCGTGTGAGCGCCATTTCCAGCTCAGGAAACACGTCAAAGTGATCTTCAATACTGCGCTTACTACGGCTTGTTACAAAAATGATCTCCTCAACCCCAGCAGCAACTGCCTCCTCTACAATATATTGCAGCGTCGGCTTATCGACGATTGGTAACATTTCTTTGGGAATAACCTTGCTGGCAGGTAGCACTCGCGTACCAAGCCCAGCGACGGGTAATACAGCTTTGCGAATACGCATGAATCCTCCTAATAACGCTACGAGAGATTTGGTGATACGTAGCTGTTATCTATTGTAGGGAATCCAGGCACTGAGGTCAATCAGAACATTTGAGAACACAAGGGAGGGTAAAACAAACAGGTACATTTATCTGATGAATCTAACAGCAGGTAGAAACTGTGATAAAATTGCCTTGATTTATCGAGGTGATCTTCAAAGGAGAGGGAAATGAATACTATTGCCTCACGTATGCGCTGGCGATTCATGGCTACTTGGTTATTCTTCTTACTTACTTTGACGCTGGTCGCCTGCGACTCTGGTGGGAACCCACCGGCAGGAAGCGGTAATGGTCATGCTACATCAAGTTCAGCAGAGATACAGCTAGGAGCGCAGCCTTGTCCAAGTGCACTGAAAGAGGCTGCACATTGGAATCCTATTGTAGGAGTGTCTACCGATGAAATGATAGAGAGTATCACCTGCGGTAATTTGATCGGTACTTCCGAGCTTCAGGTGGTAGTCACTGTACGTCACGCAGGCAGCGATCGCGTCCTGGATGCCTTGATCTACAACAACATCACAAGCAGTAATCCAACGTTGATGTTTACACTACACGGACTGCTGCATGGTGATGCCAAAATCAGTGGCTACAACACGCTCTTGACCGGTCAGGCGGATCCACATTCTAGCCTCAATAGGGGATTAACTCAGGCGGAACTTGAGCAAGACCTTTACCGTGAGTTTCAATGGTCTGATAAAGCGAGGACTTTCGTCCCCGTAGCCTTTCAAGGTATATTTCCCGACTTGACCCGCTTCCAGGCTGAAATTGCGCAGCAAGAGGTTAATGTGGGTCAGGGATCCCAGCAATGGAGGCTCGATGTTGTAAAGAGCGCCGAGAACTTTGTGAACTCTTTCCTCAACTGGCCGACTAATATCTCGGCGACTATCCTAAGCGGTGGTGGTTCACGTGATTACAAAGCGGTGGTTCAGGTGCGGAATCCTGCTTCCGATGGCGGAAAAATTCGTATCGCTTTCAGCCGTCTTGAGGGCAATAACAATGGAGGCATCTGGGAAGCAACGGCGATTGAAAGCGATGGGTTGTCTTTCACTTCCCCACTAAATATGCAGCGTCTGACGAGTCCAGTAACAGCGTCAGGCATCAATAAAGCTTACCAGGGAAAGAGAATGATGCTGAAGGTGCTCGATCACTTCTACACCGACATTGGGCATGCAACCATCGCAGCAACGAGCATCAATGGACAAGGAAGCTTTTCTACGAATGTTGCCTATACTTCGAGCTTGCAAAGTGGAACACAGGAGGGGATTGTAGCGCTTTACATCTACAATGAGGATGGTACTGTTGCGGCTGCGGCTGTGATGAAAGTCCTGCTGGACGCGTAAGGTTATCCTACTTCCTTATATATCTGGATATCACGAGTGAAGGGTCTTGGAATATTCAGGTGCAGAGTTGGAATAAATCTCATCAAGTCTCTCTTATTCCACCCCTTGGCCGTTGAGGACGGCATGTACGTAATCGGCAACATAGTGTCGCTCTTCGACGCCATCTAAGATCATACATTCAGCAACCGAGACCATCTGAGGTATAGTCTCGTGCAACACGCTGATAATCGCACGTTCGTTACGGTTGTCCGCGCTCGGATCGGTGATAAAAGCGAAGAGTTCGTCGGTCAGCTTCTCCTCGTTAGCAAGAAATTGAAACATGTTGGCCACGGGTGGCACCTTTCCCTTAAAAGATCATTGTGTGCTGTTTGCTTGATGACTAAGATACATTTTTCACTTGGGCGAAAGTTTCTTCTGTACCTACTATACCTACAAAAATGTTTTATTGTCAAGTAAGGCAAGCTACATTTGCTCATCGTCCGCCAGGAGCTATGAGTGGGTTGCGATTGTGACACTTGTGTCAGTTGTCCCACTTGTGCTGTTTGTACCAGCATATTCACCAAGTATGTCTGGACTACAGAAGCAAGCGGAACAAGCGCATTCTAATTGACATTACGTAGTACAATGTGGGCAGCATGTCGGTGTAGCTCAGTGGATAGAGCGAGGCTCTCCTAAAGCCTAGGTCGTGGGTTCGATTCCCTCCACCGACGTTACAATTCGTAATCTTTCCCTCTAGCCATAAAAAAGAGCCAGGCATCTTTTTCAGATGCCTGGCTAGACCTTACGGGTGAATGCATGGTCTACACTGCCATTGCTTAAAGTATGCTACTCACGCAAAAGAGATGCGTGGGATTGCATGCTAATAGCTAATGAACGTGACGCCTGGACCTGGTGCAAATTCCACATCTACGACCTTATATGGATCTGCTCCCCAGCTCGTGTTGCTTGCGATGACGTGGCCATTAGGCAGGATCTGTTCGACCACTGCGACATGACCATCGCCATACGCGCCTTGCACCCACGGCTGCAGGTCGATAATAGACCCTACCTTAGGCCTGTTGGAAACATTCCAACCGAACTGGTAAGCACGCGTAGTCCATTCCCAAGCGTCAGCATTAATTCTCCATGGCACGTAGAAGCCATGCAATTCGTAAAAGCGTTGATCTGCCCACCACGTACAATACGGATAAGGATAAGGATTATCGGTACCCTTAGGTGGATAACCATTACTATCCGATGCGCCATTGCTAGAGCTGAATGGCGCAGGTGGAGGTGTAAAGTGCGTCGGCCCCGCACTGCTAAGGTAGGATGGTGTAGGTGCAACATTCACCGGCTTCTTACTTACAAGGTGAGATGGTGCCGAGGTACTATGCACTACCCTGCCACTACCACTTCCATTGCCTGTACCGAGGTATCCCCTGCCAGGGATACAGACAACCTGGTTGATATATATCAAGTTGGGATTAGCGATATGGTTGTAGGCAGCAAGCTGATGCCAGTTTGCATTGTAGCGAACTCCTATGCCACTCAATGTATCGCCCCCAACAACTGTGTACGCTCGATCACCCGAAGAACAAACTGATTGTGCATGCGCCCCCTGCACATTCACAACCAGGGTGATCACTAAGAAGAGCAATCCTAGTACTACTGCCATACCCACCTTCCCTCGGAAACTTGCTGCTCTGCGTTGCTGAAAATACTTCCAGACTCGTTGGTGTTCTTGCAATTCTTCTCTCTTTCGATTTACAACTTGCAGACCAACATCCGTCTACTTCCTATTGCTCCAATTATGGGTGGCCACAAAGGACCATCCCTACAATGTAGTTTGGAGCGATGTAAGGAGACGGTTTACAACACCCGCATACTTGCTGTGCTAGTACACTACTACCGACCCACAAAAATGTAGCATCAGAAATCGCGTAAATGCACAACAGTGGCTATAATACCATGTACATAGTGAAATATATTGAAACACATTGAAATATAGGAAAAATTGGCTATTTGAGTTAGGTATTACGAGAAAATTTTATAGATGCGTCTATGGAATTTTTCTATCCACTAAGGGTTTTTTCTATGAAAAGAGGTACATATGGAAGATAGCTTAAGAAGAGTTTTAATTTAGACATAAGAAGGGCATAGCGGAGGAGTGAAGCACATTGTATCCCTCCGCTATGCCCTTCTTATGTCTAAATCATGTTACTAAATCTTTTCGGCTTCTTTTACCTGCTGTTCGCTTATTTCCTGGTCCGGTGAGACACTGCCCTGGGATATGTCTGGTTGGGTGCGAACTGATGACTTGGAAACAGGTGAGCCGGTTTCCTGGTTATAACCAACTTCAGCTACCTGTTCTCTACGGGTAGCTACTCGTTTTTGTCCGGGTGGTGGTTCGGTTACCTCTGGGCCGGGTCTCGATGTAGGCCAATTTGGGAGCTTCGAACGGCTCGCCGACTTGGCTGTTTCTTTTTCCTGGGGCATGATGCCTGCCTCCTTACGTTTTTATTTATTGTATCATGTCAAAGAAGGATGAGCCTTGCAACTCAGAGGTGTCCGGGAGATCTCGGGCAAGTGTTGCTCAGGCATTGCATAATGGAGATGAGGGCTTCTATCTTTTAGTATCTCATACAATAACATATGCTTTTGAAAAATTGGAGGATTTATTATGAAAGTGCTAATTACCGGTGCTACAGGTTTGCTTGGTGGGCACCTGATTAAGGAACTACAGGAGCGCGGCGAAGAGATTCGCGCGCTGGTCTTGCCGGTAGAAAATGCTGATAGGCTAACAAAGCAAGGTGTGGAAGTCGTGCGAGGCGATGTGACCGACGCTAGCACTTTGCCTCCAGCCGTGAAAAATGTTGATCTGGTTTTCCATCTAGCAGGTATGATGGGCGTATGGCGTCCGCTTTCAGATTACCGCCTGGTGAATGTAACCGGCTCTGCAAATCTCTATAAGGCTGCTCAGGCGGCGGGAGTGCGCCGTTTTGTGCATACCAGTTCGCATACAGTGTATGGGTTGGGATATGGTCGTTTTCTGACTGAGAACGATGCACTGCGTCCTGATCCAGATCCCTATAGCATCACGAAAGCGGAGGGCGACCGTTTGATGCGCCGCCTGATGATCAATAGCGAGGTTGAGACGGTTATTTTGCGACCAGGGACCTTCTTTGGACCAGGCGACCGCCTGCACTTCGGGCGTATGGCCCAGAAGGTGAGGGATGGGAAGGGACTGATTATTGGTCGTGGAGACAATGCGCTACCATTTTGTTATGTTACTGACGTGGTGCAAGGCTTCCTACTGGCGGCTTATCATGAGAACGCTCCCGGCAATGTGTATAACATCACCAACGATCAACCCCTGACGCAGCAGGAGATGTTTAATGCTATTGCGGATGCGGTCGGCGGCAAACGCCCGACGTTGCACCTCCCTTACTTGCCTATCTACTATGGAAGCATTGTCGCGGAGAAGGTTGTTGCTCGTGTTACACGCACTAAGCCGATTGTGACGCAGCTTGGCGCAATGATGTTCGGCAGCGACAATCGTCATAGCATTGAGAAGGCCCGACGTGAATTGGGTTTTGAGCCAAAGGTGAGTCTGCGCGAGGGGATTAAGTTAGCGGCTGCATGGTTCAACGTGGGTGGTATGGAACAGCCTTCTGTTACTGCTGCGAGCCAGCAGGCACCTCTGGCAGGCGCACGAAGGTAACAAGTGAACGCCTCTGGACAACTGGTTATATGTCCTGGTGAGTGGAAGGGAAAGATCTCATGTTGACCAGCGCGAGATCCTTCGCTTCCGCTCAGGATGACAAAGTCTGCTCAGAATGCAGACTCTGCTCAGGATAATGGATTGAGCTCAGGATGGTAGCAGTGCTGAAGTGAATGCTTCTGGAACTTGTCCAGCTTACTCACTGCCAATACGCGCTACTCAGCGATTGTGCTAACCTTTTTTCCCGCGCCTTTGAAGCCAAATTTCTTGATGGTGTTGCGCAACCAGGGAGCGGTTGGCCCATCATCGATCTTTTGGCTGGTTTCGACAAGGAAGCTGGCCGATGCTGGACGCGGGGGCAGTTGGTTTGCCTGGCGCAACGAGGCGAGTTCCGAGTAATGTTGGAAGGCCCAGTACATATTAACGCGACATCCTTTACAATTTTTGATGTCGTCTTCGTTGATTGTTCCGCACTGTGGACATTCGGTCATGTTTGTCCCCTTTCAGTTAAATCAGGCCCATGCGCATGGCTTCTGCCACGGCTTGTGCCCGGTCGGTGACTTGCAATTTACGATAGATGTCTTGCATCTTGCGTTTTACTGTGACCTCGCTCCAGAACTGACGCGAGGCAATTTCTTTGTTACTACATCCTTCGGCGGCGAGCCGCAGCAATTCGATTTCTAAATCGGTGAGACCTGACCGTACACGCTCTTGCTCTTTAGTGAGTCGTTCAAACTCGCTCAATACCTGTGTAATTGCGCGTGGTTCGCCGATGACTCGCTCACCGTTTTGGACAGCGCGCAATGAGGCTAGCAGTTCGTTAATGGGAAGGGCCTTCTGCAGGTAGCCATGCACACCGATACGCATGGCTCGGAGGAGATGGCCCTCATCAGTGAAGCCGGTAAGTACGACAATGCGTGTTTTGGGACAACCGCGCAGCAACTGTTGCGCTATATCCAGGCCATTTGCTGCTCCCAGAAAGATATCGAGCAAGACAATATTGGGCTGCAACTGTATAGCGAGTGTGATGGCTACGTTGCCGTTAGCAGCTTGTCCGACGACCTCAAAATCATCTTGCTCGTTCAGTAGAGTGCAGAGGCCTTTGCGTACGATTTCGTGATCATCCACCACCAGAATACGAATGCGTTTTTTTGCCTGCTCCGACACTTGCATTTTTGATTCTACACGCTTTCCCTCCACTTTGGCCGCTTCCTCAGTTGTTCCTCCGCTGATTTGTTGTGCCGGTGAGGACATTGCAGTGCCATTTCCGGGTAGATGTGATGCTGGTGTTATGGGTACAGCATGGTGAGAAGGTAAAAATGCGAATGTCATTTAATAGCTCCGTTAGATGATTTTCGGCATATATTGGTTTATATCTGGCCGAGCAAGGGTACTATGCGTTATATCTTTTTGACGCTTACTACGATTTAACGGTATTTGCTCCTTTCTTTCCTGCGTATAGGACAATCTTCCTAGCAACGGGAGTTTCTACCTATCCTCATGGCTGATACGAAGGTGCACATTTCCCTATACGGTCGTGCGTTGTATGCTGGCTGTCAATACAGGATAATCCTTATGGATAAGGTCGTGTTCACCGCATGCAGGAGATGGATTATGGATAGTAAGCAACAAGGTTGGGAATTTCAAGCAGATCATGGCAGCATTGCCTATGAGTTGTTGCTTTTGCAGCAGCGGCTGGCAGCGTATGAGCAGTTGCATATTGAGGAGATGACCGAGTTACGTCAGGAAATTGAGCGGCTGCGCCGTATTTTCCTGCAAGAGACCAGCTCCTACGTGCATACCTTTTCACCTTTACATAGTTCACCTATACAGGAAACGCAGTAAGACGGTTGATCAGCGGCGTGGCATTAGTGGCCTATCAAGTTTCATTCCAAGCTGTGCCAGGCAGCACAGGCACAAGGCTCCTACCCAACCGCCCAGCCGCTCCCTGGCCCTACATTTCGCCAGGACCCACCCCCACCAGTCCACCTGGACTACACCTTTAGCTCTAGCTTGGACCACCAGGCACCGGCAAGAGGCAATACCGCTTACTAATCTCGGCGTAAGCTGCTAAAGTTTCCTTATGCCAGATCGTGCATAGAGGCAGAAGAGACTAGCAGAGAATTTACATCTTTATGCCGGGATCAGTAGTACCTTGAAATGCGCACCTGCAACGACGCTTCGCGTCTAGGAAGGCCCCAGACTTCCTGCCTTTCAGGTCAGCAGGTGCGAAAGGTAGTACCCGTTCGTGCCGCCTGGGAAGCCAATTTTCTATCTGTGTGTTAGGTCTGAATTGGCTTCCCAGGCGGCTTTAATGCGTGAGACAAGTCCTGGAGCATGTTCATACGCTTGTATTTCTCAAAAGCGCGTGCTATACTCCTTAACGGCAGTGAGTTGTGAAGCCGCTTCTCAGGCCTTAACGTGTAATGCGAGTCTGCAACGACGCTAGCACATCTACCGCTACGCAGTCAGCAACCTCGAAAGGCACTACATAACAATGTAGAGTTGAGAAGCGACGTGTATCGACTGTTTGTTGTAAGGAGGAACTTAAAATAATGGCTACAGAAAAAGGTGGATCAGCAAGGAGCGGAGCGACTGTCGTTGGTCGGCAAGAGCTTACAAGGCGCATTGCCTCACAGGCGAAACTCACGCAGAAGCAAGCTGCTGATGTGTTGGAAACTACGTTGGCTAGCATCCGCGAGGCGCTCCAGAATGGCAATGAGGTACGTTTAGTAGGTTTTGGCTCTTTCAAAGTACGCAAAAGCGCTGCTCGCAAAGGAGTCAATCCACGCGACCGCCAGCCTATTGAGGTGCCCGCAAAAGAGCGTGTGCGCTTCTCCCCTGGTAAAGAACTGGCGGATGCCGTCGTCAAGAAGTAGCAGAGGCGGCCTGAATGGTCGCCTGGTCCATAGGGACGTGTGCTCTCAGGCTCGCTTGCCCTTGCGGTTACCTCTAGGTGGGGGCGGACCTTAGCGTCTCCTCAGACGTGGCTATTCCGCTCCTACAGTGTGTTGTTCCTCGCTGCCATAGCAAATACATCTCTGTGCGTCAAAGACGTATAGGACAAGCAAGTTTGAGAGTTTTCTCATTTCTAATAAGGTATATGGTACAGCCTCTTGTAGGCATTGGTAATGGCTAGATCATCGCTACCACTACTAATGTCTAGAAGGGGCTGTACCACTTTTCATGTCCTCTCTCTTGGAGTACAATACTGAGAGTAAAAATCACACAATGCAGTGGATTCAATAAAAGGACCTCATCACATACAATGGAGTATAGCAGATAGGCAGAGATATAAGCATGCATTCTACACATATTGGACAATCGAATCAGGGAGGGGTCTATGGCGATCAGCAATGCAATGCTGGCTGGCTTAACGCGCGAGCAATTGCTAGAGATGCACTACAAGATGGCACTGTTGAGGCGTTTTGAGGAGAAGAGTGCGGAGGAATACACACGCGGGAAAATAGGTGGCTTCATGCACCTGTACATCGGCCAGGAAGCTGTAGGCGTAGGTAGTATCAGCACGTTACGGCCTGATGACAAGATTTTATCCAGTTATCGAGAGCATGGACATGCGCTTGCTAAGGGCATGGATCCGCGGGCAGTGATGGCAGAACTTTATGGCAAGATCACTGGATGCAGCAAGGGTAAAGGTGGCTCCATGCACATGTGGAGCAACGAGTTAGGATTATTTGGTGGCAACGCAATCGTTGGTGCCCAATTGCCAATAGCTGCGGGAGTGGCATTTGCCGCACAATATTTGAATCAGGATAGTGTCACGGTATGCTTTTTCGGCGACGGTGCCGTCGATGAAGGGGCCTTTCACGAAGCGCTTAACCTGGCAGCTATCTGGAAATTGCCCGTTGTCTACATCTGCGAGAATAATCAGTATTCGATGGGAATGGCGGTATCGAAAGCCTGGGCAGTTGATAGCTTGATACCACGTGCCGCGGCATATAACATGCCGGGAGAGCAGGTTGATGGGATGGATGTGATCGCGGTATATGAAGCGGCCAAACGTGCCGTTGAACATGCACGCAGCGGCGAAGGGCCGTACCTCCTGGAAGTGAAAACCTACCGTTTCCGTGGACATTCGATGACCGATCCCTCCTACTATCGCACCCGTGAGGAAGAGCACCAATGGCGCACCACACGCGATCCCATTGGCATATTTGAGAAGAGATTGCTCGATCTCGGTCTGGTTACACAGGCTGAACTTGATGAGAACGACGCCAGAGCTACCGAGGTAGCAGAAGACGCGGCCGAATTTGCCGAAAATAGTCCAAATCCCGCGCTGGAAGAACTGTATACCGACGTGATGGTCGATGATTCCACCGCGCTCACCTACCGCTACGAGAGGAAGTAACATAGTATGCGCACAATTACGTATCGTGATGCGCTGCGTGAGGCTATTCGTGAAGAGATGCAGCGCGACGAGCGTGTCTTCATTCTGGGTGAAGATATCGCTGGCTATGGTGGCACCTATGCCGTTTCAAAGGGACTATTTGAGGAGTTCGGTGAGAAGCGCGTGCGCGACACCCCACTCGCAGAAGAGGTAATTACAGGTGCGGCCATCGGCGCGGCACTTGGTGGTCTGCGACCCATCCTTGAATTGATGACCATTAATTTCAGTTTGCTTGCCAGTGACTTGCTCATCAATAGCGCAGCCAAGATGCGCTACATGTTTGGTGGACAGCCGGAACTACCCCTGGTCGTGCGTACTCCTGGTGGCGGTGGTGCCCAGCGTGGCGCACAGCACTCCCAGATGCTTGAGTCCCTGTATGCACATATCCCAGGCTTGAAAGTAGTAATGCCCGCGACACCTTACGACGCCAAGGGCATGCTCAAATCGGCTGTGCGTGACCCCGACCCGGTGCTCTTTATAGAACATGAATTGCTGTACAACGTGAAAGGCGAGGTTCCCGACGAGGGTGTCGAATATACCGTGCCGCTCAACCGTGGAGAGGTGAAACGCGAGGGTCAGCAGCTTACCATCATTACCTTCTCACGTATGCTGCATGTCACGTTGCAGGCCGCCGAAGAGCTTGCCAAAGAAGGTATCGAGGCTGAGGTCATCGACCTGAAAAGTATCCGCCCAATTGATATCGACCTGCTGATTGACTCGGTTAAAAAGACTAATCGCGTTGTGATCGCCGAAGAGGGCTGGAAATACTACGGCACGGGCCAGGGTTTAGCAGCGCTCATCTACGAGTTTGCCTTTGACTACCTGGATGCGCCTATTCAGCATATCACCGGCGCGGACGTGCCCATGCCATATTCGAAAGTCCTGGAACGTGCTGCAATGCCCGATAGGAATGATATTGTCAAGGCGGCAAGGGCAATTGTGCCAGCAGCACTGGTTCGTGGTTGATCGGGAGAGGGACAATGAAAACAGTAGAAATGCCCAAGATGGGCGATACAATGGAAGAGGGCAAGATTCTCCACTGGATCAAAAAAGAGGGTGACCCGGTAAAAAGGGGAGAATCGCTTGCCGAGGTCGAGACAGATAAAGTCAACATCGAAATAGAGTCGTTTGTTAGCGGGGTGTTGCGCAAAATACTTGTAGCTGAGGGACAATCGGCTCCCATTGGCGCGGGTATCGCTCTAATTGGCGCACCCGATGAACCGCTGCCAGAGAATCAAGGAAGTAATGGAGCTACAAAACCTGCTCCCGGCAAATCTATAGGAACATTTGCGGCTGTCAGGGAAGCGCAGGCAAGCTACACCACTGATAGTGCAAGGCACCCGCAAGGGATGTCCTTACATATCCATAGTGCAGGGGTATCTTCCGTCGATGGAGAAGTGGTTACAGGGCACCCGCAAGGGGTGCCCCTACAAACCGACACGCAGGGGCGTATTTTTATTTCGCCGATTGCGCGTCGGTTGGCCGAAGAACATCAACTGGACTACAGCAGGATTTATGGTACAGGCCCCAACGGACGTATCATCAAGATGGATGTTGAGGCAGTTCTAGCAACCCGACAACAGCTAGGTGCAGTCGCCGCTGCTGCCTCTAAAACGCAACCTGCTCAAGCTGTAGCTGCTCCGTCTCTAGAGGCACTCTCCATGGAACCTGCACCGACAGGCATAGACACTGGTGAGGTGGTTGAGATTCCGCTGACGTCAATGCGCCGCACTATCGCCAAGCGGCTGAGCCAGAGTATGCAGGCGGCACCGCACTTCTATGTCACGAGTGTCATCGATACGGGCAAACTTGCTGCTTTACGTCAGCAGATCAACGAGTTTGCTGCAACTGAGACAACACCTGTCAAGGTCAGCTTCAACGACCTGATTATCAAGGCAGTAGCGCGAGCGCTAATACGTATGCCGCAGGTGAATGTCTCATTTGCTGAAGATAAACTGATACAGAAAAAGCAGGTGCATATCGGCGTAGCTGTGGCACTTGAGCAAGGGCTGATTGTGCCCGTGTTGCACAATGCTGACGTGCGAGGCGTACTTGATATTGCGCGTGAGACACGACGACTGGCAGAGGCAGCCCGCACCGGCAAGCTCCGTCCAGAAGACCTCAATGGAGGCACCTTCACTGTGAGCAACCTGGGGATGTTTGACGTGGATAGTTTCACAGCGGTGATCAATCCCCCGGAGTCTGCCATTCTGGCAGTCGGCTCGATCACTCCAATGCCTGTAGTGGTAGATGGGCAGGTAGTCGTGCGCGACCGTATGAAGGTCACACTCTCCTCGGACCACCGTGCGATAGATGGTGCAACTGCCGCGCGCTTCTTACAGGAGGTTAAACGCCTGCTGGAAGAGCCATTTGGTTTGCTGCTGTAGTTCTATAGCATTATGAAAGATATATTTATGTCTACTCAGACAATCAATGGTGTCACCCTGGCACTCATACAAGGAAATATTGTGGAAGTGCAAGCTGATGCTATCGTCAATGCGGCAAACTCAGGACTGCGTGGTGGTGGCGGCGTCGATGGTGCCATTCACCGCGCAGGCGGTCCAAGCATTATGGAGGAATGCCGGAAAATCGGAGGATGCCCTACCGGAAGTGCAGTAGCGACAAGCGCTGGCAAGCTTTCCGCAAAATATATCTTCCACGCCGTCGGGCCGATGTATAGCGGGAGAGAGAATGATGCACCCCTGCTGGCAAGCGCCTATGCGAGTTGTCTTGACCTGGCAGAGCAATACCAGGTCAAGAGTATAGCTTTTCCCTCGCTCAGTACCGGCATTTATGGCTATCCGCTCGAATTGGCCGCTCCCATCGCACTGCGTACCGTCATCGAGCATATTAAGCAACCTACGAGCTTGCAGCAGGTGATGTTCGTCCTATTTGGTGACCAATCCTTCAAAGCGTTCGAGAAGGCGCTTGCCGATATTATGAAAAGCTAGCCAAGCCGTTCAATAATCATGGCATTGGACATGCCGCCGCCTTCGCAGATGGTTTGCAGACCATAACGTCCATCAGTGCGCTCCAGTTCGTGCAGGAGTACGGTGGTGAGGCGTGCGCCGGAAGCTCCCAGTGGATGGCCGATAGCAACTGCTCCACCGTTCACGTTGACTCGCGACATATCCGCTCCGGTCTCCTTCTGCCATGCAAGTACGACGCTAGCAAACGCTTCGTTGATCTCTATCAAATCCATCTGATCCAGCGTAAGGCCTGCACGTTTGAGCACCTTGTAGGTTGCGGGAATTGGGGCCGTCAGCATCAGAATGGGATTATCGCCTGCGAGAGAGAATGCTACAAAGCGAGCACGCGGCTTAAGGCCCAGTCGCTCGGCGGTGGCCCGTTCCATAATCAGCACAGCAGCGGCACCATCACTGATCTGTGAAGAATTGCCTGCTGTAATAAGACCATCGGGCTTGAAAGCAGGTTTGAGGCTGGCTAGCTTCTCAAGGCTCGTATCGGTGCGAATACCTTCATCCTGCTCAAACATGCTGGTTGTACCGTCTTCATTCTTTACAGGTATGGGCACAATCTGACTGCGGAAACGACCCTCGGAGGTGGCGCGTGCAGCACGCCAGTGGCTTTCAAGGCTGAAGGCGTCAAGCTGTTCCCGGCTTAGCTCCCATTTTTGGGCTACCAGGTCAGCGCTGATGCCTTGATGTACCAGACCATTATCATAACGCTTCAGCATCTGGGTGCCAAAGGGCACGCCTGGGCCTTGCGAAGTTGACCCCATCGGCACGCGGGTCATGGACTCGACACCGCCAGCTATGACAATATCATACGCCCCGCTGATTACTCCCTGGGCGCCAAAGTGAATGGCCTGCTGGCTCGACCCGCACTGACGATCAACGGTCGTGCCCGGTACCGTTTCGGGGAAGCCCGCTGCGAGAGCTGCGTTTCGGCCTACGTTGAGGCTCTGCTCTCCAACCTGGCTCACACAACCTACAATGACATCCTCTACTCGGCCAGGTTCCACGCCGGTGCGCTGCACCAGGGCAGAAAGAGTTTGGGCCAGCAAATCCACTGGATGCCAGTCCTTCAATCGCCCGCCCCTGCGTCCTACCGCAGTGCGAACCGCTTCAATGATAACCGCTTCCCTCATGGTCGCCATGCATTTCCTCCTGGAAACATGTGTGGAACTATGGAACAGTAAGGCACTCTTCTGCTAATAGTAAGCCACATTATGGGATGTATTGCTAGTGAGTTTGTGTTCTTCGAGGGAAGGGGCGCCAGCAGAGTGCTAAAAGCATTCTCTCTTCTGCGATCTGGTATTCTCTATTTATAGAAATTAGAAAAATGAGTAAAACCTTAAAGAGCACTTAGTATTTATATTGTTGACTTGCGATATAACATCTCTTAGATTACACTATAAACAGTAAATTCGTAAGAACGAACTTTTCAAGTCTGATCCGAGTGCCATTGCTCGGACAGCAAATAGGGATGTTTGTTAACGTACTGGTCAGACAAGATATAGAAGGAGGATTTTACTATGGCACTTGCAACTCTGGTGCTGGCAGATCTCACACTTGGGAGCGTAATATGGTGGCTTGTTGTCGGCTTGATCGCTGGCTTTCTTGCGAGCATGGTGATGCGTGGTGGTGGTTATGGCATTGTCGGTGATATCATTGTTGGTATTATCGGCGCATTCCTAGGTGGCTGGCTGTTCAGTTTACTCGGTTTAGGCGCGGGTGGTGGGCTTATCTGGAGTATCATTGTTGCCTTCATTGGCGCGTGTATCCTGATTGCTATCCTACGTGCCATTTCCGGCAGTACACGCCGGACATTGTAAGATGGGAGCGAGGTGTCCTTTCGGGATGCCTACTATATAGGCGAACAAAGCGGACGATTCTAGAGTCGTCCGCTTTGTTCGCCTATAATGACCAATGGGGCTGAAAATTAGGCGATCTTCAGCACTTGAGGTGGAGGAACTTGAGTTTCCTAATTTTTGGGGGCACTTTTCAATCTCAAACAATAATTATTCCTTGATCCACTATCGACCTCACCTAGTAGCATTATACCCTATACGATAGGAGTTTCAATATCAGGAGGGAACTTTCTGTTGTAAGAAGGTAGCCAGATGAGTTCAGATCTCAGATAGACCCCGCCCTTCTATTTTAACAACCTCTCGACCACTCTATCGTTTGGGACTGTACTGTGATACACTTGGGTGCACCATGAAAGAGGAAAGGGGAGATAGCATGAATGATAATTTAGAGAGAGCAGGACGAGAAGCGCTTGAATATTTGGCGCTGAAGCATGCGGCACGTGAGCGAGCGTTGCCAAAGTCGCGCACCGCCATTCGATATTGTGCCAATAGTATTCGTGCAACGCACCGCCAGGAAACTCAGGGAGCGGCGGAACTTCTAGGGCAGGCCTCAGCGTTACTTAAAGAGATGGCTGTTGACTTGCGCGACCATCAGGATATCTTTTACGCGGGCTTCGTGCAAGATGCCCAGAAAGAATATGCCGAGGCAGCCACGTTCTCGGCTCTCACGCAAAATTGCCCGTTGCCCCTGGCGGATGAACTTTCCATTGACTGGGCACCCTATCTTAATGGACTGGGAGAGGCTATTGGGGAGTTAAGGCGTTATGTACTGGATCAATTGCGTAGAGGGAACATCGAGAGTTGCGAAACGTTCTTACGTCAGATGGACGACATCTATGCCCTTCTCACGACTGTTGATTTCCCTGATGCAATTACCGGTGGGTTGCGGCGTACGACGGATGCAGCACGCGGTATTCTTGAGAAGACACGTGGTGACCTGACCATTGCGGTTGGACAAGCGCAGTTGCAGCATGTAATGCTCGCTTTACAGCAAGCACTTCAAAATGCTTGAAGCAGACTGTATACTAAAGATGGTGACTAAACGTATGCTCAATAATAGGGCTTTTTAATGATGTAAATGTATAGGCAGAGAGTTGGCCTTGCCACTCATCACTGCGCCAAGAGGGGGGCGTATGCAAAGCCAGGACCCAACCAATCACGACGGTGGACCTTCTGCACCTAAAGTAAAGGCTGTAACTTCTTCGCAAATTGTCACGGCTGATGCGGTACAGGCCGAGGAAGTCCCAACTATTCCATTGGAATCATTGCAATCACTCGGTGCGCTTCAGCCGGAGGTCTCCATCCATTCTGTAGCTTCGACACGGTCGGTCACTATGCCCGCACCACTTGTTGTGCAACCTTCAGAGTACCGCCGCAGTATGGGTGAATGGCTCTCTGTCTGGTGGGATGGTATACGGCCAGCGTATTTACCTCTCTCCATTATGCCCGTTGTGGTCGGCAGCGCTTTGGCCTGGACGCAAAGCATAGCTCCCAAGAGTTTTCTGGGGCATTTCCATGTCTTGCGATTCCTGGCAACACTTATTGCTGTAATACTCCTTCAAGTCGGGGCGCATCTCGTCAACGACTACTACGATTATCTCAAAGGGATCGATACCAGTAACTCACTTGGTCCCGGGGGGCTGATTCAACAAGGGCTGATTAAGCCTGCACGCGTCCTTTCCTTCGGATTGGTTTTGCTAGTCTTCGGTGCGCTAGTAGGGGTGCTTGTTGCGATATCTGGAGGATTACTTGTTTTTGTATTTGGGCTAATAGGGCTGCTGTGTGCGTACTTCTATAGTGCAACATCTCGCGCACTCTCCTCAATAGCGTTAGGTGAACTGGTTAGTTTTTTGATCTTCGGCCCATTCATCACACTAGGCGCGTATATAGTGCAGACTGGTCATATAGACCGCATCGTTCTGCTCTATAGCATTCCACTTGGTTTACTGGCAACGGCAATAATTCATCTAAATAATATGCGCGATACTGAAAGCGACCTGCAAGCCAAGAAGCATACCCTTGCCTCCTTGGGGGGGTTGCATATGAATCGTGCCTTTTATGTGATATTGTTGCTAGGCGCGTACGCTACCATCATTGCGCTGGGACTACCACGTCATGCGCCGCACCTGATACTTATCACCTTGTGGACATTACCTCCTGCGATTATCGCTGTGACAGGTGTCCTTCGCACAGATGCGCCTGCGAGCTTACATCTTGTGATGCACCAAACATTGAAGGTCGAGACCTACTTTACGCTGTGGCTCGTTGTTGCGCTGTTTCTATCGGCACTCTGGCCACTGCTTCCTCATATGCCACTCTAGCAACTGTCTATAGATATTCGGAGATACCGGCTGTCATCCTTCGCTTCACTCAGGATGACAGCCGTCATATTTTAGTCAAGCTCAGAGGCATTTACAAGCATGACACACTGTGTTACACTTCGAGAAAGGTTTCGGGCCGTGAATTGCGGTTATTTTAAAAACGACTTCTCATTCTTCCTGGTGCTTATCTAGCTCCAGGCTTCGTTTCTGAGTGCCCAGGAGAGCGGACAAAGCAACACGGAAGAGTGAATTTCAAAAGAGGAGGTGCTCTATGGCTGGCTGGCAAGAGGAACTGGCCATACTACTACGTGAGCTAGGGGTCACGCAGGAAGAACCCGAGACTCACCTCCCAGCAACCCGCCTGACGAGACGGAAGCTTCTACGAAGCGATGTCAAACGGCGCAGGCAGTTAGCCGATGCATTATTTCGGGATAGGGCCGATGGTAGTGTAGAAGAGGGCGAAGGTCGTGAGGATGACGAGGATGACGATCTCGAGTTGACGGATCTCACTTCAATGCGCCGCGAGGTGGATTCTATTGTTCGCCAGGTGATTCGCCTCATGCAGCGCGGTGAACTTGATGAGTCCGTCAAAGATGATGTCATGATCGTACTTCGGGCCTTACGCCGTGGAGCTATTGCCAGCGAGCAGGTGGATGCCGGTGATGAAGTTTATTTAGAACACGCGGCAGCAATGCTACACTTTTGTCGTCTCGTACTGAACTTAAGCGAGGCTGCTATCGAGGATTTCTAATTCGCAACCAAATAGGGAAGTCAGACTTCCTTGACATGGGGTATTTCAAGCTGACATACTATAGCCTGTGTGCTTAAAAGGTATGTCAGATGGAAGGGCGCATTGATTGCGCCCTATTTTATGTCACCAATGTAGGGAGGCCATATGAACACCGAACAATCGAATAGCGAACGAAAAGGAAACCGCTGGCTGCGAGTGGGTTTACTTACCTTTACCCTGGCGGGTCCACTCGTCAATGCGATTACAGAACGGATACGCGAGCGCTCGCAAATACTGCGCGGACAAGCTGAAACGCAGCAGGATACACCACAAACTCTAGCACCTACAGTACGCCAACGCCTGGATCAAATGATGCTGGAAAGTCGCCAGTTACTTGTAGAGCAGGCAAAACAGCTACAACAGGTACAGGCTCAGGCCAAGCGGTTACGCAAGACGCTACGTAAAAATGCTAAGCAGCGGCGCAAACTTGTCAAGCGGCTGCGCAAGTCGAGCGCTAAATGGAGCCAAAACATGCTCAAGCGCGGCGAGCAGGTGACTGAAGAAGTTGTCGAGCGTGGGAAAGAAGCCCTGGAAGCTTCTACCAGAGCAACCCAAGACCTGGCGAAACGTGGAGGTAAGCTTACCGAAGAACTGGCCGAGCGCGGTAGTAAGGCTACTCGCAGGATAGCCAAACAGGGTAGTAAGTTTGCGGAAGATTTGGTCGAGCGTGGCGAACATCTCCTACAGCCCGCACGCAAGCCGAATCGCAATTTCTGGATGATCGTTGGCTTCGCTGTTGGCCTTGTTGCCGCGGGCGTTACCACCTATCTATTTGTGCGACGGCAGGTCGTACAACAGCAGGAAACGGAAGAGGATCAGCCTATCGAATTGCCGCAGAATGGTACCTGGAATGGTGATATAAATGCTGGTCGCCCCGCAGGAAAAATTCTGCTCGTTGATGACATTGGCACTGCCGTTGCCACGTTGCCAGTTATCGATGTAGAGAAGATGCAGCGTCCGACGGACGCGCTGTTTGTGGGCGTCGCCAGTACACGCTTCTACTATCCCCTGGACACGCCTCTTGAGGAGGTAGATCTGGTCTACTTCGTCTCCGAGGAAGATGCTAGGGCGCAAGGATTTATTGCGGCAGAGCAATAAAATGAACGCTGTCATCCTGAGAGCAGATCCTTCTCTTCGCTCAGGATGACACATCCTAGTAGCAGGAATGGCAACACTAGCGACCAAACTGAGCTTGACCTTATATTGTTCACTCTATTCTCTTCTATACTGTTCCGGTATCTTGCCCTCTTCAAAGCCTTCATTCACGATACCCCGCTTCACCAAGTAGTGCAGAAATTCTAATTGTTGCTCAGGAGTCGGTGCTCGGTCAGGCATAGGAACCGGAGTAGAAGGCATATCTGAAGAAAATATATCGACCGCCTTGTTCGCAGACGAAGTCAATGGTGGTGGAAGAGGTGTCTCTGGAAGTTCATTCGCAGCCGGAGGAGGCATCGGAGGAGGTGGTGGGGACAGCGGGTTTACAGTGCGCTCCGGCCACTCCTCGATAGTTGAAAGACGTTGAGCAATACCGGATTGAGGTTGAGATGCAACTCCATCAATCGTGGAACGTGTTATTGCCCCTTGCGTCGTTCCTTTGTTTAATGGACTGGCGGCGTGGATATGCTCTATCTCTGTGGACTGTTTCCAGGGCCACCAAGCGAAGAGTTTACGTAGCCAGTTTTTAATTGCCTGCGTGACCATTTGTCTTTTGCCTTTGTAGTTGTGCGGTCCTGGCGGGCTGCACATAGTGTAAAAATCACGCGCTCCAATTGCCAGAAGGGCTTGCTTGATCGCACCCTTTCAATAGCAGTGAAGAACAATGGTGTATCTAGAAACATAGTAGCATATTGCTAGGAACACGTCAAACCAACTTGCATTTTCGTTGCTCTCGTGCCATAATCAAAAGGGTCGTGCGATTATTCACCCTTTGAAACAGAAAAGAAAGGCAGGTGTCGGTTATGCAGGAGGATGTTCTGGGGACCCGACGTACCGCCGTCTCAGAAACCTATGTCACTTGCTCAAGGTGTAACAAGGCAACCCGTTTACGGTATGCTCGTATTGTCCAGAGCGATGTGCTCTCAGATAGCCACTCTGAGTTTGAGTACCTCTGCCCAGAGTGTCAGAAAGCCCTCGCTGACGGTGAGAAAGACCTTTCCATAGGCTAATCGATTGCATAGGTTTATGTAGGAGCCTCAGCGAAGCGCGCATCAATGGAGCGGAGCTTGCGGAGCGCCTATCAATACCTCGCCCAAGCAGGCAAAAGACACAACGATCTTGCTCAACGCATCTGGGGTCAGGAGCGGCCCACACAGTCTCAAGCGCGTGACAAGTCGTTTGACTTTTGCCTTTTTCTTTATCATACAGGAGCGAGGCTTGCGTAGCGCCCTTCAATTTAGATACAATAGACTATCCGCCTTATGCAAGGTTTTGCACTGTAGGGGCCTTTTAGGCTGCTGACCGAAGGTAGACACGAGAGTGTCGTTGCAGCCTGTCTTTCAAGAAACGCCGTGCCTGCCCTGGCTTCAAAAGGAAATAAACTATGCGAATGCGCTATCGCTACGTGACCTATCGCTACACCGATGGATCACAGCAGCAATTAGAACGACATTATCGCCAACTATTACAGGACGCTTTACGACAAAGCCAACACGCGAGCATCCAGGGTTCCGTCACATGGCGACCGCTCGCCGATATTCACGAGTCTGCGCAAATGATGACCGTGAAAATCGAACTCGCTGGCATGCGCGAAGAGGATATCGAGGTAACCCTGTACGAGGATGCGCTTGTCGTCAGCGGTATACGGCATGACGATCACGAACATGGAGTCAATCTGTACTATCACGAGGCACAGATTCGCTACGGTCCGTTTCGGGTAGAAGTATTTATTCCCTCACCTATTGACCGGGAGGAAGTAAAGGCACGTTACGAAAATGGTTTCTTGTGGGTAGACTTACCCAAATTACCCGCATAAAATAACATGTAGGGGCGCAATTCATTGTTGCCCTGGACTGAGAAGGTCGTATGGAAGAAAATAACACTCAATTTGAACTTGATAAAGACGAGCAGCTAGCAGAAAATGAAGGGCAGGAAGTCCCCGAGACTTCCCGACCACAAGGGATTGCCCCTACAGTTGCCTCCGATGAACATACTGAGAACAACGATACCAGCCAAGAGATGGAAAACGATGATCGTGAAGGTGAAGACTCGGATGCCGAACAACCTCCCACATCAGAGAGTTCTCCATCCTCAACTGAACACGCAGCCCGCCGTAGGAGCTTCGAGCGTAACTGGCGCAACGACCATCCATCCAGTCGTTCCTCCTCCGACTCCGACTCCGATGACGAAGAGGATCATCTCACTATCCCCGACATCTTGCCAGTCTTGCCGCTCAAGGACACCGTCATCTACCCGTTCTCCGTCCAGCCGCTCGCCGTCGGCCAGGAGCGCTCAATTCGCCTCATCGATGAAGTCATGCGCGGTGACCGCCTGGTCGTGCTGGTCGCCCAGAAATCCGCCGACATGGAACAGGCGGGGCCAGACGATATCTTCAAAATCGGCACCGTCTCGCGTGTCGCCCGCATGATCCGCATGCCCGACGGCACCATTCAAATCATCGTGCAGGGCCTCGAACGCGTCGCTATCGGCGAATTCACGCAGGAGAAACCCTATCTCGCCGCGCACGTCACCATGAAACCCGACACGCAGGAAGATGACACTGAGACCGAGGCCATCAAGCGCAACGTCATCGGCTACTTCCAGCGCTTAGTCGCCTTGGTGCAGACCGTCCCCCAAGAGGTAGCGGCCGCCACATTGAACCTGGAGGAAGCCCGCCAGGTCGTCTACGTCATCGCCACCTTCCTGCAGATGGACCTCGAACTGCGCCAGAAACTGCTTGAACTCGACTCTGTACGCGAAAAGCTGCAACATCTGAGCACCTACCTCACCCACGAGCTCGAAATCCTCGAACTCGGCAAGAAGATCCAGAACAGCGCCCAGGAAGAAATGGGTAAGTTGCAGCGTGAATACCTGCTGCGTGAACAACTCAAGGCCATCCAGCGCGAACTCGGTGAGGAGAGCGAAGAGCAAGCCACCATCAACGAGCTACGCCGCAAAATCGATGAAGCCAAATTGCCCGAAGAGGCTCTCAAAGAAGCCAACCGCGAGCTCTCCCGCCTTGAAAAGTTGCCAACGGTCTCACCCGAATACAGCATCATTCGCACCTATCTTGAACTCCTCACCAGCCTGCCCTGGAGCAAGAGCACCGGCGAGAAGATCGACGTGCCACACGCCCGCAAGGTACTTGACCAGGACCACTATGACCTCGAAAAAATCAAAGACCGCATCCTCGAATACCTCGCCGTGCGCCGTCTGAAGGAAGAACGCATGGCCGAACAAATACAGCGCAGCAAAGAAATGGCAACAACCGAAAACGGCGTTGAAGTAGAGGACATTCGCCCGACGCAGCCGCTCGTCTCGCAGGAAGCCACGCGCCAGATCAACCGCGAGCCCATCCTCTGCTTCGTTGGTCCGCCAGGCGTCGGGAAAACCTCGCTCGGCCAATCCATCGCCCGCGCCCTCGGCCGCAAATTCGCCCGTATGTCCCTCGGCGGCATTCGTGATGAAGCCGAAATTCGCGGTCACCGCCGCACCTACATCGGTGCCATGCCCGGCCGTATCCTGCAAACCCTGCGCCGCGTTGACACCAACGACCCCGTCATCATGCTCGACGAAGTGGACAAGGTCGGTGCCGACTGGCGCGGCGACCCCTCCTCAGCGCTGCTCGAAGTGCTCGACCCGGAACAGAACTATAACTTCCGCGACAACTACCTCGACCTGCCCTTCGACCTCTCTCGGGTCATGTTCATCGCCACCGCCAACGCCCTGGAACCCATTCCCGCACCGTTGCGCGACCGCATGGAAATCCTCGAACTCACCGGCTACACCGAAGAGCAGAAACTCCACATCGCCCGCAACTACCTCCTCCCCAAGCAGCTCGAAGCCAACGGCCTGAAATCGGACGAGCTCACCCTCGATGACGACACCCTACGCCGCATCGCCCGCGACTACACCCGCGAGGCCGGCGTCCGCAACCTCGAGCGCGAGATCGGCTCCCTCTGCCGCAAAGTCGCCAAATCCATCACCGAGGGCCGCGAGACTCCCATCCATGTGACCTCCGAGCAAGTGCCCGACTACCTCGGTCGACAACGTTTCTTTGAGGAAGCCGCCGAACGCATCGACCGTCCCGGCATCGCCACCGGCCTCGTCTGGACGCCCGTCGGTGGCGAAATCATCTTCATCGAAGCCGCCGCCATGCCCGGCAAAGACAGCCAGTTGACGCTCACCGGCCAACTCGGCGACGTGATGAAGGAATTGGCCATTGCCGCCCTCAGCTACGTGCGTTCCAACGCCGAATTGCTTGGCCTCCCTCGTAACGTCTTCGAAGGCCAGAACGTCCACATCCATGTGCCCGCGGGAGCCATTCCCAAGGATGGCCCTTCGGCAGGCGTGACGATGGTGACCGTACTCGTCTCCCTCGCCAGTGGTCGCAAGGTACGCTCAGACGTCGCCATGACCGGCGAAATCACCCTGCGTGGCAAAGTCATGCCCATCGGCGGCGTCAAAGAGAAAGTGCTCGCCGCCTACCGCTCCGGCATTCGCACCGTGATCCTGCCCAAAAAGAACGAACAGGACCTCATGGAAGACCTGCCCAAGGAGCTACGCGAGCAGATGACCTTCGTCTACGCCACCGACATCCGCCAGGTCCTGGGCGCCGCGCTCGAAGGCGGCCTGGACAAAGCGGAAAAACCCAAAGAAGAGGAAAATCATCGCGAACGGCCCAAGCGGCGCAAAGTCGAAAAAGCCGCCGCCAAAGCCCACGTGTAGAGTTCCATGTCCGACCAACGTAACGACAACTACAGCATTATCCCTCGTATGCACACCAGCCAGCCACGGGTGCTCCTCTTACACACCGACGCTGGCTGGATACTACCACGCCATTCGGCTGAAACTCCTCTAGAGATCAACGCCGCAATGAAAGAGCAACTCGGCCTCACAACCACCGTCCTCTACTGCGCCTACGATCGCTACCAGGACGACGAACGCGAGGATCAGCACCTCGTCTTCGCCCTGGAAAACCATAGCCCCGGCGTACCGCTTCCTGCCAACGGACGCTGGATCGACCGCACACAACTCGCCCACCTCGACCTCGCCGTCCCGGAGCATCGAGCCGTCCTCGAAGCCTGGTTCACCGAAGTCGAAAATAATCAGTATCACCCGCAACGCCTCCCCTGGACGCGCCTCGGCTGGTTGGCCGAAGTCACCGCCTGGATCAACGAGCAACTCACACGTCTTGGTTACACCCAGACCACTTCAACTGAGCAGATCAAAGCCAGACCTTGGTCCGCCGTGCTCCGCATCCCAACCACAGCAGGCAACCTGTACTTCAAAGTCCCTGCTCCCGCAACCGCCTTCGAGCTAGCGCTCACAGAAACCCTCGAACAACTCGTTCCCCCATCCTTTCCACACCTGCTCGCCACTGATCGGCAACGACACTGGATGCTCATGCAAGACGCGGGCACAACGCTCCGAAGCAGTTTCCATGACCCCGCACGCTTAGAGGAAGCCCTGCGCCAGTTCGCCCACATCCAGATACAACTCGCCGACCACTTCGACACCCTCAAAGCCACCGGCTGCCCAGATCGACGCCTGCATCTCCTGCCGCACCTCTACCAGGAACTCCTCGCAGCCACCCCCTTCCTCATGATCGACCAACCAAAGGGCTTGCCGCGCAGCGAGTACGACCAACTCCTGGCCTACGTTCCACACCTTCAGCAGATGTGCGAAGAGCTAACAAGCTACCCCATCCCAGCGTCACTCGGCTATGACGACCTGCACACCAGCAACATCCTCTACAACGGCCAGAACTACGTCTTCATCGACCTCGCGGAATGCATCCTAGCGCACCCCTTCTGCTCTCTATTCGTCACCCTGCGCGTCGCCAAATACAGCCTCTACTATGATGACAACGCCCTTGAACGCCTGCGCCAGGCATACCTCACCCCCTGGACACACTACGCATCCATGGACCGCCTGCAACAAGCATTTGCCCTCTCCCAACGCCTCGGCATCCTGTACAAAGCCCTCTCCTGGTACACCGTCATCTCCCAACTTGAACCCAACATGCAATGGATGTTTCAAGACGCACCCATGTACTACCTACGCGTCTTCCTTGGCACCGAGGAGTAAACAAAGCACCCCTTTCGTCATGCTGAGCTTGGTGAAACAGGTCGGATATGCTATAGTACCTCTCAAAAAGAGCAGAGCAGGTGAACGTCATGGAGAACCATACAAAAAAAATCCTCGTCGTCGATGACGACCCCGACATCCTCGACGCACTCCAATTGACCCTCGAAGACGCCGACTACCAAGTCACCACGACTGAAAAGGCCGAATACGCCGAAAATCTGCACGACACCAACGGCGACCTACCCGACATGATCATCCTCGACGTCCTCCTCTCCGGCAAAGACGGACGCCTCATCTGCCAAAAACTCAAGAGCCAGGAAACCACCCGCCACATCCCCATCCTCATGATCTCAGCGCACCCCAACGCCCAACACTCCGTCAAAGCCGTTGGAGCCGACGCCTTCCTCGCCAAACCCTTCGACATCGACGAACTCCTCGCCAAAATCGCCGAACTGCTCTGACCCCCTGTCATTCTGAGCGATGTGAGCCGAAACCACCCAATTCACCGCTGCATCTCCCAGGACACTCCCCCACGTGACATACACATCGCCTGAAATAACGGTACTACAGGCGTTACCAACACGACCGAGCAGCGTTTCCTTTAGTGGAACCATACAGCAACACTAGAAAGAGCATCAATCTATGTCATCTCGACCAACACAGCTTGCGGGCACCGCCCACACCCACCATCATCGCCCCATCGACGACCCTCAAGAGCTGCTCCTCGAAGCCGAAGCCTACCTGCGCCTCTTCCATCATGAAATGGGCTGACTCAACACCTACCCCTGGCGCTTCACCCAGGTCGAAGCCGAAATCGCCCAAACCGGCACCTACTCGCACACCTATGACGAACTCGCCTACGGCGCACAAGTCGCCTGGCGCAACAACACACGCTGCATCGGTCGCCTCCACTGGAAATCCCTCATCGTCCGTGACATGCGCCACCTCCACACCGCCGAAGACATCTTCGCAGCCCTCGTCGAACACCTCCGCTTCGCCACCAGCGGCGGCAAGATCCGCTCAACCATCACCATCTTCGCCCCACAAGCACCCGCTCAACTAGGCATTCGCATCTGGTTACCTGTCCCCCAGACAGGGTTCCCCCAGCTCATCCGCTACGCCGGCTATCGTCAAAGTGATGGCAGGGTCATTGGCGATCCCCACGAACTCACCGAACGCATCCAGCACCTCGGCTGGCACGCAGCAGCAGGCACCCCTTTCGGCATCCTCCCCCTCGTCATCTCCATGCCCCACCAATCACCGAAACTCTTTGAACTCCCACCCGGCGCCATCCTCGAAGTACCCTTAACCCAGGAAGTCCCCCAGACTTCCCGCCCACACTACGACTGGTTCGCAGAGCTTGGCCTCAAATGGCACGCCCTCCCCATCATCTCCAACATGTGCCTCGAAATCGGCGGCATCTCCTACACCGCCGCCCCCTTCAATGGTTGGTACATGGGCACCGAAATCGGCGCACGCAACCTCGCCGACACCAACCGTTACAACCTCCTCCCCCTCATCGCACAAAAAATCGGCCTCGACACCCGCTCAGACCGCACCCTCTGGAAAGACCGCGCCCTCGTCGAACTCAACATCGCCGTCCTCTCCTCCTTCGCGCAACACAACGTCACCATCGTCGACCACCACACCGCATCCCGCCAATTCCTCCTCCACGACGAACAAGAACATCGCATGGGCCGCACCGTCCCCGCCCACTGGCCCTGGATCGTCCCACCCCTCTCCGGCTCAGCCAGCCCCATCCTCTCCCCTCCCACTCACACAACCAGCCATCTGCTCCACCTCAACCATACACCTCATCTCCTCCCTCACCATCTCAACCGCTCCTTCAAACTCACAAACCGATGATTCCCAATCACCAAATGATCCACCAACTCAATATCAAGCACCTTCCCCGCCTGCACCAACTGCTCCGTCACCGCAACATCCTCCGGCGACGGTGTCGGATCCCCACTCGGATGATTATGACAAATAATCACCCCCGGACAATTGCGCGTAATCGCCGGACGGAACACCTCAGCCGCACGCAGCACCGAACTATTCACCGTCCCCCGATACCGGCTAATATTCTCCACCACTTGATTCTTCGTATCCAGAATCAGAATCCGCATCTGCTCATGATCCAAATACGTCATCTCCATCATCACCAGATTCGCCGCATCCGCCGGCGACTTAATCTGATACTTCTCATCCGCCTGCATCATCCCAAGCCGCCTACCTATCTCCAGCGCCGCCTTCAGTTGCGACGCCTTCGCCTCACCCAGACCGTACTCATTACAAAATTCGCCGAACTCGGCCCGCATCAACCCACTCAAACCGCCATACTTCGCCAGCAGCTTACCAGCCAATTCAAGCACATTATCGCGCGTCGTCCCCGTCCGTAGAATAATCGCCAGCAGCTCAGCATTTGAAAGCGCCTGCGCCCCATAGTTTCGCAGCCGCTCGCGTGGACGTTCCTCACTCGGCAAATCATGCACCGTCGCATGGTATTCCAATTTTTGGGGAAAGGACACAACCGTGTCGCTCCTTTTTTCAAGAGTAGGCATATCTAGGCACATCTCCCTTCAATGGACAAACCTATGAAATTAATGCATGCACACTAGAGGAAGATGTCCTAAAAAGCAATAGGCAAAATAGGAAGCGGGCAGCGAAAACACAACAAAAAAATCAGAGCACCCCGAAGGATGCCCTATCTCACATTTGAAGTAGCACGATTACGCTACCCAGATCACCCCCCAATATTCGCCGACCCCACCAGCACCAAACTATTACCAGCCACACACGGCAACCCCTGCATCGGCCCAATACCCGCCGCCGACACAGCGAACTTCCCCGCCAGCGCATTGCCTAACTTCGCATTCAGCGTCTGCTCAATCTGAGCATTATAACTATTCATCGGAAACGTCATCCACAACAGCGTAAACGACGTACTGATCACATGCACCACAATATTCCCATGTGAAGCCATCGGAGCCACCGTCGTCACCGCCGTTCCAAGCCCAATACCACTCCAATAGATATCCGACGTAATCGTCAAATCACTCCCGCTCACACCAAGCCGAATATTCTGCGCCGTCATCCCATTGCCCACCGGCATACTCCCAATACTGCTCCCCATCGCCGCCAGCGACGAAGCCGGAATCTCAATAAATGCATTGGGCGCACTCGCCGCAACACTCGTCCCCTCAGATCGTCCCGCCACCGCTCTCGAATGTGCCTCATTCCACGCATCCCCCACATTCGCCGTCAAATACTGACGCTGAACCTGCCCCTGCGCCGACCCGAGCGCCACCGGAAACTGCATATTCAACGCCAGCGCCGAACTTCCACAGCCAGGCGTACTCTTAATTGTATTCAGTTGCCCAATCGGAATCTGGAACGTTGACAACGGACCAGGGCTCACAATCTCCGGACTCCCATTCACAGGCTGCGCGCTCACCTGCACCGTCGACGAATCCAGCACACCGAAGCTAATCAACGTATCAGAATCGATCGGCTTCGGATCGCCCGGATAGAGGCTCAGGCGCAACGCCATATCCAATCCCCCCGCCTGCGGCGTCAGGCCCTCCAGCGTCGCCGATGGCTGAAGAATCGTCTCCGCCATCGTCAGCGCCCAGCCCTGATCCTGCTTCGGCAACCTGCTCACCATCTGCATAATATCAGCATTGAACGTACCCGGCACATCCGCCGCGATATGACTTTGAAACATCGACGCAAGGTAATCCGTCGCCAGATAAATCGTCGCATTCACCGACGTCGTACTTTGCGCTCGTTGCATGCGCGAAGCCCCCGCCTGCTGCGCCCGCGCCGTACCAATCGCCCCTACCGGCATCATACACTGCATCACCAGCAGAACCGCCGCCAGCAGCAGGAATCCCCCCAGCTTGAAATGCGACCCTGCAACAACACCCTCGTGTTTACGCAGCCGCGCCTGGGGGGCGATGAAGGCCGCATCAGCAGGATCGAAAGGTAGTACCTGTACTGTAGGGGTGCCCTTTGCGGGTACCCTATACCATCTGTATCTCATCGTTTCATCCTCCTCTATTACTGCGGCAGCAGCTTATTGATATCGATCGGACCCTTAAAACAAAATGCCGTCGGCGTCGGCTGCGCAGCAATCCCCTGGATCGGCGGAGCCTGGATCAGCAGCACCAGCATCTCCGCACCACCGGCACATCCAATCGAACTACTGGTATGCACAGAAACAAACTTCACATTCTTCAACTGACCGCGCAAGGAAGGCATCAGCGAAGTCAGCAAGAGTGAATTCAGCGCCGACTGCATATTCGCCGCCGCAGTCGGACCAGCATCGATCCCATCACGTTTCAGATGGAGCACGTGCAACTGGATATTCTGCTGGCTGTCAACGCCAAGCGTCCCATCAATTTCGATCGGCAGCACGCGATGAATGCCATTTGCATCGATGTGCAGGTTCAAACTCAGCACCAGCCCATCATTCGGCACTGGTACCACCCTCATATCCGTCAGCGTCCCCTGCTGAAGCCCAAGCTGTGAGACAAAGAGCGAAGTCAGCGCACCAGCATCCAACGCAAGCTGGATCATCCGTGGCCCTGCGATAGGAGTCGCCGTCGGCGTATCCGTCGCACCTGCCCCCGGCACTCCCGTATGTGTCTGACTATTAGAACTCGGTGATTGCCAAAGAAGGGCCGCGAACACCCCCGCCAGCACCAACATCAGTACAATCGCGATCCCGATAATCGCAATCACCAGGCGTCGCCTATCCCTCGGACTCTTCCCACTCCGACCTCCACCATCACCACTATCAAATGTCGGTGGAACAGGCGGGGGTGCCAGGCTCGTATCATCCAGAATAGCATCTGCTGCCAAAAATGCAGGGACAGTGCCTTGTGCCTGACCGGTCGTATCCGCCAATGGCACAGAACTTGGAATAGACCCAGTATCCAACTCAGTCGGATCAATGGAATCTGGAGCACCTGTTGTAGAGGCAGGGGCGGCTGGAGGTGGAAGTGGGGCCTCGCTTGCCTGGTGTCCTGCATCCTCTTCAACAGCGTCGGGCGACACAATAGGAGCCGTATCATCCTCCGAAACATCTCGACCGTCCGCCTCAGCATCCTCTCCGGTCGGCAATTTGCTGCCCCACAGGAAAATAGCAGGCACAATAGCAATCAGGCACAGCACCATCGACAGAAAGAAGACCGCGCTATACACCGTATGGCCCGCCAGAATCAGGTGATGTGCATATCCCTGCGACCACTGTGCAAACTGGGCCGCCGATGCCGATGCCGGAAGCGAGCGATACTGTGAGGCCAATTGCTTAAAGTAACTCAACGCCCACGACGTCAGCGCCGCCAAACCCAGCATCATGCCAACCATACGCAAGGAAGTCACAATCGCCGAACCCATACCAGCCTGTCTAGCTCTTACTGCATTAATTGCCGTCGTCCCGATAGGAGCAATCACCAGGCCGAAGCCCAGGCCAGCCGTCACCGTACTGATCGTAATCTGGTTCCAATTCACGTTCACGGGCCAGCGGCTCATCAGATAGAAACCCGCCGCCGTAAAGATCAGCCCAAGCACCGCCGTAAAGCGACACGAAATGCGACTACATAACCAGCCGCCCAGCAACGCACCAATCGGGATCAGCGCCGTCATGCGTAGCAGTGCAAGCCCGCTATCCAGCACCGAACGCTGCAGCACGGTATCCACAAAGATCGGAATATCCGCCATCGCGATGATCAGCGCCGCGCCCACCAGCAGGCTCACAATCGACGTCGCGCTGAAATGCAGGCGCTTAAAGAGTGAGAGGTCAATCACAGGCCAGCGCACTCTGCGTTCAACCAGCACGAAAGCAATCAAGAAGACGAACGCCAGGGCCAATGAAAGCGGATTATTTTGCGCCGTTGGACTGTTGGGAGTTGGAGGGCCAAGGTCGGTTCCCTGCTGCGCCAACCCAAGGCTCAGACACGTCAGGGCCAGGCCGAGCAGAATTGCCCCAATCCAATCAATGCCCTCGCGCAGGTGCGTGCCTTTGGGAATAAAGAACCACGCCGCGATCATCAGTCCAAGCACAATCGGAACATTCAGGTAGAAAATAACCTGCCAGCCGAAATGCTGCACGATCAGCGCGCCATACAATGGGCCGCACACGCCGCCCGCCTCCGTCACCGCGCCGATAATCCCCAGCGCCAGAGCGCGCCGTCCCAGCCCATAGAAATCACTCACAATCGCCATCGCCACCGGCACGACCGCGCCACCGCCGATCGCCTGGATGAAACGCGCCGCAATCAACCAGATCAAGCCCGGCGAGGACGTATCGATATGCAGCGCGCTCAAAAACCCGAGATCCCACGTTTGCCCAAGCAGCGGAGCCAGGCCGCAGAAGATCGAACCAACCCCAAAGATGCTCAAGCACAGCAAAAAGATGCGTCGTCGCCCATAGATATCCGAGACGCGCCCCATCAGCGGCATCGCAATGATAAAGCCCAGTAGATATGCGCTGATGATCCATGCCGCGTGGTCAAGCTGCGTGAACGGTATTTGCAGATCGGTAATAATCTGTGGCAGCGCCGTCACCACCACCGTCTGGTCAAGCGCCGTGAAAAAGACGCCGATACAGGCAATCGTCAGCGCCGCAACCGCCGCACGCTTCCCGCTAGCGGTGACCGCTGTATTTGCCCGGCTCGGCGTCGTCAGCTTCTTTAACGAGCTTGTTATTTGTTGTGGCGAAAATCGCTGTGCAAGAAATGTAGGGGCAATCCCTTGCGGTCGGGAAGTCTGGGGGACTTCCTGCCCTTGCGTTGGCGTCATCCCATCATCTCCTGGGTCGAGAGAAAATGCCGGTGGCTGTGCGAACTGCCCCGGCTCCGGCGCAGATGCAAAATCACGTTTACGCAGGCGTGCGGATGTATCCTGGTCGTCTTCCAATGTGTACAATCTACCCTCCGCGACAAATAAAAGACGGATAATACAAAAATGATGAATAGATATGAATAACTTGCATAGGCACCCGTTACGAGTGCCCGCCATACAGAAACCTCAATCGAATATATTCAAGGGCGCGCTATCTGCCCTTAACAAAACCAAACTATCCCTAGTGCTCTAACCACCTTCACATAATGGGGAAATGTAGTGGCGATCCCTTGCGGTCGCCAGGCATTTATGGCACTTGCGGAGCCGTAATACTCACCTGTTCATTGTAATTGGAAACGTTAAACGAGCGCACCGTCTGCGGCGTATCACCGGGAGCCGCCTGACCCGTCACACTCAGTTGATAGGGTAGTCCATCGGCCTTCCCAACGCAGCCACTTGTCTGCAACATCGTACCCGCCGGAACGCCTCCACCAGTGAAAAACGCAATATATTTCGCATCAAGCTGACCCGAAATCCGCCAGCACGGCACGCCCCCGACCACATCATCGGTCGGCCCGGTCAAATTCTGCAGTTTCCCGACCAACGAAATAATGCCGGTGTCAGGATTTGTCAGGGTGCGAGGATCAAGCACCCCTTTAATCGTGCGCCACTGCCCCGTAATCGGGTCCGTAATATACTGCGTATCGCCGATACTAATCAGGTTCACAATCACCGTCTGCCCCGAAAGCACAACATTCGCCTGCGCCTTGATCTTATCTGGCATAATGATATCGCCGTTCGCGCTGCGGATCTGCACCTGGCTCAATGTCGCACTGCCTAAATTCTGCGTCTGCATCACCACATGAAACGACCTGACCGAACGGAAGTTTTTCTGTACAGTAGCGATCAACTGCTGCACCGTCGGTTTTGGTCCCGCGCTACTGGCAGAAGCCGCGCTCGTATGCTGCCACGGCAGCGAGCAACTGGTAATCAAGAGCGCACTCGCCAGGCAAAGCAGCAGAAAGACGAATGCACGACGTACCGAAATCATGAGATATGCCTCCCCAAATCTGATCTTTCTCCACATAAAGAAAGAAAGGAAAATACACCTTGCTGAACAAAACAACGCAAGCCATACACCCTTTAGGGGCAAAGGCACAGCCTATACTTTCACCATGGTACTTTATGGTACAACATACTACAAGAGCGCGCATTCCTCATAAAAAAGAGATTCACCTCCGCTTTTGGTGAAACTATTGTATTTAACTCGACACAGCGAAGAGGCAAGCGGAGTAGGTCGCAATTGTGCGCATTAGACATTTTCGCTAAGCACTGCCACAGTGAGATGAGAGATTCGCCGGAAAGCGCCATCGTTCGTCACGAAAAGTTCGCACTCTTGCGATAGTGCGGTCGCAGCATGCAGAGCGTCCGGTGTCTTAAAACTCATTGTTGCTCTTAGATTTGCCGCCTCTTCTAATATGCTTTGCGTAATTGGCAACATATGCACATCAGGAGAACGTTGCAATACCGTGCGGAATGTCGCAACAGCGGTGGTATCGCCTACCTTTAGCGGCTTCACCAAAACTTCAAGCAAGGTCAATTCACTCGTGACAACCGTAAACTGTCCAGCGCTTACAGCCCGCCAGAGTGTATCAAGCATACCTCGATACGGGTCAATTCGCTCGATGCTATAGATGAAACAATTTGCATCGAGGTAGACCCTACCGCTTGAAGGTAATACTAGCGATCCCAAGCATCACGCTCCTCGTGGAGATAAGCATCTACTTCCTCAGCATTTTGAAAGAGCTGATGACCAGGCAATGGCCCGAGAATATCAATAACGTGGGGAAACTTAACGGACTCATCATCTTCGACGGTGACAACAACTGTGGCCTGTTGTCCTGGAATAAGTTCCGGGGTGCTAATTTCGATCTTCCCGCCCGGTAAAACAACGGTTTTCACCCGTACTTCGGTCGCCATAGCTAGCTCCATATGTTTCTTGTGTAGTTCCAGTTCTTCATCTGCTTCTTAACTATACCATATAGCTACGACGATACCAAGAGATGCAGGGGTATAGCTCTGCACATTGCTTCACTTTCAGACCTCACAGTAGCAACAGCAGTTCACGAGAGGATTGCGCCGTGCTCAAACCTCAATGGACAAGTCCCGTTGACATCCACTCATAAATCCGAGGCGAGAAAATCGGCACCGGTTCAGATGCAGCTTTGGCTCTCAAAGGAGTGATTTCTCACTGAGCCACATCAGTCACTTGACTGAGTTATGAGTGGATGTCAGGCAAGTCGCCCGCGCTGACAAGAAGTACAGAAATAGTGACGACGGGAAGTTTTATAACTTCTCTAACCGCGCGAAATCCATACTGAGACGTTTCTTCCCATGCTTCCCCTGAAACTGCACCTCCACAAACTCAGTACCCTGCTCCATCTCACTCTTCAAAATAATGCCCTCGCCGAACTTATCATGTCGCACCCGATCGCCCGGCTTATACTGCTGCGTCTTTGGAGGAACAGGTGCCGGAGGAGGAAGCGGCTTTTTCGACGACGATGACAGTGGAGGTGTGAGATTACCTTTGCTCCCCTGTGACGAGAAGGGCGGCACAGTCGGTGAAGAGGGCACTGATGGACGAGGCGACCACTGAGGTGAACTACTCGTCCCCGGCCTACCGCTGCCAAAGACCCGCCCCGTATCACCAGACGAATACGTATCCTGATTATACTCATCATCCCAACTATTGTGACGATTCACCTTCGAGCGCAGCCCACCCGACTCATGCGGCCCACCCGATCCAGTGCTCGTAATCAGCCTCCGCGGAATATCCTCAAGGAAACGCGACGGCTCCGTAGAATGACTCTCCCCAAAGAACGAGCGTCGATACGCCCGCACCAAATACAAACGGCGCATAGCGCGAGTAAAGCCAACATAAGCCAAACGCCGTTCCTCCTCCAACTGATCCGGCTTATCAACCGAGCGAGCATGTGGCAGCGACCCCTCATCCATTCCCACAATAAAAACGACCGGATATTCCAGTCCCTTCGCCGCGTGCAGCGTAATCAACGTCACCGCATCACTATTCTCTTCCTTAATCAAGGTCCCATTTTCGCTTGTCTGGGAAGTATCCGCACCACCAACCAGCGCCACATTTTCCAGAAACAGCTCAAGCGCCGTACGCGTCTCGATCTCCGAGTAATCTTCAGCCACGCGCCGTAGTTCCAGAACGTTGCTCCAGCGCTCCTCACCTTCAGGCGTTTCGCGCAGTTCAGGTCCATACCCACTGCGTTCTGCGATCCGATCCAGCAATTCCGGCAACTGCAACTCATCCATCGAATTCATGAGATCGTTCATCAATTCCGCGAAGCCCCCCAGCGCCGTTTTCGCCGCCTTACCCAACGTAGGATGCTGCTCAATCTGCCGGATGGCATCGTAAACCGAGACATGCCGTTCGCTAGCCCACTGCCGCAACTCCCCAATCGTCTTCGGCCCAATCTTCCTGTTCGGCACATTAATAATGCGCTGCAAGCTCAATTCATCATAAGGATTTGCCAGCAATCTCAAATACGCCAACATATCTTTAACTTCTTTTCGCTCATAGAACTTGCGACTGCCAATAACCTTGTAAGGAATGTTTGACCGCAGGAACTGCTCTTCCAGTGCGCGTGACTGTGCATTCGTGCGATACATGACCGCCACATCACCACGCCTCTCGATATCCCCACGTGCAAGCAGGCGATTAATCTCGCGGGCCGTAAACAGACCTTCCTCTTCCTCGTTGTAAGCCTCGTGCAGTATAATCTTCTCGCCTGTCCCCAGCGCCGTCCACAATCGCTTGTCTTTGCGCAGTCGATTGCGCTGCACGACGTTCTGAGCAGCATCCAGAATAGTCTGTGTCGAGCGGTAGTTCTGTTCCAGCATGATGATTTTAGTACGCGGAAAATCGTGCTCAAAGCGCAGCACATTCTCAGCGCTGGCTCCACGCCACGTGTAAATCATTTGATCGTCATCGCCCACAACGCACACATTTCCCAAACCCTCGTGCCTGTCGTCTGTGCCATATCCGAGCAAGCGTATCAATTTGTATTGTGGAAGGTTGCAGTCCTGAAACTCGTCGACATGGATATAGTGCCAGCGCATCTGGTACTTTCGCAGCACATCCGGCTCGCGCCTCCAAAGCTGTTCTGTCAGCATCAACAAGTCGTCGAAATCAACCCCATTATTGGCACGCAAGAGCTTCTGGTATTGTTTATAGACACGTGCCGCTACTTCCTCAAGATATTTTGCTGCCTGCTCGGCCATCTGGTCAGGCCCAAGCAGGTCATTTTTAGCACGCGAGATCATTCCCTGGATCGTTATCGGTCGGTACTGTTTCTCATCAAGATTGAGATTCTTGATGGCTTGCTTGATCAGAGAAGTCTGATCGTCGGTATCGAAGATCACAAAGGATTTATTGAGGCCAAGGGGCGCGAGATGGTCTGCTTCAACGCGCAATACACGGGCAGCAATGGCATGAAACGTGCCAATCGTCATTTCCTTAGACTCGTTGACGCCTACCAGCTTCTCCAACCGCTCGCGCATCTCCTTCGCGGCCTTATTTGTGAACGTTACCGCTAAAATACGCCAAGGGGAGATATGCTCGTGCTGCACGAGATAGGCGATGCGATGGGTGATGACGCGTGTCTTACCGCTCCCCGGTCCAGCCAGTATAAGTACCGGGCCTTCGGTGGTGGTAACCGCCCTTTGCTGTGGCTCGTTAAGCCCTGCCAATAAATCTTTGAGATCCCTATGTTCCAACATCACATTTTCCCTGATAATGTAGGAGCGCTCAATGACGCCCCGAAGCTTCATTTTGAAAGTATCTCATGTAAATGTCTGTGCTATTGTACCACACTCTAATCAAATCATCAGACGCGGGAGACAAAAGGGTAATTTATAGTTCTGCTCGTGCAAGACACTGATGCCCAAAGCCACTCAACAAGCGGTTTCCGATGTGTTACACTTCTCGCAGAATGGATACGTAGGAGGGCTTTGCGATATGGCAAAACCTTGGGATGACCTCTTGAAGAGGAGGTTTGCTGTGTTCCAGGACATACTAAAAGAGTCATGGGCATATCAGGAGATCTTGCAGGAAGGACTTGAGGAGGGACGCGAACAAGGCCTTCAGCAGGGAATTCAAGCCCTACGTCTGACACTTGTCAGTTTTATAGAGACGCATTTCCCAGCAATTGCACCTCTCGCTAAGAAACAAACTGATGTCATAAAAGACCCTGTCGTGCTACAAAACTTGATCGTCAATTGTTCACTGCACGAACTGCGAGGAGGCTAAGCAGTATCTTATGGCGGCAGCTAGTGATGAAAAGAAGAACTGAGTAAGATTGCCTTGATGGAAGAAGAGGCTTTCACCTCTTCTTCGTATCTAATGGTTAAGCAGCATGATGCTCCTACGCCGCTATTGGCAGTGTAAACCAGAAGGTAGAACCCTGTCCGGGGACGCTTTGGACTCCTACCTGGCCCTGATGGTATTCGATGATGGTTTTGCAGATATGTAGGTCGATGCCGGTGCCGCTTTGTACTTCGATACCCTTTGCACGGTAAAAGCGTTCCCAGATGCGTTGCTGTTCTATCTCCGATAGGCCTGGTCCTTCATCTCGTACTAAGACAAGAGCTATATGTCCATCTGACTGCAAACTGATCTCAACGGGCCGATCAAACTTCGAATATTTGAGGGCGTTAACATCCTCTTGCGATGGCGCTTTCTATGATGTATGATGTAGGAGGTTCGCACTCTTATGATGAGAGTGCTAAAAATAAAACAATTTGGGAGGAACAGGCGTATGTCAACAGTGAGCGTAAAGATTTAGCCGCTGGGTGACCGTATGTTAGTAAAACCTTTATCTCGTGAAACTGTTACCAAAAGCGGCATTGTGCTGCCGGATACCGCGAAAGAGAAGCCACAGGAAGGTGAAATCCTGGCTGTTGGCCCCGGTAAGGTATTGGACAATGGCAAACGCACATCGCTGGAGGTAACTGTCGGACAAAGGGTGCTTTTTGCTAAGTATGCAGGTACCGAGGTCAAATTTGATGATGAAGAGTATTTGATCCTGCGCGAAAGCGACATTGTGAGTATTGTTGAGTAATGAAAGGGCTGGTCCAAGTATCGTGCCCTACTGATCGTTTTCGCGTCATATCACTACTTCAAACGCGGAAGCGATAATGTAAAGAGGAGTATGTTTCGTGGCAAAGAGACTGCAATTTGATGAGAATGCACGTCATTCACTTAAAAAAGGTATGGATGCGCTAGCTGATGCAGTGAAGGTAACGATTGGGCCAAAGGGCCGCAACGTAGTGCTGGATAAAAAGTTTGGCGCACCAACCATCACCAATGATGGTGTCACCATCGCGCGTGACATCGATCTGCCTGATCCTTTTGAGAACATGGGAGCGCAGTTGCTGAAAGAGGTTGCGACCAAGACTAACGATGTGGCCGGTGATGGCACCACAACTGCAACCGTGCTGGCACAGGCGATTATTACCGAAGGACTGAAGAACCTGGCGGCAGGCGCAAACCCGATGATCCTGCGCAAGGGTTTGGAAAAAGGCGTTGAGGCCGTCATTGATGAGGTCAAGTCGATGAGCAAGCCGGTCGAGACGCAGGAGCAGATTGCTCAGGTTGCCTCGATCTCAGCAGCCGATCCTGAAATTGGCGGATTGATTGCCGAAGTGATGGACAAAGTTGGCAAAGACGGCGTGATCACCGTTGAAGAGGGCCGTGGCCTCGCAATGGAAAAAGAGTACACCGAAGGCATGCAATTTGACCGTGGCTATATCTCTGCATATATGGCGACTAATATGGACCGTATGGAAGCTGTACTGTCAAACCCTCACATCCTGATTACAGACAAGAAGATCAGTGCCATTGCTGATCTATTGCCCATTTTGGAGCGCGTCATACAGACGGGCAGCAAAGAACTAGTAATTATTGCCGAGGATGTAGACGGTGAGGCACTGGCAACCCTGGTAGTCAACAAACTGCGTGGTACGTTTAACGTCGTGGCGGTGAAGGCTCCTGGCTTTGGTGATCGCCGCGAGGCAATGCTGGAGGATATTGCCATTCTCACCGGCGGCAAGGTCATTACCGAGAAGGCCGGCCTGAAGCTGGAGAATACAACGCTGCGTGATCTTGGCCGCGCGCGCACAGTCAACATCAATAAAGACACCACGACAATCGTAGAGGGCGCTGGCAAATCGGAAGCTATCCAGGCTCGCGTGCGCCAGCTTCGCGCTCTGATCAATGAAACCACGAGCGATTACGACCGTGAGAAGCTTCAGGAGCGCCTGGCAAAGCTCGCTGGCGGCGTCGGCGTGATTAAGGTTGGCGCGGCTACCGAAGTAGAACTGAAAGAGAAGAAACATCGCGTTGAAGATGCCCTTTCCGCTACCCGTGCTGCCATCGAGGAAGGCATTGTAGCAGGCGGTGGTTCGGTGCTGGTGCATGCGATCCCCGTCCTCGATAAGGTGCAGGTAGCAGCAGGCGACGAACAGACGGGTGTCAACATCCTGCGTCGTGCTCTGGAAGAGCCTCTTCGCCAGATTGCTTTCAACGCGGGCAGCGATGGTGCGGTCACCGTTTCCGAGGTACGCCGAAGCCCACGTGGGCATGGCTTCGATGCTTTGAAGGGCGAGTACGTGGATATGTTCGAGGCAGGTATCATTGATCCTGTCAAGGTCACGCGCTCTGCTTTGCAGAATGCTGCCAGTATTGCCGGTATGTTCCTGTCCACTGATGCGCTCATTACCGATGCTCCTGATGAAGAGGGAGCTGCCGCTGGCATGCCGGGTGGTATGGGCGGTATGGGTGGCATGGGTGGCATGGGCGGAATGATGTAAGTTCGAGAGTGCAGGGGCATTCCCCTGCGCTTTCAAATCGGCATCGGGGTGTATCTTGAACACTCCATCTGTGGAGATAAGAGGACTTAAAAAAACCTTCGGTCTGAAACCCATTCTGCGAGGCGTTGATCTCAGCCTCGCACAAGGCGAACGGGTGGCAATGCTGGGAGCTAATGGCGCTGGCAAAACCACCCTTTTGCGTATTTTGGCCGGATTAACCAAACCCACCGCTGGAACAGCCTGTATCAATGGATTAGATATTGTGCGGGATGGCCAGCAGGTACGCCACCTTGTGGGATTTCTGGCCCACCAACCCTACCTTTATGAAGAACTGACGGCTATGGAGAACCTGCTCTTCTTTGGCCGTATGTACACAGTGAAAAATCTACAGCAGCGTGCTAGTGAGCTTCTCAACCGGGTTGGGTTGGCACGGCGCGCACAAGAGCGAGTCAGCGCGCTCTCACGTGGTCAGGCGCAGCGCCTCTCGTTGGCACGCGCATTGCTACATTCTCCCCAAATTCTCTTGCTCGATGAGCCGGATACCGGCCTGGACGAGGATGGGAACATCCTGTTAGAGACGTTGTTGGACGAACATACAGCATCGGTCGGCACAACACTTTTCACAACCCATCACCTTGAGCTTGCACAGAAATTGAGCAATCGGATTGTCAACTTGAGTGGAGGGCGTATAATTCATCAGGATGCCGTTTTAGATAAAAGGTACTGAGATGACGTTTCTCGAACAAGTCAGTGCAATCCTTTGGAAGGATATACGCTGCGAACTACGCAGCAAGCAAATGTGGACCGGTATGGGATTATTTGCTGTGCTCGTGCTGGTAATCTTCAATTTTGCCTTTGACTTGCGCGTAGATGATATAGCTGCCGTTGCCCCCGGAGCATTGTGGGTAGCGTTCATCTTCGCTAGCTTATTAGGACTGGGTCGTACGATTGTCGCAGAGCGAGAAAAGAGTTCAATGGATCGCTTGCTGCTCTGCCCGGTAGATCGCAAGGCTATTTATCTTGCAAAACTGCTCGGCAATATGCTATTTATCGGAGTGGTAGAAATTGTAGCGCTGCCGATTTTCGCAGCGCTGTTCAACGTGCCGCTCTTTACAGGCACACTGGTACCGATTGTACTGCTCGGCACATTAGGGGTTGCCACGATTGGTACATTATTTTCGGCAATGGCTGCAGCTACGCGTGCAAGAGAAATATTGTTACCGATCCTGGTATTTCCATTGATCGTACCCATCGTGATTGGAGCGGTGCGCGCCACCGGTTCCTTAATGGTGCCGGGTGCCAACGAGCCACCATGGTTAGGTTTGATAGCTGCCTTTGATATAATATTTTTGAGCATTTCGCTGCTCTTGTTTGAATATGTCATTGAGGACTAATTTTATGGCAGTAGTAAATCGAAAAGTAGGCATAGAGCCGCAAGACACCACTATTGGGAAGACGAGACGTACTAATAACCTCCCAATCGTCTCCCTCGTCCTAGGCGCACTTTCGCTGGTCGGCATGATGGTCTCTATCTGGATGATCTTCATCTATGCGCCGACGGATGCTGTACAGGGCAACGCCCAGCGCATCTTCTATTTTCATGTTCCGATGGCATGGATTGGTATGCTAGCGTTTGTTGTCTTGACGGTTGCGGGTATTGGTTATCTTTGGAAGAAGGATGAGCGTTGGGATTGGTTGGCGCGTGCTTCGGCAGAGGTGGGAGCTGTCTTTCTCACTATAGCCATCATTTTAGGTTCGATTTGGGGCAAAACGATATGGGGAACATGGTGGACGTGGGATCCGAAGTTGACGACGACGTTGATCCTGTGGTTTATGTACATCGGTTATCTGATGCTTCTCAGCTACATGGGGCGTACTCCAAGTGCTGCACGCAGCGCGGCGGTGCTGGCAATTATTGGGGTTGTTGATGTGCCGATTATTTACGAGGCGGTGAACTGGTGGCGTACGCTGCATCCGCCGGCTCAAATAGGTGTAGCTGGAGCACTGCCGCCTGCGGTTGTGTTGACTTTGATGGTTTCGCTTACCAGCTTCACACTACTTTACTGTTTTCTAATGGTGCAACTGTATCAATTGCAGAAGATGCAAACGCTGGCCCAGCGCCTGCGTGCAAGCGTTGAGTGAAAGAGGATAGATATATGCAAGGCGTTAGCTATCTTGTCGCGGCCTATATTATTGCGTGGGTTGGGTTGTTCGCTTATTTAGCGTTTCTGACGTTTCGTATTCGCAGTGTGCGCACCGAACTTGCTGCCGTTGAGGAGTTGGTGCGAGAACAGCATGAGAGCAATGAGAAAAGGGAACTCTAGGAGTACCGACGCATGCCTAAAATTACACAGAGGGTCACTAGCACAAAGAGATTGAATGAGACGCAGGGGAAACCTGCAAAGTCGAATGGTTCGCTTACGGGCAAGCTGATATTTGGCGATATAGTGGTCTTTCTTGCCTTTGCTGCGATTGGACGTGGCACGCATAACGAACCGACGGGGTTATCGGCTATACCAGAGATACTCCTTGTTGCCGCTCCCTTCGCCATCGGCTGGTTTATTGTGGCTCCTTTTGTAGGCGCGTATCGCTCCGATATCACGAGTGATCCCGGTGCTATGGCGAAGCGTACGATTCTCTCGTGGGCGCTCTCCTGGCCGGTTGCGCTCGCGTTGCGCTGGCTCTTTGTAGATCGATCTCGTGGTACATCAGCAAGTGCCTTTTTCACGTTTGCGCTTGTGACTTTCCTTTTCGTGTTAGTTATTATGCTGATCTGGCGCTGGCCCTTTGCCTTGAATCAGAGCATGAAGCAAAGCTAATTATTTCCCTCCTCATGTCCCCTACACCATTGACTGATCCGCCGGTCTTCCAACATCTACCGGAGGTTGCAAAGTTCCAACAGTCGAGCTATGCTTTATAGTGGAAGAAAGAAGAAAAGGATGTTCCTATGAGGAGGAAGTTATGGCTACAGCAACACAAACAAAGAAGGATTCGCACTTAAAAACGCCTCCAAGTACGCGAGATAGCAGTTTGATTTTTGGATCGTTACCAGAGCTCCAGCGAGATCAGCTTGGATTTTATATGAACGCCTTCAAGCAGTATGGTGATGTGGTTCGTTTTCGTGCATTTGGCCCCATCTATGCGTACATGTTCTTTCATCCTGATGATATTGAATATATTCTGCGTCGCAACAATACGAACTATCACAAAGGTATAGCCCATCAGAGATTTAAATCCCTGCTCGGAGAGGGGTTGCTGACGAGTGAGGGAAAGATCTGGCTGAAGCAGCGACGTTTATCACAGCCCGCCTTTCATCGGCAGCGTATCGCGGGCTTTGCTACAACGATGACGAATGCAACCGCCTCTATGCTCGAACACTGGCAGTCCTATGCCGGAAGCGGTCAGGCTTTCGATGTCTCGGCTGAGATGACGCGCCTGACGCTACAGATTGTTGGGCAAACGCTCTTCAACACGGATATCAGCGGGGATGAAGTCAAGGTGGTGCGCGATGCACTGTATGTAGCGCTCGATTACCTTAACTATAGGGTTTCTCATTTCACACTAGACTTTATGGAGCGTCTTCCTACGCGTCGAAATCGACAGTATCGGAAGGCGCAGCGCATTCTCGATAAATTGGTATACGACATCATTGCGGAGCGCCGGCAGTCGGGAGGCGATACCGGGGACCTGCTTTCGATGCTCTTGCTTGCCCGTGACGAGGAGACGGGTGAGGGCATGAGCGATAAGCAACTGCATGACGAAGTGATGACGCTGATCCTGGCCGGTCACGAAACGACGGCCAATACCCTTACATGGACGTGGTACCTGCTGGCCCAGCATCCAGAAGTTGAGCGCAAATTGCATGACGAACTTGCGCGTGTGCTGAGTGGCCGCACACCCACTGTTGCAGACCTGGCACAACTGCCATACACGAAAATGGTGATTGAAGAATCCTTGCGTCTCTATCCTCCCGCGTGGGGTATGTCGCGCCACGCTGTTGCAGACGACGAAATTCGAGGATATCGCGTCCCCGCAGGTACTGAAGTTGCCGTTGTGCAATATGTGACGCACCGCCACCCCGACTTTTGGGAGAATCCCGAAGCGTTCGACCCCGAGCGATTTACGCCGGAACGCTCAGCCGGTCGCCCAAACTTCGCCTACTTCCCCTTCGGAGGAGGTCCTCGCCTCTGTATCGGCAACACCTTCGCGCTGATGGAGGCGCAGTTGATCCTGGCAATGATCGCTCAGACGTACCGGCTTCGGTTGGTACCCGGACAGACTATCGAACCAGAGCCAATTATCACACTGCGACCTCGCCGTGGGATTTCGATGACGCTGGAACCTGCGACGGTCTCTTCTAGCTCGTCCGTTTAAACGTACCAACGATGCTTACAGCCCCAATAAAGAAGGGATTGATGGCCTTCAGCAGTTGATCAAATGTCAGCGCTTTCCCTGAAATATGGGATGTCGAAAGCGCGTAGAGCCGGAAGACATAGTGGTGAAGCTGCCCATCAGGCGGCGGGCATGGGCCACTATAACCGGTGGTTCCAAAGTCGGTTGTGCCTTCGCTGAAGGGATGGTTTCCTTCCAGCTCCCGCGCGGAACTCGGGATGTTATAGACGACCCAGTGATGGAATCCTTCCGTGACGGGCGCATCATAATCCGTTATGGTAAACGCGAAGCCCTGGGTTCCCTTAGGAACGCCAACCCAGTTGAGTTCGGGAGCGATATTGCCGCCAGTACAGCCAAACCCGTTAAACTCGGCGCTCTTAGGCAATGGCCCACCATCGTGAAAATCGGGACTGGTCAACGTAAATGGCTGCGTTGAGGCGTTTAATGCCGCCGGTGCTGCATGTGCCGTGTGCGAACGCACTACGAGGGGGATGGCAATAGAGATACTGGCTATGAGTGCCCCTATGCCGACTACTACCAGAACGAAGCTCATCAAAGGTTTTCCTTGCACGCGTGTGCTCCCCATAATCGTTGGTCTCCTTTCCTGATACCTGGATCAATCAACTGTAAAAGATTGTAGTCCACCGGATCGGACAGGCACAAGGCCCAAATACATTGCGGGATAGCCTCACCCCGGAGCCGATAAATCGGCGAACATGCGAGACTTCAGACACTTCAGACACTTCAGACACTTCGGACACACCTCACTGTTGCGCCGCTGCCTTGGTAGGCTGCCGAGAGCGCACACGTCTGCCCCTGGGGAGTGCAGCACAGCAGGGACACCCAGGCCCCAGCAGGAAGCTGCTACACTCACCATTATTTTATACGTCATGCGGTTTCATGGATTGTCTGGAGAGCGATAGGAGGTCAGGCGATTCCGTAGGGGCGAGGGTGGATGATGTGGAGAAGGGAGGGCCTTTATTGCCTTTACGTACTATCCGAAGCCTTTTCGTGAGACGGCTATACGGAGCCAGCATATTGAAGCAGCGGAACGGTGATGTTTGTTTCAGTTGTTTCACTTGTTTCACTTGTTTCACTTGTTTCACTTGTTTCACTTGTTTCACTTGTTTTCGCAGCATTGTCCATGCTCTGCTGAAGAGACGAAGGGTGATTGAGCGAGGTATATTTTCCACGGGAGCACCGGGTGATTTCCCTGGCTTCGTGCATACGGTGGAGGATCAGGCGGACGGAGGCATACTTTTGGCCGGTGAGCTCGGCAATCTCCTGTGGGCCGAGGGGACCTGAGGCGTCTTGCAAGACCTGGAGAATCTGCTGGCGCTCGATGGATACATTTGTGCCGCCATTCAGCAGAGTTGAGGTGGTGTCGTGATTTTCGCCAAGCCACTGGATGTAGGGGATGCCAGATGCGTTTTCCACCACCTGGAAGCTGAGATTAGCGGGCTTTCTTGCTCAGGTTGTTTTTTGTGGTGGCGAGGATGCGTCGGTGCTCGTCGTAAGGGTCTGGGGCGACGAGTAAACCGGTGCGTGCCGCGGCAATGATGCCGATGGAGCCAGCACCGCGATAGAGAGCATTCACAGAGGCGCCTTTCGTGAGATGGCGGATAATCAGGATGGCGCAGCCGGTACGCTCGGCCAGTTGGGCAAGGGGGGTGAAGACTTCGCGAATGTCCTGGTCGCGGGAGGAGTCGATGCGCTGTCCCAGCACGGCCATGAGGGGGTCCAGGATGACAAGAGTAGCCTTGGTGCGCTTGATCTCCTTTTCTAGTTCCTCCAAATTCTGGGCGAGAGAGAAGGGGCGGTCGCTGACGTGCATCTTTTTTGCATCCAGACCGGCGATTGTGTTGAGGAGGAGGACGTGTGAGGGGTCTCCTCCGGCGGCTTCCAGGCGAGGTCTGAGCGTATCACCTGCGCCATCTTCAGGGGCGATCACGATGACGTTTCCTTGTTTGCTTGGTGTGCCATCCGGCATGGGATGGCCTGTAGAGACGCAGGCGGCAACACTTATTGCGAGCAGAGACTTACCCATGCCGGGGTCTCCATCGAGGATGGTAATTTTGCCAAGGGGAAGACGTTTTTCCCATACCCAGTGCACTTCCTGCAGTTTCACCTCTGAGAGCAGCACTCCCAGTTTTTCTTCGCTGGGGGTGAGGGTGGATTGAGGATTTTGCGGTTTGCTTGGAGTTGGAAAAACGTCGGGAATGCTAGCGAACTTGGCAAACTCGTCAAGTCCGGGGAGTGCTTTTTTTAGTGACCGTTCGCTTGCGCCGTTGTCACGCATGATACGGAGCATGTTCGTAAGGATTGAATTTCTACGCCTTAGCCGATTTGCTTTTTTCGCTCTCGTAATCATTCTGTCAAACTCCTTTGAACCTTGATTTACAGATCGTGCCAATCTGGCTGCTTGGATGTCCTGCTTGTATGTGGTTGTCATGTGAGGACCTGCTACTTTCTTGTCTCGCTGTGGAGATGGGTTGAGATAGGGGTGTATGAACTGTTTGTAAGTAAACAGACCTGACGGGGCCGAAGTATTGAAACGCGCTCCGCTTCGCTGAGGGCCCTGCGGTTGGTTGCCACAAGTACTTGATACACCCGGGTTGGAGAGTACATTTCGAAGTTCGCAAAGAGGAATGTTGTTCGCTCTGATTACAGTATACTACATGGGTTTAACGTGTTCTTTAGTCCTTCAGGAATGTCACGGCCCCAAAAAAGCGTTATGATACAAAGAAACGTCCCTTCAAGAAAGGAAAAAAACAGGAGAACAATTGTGATACAAGTACAGAACCCACAGGAAGTAATTAAGGTTTTACGCAGTTTGCGCGCCGTACGTCAATTCCGGCCGGATCCGATACCACAGGAGGTGACTGATGCAATACTCGATGTAGCACGCTGGTCGGGCAGCGCCAGCAACCGGCAGCATTGGGTGCTTGTGGTGGTGCAAGATAAGAAGACGCTTCAGGCACTGGCAGGGTTGGAAGGTTACGCGCACCACCTGGCGGGTGCAGCGATGGGAATTGTGCTGGTGATGGCCGGGGAGCCGAATCTTGTTGACCAGGAGACGTATGACGAGGGAAGGTTGAGCGAGCGCATCATGCTGGCTGCGGAGGCGTTTGGCGTTGGTTCGTGCATTGGTTGGCTGAAAGGGAAGGGTAGAGAGGATGCGAAGGCGCTGCTGAGTATCCCGCAGGAGCGGCTGGTGCGCACGATTATCTCGTTGGGGTATCCGGATGAGGAGGCGTTGAGGACGCGACCGAAACGGACGGATGCAAGAAAACCTTTGGCGGAGATTGTGCATTTTGAGATGTATGGTCGGAGACATGCTTCGTAAAGGGAAGATGGAGGTACAGGGCATAGCATCCACAAGGGCCAATACATCATCCTGTCCGAAAGATCAGTTGACAGAGAGCTTTCTTCCGCTTATACTTTTCAATGTGAGTGATTACTCACATACATTGAGAGGAAAGAATATGGCGGGAGAAACGCGACAGAAGATCCTGGATGCGGCGGAAAAGCTGCTACTCTTGAAGGGATTGGCACGTGTGACGACCAAGGAGATTGCGCGCGAGACCGGCCTCTCAGAAGGCGCGCTCTACCGACATTTCGATCATAAAGAAGAGATCTTCTTCGCGCTGATGGCCAGGCATCTGCCTGCCTTCCACGAGACGTTCCAGGCGCACCAGGCAGGCACCAGTACTCCGAGCGAAAACCTGGCGGCCATCGCACAAGCTGCTCTTCACTACTACGAGCAGATTGTCCCGATGGGTGCGTCCTTCCTAGCAGACATGGAGTTGCTCGCCCAGTTCCGCGCGACGATCCGACCACTGGGCATCGGTCCACAAACTGTCTTTGAACTGGTTGCGGCCTATATTGAGGAGGAGCAGCAGTTGGGGCGCATCGGGCGGAAGGTCTCCGCTCTGACCATTGCGATCCTGTTGCTGGGACCTTGTTTTCAGTGGGTGTTCAACCGGCTTTTCCTGGGCGCTGACCCTTTCCACAAAACGGAGCAGCAATTTGCTGAGGAGTTGGTGCAAGGACTGACCTCCAGTCTCCTGCCTTCCTGAGAGAAAATGCTCACAAAGTTCTTCCAATTCTGTGAGGAGACTACCGACTAGACAACAGGATGAGCAGATGACACATAACTTTTAAATGAAAGAAAGGCAACGATAGCATGAACGAATATACGACCCAAACCACGCGAAGTATCTTGACCACACCCGGCAAAGGTCACACGACGATTTTAACCAGCTTTCGTCGCAATGGCATGGGAGTCGGCTCTCCCGTGGGCACCGTGGCCTCACAGGGCAAACTCTACTTCATGACCCCGCAAACGCCTGGAAGGTCAAGCGCCTCAGCCCACAATCCGCGTGTCACCGTTGCCCCTGGCACCTTCAAAGGGGAAGCACTCGGTCCGGCGATTGAAGGGACTGCGCGCCGCCTCACGGGCTCAGAGTTCAAACGGGCACGAGACCTGTTGCGCGTTGGACTGGTGGGCCGCTTCTGGGGTATCATCTTCGATCTACGATACCCTGGCGATAAAACGGCAGTCTACGAAATCTCACTGGAGGCTTCAAGGATGGATCATCAGGAGATGACAGCATCTGCCGTTACGCTCTCTTAAGAAAGGAAAAGAGAACACCATGATTAACGTAACATTTCCCTATCAAAAAAGCGTCAATTGGTTCTAGGACAGCCCTGGTCAAGTTGGCTTCTTACCTGTTCCTGCATAGCATCTTTGGTTTTGCCTACAAGAGGTCGATATGTTCCCTGATCCCAGACGATAACTTCTCCTGCCCCATACTCACCCTCTCCAATCACCCCTTCGAAGCTTCGATACTCAAAGGCATGATCTTCCACCATAATTGCCAGTCGTTTCTCCTGTGGGTTCAGCGATGGACCTTTCGGCACTGCCCAGCTTTTCAGCACACCGTCAAGTTCCAGCCGAAAATCGTAATGAAGACGAGAGGCGTGATGCTTTTGTACCACAAAGACAAGCGAGTCTTGCATGCTTTTCACCTCCGGCAGTAAAGTTTCTCGAGGTGCGATACCTGGACGGCGTGGCTTCCTAATTGCCACATTTCAGATGAGGTGCTCATATGGATGTATCTCTCACGCTTTGAACGACTGTTGACATAGTCTATTGTATCAGAGGCGTGCGTATGAAGCTAAGAAGGGGCGATTTGCTTCAATCGGAGAAGAATGAGTTGCTTGAGCATCTCTTCTGAAATGGGGTGATTGAGAGGAACACGAATAGCGCCTTTGGAGAAGCTATAGTCATGAAGTTGGTCTTTGAGTGTCTCGATCACTTGACCGCTATAGGGATAGATGCCAATGTGATGTGTATGAGCGTCAAATCCAAGAAAGGGCTTGCCCTGATATTTGAGGGTCGGCATCCCATAGACGATCGCTTCTTCTGCACCTGGCACGGTCTGTTTGGCAAGAGCGCGAATGCGCTCAAGCTCCTTCCTTTTCGAGGGTTCCACTGTTGTAAGATAGTCGTCTATTACTGTCATACGATGATTATGCTGACCCGAATAATATTTGTCAAGTAATATCATGGCCTGGCTCGTATTGGCATGACTGACACATAAAAGCGAAGGATGACAGCCATGTGCTCATGGGAAGCCTTATCTCCAAATATCTGTCCTCAGGAACCTTGTATCCTGGCGATAGCAGATCGTAGCGTTTCCTGTACCTGGAGGATAGCATCTTCATCTTTATAGCGTTGCCTTGGCCAGAAGAAACCCTTGAGACCATCCTTTTGATGGCGAGGCACGAGGTGGATATGCAGGTGGGGGACGCTTTGACTTACATGGTTGTTGATGGCGATAAACGTTCCATCGGCATGTAGGCCTTCTTCTATGGCACGTTCCAGCAGTTGGGCATTCTGAAACAGTGGCCCGACAAGCGGAGCAGGAAGATCGACGAGCGTTTCATAATGGCCCTTCGGCACGAGCAGGCAGTGTCCAGGAAAAACGGGCCTTCTATCCAAAAAAGCCAGGGAAATGGCGTCTTCAAAGACAATATACGCCTTTTCCTGGGAACGGATGATTTTACAGAACGCACATGTCTCGCTGAAAGGAGAACTTTGCATGCCTGGTACCTCGTTCGAGCTACTAACATAACGCTATTGTGCACTTTATAATAGTACTATATGTTTGAAGCCCTGGTTGCCAGTACTCACCTCAGTGAAGGAAGTTTGAGGTTTTTTGAAACTACGTGCAGCAGTGAATCCGCCTGATTGATATGAAGAAGGCAGATACTTGGAGATCAGGCTTCCGGTGGATGTTGTCTCTAATGAATTTTGACAACCGAAACGGGTCATGAGGAGTGCGCCCATATGCTGGAACCCCGAGCAGGACAGGCACAAGGCACTGTCCCTACAGGCATGTTCGCTTCGGCGGGCCAGGACAGGCACAAGGCACTGTCCCTACAGGCGTGTTCGCTTCGGCGGGCCAGGACAGGCACAAGGTACTGTCCCTACAGCATTGCCCCTTTCGGTGGGAAAAATTTATCAGGATGACAAGGGAGCGTAACGGAGGATCTGGTGCGTCGGCAGCCGAGATCCTTCGCCAGGACAGGCACAAGGCACTGTCCCTACAGGATTTCCCTTTTCGGTGGGAAAAATTTATCAGGATGACGAGTCTTATGAAGGAGGAACGTCCTTTGGAATTTGCTAATCTTGCGCGTTACTTTGAAAAGCTGGAAACAACGAGTTCGCGGCTGGCTTTGATCGAGATTTTAGCGGAGTTATTTCGCTCTATTGAAAGTCCAGATGAAATAGAAAAAGTCTGCTACCTTCTTCAAGGAAGGGTAGCGCCGTTCTTTGAGGCGCTTGAGACCAATATGGCGGATAAAACGGTGGCGAGATCTATTGCCATCGCCTACGACGTGCCTGCAGAGCAAGTCTCAACGCTTTATTCTACGCTTGGCGATATGGGACTGGTTGCAGAGCAGGTGGGTAAGGAAGCTGGAAATGCTGCCTCAAGTCTTAGGTGTGGATGATGTGTTTCAGGGGTTGAAGACTATTGCGCAGACCTCAGGGAAAGGAGCTATCGAAAAACGCATTGCGCTGCTCGCCGATTTGCTGAAGCAGGTTGACAGTGTGTCCGCGAAATTTATAGTGAGAATTGCCTTGGGGAACCTGCGGATGGGTATTGGCGACGCGAGCGTGCTGGACGCGCTGGCAAAGGCAAAATTTAACGATACGAAACGTCGCAAGCTTCTGGAAGGGGCCTATAATAAAACGTCGGATCTCGGGCTGATTGCCAGGACGTTATGGCAGCATGCCGGGCAGGAAGATGCTTTACACGCGGTTGCACAATTAGATGTCCAGGTGGGGAAACCGGTGCGTCCACAACTCGCCGAACGCTTACCCGATGCCGAGACAATTATTCGGAAAATGGGGGCGGTGGATGCGCAGTATAAATACGATGGATTTCGCACACAGATCCATAAAAATGGGCAGCAGGTGTCCATCTTCTCGCGTAGTCTGGAAAACATGTCGGATATGTTCCCGGAAATTGTTGAGGGCACGCTCAAGCAGGTACAGGCAGATAGCGTCATACTCGACGCGGAAGCCCTTGCCTACAATCCAGCATCGGAAGAATTTCTGCCATTCCAGGAGACAACTCGTCGGCGGCGCAAACATAACATTGAAGCTATGGCGCAAGAAATGCCGCTGAAAGCCTTCGTGTTTGACATCCTGTACAAAGACGGAGTGTCGCTGCTTGAGAAACCGCTGACGGAACGCATGAAGATTCTTGAGGAAACCATTTCATCCGATGACATCCTGATGCATACAAGCAATCATGTTATGGAGGATGCTCAAGCGCTCACGCTGCTCTTTGACGAAGCCATCAGCAATGGGTTGGAAGGTGTGGTGGTGAAAAAGCTGGAAAGCCCCTACGAAGCGGGCGCGAGAAATTTCAACTGGGTGAAACTCAAGCGGCACTCAGGCGGTGCCCTGGAAGACACCATTGACTGCGTCCTGCTGGGATACATCTTTGGCAGGGGCAAACGGGCGGCATTAGGAGCGGGCGCACTGCTGGTTGGGCTGTATGATAAGCTGCGCGATATGTTCGTCACGGTTACAAAAATTGGCACCGGTTTAAGCGATGAAGAATGGCGCGGTATTCGGGAGCGGACAAAAGACCTGGTTGTCGATCATAAGCCGGCTCGCGTCTCCTCACTGATCGAACCAAGTGTGTGGCTCAAACCGGAGATCGTCATTGAGGTGCTGGCCGATGAAATCACTCGCTCGCCGGTTCATACGGCTGGAAAAGTGGGGGATGAGCCGGGGTATGCGCTGCGCTTTCCGAGGCTGGTTTCATTTAGAGAGCAGGATAAGAAGCCGGAGGATGCGACGACGGTGGAGGAGTTGATTGAGATGTATGGGAGTCAGGGGAGGAAGTAGGGTTAAATGAATGATGTCTCATCACCCGCGCAGGGCGAGGACAAGCCATCGCCCCTACTATGGCTACGACGGCTCAAACGTGGCTCGTCCATAGACCGCAAGTCCACACCCCCGCAGGGCGAGGACAAGCCATCGCCCCTACTATACACGAAGCGGCCTATGAAGGCAGTCCACACCCCCGCAGGGCGAGGACAAGCCATCGCCCCTACTATATACGAAGCGGCCTATGAAGGCAGTGTATAGTAGGGATAGGACTTGCCCATATCCTGGAAATCGACTCATTATTCCTTGAGTCTGCGCCTATGGAACTGTTCTCGTGCTAGTCTCGAAGATGGTAGTCAAGAAGGCATGCATCAATCAGGAAGAAGAGGGGAAGTGTGCTTCCAACTGCTGCGCTTCGGCTTCTCGCCCCATCTTGCGCAACAGGGATGCATAGTTGCGCGCGACTCGCTCGTGTGTGAGGATGGTCGGGACCCAGCGCCTGCTCCCAGATGCGCAAGGCTCGCTGGTACAAAGGCTCTGCCTCGGCATACTTACCCTGTTCTGATAGAGGCTCGCTAAGCCGTTGAGTCGATAGGCCACCTGAGGATGGTCAGGACCCAGTGCCTGCTCCCAGATATGCAAGGCGCGCTGGTATAAAGGCTCGGCTTGGGCATACTTGCCTTGCTCTCGATAGAGATTCGCCAAATCATTGAGCGGATAGGCCACCTGAGGATGGTCAGGACCAGTGCCTGCTCCCAGATATGTAAGGCACGCTGATATAAAGGCTCGGCCTCGGCATACTTACCTTGCTCGAGTAGAGCTCGCCAAGTTATAAGCGGATAGGCCACTGGGATGTTGGCCTAGGCCTGCTCCAAATGCAAAGCACGCTGGTATAACGGCTCAGCCTCAGCATATTTGCCTGCTCTGAGTAGAGTTCGCCAAATTGTGAGCTGGATGGCCACTAGGATGGTCAGAACCAAGGCCTGCTCCCTGATGTGCAAGGCGCGCTGGAATAGGGCTCAGCTTCAGCATACTTGCCCTGATCCGAGTAGAGGATCGCCAGATTGTTGAGCGGATAGGCCACATCAGGATGGTCAGGCCCCAGTACCTGCTCTGAGATGTGCAAGCTGTGCTGAAGGAAAGTTTCTGCTTCGGTATAGCGCGCATGCTGATGAAGATAGATGCCTGTTTGATGGAGCAGTCGCCATGCGGCAGCAGAGGTGAGGTGGAGTTGCTCAATGAGCAGCACACACTCCTGGGCATGGGGCAGACAGCGCTCATAGCGTGCGGTCGTACCGTAATCTACATCCTGGGGTAAGGCGGCATCCACTGCTTCACCGTGCGCTCAGCCCAGAGTCGATAGCTGGTCGCATCCATGCCATCCTTGAGCACCGCTTGCACCAAGCGGTGGATACTGAGCAGGTGTTCCTCCGCGTTGCGCTTGAGCAGAGAATAGGAGAGCAGCACACCGATGGCTTGATTGAAGGCCAGTGGATTGCTGGCCGCAGCTTGCAAGTTGGGTCCCAGATCGTCTGCACCCTCGGTGATGATCTCTTCTGGGATGGCATCGGGATGCAGGAAGGCACATAGGCGTAACAGGTCGGCTGCGGCAGGAGAGCGCTGCTCGACCTGAGCAAAGGAGAGAGACCAGGTGGTTGCTACAGGCTCTGGATGATCGGGTACGAGTCCTCCTCGTGCTTTGAGCAGTTCGGCTCGCTGGCTGCGGTAGAGTTGGAGATAATCGGAGAGGCTGCATTGTATTTCCTCGATGTAGGCTCCGGCCTGGTCTAATGCCAGGGGTAGTCCGCCCAGTTCTTCTGTGATTGTGAGGGCGATGGTACGGTCATTTGCTGTGGCTTGGTCGAGGGTGGCATCAGGGGTAAGACTGCCGGTACGGCGGAGCAAGAGGAGGGCACCTGGTTCTTTGTCCAATGTGTCTACTTCGATGCGCTGGGCCAGACGGCCCATGCTGGAAGCGCGGGTGGTGAGTAGGATGTGGCCTTTTCCCGCAGGAGGCAGGAAATCTTGAAGTAAGGAGAGGTCATCAGCGTTATCGAGGATGAGGAGCCAGCGGGTATGCGTGGCGAGCCAGGTTTTGACGGCCTGGACGATTTTCAGTTGGTCGCGTTCCTCTTGTACAGGGAGGGAGAGCAATGTCGCGAAGGCGACGAAGCCGGAGATGAGGGCTTCCTGGGTGTCGGCGCGGGTCCAGAGGACGGCGTCGTAGTCCTGGTAGTAGCGATAGGCGTATTCGAGGGCGATCTGGGTTTTGCCGACGCCTCCGAGGCCGCTGATGGCCTGGGGTTGGGAGATGCCGACGGTCTGGCCTGCTCGCAGTGATGCTGCCAGTCGAGTAAGCAAATCCTCACGACCGGTGAAATAGGAATTGCGGGGATAGGGGATGTTCCAGATGGCAGGTAGTGTACCTGGAAAGGAGGGACGCTCGGATGAGGTTTGTTTCGAGGAAGTGGAGGGAAAGGCTGGGGCGTTGATTGGTTTGCGCCGCCTGCGTTCGACTCCTTGCAATAAGGTAGTTCGGGCGCTTGCTTCATCCTTGTCGAGCAGGTCGATGTAGACGATCTGGCCGAGCAGTCCTTCGATGTCGCAGGGGCGGACGCGTATGGGGAGGAGCAGGCCTTGTTCTCCTTTGGGGTCGTGCCGGAAGGCGGCGGCCCATTCGGGAGCCGTGAATTTGGAGTCGAAGTAGTCCGGTGAGAGCACGGCAATAGTACGCTTGGCTTGCTGAGTGGCATTGTCCATATCGAGCACAAAGTTGCCGCCTGCCAGGAAGTCCCAGGCTTGCAGGATGGTCGTGTAGCCCGCATCCTCCAGTTGCCAGGCGATCCATTCAGCCCAGCGCTGGTCGTTGTGGGTGTAGCTGATGAAGAAGTCTTTGCGCTCGTCCTTGTCCACGAGTAGGTTCCTTTGCGCTTCATATTGAATGTATTTGGAAAGGTTATTTGTAGTATAGATGATTGTTGGTGGGGTTACAAGACGTTGTTGGCGAAAGGCAGTCCTCAATCCCTTAACAGCTTTCTTACCAGCGATCGACCAGCTCATGTTCGAGTTTGCTTAACCGATTTGTGATACCATAGATGTCACAGGTGAATCTCAAGAAGCTACCTGGCAAAGGAAAGAAGACCATGACACAACGAACACACCTTGCGATCCCTGTCAGCGAACGGGACCATAGTCAAGGGCCTAACCACCGCCGCGGTCACGCTAGTGCAGTACGGCGACTACGAATGCCCCTATACCCGCCTATCGACGCACGTCGTGCAGTGCTCTGCAACAGCAACTTGGGGACCAGTTGCGTTTTGTCTTTCGCAACTTTCCACTCACCGAGATTCACCCCCACGCGCTGCACGCCGCTTTCGCTGCTGAGGCTGCCGCCGCTCAGGGCAAGTTCTGGGAGATGCACGATTACATCTTCCACCACCAGCATACCCTTGAGGATGCTGACCTCGAGCAATTTGCCGTAGCGGTTGGCCTGGATATGCAGCAGTTCGCCCATGATATGGCACAACGTCCGTACCTGAGCCGTATCGAAGAGGACCTGCGGAGTGGATTACGCAGTGGGGTCCGTGGAACGCCGACCTTCTTTATCAACGGCGTCCTCTATCCAGGGTCCTGGGAGCAGGAAGCACTGCTGGCTGCACTTAAAGAATCCGGCGCGTCCTAGCAGGAGCATGCCTATAGGCATGCTCACTGTGATACAATGATGAGTTGACTTGTCCCAGAGGAAGAGCAATGTATAGATAATCAGATGGAGGGCAATATGGACGCGAGGCAACAGACAAGCGAACGAGCAAGAGCGGAACTCTGGCCGCCGTTGCCCTATGAAGCATGGAAGGAGACGTATGAGACCCTGCACATGTGGACGCAGATCGTGGGCAAAGTGCGCATGGAACTCTCCCCCTTTCTCAATCACTGGTGGCATGTCACCTTGTATGTAACCCCACGCGGGCTGACCACCTCTTCCATTCCTTATCACGGCGGCACCTTTGACGTGACGTTTGACTTCATCGAGCACAATCTCTCCATTCGTACCAGCGAGGGAACGACCAAAGCGCTGCCGCTCATCCCTCGCTCGGTGGCCGCCTTCTACCGGGAGTTTATGGACTGCTTAGCAAGCCCTGGGCATCCAGGTCACGATTAACACCTTGCCCAGTGAAGTAAGCAACCCCATTCACTGTGATATCGATGAGGTACACGCTTCCTATGACCCGCTCTACGCCCAGCGCTTCTGGCACATCCTGGCTCAGACCGCTACCGTCATGCAGCGCTATCGCTCACCGTTTCTCGGCAAGAGCAGTCCCATTCACTTCTTCTGGGGCAGCTTCGACCTCGCCGTGACCCTCTTCTCCGGTCGGCGAGCACCAGAGCATCCTGGAGTCGATCACATCACGCGCGAAGCCTACTCGCATGAAGAGATCAGTTGTGGCTTCTGGCCCGGCAATGACAATTTTGCGGCCCCAGCTTTCTACTCGTATACCTATCCGGAGCCGCCTGGACTGGGGACGGCCCCAATTCGCCCGGCCCCGGCGTTCTACAGTCAACAGATAGGTGAGTTTCTTCTGCGCTATGAGGATGTGCGAACAGCTTCCTCACCTGAGCAGGCGCTGCTGGCATTTTTCCAGAGCACCTATGAAGCAGGGGCTACGCTTGCACAGTGGGATCGCCAAGCACTCGAAAGGAAGGACATATGAAAACTATCGGTCACGAGGAATTGAAGCAGATGTTGGACCGCCAGGACGACTTCCGTCTGGTGATGGCCCTAGGTGATTGGGCCTATCAGGCCAAGCATATTCCGGGTTCCATCCATTTCGCTACCTCTCGGGAGGCACTCCAGTCACTTCACAAAGAAGACGAGATCGTTGTGTACTGTTCCGATGCAAACTGTATCGCGAGTCAGGCCCTCGGCCAACTCCTTGAGCGCAACGGCTATACGCACGTGCTGCACTTTGCTGGTGGCCTGCAGGAGTGGGAGCAGGCGGGCTATCCCTTAGAGGGCGAATGGGTCAATGTGCGGTCTCTCCGTGAGGGCGAGTGGGCCTAGGAGATCTCCTATCCCATCTCTGCCCGGTCGCAGCAAAAACAACAATCCTGGGTAGAAGACGTGACCGTCATCCTGGATATCAGTGCACTCATCCTGATGACCGTTGACGGCTTACTCGTCGTACCAGCCCGATTTTCCTCTACCATGCGCGGCATGCTGTCGTTGACTTGACCCAGGTTCTCAATACTTTACCTTTTTGAAGCGCTCCACATCTTCCCTCATCCAATACTCAGTTCACGTCAGAGATGGTTACTTTGCTCACCACATACCATATGCTATACTTCGCTTCAGAAGAGCATACATCACCAGGTATGTATGATTCTCCAGGCGATTTAGGGCGGAAGGGATTTCAGGATGTGTGATGAGTGAGCATCAGAATAAAGAACAGCAGGCAGACTGGATGACTATGGATGACTTTAATACGCTTGTGAACGCCTTCACAGAAGGTTTGCGCGAGTTACCAACTGACTATGTCGCCCGTGTGAAAAATTTTCTGGCCGAATACCTGGGCAGTGCGCGCCATCCTGTCCCCTTTGGAGGGCGCGGGAAGGATTTTGATTCGCTGGATGACTGGCTTGCGGATCAAGATGCACCCCCTTACTTGCTGCTGGCCGCGCCTGCTGGTCGCGGTAAATCTGCTCTGCTCCTGCGTTGGCGTCAACGACTACTCAACCGGCCGCATCTCGCTGCTATCTACTTTCCGGTAAGTATTCGTTTTCGGACGAACCTCGCCGGCGTTGTCTTTCCATCCCTGGTAGCTTTACTCGCACACCTGCATGGTGAGAAGGTTCCAGTCGATCCAAATATGCACGAAGAGGTCTGGCGAGGTCTGCTCGTTGACTATATGACCCGTCCGCTTCCCGATGGACGATCCTTGCTGCTCATCCTTGATGGCATAGACGAAGCGGCTGATTGGACAGCGGGTCCTGGACTCTTTCCACAAAATCCTCCAGCAGGCTTGCGTGTGGTACTCTCTGCCCGCTATCTCGCGAATGATCGGGATGCTCAAGCCTGGCTGGAGCGCCTCGGCTGGACCCGTCAAGGTCTCGCGCACACCCTACAACTCTATCCGCTGGACCGCACAGGCATTGCCAGTGTTTTGATACAAATGGGCTTTCCCCTGGATCTACTTGGCACCCGCGTCAATATTGTCTCCGAACTGCATCGCCTGAGTGAGGGCGACCCTTTGCTCGTCCGCCTGTATGTTGATGACCTCTGGGAACGTGGTGAAGCAGCAGTACGTCTCTCGCCGGAAGATCTTCGCGCCATTCGTCCTGGACTGGTGGGTTACTTCGAGCGCTGGTGGAAAGATCAACGCGTCCTATGGAGCGAGCAAGCACCGAAACGTGAGGCAGCCGCTCAAACACTGCTGAACCTGCTGGCCGGTGCGCTGGGTCCGCTGAGCAAACAGGATATCTTGAGTCTGGCAGCGGACGAAGCAGGATTTGAGGCAGGAGGACTCGAGCAACACCTGGCATCTCTCTCTCGCTTCGTCATTGGTGATGGAATGCGTCAGGGCTATGTCTTCAGCCATCCCCGGCTTGCAAACTACTTCCTTGAAGAGCGTCTGAGTGAAGCAGAGCGGCAGGAGGTGGAGCATCGCTTCCTCATGTGGGGCGAGCAAACTCTTACAGCGCTCAATCAGGAACGCTTGGCACCAGAAAAGGCCTCATCTTACATTGTCCAGTACTACGGTGCACATTTGGAGCGTGCCCAGACCTCGCCTTCCCTTACCCAACAATATGGAACCTGGGCCTTGCTCTCACTGGTCAGCAATGGCTGGCGGCGGGCCTGGGAAAAACTGGACCGAGCCAATGCTGGCTTCCTTGGCGATGTAGAGCGTGCATGGAGAGCGGCTGAGCGCGAGGATTTGGAGGCAACAAGCAATGGAAAAGAGGCTCCCTATCTAGGAGAAGAGATACGTTGCCTCCTCTGTCGAGTCAGTATCAACAGCATGACCAGCAATATTTCTCCCCGGCTGATGTTGGAGGCTGTGAAGACGGGCATCTGGACACCTGCCCAAGGTCTTGCAAGCATACGCCTGATCGCGGATTTGGCTCCACGAGCCAGGGAACTTGTGGGTCTTGCTCCCTATGTACAGGAACCCCTGCGTACAGATATCCTGCAAGAGGCTCTGGACACAGTCATGGCGATGAAAGATGAGTATACGCGCCTCGACGTCCTGGTTGAGCTGGCTCCTGGTCTCTCTGAAGAACTGCTCTGGCAGGTTCTGGATATCGTACCGGCGATTTCAGATGAGGCCGACAGAGCCGGAGTCCTGACGGAACTGGCCCCTGCGCTTGCACACTCTAGAGTGCAGATTGAGCAAGCATTGAACCTCGTTGAGGAGTTCGAAGAGGAAGAATATCGCGCCCTGGCACTGGAAGGACTGGCTCCCTGTTTTTCTAAAGAGCAGCATGACCGCGTGTTGCACCTTGTGCGGATGATCTCCGAGGAAAGGTACCGGGCACAGGCGCTGACAGCTTTCATTCCTCACCTTTCTGAAAGCTTGCTCTCGGATGCCTTGCAGGAAGCACGCAGCATACATGATGGCATCTCTCGGATACGGCTACTTACAGAACTGGCAACATCTCTCTCGGGTAGTTTGAAGACGGAGGTAGTGCAGGAAACGCTGGAAATTATGCGAGATATCGATGATCGCGAGTACCGCGTTGAAGTGTTGGTAAGGCTAGCTCCTTTTCTGCCAGAAGCAAGACTTCTTGAAACGCTGCATGAGGTGGAAATTCTCTGGGATGAAAGCCTTCGCACCCGTGCACTGGTCGATCTTATCCAGTACATACCGGAAGAGCAACTCCCGAAATTGTTGCAGGTGGTGCAGGACATGAAGAGCGAGGAACACCGCACGCTGGTATTGCTACAACTTCTTCCCCGCTTGCCGAAAGAGCTTCTGGATTCGGCTCTGGATATTGTACAGAAGACCTGGGATGAAGGCTACCGGGTAGAGGCCCTGGCAAAGCTGGCATCTTATGCTTCCAAAGACTTGCTGCCACGGCTACTGGAAATAGCCCGGGTAGTAAAAGATCGCGGCTATAGAGTCTGGCTTCTGGCGGAACTGGAAGCTCCCCTAACCGGAAAACTGCATGGGTCATATTTCGATATGCTCAAAGCGTTTCAGGCCATTCAAGAGCAAGAGGAGCGATTACACACCTTATTAGCCATTGTCCCCCGCCTTTCCGACGATGCGCTGTCGAAGATCTTCGATTTGATGTTACCCGAGATATTCGGTTTTAACTGGTATATTCGACCTGAAGATCGCCGCGCGGATATCCTCTCCAAGCTGGCAAGTCGCCTTCCCCAAGAGTGGCTAGCGGGGGCGCTGCAGATGGTGCGTGTGATGAGCGATGAAGTGTATCAGGTACAGGTGCTGGTTGCACTGGCCCCACGTATCGATGAAACGCTGCTCCCGAAAGCGCTGGATATCGTACGGGCGATGAAGGATAGGGAGAAACGCGCGCAAGTCCTGGAGGCTCTGGTCTCATCTTTAGCGGAGGATCGCAAAAGCGAGCGGGTGCAAGAGATGTTGCAGGTGCTCTCAATAATAAAGGATGAAGAAGATCGAGCACGCACAGTTGCTGTATGCGCTACTTACCTTTCTGAAACGCTGCGCACTGAAAGAATACAGGCGGTAGTCGAGGCTGTTCGGGCAATGCGGTTTGAAATAAATTCAGGCGCAAGTACTTGAGGCACTGGTCCCGCACATGACGGAGAACATGTTGGACGACGTATTGGAGGTGGTGCAGGAAATGCGAAGTGAAGAGGAGCGGGCACGGATGCTGGAAACACTCGCGCTATATATACCGGAGCGCATGTTTCCTCCATTTTTAAGAGTGGTGCAGTCCATCTCGAATGAACGATGGCGAGCGCAGGTGCTGGCAAAAGTGATGGCTCATATGCCAAAGAGGATGTTTACGGGAATACTGGGGATGATGCTGGGCATCTCGGACGAAAATGAGCGTGCAAGAGCTTTGAGAGATCTGGCACAAAATGCGCCGGAAAGCTCCTTCTCTCAGTTATGGGATGCGATGCAGTCCATTCGGGATGAAGGACGGCGGGTTTGGTTGCTGGGAACACTGGCCGTACGCCTGCCGGAGAACTTTTTCTCGCAGTTCTGGGAGGAGGTACAAGCAATTCGCGATGAGGGGTGGCAAATGCAGGTATTGAGAGCGCTTATGCCCCATGCATCCGAGGATCTGTTTGCTCGCTTGTGGGAAGCCATGTTGGAGACGCTCAATTCTGGGAGGCGCACACGGGTAATGAAAACGCTTGCTCCATACGTGCCAGAACGTTTCTTTTTCCAATTCTGGGATGCACTACAGGTGATTCCTGATGAGAGGATACGGGGCGAGGTGTTGGAGGCAGTAGCTCCCCGCGTACCGGCAGATTTTTTGCCGCAGTTTTTATCAGCTGTGCGAGCGATTCCTGATGAGAGAAGGCAGGTCGAGGTATTGAAGGCAGTGGCACGGTACGTGCCGGAGGGGTCCTTCTCCCAATTGTGGGATTCAGTACGTGAGATACAAGGGGATATGTACCGTGCGTCAATCCTTGAGACGCTGGCACCGCATGTGCCGGAGCGCTACTTCTCTCCGTTTTTACAGGCAGTACAGGCTATATCCATTGAATCCCAGCTAGCAAGAGTGCTGGAGGCATGGGCACCTTCTGTACCAGAGCACTTCATTCCGCACTTCTGGGCCTCCGTAGAGGCAATGGCCACGAAAGCAAGACAGGCGCGCATTTTGAAAACGCTCATTCCTCGTCTTCCAGCGTCAATGCTTGCAGGTGTGTCCAGGATAATGCAAGACCTGCCGTATGGAGAGTTGCGGATAGAACTGTTGGAGGCATTGGTTCCGTATCTCTCTCAAGAACAGTGCCTGGAATTGCTAGAGGCCCTGACACCTCTTCAGTCGGTAGAAGGGCATACTCAACGAAAGGCAGCAGCGCAGGCAACCTGGAATACAATATGGCAGATGCGAGAGATGGCCGTGCTGGTGTCGCAGCTTGCTGAGGAACGGTTAATGGTCATACTGCCAACGGTATTGAAGACAATTCGGGTGATGAGACCGGAAGAGGAGCGGGTCTGGGTTCTGATAAAGCTGGCCTCCAATGTTCCCCAGGAATTGCTGGAGGAGATGTTGGAAGCAGTATGGTCAATCGGTGGGGAGCAGCAGCGGGAGTGGATACTGGATGTTCTCATTCCTTCTTTTTCTGAGACAGGGTGGGCAAAGGTGCTTGAATTAGCTACCGTGAAGATGCGAGACACCGGAAATGTAGGATTTCTGTTGCAAGTGTTGAAAGCAGGCAACGCTCTCGTGAAACAATCATCGCCCGCGCTGCTCTATCCTGTTCTGCGTGAGGTGCTGCATATGCTGGCCCAACGGCCGCGCCGGGATACGCTGCCTGATCTCTCGTTCTTAGCACCTGCCATTCGCGAGCTAGGTGGGGAGGGAGCATTGATCGAAGCAGTTTGTGCTACACTTGAAGTCGGAGTCTGGTGGCCTTAATTACGATCTAGAAAGATGAGTTGCGATGCGTACGAACTCGGTGAAAGAGAAACTCAAACGAGGTGAGCCTGCCTTGGGAGCGTGGTTGAGCTTGCCCAACGTTCCTTCAGCGCGAATCATGGCTCGGCTGGGCTTTGATTGGCTGGTGATCGATATGGAGCATTCCGCGCAAAATGCTGTCCTGATGGCCGATATGGTAGGTGCTATCGCAGACGCAGGAACATGTGCACCCATCGTACGAGTACCTGGAAATAGCGTTGAGTGGTTCAAGTGGGCGTTAGATGCTGGCGCGTGGGGCGTGGTGGTGCCGATGGTGAATACACGCGAGGAAGCGCAGCGTGCCGTGCAGATTCGCGAAGTATCCCCCGCTGGGTGTGCGCAGCATTGGTGGTGCCTTTGGTCCTTATGGCTTTGGCATCACCAATTGGCCGGATTATGCCCGGACGGCGAACGATGAAATTATCGTTGTGGTGCAGATTGAGGGTGCGCAGGCATTGGAGGACCTCGATGGCATTCTTTCCGTCCCAGGCATAGATGTGGCGTTCGTCGGGCCAAATGATCTGCACGCTCAGCTTGGGCTTACACCAAGTACCGAAGGAGCCGAACCTGAATTTGTGGATGCCCTGGAACGCATCAAGGCAGCGGCGAGGCGGCATCATGTTGCTCTCGGCATCTTTAGCGGCAATGGTGAGGCTGCCGCCGAACGTATACGCCAGGGGTTCCAGTTGATCAGCGTGACGACCGACATCAGCAGTATGATTGCCGAGGCACGGCGCAACTTGCGCGTGGCTCGTGAATGACAATTGGGTGAGAGAAAAGAGGAAGGCTAAGCATGCCCCAAGCACATGTGTGGACATGGAGAGCGCTTCAACCGGAAGCCATGGCGATACTTGAAGATCTGGCTAGCGTTTCTGTTACCAGGATAGGCGAACGCAATGATTGGTACCCGGAAGCATCAACGGCTGATGCGATTCTTGTTTCGGGTGAGGCGTTTGTCACGGGTGAGGTATTGGATCGCATCGGCCCGCGCCTGCGTATTATTGCACGAGCGGGTATCGGTGTAGATCGCATTGATCTCGACGCGGCCACCCAGCGAGGGATTATGGTTGTGAATACACCTGATGGGCCAACCGAATCTACGGCTGAGCATACAATTGCACTGATGCTCAATCTCTGTAAGCGGGTCAGTTTCACAGATCGCATCCTGCGTTCGGGACAATCTTTTCCGTCGCTTACCGAGGTGACACCGGGTTTTGAGGTGTTTGGGGCTGTGCTAGGGCTAATCGGATTGGGCCGCATCGGGAGCCGGGTTGCGGCAATCGCGCAGGTTCTAGGCATGAAGGTTCTCGCATTTGATCCTTTCACCACTCCTGAGCGAGCCGGTGCGTTAGGTGTGGAGTTGGTTCCCACCTTGGAGACATTACTGCCACATGCGCAAGTAGTTTCACTGCATTGTCCGTCTACCCCGCAAACCTACCATATCATCAATGTGGAGACGTTGAAGTTGATGCTCCAGGGAAGCTACCTGATCAACGCGGCCCGTGGAGCACTGATTGATGAGGCTGCTCTGCTTGAGGCCTTACGTTCTGGACATCTTGCAGGTGCTGCACTGGATGTGTATGATCCGGAACCGCCGATGAAGGATAATCCCCTGTTTACGCTGCCCAATACGATTTGCACACCGCATATTGCTTCGTATACGGGTGCTAGTGTGCTGCGCATGGAGGTGATGGTTTGTGAGCAGATTGTGAGTGCATTGCGTGGAGAACGGCCAACGAATTTGGTGAATACTGATGTGTCTTCTCATCTAAGAAAGCCTGAATGATACTAATCACTTTTAGGAGGTAAGCATGCAAATTCCTTCCGACGGGCGTGTTTACGATCTTGAGCAGCCGCGCTACTTTGGAGCACCCATCCATCCGGCACATGCACCGGGCTACATTTACACGCTCCATCGCCATCATCAGCGTGGCATGGGAGAAGTCAGGACGAGCGCATCTGGTTTTATGTATACGGCGGAACACTCGGGCACCCATATTGATGCCTTGTGTCACCAGGCGGAGGATTTACATCTGTATGGTGGGCGGGAGATTGATGCCAGCATTCAAACGGCGCATGGTTTCACAGAACTGGGCGCGGAGACGATTGCTCCCCTGATTACACGAGGAATATTGCTTGATATGGCGCGTTACCGGAGGGTAGATCACATAGGAGCCGGGAATCCACTCAGGCGGGATGAACTGGAAGCTGCGGCTCAAAATCAGGCAGTTTCGATACGTGAGGGAGATGTTGTACTACTGCGCACCGGAAATGGTGCATTATGGCAGGACCCGACCGTCTATCTGCAAGCAGGAGGGGTAAGCGCTGCTGCATCCTTCTGGCTTGCAGACAAGAAAGTCAAAGCAGTAGGAGCTGACAATATGGCCTGGGATGAGGTTGGTGTCGTCGATCCCGATCTCCAGGTAACGCTGCCGGGTCATTTGATCATGCTGGTGCGCAACGGCATCTATATCATAGAAAACCTCTTCTTGGAGGAGTTGGCTCGCGATCAGTGCTATGAATTTACCTTCATCTGCCTGCCGCTCAAAATGCAGGGAGCTACTGGTTCGCCGGTACGCCCGGTCGCAATTGTTTCAAAGAAATAAATCGGCTGAATGTAAGTAACGTGAAGGAGAACAGAACTTGGCAACACAATTTCCAACACAGCAAGATCTTTTAGATGCTTTTCAAGAGGATGCTGCACGTTTTCAACGGATGATTATGGCCCTCAATGAGGAGCAGCAGCAGGTGACTTTTACGCCTCAAGGATGGTCGGTCAAAGATTTCCTGTCGCATATGAGCCATTGGAAGGCGGCGACTCAAAAGTTACTCGTGGCTTATACACATGATCAGCCCCTTCCGCCCGTTATGCCCTCAGGTGACGAGGCTAACGCGGAAGCGCAAGAGGTGGACAAAGCGCTTTCGCTACCACAGGTGCGCAATTATTGGGAAGAAATGAACACGCACTTAATACATCTTATCGCTGATGAACTCGATGACGAGAAGCTCAAGGAAGAGGTCCGCAAGCCCTGGAGTGACGATGCGCTACCAATCTGCGCAATTCTTGCCGATATCTGCGAGCATGACGGAGAACATTTTGAGTTGATTGAGCAGTATTTCGAGATTGGGGATCAACCCAAGCAATAGGACGTTTGACTACACCGAGATCAATGGAACTGCTACCAATGCTAAAAGAATACCAATTCCCTGGATACGCGTGACACGCTCCCGTAGGACTATTGCCGCCAGTATTACTGTGGCCGCAGGGTAGAGGGAGGAAAGGACGGCGGCGATATCGAGGCGACCGGAATGGGCCGCCAGGACGAAGAAGGCGTTGCCGATGGCATCCAGGACTCCCGCGAGCACTATGAGATGGGCAACTTTCATGCCAGGCAGCTTAGGTTGCCGCCGAATTGATACTGTAATCAACATAGTTAGCACGGCTGTGAAGCGTGCAACGGCGAGGGGCCAGAAGGTTTCGGCGTGGTTCACACGGCTGATGAGGATGAAGAAGAGGCCAAAGCCACAGCCTGCGAGCAATGCCAGGCCGATTCCCTTTGGACGACCCTTTGAACGTTCTGGGCGGGATATGAGGACGATGGCGAGCAGGGCGAGGAAGAAGCCGCCGAGTTGGATCGGGCTGGGTAATCCTTCGGTAAAAGCGCTGAAGACGACAGGAAGGGCGGCTGTAAGCACGGCGGAAACAGGTGCAGCAATGCCCATGAGTCCAATTGAGAGGGCGGAGTAGAACGAGATTAGACCGATAGCGCCTACTAATCCTGCAATTGCTCCCCAGAAGATGTCGATGGGGGCAGGAAATGCTTCTCTCCAAATAAGCGCCAGGGCAAGCAGCAGCACGAAGCCAACCGCGTAAGCAGCGGTGACGACGATTGAGGCGTTGGCGCGGCGGGAGGCGAGTCCGCCGCTAAAATCGCCGCTTCCCCAGCAGAGGGAGGCGGCAAGGCCAAAGATGATGGTTGCGAAGGTGCTGCTCATGAATGTGTCCAATTCAAAATGAGAAGCCGCTTATGGCGGCTGAATAATTGCTGATTTTGTTTAAAGGATTTACCTTGACGAGAGAAGGTTTAGAAGGCTATCTTCTCAGATACGACTTGCAAATGCAAGAGCCAAGTGTGGGTTTCTACAAGAGCCATTCACCCTTTGCGTCTTTTCTTCCTGATAATTCGTGCTACCGACGAATTGTATTTTTGGTAGCTCTTCATGGCTTCTCGTTAGCTTAATGAGATCGGTTCAAACGAAAGAGGACAAAATATGGCTGTATTTGCAACTCTATTTGGTAAGCTGGCTGAGCGTCTTTCTCCGGGGAATATAAGCGAGACCTTGCATTCTCACGTGGGGGTGGTACCAAATCCGATCAGTGAGCGAAGCAAGGGACTGAAGCCGCGCATCCACGATGCCCAGATGTTCAAGAGCGTGTGTCCTTACTGCGCCGTGGGCTGTGGGCAGAGGGTGTATGTTAAGGATGGCAAGGTACTCAACATCGAGGGTGACTATGATAGTCCTATCAGCGGCGGTTGCCTCTGTCCGAAGGGAGGATCGAGCTTCCAGTTGGATATCAACAGCCGGCGTTGGACAACGGTGAAGTACCGGGCACCTTATGCTACCGAATGGGAAGATCGGCCATTGGATTGGGCGATGGACCGCATTGCGCAACTGGTCTACGAGACACGCGAGGCAACCTTCCAGGAGACGAACGATAAAGGTAAGCCGGTGAATAATACGCTGGCGATCGGTTCGCTCGGTGGCGCAACGCTTGATAACGAAGAGAACTACCTGATCACCAAGCTCTTTCACTCGCTAGGGATGGTGTGTATTGAGAACCAGGCCCGTATATGACACAGCGCATCTGTGCCGGGTCTCGGCGCAAGCTTTGGACGTGGTGCTGCCACTAACTTCCTGCAAGATTTGCAGAATAGTGATTGCATCTTTATCATTGGTAGCAACTTTGCGGAATGCCACCCTGTAGGATTCCGCTGGGTCATGGAGGCAAAAGAGCGAGGCGCGACAATCATTCATGTCGATCCGCACTTCTCCCGCACTTCGCAGCATGCCGATATCTATGCTCCCATTCGGGTTGGCACGGATATTGCTTTCGTAGGCGGTCTCATCAACTATATCCTGCAGAACGACCTCTACTTCAAGGAGTATGTGCAGGCATATACTAATGCCAGTTTCATCGTGGGTGAGGATTTCGAGGATGCAGAGGAGTTGGGAGGAGTTTTCTCCGGTTTGAAAGCTGACCATAGCGCTTACGATACTTCGACTTGGCAGTACAAATTGACGAAAAAAGGGGAATCGCAAGAGCCATCAGAACCGGCGGAAAAGGCTGAAGCTCCCAGAAAAGGGGCGACCTCTTATCATAACGAGCAACATATCATGCCCGACGCTCACGAAGGCCAGGGTCTGCTGCCACATGCACATCCCAGCCAGATCGAGCGTGATGAAACAATGCAGCATCCTCGCTGCGTCCTGCAAATCCTCAAACAGCACTTTGCGCGGTATACGCCAGAGCTGGTTGAGCAGGTCTGTGGTATTCCGCAGGAGATCTTCCTTAAAATCGCGGATACCTTAGTAAAAAATTCTGGACGCGAACGAACGACGAACCTCTCATATGCTGTGGGTTGGACACAGCATACGACGGGGGTGCAGATGATTCGCGCCGGAGGCATGTTGCAACTGTTACTGGGCAATATGGGTCGCCCTGGTGGCGGCATCATGGCATTGCGCGGTCATGCCAACATACAAGGTTCCACGGATATTCCAACACTGTACAATCTTTTACCGGGCTACCTTGCCATGCCAAGCGCGGTACGGGAAGAGTACGACTACAAGACCTATATGGAGCATAACAATCAGGATGCGGGCTGGTGGGTTCACTATCCTGAATACTTTGTGAGCCTGATGAAGGCCTGGTATGGCGATGCTGCCACGAAGGAGAACGATTGGGCCTACAACTACCTGCCGAAGATTTTGGAGGACCACTCGGACCTTGCCATGTTTATTACGATGAAGGATGGCAAAATGAAGGGGTTCTTCTCTATGGGGCAGAACCCGGCGGCAGGGGGCGTCAATGCTGGTTTTCACCGTGCCGCGCTGGAAAAGTTGGACTGGATGGTTATGCGTGACCTCTTCGAGACTGAGACGGCAGCGTATTGGAAACGACCAGGCGTTGATGCTACAAAGATTCCAACGGAAGTCTTTTTCCTACCTGCTGCTTCACACATCGAGAAGGAAGGTAGTTTCACCAACACGCAGCGCCTGGTTCAATATCGTGAGAAGGCGATAGAGCCGCCGGATGATGCCCGTTCGGAGAACTGGTTCGTAACGGAACTCTACCTGCGCCTGAAAAACCTCTATAAGGACAGTACGAAGGAGCGCGACAAGCCTATTCAAAACTTGACCTGGAATTATCGGCGCGAGGGAGCAGCCCAGGAACCGGTGGTGGATGATATTGTGAAGGAGATCAATGGCTATACCGTTGCCGATGGCAAGGTGGTCAAAGAATTTACGCAGCTCAAAGCGGACGGCAGTACCGCATGTGGAGCCTGGATTTTCAGTGGTATGATGCCCGAAGAGGGGCGCAACCTGTCAAAGAACCGGAATTCTGATTCGTATGTGAGCCTGGGCTGGGGCTTTACCTGGCCTTCTAACCGGCACATTCTTTATAACCGTGCCTCGGCTGATCCCGAAGGTAGGCCCTGGTCTGAGCGCAAGAAATACGTCTGGTGGGACCCGGAACACGATAATGGCAATGGCACGAAGGGCCGCTGGGTTGGTTACGATGTGCCGGACTTTCCCCAAACGAAAGCGCCTACTGCTCAGGCTGACCCAAATGGGAGTGGACTGGATGCTCATTCTGGTGCAGACCCGTTTACGATGCAGATGGAGGGTCGTGGTCGACTCTATGTGCCAAGCGGACTGACCGATGGTCCGCTGCCCACCTACTATGAGCCGGTCGAGTCGCCAGTCACCAATATCCTTTACCCCTCAACACCGATTAATCCGGTTCTGAAGCACTGGCATCGACCCGACAATAAGGAAAACGGCATTAACAATCCAAAGTATCCTTATGCAATTACCACGTACCGTCTCACGGAGCATCATGTGAGTGGTGGCATGTCGCGCTGGGTACCCTGGCTCTCGGAACTACAACCGGAGCTATTCGCCGAGATTAGTCAGGAACTAGCGGCGGAAAAGGGCATCAATAACGGCGACTGGATCACGATCTGGACGGAACGAGGTGAAGTGGAGGCGAAGGCCATGGTGACGCGACGCATGCTACCACTGAAGATAGAGGGACGCACTGTTCATCAAATCGGTCTGCCGTTCCACTGGGGATATGCAGGGGTGGTGACCGGGGATATCTCCAACGATTTGCTGTTGCTGGTAGCTGACCGCAATGTCAGTATGCACAACGCGAAATCATTCACCTGTAACATGCGTCCCGGCCGCCGTTCGCATCAGGGGGAAGATGGCAGTTTTGTAGCGCGTGAACTGCCATAAAGGAGAACATCTTATGGGTCAGATGGGATTTTTCACGGATACGACGCTCTGCATCGGCTGTAAAGCGTGCGAAGTTGCCTGCAAGCAATGGAACCAGTTGCCTGCCGATGGCTATAAATTAACCGGCCATAGCTACGATAATACGAGGGCGCTCTCCGCGACAACCTGGCGGCATGTTGCCTTTATTGAGCATTCGCAGCCAGCAAATGGGAGTGGTAAGAGCGTCAACTGGCTAATGATGAGTGATGTGTGCAAGCACTGCGCAAATCCTGGCTGTATGGAGGCATGCCCAACTGGTGCGCTCATTCGCAACGAGTTCGGGGATGTGTACCTGCAACCCGATATCTGTAATGGCTGCGGCTACTGTGTGCCTTCTTGCCCCTTCGGCGTGGTGGAGCTTAATCATGATGATGGGCGGGCCTTCAAATGCACGCTGTGTTATGACCGGCAGAAGGATGGGATAGAACCAGCCTGTGCCAAAGCCTGTCCAACGGACTCGATCCTTTTTGGCGACCTGGATGAACTACACGCCAGGGCGAAAAAACGGGTAGGTGACCTTCACAAGCGGGGTGAAACGGCTGCATACCTCTACGGTGTTGATGAGGATACTACGGTTGGGAACCTCAACGCTTTTTTCCTGCTTACGGATCGACCTTCTGTGTATAATCTGCCGGAGAAACCCAAGTTGCCGCAGGATAATGTCTTGCCTGGTTTTATGGCGAGCCTGGTGGCAGCGACGTTTTTGACGCTTGCCACGGCTTTTTCGCTGTGGAGCAGAAAGAAGTAGGGAGAAAAACGATGAGCAGTGAAAGCATAATGCAGCGTCAAAGTGAGCAGGCGACAAAACTTACCTTGACCTATAACGGCAGTAGTGGAGGGCTGACAAAAGGCGGGGAAGAGTTGCTCAATGTCAGTGGAGTACGCACGTACTATGATCAACCATTGATCAAAAAGGCCCATTGGAAATGGGAGGTGGTGCTCTATTTCTTTCTTGGTGGCATCGCTGGCGGCTCTTATCTAGCAGCAACTTTAGCTGATCTGCTGGGGTCGGCGAAAGATGCCGCGCTGATCCGGGCGGGTCGCTACCTCTCATTTGTTTGCATCGTTCTCAGCCCTATCCTGCTGGTTAAAGATTTGGGACGGCCTGAACGTTTTCTGCATATGCTGCGCGTCTTGAAGCTGCGCTCTGCTATGTCGCTGGGAACGTGGGGATTGTCAACGTTTGGCGTGTTCTGTGGGCTGACGACGGCTCACCAGGCGGCGAAAGATGGGCTGCTGGACTGGCTGCCGTTTTTTCCACGGTTGTTGAAGGCATTGCCTATGAAGCTGATTGAAAGTGTTGGCAGTTTCTTTGGGCTGTTTGTTGCTTCGTATACCGGTGTGTTGCTCTCTTCCACTGCTGTGCCCGTGTGGGCGCGTGCAAGGCATATCCTTGGGCCGCTTTTCCTGACATCGGGTCTTTCTACGGGCCTTGCCAGTCTTTCATTCATACTTTCGCTGGGGCGTAGTCACCAGGATACGCTTGAAAGATTAGAACGTGCTGAGCTGGTCGCTATGACGACCGAGTTGGGTTTGATTTCGGCGCTGCGACCCACGCTTGGACCGCTGCGTAAACCTGTCTTTCAGGGTAGGATTGGTCTTTACTTCAAGGCTGGCACTATTGGCGGTGGGCTAATACTGCCACTGCTTGCGCGGCTGGGCTGGAAGTTAGCCGGAAGGTCTACGCCGCGCTCCTTGAATATAGGTGCCTCCTTTCTAGTGCTGATTGGCGGCTTAATTCTGCGGTATGTCTGGATTGTTGCCGGGCGTGCTTCGGCGGATGATCCGCACGCGACGCATTATTATAATGACCTTGAGTGGCAGGAGAGGTCGAGTCTCCAGGGCGGGGACCAGCCCCGCCCCTACTATACACGGGCTTGACTATCTGATTTTGGTAGAGTAGCAGCAGATCGTTGTGATGCCTTTCTGCATTACTTTTCAACATGGAAAGATTATAGGCTTCAATACTCCTCGCTTGATGCTGCTGTGATTTTGCCCCAGAAGCGGCGGTAGGTGAGGATGAAGTAGAAGGCGGCGAGTATGAGGCCTACACTCCACCAGATCAAGCCGAAGGTCAGGCCGTATTGCGATGCTGAGGCGTTGTTGATGGTGAGGCTGTTTGTGCCACTGGCAGAGGGCAAGACCAGGGGATAGAGACTGAAGGCAGAGCTGGTGAGCATGCCCAGAATGAATGCGCCGGACGAGAGTAGAGCGGGCATGTCGCGTCTTGCGAAAATTGAAGAAGCCAGCAGCAAGCAAGCCTACAAAGGCGATGAGTGGGAAAATGATGCCCCAGGGGCGCTGGATGAAGCTGATGTAGACCTGATGCTGTATGAAAAATGTAGCGAGGCTGGCAAGGATGGCCAGGGGAATAGTGATCAGCCAGCCGATGCGCGAAATGCGATGTGCGCGCTCGTTCACAGCACCTTCTGTTTTAACGGCCATGTAGTTCGCGCCGTGGATCAGCAGTGCAGTAAATGCTAATAAGCCGGTTAGAATGGTATACCAGTCGAGGATGCCGGGATTCTTGCTAAATGGGTTGAAGTCCGTCCACAAGGCTTCGAAGAAGTAGCCCTGTGAGTTCAGCGCCGACGCCGCGAATTACATTTCCTAGAGCGGCACCAAAGAAGAAGGCCAGCAGGGCGCTCGCGAGAAAGAACACGCCGTCCCAGAACGAGGACCAGATGCCATTGGGAAGGCGGGAACGCAGTTCGATGGCAACACCACGTCCCATCAGCAGCCAGAGGACGATAATTAGCGGCAGGTAGAAGCCGCTGAAGCTGGCGGCATACAGAAGCGGGAAGGCCATAAACATTGTCCCACCAGCCGCGATAAGCCAGACTTCGTTGCCATCCCACACGGGTCCAATGGCACGCAGTACGAGGCGGCGTTCTGTGTCGGTCCGGGCGGCGAACAGGTGAATGATACCGGCTCCAAGATCAAAGCCATCCAGCAGAACGTACATGGTCAGCATAAAAGCGAGCAGGATAAACCAGAGTGTTGGCATTTTGTTTCCTCCTTAGGCGCGTTCACCTATCAGGCCTACATCGCCGGATTCTTCAGGGGTCGCTTCGGCGGCATGAGCAGTAGGACCGGTCAGCGCCTCGTAGACGACCAGGATGACGTAGAGCAGACCGAGCAGGAGATATATTCCAGCAAAGCCGAGCAGCGTGAAGATAATATTGCCTGTCGAAAGCAGGGGGGATGAGCCATGCGCGGTAGGCATCAACCCGTAGACGATCCAGGGCTGACGACCAAGCTCGGTGGTGAACCAGCCGGCGGTATTGGCGATATATGGAAACGGTGTGGCGAGCATCAGGAGCCAGAGCATCCAGCGATTCTGGAACAGCTTGCGCCGCCAGAGCAAGAGCAAGGCCAAGCCCATGATGGCGACGAAGATAGTGCCCAGGCCAACCATGATGTGATAACTGTAGTAGAGCATTTCGATTTGATCGGGACGCTGATTGGCCGGGAAGGTATTGAGGCCGCGCACGACGGCTGTCCAGCGCCGGTAGGTCAGGAAGCTCAAGACATTGGGCACGATGATGGGATTGTCGATAGTGCCTTTGGTCGAGTCCGGCTGCCCAATGATCACGATACCCGCACCGGTTTCGGTCTGGAATAGACCCTCCATTGCAGCCAGTTTGGTGGGTTGATATTTGGTGACCTGTGCTCCTTCCATATCGCCGCTGGGAAAGAGCTGGAAGATGCTGGCAATCAGGCCAACGATCACGCCCAGCGTCACGAATATGCGACCATAGTCGATGTCGCGCCTTGCCAGTAGATAATAGGCTCCCAGGCCCGTCATCATGAACGCACCGGTAACAACAGCTCCACTCATAGCGTGGATGTATTCTGGCAGGATCCAGGAATTGGTCATGACGGCGAACCAGTTGGAGATGTTCAAGCGACCATTGGTCACCGTGTAGCCGACAGGGTGCTGCATCCAGGCGTTCGAAGCGATAATGAATGAGCCCGATGCCCAGGTGCCAAGCCAGACCATAATGGTTGAAAACAGGTGCAGTTTCTGACCGAGAGCCTGCTCACCGAATAGGAAGAGACCCAGGAAGGCAGACTCCAGGAAGAAAGCGAACGCGCCCTCCATCGCAAGGGTCTGGGCGATAATACCGCCGGCGTAGGAAGAGAAGAACGCCCAGTTGGTGCCAAACTGGAATTCCATGGGGATGCCTGTGACGACGCCGACAATGAAAGTAATAGCGAAAATCTTGCCCCAGAAATGCACGGCAGTATTGTAGCGCTCGTCTTTACGGACAAGGTACAGTATCTTGAGGATGACCAGCAGCAGCGCCAGCCCCATCGTGAACTGCGGGAACAGGTAGTGATAGCCAATGGTAAAAGCAAATTGAATGCGTGAAAAGATTGTTGATGTATCCATATTAACCCTTTCAGCTCGCTCAAAAGCAACTCAGAACAAGCCGATAAATCGGCGATGAGCATTCATTGCCTGCCTCAGGCAAGACTGCTCGGCCCCTACGGTTCACCCGCAAGGATAGAGCAGCACGCTATTTTGTACGTCAAACAGTTGCCGGTACAGTCCATCCATTGCAAGTAACTCGTCATGTGTACCACGTTCAACAATGCTTCCGCGATACAGTACGAGGATTTCGTTCATGCGCTCCATTCCCAATAGGCGATGCGTGATTTGCAGGGTGGTGCGGCTGCGGGTGAGGTCGTTTAAGGTATTGAGCAGCGCACCCTCGGTTAAGGGATCAAGGTTGGCGGTGACTTCATCGAGAATGAGGATGGGCGCGTTTTTCAGTAATGCGCGGGCAATTGCCAGGCGCTGGCGCTCGCCGCCGGACAATTGCAGCCCTTGCTCGCCAACACGAGTTTTGAGGCCCTGGGGCAACTGGCGCACGAAGTCGGTGAGCTGCGCCTGCTCCACAGCTACCTTCAATCTCTGCATCGCTGGCATCGGGGCGTGCGAGAAGGAGATTGGCGCGCAGGGTGTCGTTGAAGATATAGGTATCCTGGGCGACGACACCGATCTGATTGCGCAGGTCATGCAGACTATAGCGGCGAATATCCTGCCCGTTCAGACAAATGGTGCCGCTCGTCGGGTCCCAGAAGCGCACCGCCAGGCGAACCAGCGTACTTTTGCCTGAGCCGCTAGGACCGACAATTGCTATACGAGTACCGGGGCGTAGATTAAAACTGATATTGTTGAGAATCTCGCGCTCAGCAGGGCTTACAGCATGGATTGGAGGGCTTACATAGGAAGATTTTTCAGGAGAGGGGACAGAGAGCTGCTGGGGGACCGAAGGCACCCGCAAGGGGCCACCCATCCTCCCCCAGTCGCCCCTGCCTCTACTATGATACGGTTCTGAGCCCGGTCTTGTGGTGGAAACGGGGCGGTAGGTGAAATGGACATGCTCGAAAGAAAGGCTGTAACCATCAGGACTGGCTGGGATTGGTTGTGGCGTGGCACTTTCGATGACAGGTGGTGCTGCATCGGTTACGGCGAAGACGCGCTCGGCGGCGGCCCGTGAATGCCCCAATCCCTGGAAGGCAGAGGCAAGCGGCTGTACCGCCTCGAAGCTCGCCAGGATTAGTAAACCTATCGTGCCTAGATAGACACCATTGATATAACCTGTCACGACCAGGGGAATGGCGAGGACAATGAGTACCAACATGGCAGTGTTCATGAGCAGGTCGTTGAGCGCGATTTGCAGGCCGGTGATTCTAGCCATACGGCGCTGCACCTGTCCAAGCAGACGGTCGCAGGCAGCTACGCTTTCAAGTTGGGCCTGAGTGCGCCCGAAGGCCAGCACGTCCTGAATGCCTTGCAAGCCATCGACAATATATGTGTTCAGTTCGGCACGCGCTTTGAGTTGCTGTTTGCCGAGGCCACGTGAGAGTGATGCTGCCAGGAAGGGAACGCCCAGACCAGCGAGTATCAGAAAGGCGAGCGCGATCCAGGACATACCTATGCTGAAAATCGAAAAGATGCCGAAGGTGAAGAGGCTGATTACCAGCGCGACAACGATTGGCGAGACAACACGCAGGTAAAGGTTCTGTAGTTCCTCGATATCGGCGACGAGGCGAGCGAGCATATCGCCGCTACGATTGGTCAGCAGGTGTGCGGGAGCCTGCGGTTCGATACGCTTGTAGGCCCATACCCGCAGGTTGGCCAGCAAGCGAAATGTTGTGTTGTGTGAGACCAGGCGCTCGACATAGCGCGAGACGGCACGCAGAATGCCCATCAATTGAACTACATATATTGGGATGCTGAGAAAAACCAGTAATGGGACGAGTGCAGCGGCTGCAATGAGGTATGCTGCCATACCGAACAGGGTGATACTACTGGCGATCATAATGCTGCCTAAGAGAATTGCCAGCGCGATTCGCCAGCGAAACGGCGATAGGAATGCGAGCAGTCGTGTGAATGTTTTCATAGCGACCTTCCATTCAGGGTTAAGGCGTCGAGTGTGCCAGATTCGACGATGCGCCCATTTTCAAGCATGACGACGCGATCAGCCTGGGAGATGGTGTTGTAGCGATGAGCGATTACGAGTACGGTACGGCCGCTCACGAGGGTTGTGAGCGATTGCCGGATGTGGGCTTCGCTATCAGGATCAAGGCTGGATGTTGGCTCGTCGAGGATCAAGATGGGTGCGTTTTTGAGGATGGCACGGGCGATGGCGACACGCTGCGCTTGCCCGGTGCTAAGCTGCGTTCCCTGCTCGCCTACCTGGGTGTCGAGGCCGTGGGGCAGCTCGTCGATGAAGGATAGCACGCCTGCAAGTTCCGCCGCTTGCATGACTTCGTTGGCGCTGGCTTTGGGACGGGCAAGCTGGATGTTCTCGCGTATGGTGCCGTAGAAGAGATAGGGACGCTGTGGGACAAGGGCGACGTACTCCCGCCAATTGTCCGGCGAGAGGTCAGTGATGGGCATACCGTTGGCGAGGATCGTTCCACTTGTGGCGTCCATAAAGCGCATGAGGAGGTTGATAAGGGTGCTCTTGCCCGCACCGCTGCGACCGACAAGAGCGGTGCAGGTGTTGGCCGGGAGCGATAAGGTGATGTGATCGAGGGCAGGCGTTTCTTTTGCTGGGTAGGTGTAGGTAAGGTCGGTGATGTCAAGAGTAATTGGGGCAACCAGGATGGGTTTGTCGGTTGCGGGTTTTATGGGGAGTTCCGTGTTTACAGGTGATTGACCAGACGTGGCCGATACATCGGCAGGTGATTGAGACAACGCAGCCGATACATCGGCGGTGGGCGCGATAAATCGGCCCCTACGGAAGGGGGGATTCCCATTCATGGTGGGTAGTGGGGTTTCGAGGATTTGGAAGATGCGGGTTGCGGAGGCTGCACCTTCCATGGCAGCGTGGCGCTGGGTGCCGAGGTCTTGCAATGGGCGGTAAAACTCCGGAGTAAGGAGCAGGATGAGGAAGGCTTTGTCGAAGGTGATGCTGTGGTTGAGCAGGCGAATGCCAAGGGTTGTGGCGATGACGCCGATGGCTGTCAGGGTCATAAATTCCAGCACGGCTCCTGAGAGGAAGGCGTAGCGGAGGACTTGCAGGGTTTTGTCGCGAAAGCGGTTGCTGATGTAAGCGATGCGTTCCGATTGGTCCTGGCTGCGGCCAAACAATTTGAGTGTCGTCAGGCCCTGCATGACGTCAAGGAAGTGAGCGCTCATGAGCGAAAGTGTGGCCCATTGTGTCTGGGTACGCTTCTGTGTGTTGGTGCCGACCAGGGCCATGAGCAGTGGGATAACGGGACCGGTGCAGAGCAGCAGCACGGCGCTGAACCAGTCAACGGGCAGGATTACGACGATGATAAGTACGGGGACAAGTACACTCAACACGAGTTGCGGCAGGTAGCGACTGACATAGGCATCGAGTCGTTCGATACCTTCATTGAGAACGGCAGCGAGTTCACCGGTACGCTCGCCTCTGGTGTAGGCCGGGCCAAGTTGCAGCAGGTGCGCGAAGACGCGCTCTCGCAACGAGGCCTTCACGCGGATTGCTGCTCGCTGGGCTGTCACTTCACGTACCCAGAGCAGGCTGGCACGTAGGATAATGGCTCCCATTAGTAGGGCGAGTGGCAGGAGTACCTGTGCCAGGTCTTTATGCGACAAGAAGACGGCATTGACGATCTGGCTCAGCAGGGTCATTTGAGCAATGACGGCAAGCGCGCTCAGTAAGCCTAGTACGACGGTAAGTGCCAGAATGCCCTGCGACGGTTTGATATATGTGAGTAGTTTTTTATGCATTCGCTTTTATCCAGGAAGCAGGACAGGCACAAGGACAGGCACAAGGCACTGTCCCTACATGTCCTACAGTAGGCAGAAGGTTGATCGATTTGGTTGTTGTTTCCTACGTATTGTAAGCAATTTAGGGATGGGGTGCAAAAATCCCTTTGGATGGGAGTTCTCCGCCAACCAACTTCGCAAACACCTGAACATCTTTCGCCCCCTGAAGCACCAGCGCACCTGTAAAATTACCAGTTCAATCACCTGTCTTTTCAGCCACATTACGAACCATTGCCCCGCTCCATACGTTCTTGTTAGTAAGAACAATCTCTGAGAGGAAAGGCACACATTTCTTTAAGAAGTCGCGTCAACACCATTGCCGCTAAGAAAGAATGAGGAAAAATACATGACACTATCAGAACAAATCGACCAACATATCGCAGAACTTACCGATTGGCGCGGCCCAATGATTGCTCGGCTGCGCCAGCTTATCCATGCAGCCGACCCCGACATCAAAGAGGAATGGAAGTGGAATACGCCGGTATGGTCCCACAATGGACTTGTTTGTGCCGCAGGTGCTTTCAAGGATGCAGTAAAAATGAACTTTTTTCAAGGCGCTTCCCTGGAAGATCCACACAAGCTCTTTAACGCTGGCCTTGACGCAAAGAAAACGCGGGCAATAGATTTCCATGAAGGTGATGAAGTAAATGAGCCTGCCCTAAAAGATCTCATTCGTGCTGCCGTTGCTCATAATGGAGGATAGAAAAACATGCCTCACAGCCTTTCCTTCTGAACAGTGGGAGATCAAGCCGCGCGAGATCTATGTATTCAATACTGTAGTCTAGGCTGACTATCATGCACAAGAACCAATTTACGCCCCTCCAACAAGCTAGCATCTATGATGTACGTGCAATGTCAGAAACCGCACGCGCCAATCTCGGTCACCTTGTCCTGGTTATGAGACGATGGCCGCAAGGCTTCTCCTGGGAATCACTCGGCCTGCATCTCTGGCTGCCAGATGCAGGCCCATCTCCCGAACTGCTCAAAGCCTACCAATCAAAGCAAATCGACTGGGAAGAATTCGCACAGCGCTATCGCATCGAGCAACTGAGTAATTGGCGTCGAGCCGGATACTATAAAGTGGGAAAAGGAGACGAGGGAAGGCGCGAAAGCCACATATCACCGCTCCAGCACCTGGATGAATTGCGCAGGCAGTACGGACTTGTCACAATCCTATGCCATGAGCGCCAGGGCCACTGCCATCGCTACATTCTGCAGAAGCTCGCTAATGATAAGGGCAGCAGCGCACATAGCGGTTAACAGTCAGAATCCAACAGCTTGTCCTTGCGATGAGGAATCAGGTCCAGACCTCTCTTGTTGGACGCCAGGAACTGCCAGCGTCACAACCTGGTCAGGGAAGACAGCTCGAATTTCCAGCCGCCCACCAAGCGCTTCAACGTAGCTAGCCAGAGATCGCAGGAAGATATTCGGATTGCGCTCGAAATGCGACACATTCGACTGCGTAACGTGCATCCTCTCAGCAACGTATCCCTGAGTAGCATGGCGGGTCTCGCGAAGCTGGCTGATGGTCAAGCCAACCTCAATTGCCTGCTCACCCTGTTCAATCCGGGCACGGCGCTCAGCATCCCCTTGTAGCTTTGCACTGATTGCGCTCCAAGGCTTATGTCCACTCATGGCAATTCTCCTTCCCTTTTAAGCTCTTCTAGATATTGGTCATACAGTTTATCTGCAATTGGAATGTTCTCGTCATACCACTTCTGCCAGCGGTTCGTCTTGTCTCCACCGATAAGGAGAATAGCAACTCGTCGCGGATCGAAAGCGAAGAGGATGCGTATATTAGTTGTTGGTGGTCGAAGCTCCTTCATATTAGGATGGCGCGATCCTTTAACCGTATCTACCAAAGGACGACCGAGAGCTGGCCCACGCCGCTCGAGGAAAGGGATGCATGACGCCACTGAGTCCTGCTCCTCCTGGGTAAGGTCGTCCCACCAACCCTCGAATTCATTAGTGAACTCAACATCCCATTTCATTCCAACACCTCTATTATAAACTGTAGTTCATATGAAGTCAAGTTCATGTGTCTCTTTATAAGAAAAGGCCACCGCGTTGGGTGGCCTTTTCTTATAAGCTCCTCGAACAGGATTCGAACCTGTAACCTACCGGTTAACAGCCGGCCGCTCTACCGTTGAGCTATCGAGGAATATGTACTCTACTCTTCAGAACGATAGCAGTATACACCACCCCCTCAAGATTAGTCAATACTTTTTTTACGCAATTCAGGCCCTCGTAATTCCCCACAAGCCCACAATGTGATCGTTTTGTGAGAATTCACCGACCTAATGTGATAGCGATGTGAGATCAGTCGTCCATGTCCCAATCATAGAAAACAAATGATCTAAACCTGAGATGATTCGCCTATTGTCAAACCTTCCTGGTATATGCTATACTACGATCAAAGCAGGGAGGTGCCTGAGAGCAAGTTGTATCGTGCTCCAGGCATAGAAATCGCGGTTCACTGGATAGGGCCAGCGAATCACTTGCATGATCGTCAAACCGGGGTGTAGCGCAGTCGGCTAGCGCGCAGCGTTCGGGACGCTGAGGTCGGAGGTTCAAGTCCTCTCACCCCGACCAGGATGGCACAATCAGTTCCTTAACCAGACAAGTGTCACACAAACAGTTAACAGAGGAGTCATGGAATGCGGGCGTTTCAGCTACATCCGGCTACAATCGCTGGATGTCGTCGAATCCCCGTTTGTCCAGTGCCGAGCACCGGCCAGGAGACAAACGGACGCCTCGCTGTGCTAAACTCTCCTGGACATGCAAAGAGCTGTTATCCTTGTCCGTTCGGTCGTCGTCGCAGGCGGCGTTAGAAGCTGAGGGGTTTGGGTCTCCTCCCTTCCCCTTCCCGCACCTCACGCTTCTTCCTCGCTGTCTGCTCTTGGTATCGGCTCTGACAAAGAGGAAGGGAAACGATTCATGGCTGTTCTTGTATTGAATTCCTCATTCCAACCTCTTTCGGTCATCCCTGAACGTCGTCTCATCGTATTGCTTTCCAAACAGAAAGTAACCTTTGTAGATGATAACGTTCGCCAATTGATCGAAGAGAGTATTCAAGCCCGACGTCTCGAACTGGAACGACCCGTCATTGTGCAGTTGCTGGCCAATGTACGCGTACCGCGTTTGGTACTTCAACCTACGCGTGCCAACATCCTGCTGCGCGATGATGAAACCTGTCAGTATTGCGGCAAGCACAGCCGCGATCTAACACTCGATCATGTAATTCCCCGTTCGCGTGGAGGGCAAAGCACCTGGGAGAATCTTGTCGCATCCTGCAAGGTCTGTAATGGCAAAAAGGGCAACCGATTGCTTAAAGATGTCAACATGCGCCTATTGCGCCAGCCCCGTCCATTGACCCAGGAATACGCCGGCTTCTTCCTCCTGCGCTACCCCAAACTACGTGAAGCCTACGAGGAATTCCTACTCAGCGCACAGGGCGGCGTACCCCGCACCCTCAGCGCATAAATGATCAGCGGGGTCCGGCTAACGTCGAACCCTTCCGTAGGGGCCGATTTATCGGCTAATCGGGGAGTGACTACCGACGTCCTTATCCTCGTATCGGCCGATTTATCGGCTAAATGATGGTTGATGTGGAGGTAATGGAGCTATGTCGTACTCGTACCATTGTCCATCGAATGTAATCACTTTGTACCGTCTGGTCGTTAATATAGTTAGAAGGGATTTGTGATTTGTTCTGGTAGTGACAGTGCTGTTTTTTGCTGTTTGCTTTACCAGTAAAGGTGGTTACACATACATGTTAGATTCAACACATTCTGAGGATTTAATCGATCAATCCTCGACACGCCCGCATGTTGGCCCCGCATACTTGTGCCTGCACGGGCATTTTTATCAGCCCCCCCGCGAAGACCCGTTCACCGGGCAGCTTCCAATAGAGCCAGGGGCCACCCCCTACGCCAACTTCAACGAAAAGATTACCGCCGAATGCTACCGCCCCAACGCCGAGGAAGGCAATTTCGAAGCCATCAGCTATGATCTTGGGCCAACCCTGGCATCGTGGTTAGAGGAAACTCATCCCGATGTCTACCAGCGCATCATCAATGCTGATCGCCAGCATATGGAACGATATGGTGTCGGTAATGCCATGGCCCAGGCATATAATCACACCATTCTGCCGCTCGCAACAACCCGCGACAAGCGCACCCAGATTGCCTGGGGATTAAGTGACTTCCGCCATCGCTACGGCCATGATGCTCAGGGTATGTGGTTGGCCGAGACCGCTGTAGACCTTGAAACACTCGATTTGCTGGCCCAATATGGCATTACCTATACCGTATTAGCCCCGTGGCAGGCAGCTACATCAATTGATCCCTCGAAACCGTACATTGTGCGCTTATTCGATGGCCGCAGCATCACCGTGTTTTTCTACAATGCACCGCTTTCAGGCGGCGTTTCTTTTGATTGGGACACAACCAGCAATGCAGACCTCTTCGCCGCCAGCTACCTGCCCGAACACCTCGTCCAGAGCAAACGGAATGCCGGAGAACCTCAACTGATTCTCATCGCCACCGACGGCGAACTCTACGGGCATCACAAGCCCTGGCGCGACAAGTTCCTGACTCACCTGATTCATCATGGTGCACCGGATTACGGCTTTGAAGTCTGCACCCTCGAACGCTACATGAATATGTACCCTGCTACCGAAGAGGTAGAGTTACGCGTACCAAGCGCCTGGAGTTGCAGTCACGGTGTAGCTCGCTGGGATTCAGGCTGTGAGTGTACTGAAGGCGACAGCCGTTGGAAGGGTCATCTACGCCATGCCTTTACTCATCTGGCAGAGCGTGGCGACCAGCTCTTTGAGCAATACGCCGGAGAGACGCTCATCGACCCCTGGGCCGCTCGCGATGCCTACCTGCCCGTTCGCAACGGCTGGGAAACAACCGAAAGTTTCTGGGCACGTTATGGCAAGCAGCAGCGTCCACCCGACGATCCACTAGAAGCGCAGCGTGTACGCCTCTTGCTGGAATCCCAGTATTATCAGCAATACAGCTTTACCAGTTGTGGCTTCTTCTTTGAAGACCTGGATCGCATCGAGCCGCGCAACGACATAGCCTTCGCTCGCCGCGCCATCAGCCTCATCTGGCAGAGCCTTGGCATTGATCTACAGCGTGACTTCCTGAACGATCTGCGCTCCGCCAAAAGCTGGCGCACGCACCTTTCCGGTGCCGATCTCTACCGTCAACTGCCCATCGTGCGCCACGACCAACTACCACCCTTGCCCTTACCTCAACTGCGAGATACCAGCACACAGGAAAATATAGCGTAGGGAAACAATTTATCGTGTCACGTACTTGTTGATCTCTCAATCAGGTACGGGGCACGATACCTCTAACCACTCCCATCCTACTTTATACTGGCCTGACAAGCCGCTTCGTATATAGTAGGGGCGACCCTTGCGGTCGCCCTGAGGCTGGGGCGGGGGGATGGCTTATTAATACACCACAATAGTTGTATTCCAATCCGTATGCCCATAAACCCAGGCTGCATCGTCTTCCTGCATATTGATACAGCCGTGACTGCCGTTATCGGAAAAGTCGGGGCTGTTCTGGTCATTATGAGGAAACTGCGTACCAGGACCAAACTGTGTACGCCACCAGGCATCATGCACAAAGTAGCCATCCGAGTGGTATTCGATCGCATAGTGAATAGGTGTAGGAGGATAGTAGTAGGGCGAACCAGGCGGGTCGCTCGATACAAAGGTCGTCGGTGATTGACGATTCTGGACGCTCCAAACGCCCGGCAGTGAAGGCAGTTCTACTCGTCCGGTCGTTACATGAAAAGCCCGCACCAGATGACCATCCTGGTACACCCGCATCGCCTGCTCCACCAACGAAACCATCAACACCTGCCCCTTCTGTAGATTATAGTGATTCAGCATCTGCATATCGGTTGCATGCACCTGGTTATAAGGCGTTGAGTCGCTATAGTCCGCCTCCAACATCTGCAAGTTGAAGAACTCGTTGTTTTCCTCGTCGACAACCGACTGGTAATCCGAGGGTGAAGAGGCCGCGCTCAAATCCTGGCTGATCCACCCGCCAACGCCATCCTGTGTGTAGCCGTTATCAAGAATATAATTCTTCCCATCGTAACTATCATGGTAGAGGTGCGCCTGCCCCCATGCCTTTGCATCCGCGGCAAGTTTATTAACGAGGTAGTTAGCCTCGCCTTGCACCATATTATTCTGCATGGAGGCAACATCCGTATCCACTTGGTGAAAGAAGGCCAGGTAATCAGCAATCGTCTTCGCCTTGCTCACGTGTGCCGCATCCGCGTTGTAAAGCTTCTGATAAGGGCTTACATCCATGCCATAGCTTTTCAGCAGATTTATTTGCGATTGAAAGTTACTTAATTTGGCATTGCTAATATACGGAAGCGCCTGGTACGAAGTAACCACTGCCTGCTCATACTGCGCATCGATCAACGTGCTCAGATTTTGCAGCGTAGGTACGGCTGTTGCTTTGTTGAACATATCCATGTCGCTCTGGTACTGACCCTCCAGTACCGTAGTATCAAGATGTACCCCCTTCATCTGAGCAATCGTTTTGTTGAAGGTCGTGAGCTGATTGTACGTCAACCCCAGTAAATCCAACGCCGAGATCGCCGAATGTGCATCCGTGCTCACCGCCGTGTAATCCTTCGGATACTGCGCCGCTGTTAAGCGCGTTTCATCCGTGTTGAACTGCTGTGAAAAGGCCGAGATGTTTCCAATGTTCTTTGCCTGGCTTTGCTTCAGTGCTATCTGGAAGTTCTGCAAATCCCGCTGCGCCTGCGATTGGAACTGCTGCGTAGTAACCGCAACAATCCCCTGCAATTGCACCTGCAACTGATGGTAACGAACCGAAAGATTGGCATAATAGTCAGTGGCTGGCTGATCGTTAAACAATGTAAAGGGGGCGCTTGAACTACTCAGTTGTTGTTCCTGTGTAAGAACAGGTTGAAGGATCGATTGAGGTATGCCGATAGCCTCGGCGTGCTGAAGTTGCGCATCAAGTTGTGCTTTGCCCTGACTTGCCTGCTGCTGCACCTGCGGATTACCACCGCAGGCACTCAGCAACAACATCAGACCGATCAGTCCCCCAGCAAGTATAAACTGAATTCGGCGCAAAGAACGTCGTTCATGCATAGAAATTTATCTCCGGCTTCTAGCCTTCTGTCTCTTCTTTTCCTTACGAATTGCTTTAGCAGTTTTCTTATTAATTCCCCCACTCGGCCTTGGCAAACTCGGAGCTTGTACGCCTGACATAGCAGGCATACCCTCCATCTCCGGCATTCCTGCCATTCCAGCACCCCCACCCATTTGACGGGCCAATTGCGCCCATTTGCCTTTGCCGGTGCTCATCTGCCGTATCATCGTGCGCATCTCGTTAAATTGCGCCAGCAATTGGTTGATGTCCTGTGGACTGGTCCCACTGCCACGCGCAATACGCTTGCGCCGGCTGCCATTAATGATATCAGGGTTATGCCGTTCCTCCATTGTCATCGAGAGGATCATAGCCTCGATATGTTTAAGCTGGTCGCCTTCCAAAGCTTCTTCCATATCCGGCATTGACGCTATTTTATTGAAGCCCGGAATCATCTCCATGACCTGGCGCAATGGCCCCATGCGTTTCAACTGGCGCATCGACTTCAGGAAGTCATCCAGGTCGAATTTGCCCTGTTGCAATTTGGCCTGGGCCTTCATCGCCTCTTCCTGGTCGATGGTTTCCTGCGCCCGTTCGATCAGGGAAAGAACATCGCCCATTCCTAGTATTCGCGAGGCCAAACGATCGGGATAAAATGGCTCCAACGCGTCGGTTTTTTCGCCCACACCCATGAATTTAATCGGTACGCCCGTTACCGCGCGTATTGAAAGTGCCGCGCCACCCCTGGCATCACCCTCCATCTTCGTTAGGATCATGCCCGTCAGCGAAACGGCCTTATTGAAGTCATCCGCGACACGCACCGCCTCCTGGCCAGTCATAGCATCTGCTACCAGTAAAACCTCGCGTGGCTGTACGCGGTTGCGAATATTGATGACCTCATTCATCATGCGCTCGTCAATGTTGAGACGCCCCGCCGTATCAAGAATGACAACCGTCGCCGCCTGTTCGCGTGCATAATTGAGCGAGTGAACGGTAATATCAACAGGGTTGGCCCCCATTGGCTCCGAATACACCGGAACCGTGAGTTGCCTGCCCAGTGTTTGCAATTGATGAACAGCCGCCGGTCGATACATATCGGCCGCGACCAACAACGGGCGTTGCCCTTGCTTCCGCAGGTAATTAGCAAGCTTAGCCGCTGTCGTCGTCTTACCAGAACCTTGCAGCCCCACAAGCATAATCACATTGGGAGGATTTCCGCTCAAGTCCAGCTTGTTCTTACTCTCGCTCCCGCCCAGCATATCAATCAATTCGTCATTAACTATACCAAGCACCTGCTGCGCAGGAGACAAACTCCCGAGTACATCGGCACCAATCGCCTTTTCCCTAACGCGATCAACAAACTGGCGCACAACTTTATAGCTCACATCGGCTTCGAGCATCGCCATGCGCACCTCGCGCATCGCCTCACTGACATCAGCTTCAGTCAATTTGCCCTTGCCGCTGAGATTTGTGAATACCCCTTCAAGACGTTTCGATAAACTTTCAAACATTGCCATGGGAACTTTTTCCTCTCTCCACCAGTGGTTTAAGTATGCCCCCAATTATACCACGTTTCAAAGCCCACTTTGGACCCGAATGGCGTAGTTTACGAACCAAGCAGGTCCTGTCATCCTGAGTGAAACGAAGGATCTGGCTCGCTAGCTCATATACCCAATTGGCATACCTATCTTTCCCCTCATAGGATATAATCCTACTAACATAATCGGATGTCACATGAAGGAGGCCCGCATGTTCAAGCGAAAACGCCCACAGACAGAAATCTTTGGCACTTTTAATTGGTGGGATAAAGGTTGCTTTCTCTATCAAATGACTGGAGACCGTTGCGACTACATCGAATCCTGCATCACCCGCGTCTATGGCAGCGGAGCGCTTGCGCAGCACGAGATTTTAGAGGTAGGTTGTGGTGGTGGCCTGATCTGCGAGGATCTTGCACATCGAGGAGCCATCATGGTCGGTCTTGATCCCGCTGAAGGCGCATTAGCTACAGCGCAGAAACATGCTGAGCAAAGTGGACTCGGTCAGAACATCCATTACCAGCAAGGCTACGCCGAATCATTGCCCTTTTCCGATGGCAGCTTTTCGACGATCATCTGCCTTGATGCGCTGGAACACGTGCGCGACCTCAAAGCCACCATTAGCGAAATTGCGCGAGTACTCACTCCTGGCGGCCTCTTCGTCTTCGATACGATCAACCGCACCTTTTTAGCAAAAGCCGTCCTCATCTGGTACGGTGAACATTTCCCAAGTGGCGGCCTGACCCCCGGCATTCACGACTACCACGCCTTCATCAAACCATCCGAACTACAAGCGGTAATCACCGCGAATGGCCTACAAGTCCATGAATTAAAGGGTTGGGTGCCTCATGGCTTCGTCAATGGTCACTTCAAAATGGGCGCAGGCGGACCCAAAAGCATCGCCTACGTTGGCTACGCAACAAAATCCCGTTCGTAACTCACAAAGGCAAGGGAGGTGCTGAAAGGTGTGGAGAATTGTCATGTTTCGTATATAGTAGGGGCGGGGCAAGCCCCGCCCTGAAAAATCTTCCTCGGCCCTATTTCCTCACAACCACTCCCGTTTTTCCTCATCCGTCATCGTACTCTTCTCAACAGCCTCCGCGAAACTCTGTTTCTTCGCCCCAAATTCTTCCCTGTGCGCCGCCATAGCCGTCTGGCGACGATTCAATGTCATTGCAGGAGAACTGCTCGTCAGCATGCCCCCAAACTGCTCTGTACTAACCTGGAAAAAATGCGCAAGGCGTTCCAACTGTCGCTCACCCAGGCTAAGTAGCTCGATTGCCCCATCCTCAAATTTTTTCCACACGTCAACACCCAGACGCAATCCTCTCGCCGTCTGCATCAGGCTCAGACCTCGCTGCGCACGCAGTTCGCGCAGATTGGTCGCCGTAACCACATCTGCTGCCGCTCCCTGTTCTACCGCATTACCAAAAACGCGCTGCAGCGCCGTCTGGGTTGCCCGTTGCGTCAATGGCAACAGGGCTATATGACGTGCATCGAGTCCGACTACCTCAGTAGCACGGTAAGCCGCGATAAAATCAATCAGTGCTTCCTGCGCATCGGGATGATCCTGTAGCAGAACAAACTGTGCCTGCTTATCGCCAGCATCTTCTGCCGCCAGCCACGCCATTTTCAATTGCTGCAATTCCTTACTATTCATCTCTTTCTACCTCTTAGTTTTCTCTCATCGCGAGTGCGGTTGTGCTGCATGCATATATTCTGCCTGTTCTCGGGTGATGCACTCACGTAAATAGCTGCGTGCCCGTTCGTAGCGCAGGCGTACAGTCCGTTCCGTCCGCTTGCACAACACTGCAATATCATTCCATTTCATATCTTCCATAGCACGTAGCACCATAATCATACGATCCATCGGGTCGGTCAAATACGTTAAAATTCGCTGGCTCTCATCTTCAGCATGCAGTGCTTCATATTGGTCTTGCGGATCAGCCACGTCGGCAGTAAGTGGTTCCTCATTATCCCCTGGCGCGGGTCGTAGCGGGTCCATCAACGAACGAGGCACGTGATGCGGTCTCCCCGATGGGCGTCCCTCATCATCGCGTCGATAGCGCAAGCCCTCCTGCCGCAAAACCCGTGTGAACTCATCGGCGCACAGGCAGCGCAAATAGTGAACAAAGTTCTGTGTCATAAACACTTCGTTTGGGTCCAACGCCTCGCGTAATAGGTGCTCATTCATATTGGCGACAGCCTCTTCGCGCAGATCCGGTCGATGGTGCAAACCCTGCGTGCGGCGCTGAAACTCCGGTGCACAGCGCTCTAACAGCACCTCACTCAGCATATGTGCTCCTATAAGGTTGCCCTCCGCACGTAATGCGCGAATGTTTATTACCAGGTCAATCTCACTTATCTCGTACCGTCCTTCTGCCGTCCTGCGACGCAGACGTTCCTTCAGTACAGGGTCATGTAAATCAATCATGCCGTTCCCCTCGCCTGCCCGCCGTATCTATCCTCAGCGCTCCCCAGCAAAAAAGGATAGATCAACAGTCGGCTGCATGTAATTATTTGGACTCCTACCTACAGTTTCTTTACACTCCATCAAAAAGCGGAAAGGCCATCTCTTGCACCTAGCATAGCAGAATTTAACCCTGCTGAAAAGCCATTGGAAGAGACGAGTGCTATAGTGAACGATACGTTGGTACCCCCGCTGTGATACCTTTGTCGCTTGCCCTCACCCCATTCTTTATCTACACTAGAAATGCGGGCCCTCCGCTGGTTAAATCCTGTATTGCATACGCAACACGGTCGATGAAAATAACTTTCTCCACCGCTCTCAGGTTTATGCGTGTTTAGCCGAAAATAAATAAAGAACTTGTATCTCCACTAGTCCAACTGGTTGAAGGGAAGGGAAAAAAAGACGTGCTTGAAGTTCTACCGAAAATTGCGAAGATGAAGGCATCCTATGCCCTTGGCAAACCCCTTGCTCTTCCAATGAATCTCACTATCAGCGTCAGCTACCGTTGTAATTCTCGTTGTAAAACCTGCAATGTTTGGCAGCGTCCCAACGATGACTTTACGATTGAAGAATACGACAAAACATTCGCCTCAATTGGCAGAGCTGCCTACTGGTTCACCTTTAGCGGCGGCGAACCCACCTTGCGCAAAGACCTGCCCGATATGGTTGCGGCAGCCTATCGCCATTGTCGCCCCGGCATCATCAACATCCCAACCAACGGCATTCAAGATAAGATTATCCCCGCTCGTATCGAGCAAGTCTTACAAGCTGCTCCTACAAGCGATGTCATCGTCAACCTTTCATTAGATGGCGTCGGCGAGAAGCACGATATCGTACGTGGTGTCAAAGGCAATTTCGAGCGCGCCATGCGCACCTATGCCGGTCTAAAAGCCCTGAAAGGTCGCTATAAAAACTTCACACTCGGCGTGCACACCGTCATCTCAAACTTCAACGTAGACGAGTTTGAGAACATTTACGCCTTCGTGCGTGACGAACTCAAACCCGACTCGTTCATCAGTGAAATCGCCGAAGAGCGTGTCGAACTCGATACCGTTGGCATGGGCATCACACCGCCAATTCAGAAATACCAGCCCGTCATCGAACGCCTGCAAGAAGGTATTCGCAAAGCTGAATTTGATGGCGTCTCGCGCATTACCCAGGCTTTTCGTGATCGCTACTACGATATTGTAAAGCGCACCCTGGTTGAGAAGCGCCAGATTATACCTTGCCTCGCAGGAATCGCCTCCGCGCAGATCGCCCCAAACGGTGACGTCTGGACCTGCTGTATCCGTGCAGAATCCGTTGGCAACCTGCGCGATCACAACTACGACTTTGGAGCCACCTGGCGCACAACCAAGGCCACCGAACTGCGTAAGAGCATCAAGGCTGGCGAGTGCTATTGCCCATTGGCAAATGCGTCCTACACCAACATGCTCTGTCACACGCCGACCCTCGCAAGCGTCGCTGTTGAAGTTGCCAAAGGGACTGCCGTTGCCACAATTTCTTCAAATCATCGCGGCAAATCCGCCCGTCTGCGCAACCTACCCGTCATCAACGCTGCTCACGAAGCCCACATCTCCAACGGCAACGCCAAAAGCAACAGCCACGAAGCAGATGAGGAACTAGAGCTAAAGGTGTAACAAGAAATGTAGTGGCACCGGCAAGGGGCTTCGTATGCTGACATCCTCCTTATTTAAGTGGTATTGCCCCTTGCCGGTGCCTGGTCCCTTACACCGCTGCATACAAAATCAGCCCGTCGGTAGTATGCTGTTGCTTCACCTGCCCATTGAAACGCAGGTATTCAAGGTGTGAAAGCGTCTCCGCGAGTGCCATGCGTCTTGCTTCATTATTTTTCCAGCGATTGGCAAAGATCTGCTGGGCGACCGAATAAGCGTGCTGCGGCTTATTGTCAAGCAAGTTCATAATCTGCATCTCACGTTCTACGTGATGTTGCGTAATCTCGGCGGTACGTCCAGCCAGATCAGCAAACGGCTCGCCATGTCCTGGTAGCACAATACTTGCAGGCAGTGGGGCAACCTTTTCTAATGAATGCAGGTAGTCGCCCAGCGGATTGACACGGTCATATTCCGAATACAGGCCAACATTGGGCGTAATGCGTGGCAAGACATGATCGGCAGCCAGGAAAACACCATCACGCTCCCGAAAGAGGCAAATATGCCCATCGGAGTGACCCGGCGTCCAGATGACACGGTAACGTTCACCTACCAGATCAATCTCCTCCCCATCCTCAACCAGCGTTATTGCCTCGTGCGCCGGAACGCGAATGATATCGCGTATATGCTCTGATCCCGCCAACGAAAACCAGCGGTCGCCAGGAGGCATGCCATGCTGCAAGAAAAACTTCGAGGCACGTAAAAAAGAGTCAGGCTGGTTGCCTCCCCATAGGAAATGCATACTGCTTTCATCAATGGGATGCATATAGACCGTCGCGCCACTCTGCTCCTGGAGTTCTCCCGATAGACCAATGTGGTCAGGGTGATCGTGGCTCAGCACGATTGTGCGTAATGTATCAACGGTCAACCCAACGCGTTCCAGCCCTTCCCAAAAGGCGGTACGGGCCTCGGGCACGCCTATACCGGCATCAACTAATGCCCAGCCATTCTTGCCAACAAGTGCATATACATTCACGGTGCGCAAAGGGAACGGAATAGGTAATGTAATTTTCCAGACGCCAGAGGCCACCTCACGAGCTTCAGGAAGTGGTTCATCAGCCCGTTGAGGCGGTATCTGTGGTGATTGTTGCATAAAAAGGATATCCTTGTCTTCCAATTGATAGTGCTATACAAACTTTCTCCTTACACACTGCCTGAGTGCAAAGCACTAGACGCATGGCGTCGTTGGCAGTGTGGATTGGTGCCATCCTTGCTGAATTGTATGGCGGAATTTGTGATTGTGTCAACTTTTTCGGCTCGCCAAAAACCTTGACGAATTGAGGCTATTTCTGCTATACTGCCTTTGTTCTGAAAAGCGGGGCGTAGCGCAGCCCGGTAGCGCACCACAATGGGGTTGTGGTGGTCGGAGGTTCAAATCCTCTCGCCCCGACCGCAAAAGCGAGGTAGGAAAGCATTAAAGCTTCCTACCTCGTTTTATGTGTCCTTTCACTTGTTTAACCGCCCAGAAAGCTAGCAAAAAAGAGCGCCGCGCATACGATGAATGGAAGGCAGGTTTAAACCCATGAGTGAGCGAAACTACAAAGGACTAACATATCCCACCGAGGCACACGGCTCTATTCCAGCCTTTACCAGCTATGAAGAAGCGGCTGAGTTCTGGGATGCCCACGACTTTACTGATTTTAAGCAAGAAACCTAAGCCGCCAACTTCATACAGGAGTCTTTAGATGCCTTCACATCAGAACGAATTTGCTGGCCTTCAGGATACTCAAGCATGGAGATTTGCCGGTCTCGTTCAGGATCGCCTGACGAACCCGATTGACGAGAAAGAGGTAGCGACTCCCGAGAGCAAAACCCCGGGATCGCAGGATTGGAACGGTGGGGTTTTTACCTATATCGCGCCCAACGGCGAGCAGGTCAGGGTGGGGCGGACCCGTAATGGAATCGACCGCGGCGGTGCAACATGGATTGATGTATCGCGGGATGTTGGGAAGACCTGGCAGCGTATAACTACTATTACAAAAGATGACGAGACCGCCGGTGGGAAGGCAATTGCCTCGGTCGAGCGCCCCTATATGTATGGAAAGATGGTGGATGGGGAGCCATGGGTCGTGCTGGGCACCTGCGCTGCCGAGAAAGGCACAAAGTGCTGGGATATCCACGAAAGGGAAGCGCCGCTTGCCCATCTCGAACGGCTGAAGGACGCGCCTGTTCGGGTGGCTCTTGCCGGTGATGCTGAGTATGCCTACAAGGATGGGGTTCCGGTTCAGGCTCCTGATGGCAAAGGCGTTTATCTTGGCGTGACACGGCATCATATCGGCGGTCCTGCCGAATCCGCTGTCAATGCTGACACCGTCCTGTGCAAACTTGACCAAAATGCAGGGCTTTATGTAGTTACGGGCTTTCCCCTGCCAAGAGGCGCGCGGGGTGATATGGATAAGACATGCAACCGCCTGAGCTGCGAGCTTGTTTTCCCTGACGGAACCAGATTCTGGGGGTGCGATATCCGCAATGTCGAGGAACCCAATGCATCCTTGAAAACTCCGCTGAAACCGGGCGATCTTATGAACTGGAAACTAGGTGACTTCGATGAGATAACATCCTTTGCGCTAGCCAGATGGAATAAGGGAGCAACTTCCCCCGAAGTAGCATCCGTGAACGCTATCCTCGGCAGATCAACGCAATCCCGCTATCCGACGCTGCGCTATTTGGGTATTGCGTCTCTTGTTTCCCCCGCAGAACTTACCCGACTTGCCACATCACCGCCGGGTTCGCGTTCCAATGGTTCCAAAGAAGATAATGACCCCGCCCTTGTGCTGACCTATGAAAAAGCGAGCGCGACGGGATCCAAAAGCACCTACCAGCAGACTATTTCTCGGAAAGATCTTGCGGTAGCCCTGACCGGTAAAGGGCCTGAATTGCTTGTGGGGCAGGACCCAGGACAAGCCAAAACACAACAGGGCACCATGCGTTGATCCATCTCGCCCCGACAAACACTCATAACTTCCTCGCCGTAATCAACGTCGCCCCCGGCGTCACCAAACGATGCTGCCGCACCCCCCCCATCCCCGCCTCCTCCAACCACCCCTTCACTGTCCTAAAAGGATAGCACGTCCCCCCCACAGTCGTCACCGCCAGGGCCATAAATTGCACCATCAGCGAAGCCAAGCGCGAACCGTAAGTTGCATCCGTTACCTGGTCGACGAACACCAGCATACCTCCAGGCTTCAGCGTCCTCACCACCTTCGCCAGCACCGCAGCATTGACCTCAGGCGGCAACAAATGGGCAATGTGGAAGTAGAGTGCTGCGTCAAAAGAAGATGCTAGCTCGACGTCAAAGTCCTCTTGAACGATATCAGCGCATAGAAAGCCCATGCGATCCGCCATGCCTGTCGCGAGAGCTGTACGTTTCCCCGCTTCGATCCCCGGCTGTATATCCACAATCGTGGCATGCAGTTGAGGATACCTGCGGCAAAAGAGCACGCTGTAAGCGGCATGCGAACCACCTACGTCAAGCAATTGCGTGGCTGTTCGAGGCAAACGCACGCGTGTTGAAATCTCGCGTCCGAGCACCATCGCCAACGATGCAAGACCGGCATAGTGTCGTGCCAACGCCGCCTGCATTTCGGGATTCGTCGCATCCTCCTCATAGGGCATGCGCATCACCTGCTTATTCTCTCGCACCACCTCGGGCAGGTGATCCCAGATAGCAACAATATCAGGGCTATGAATGATATACGGGGCAATGCTTAATGAAGAACTGCTCGTGAGCCAGCGCCTCGCTATCCGGCTGTTGGAATATTTTCCATGACGATGTCGCACATAACCCGCCGAGATCAGTAGTTGTAGCAGGAGTTGCAGACCTTGAGGATTGCACTGTAACTGTTCCGCCAGCGCTTCGCGAGTGAGACTCTTTTTATCCAGTGCATCAAAGACACCTAGTTCGCAGGCTGTGACAAGCACTTTGGCTATGCCAGGCGCTAGCGGCGTATCAAAAAGCGGCACCGGCAGAAGATTCAGGCGAGCCAGAAAGCGTTCCAACAGCGTAAGACGTAGAGGCATTATACGGTTACTCCTATGAGCCATCCTCCTGCCAACAGGATGCAGGTGAATGCAACCAGGTAAAAATAGAATTTGCGTGACGATGTGGGCTTTTCCGGCCCGAAGAAGAGCAGCATAGCTTCTATTGCCAGGCAGGTGAGGATAAGCGTTATCACAATGGTCCAGGGCTGCGCGGAAATGAAGCGCAGCACCATCAATAAACCAATCAGTGAGGCTGCAAGCACAATCAGTACCTGGCAGGCAATAAACGACCACTTCACTCCCAGCACTACAGCCAGCGTTCTTGCTCCATTAGCTGCATCTTCCTCCAGATCTGGCAGGGAATTTGCCAGATTCAATGCCACACCCAACAAAAATCCCACCGGCACCAACCAGAACAGAAATGGCAATGTGCGTCCCACACCAACAAAAGCATACAGCGGAATGAGCGGCATCGCCAGCGCAAAAACAACTCCGCTCAGCGGCGTCGACTTTAGCTTCAGATTGTATGCCTGGCCCAGAGCAAGGTAACAGAGCGAAACAAGCAATGCCAGTGGAGGCAATGGAAGCAGCAACAGTACCATCACACCTATCAAGGCAAACCCAACAATTAATGCTTCGCGAGGCGTGACCAGACCACGTGGGATAGGCTTCTCCGGCTTGCTGGCAGCATCCAGGTCTCGATCACAATAATCGTTGATGGTAGCGATAGAAATCTGCATAGCAGCATGTGCCGCAATCACCAGCACGATTACCCACCATATAGGGCGTGACCAGGTAGCAAGCAGCGTGAATACTGTCACGGCGACAATGTGCAGCAAGACCGGCAAAGGATGGCTTAATAAGAAAAAACCGAGAGCTTTTTCACTGCGTTGACTCTTTTTGATCAGTTCCATAGGACCCAATATGCTTCTAATCTCTTTTTAGATTACTATAGGTACGCTAAAACATGATGGATGAGCAAGAGCTTCCACGATACGTAATAATCAACGAAGTGATATGCTCCTATTATAGGACAGAACCATAGATATATGCCGCCTGGAAATCGAGCTTGAAGAAGGTCAATATTGAGGGCTTCTCACTGCAGGCAGTTAGGATCACCTTACAGGTAATCGTTCCATCATCGCCTTGAACCACTGGGAACGCATCTCAGTACCGGCAAGCACCAGCGTAATACACACGCCCAGGATAGAACCAATCACCCAGAAAGCCAGGGTGAGTGTGCCGCTATTGATCTCCCCAAACATATGTAGAGCATTCATGAAGGCAATCGAAAGCGAATCGTGGCCATTAGCAAATGGTAAAAGCCTGCGTAGAGAGGGCTGCGATACAATCGAGCCAAAAGTAGCGAACGTTGCAAGGAGGATAATTACCAGCACTTCTGGCAGTGAAGGGCGCAGAGGTGAGAACTTGGGAACCTCACTTCTCGTCGGAGCCATTGCGACACGCTGCATAATCTGCATCTTCAGATCTTTCGGCTCCGCAATAAGCCGCATATCGTGCACAGTAGAGGCCACTTCCTGCAACAAATACAATTCCTCACGGCAGGTATCACAATCAGCAACATGCGCTTCAAGTGCTCGCATCTGCTCCATGCCGAGACAGCCGTCGATATAGAGTTGTAACAGATGGGTAGCCTTTTTACAGCGCATTAGTATCCTCTCGTTCTGGTAGATCGTTCGGAATCAAATGTTAACAGGCGTTCCTTGAGTAAATTGCGTGCCCGAAATAAATGTGTTTTAATAGTTCCTATAGGTACAGTTAGAATTTCTGCCATCTCTTCGTAGGTCATTTCTTGCAAATGGCGTAGTATTAGCACTATTCTATATTTTGCAGGCAATTGTGAGAGATGTTCTTGAACCAGAGCTTGACGGTCACGCGCTTCCAGTTCGGCATCTGCACGAGAATCATCGTCTGCCCATTCCAATAGTTGCTCCGCCTGCATAGCGGTTTCTAGGGCTATATCCCGCTTACGCTGATCAAGTTGCTTTAAGGAGCAATTATAGGCAATGCGGTACAACCAGGTAGGAAAGCGGGCATCGCCACGAAAAGAAGGTAAGCCCTGCCAGGCGGCTAAAAATGCCTCCTGCGTGACCTCATTTGCCTCTTCATACTGTTGAAGCATACGAAAGACGAGATTGAAAACGCGTCGCTGGTAGCGCTGGACAAGTTGGGCAAAGGCATCTTGATCCCCCCGCTTACTGGCAGCAACAAGCAATGTGTCCTCTTGCTCAATAGAGGAAGAGGTCACATTTGGAAGGGATATCCCCAATGTGTGTGGTGAACGCAACAAGTGCTCTCTCATCTTTCTTTTAGAGGCCTTGCAGACAGAAAATGTTTCACCGTAGGGCCTACATTTATGGTGGTCGCGCTCCTTGAAACATTCTCTCTGCTAAGAGTATCATATCATATACACGTATAAATGTAGAATCAGGTTGTACTCGCATGTCTTCAGGTGTCCTTGCAGCTTTAATTGCCTGGATAATAGCCTTAGCCATCTTCTTTGGCTTTATCGTACTCCTGCGCTATCTCGACCATCGAGAGCGCATGGCCATGATTGCCCGGGGATTGAATCCCCGTCTGCGTCGGCCGCGTCGTGGTATAGGTGTGCTACGTGCTGGATTGATCATCACCATGGTCGGACTCGCGCTCACCATCGGCCTCTACCCGCTCGGCTTCATGTTGCCGCCAGCCTTTACTTCGACACCCTTCCATGTTGGTCCCTGGCTGCTGCCTGGCTTGATCCCACTCGGTATCGGTAGCGCATTGATCATCAGCCATTACCTGGGACAAGATACCGAGCCTCCTCAAGACGATGTCAGGGATGACGAACCTCGGGTTAAAGACTAAATTGGATTTTTCCAAAATTCCTAAAATTGTAAAAAACCTCTTGACACCGCCTATTTACAGTGGTATCATCTCACTTGCGCTTGGAAGGGAACTGAAGGGCGCATAGATGCGGAAGCATCCGCTTTTTGGGCTTTTAGCTCAGGTGGTTAGAGCGCAGTCCTGATAAGACTGAGGTCCCTGGTTCGAGTCCAGGAAGGCCCACTACTAACAGAAGAGGGGATGTAGCTTAGCTGGAAGAGCGCTGCCTTTGCACGGCAGAGGTCAGGGGTTCGAATCCCCTCATCTCCACTAGAGAGAAAAACTTCGACCCGCTTGTACATGCAGGTGGGGTGGTGACTATAGCGAAAGGGAAACACCCGTTCCCATCCCGAACACGGCAGTTAAGCCTTTCAGCTCTGATGATACTGAGGGGGCAGCCCCTCGGGAAAATAGGACGTTGCCACTCCACCCGCCTGTATAGGCGGGATTTTTGTCTTATTTAGACCAAACTACAATTTTGATATTTTGGAAAATTATATTTATTGACTTTTTGGAGGCAACCGATTACAATAAGAAGAGACTCAAAGGCTTTGTTTTGCACCAGTATCAGGAGGCAAATTCATGGCAGTTGTACAACCCGATTTCTATCGTCATGAGAACCTCGTCCGCAAGTCGATACAGATCCCCTCAACGCAGCACAAAGAGCTTAAAGCTCTCGCCGTTGAACTAGACTCGTCACTAGGAGATGTTGTGGAAACTATAATGGATTTGATGCGCCAGGATAATTACGAACAGTTGAAAACAGCAATCATCTCGAAACGCGAACAAGAACTCTCCTCCCTTAGCCACTCACTCGATGAAGCCTACGCCTACCTCGGTTCCCTCCCAGAAACACTCGAAGACGCCCGTTTCTTTTTTAATGCCAGCTACGAAAGTATTATGGTTGCGTAAGGTGTTATTGCATGAGTAGTGAGGCGAGGCCATCAACGCCCAGCCCCCAACAAAATGAAATACGTTCAAACCCACTTCCACCCTCCCCCAAACGTGGTGAGATCTGGGATGTCAACTGGTCCCCTGGTCGAGGTGCCGAACAACAGGGTACACGTCCTGCATTGATCATCCAAAATGATCGTGGCAATGCCTCCTCAAACTATCCCTTGACCATCGTCGCCTCTATGAGTCGCACCGAACGCGAACTTCCCCTGCACGTCCGCGTGGCCCCCTCCGAAGAAAACGGCCTGACCGACTACACCGACGTCAAATGCGAACAAGTCATGACCATCGAAAAATCCCGCCTCATCCGCCGCCGTGGAAGCATAAGCGCTGAGGAACTGGGGCGTGTTGATACCGCCCTGAAACTTAGTCTGAGCCTGCTACCATAATGGATTGGAGGGTTACCTTAAGAAGCTGTTTGAAAAGTCCTCTTAATTTGTTAGACTGTTAGAATTGCGACTACTTTCTCAAAACAAGAGGGAAGATAATATAAGAAATGAAGCGTAAAGGTATTAACTACGATGTCGGCACTGAAATGGGCGGCAACTGGCGACCAGACTATGGCCCTAGAGTTGTTCATAGAGAACTAGAGATTATTAAAAACGATCTGCACTGTAACGCTGTCGGTATTAGCGGTAAAGACATTGGACGTGTGGTTGTAACGGCCGAAGATGCACTAAGCCAAGGACTTGAAGCCTGGCTAAACCCAGCAGATTGGAATAATAACCCCCCCGAGCCTACACTCGCCTATATTATCAAAGCAGCCAGAGCAGCTCAGCCACTAAACGAACGCTACCCAGGTAAGGTAGTATTCAGTGTCGGTTCCGAGTTTACGCTATTTATGCAAGGCATCGTACCAGGTAAGACGATAATGCAGCGACTGCAGAACGCTTTTAAGACAGGTATTGTACAGTCAGGTGAACACAATCAGCCACTGAACGAGTTCTTAGGTAAAGCTGTTACAGAAGTACGCAAGGTGTTTAGCGGACCAGTTATGTATCGTTCGCTGGTTTGGGAGCAAGTAGATTGGAGTAACTTTGACTTTATTGGCATTGACCACTATTGGGCTGAGGAGATAAAAGACCGCTACATAGACATAGTACAGCCATTATTCAAATACGGCAAACCAGTGATTAACACTGGGTTCGGGTTTGGCACGACTAATGCCCCAGCTATAGGTGTGGCGAAGACGCTTGGCAATGTAAATGGTCTTTCACTGTTTCTGCACCGACTACCCGCTATAGGACGGTTCATTAGACCTAAGCTCAATGTCGTCAACGAACGAGATGAGGCAGTGCAAGCGCAACGCCTAACTGACAATCTCAAGCTATTAGACAAGGCAGGATTTAGTGGTACGTTTATAGATATGTTTATATTCCCAATCAGACCATATAGCGACATACCAAAATATGACCTTGATAGAGAAAGCTCTAGCCTAGTGAAATACTTTGAAGGTGGCAGACACGGCACAACCTACCCTGATATGACTTGGGAGCCGAAAGAGGCATTTAGGGCGGTAGCGAGATATTATGGAAAATTCTCGTAAAAATATTTACGCATAGACTTTCACTAACCGTTTGAGCATGAGTCTGGTCATAGCGAGAAAAATCCAATTTTTGACAGTTCTTCCAAATCTTTGAAATCCTTTGCTAACCTCCTGTATCGTGATATCCATTTGATTCCGTTATCTAACACGTAGAAGATGGCATTAAGTATTTCTCGGACGTCGACAGTTCGTTTCCTGCCTCCTCTTCGTGCTTTTGGAACCTCCTTCCTGAGTATTTTCCATTCAACGTCTGTCATATCCGAGGGATAGGCAGTCATTCATTTATCCTAACAAATTGTGCCTGACTTCTCAAACACGTTCTAAGGAAACGCCTCCACTCTGAGTGAAACGACCCGACCGTATACAGTAAGAGTTGGACTTGCTTCCAGTACATTTCAAATAAAACGTATTGCGAGTCAAACGCAACCAATTCAGTTTTGTCATCCTTCGCTATCGCTCAGGATCTGACTCGCCGGGCAGAGATCCTTCGCTATCGCTCAGGATGACAAAGCGAGATAGCCCCTTATTTGAAATGTATTGGCCTTGCCTTTGTCCTGGGGTGGAGCAGGGTTTCATGGCTGGCACCATCTCCACCACTTGGCTGTGGCAGCGCCTCTCCCAATGTGATAAGATGATAGTAACAAACGTTGGACACAAGCCAGGGAGGCGATTGATAGTGCAAAAACAAACAGGAACGATACAAGTAAAAAGAAATTTCCCCGAAATGCTCAAAGGTGGAGTCATATGTGATGTGGTCAATGCTGAACAGGCACGCATCGCAGAGGAAGCTGGAGCATCCGCGGTAATGGCATTGGAGCGTGTGCCGGCCGATATTCGCGCTCACGGTGGTGTTGCTCGCATGAGTGACCCCGAATTGATTATCCAGATTAAAGAGGCCGTCACCATCCCGGTCATGGCCAAGTGCCGCATTGGGCATTTTATTGAAGCCGAAATTCTCCAGGCTCTCGGCGTAGACTGCATCGATGAATCAGAAGTCTTGACGCCGGCCGACGAGCGTTTCCACGTCAATAAACACCTCTTCTCTATCCCGTTTGTATGCGGCGCACGCGATCTTGGTGAGGCGTTGCGGCGCATCGGAGAAGGCGCGGCCATGCTGCGCACTAAGGGTGAGGCGGGCACAGGCAATATCGTTGAGGCAGTAAGCCATATGCGCGCCATCATGGATGGTATCCGCCGCCTGCAAATGCTGCCCGAAGAAGAGTTGATGTCCGAAGCCAAAAATCTAGGTGCACCTTATGACCTCGTTTGCGAGGTTGCCCAAAAAGGCAAACTGCCTGTCGTAAACTTCTCCGCCGGTGGCGTAGCAACACCCGCTGATGCAGCTTTGATGATGCGCTTAGGCGCGGAAGGTATCTTTGTTGGCTCAGGTATCTTCAAGTCGGGCAATCCACTTGCACGCGCCAAAGCAATCGTACGTGCAACTACGCATTTTGAAGATCCCGAAATTCTGGCAGAAGTATCGCGAAATCTCGGCGAACCAATGGTAGGTATCAACCTCGACACCCTACCCGAACAAGAACTAATGGCCCGTCGCGGCTGGTAGCCACTCGCTTGTCATCCTTTCGCTTCACTCACCTGTCATCCTGAGTGAAACGAAGGATCTCTGTGTCGGCGAGCCAAATCCTTCGCTTCGCTCAGGATGACAGGTATTATGAAATGTAGTGGCGACCCTTGCGGTCGCCCGGCTCCAGCCCGCTAGGGCTGGTCGCCCGGCACATCCCCAGGTAAAACTATGGAAACATACAACCCCAGGCTACGTGTAGGCGTATTAGCTTTACAGGGAGATTTCGAAGCCCATATCAAAGTGCTCTCAGAACTGGGTGTAGAAGGAATAGCTATACGCCTCCCCAAGCATTTGGACGATTTAGATGGTATAATAATACCAGGTGGTGAAAGTACCGCCATTGGTAAACTGATGGTGTTGTACGGCTTGCAAGAGCCGTTACAGCAGAAGATTCGGGAAGGTTTCCCCGTTTGGGGAACATGCGCAGGATTAATCTTGTTAGCGCGTGAGACGGACAATGCCATAGCAGGTCAGCCTTTGCTGGCCTCGATGGACATTCGCGTTCGTCGCAATGCGTTTGGCAGTCAGCGGGAAAGTTTTGAGACTGATCTGGCTGTGCCGGTATTGGGAGAAGCGCCATTCCATGCAGTCTTCATCCGAGGTCCAGTAATAGAATTGGTTGGCCCGGAGGTAGAGGTGCTGGCAACGCTCGACGATGAAACCATCGTCGCAGTCCGTGAAGGAAACCTACTTGGCACCGCATTTCATCCGGAGGTGAGTGGGACAGCAGGTCATAGAGACCCACGTTTTCATCACTACTTTCTCCGCATAGTACAGAGCGCCAGGAGGTAGGGGCGCGAAAGGGTAACTCCAAGTAACCCTGTTCAACCCCGCCCCATCCTTACTGCGTGCGGGAGCACTGGATGATACGACCGGTATTATATGTTGATCTGCCGGGAATCATCTACGCTATTGATCGCCGTGCTCGCAGCAAACAACACGAATTTGCGAATTTCGTGTGCTGGCTCGAACCGGTTGAGAATCTTATTCCTCTGCCACCTATCCTCAGAAATATCTTCCCGGTCAACACTGCTGCTCGCACGTGGATCTGTGAGGATCACTGGCGCATCCTCGGTTTTGCGCAGGTGCGAGAGCGACCATCGCGCATCACATGGGAGCTATCCTATCTTGCCTCCATGGTGCATCGCAATGTCTCCGGTGACGATGTCCTGACTGCACTCCTCGAGTACCTCCTGGAGATGGCATCCACACATGGCATCCTGCGCGTTTTTGCGAAGGTCGAAGATGAAATTCCAGAACAGGAACTTTTCCAACGTGCTGGATTTCAACGCTATGCTCGTGAATTGACCTACGTCTATGATCCTGATCGTACGCCGGGAGGATCAATGGAGCAGGATAGCAATTCACTGTCACTACGACGATGGAGTCGCCACCATGTCTGGGGATTGCACCAGCTCTACCGCTCTGTCACCCCACATAAGGTGCAGATGGCGGAAATGCTGGAGAACAGCGAAGAATTTGCGAAATTAAACGTCGGCTCACTACATCCGTTGCCAGCACCTTTCTCAAGAGGTGATGAAAACTACGTATGTGACGTTGGCGTTCGTTTAGGAGCCTGGTTGCGGCTGCGCCGGAGTCACGGATCGTCGCCACACCAACTCTCTCTTATTGTCCATCCTGAACATGCCGAACTGACTGAACCGATTCTACGGTTTGGTGTCCGGCGCTTATTGGAAGGAGGCGTACGACCCATCTATTGTCAGGTGCGGGAGTACGAATCCTTCGTTATTACCGCTCTACGTAACAGTGGCTTTGAGCATGCCTCGACCAAAGCATTGCTCGTGCGGCATATCGCGCTCTTAGCGATGAGTCCGCGTACAGTCCCCGCACTGGAGCAACGAGTGGTATATGGCGTGAAGGGCCTGGGGACGGTCAATTCTCGCCAAACAACGAGGTGATAAAACTGCCTATGCAAAACGCGATCACTGACGATCTGGAAGCCCTGTTGGTAACTCTTCCACCCGGCATCCACGACGCGGTCAATCGGCTCGAGAACCGAAGCGAACTGCTGGAGATCGTAATGGACCTTGGACGTTTGCCCGAGGGCCGGTTCCCAGAAGGGGAGGTGATCCTAAGTACACAGCCTGTCACCTACGCCGACCTCGAATACGTGGTTGAGCGTATCGGTGAATTTGGCGACGATAACCGCGCTGGCATTGAGCGTACGCTCCATCGTATCAGCGCGCTGCGAAACCGTAAGGGAAAAGTTGTCGGCTTGACCTGTCGTATTGGTCGAGCTGTGCTCGGCAGTATTGCCCTGATCCGTGATATTGTCGAACAGGGACAATCCATCTTGATTCTTGGTCGCCCAGGTGTGGGAAAAACCACCCTGTTGCGTGAAATAGCTCGCGTCCTGGCGGACGAAGCCAATAAACGTGTGGTGGTGGTGGATACCTCCAACGAAATCGCAGGTGATGGGGATATTCCTCATCCCGGCATTGGACGTGCTCGCCGTATGCAGGTGGCACGCACGGTAGAACAACACGCCGTCATGATCGAGGCGGTCGAAAATCACATGCCTCAAGTCATCGTCATCGATGAAATTGGCACCGAACTGGAAGCCGCCGCTGCCCGCACTATCGCTGAACGCGGTGTGCAGCTCGTGGCTACGGCTCACGGCAACTCGCTGGATAACTTGCTTGTAAACCCTACCCTCTCCGATCTGGTAGGCGGCATTCAGACCGTCACCCTAGGCGACGAAGAGGCCCGCAGGCGGCACACGCAAAAGAGTATTCTGGAGCGCAAAGCGCCGCCTACCTTCGATGTGGTAGTCGAGCAGCAGAGCTGGCAAGAACTGATCGTGCATCGCGACGTATCCGATACGGTGGACAGCATGCTGCGTGGCCAGGCTGTCGTAGCTGAAGAGCGCACGCGCGATGAGGAGACTGGCCGTGTCTTTATGCGCCGTGTTTCAGCCGGTGGCATGGATGTGCCAAACTGGGGCATTGAAGGCTTTGGTGGTGGCTCGCGTCAATCTGCCTCTGGTAGTCATTTCGATCGAGGTGGTGGTGACTGGGGACAGCTCCGCCGCGTGGATCAACCGAGATCACGAGGCGACGGAGGTGGTAGCGAGCGCATGCGTGGGCGCGGTCAGGCCCAATCACAAACCCAGGTCAGAGCCTTCGAGCCAGGTGGCTTTAATCGGCTTGCACCAACCGGAACCTCTCCTGCCGAGGTTGAGCGACATAACAGCGCCGGACTGATAGCGGTTGATCGGCCGACTTCCACTGCTACGATTAGCGAGGGCATTTACCAACCCATCGAAGCGGATGAGCAACTGCCAATCGTGAAGACCCTACGCATCTATCCGTTCGGTGTCAGCCGCGACCGTCTGGCCGAGTCAGCCCGCCAGTTGCATGTGCCCATCATTGTCACGAACAATCAGGCCGATGCCGACGCGGTGATTACGTTGAAGAACTACTATCGCCGCCAGCCGGAACGTCTGCAACAGGCCGAGCAGGACCGCAAGTTGATCATCATCCTGAAAAACAATACCGTTGCCCAGATGCAGCACGCCCTGGCCCGCATCTTCGACATCCCCGTAGATAGCCTATTAGAGGATGAAGATGGAGAGTCAGGCACTAGCAACGATAATGGCGCGGATGACCCAACCACACGTGCCCTTCTGGAGACCGAGGACGCCATCCATCAGGTCCTGAACAAGGGTCTGACAACAGCAGAGCTTGCACCGGCCAACGCCTATATTCGCAGGCTTCAACACCAGATGGCCACGCGCTACAACCTCAATTCACGCAGCCGGGGGAAAGAGCCCTACCGTCGCGTGAAAATCTTCCGGTTGAGAGAACAGTAAAGACAATCAATGATGAGCATAAGTTATCCTGAACCATTGAAAACAGTTCAGGATAACTTATGCTCATCAATTTTCCTTAGCCGTTTTCAATGGTTCAGGATAACTTATGCTCATCATTGATTATTGATTATTTCCTCTTCCCAAATTCCTCATTTTGCCGTATCCTCTTCATAAGAAACAAAATCCACCGATAAGCAAAGGCATACAACAGTGAAATTTGAATCGAGCAGCAAAGACCCTTCCTCGAACTCGAATACAGGCAGTCAAACTGATCGCCAACCTTTATCCGAACGCTGGGAGCCGTGGCTGGCGGATGAGGAAGATACCCAATCCTTTAGTGCCGCACCTTCTCCAGCACCATCATCCTCTCCTGTCAGTGATGCACCGCCTCAATCGCCGAACGGGCCAGCAAATAATTTCGTCAATCCGCAATTCCCGCAGTTCGTCCACCGCGAACACGTTAGTCGTCCCTTACAAGCCAATCCATCACAGGCACCACAACCCCAACCCGCTAACCCTCCTTATCCTCAGTTTCCGGGCTATTCTCCACAAGGGCAAGCAGATCCTCCTTATGCACCGAATGCTCCCTATTCTCAGCAGGCTCCATTTCCGCAAGCATCAAGTTATCCAGGCTATCCACCCAATGCCTTCTATCAAGGAAATCTACCCTATCCAAATTATCCAGGCTACCAAGGATACCCAGGCTATGCTCCCGGATATGGATATCCTCAATATCCAGGCTATAACGTGTATCCCTATCCCTTGCAGCCCCAGCCCAGACGCGACACCTATCAACTCACGCTTGGCATCGTCTCCGTCGTAGGATCAAGTCTCGTACTGCTAGGTGGAATTATCAGTGCATTGATAGCTCTGCTGTTTAACTCCGTTCCTCGTACTGGTTTAAGCGCTAGCGACTATTTCTCCGGCCTGGTACTATTTATTGCCTTTGCCGGTGCGGGTGGAATTGGTGGTATTTTTGGCCTCTATCACAGCATTCGCTCCCTACTCAGAAAGCCATCCGCCACATTCAAACTACCGCAGTTCTGGATCTTTGTCATCCTCTACCTGGCTGTTGTGGCTATTGGATATGCGTTGCAGTCTCAAGGCGAGGAAGTAACGTACCCTGCGCTGACAATCCTCTTGATCGCCCTCGCTGGCATCTTTCCCGCGCTTGCTATCCTGGCGCTTGGCGTTCGGCGCTTGCGCTTTCCAACCTGGCCCACGAACTGGCGGCGTTTTACTCTCTCTCTAGTCAGTGGCGCTACCTTGGGAATCGCACTGGCATCACTGCTGGAACTAGGCCTGGGACAACTGCTCATAAGAGGCGCAACCAACATCAATCCTTTACAATGCATCGATCAACCCAATTTGCAAGGTTGTCAGGACCCCAGAATAAATGTCCTCATACTCATCATTGTGGCCGTAATCGCCCCGCTGGTGGAGGAAGCCGTCAAACCTCTTGCTGTCGTAGCATTGATTGGCCGAATAAGCAGCGCGGCAGAGGCGTTTGTATTAGGTCTGGCCTGTGGTGTTGGCTTCGACATGGTAGAGACCTCCGGCTACATCGGTACCGGTTATCATGATTGGTTAAATGTTGCCCTCGTCCGTTCCGGGTCGAGCTTGCTGCATGGTTTTGGCGCGGCCATGGTTGCTCTCGGCTGGTATTACCTCACACATGCCAAACGCAACCGCCTGCTGCTAGCACTTGCCTGCTGGTTATATGCCGTATTACAACACGCCATCTGGAATGGTTCGTGGGGTCTGGTGCTGCTGCCCGACCCGCTGGGCCATTTCTTCAATACCTGGCAAGTAAATCTTGGCTTCACCTCACTTGCATCCTACGAAATAATCAACATCGTCGAAGCGATCCTCATCCTGGCCTTTTTCATCTATATGACCGGAAGATTGAGAACGAAAATATGATCCTTAACCTTGCTTCATAAGCTACAGAAATGTTATACTGCTCTTGAGTTGAGAATGTATCAAAGTTTCCTATTGTGATCTAAAACATTTCTTCCACGCTCAAATGCTGGAATTGTAAAAACTGCCTTTGACAAATCGCAAGTAATATACGTCTATACATATAGAGACGGCCTGGTGTATGACTACTGACGGGAAATTGATGAGAGAGCAACACAGTTCCACGCTGGAGGAGCAAAACTCGCCTCGCTTTAGCAACTATGACCTCGTGCGCAGAATTGACGTTGGAGGCATGGGCGAAGTGTATCTCGCACATCAACGCAGCGCCTTTGGCCGTGAAGTCGCGATTAAAATCATACGTTCTGACCTGGTACACGACCTCACAGCGCGTGCCCGTTTCCTGCGTGAAGCCGAAGTCAGCGCACACCTCAAGCATGAGCATATCCTACCGTTGTTCGAGTTTGGCGAAGATCAAGGCAGACTCTTCCTGGTCACCCCCTATATCCAGGGTGGCACGCTTGCCCGCCGCATCCAGAGCGGCCCACTCACGCTCTCCGAAGTGCACCAACTCTTTACCCCACTAGTACAAGCCGTCGCCTATATCCACCGCCGGGGCGTCATTCACCGTGATCTCAAGCCCACCAACATCCTGCTCGACCAGGAGGACGGTCAGATTTACGTCCGTCTTATCGATTTTGGTATCGCAACCCTGCAAGGAAGATCAGCCAGTCCGCCTCTGACAACCGCCGGTTCCGAAATGGGCACCATCGCTTATATGGCTCCCGAACGACTATCAGGCATCGCCGCGCCAAGCAACGACATCTATTCACTTGGCATCATTCTTTACGAGATGCTGACAGGCCATATCCCAATGCCGGAGCAGCGTACTCGCATACCTCAGCCTCTGCAATACGTTGTGCACCGCTGCATTGCTCCGCTCCCTGAAAACCGTTTTACCACGGCAGAGGAACTACTGACGAATTTTGAGCAGGCCTATCACTATCTCACAACCGCTCCTCGCCCACCAACATCCGCTCACACCGGGTCTTCCCAATCTCATCACGTCAACCCATTGCTAAACGATTCGCACAGGGTACAATCGGCACAATCAGGACAAGTGTCACAGGCGTCACAATCATCAGTACATCCACAGCAAGAAGTCGTGTCGTTACAGCAAGCTGAAGAAATACCTTCGTTTCAACCGCAGCGAGCAACGGGCTTTGTGCGTGAAGATTACGAAGCTCCTACCACCGCCATTGGCCCATCACCAGAACCAGCTTCACCACCAAAGGTCAAGCCGGTTGCTGCTAAAAAAGCACCTCGTACTCGCAAAAAACGTCGCCGCTCTCTGCTTGTCATCACTTCCATCTTGATGGTCGTTATCATAGTCATTATCGCTGGAATGCTCTCTCTTGGCGCTCAAACTGTCTTCGCCACTTCGGTCACCGTCAATGTGAGCCCTCAAACGCATGTCATCAACAAGGTGTTTACAATCACCGCCCAGCCAGCCGCGCAGACAATCAATGTCGGTAAAGCAACTATTCCGGCCAAAATACTCAGCAGCACCCAAACTGGCTCACAAACCGGACCAACTACCGGTGTGCAATGTGCGTTTGCCATCTTCAATTGCCAGCAATCCGTCTCTTCTTCAGATGTTGATACGCTGACAGCCCAGGTGAAGCAAAGCGTCGTCACGCAGATTACGCAGGATTTGCAGAAACAGGCAAGCCAGACGCCAGGAACTATTACTGTTGGTGCGATACACCTTACCGATCTTTCAGAGAGTGCAAGTCCGCCGGTCGGTACGCTGAGCAAGACAGTCACAGTCACGCTCAAAGAGCAGGGCATTATCGAATATATCGACAATAGCGATCACGGAAGCCTGAAGACTCTGGCACGCGCTTTACTGGCACAGCAGGTGCAAAAGCTAGGCCAGAACTACATCTTATTAGATGATCAAACCCATCCGACGGTCCAGATCGGCCAACCCGTCATCGAGAGTGTGAATGGCACTACCGGCGTGGTGACGATTAAGATTGCCACCGTCGGCATTGCGGAATATCAGATTCCCAACTCTGAATTACAATCTATAAAGGCGCAATTGAAAGGTAGAACACTGAAAGACGCGCGTGCGTTCCTTGCAAAGCAGCCAGGCATAGACCCAAATACGATTGCTATTCGCTTTACATCTGGCTCAGGAGACACGCTGCCGAGTGATCTACAACATATTACGCTCACCGCTCTCTCTCCCACCTTACCGCCAGTCCAGTTGCAAACGCTACCGGCAGTCACACCCTCAACGACATAAGCAGGCAAGGTTACATCTACTGGGGATAACTAAAGGGGAAATAAAAAGGGTGGGTCACGCTTTGCACACCCCTGCAAATACCCGCCCGGTCTGCCTTTGCAGAGGCGAAGCGCAACCCACCCTGAGAAGGGCAATATAAGGACACTAGTCCGCTTTTGTTTTCTTTGGGATTGTTATTCTATGTATATTATACACGCTCTACCAAATTATTGTAAGTGGTTACGCATAAAGAAACGTGAAAAGTACCATCTTTCGCTCAAATTAGTCCACCTCAATCACCCTCATCTTCTTCCGGCTCCTCTTTCAACTCTTTCCACAATGCTTTCACGGTGCGTGTGGAGACTTCGTAGCCGAAGCCACGACGTTGCAGAAACGAACCAAGGCGCGTGCGAAAGGTTGGATAATCTATATTCGGGACATGCATCAGCGACTGCGCTTTTTTGCGACCGGCGCGTAACGCTCGCTCTTCATCCTGCTCGTCATCAACCAACTCATCAACCACGTCGCGCTCCACGCCTTTCATGCGCAACTCATTCTTGAGAGCACGCGCCCCACGCGGGCTAAACTGTTCGCGAGTTTCAATCCAGAACGAGGTAAAGGCGCGGTCATTCACAAAGTCGAGTCGATCCAGGCGTGCCAACGCCGCCTCGATGATTTCAGGTGGCGTCTCCTTGCGGCGCAAGTAGCGGCGCACCTCCTCGCGACTGCGTGGGCGAAACGAGAGGTAGTTGAGTGCGCGGTCTACAGCCTGCTGCTCCACCTCCTCATTGCGCAACTGCTCTAGTTGCTCAGGCAGAAGCTCTTGCTCAAGCTGCAATCCCATCTGGAAGACGATTGCTGCATTGACGCCCAACAGGAAACGCCCATCGACATAAAGATTGATGCGTTCGGGATTGTTGGCTTGTGGTTCCAAAGAGGTTATTCGCATGGAGATAGTATATCACATATTATGCTCTACAGCTGGACACCTCGTCATATGATGCTTGTTGCTGCGCCCCGTCGTCCTTTTCGGTGATCCTGCTATTCAACGGGCACAAGAGACAGGTGAGCCACGTACCAGCCTGGAGCGAATAGCCGACACTTACGATGAGCAGGGCATGGTCAGCTTCTTCGCCTCCAGACCGCGAAAACAGCCACAGGAAACGGCGCGGAGCCTGCCGCCAGTTATGCGCCAGTTGATCGTGACCTGCGCGTGGAAATGCCAAACATGTCTATCCGTGAGATTGCAGAAATCTGCGATACTCGTTTTCAGCGACGGCCCTCTCATCATTGAGCCTCCACAACAGGCCATCTAACACCACATCAGGTTCAGCACTATATGGGCTCTTTTCTTCACAGAGCCAAGATCACCATATTGACAGTATGCTGTCAATATGGTATCCTCTTGCTATGGAGTTAACAGGAAGACCACACGATCCCCTGAGCCGGTTCGCGTTAAGCATTTTTTGGATCAACGGGTTGCTCATGCGCAACGGCGATCGGCTGACGCGATCCATCGGCCAAAGTAGCGCCAGGTGGCAAGTGCTTGGTCGAGTCGGCGATCAGCCGCAGACGGTCGCGCAGATCGCGCGGAATATGGGTCAGGCTCGTCAGAGCGTGCAGCGTGTCGCGAATGTTCTGGCAACAGAAGGTCTGATTGTCTACCAGGAGAACCCAGCTGACCGACGTGCCCAGTTGCTGGCACTGACGCCGCAAGGAGCAGAAGTTCTCAGGACGATCTATTCCCTCAACCAAGAGTGGGCGCGACACATCATGACCAAACTGGACCCAGAGCACTTAGACGCGGTAGCTGACGCGCTTGAGGAGATTGCGTCCATCATCGAGGCTGACGAACAACAGACAAGCCACCAAGAGACGAGCAAGACTGACCACATACGTCAAGCATCATAGGGCGAGGTGTCCAAGCGAGAGGGTTTATTATGAACTGTGTCAGAACATTACACTATGCAGTGTTTTATTGAAAAACCGGAAGAGAGGGGAAATAGATGCCCTCGTTACGAGTTACTGCCGATATCAATGGCACGCGCGAGACGATTTTTGACCTGATTGCCGATCTCGCTCACTATGATCGCTGGCTGCCTGGCTCAAGGGTGTTTGGTGGAATGACCCAGGTATCGCCCGTGTCACCGGGTGTCGGCACAACCTATGCCGATGGCCCAATGCGCGGCTCGATCACTGAGTTCAATCTGCCTGAACGGATCACTTTTGAGCAATCCATGCCGGTAAAAGCGCTGCTGCTGACCGGAAAGCTGGAGGTGCGCGTTCGTTATGCGCTTGAAGCGACTGGAAGCGATGGGCAGGCGACGCATGTGATGCGCGAAGTCACTTTTACCCTCCATGGCATCCTTGGGGCCGCGCAGCCTCTTGTTGTCAGCACTATTCGCCGTGAAAGTGGACGGCTGCTGGAGATGATGAAACGGTATGTGGAGCGTGGGAATGTGAATTGAAAGAAGCTCTCATGTTTTTTACAACCCCAGCCAGAATAGCACAATAGCCACCACAACCGGCCCCTGGCTCCATTGGAGCGTCACGGCCTCGTAGTCCCGCTCAAGCCCCTGGGCAAAACTTTGCAGTTCAGCCACTCCCTGCTCTTTGACTAGCTTGAGCCAGGCGTCCAACTGCTCACCTTGCCGCTCGCGTAGCATGGTCGTGAAGCTCTGGATGAGTTCGCTGTCTGCGCAATCTCCTGGTCAGCCTGACAGAGACGGGCCAGATAAGCTTTTTACCAATCGAGTCGCTGCTCCTCCTTAAAGGTGATCCAGTGGGCGACCTGCAGAGCCGTGGGAGGACACTTTTTCTTCCCTTCATCAGATGGATCAGCAGGTCAGGCTTGGGCTTGACCAACTTGAACTTACGGACCTGGCCTTTGAGGGATCTCCAGGGAGCGATAAAGCGACCTACGTCCAATCTTTCCCTAGTATATCCGGCGGCTTTGATCTCACGATACAGGAGTTGGGCATTGCGGCACCCCTCATTCCATGGTTTGTTGCCACCACTGTAACGGAAATGGTAGTATCAGTCAAGAAATAAATTGCATTGTCCTTCGAAGGAGCATTTCTTATGGACGAGTCCCGCCTAGCATTCTTACGTCGCATGATTGCCACTCCAAGCCCCTCTGGCTTCGAGCAGCCTGTGCAGCAAGTCATTCGCGAAGAGATACAACACTATACCGATGAAGTACGCACCGATGTGCATGGCAATGTGATTGCCGCACTCAATCCCACTGGTCATCCTCGCATCATGCTCACAGCGCATTGCGACGAATTGGGATTCCTCATTCGCTACATTGATGAACAGGGCTTTCTTTATTTTGCCCCCATCGGTGGCTATGACCCCTCCACCTTGCCAGGAGAACGTGTGCATATTCATACTGCTTTGGGACCGATCCTCGGCGTCGTTGGGCGCAAGGGTGTCCATTTGATGGATGGTGAGGAGCGGGGGAAAGCGCCAAAACTCTCGGAGATGTGGATTGATATTGGCGTTTCTAGTAAGGAAGAAGCTCTAAAGTTTGTTTCTCCAGGAAGCATTGCTACTCGTGCGGCTCAGCTTGAACTCCTACGTGAGAATCTTGTGGTCTCGCGAGCACTTGATGATAAATCCGGCATATTCACCATCGTTGAGGCCATGCGTCGCCTGCATGAGCAGCGAGAGAAGCTGAAAGCCAGCGTCTATTTCGTTTCGGCCGTTCAGGAAGAGGTAGGTGGACGTGGAGCCGCCACGAGTGCCTACAGCGTCGATCCGCTGATTGCGATAGCGGTTGATACGATATGGACTTCTGACCATCCAGAGACCTCCAAGCATGAGATTGGCGAAATAAAGTTAAACGGAGGGCCTGCGTTGACCATTGGTGGGTTCGTGAACCCACGAGTGTACCAGTTACTAATCGATGCAGCGAACGAGGCTGGCATAGCGTACCAGCTTGATCCAGAGGCCGGACATACCGGTACGGATAACGACCCGATTCGTCTTACACGGGCGGGCGTAGCAACCGCGCTGGTAAATATTCCTAGCCGCTATATGCATACTGCATCAGAAGTCGTTTCGCTCAAAGACCTCGACGAGATCGCTGAGCTATTGGCTCGCTTTGTGCTCTCAATCGATGAGCATACAAATGTGATTCCCTAAAAATGTTTAGGATACTGCACCATGCCAATTTTTCGCCCGGCACATGAAACCGATCTACCAGCCATATACGAGGTATTTTATCAAAATGAGGTGCTTGATAGCACGCAACCACCTCCCATGGGCGATCCACCATCCTATTTGCAGCATGTTCTTCAAACAGGAAAGCTGTACGTCGCGGAGCAAGATGACAAAGTGCTCGCCTTCGCGGGAGCCATCACGCGGGGAAACATCTCCTTTCTCACCGATCTATTCGTCTGGCCATCTCACCAGTCTGGCCAGCTTGGCAAAACACTGCTACACACGGTTTTACCACAAGATGAGCATATTCATTGCACCGTCAGTTCAAGCGATCCCCGCGCCCTTGCCCTCTATATCCGTGCCGGAATGCGCCCCAAATGGCCCCACTTCGCACTTCGCCTACAAAAGCCAACACAAGCATGGGATAGAGTTTCTGAGATAGAGGTTATCAAAGCCGACCCTGCTGATCCCGCCTTGATACGTTGGGACGCACAAATCAGCGGTCGCTCGCGTCCTGAAGATCACCTCTTCTGGGTACGTGAGCAACGTGCCGTCCCGCTATGGTTCCAACGTCAAGGACAAACCATTGGCTACGGATATATACGATTAGGTGCGGGAACTCTCTGGGATCCACTGGCTTGTACGCTCGGACCTATAGGGGCCAATACTCCTGAAAATGCAACTGCCTGTGTATTGGCTGCGGTGGAATGGGCTTTGCAGGAGGCAGAGATAATACGTATTGAGATGTCTGGTCCCCATCCTTGCCTGCCCACATTGCTCGAACGAGGGTTTCGCATTCGCTACGTTGACACGTTCGTTTCAACCTCGTCCGCACCTTTCTTTGACCCGCAGTGTTATATCGCATCAGGAGGGGATATATTCTAAGGGCAGGGGTTCCACAATCAGTGGAAGTCTATCATCATCACCACCAATTTGTGCTTTGCTGACTGAAACTCCATATTTAGCGACGAGAGCATGACAACTGCAATTCTGGACCGGCTAACAAGCAAAGAACGTATCCTTGAGTTTGTCGGTGAGTCCTACCACTTTCTCAGCGCACACAGATGGAAGAGCAAGCAACTTCCTCACAAGCACAATAACGCATGTTTCCCCGCAAGTTTGGAGCTTCGCAAAGCATGAGAACGCTTCCGTTCTGCTCTGTGACTTTCTCTTGTCGTGTTTTAGTCGCTACGGGTTGCATAGAAGCCCCCACCGATCTCTGCGCAGAGTACTTCACCCTAATTGATCGACCCGCTCTGGAAGTTCATTCAGTCGACCTATGGGCGCATTCAGTTTGCCAAGAAAAGCGAGGGCTTCTCTCTTCCATTTCACGAGAAGGTCAAGCTCTTCCTGTGCTAATTTTCTGCTCACTTCTCTGTGTATTCTTTCCTTTTCTCTCTTGCTGGTGAATATGTTGTATATTACATCGTCTACAGTATCGGTTAAGACATGACTCCAAAAGCCTTCTTTATATCTTAGATGTCCTTGGGCGCCTTTCTTTATGTAGCTCAGGTAGAGATAAGACGTATCACAAAAGAAGCGCGTGTAGGTCAACATTAACTCACGTTCTCCCTGGCTTGCATAAATCGCTGCGATCGTTGCATAGCAAAGGCACTGTTTTTCAAAAAGGGGAATCATGTCTTCCTTATAGATTGAATAGAGGTCGGAAGAACTGATCCTTCTTTGCCTAGACTCAAAGATGGTTGCAGCTGATTGCAAATGATTAATGGCATTGGTGAGTTCGTGACGAGGAGCTTTGCTTGTTTGTGCATCTCGAAAGGCCTGTTGTGCATTCCGAAATTCTTGCTCTCCGAGATCACCTAGGAGCGCATCAATCTGTTGTGCGAGGTTGGCAGAGGTAATAGCTCTCGTGGCGAGACTCCCAAGGCTTGTCAAAACGGCAATGACAGACATGATAGACCTCCCTTTCAGATGTCGCACGTGCCTTTCGAGACAGTGGCTTCTTCTGCACTAGGATCGACTTGATAGACCGCCGCCACTGCTTTTACCTACTTCGAGTTCTCAGCAGCCCTCTTCGCATTGTGGAGCGCCCATTCGGCGGCCTCAAGGGCCTTTTTGTCTTCATACAATCGTTGGGCCTCCAAATATGCTTCTCTGCTTGGATACCCATAGTAGTCGTTGCCAAAGTGGGTAGCTGGTCATGGGCAGACGACGCAGCAGTGCTTGCGTGATCGATGGCGGCACTATGGAGATCAGCCGCAGCTTGTGCATGGTCGGAAGCGGCACTGTGAAGATCAGCTAGTGTTGAGGCGTGATCGATGGCGGCACTATGGAGATCAGCCGCAGTTGTGGCATGATCGAAAAGCGCATGAAGCGCATCAGAGAGAAATTCAAACATTGTTAGCCTGCCTTTCTAAATGGATTCAAACATAGTCAATTGCGGTCAAGCCCATCGACGAAAGCTTCGGGTGCTTGACCTGGACAACTCAGTCATGACTAAATATCCCTTGCCCCAGATAATGAGACTCTCCTGAGGAGCCTGTAGACCAATGGTACGAAGGGAGGTAACTAAGCTCCTCTAGAGGAGTATTGAGATCAGTCAGAAACTTTTTGGCTGCTTCCCATTCTTTATCTCGATCCAGAATGTCTCTCATATTCCTGTCACTGGCAACTAAGTACTCAGCAATAGCTTTACGATAGAGAATGGCGTACTTTTGCAGTAAAGCACGTTCTCCTAAACCGGCATAAATGGATGTTATCATTGCATAGCATATACTCTGTTTGTGCTTCAAAGTTTCTTGCAATTTCCAGTTTGGGCCCCAGAATTTCTTCTCTTCGCGGTTGTACGCACTCTCAAAGTTGCTTGCAGCCGTTTCCAAATGACCCACTGCATTTGTCAGTTGAAGCCGTTTGTCATTTGCACTTGCTACATTCGCTAATGATCCTTTTGCATTGCTAAATTCCTGATCTCCAAGATCACTCATAATTTTACTGATTTCCTCAGCCAGTTTTGCATGGGAAACAGTTTTAGTAGCTACATTGCTAGCTAGACTACCAAGTAACAAAATTGTTGCATCTGGCATGGTGACGGTCTCCTTCCAAGGAAAGGTCTTCTAGCGTGCTTTCTTGACTTTTCGTTGCTGTTTTGCTGAAAGCAAAAATGTTTTACATTTAGAATATGCGTAAAGAAACTGTACAAAGTAAATGACCGATGGACGATTCCACTCAGACACGGAACCATCACTCTTAAACTAACTAGTGAACTCTACGTGAGCAGTCTCGCTTAATCGACTCCCTTGTCCTCATTATAAGGTGAGCTTATAATATGTTTCGAGGGAAAAACTGTCACTTCACCTGTCATTTGACTGGCATTTCTACTCAATTAAAAACTGCTTCTTTCTCTGGCCGCTTCCCATCTTGCGGTAAATAAGTGAGCATTGTTTCTGTAAGTACTGCTCCTGAAATGGAGTCACACATGACGACCATCGATCCTGAGCCGTTCAGCTTTGGGGAAGGCCTGCTAAAAGAACGCAAGGCGAAGGGGTGGACCCAAGAACAACTCATTGATCAGATCGTGCACACCTACAACATTCATATTTCACTTTCCAGCAATCATCGTTGGGAGCATGATAAGACAGTCCCTCATCGTTCCACCCTCGAAAAACTGTATAGTCTCTTGGCAAAACCGTCGAGACCTGGGGCATCGTCGAAACAGGCTCCTATCTGGAATGTGCCGTTCGCCCGTAACCTCCGCTTCACGGGCCGTGAGCAAATATCGCGAATATGCATAAAAGTCTCAGTAAAAAGAAACCAGTGCGCTCTGTGGGCTTGGCGGCATTGGTAAAACGCAGACCACCGTAGAGTATGCATACAGGCAGGTGATGCCTAAGATACAGTTTTATGGGTACGTGCTGATACTCCTGAGTCTCTCATCGCCGATATGTGCCATGTCGATCTGCTGGATATGCCTGAGAAAGAAGAGCGAAATCAAGCACGAGTAGTCAGGCGTTCAAACGCTGGCTGCAGAGCATACATCATAGCTCTAGATCTTCGACAATGCCGATACATTGACACCGTCTCCGAGTTTTTATCGCTACGTGATGGCAGCTCAATTCTGTTGACAACACGCAACAGCGAGTAGGCAGACACATCAAAAAAATTGAGATGGAGAAGCTGAGCTATGAAGAAGGTCTATCTTTCTGCGCGTCAGGTAAAACAGTTGGGGAAGAGCAGGGGTCTAAACGATTTCTGAGCACGAACAGGAAGCGGCAGCAAAGCTTTGTAAGCTACTGGATGGCTGCCCTTAGCGCTCCCAAGCCGCTGCCTATATGAAGAGACGCAATGTAGCATCTCCGAATATCTCACTCTTTACGGGCTTATCCTTCCGCGCTTTTGAAGCGTCTAAGCTCTGTGAATAAGGAAAACTATCCCTACTCGGTCGCTCGACGAGAACTCTTTCTTTCCAGCAAATCGCACAGACCAGTCCGCTGCCGCTGATTGCTGTCTTTGTGTGCCTTCCTTCACCCCGAGCCATCCCCATTGAGATCATTACACAAGGAGCAGCCGATCTTAGCCCATCTCTCAGCACGTGCGTCGATCCGCGGAATTGAACGAAACAATTGGCCTTTGATAAGCTACTCGTTATGCAGCGGATGCCAGAACAAGAGTACTGATATTCACCGGCTAGTACAGGCTGTTCTCAAACAGAATATGAGCAAAGAGATCTATGAGCTGTGGGTAGCATACATGCGAGCCGTCAATACTACCTTCCCAAACGGAGAGTTAGTCAACTGGGAACGCTGCGAATACTATCTGCCACAGTCCAGGTGTGTGCCTCCCTTATCGCAGAACATACCATGCTTTTCCTGAAGCAGGGATCTCCCATCGCGCGAGCCGCTATCTTATAAGCGCTCACGCTTTACTGAAGCTGAGCCACTTGGAGCAAGCGTTGGCGATCCATGAGCGGCTTTTCGAGCCTGACCAGCTTCATACAGTCGCTACGCTATTGCCCTGGGAGGTGTTCCTTGCCTGCTCGCTTTGAGGAGTCTGAGCAGTTCTTACTCAGGACGCTGGCGATCCGCGTACAGCAGTCAGGGTAGTAGTCCATCTCTTGTCGCTGAAACACTGTACCATTTAGCTCATCTTTATCAGGCTCTTGGCCGCTATACAGAGGCCGATATGCATTATAAGCGTCCCTGGCTATTCGCCAGCTTCGGCCCGTTGCATATCGGTAGCGACGATCATGAACTATCTGGATCGATGTATACTGATCAACAACGCTGGATGTAGCCGAGCCACTGATCCTTCAGGCCCTAGCCATCCGTGAACAATTGTTAGGTCCGGCTCCTGATACCGCTGAGAGTCTCAACGATCTCGCTATGATTTATATGAACAGAACAAGGATTCAGAAGCTGAGCAGCTTCTCCTCCAGACTGTCGAATTATTTAAGCAGCAGTTAGGTTCTATCATCGCTATACGGCACCAGTCTTAATAATTTAGCCTCTCTTTATAAGAAACAAGGCCGCTATGCAGAGGCTGAACAGCTCTGGCAACAGGTACTATCGATTCGCGAGCAGTTGCTTGACCAGAGCACATTGACCTGTGATGTGCTTTATTACTTTTTTATGCTCTTCTCAGTCAGGAGATACCAGATCAGACCCCTGCTGACGTGTAATGCAATCTACGAGCGCCGTTCAGATCCCACCTCCACACAGTCAATTAGATAGCTTCCCTCTTTACCACCATTACTCATTCTATTCAATATTTAATAATAGATATTTTATAAATAAGACTGTGGAAACTTCTTTGGAGGGGAAAAGTTATCTTACAAACGTTTGATAGGTAGAGGAGAAGCAGTAATTCATTCAACCGTTCAGTTGAATGAAATCAACTACTGCGAAGTCGCTAGACGACGGCTTCAGCAAATGACTCAGGTAACATCTCGATCAGAGGTACATGTTTCGCCTCAACCAGGCGATTGTCGGCATCGACAAAGACGATATGCGGCTCCAAGGAGCGAATCTCCTTCTCGTCATATAGCCCATAGCTCATAATGATCACAATATCGCCTTCGGCAGCATGCCGTGCGGCAGCCCCATTCAGGCAGATCACACCAGAGCCACGAGCGCCCGCGATAGTGTAGGTCTCCAGGCGTGCCCCGTTATTCACGTTGACCACTTGTACCTGTTCATAGGGATAGATATCAGCAGCATCCAGCAAATCCTGGTCGATGGTAATGCTGCCAACATAGTTCAGGTTGGCCTGGGTCACGGTGGCGCGATGGATTTTCCCTTTGCACATAGTGCGCTGCATAGTGACGGTTCCTTTCAAGCTATAAAGGTGCGCAGGACAGAATTCATTCTGTCCTTATTATATTAACGGCCCAAATGGCAAGTTAGGAACAGTGAGATGTATCAATCAATTATTTCCTAAAACCGCAGCCAACCCCATGGCATATGCTTCTGCTACGCTTTGAGCATCATAAAACCTATCACCCATCATCAACCGGTAACGGCACTTCCAGCGACGGGCTGGCCAGGGAGCCAGCTTAATCAGTGTATAGGTCTCGACTTGCGTTTCCAACGCCTCCCGCAACGCCACTTCATCGGAGTTCGTAAAACCATACTTGGTAAGCTGAAATCGAAGTTCTTCTGGTATCATTGTGCCTGACCCGCATTGTTCGTTTTCTTCCAATCGTCCAGAATCTGGTTATCGAAGGGAAAGGCCAGTTTGGGTATCTCTTCTAAAGAGAAGAGCGCCAATTCGCTCATTTCTTCAGGTTGCGCCGCCAGAGCACTAATATCGTTATGAATGGCGCTGGCACGATAAGCTACTAAGACATGCGGGCTACCATTCTCGCTATAAAGTCCAAGCAGTCCATCTAACTGCACATCCAGGTTCGTCTCCTCTTTTACCTCGCGAATTGCCGCCTCCTCCAGCTTTTCGCCCCGATCCACATATCCTCCGAAAAAGCTCCACATACCCCTGGCGGGATTCATATTGCGCTTGCCCAGCAGAATTTTGCCTTCATATTCAACCACCACAACCGTCACTAGCTTGGGAGCAGGAAACAAGATAAAGCCGCACTCAGGACACGTCTGGCGCTCAATATTAAAAATGTACTTTTCAACCAGAGGCGATGCACACATCGGACAATATTTGAAAGTAGCTTCAGGCACGATTTCGGTCTCCTCATGTTAGATATCCACCTGCCGATTGTTCTTGGTTCACTTTGTATGATAGCATTTGTGACGAACCGCAGGTATATCCTCCCTATCTTGACAAACATTAACAGGATTTGTCGGAGAGGACTAACTATCCTCAGGATCAAGCGGATTGATTATCGTGATCAATAAGTGTGTGAGCCGGTAGTGTCTCTCTTCAGATACTTGAGTCACTCCAGGTACCAGGCATTGCTAGAAACCTCACCATGATATAATATCCCCATAACTTATGCACCAAACTCAACGAGGAGCAACATCATGGACAGCACACAAGAGATGCGCGTTGAGCGAGACTCGATGGGAGAGATGCGCGTACCGGCCGATGCTTATTACGGTGCCAGCACGCAGCGTGCCGTACTCAATTTTCCGATCAGCGATTTGCGTTTCCCACGCCAGTTTATTCGCGCTTTGGGACAGATCAAACAGGCCGCGGCAGAGGCAAACATGTCCTTAGGAACTCTTGATCGCCAGATTGCCGAAGCGATTAACCGGGCTGCCCAGGAGGTCATCGATGGCAAACTCGACAATCACTTCGTCCTGGACATCTTTCAGACAGGTTCCGGCACCTCCACAAACATGAACGCCAACGAGGTCATCGCCAATCGCGCCAGCGAACTGCTAGGCGGCTCCCGTGGCTCGCGTAAAGTTCACCCCAACGACCATGTAAACTTTGGTCAATCATCGAATGATGTAATCCCCACCGCCATCCATCTCTCCGCGCTTGTCAGCATCGAGCACGACCTGATACCTGCTTTAGAAGGCTTACAGCGAGCGTTGGAGCAGAAAGCGGAAGAGTTCATGCCGGTTATAAAAACTGGCCGCACTCACTTGCAAGATGCCACACCGATTCGCCTGGGACAAGAATTTCAAGGCTACGCGGGACAGATCGAACGCAGCATTGCCCGCATGCGCCACGCAGTGAGCGAGCTATCCGAGGTTGCGCTCGGCGGGACTGCCGTCGGCACAGGCGTCAATACCCATCCTGAATTTGCCGCGCGTGTGACTAAACGTCTCTCTGAAATGAATGGTGTGCATGTGCATGAAACAAGCAACCACTTCCAGGCGCAAAGCACACTTGATAACGTCGTCGAGGCCAGTGGAGCGCTCAATACCCTGGCAGTCAGCCTCATGAAAATTGCCAACGACATTCGCTGGCTCGGCTCCGGACCACGCGCCGGTATCGGCGAGATAGACCTGCCAGCCGTTCAGCCCGGCAGCTCCATCATGCCCGGCAAAGTCAATCCGGTCATCGCGGAATCCGTCTGCATGGTCTGTGCCCAGGTCATGGGTAACCACACCACGATTACCATCGCGGGACAATCCGGCAACTTCGAGATCAACGTCATGATGCCCGTCACTGCCTACAACCTTCTCCAATCGATCAACCTGCTAGCAGCGGCTACCCGCAACTTTACCGAGCAATGTATCAAAGGATTGCAGGCAACAACGAAGGGACCTGAAATGGTCGAACGTGGCTTAGCGATCTGCACAGCCCTTGCCCCCAGTATTGGCTACGATGCCGCCGCCAACATCTCAAAAGAAGCATACAAAACCGGCAAGACCATTCGCGAGGTCGCCCGCGAGAAGACAAACCTCTCCGAAGAGGAACTCGACCGCCTCCTCGATCCCGCCAGCATGACAAAACCCGGCCTCGAAGGCGGCCCCGTCGGCGGCTAGTATAGGGACCAATTATAGCCCTTAACAAAATGCCGAAATCCCCATAGGGGTCGAAATGGAGCGATGTCATCCTGAGCGCAGCGAAGGATCTCGCCCAAAACGCCGATAAATCGGCCCCTAAACCCATCACATCCAAATCCGCCACAGATCTGGCGAATCCACACCCGACGTATCTGATAGTTCAGCATAGTTTGGCCACACAGAAGCACCAGGCTCAAGAGCCTTGCGAGCAATCGCAACGGCTCCCGACCATGTCTCATCAACGCTCAAGGCGTCCATCTCTTCAGTAGAAAAAAATCGAGCATCATCGATCTCAGCCAGGTTGGGGCGCAGATCGCTAATGGGGGAAAGCAGCTTTGCGAGGAACATAAAAAAGTAGTTGTGCTCGCCATCATCGAGCACCCACAAGCGCAGTCCTATCAAGCCTTCGATTTCTATTCGCAGATTCGTCTCCTCGAACATCTCACGTACCGCTGTTCGATCAGGCAGTTCGCCAACATTCACACGCCCGGCCGGCAGCAAGTAGCGCCCTTTGGTTACCCCATAGATATTGCGCACAAGCAATACCCTCCCTTCATGTACAACAACCGCCCCCGCTCCAAGACTGAGCGGACGCTTAGGCCGAGGACGCTCTGTAGGAATATCGATAGGGATATTAGTCTGCGACATAAAGGTATACTCCTGAAAATAAACTGGTCATAAGCTACCAATAGTATACCTTAATGCGAGGATACAAATGCTTGCAGGATGAGCAAACATACCATGCCTACGACGATTGTCAGCAGCACGTTTTTCGTGCGCCAGGCTACAAGTATCGCAATTATACCCGCGATGAGCCGAATGTTGCCAAAGGACAGGTCTAGTGAGCCGCGAGGTAAGAATAGCGCAGGTGCGATCAGCGCTGAGAGCACTGCGACGGGTACAAAACGTAGCGCCGCCTGCGCCATTGGCAAAATGCGCACTTTACCCATGAACAACATGAAGGACACGCGAATACCAAAGGTCAGTAGTCCGATAATGATAATGGTAGCCCACAGCCATCCCTGTGACATACTTGGTTCCTTGCTATATGGACTTTGTTTTCTTCATCTCCACAGTGAGACCAGTAGCGATACCAACCAGCGCTGCGATAGCTATTCCCAGTTTGAGTGGTAACGCAATGACCAGCACCGCGGTTATTGCAGCGGTCAGCGCAGCAGTGGTGCTGGCGTAATCCTTCAGTGCGGGCACAACGAGCGCGATAAAAGTGAGCGTCGATGTGAAGTCTAGCGACCAATTCGCGGGTATTTGCCCTCCCAGAAAAATACCTGCTGCTGTGCTCACTTGCCAGGTCATCCACAACGCGAGTCCAGCACCCAGAAAATACCAGTGCTTCTGCGTATCGTCTTCAGGTTGCTGGTAGTGTGAGATCGTCACTGCATAGGCCTCGTCGGTCAATAGATACGCCAGCAGTAACTTCCACAGAGGATGGAGCTTACGGGTGTAAGGAGCTACCGAAGCGCTGTAGAGCAAATGACGGATATTCACAATAAAAGCAGTCAGGATGACGACAAGCCAGGGAGTACCAGATCTAATCAACTGGCCAACCACAAATTGCGCTGCCCCTGCGAAGACAATGCATGACATAGCCTGGGCAATACTCGCTGGAATACCCGCGCTCAGCGCGGAAACCCCATAGATCATGCCGAAAGGTAATACACCTATCAGAATCGGCAGTTCGTCCTTGATACCATGCAATAGTTCAGAACGTGGCGTTGTCATAACGCCATTATAAGAGTTGAGGCAATCCTACCAATCATCTGTGGTAGTATCATCCTCAATAAGAGGGTGCATCGTCAAATTCGTATTCCTGCGAGGCGTCACCGATCTGTACCTTCTCTACCTCTACCACATCGAAAAGTTCGAGTAACGCTCGGCTCACACACTCTTCTATGAAGAACTCAGTATTCTCCGGCTCATCGAGAACTACTTCCGTGAACCTGACAGAACATCGGACCACAATAGAGATTTGCATGTGCAGCTCCTTTGCAGGGCATGCCCCTGTCACAAAACTGAAGCGGTGGCTTCGTAGGGTTAGTTATCCCTTTACACTTCTATGCGGTTGGATATTAATGGGCGGCTGGCACTAGATTTGCAATACGAATTTGAACTCCTTACTCTCTTTAAGACGTATTGTTCGGACTAATGTAAAACGGGCATTTTCATCTCTTCAAGCGCGTTGAGTAAGGCATCAATCTCCTCGAGGGTGTTATAGAAATGAGGGGAGATCCGCACGATACTGCCGCGTGCCGCCAGGTGTATATTGCGCAAAGCCAGTTCATCCACAATCTGCTGAGCGCTCAAATCCTGCCGTTCACTATGTGGCTGAAAGCAGACAATTCCTGAGCGTTCACCCTCGCCTTGTGGTGAGACCACCGCATAGTCCAGCCGCCCTAAACCCTCGCTAGCGTGAGCCGTTAGCCCTAAAATACGTGCCTCCACCGCCTGCATCCCTCCATCAATACTCTCAAAGATCCCCAAGGCAGCGTCCAGGCCAACAATAGGTGTACGATTGGATGAACTATGCTCGAAACGCGCCGCTCCCGCTTTGAGCGGTTGCTCATGATTGAAGAAGTCGAAAGGAGTTTCTACACTAAACCAGCCTCTACGTGGAAAATGCAACTGCGAAAGAAGTGAATCGGATACATAAAGTATGCCGGTTGTTGGCGGACTGAGCAGCCATTTATGCGAAGCCGCCGCTAGAAAATCAACGCCAAGCGCTCCTACATTGATATCCACTGCCCCCAGCGCCTGCATAGCATCGATGCCGCAAACAATTCCCCGTTCGTGGCAATAGCGGGCAATGGTAGCAATATCATTGCGAAAGCCCGTGGAAAACTCAACGAGGCCCAGGCTCACAAGACGCGTATGATCCGTGATGCTAGCAAGTACATCCTCTACAACAATGCGGCTGTCGCGCGTTGCTACGGTGTGTATCTGCACACCTTGCTCTTTTAAATTGAGCCAGGGATAGACGTTGCTGGGGAACTCTCCCTCGGCAATAATAATCGTATCGCCTGCCTGCCACTGTAACCCTTGCGCTATCATCATCAGCCCATCGCCGGTGCTTGCTGTGAAAGCAATCTGGTCGGGCCGGGCGGAAATCAAACTCGCCAAACGACGATGCGCCCCGCGCTCGTACTCCGTCCAGCGTGCAAAATTAATGTTCCCGAAAAGAGAAATATCATCGATGTACTCGTGAGTGGTACGGGCAACTGGTCGAGGCAGCGGGCCATTGGCAGCATGATTCAAATAGATACTGTTGCGCGTGATTGGGAAAAAGAGCTGCCGCAGTTCTTGCACACCTTCCTCCTCACCCGCAAATTCATGCTCCCCCTCCTCGATGATCAACAGGGATTGTAGCATATCGTCTAACGAAGGAAGTGACGAAGAGGGATGGGAATTGGTCATGGTAATTATGCTCCTGTACTACTTCACTGCTACACTTCGATCTGAATAGACACCAGTATAGCACAATGGCACTGTCTAAAGTGTAAAGCAAGCTCAAGGGATTATTCTCAGCTCTCCTCTCTCGTAATGACTTTTCGATAACGAGGTGGTAAAATCAAATTGAAGAGACATACTATCCACGTGCTGATAAATGCAAGCAACGCATGAACAAGAAAGCAAGACGCTATGGCGAAACAAGTGATCATACCGCTTCCCGACAGAGACTTCGATACCACTGAGGTTTCTATCCCCTGGAAACATTTTATAGAAGCAGCAACAAGGAGCGATCATAATGGGATTGATAGTTGAACAAGTAAACAAGTCGTTTGCCGAGTTCCACGTCATCAAAGACCTCTCTATGGAAGTGAAAGAAGGCTCTATCTTTGGCTTCCTGGGAGCAAATGGCGCGGGAAAAACGACCACGATGCGCATGATCCTTGACATTATTCGTCCAGATACTGGCCACATCACCTGGAATGGTCAAGATGTGCGCGAAGTACCACGTCGTAACTGGGGCTATCTTCCGGAAGAGCGTGGGCTTTACCCAAAGATGAGAGTAGATGAGCAGTTGATCTTTCTCGCCCGCCTGAACGGTTTATCGAAACAGGCTGCCCAACAAGCTCTGGACGAATGGCTCGATCGTTTTCAGATTAACGCAAATCGCAAGAAGAAGATTGAAGAGCTCTCCAAAGGTAACCAGCAGAAGGTACAGTTTCTCGCCACCATCCTACACGATCCGGCGATCTTGATCATGGATGAGCCGTTTAGTGGCCTGGACCCGGTCAATGCCAATGTATTGAAAGAGGCATTCTTAGAGATGCATCGTCGGGGGAAAACAATCATCTTCTCAACGCACCAATTGGAGCAGGCCGAGGAGTTGTGCCAGGATATTGTGATCATCAACAAAGGGGAGTCGGTTGTACGGGGCAGCGTGCAGGAAGTTCGTCGCCAGCATGGACGCAATGTCGTGCGCCTCAAACTCGATAACGACCCGGAGGCAGGCTGGCTCGATACACTGGAGGGCGTGCAAGTCACTAAACGCAGGCAGGACTACATTGAGATGCAAATACGAGCGAATCTCAACCCCAACCTGATTGTTGAGGCAGCGCTCCAGCATGGTGGCATCATCAGCCGTTTTGAATTGACGGAGCCATCACTGACTGACATCTTCATTGAGCACGTAGGCAAAACCGCGTTACCAGATGCTCCATCCGTCCTTTCAGCATAGCGGAAAGTGAAATAAAAACTATGTCAAAGAACACTGTGACGACACCAGAAAAAGAAGTTTCAGAACAGGAGCAAAGCTCTGTAGCAGTCAGCGCGGGTGGCGCAGCCAGGCAGAACACCTGGCGCAATATTCGCTTGATTGTTGGGCGCGAGTATAAAAATCGTATAAGGCAGCGCAGCTTCATCATCAGTACAATTATCTTCATGTTGCTGGTGGTTATTGGCGCTTTTGTCCCGACGATTATTCGGTTCTTTACCTCTAATGTAAATACTCAAACGAGAGTAGTGGTAGTGAACAACGCCGGGCCTATTGCAGGACTAAATGATAACGCGTTAGCCACTTATATCAATACAGCACTCAATGGGACGACGGGTCAAACATCAGGAACAAATATCCCTGGACAGAGTGCATCCTCACCTCCTCAATTTGTCGTTGCCATTGAGAGTGCCGATGTGCTCAGCAGCCTGCAAAATCAAGTAAAGAGTGGCCACCTGGATATCTTGCTAGTATTAGATCGCCCAAACCAGGATTTACACTTTACCTATTACACCAGTGCTAGCTCGACGAACGACAGCAACCTATCTACGATACAGGGCCTGGCGCAGCAGCTCAACTTCCTTGATGCGGCTCATCGTCTCGGCCTCACCCAAGCTCAAACGAACAGCCTGTTTGCTCAACCGAGCTTTAACGTTGAGAACACCGGGCAGGTTCAAACCAACCGCCCGGTGAGTGAGATAGTGGCAGGATATATTCTCGGTATTGCCGGTAATATCTTGATCTATATGGCCGTACTCCTCTACGGGATGGGCGTGGCAATGGGTGTTGCGGAAGAGAAGGGCAGCCGCATTATGGAAATTCTGGTGAATGCTGCTACCCCGTTCCAGTTGATGGTTGGGAAAGTCGTGGGTATAGGAGCGGCAGGTCTGACGCAGATGGCTCTGGTGGTTGCCGTTGGAATTGGTGCGCTCCTGCTACAAAGTCCCTTACAAACAGCGCTTTTCGGTTCCAACACTCTCAATATCATAAGCCTTTCCATTACATTCCTCATCCTGCTCCTGGTCTACTTTATTCTGGGGTTCTTGCTGTATGCGACCCTCTATGCTGCTCTAGGAGCGTTGGTGAAACGGCAAGATGAGGTGCAGAATGCGGTCACGCCCCTCACATTCCTGGCAGTTATTGGATATGTTGTGAGCTACTTTGGCATATCCAATCCGAATGCGACATGGTTCAAGGTAATGTCGTATGTTCCTTTCTGGACGCCCACAATGATGCTCACGCGTATTGGAGTGGGTGGAGCAGCCTGGTGGGAGATCCCATTCACTATTGCGCTGATGATCGTTGCCATCTTCGTCTGCGCCTGGATTTCCGCCCGCATCTATCGCTACGGCGTCCTGATGTACGGTCAAAGACCCGGCCTGGGCAAACTGATCAAGCTGGTACGTACGAAATAGATCCCAAAAACCGGGAACGAAGCGCGGCGTAGAATTTACCTTCGATCCTGAAGTTCCCAGGCATGGTCAAGCGCGTGCCAGGCTGATCTGCGTACCGCAAAGCGCGGAGTCCATGAGAAGCCATATTTGCGGCGCGGTGTGGCGCTCTCGTTAAGGGGCACCATCCGTAGTCCCTTGATGATCTGTTCCCGGACCTCTGCTTCTTGCTCGGTCACATGTTCTGGATCAGGTTGCTTGAACGCAGGGCCAAACGCCGAGAGATGCATTCGATCCGCCTCCAAGAGGTGCAGTCGTATTGCGCTCGGAGACCTTCCCCGTTCAGGCTTTACGTCGTGAAGATCTGCTGGAATTTCATGCAACGCACTATCGAAGCTAGCCCAGCAGGCTATGAGGAGACTGATAAGCCGCTCAATATCATCCTCAGTGAGCGGCTCTAAATCAGTGGCAAGAAGCACACTAAGTGCCCCGAAGTCCGTCGTCACTGTTCCTTGCGCTCTCTCTACCACCTCGAATGCATCGAGCGAGGTAGGCGCGACGAAAGGGATGCCAGCTCGCTCAGCTACTTGCGCATACCGCTGACCTGTGCTGAGGAGCTGATTTAACGCCATTGCCTCATCTTTGCCTGCTCGACACCATCCGATCCACTCAAGTCCTTGAGCAAAGACCTTGCGTTTAGGCCCAATCTCAAGAGCAACTGCAAATGTCTGCATATTTCTTGCATCTCCAAATGTTTTTGGTAACTCTTTAGAATATCTCGTCAATAGTATACACTTTTACCCCATCGACCAACCAAATGTTCTATGATATAATGCCGAAAACTGGAAGCTGTTCCTGTAGAGTCGGAGGGGCCGCGATGTTTATCGGGAAGATCGTCAAATCGGATTCGCACATCAACTACGTCTGCCAGATTTATGGGCCTCGTGAGGTGGAACTCGAACCTGGCCCGGCCGATTACGCCTTTGGCCGCTTTGTGCGTGTCGCCGTACGCTCCGAGCAAACTGATGACCCTAACCTGCAAGTTGACCTCGCTCGTGGCATCAATTACGAACCTAAAACCTATGCTATTGGCGTGATCTACGACACCATTCTGCTCAATCCTGCCTTTGGTTCACTCGGGCCACGCCTTTCTAACGAGACACAGGTAGAACTTTTCTCCCCCGACTACATCTCTGAAAAGGCAGTCTTGATCTACGTGATGGTGTTGGGAATGATCGAGCAGCGTATGGCACCGGGCGGTCAGCCAGAAATTCTCTCCATCATGCACGGAGTACCGCTCTTATCACTGGAACTGGGCAGCGAGATTGAGACAATGACTGACGAAGAGGTACGCGTCTTCCACTTCTTTCGCGACAAGGCTGAACAGGATAGTCGTGAGTACCTGCACATGGGCTATCTTCCGCATATTATCGCTCAGCGCAACAGCCTGCTACCGATGGTCACACTACGCATTATCGATCAGTTGGAACATCTCTTCCCCCAAAATCTTTCCTTACTCTCGATAGTCAAACGCAACTTCGCCTGGCGGCTAAAGGTTGAAACAACAGGTTAACGGAGGTTTTATTCATGACTGATCCTACTGTAGGGGCCTTGAGCGGGGCTGCTTTCAATTCCTTCGCGCCTCCTGCCGAGCGCTCGCCTTTCAAACCTGTCGGCATCACCAAAGGACCGGGCGAAAACGCACATGAATACACCTTCGTCTCCCGTGACGATGAACAGGTCCTCAAAAACGGAGAATACGTTTACTATGAACTCACAAGCGCAGACGAGGACACTAGCTCCGTAGGGGTCGATTTTTCGCAGCCATCGCCGATTTATCGGCCCACAGTACCCTCCTCCTCAGCGGAACGCGCATCAATTCCCTTGCGGCGCGTGCTCGGTCGCATCATCAAGCGTGTGCCATTGCAACTGTACCCCGACACCTTTCTAGCAGAACCGGAAATTTCGCCCACCCAGGTTGCCTCTATGGTCGGCTACGATGCCCGCGCCAACGAACTGTTCGAGCTGCACGTTGCCATCATGGGTTACTACGATGCTTCAACAGGCTCGTTCATCAACCCCTGGATTCCTCCACAATCGGGCAAACAGATCTTTCTCGCAGATGATGACATGCTCGCTCACATCCTCAGTCGCAAACAGAAAGGGCAACCTGGTTCTGCCACCATTGGCTCATTGCTGACGCGTGCCCTCGATGCTGTGCCCATCGTGCTCTCCGTGAAAGATTTTGTGAGCACCCACCTGGCTATTATCGCCAGTACCGGTGCTGGGAAAAGCTACCTTGCCAGCGTCATCATCGAAGAACTGATGCAGCCACATAACAAGGCCTGTGTGCTGATCATTGATCCGCACGGCGAATATAAAACGCTGGAGGAGATGGCCAACTTCCCGGAATTTGCCGAACGCCATGACGACACTAGAGGCCAGATGTATCACGCCAATGTCAAAGTCTACAAGCCAGAGCAGGTCAAGGTGCGTATCTCGACACTGAACATGGGTGATATGCGCCACCTGTTGCCAGAGATGACCGAGAAACAACAATATCTGCTGAGCCGTGCGCTACGCAAGGTGAACGAAGGCAAACGAGGCACACCCTGGGGCGTCGCCGATCTAAAACTTGCCATCAAAAACGTTTCAAAGCAGAAGAACGACGATGATAGCGAGGGTGCCGATGATTTGAGTACAGTGCATGCCTTAACCTGGCGTATCGAGCAGAGGTTCGTGGATAGCTTTACGTTTGATGATATGCAGCACCTTGACCTGCCGGAGATATTTAAGCCAGGCCAGTGTACCGTACTGCCCCTTAACGAGATTGACGAGCGCGATCAGCAAGTCGTGGTTGCTTCGCTGCTGCGCCGCCTCAACCAGGCACGCATGGATACCGAGCGCGGCAAGGTGCATTCGGGCGAATCTTACCTGCCCTACCCGGTCTTCGTATTGCTCGAAGAGGCGCACCATTTTGCTCCGGGTGGTGCCGAAGTGGTCTCAACCGCCATTCTGAAGCAGGTGCTGGCCGAGGGGCGCAAATTTGGCATCGGTGTTGGTTTAATCAGTCAGCGCCCAGGCAAACTCGATGCCGATGTGCTCAGCCAGTGCCAGACCCAATGTATCATGCGTATCGTGAACGAAATTGATCAGAAAAGTGTGGCTGCTGCTATCGAGGGGGTTGGTCGCGATCTCCTGAACAACTTACCGGCCCTTTCCAAGGGCCAGGTCATCGTTGCCGGAGCAGCCGTCAATACGCCCGTAATTTGCCGCGTGGGCCAACGCATTACCAAACATGGCGGCGAAAGCAAGGACGCGCCCGACATGTGGCAAAAATACTTCAGCCCCGAAGCCCAGGAGAGCCGCCGCCGCAGCGAAGCCCCCCTGAATGGCAATAAGGGCTTCAATTTGATGCGGTGATTTGTCATCCTGAGCGAATTGATGTGATGTATTTGTCATCCTGAGCAAAGCGAAGGATCTCTGCCCAGCGTGACAGATCCTTCGCTTTGCTCAGGATGATATTCAAAGCAAGTGACAAGGATTTTGAATGACCAATCGGAATGCGCTCTATACCTTAATGATCCTCGCACCGATAGGATGGGCTGGATTACTTCTTTTCACGCGCTTTGTACCGCCGCACATGCTGCTGGCCTTCGTCGCCTTCTTTATGCTATTAGGAGTCGCGCTTACAAGCACCTTCTCGCCAGTGCTCTACTTCATTAGCCTGCGCTTCCTCACCTCACGTGGGTATCGTGCTACTGTGCGCCATTCTCTACGCCAGGGCGCATTGCTCGCACTCTGCGTTATTTTCAACCTGATCCTGCTCGCCCTACATAGCTGGAACGTCTTTACCGCTATCTTAATCCTCGGCATTGCTATTGTCATAGAAGTGCTATCATTGGGACGTAAGTAAGGATTCAAGGATGACAATCTCACCAAAGGAAATACTGTGCGCATTCTGATTATTCGCCCAGGTGCGATTGGTGACGCACTTCTAGCGTTTCATATACTAAAGTTCCTAAGGATGCAATATTCGCATCCCCATATCACCTTCGTGAGTAACGTTAGCGTACTGCCGTTGGCACGAGCATTTGGCCTCGCGGAGGAACTATCCGACTATGCGGATAGTTCGTGGAGCGAGTTCTTCTCAACCGAAGGCATTCGTAACCCAGCCATGCAAGACATGCTGCAGCAGACCGATCTTGCTATTTGCTGGCTACGCGACCCCGACGGCATAGTGGAGCATAATTTACTGAAGGCCGGTGTTCAACACATCATCGTGGCCCCCGGTCACCCACCAGAAGGTGAACAGATACATATAGTGAATTACCTGGCTGCAACAATAGGATTGCAAAATGTAGGGGCGCAATTTATTGCATCCGGTGAGCATCAATCCAGCGAGAAGTTCCCCTAGCATCCATAAGGGCGAAGGTGAAGTTGCGATCCACCCCGGTAGTGGAAGTCCACGCAAATGCTGGCCTGCCCACAATTTCATAGCCGTCATCGAGCACCTGATTCAACGTAATATTCCCGTCCTATTGCTTGCAGGCCCTGCCGATGTTGAGCGCGTACAGGATATGCTGAAGCATCTTTCACCTCACCTTGCAACAGGCATGCTGAAAGTGCTCGAAAACGTACCTTTGATACAGGTGGCAGACTGTTTGCAGCAATGCAAGGGCTATCTCGGCAACGATTCTGGTATCACCCACCTTGCTGCCATGCTTGGCGTTCCGACCCTGGCGCTTTTCGGCCCGACTGACCCGCACGTCTGGCAACCTCCAGGTCCGTCAGTAAGAGTAATACAGCAGTATCCATTGGAGCAGCTACCCATTAATGTGGCAATAGACGCGATGAACTCGTTCTATTTGAGTGAAAACATCGAAAACCATAGAACTTCTGGTATGGAAACTTTACGTAACATCGAAATATGAGTATACTCGATACCAGACAGCTAGTGTAAGGGCCGATTGATCGCGCTCAACGCCGATGTGTAGGCTAACCGTAGGGGCTGATGTATCGGCTACGAAGCAGGGAGGGGCCATATGATAGAAAACGAAAATCAACAAGAGCAGATGCCTCCACAGGGAAAATTGGTTTTGCCAGCCTACTCTGACGAGAAACCGTACCTCTATAGTGGACCGCAACCACAAGTTCAGCCAGATCAACTTATTCAGCACAAAACAATGCCCGCTCCAAAAAATCCACTCGCAAAGATAGGCTACTACTGGCGCAAAGATCCTGCGTACAAAGTATTAATGCTAGCAGCAGTGCTCGTACTCGTAGCCGGATGTATCTTCGTATCCCTTGCCACAGCTGCACTTGTACGCAATCCCAACTTCTTTAGCTTCAATAATACCAGTACTAATACAACTCCTCAAAATCCAGCCGGGCCGACCCCTTCGGGTACCGTTGACCTCCGCCCGGCATTTCCTAGTCCCGGTGGCGGCTCAGGAGGCAATTCCAGTAGCCAACCACCCGCGCAGAGTACACCTGTAGTTCAGGCTACAGCAACTCCAGGTGACTCTACAACCCCTACCCCACAACCAAGTCCAACATCAGGTCCTGGCAGGGGAACATTGACCTTAGAACTCACGAATGTACCGGGGCAAGTGAATAACAATAGCACAGTGCAGCTTGATGTCGTGACAAATCAGCCGGGCGTAACTGTCCATCTCCAGGTCTCTTACAATGCATATCCATTTTTTTACCAGAGTGGAGCGCAAGTGACCGACGGTGATGGTAATGCAACACTTTACTGGAATGTGCAAGTGTCCTTAGTAAGAATCAAACACGTCGTCGCACGCGTAACGGCAGTAGCTACTGATGCAAATGGCCAATACGTGACATCCGCAACATATACAGTTCAGGTGATATCCGGCTTCGGCGGTGGCTTCGTTCAGTAGGCGAGCGCAACTGTCATCCTGAGTGCAACGAAGGATCTGATGAATTCGGCACATGGCGTGAAATTTCCCCCATCATGTGCGTATAATGCAGTAAATCAATCCGTGCCATAGAAAACGTGCCAAAGGACTTCGCATGACACAATCCGATGAAATCCGACAGGTGCAGGATGCCACTCGCTCCATTCGCCAGAATGTGAGTCGTGTAATCGTGGGGAAAGAACAGGTCATTGACCTGTTGATGGCCGCCTTGCTTTGTGAAGGTCATGTCCTTTTTGAAGATGTGCCGGGTATTGGCAAAACCACTTTAGCAAAATCCCTCGCAAAATCCCTGGGATGTTCGTTTCAGCGCATTCAGTTTACTCCGGACCTGCTTCCCTCCGACATTACCGGCATCACATTCTTCAATCAGAAAAAGGGCGAGTTCGAGTTTCGGCCAGGGCCACTGCTCTCTCAAGTCGTGCTCGCCGACGAGATCAACCGCGCTACGCCGCGCACGCAATCCGCACTCTTAGAAGCGATGGAAGAACGCCAGATCACCATCGAGCGCGAGACGCTGCTCTTACCTCGTCCATTTATCGTCATCGCTACACAAAATCCAGTTGAGTTGGAAGGAACCTTCCCTTTACCCGAGGCGCAACTCGACCGTTTCCTGATGCGGTTGCGCCTGGACTATCCCAGCCAATCAGAGGAGCGGCTCATTTTGCAGCGTTTCAAAGAGGAACAGCCACTCGAAGAACTGAAGCCTGTGCTGAACGCGGACCGGTTACAAAACCTACAAAAGGTCATTCGCAGAGTGCGCGTTGAGCCGGGCGTCGAAAGTTACATCGTCGAACTGGTGCGGGCAACGCGTGTGCATAGCCGTGTCGAACTTGGCGTGAGTCCGCGTGGCACACTTGCGCTCTATCGCACTTCCCAGGCCTATGCCGCCATTCATGGGCGTTCCTACGTCATCCCCGATGACGTAAAGCAGGTCGCACGTACCGTACTCTCCCATCGCATGATGGCGACCTCCCAGGCTCGCCTGCATGGACGTATCCTTGACCAGATCGTAGATGATGTGCTGCATAGCGTTCCCGTACCAGTAGAGACATGAACAAACGATGGTATTATTTGTGCCTGCTGATCATCATTCTTGGCATTCCTTTTCGCCAGCCCTTGCTGATCATTCTTGGCCTGCTCGCATTCATCATCATCGGCGCTATCGATATTTGGTCAACGTACTGCCTGCACGATCTGCGTTACTCGCGCCAGTTTAGCGAACAACGTGCGCTCTATGGTGAGGAAATAACGCTCTCGCTTTCCGTCGAGAATGCAAAACTTTTACCACTGCCCTGGTTAGAGGTAGAAGATATTGTTCCCCGTGTTCTGACCTTCACAGGGCAACAACTGCGCATAAGCCTCACCAGCAACTCAATGGTGCTGGAAAATCTATTTAGCCCGCGCTGGTACGAACGCGTGACGCGCCACTATACCATCCGCTGTACAGCACGTGGAGTCCATACATTCGGTCCAACCGTCCTACGCAGCGGTGATGTGTTTGGATTTATTGACCGCGAAGTGTCACTTTCCAACCGGCAATACCTGCTCGTCTACCCCCTCGTCATACCGTTGACACGCTTTGGCCTGCCCGCTCGTCACCCATTCGGAGACTATCGAGCGCCGCGTCGTCTTTTAGAAGACCCTTCACGTGTTATTGGTGTACGAGATTACATGTATGGCGATGAGCTACGGCGTGTTCACTGGAAAGCGACAGCGCGCACAATGCAACTCCAAAGCAAGGTCTATCAAGCAACGACAACCTATACCCTGGTGCTCTTTCTCAATGTTACTGTGCACCTTGATGTACATTACGGCATTCACCCGGAACTACAAGAACTCGGCATTTGCGCAGCCGCCTCCGTTACCGACTGGGCGCTCGATGAAGGGTACGCTGTTGGCTTTTACGCAAACACGATCATGTATATGCCAGAAGAAGGCATGTCAGCCCCAACCGATCAGGATGCCCAGGATAATGGGAACGCTCAGGCAACACCCATAGGGACCGATGTATCGCGCCCATCACCAGTGTATCGGACAAACGAATTAGAAGGAACCCTGGCCGACCAAATGAAACGGCGGCGTATACATCTGCCCCCGGCCAGTAATGAAGAACAGCGCAAGCGCATTATGGAGGTCCTGGCTCGTATTCAGCCCTACTTCGGTAGCTCAATCGAGGATGTGCTTGAGGCTGAACGCACCCGCCTCCCAATTGGAGCCACCATCGTCATCATTACCGCTACGATCAGCGACCGATTATTGGATACGCTGGCGCATATGAAACAATCAGGCCATGCCGTCACCATAGTTTTCACAGGCGATTCCCCTTTACCTATGAGAATGGCAGGGGTCACGATTTATGCTATTGGAGGAGAGGATGCCTGGAAAGAACTGGAAGCTGCCTACAAGGGCGCGATAAATCAAGCTTCTCCAGATGAGACATCTCACCTGGTGCCACCATCTGCCGCTTCTCCTGCTCTTCCTACGTTCCAACTTGAATAGAGGGTCCATGAGCATATTCGAAGATGACGCGATAAACGACGACTTTGAGATAGAAATCACCGATCTACCGACGAACAGCGAGGAAAACCGCATCCTGAATGCACTCGCAGCCCTCCGTTCGCGCATCTCTTTCAGCCTACATTCTCATGAATCCAACGATGAAGTTGCAGACGACGACCTCGACGTAGAAATTACCGATCTGCCCACAAATGATGATACGGTCAGTAGGGGCCGATTGATCGCGCCCATCGCCGATGTATCGGCCCTTGGTCTCCGAATCACCAACCCCGTCTCTCTCCATTCCCACCTTCCACGAAAAACACGTCTAGTGCGTCAAGCTCTTGTAGGGATAGCCATCCTCTTCATGCTTGCTGTAGTCCTGGGAAGCGTCCCTTCATCTCGTGACGCGCTCTTGGGCCTATTCCCCAGGCCAACACAGGCACCAACCCCTGCTATAGTAAGAAGAGCGTTCGGAAGATACGGAAGCCTCTATTCAGGAGTGATAGCTATAGGAGGAGCTATCTCAATCAGCTCGACTCCCATAGCAGGCACCACAGTAATTCCCTGGAATCCCAATACTCCAGTATCGAGTGTACTGAATCCTGCACCAGCAACATGTCCATCTTCTGATGCGCCTCAGGACCCCGATAGTACTGACTTCACATATGGCAGCCGTGTTGGCGAACTCCCCCTGTGGGTGATGGGCTTTCGAGGAGTTCCCACCAGACTCATCGGTTTCACACGAGCAAATCTACCGCAATATGGTTGGGTGCATCAAGTGACATTGCTGTTAGCAGACAATGCTGATAGTCCTGTGATGCTTCAGGGTGAGCACTTGAAGGATGGAACGCCCATCCTGTTTAGCGGCCCAAGTTCGCAGCAACATCCAACTACCTTTCTGACCTTACGTCTTGACGACACATCTATCCCCAATACAGAGGACACTATACGAGCGGGAATACAGTCTATCTCTCTGTATATACCTACTGCTGGCTGTTATTCTCTGAAAGCGAGTTGGGCAGGAGGGTCGTGGGAAGTACTCTTCGCGGCAGGACAATAATAATCCAAGATCCTTAAAGATATGCAATAAGGCGTACTAGTAGGTAAACTGCTGCCAATCTTTGGTGAGGTAAAGCTAGGTATCGGCTCATTGATCCTGGTCGCGATCAGCTATATCCTACTTGGATCAATTGCTCTGATCGCTTCACCACTCTTGCTCATCGCGGGAGTGATCCTCTTCGCCGGTTCGGGAGGGCTGGTGGAAAATGCGCTGCGCGGTCTCACCTCGCGCCTGGCGGGATCTCGCCAGCAAGGCTTAATTGGCGGAGCGAGCCAATCAATGCAATCCCTCGCGATGATTCTGGGTCCGTTGCTTGGTGGCCTGCTCTACACCCAATTCGGTCACGCCATACCCTACTGGTCTGGTGCGCTGATCATAGTCCTGGCCATCATCTCGGTCGCCCTGGCCATTCCTGCTTCTAATAAGAACCCAGCCAAAGAGGATATGGAAACGAACTGATTGTTCACGTATAGGGAACCCAGTCTTCTGCAAGCGGAATTTCGGTACGCTCTTTTTTCGCAGGGGTGGTATCATCCTCCTGCTCCAAAGCAGAGACAAGAGGAACGCCGCTGGGCCGCAACTGCAAAAGCGCCTCAAGTTCGGACCGCTTGTAGAGCCGCTGCCGCTTAATACCCTGCCGGTAACTTTTCAGCACTCCCCGACTCACATAGGTATACAGCGTCGAAACCTTCACCCCTAGTAACAGGCAGGCCTCGTTCCCGTCCAGGTATGTTTCTCCGTTCAGCTCTACCATGATATGTCCTCTTCGTGTTCTTCTGCATCACTGTTGATTGCTCTTTCCTACATGATAGAGGGCATTACGGGCTTTGTCAATGTCTTTAATCATCTCAATCGATATAAGTAAAGTAAAATCAAATTATATCGAAGTTCATTGACTTTTATCGAAAAAGATGTTACAACTTTTGAAGAACACGTTTGTTATCAAGACAAAGCAAAGGAGCATGCTTCTCATGTCTATGCCGATATCCAACACAGGTAATAACCTTCAAAAAGATGCGAATAGCACCACACCAACCAGGCAGAATCGGGGAGGACTCGAGGGAGTAGTAGCGGCAACGACGGCCCTTAGCAAAGTGGAGGGAACTGCTGGTCGCTTAATATATCGTGGCTACAACATCCACGACCTCGCACGTACAACCACCTTTGAGGAAGTAGCCTACCTCCTCTGGTTTGGCCATCTACCGAACCAGGCCGAACTGGTCGACCTGAAAGTACAGTTGTTAGCGGAACGTACCTTGCTCCCGTCCGTCTTGCAGGTGCTGCGAGACTTGCCATTAACGACTGAGCCAATGGATGCGTTACGCACAGCAACCTCAGCCTGGGGGGCCGCCACCGTCAAAGGCAAACCAACGAAAGAACAGGCCATTGCTCTGACCGCACGCTTCCCACTCTTCCTTGCTGCCTTCCACCGACTGCGCAATGGTTTGGAGCCACTGGAATCGGTGCCTGAGCTTGGGCATGCGGCAAACTACCTCTATCTCCTCAATGGCCAGATGCCAGAAGAAAGGCACGTCAAGGCACTAGATGCTTACCTCGTGTTGCTGGCCGATCATGGCATGAATGCCTCAACCTTCACAGCTCGCATTGTGGCAAGTACCGAGTCGGATATTGCTTCGGCAGTAGGAGCAGCAATCGGGGCACTGAAGGGACCGCTGCACGGAGGTGCTCCTTCAAAAGTGCTTGATATGCTCCGGGCCATCGGAACGGAAGATTCGGCCGAGCCGTGGTTGCGCAGTGCATTAGAGCGGGGAGATCGCCTGATGGGCTTCGGTCACCGTGTCTACAAGACTGAAGACCCGCGAGCCGAAGAGCTACGCGTGCTGTCTCGTCTTGCCGATCCGAAGGAGTTTGCCCTGGCACGCCGCGTCGAAGAGCTAGCGCTCGCCCTCCTTGAAGAGCAGAAACCCGGTCGCCGCCTCTACACCAACGTAGAGTTTTATTCTGCCGTGCTGTTAGCATCCGTCGGGCTGCCTGGAGACCTCTTCACTCCAACCTTTGCTGCCAGCCGTGTAGCAGGCTGGACGGCCCACATCCTGGAACAGATTGGCAATAATCGCCTGATTCGTCCCGAGGCCGAGTATACAGGATCTACCGAAGCACAATTTGTGCCGCTAGTGGAAAGGTAAGTTCTCTTTCTCTCTCTCTTTTTTTTTTTTCTTTTCTTTTTTTCTTTTTTCTTCTTCTCTTTTTTTTTCTCTCTTCTTTTCTTCTTTTCTAATTTTCTCTTTCTTCTCTTTCCTCTTCCTTTCCTTTCTGTTTTTTTTCTGTTCTTTTCCTGTTCGGCGACATCCTTTGCCTCGTTTTATCCTTCTGACTACTCCCCAGTGCCTCCCTCTCCTGCCTTTCGCTCTTTTGTGTCGCTGCTGTCCCCTCTTCCCCGGCGCGTGCGACTGGTGCTCGCTGCTTTCCTTGCCGCTTCGTCGTGCCGCTCTTCGCCCTCTTCATCGTGTGCGCGCGCTCTCTGCTCTTCGTTACGCTTGTTTGCCAGTCACATTTCTCTGTCACCTGTCCTCTGGTTGTACACTGCGGATCGTTGCCTCTTATCCCGGATCTTCCCGCGTGCTTCGTGGCTTGGATCTGCACCCGTCGATGTGCATGATCAGACTGCTAGACTGGCTGCGTGCACTCATCTGCCGGAGCATAATGCTCGCGTCGAATTGCTCCAGCATGCTGTCGAGGTTGCCCGGCACGATCTCCAATTCTTGCTGGAGACGCTCTCACCTGTTGCCTGGTATCATGGCTTCTATACCAGGAGAGACTGTTTTTGCATCTTCCATTCGTTCACATCAATCAGTTTTCATCTGGGACGTAAGCGATTGGTCGCCTCCTCGATGAATATGGTATATCGCGACCTGTTCTGTATTTCCATAGCTTCTTTGGCTGAAATCCGCAACTCACGTTACTCTCATATCAGAATGGCGTGAAAACAGAGCGTTTGCTTGCCAATTGTAACAGCCACGGTCTCTGGCTTGATGGCTGTAACAGGATTAAACAACCAAATGATCTCCGTTGCCAGAGCAGTTCACCGGTACAAGAAGTATCCCACAACTCCCGCCAGGACTAAAATAAGCAGAAGGTTTACCTTGCGGCTCAACGCTAATCCGAAGGCACCTGCGGCAATCAGCAGTCCTTTCCAATCTACCCCGGGCTGGTGTAGAATAGTCCAGACAACCGTGAGCAGAAGGCCAACAACCGCAAGCGAGACGCCCTGCATAGCCCCCTGCACCCGCGGACGATGTTCGATACGCGTATAACCGGCAGAAATAACGAGCACCAGAAGCGCTGGAAGCGTGATAGCAATCAAGGCAAGGAGTGCACCGAGATAACCATAGGTGAGATAGCCCAGACTAATAACCCACAGTCCATTCGGACCAGGACTTATTTGTCCAATAGCAATAGATTGTCCAAAGTCAACATCAGTAGCCCATCCATTGGCAATCAGATCCTGGTGCAAGCTGGGTAAATTGCTAAAGCCGCCGGTTGAAAAAAGCGACGCCTTCAGAAAGAGAAGAAAATAGATAAGAGGATTGATCATTCCTGCTCCCTCCGCTCTTCTTGAAGAGGAGGAGGGACTGGTTGAAGAGGAGGAGAGACCGAATTTGGCGAAAAGAACAATGCACCGAGGAAAATCGCACCCAGCACGACAACGATAACCGCGAGCTTCAACACGATGACAGCAACCGCACAGGCAATCATTACCAAGCTGCTCGCCAGCAAATAGAGAAATCCTTCCTTATACCCTCTACGGATCAGTGGCAGCGCGAAATTCAGTCCAACCAGCAGCATTATTCCACCCGTTGCCGGTACCACACCACGCAATACCGCCTGCACCGCCGCTACAGATTCTATTTGCTTAAAAATAACAGCTAACAAACATGTGATCGTCGCGCTTGGCAGAAGCATTCCGGCAAGCGAGGCCGCGATTCCACGAGTACCACCCAATTTCTTCCCTATCAGAACAGTCAACGCCACCAGATTGATACCAGGAGTAAGAATACATAAACTCCACAAATGCGTAAACTCTTCTATCGATAGCCATCGATGCTTTTCAATAAACGCCCTCTGTATCAAGAACGTCGTCGATGCCCCACCTCCAAACGATTGTAACCCCACCCCTGCCCAGATGCGAAAAAGCTTCCATGTACCTGGTCTAGGATCTTGCAATTTCATTCAAAAAACTCCTCATGTTTCTGCTTCAGTTTCTTATCCACTCCTCTGCTGTTAGGATGAAGCCATAACAGCCTTGGCAATTGCTTTTGAGCAGTTACAAAATTTGATCTTTCTTTAGCTTTGCAAAATATTCACGGATCAACTGATGAACAAAGATATATCCTCCCCCAACTCTTTGAAGTAACAGGCACTGGTCTGTAAACTCTAGAAAATGGGCGTAGTTCCAGGGGATACCCTTAGAAAACCAGAGCAGCAAGCGAAAATCATATGCTTTATGCAATCTGCTCCACCATTGAAGAGCCCAACTACGAAACCAATTGCCAATCCTATCGACATCCCCAAGCGAATAGACTCTATAACCTTATTTAGAGTCAGCGGTTGTGGATCACCTACTAGAACAATTAGGCTTATTGCCGCAGCTACATTAATAAGGCAGAAAAACCCGGTTAGAACGGCACTTCGTAGTGAGTGTTGTATTCCCTGATTCACTCTCATGGTTTGAGAGATATCCAAAGTTCTTTTTGAAAAGCCGCTGATGGGCGCTGCTAGGATAGCTATCATTATTCCCACGAGCCCAGGAATGAGCAATACACTCAGAATGAGAAGAAATGGGAATGTAATGATCTTGAAAATGATTATGCTGTTTGTATCATGGTTCGAGACACCCATCAGTGAATGGAACGTCTGAATTGGTGCCGTGCTTAATTCAAAGAAAAGTGTAATTATTGTTACCACTAGTGTAAATGCTCCAACTACATCTCGTACTTTGCTAAAGTTCCGCCTCAAGTTTTTAAAACAATAATGTCTGATGGAATACCAATGCTACCCCAATGTAAAAGTGTAGCATATGAGCAACAGTAGGCCAATTTGTAATAACAAGCAGAAATGAGAATGCAAACAAGCCTTGTTGTGCAATGAGTAAGGTTTCGATCAATCCAAAGGGCAAAACTAGAAGTAGCATCAAGCCAAAACTCTTCCATGATCGTCTATTAGTTGTTATTTTCTGTATAGGAATGAATGTGGAAATGCTCCCCAAAATCATTCCAAGAATAAGACCATTTACCAAACTTACCCAAGTATTTACTAGCACCCAAAAAATTAGACCCGTCATCAACATTGTGATTACAAGTTCACTGTAAGGCAATAGAGCCAACGCCACCGTCCCTCAGGTAGCCATTTATATTGTAGATGCTCAAGACGAAATACTTCCTTGTGGTGAAGATCCATCTGTTGAGCTAACCATTTCAGCCAGGCTTGAGTTTTCTCAGGAGTATAGGAAGTACGATCTTTTCGGCGATCGAGCATGCGTTTAACATAAGCCGCAAAGATTTGTCGTTGTCGATCTTCAGATGTCTTTTGAACGATCTCTTCAGCGGCTTACTTTGGTAAGCAAGTGTGAGAACCGTAAGCATGAGAGGTGTTGTGGTCAGTTTACGAAGTTCTGCATCCTGCTGCCAAGCGACATAGACGGGTCTAAGTGATGCTCCTCTATTTGCAAGATAATGCTCAATCTGCTTTTCAGTTAATGGCTGAACAACAACTGCTGTTTGAAGCCTAGCACGTACATGGAGTTCTGAATACTCTTTCTTTCTGCTACATAAGACAAGAGAAAGCAGGTTGTGCTGCAAAAACTCATTGATTTTTAGTATGCAATCTTCACGCCTTTCTGCTGTGACCTCGTCAAGTCCGTCTAGAAGGGGCAGAATATATTCGTTTTCAACCCATGAGCTAGCCGTATTCAAAGGAATAGAATATTGATCACGCAACTCTTCAACAAGCCAATGAGTCAGAGGTTGGGTTTTTTGGGCCCATGTGGCAAGATGAAAGTAGACAGGAATAAGTTTATCGATACTATGCTCTTCCTTGAGCAAATCACGAGCGAGTTCCAAAAGCAAGGTCGTTTTTCCGGACCCTGGTTCTCCTAAAATAAGCATTCTGTCATTAGCATTTCGGAACATGGTAGTGATAGAAGTACCTTCAGGCAGAGGATAATATGATTGCTCAGGATCAGCCCGCTCAACGAAAAGTTTCCCAGGGAAAGTGATTGCATCGGGGTACTCATTTAACCTAAGTGGAATAGGCTCAGAAACAAGAGATGAGCGCTTTAAAAGATCCTCTATCACTTTCTTCACAAGTTTAACTAGACGTTCTCGCTCTCCAGGGTTCATTGGCGGTTTGGGAACAGTCGAAGATGGCTCGATTTTTGTAGATGGTGAAAATTGTGGCAGTCGTCCAGCAAGAAACATCACAAGGCGCGCAATCAACGTGATGCAGGCTAGACCACCAACACCTCCAAAGAAAACAAATCGTTGGAGACTCGGTTGAAAAAGCCACAAAGTTTCATGGATGAGGAATGTATCAGAGACTTGATTCCATTGGACAGCGGCAATATTAGCAGCATAGCCGACAAAAAAAACAATCACGATAGTAGTTGTTAGCCACTTCATTGCATCCCAGATGCGTTTGGCTAAATGGTACCACCAGGGCATCCTATTTGACCTCTTTCGTGTCTACAGCGAGTTGTTATACGCCGGAGGCATCCCACTCAAAATGAAAACAGGTTTTCAGAAGAAGCAGAAAGTGAGCCTTGTTGCCCCATGTAAAAGTGTAGCATAAATGAACGTAGACCAATTCTCTGGCTTTGGAGACGAGACTGTTGAGACGGGCACTATACATATACTTTCTTCGTGTAACAGACACTGGTTATTTCTGTACAGCTTTCGAAAGATACACAGCCCTTCAGCTTGACATTCTTCAGCGCATCTAATACAACTAAAGAGGTGAGAACCATGATGAGACAATCAAGCTCACACGGAACCCTCACATCAGATATTTAGTAAGGAGAGATACCCTATGGCATTCGAACTTCCACCTCTACCGTACGACTACAACGCATTAGAGCCGTACATCGATACCCAGACCATGCAATTGCATCATGACAAGCATCATCAGACCTATGTCACGAACCTGAATAACGCATTGCAGGGCCAGGAACAGTTCGCTTCTATGTCGGTCGAGGATTTAGTACGCAACATCAACTCGGTACCGGACAACATCCGCACGGCTGTGCGCAACAATGGTGGTGGCCATGCTAACCACTCTATGTACTGGCAGATCATGAAGCCAAATGGCGGCGGTGAACCTACTGGCGCACTTGCCAGCGCAATTCAGCAGGCATTTGGCTCGTTCGATCAATTTAAGGCTGCATTTAACGACGCAGGTACCAAACGCTTCGGCTCAGGCTGGGCATGGCTCGTACTCGACACGAATGGCAAGCTTGCAGTCACCTCCACCGCCAACCAGGACAGCCCCTTGATGGACGGCCAATTCCCTGTCATGGGCAATGATGTTTGGGAGCACGCCTACTATCTCAAGTATCAGAACCGCCGTCCCGAATATCTCAACGCCTGGTGGAACGTTGTCAATTGGGATGAGGTAGCCCGTCGCTACCAGCAGGGTGGCGGTCGCTAGAAGACAAGTGGCTGCGAACGCTGATCCCTCATGAGGTTTCATAAGCAAAAACCGTGATCATCCTGGTGGGACGATCACGGTTTTTGCTTATGAAAATCTATTCAGGTCAAGCATTCCCAAAAATCAGCCCGGCTAAAAACACTAGAATGCCTCCACCCACCACTTGCCCAATCGAAAGCGCCCATTTTGTGCCGAAGAATTTATGACGAATGGCCGCAATCACAGCCAGTTCAACGGCAACTACAAAGTAAGCAATGATCAAAGCAATATGGTAGTTGGAGACGAGAAAAGGCAAGGTGTGGCCAGCACCGCCAAGAAAGGTCATAAATCCAGTAATTGCACCACGCATCACCGGATTTCCTCGCCCGGTAAGTACGCCATCATCGGAAAGAGCCTCCGAAAAGGCCATACTGATGCCTGCTCCTGTAGCCGCTGCCATGCCTACCAGGAAGGCTGTAAATGGCTTATGTGTAGCGAATGCGGTCGCAAAAATAGGTGCAAGGGTCGAGACCGATCCATCCATAAGGCCAGCCAGGCCAGGTTGTACGACGCGTAAAAGAAAGTGGGTCGATATCTCCCCGGTTTGTGTCTTCGGTAAACTATGATCAAGGCTCCGTGCAACTCCGGGCAACCCAATCGCCATAAAGAGCTTTGCGAGGCTTGCACGTGTACTCTCCGGTTTCGTATTCATGTGCTGAAGTACCTCTTCTATCTGTCAGGCATGTCATGGAATATCACGAATAATGCCGGTGAAAAGCTTCGCGTCCAATCACTATATCACATGATTACGCTATTTACTCTGATTATTCGGTAATATGTTTACCGGTATAGACTCGCTCTGCGCTTGCTGGCCGCCTTGATCAACCCCTGATACAGTCACGGTAGCGGTCGTGTGATCTTTTTTAAGTTTTCCAACCTGCACCTGCCAGACAAGGGATGCATTGCCCTGTCCGTCAGTTACTTGCATGCCGCTGTCATAGGTATAGGGAGGAACACCATAGTTGGCGTGGAGTATAGTCGTCACACCTGCTTCGCTCCCTGTGACATTCACGATCACCTGGGAGTTATTGATCACCTCAGTTGGAGGATTCACGATCTGGATCGTTAACTTTGGTACAGGAGTAGGCCTTGGTTGACTGACAGAAGTTGGAGTGAGAGTTGGAGTCGTCGGGACAGGAGCCGACGTAGTAGCAGGCGTAGGGGTATCTTGATGAGCAGGCACGACAAGTTGATTGGTCGGAATTGGAGTATTGGCAGTATGTGAACCTTGCGCGGAGGGCAGCGTGTTCTTTATAGTCTGGCCAGAAGATAGCCTCTCTGGTTTTTGCAAAAAAGCCAGCCAACTAATACCACCACCCGCGACACCAAGCGCTGCCAATCCTGCCAGCCCGGCCAGAACCTTGCGCCTGGTGACAGGCTGTTTAAAGCGATTCTGCGATTTATCAGGAACTGTAGGAACGCGGTGTATCGCATTTGCTCGATGGAGCGCGGCCGATTCCCTTAGAGATTGTGTAGATAGAGGAAAAGGCCGGGTGAGCAGTGAATTGATAGGCGAAGGCACCGATTGCATGAATTCAGCAGTGCCAACGGCAGACTCCGTAGCGGTAGGGGCGAGGTCTAGTGGAACAGGGGATTCTATGCCCATTTGCTGACCAGGTTCGCCGTTATGACCCAATACAGGAGGCTTGGGAGTGTTGAGTGGACCTGGAGGCAATATCAGCGTGCTCAGAGGGCTAGGAGTGTGGGGCACATCCGGCTTCGGGATATCAAGAGGCTTAGGAGTAAATGGATGGGGCGGGGCAGGGGTATCCTGAACTTCATCTGCTGGTACACCTTCAGGCAATGGATATGAGAAGGTTGGGATAGAAAAAACGGATGGCTCCTCGCTGCACGCCTGCTCAAATGCTTTAGCAAAGTCCTGCACACGTGGGAAACGCTGCGCCGGGTCTTTAGCGAGCGCTTTCATTACGACTCGCTCAACAGCAGGAGAAATAGAGGGAACCTTTTCACGCAAGGCAGGAGGATCAAGTTGTACATGCTGCAGTGCTATCTGAAGGTCAAAGCCATTAAAAGGTACACTACCAGTCAGCCATTCATAGACAACCACACCTAGTGCATACTGATCACTCGCTGCACACGGTTTTCCTTCAAGTTGCTCAGGTGCCATGTAGGCTATTGTTCCGGCCCTATCCTGTAGATGTATGGAACTGGCACTCTTAGCTATAATCGCAAGGCCAAAATCGCTCAATAGGACTTCATTATTGGCCCCCAGCAGCATATTCTCCGGCTTGACATCCCGATGAATCAACTTTTTATCGTGTGCATATTGCAAAGCAGCGGCAATCTGCTTCACATAAGCGACGATACTTGTTGACGGCAAAATCGTGCCTCTAGGATAGAGCTGTCGTAAGGTGCCGCTCGGCGCATAGCTCATCACAAGAAAAGGCGTTTGATCCTCCATGCCAAAGTCCAGCACACGCACGATATTCGGATGTTCTAAGCGGGCAATTGTACGCGCCTCGTTAAGAAAGCTGTCAAGCGCATCATTAGCCAGTTCCATCTCCAGCACTTTGATAGCTGCCAGGGTCTTAAGATAGATATGCTCGCCCAGATACACCTCAGCAAAGCCCCCATTCCCCAAAAGTTGGCTGAGGTGATAATTGCCAAGTCGCTGTCCTGCTGCCCCCCCGACACACTCCTGCATTATAAAAATCCTCTTTTGTCATCCTTCGCTGCACTCAGGATGACAATACCACTATAAACTCTACTATATTAGGATTATCCCCCGATTGTCGATTATAGGAACACGGCCATTGCATGTCAAGTGGCAATTTGGACTAACCTGGCATACAAAGAAATACGATTAGTTTAGATGATGGAAAGTTTCTTGTAAACATAAGCACGTTTGCCTCACTGCCTTTGTCGGCAAGAAATATAGGAAACTCTTCCGACGTGATAAAATTATCATAATTAACAGATCCTTCGCTGCTGCTCAGGATCTGATCAGGAGGCATTCATGACGAAAGTCGAGCGAACTCTTATAATCAACCAACCCATCGAAAAGGTCTTTGCCTATGTCACGAACCCCAGAAATAATCCGAAGTGGCAACCCGATATTGTGGAATTGCGGATAAGCCCTGACGAGCCAACGCGTGTTGGTACACGAGTAACTGATGTGCGCAGCCTCCTTGGGCGTAAGCTTGAGCTGACCACTGAAGTCACCGAGTTTGAACCTAACAAGTTGATGCGCGTCAAAAGTACCTCTGGCCCCATCCCGCTTAGGGGCTATATCACATTCGAGTCTATTGATGGTGGGACAAGGGTCAATTTTTTGGCGGAAGCAGAACCAACTGGCTTCTTCAAACTGGCTGAGCGCATGTTCTCCAGTACCTGGAAGAAAGGAGTAGAGGACAGCCTTAACAAGTTGAAGGAATTGCTGGAGGCTTAGCCGCTACCTAAGGATGCCTCCCGTAACCTGCGCACTGGCGAGAATACTAGCCAACTGAACGAAATTACTAGCCCGGCGATTACCGCAATCAGTAGCGTCAAGCGCATGCCGATCATCCCGGCTAATAAGCCCGCCAGCAGCGCTCCAATTGTTACCATGCCACCTGTTAGAAAGTTTGCACTTGCGTTTGCACGACCCAGAAAACGATCCGGGATCATCGACTGGCGTAGACTCAGCGCATTAATGAGGTAAACCTCCATGCCGAAGTCACCCACAAGCTGTCCGGTCATCAGCAGCGCCACAACCAGTACTTTCGGCCCTCCTGCAAGCGGAGTTGTTAATGATATACTACCGCTGAGCAACATCGCACCCAACAAAGTTGGACCCAGACCAAATCGACGCACGAGCCGACTTGCCAGAACTGCCCCAATCAATGCACCCAATCCTCCCATCGTGACGAGCAAGCCATAGATCGCCGGCGTTATCCCTAACTGCCGGATCAGGTACAGTCCATACAGGGTTGCGAATGCCCCACCAAAGAAGGCGCGAGTGCTTAAAGCAGCAGTCGTGGCACGTAGCACTGGATTGCCCAGCACCAGCCGCAGTCCTTCGCGAATCTCTCGCCATAAGCTTTGCTGCTCCTGAATAGGTGTAGGCGCAGGCTCATAGACATGGATGAATCCTGCGCATAGCGCGGATGCTAGAAAAGAGAGCGCATCAAAAAGAATGGCTATCGGTGCAGTAATAGCCTGCACTAGCACTCCAGCTAGCGCTGGTCCGCCTATCTCCGCGAGCGATTCGCTTGCACTCAGTTTGCTATTGCCCTCGATAATATGCTCACGCTGTACCAGTGTAGGCAAGAACGACTGGTTAGCTACCTCAAAGAAGACGCTAAGTGCCCCTACTAGGACTGCTACCAGGTACAATTGCTCGATATGCAGCACTCCCAACATTGCTGCTAGCGGAATCGTCCCTAGCAGCACTGCCCGACTAATATCTGCCACGATTAAGATAGGACGACGATGCAAGCGGTCCACCCAAACCCCGGCCAGCAATCCAATCAATAACACCGGTAGAGTTCCGGCGGCAGCCAGCAATCCCATCTCATTCGGTGTAGCGCCCAGCACAAGATTGGCCGCGAGAGGGATCCCCTCTCGTGTAATACGCGAACCAAACTCCGAAATCGTTTGCCCAATCCAGAGCAGCGCGAAATTGCGATTAATGAGCAAACGACGTTTAGCCTTTGATGTAGTAGCGGTCTCTGTATGCATATCCATGCTCTGTCTCCATTTCAATGATTGTATTTGTTAGCTGCCTTGTTGCTTTTGCGTTTGGGCAGCATGCGTTTGTATCGGGAAGTGATGGGAGACTGTGTGGTTAAAAACAAGGTACAGGCTTCAGGAAAGCCTACAGTTCGTGGGCGAAAAAAAGTTATGGGTCTGAATACATCCACAGTGGCAAACAAAGAAGAGGAACAAAAGAAGGGATAGCAATCCTTCTTTTAAGAACGGGACTATGTTCATGAAATAGCTTGTGATTTCATGAACATAACATATCTATGCGCAGTTCTATTGGACGCCAGATGTACTCAGGCAGTGAAAACCACACTGTTTGAGTACACGAAAATGGTGATGGTAGCCACTGGGCCACCTCCGAATCTTTATACTAGAGAATATTTATCTATGCAAAAGGTACCATAGGAGGATGAAGGAAGTCAAGAAGACGGACTTGGCACCACCATCTCCCAATTGGACATCCGCCTCCTCATCATCGACCCCGCCAGTTCCGTCAACGGCCTCAAGCAGTGTCTGCCCGCCCTGATCGAATTGGCTCGTTACACCCGTTGTGCCATCCTGCTCACTCGCTCCCTGCACCAGGTGCCCGCCGACGAGCGTCATCACCTCTTGCTCACCACCAAACACTCCTTCAGTGGCCCTTCCAGCATCCTCTCCTACGAGATCTCCTCCATTGACCCTGCGGTCCCCACTCTCCACTGGCTTGGCGACTATCACCGCACCCGGCTCGAACGCCTCTCCACTGGTCCCAGTCGTTCCCCGCACCGCCTGACCATCCTCCGCTTCCTGCACAACAGTCCAGGACCTCGGCACATCAAAGACATTCTCGCCGCCACCAGCTACGACTACGAAGCCGGTCGCAAAATGCTCCTACGCATGAAAATGGCCGGGGAACTCGTCTCCTTCAACCGTGGCCTCTACACCACCACCGACCATCCTTGCCTCGCCACTCTCCCTCCCGACTCCACTGTCTCAAATGTCCCCGCCGAGCAAACCGACGCTCAAACACAGGCATTCGCTCGCATGATCGCCTCGGGAGAAGAAGCCCTCGCTCGAATACGGGCTCGCTTAGCCGCCTCCGGCTACCCCGTGCCTTCAACAACATCCTCCAATGTCCCAGGTCCCACTTCATCTCAACATTCATCAATCAATAATGTCCCAACCATCACACCACCGCAAATGCCCACTCCCACGACTCAAACAAATACAGACTCTGTCCCAAATGTCCCCGACGTCCCAACCGATCAATCAAATGTAGACTCGTAGCAGCCTCTTTCCATTTGACACTATCGCTCGTACTGTGCTACCATACAACGTGAGGAAGTGTACAAATGACACTAGGTACCAATGTTGGTACCTCATTATGATAGAGAGAAATGAAGGGTCCCTCGTATGGGCACAATCCCCATTTTTATTCTAGTGACGCTGGCTATCCTCTTTGGCGCGTTAGTAATGGTACTCACAACCATTTTAGGACCAAAAAAGCCCTCGCCAGAGAAGTTAGCTCCCTACGAATGCGGCATACAAGAGATTGAAGCGCCGAAACGCCGTTTTCCGGTCAAGTACCTCTTGACTGGTATGCTTTTTATTGTCTTTGACATCGAAATCGTCTCGTTTTATCCATTGGCCATCCTACTGCACCAGCTCAAAGTCCTCGGGCTGATCGAACTGCTCGTCTTTCTGCTGATCCTCATGATTGGCTACATCTACGTTTGGCGAAAGGGGGCATTCACATGGGATTAAAAAATCCCTGGGAGCCGGTGCAAACAGTCTCGAACACACAAACGCCTCGCCTGCGCCGTGGACAAAGCCTGCCCATCCATACGAAAGACGGAGCGGCAGGCATCCTCACTACACAGGTGAACAAACTCATCGATTGGGGTCGCAGTTCCTCATTGTGGCCCGTCTCGTTTGGCCTCGCCTGCTGTGCCATTGAAATGATGGCTACCAGCGCCGACCGTTTTGATATCGCACGCTTCGGTTCGGAAGTATTCCGTGCCTCTCCCCGCCAGTCCGACCTCATGATTGTCGCGGGACGTTGCTCGATCAAAATGGCCCCGGTACTGCGCCAGATCTATGACCAGATGCCCGACCCCAAATGGGTCATTGCTATGGGTGCCTGCGCATCTTGCGGCGGCGTCTTTAACAACTACGCCATCGTCCAGGGGGTGGACAAAATTGTGCCGGTTGACGTATTCATCCCCGGCTGCCCCCCAACGCCAGAAATGCTCCTTTTCGGCTTCAACGAATTGCAGCGCAAAATCCGCGAAGGCATCCCAAACCCACCCGACCCCCTCAAGGACAGCGGCATGAAACTAACTGGACCAATCGGGGAGGAATTATAACAGAATATGGTCATAACAGCAGCATCAACCGTCCAATTGGTGCAGGAGAAGTTTCCGCAAGCCATTGTTGAAACGGTCGAATTCCGTGGCGAGCAAACAATTGTACTTCTATCCGAACACCTCGTAGCCGTCTGTGCCTATCTTCAGAAAGATTTACGCTACACCTTTCTTTCGAGTGTAACAGCAGTCGACTGGCCCGAACGCCTCCCACGTTATGATGTAGTCTATCACCTGCTCTCGATCCCAAACCAGAGCCAACTGCGCCTGAAGGTACGCGTCGGTCAACGCCGTGAAGATCATCCCTCGGTACCAACCGTCACCGGCATCTGGCCCGGAGCAAACTGGTACGAGCGCGAAGTCTACGATCTCTTTGGCATCACCTTCGCAGGCCATCCCGACCTGCGCCGTATCTTGATGCCCATCGACTGGACCACCCATCCGCTGCGCAAGGACTATCCGCTCTCCGGCTTCGACCTGCCCGAACCACACTGGGGCGGCCAGGTTCCCTACGACGTTGACCCAGGCGTCGGCAGCCAGACCCTACGCACACCCTACAGCCGCGAACTCAACGAGAGCCGCAGCAAAATCAGCACTAACCAGGAACCAGGAACCGAAAAGAAGTAAACCTATGCAACAACAAGACATAGAAACACAATACACAATCGAAGATAGCCAACTCCTCGATGGCCACCAGCGCCTCGACACCATGACCATTAACATGGGACCCCAGCACCCCAGCACACATGGTGTCCTGCGCCTCATCTTGACCATCGAAGGTGAAACCGTCGTCAAAGCCATCCCAGATATCGGCTTCCTGCACACCGGCATCGAGAAAACCGCCGAGGCCAAAACCTACCATCAAGCGCTCGTACTCACCGATCGCATGGACTACCTTGCTCCTCTCTGCAATAACCTTGGCTATTCGCTCGCGGTAGAAAAACTGCTAGGCATCGAAGACGAGATCAACAATAAGATCAAGTATGTACGTGTGCTGCTCGCCGAACTTCAGCGTATCGCCAGCCACCTCGTCTGGCTAGGCACCCATGCCATTGACCTTGGAGCCATGAGCGTTTTCCTCTACTGCTTCCGTGAGCGCGAGATGATCCTGGATATCTTTGAAGAGATTTCCGGCGTGCGCATGATGACAAGTTATATCTGCCCAGGAGGGCTACAGGCCGAGCTAACTCCGGGCTTCGATGCCAAAGTACGCGCGTTTACCAGCATCTTCCCCGACCGCTTGCAGGAATACCATGACCTCCTGACCAATAACCAGCTCTGGCTCGAACGCACCAAAGGCGTAGCCGTGCTAAATCCCCAGGATGCCATCGCGTACGGCGCAAGTGGTCCCGTCTTGCGCGGCAGTAACGTCGTCTGGGATATCCGCAAAGCCTTTCCTTATAGTGGCTACGAGCAATTCGATTTTGATATTCCCGTCGGCTCCAATGGTGATGTCTATGATCGTTACCTCGTGCGCATGCTAGAGATGGAACAAAGCTTGAACATCGTCAATCAAGCATTGGAAGGCATGCCCACCGGAGCCTATCGCGTCAGCAATCCGAAGATCGTGCCGCCGCCCAAGTGGCAAATCACGGGCAGCATGGAAGCCCTGATCCATCACTTCAAACTCTACACCGAAGGCTACCGCCCACCCAAAGGTGATGTATATGTGCGTACCGAATCACCCAAAGGCGAACTTGGCTTCTACATGGTAAGCGACGGCACCGCAAAACCCTATCGCATGCATGTCCGTGGTGCCTCCTTCGCCAATCTTGAAGTATTGCCACTCATGATCGAAGGACGTTTCCTCGCGGATGTGGTAGCCGCGATAGGCAGTATTGATATTGTGCTTGGTGAGGTTGACAGATGATTTCAGAACAAGCAAAACAGCGCATGCGTGTCCTGGCATCCCGCTACCCCGTAGCGCGCTCTGCCGTCATGCCCGCACTTTATATAGCGCAGCAAGAAGAGGGCTACATCTCGCAGGATGCATTGCAGGCCGTAGCCGAAGCTATCGGCCTGACCGTTGATGATGTCGAAAGCGTCGCCACCTTCTATACCATGTACTACCAACAGCCGCCAGGAAAAAAAGTTATCAAGGTCTGTACCAGCATCTCTTGCTACCTTCGCAACTGTGACGCCCTGGTAAAACACCTCGAGCAGCGTCTCGGTATCAATCGTGGTGAGACAACCGCCGATGGCAACTACACCTTAATGACCGCCGAATGCCTTGCTTCCTGTGGCACAGCCCCCGTACTCCAGGTCAACGACGAATTCGTCGAAAACGTCACGCTCGAAATGGCCGACGCCCTGGTTGACGAATGGGACAGAGAACTCAACGCCAAAAAACTCGAACCAAAATCGGAAATTCGTTTGTAGGAACCCAAGGCGAAGATTGAAAGACAGCCTGCAACGAGGCTTCGCCTCTACCGCGTAGCGGTCAGCAGGCTGCAAGGAACGTATATGCCAGAACTAATTGTCACAAAAAATATAGATGCCCCAGGCCTCGATACCCTCGAAGGCTATCGTCAGCACGGTGGCTATGAAGCGCTAAAGCAAGCACTCCAGTACCAACCCGACGAACTGGTCGAAATGATCAAAAAATCAGGGCTGCGGGGTCGCGGTGGAGCAGGCTTCCCCACCGGCATGAAATGGAGCTTCCTCGCCAAAAACGACAAGCAGCGTTACCTCTGCTGTAATGCCGATGAAAGCGAACCCGGCACCTTCAAAGATCGCATGTTGATGGAAAAGAACCCCCATCAGCTTGTTGAAGGCGTCATCATCACCAGCTATGCCTGTCGCGTCTCAACCGCATTTATTTACGTGCGTGGCGAACTTGCCCTCGCGGGTCGGCAGGTGCAGCGAGCCATCGAAGAAGCCTACGCCGCCGGCCTGGTCGGCAAAAACATTCTTGACAGCGGCTTTGACCTGGACGTAATTATGCATCGTGGCGCGGGCGCTTATATTTGCGGCGAAGAGAGCGCCTTAATGGAATCGCTTGAAGGCAGGCGCGGCTACCCACGTCTCAAGCCGCCTTTCCCTGCTGCCATCGGCCTCTACGGAGGCCCAACCGTCATCAACAACGCCGAAACGCTCTCAACCCTCCCCGCCATTGTACGCAATGGCGCTGACTGGTACGCCTCCTTCGGCACCGAGAAGAGCAAAGGTACACGCGTCTTCTGTCTCAGTGGCCACGTCAAACGCCCTGGCAACTACGAATTGCCGCTGGGAACGCCGATGCGCACCTTAATCTATGATGAACAGTATGGTGGAGGCATTCTGGATGACAAGCAGCTCAAAGCCATCATCCCTGGTGGCTCATCCACCTTCATCCTGGGTGCCGACAAAGTAGACACCCCGCTCGACTTTGAAGCCATCGCCGCCGCAGGTTCCATGCTTGGTTCCGGCGGAGTCGTTATAATGAACGAAGACACCTGCATTGTAGATGCCGTGCTGCGCATGACCGAATTCTACCGCGACGAATCCTGCGGCAAGTGTACTCCCTGTCGTGAAGGCACCTACTGGCTGACCGAAATCCTCCATCGCATCGAACATGGAGACGGTAGTCCAGGTGACATCGACCTGCTCCTGGACATCTGCGATAACATCAGTGGCAAATCCTTTTGCCCACTGGGTGACGCCGCCACCAGTTCTATCACCAGCAGTATCAAACTATTCCGTTCTGAATACGAGCATCACATCCAACAAAAACGCTGCCTTGTAGGCAGTCGGCAATTTGACACCCTGCCCGAAGCAGGCATCCAAACCCTACAAGCGGGCGCACGATAAAATTAAACGGTTAAAAAACATGCCAGAACAAGAAAAAAAAGACGAACTAATACACCTGACCATTGACGACATACCCGTTGCCGTCCCACCCGGAACACTCGTATGGGCAGCAGCACGCCAGGCAGGCATAGAAATCCCAATCTACTGCTACCATCCCAAAATGCCTCCCCTGGGCGCGTGCCGCATGTGTTTCGTCGAAATTGAAAAGGTACCAAAGCCACCGCAGACCGCCTGCACCACCCCGGTTACGGAAGGCATGGTCGTTCATACCAAAACCGAAAAGGTCCTCAAAGCGCGTAGGGGAACCCTGGAGTTTCTGCTCATCAACCATCCCCTCGACTGCCCCATCTGCGACAAGGGCGGCGAATGCGACCTGCAAGACTTCACCCTCCGGCACGGTCCTGGTGGCACGCGTTTCGACCTCTACAAGCGCCACTATTCCAAGCCCGTACCAGTCAGTGACAGGGTCATGCTTGACCGCGAACGCTGCATCCTATGCCAGCGTTGCACGCGCTTCAGCTCGGAAATCTCGATGGATAATGGTCTTGTCATGGTTTCGCGAGGTTACAAGATGGAGGTTGGCACCGCGCCCGACCACGCCTTTGACTCGATCTTCTCTGGCAACACCATCGAAATGTGCCCGGTCGGTGCGCTCACAGCCTCCGCTTACCGCTTCAAAGCTCGACCCTGGGAGTTGAAGCGCACCCCCAGCATCTGTAACAACTGTAGCGTTGGCTGCAATGCCCGCATCGATGTACGCGTTGACAAAATCATGCGCCTGGTGTCGCGCACCAACGACGAAGTCGATGATGGCTGGCTCTGTGATCGTGGCCGCTGGGGCTTCGAGTTCGTCAACAGCCCACAGCGCCTGCGCACCCCAATGATTCGCCTGCATCGCGATCAAAAACTGGAGCCTGCCACCTGGGACGAAGCCCTCTACTTCATCGCAACGCGCCTGCAAAACATTCGCGACAAACACGGAGCCAGCGCCATTGGCGGCATCGGTTCCACCCGCACTACTAACGAAGAGTCCTACCTCTTCCAGAAGCTCCTGCGTGAAGTAATTGGCACCCCCAACGTCGATCATTACCACGGCTCCTTCCCCAGCGCACGAGACGCCCTAACCGGCAAGCCCTGGATGATGACCAACAGCATCGCCGAAATTGAGCAGGCATCTCACATCGTCCTGGTCGCCTCCGATCCCTACCAGCGCCAGCCCATTCTCAACCTGCGTATCAAAAAGGCCATGAAAGCAGGCGCACGAATTTACATCGTCAACTCCGCCGTAACCGAACTTGATCGCTTCGCCGCAAACAAGGTCACCATCCCTCAATACGCAGCGGGAGCAGCCGCAAAGTTACTCCTGAAAAACGTTCTTGACCGCGACATCCAGAATGCCAATCAATACCCTGATCTCCGAGAGAAACTACAGCGTGAAGACGAGGTCATAAGCGCATCCCAGGAGTCCTTTGGACTCGAAGCCACAACCCAGCTTCAGCATCTCGCCGACGAAATCGCGGGTGCCAGAGGTGCCATCATCCTCTACGACGAAATGGCCACCCTCGATCCCGGCTGCCAAGACCTCGCGGCCGACCTTCAAGCTCTCGCGTTCATCACAAATAACATCGACCGCCCGGGTGCCGGTGTCGGCCCGCTTTTCGAAGACGCCAACTCACTCGGAGCACGCGACATGGGTCTCTTGCCCAACGCCCTTCCCGGCTACCGCGAAGCCCCCGAAAAAGGCCTCCCCTACGCCGAAATGCTCACCAACCCCAACATCCGCGCCCTCTACGTCATGGGTGCCAATCCCATCCGCCACTCCCCGTATATGGTAGGGGCACCCCTTGCGGGTGCCCTGGGAGGTCTACCACCCAACCTCGAATTTCTAATCGTGCAGGACATCCTCCTCACCGAAACAGCCCAACAAGCCGATGTTGTCCTGCCAGCCGTAACCTTCGCGGAAAAAGACGGTAGCATGACCAACGTCGATCATCACGTACAGGCCATCTGGCACGCCCTCCGTCCACTACCCGGAGCAAAAGCCGATTGGGAAATCCTGACCTCGCTCGCAAATAACCTGGGCCATAAGTGGCACTACACCAGCCCCCAGGAGATCCTGCTAGAGATCGCTGGCACCAACCCATTCTATAGCGGACTAACCTGGGAAGACCTGCGCCCGCAAGGCATACGCACCCAGGAACAGGAGGTGGCACATGCCTGGCTTCCTTGAAATCGTCGCCGACGTCATCAAAAGCGCGATTGTGATCGCCGCACTACTTGGAGCCTTCGCCTATATGACGCTGATCGAGCGCCGTATCGTAGCAAAGCTCCAGGGTCGCCTCGGTCCAAACCGCGTCGGTCCATCCGGCCTATTCCAGCCCCTTGCTGATGCCGTGAAGATGGCATTTAAAGAGCAAATCGTCCCAACTCAGGCCAGGAAGGCCATCTACCTGATCGCACCTATCATCTCGGTCGTAGTAGCGCTCTGCGCCTTCGCTGTCGTCCCCATCGGCAACAATTGGATCAATGGCAAGCCTAGTATCTGGGATCCATTCATCTCCGACATTAATGTAGGCCTGCTCTGGATTCTCTCCATCTCATCCCTTGCCGTCTATGGTATCGTGCTAGGTGGCTGGGCCTCCGGCAACCGCTATTCGCTGTTAGGCGCACTGCGCAGCGCCGCCCAGATGGTCTCCTACGAAACCAGCCTTGGCTTGGCCCTCAGCGGCACCCTTATGTGGGCGGGCACATTGAGTATGGTAGGCATCGTCCATGCCCAGCTCAACCAGCACATCTGGTTCATCTTTGCCCAGCCACTCGGCTTCCTGCTCTATCTGATTGCAGGCATCGCCGAAGTGAACCGCGCTCCATTCGACCTGCCCGAAGCCGAGCAGGAACTCACCGCTGGATACCTGACCGAGTACAGTGGTCTCCGCTGGAGCCTCTACCAGATGGCCGAATACATCAACATGATCACCGTTAGCGCCGTCGCCTCAACCCTTTTCCTTGGCGGCTGGAGCTTCTTCGGCTTCGGTCTGGAGCGCATCCCAGGCGTCTCGATACTCATCTTCTTAGTCAAAGTAGCCTTTTTCCTATTCCTGTTCATCTGGATACGCGCCACCCTGCCGCGCATTCGCTATGACCGCCTGATGCGCCTCGGCTGGACCACCCTCCTGCCCCTCGCCGTACTCAACGTCGTCATCACCGCCATCGTAGTCGCCTTCGGCTGGCCCTGGTGGATCAACGGCCTCGCGGGCCTCATCATCATCGCCGCCGTCCTCCTCTACGAACGCAGCAAGAGCGCATCCGCGCAATCCATCACTACCATACCCGCAAGGGAGCAAGGCACAACTAGACAGATCGTCATGCCATCATCTGTACGATTGGCAAAATTTGAGAGGATCACGAAGGAAACAGCAGACATCCAGAGCTAACGCACCTTGACAATCAAAAACCGCCATCACCTCCGTAGGGGCCAGATTTATCGCGCCCCCGTACCCGTTCGAGGTCCTAACAAATGCGGCAATGCAATAATACCAACGAAAAGGTGACAACCACTCACGTCTCTGGTATGATCTAATTGCAAATTGCGTTTGGATAGACTTCCAAGGAGAAAACCTATGCAGACAGACTATAGCCTATTGAGCAGGCATTAATCGAGGCTCGCCAACTCACACCTGATGAACAACTCGAATTGATAGAGGAGTTGGCAGCTATTGTTCGTCAACAATTCACAGCCAAACCTAAACATAGTATTATGGAACTCAAAGGACTAGGCAAAGAAGTCTGGCAAGGTATTGACGTGGAGAAATACATAGAGGAGGAACGCAACTCATGGAAATGATAGACCTTCAACGAGGAAGTGTAGTACAGGTGAGGGGCTGAGCCACCTGAAATGTGCGGGCAGGGGATGGATGTGTGGATGGGAAGGAACCTTGTGCCAGTCCGGTTTGTGGCTACCTGTTGTGCGATTGCTCAACATAGCCGAGTGGTAAACTCATAGCAGCTGAAAAGATGACAATCACGCACGTCTTTGGTATGATCTAATTACGAAGTGCGTCTGATACTCCAAGGAGAGAATTCATGCAGACTATAACCTATCGAGAGGTATTAGACCAAGCTCAACAACTTACACCGGATGAACAGCTCCAATTATTGGCGGATTTGTTGGCTATTGTTCGTCAAGAAATCACAGTCAAACCTAAACATAGTATTATGGAACTCAAAGGGTTAGGTAAAGAAGTCTGGCAGGGCATTGATGTGGAAAAATACATAGAGGAGGAACGCAACTCATGGGATGGATAGACTCACTACGAGGAAGTGTAGTGGGTTTTGATACGATGTCTTTAATCTATTTTATTGAAGAGCATCCTACCTACTCGAAGGTTATTGATCCTTTCTTTGAGGCAATAGAACGCGGCGAATTCACCGTAACCACATCAATGATAACTCTCCTTGAAGTGCTTGTTCACCCTATTCGAAGCGGAGACACAAATTTAGCTCAAAGATACCGCGACATTTTGTTTAATATGGATGGGTTGTCTATCGTACCACTTGAGCAGCCTATTGCTGAAGAAGCTGCACGCCTGCGGGCATTTCATAACATTCGTACACCTGACTCTATTCAGATGGCTACAGCCATTACTGGAGGCGCATCTTTTTTCCTGACAAACGATACCCATCTACCATCTTTGCCAGGACTAAAGACATTGATCTTGGACCATCTCAAAGAAGACTCTTGAGGAGCTTACCATGTCATTCGACATCATCAAAGGGATGAGAACAACCCTTAAAAATATAGGCAAAAAACCAACCACCGTCTCCTACCCGGAAGAGGAGCGAGAGCTACCCGCCCGTTTTCGCGGACGCCACGTCCTGCACCGCTACGACAACGGCCTCGAACGCTGCGTCGGCTGCTACCTCTGCGCGGGAGCCTGCCCGGCCAACGCCATCTATATCGAGGCCGAAGAAAACACCGAAGAGAACCGCGTCTCTCCAGGCGAACGCTACGCCAAAGTCTTTGACGTCAACCTGCTGCGCTGCATCTTCTGCGGCTACTGCGAAGCCGCCTGCCCCACCGGAGCCATCACTCTGGAACACCAGTATAAACTGGCTTCCTACTACCCAGAAGACATGGTCTATCACAAAGAGCAACTGCTTGAACCCAAAGGACAATCAACCATTGGTTCCAGCGCTGTCTGGTTCGATCCGCCGCCACCCGAAGCCACCCAGCCCGTACCCCAGGAAAACCACCTGTTTGACGGCTCAGAAGCAAGCGCTGCCGCTGTGGGCCTCGGCAATATTCCTCGGCAGGAACCAGTGCTGCTGGTAGACGAAGAGCAGGATGAAGATCGCAGAAAGTTGGGCCAAAAGAAGGAGGGTGGACAAGCATGACAGCTGTTCAAATCTCATTCTATGTGCTAGCAGTTGCCAGTACCGCCTCTGCGATAGGCGTAATCACCTTCAGGAATGCCGTCAATAGCGCCTTGAGCCTCATCCTTACCTTGCTCTTTCTGGCTCTGTTTTACTTGCAACTGGGCGCAATGTTCATCGCCATCGTGCAAATTCTGATCTATGCCGGTGCGATTATGGTGCTCTTCCTCTTCGTTGTCACCATGCTCGCCTCCGAAGCAAGCGATAATGAACAACGTGACCGCATCCCCTGGCAGCGTGGAGTCGCTGCCGCGCTCGGCTTCATACTCGTAGGAGCGCTCAGCTACCTGCTCTTCACCGGTCAGGCCCTCGACAATGGCGCAAAGGCAACCGGCGCGAATAGCCTCTCGCATGTGGTAAACACCCAGGGCAATATCGAAGCATTCGGACAGGCGCTCTTCCACGGCTTTACCTTTCCTTTCGAGGTAACCAGCCTGCTCATTATCGTAGCCATCCTTGGCGCAATGGTCTTAGGCAGAAGGACCTGAAAGGAGGAAACATGCCAGTATCAGCATATCTAATCATGAGCGCCATCCTTTTCACAATCGGCGTCATCGGCGTCCTTGTGCGCCGCAACCCGCTCATCATCTTTATGTCGATTGAACTCATGCTCAATGCCGTCAATCTATCGTTCGTAGCCTTTTCCAGCTTCCTCGACTCTGCCGATGGTCAGATGTTCGTCTTTATCGTCCTGACTGTCGCGGCTGCCGAGGTAGTGGTAGGGTTAGCCATTATCGTCTCGATCTTCCGTACCCGCCGCGACATCGATGTAGACGACATGAATGTATTGCGAGGCTAATTACTTATGACTAATCTGACTCTATGGGTCTTGCTCTTCCCCCTGCTAAGATTCATCATTTTGGGACTGCTGGGCAGGTCGATGCCTCGCCGTGCCATTGTGGCAGTGGCCCTCGGTGCCTGCGGCCTTGCTTTTCTCTGCGCCGCCATCAGCTTTTTCTCAATGCTAGCAACGCCCGCGTCTTCGCGAATGAGCGACCAGGTCGTCTATACCTGGGTCGTTTCAGGCGACTTTCAACTGAGCTTTGGTCAGCTTTTCGATCCTCTATCCGCGGTCATGTTGATGATAGTCACAGGCGTAGGCTTCCTGATCCACGTATATTCAGCGGGCTACATGGAAGACGACCCAGGTTTCTGGCGTTTCTTTGCCTACATGAACTTTTTTATCTTTGCGATGGTACTGCTGGTCACCTCCGACAACTTTCTCTTCCTGCTCGTCGGCTGGGCGCTGGTTGGCCTGGCCTCGTTCCTTCTCATTGGCTTCTGGTACCAGCGACCCTCCGCGGTTGCAGCGGCCAAAAAAGCCCTGGTCATCAACATTATCGGTGACTTCGGCCTCATGCTGGCTATCTTCCTCATCTTCAAGGACTTCGGCACGCTCAACTTTCTCAGTAATGGTAACGGCGTAGGCGTCTTCGGCCAGTTGGCCGCCAATAAAACGACAAACGCCATTTGCTTGCTGCTCTTCATTGCCTGTGCCGCAAAATCAGCGCAGTTGCCGCTCTACATGTGGCTCCCGGATGCGATGGAAGGTCCAACGCCCGTCAGCGCACTCATCCACGCCGCCACGATGGTCACCGCCGGTGTTTATCTCGTTGCTCGCGCCAATCCCCTGTTTGAACTGGCATCGACCACATTGAATATCGTCGCCACTATTGGCGGCCTGACAGCGCTCTTTGCAGCGACCATTGCCATATTCCAGCTTGATATCAAGCGTGTCCTGGCCTATTCAACCATCAGTCAGCTCGGCTACATGTTCATGGCTGAAGGCGTACATAACTACAGCGCGGGCATTCTGCACCTCACCACCCATGCCTATTTCAAAGCCTTGCTCTTCCTGGGCGCGGGAGCCGTTATCCACTCCCTCGGCGGCGAGCAAGACATGCGCAAGATGGGGGGCCTCCGGCAGAAATTGCCGACCACCTTCTTGACATTTGTAATTGCAGCCCTGGCAATTAGCGGTATCCCACCCCTCTCGGGCTTCTGGAGCAAAGACGAAATTCTCGGTTCGCTGCTGGCTCAAGGCAGACCTCTCTCGTACTTCCTCTGGGCCATCGGCATCATCACAGCAGGCCTGACCGCTTTGTATATGTTCCGACTCGTCTTCGGCATCTTTGCAGGAAACTACCGTGGAAGCGCCCCTGCCGTTGACGATGTATCGCGCCCATCGCCGATGTATCGGCCAGATGAAGATGTCCACCACGCCGACCACCCGGTGGAAGAGCATGACATTCATGAAGCTCCCCGTATAATGTCTATCCCACTGATCATACTAGCCGTCCTCTCAGTCATTGGTGGCTTCGTCGGCTCATTTGCGCTCTTTGGAGCCTCAAGCTGGCACCCTCTGGCGAGCTTCCTTAATCCGGTATTTGCTGGCGTACATGCAACAGAAGGTTCATTAGCAATTCAGTGGGTCTCTACATTACTGAGTGTTGCTGCTGGCCTGCTCGGTATCTGGGGAGCCTGGAGGCTATACAGGAACGGCTTCCAGTACAAGGAGAACAAGAATCCACTCTACCAGCTCGTCTTCCATAAGTATTATGTTGATGAGATCCTCACAGCAGTGCTTATCGAACCACTCCTGGAAATAGGACGTGCGGCAACACGCTGGTTAGAAGGCGGTCTACTCGACGGCGGCAGTCGCGGTGTAGCCTGGGTCTTAGGCGGTACAAGCACCTTACTACGTCGCCTGCAAACCGGGTACATGCGAAACTATGCTCTGGCCATTCTCGTCGGTGTCGTCTTGATTATCGTATTTTATGCGGTGAGGGGGTAGCGGCATGTTTCCAATCTTATCACTCATCACCTTCCTACCCTTGTTGGGTGGCATTGCAGTATTGCTCTTGCCAAAGGGACAGGTGAACGCTATACGCTGGACAGCTTTAATCATAGCTATTGCTAATTTACTGTTGACGCTGGTCTTGATGTCGCTCTATGCGCAAGCCCATGTGACACCCGGTGGGTTGCCATTAAGTTCCTCTGCACCGAACGGCACCTTCCTTTTTAATGAGCAACTCACCTGGATACCCGCGCTTGGCATCAACTATAGTATGGGCTTAGACGGCATTAATCTTCTGCTCGTCGCACTCACTACGCTTTTAACGGTCGTATGTATCGGTGCATCGTTCCGCAGTATAGGAGTAGGGGCCGATTTATCGCGCCCATCGCCGATGTATCGGCCAAATAAGGTCAAAAACTACATGGCCTTTATGTTGCTGCTGGAATGTGGTATCATCGGCGTCTTCCTCTCCACGAACCTGTTCCTGTTCTACATTTTCTGGGAACTGATGCTCATACCCGCCTATTTCCTGGTCGGAACCTGGGGTGGCGAACGCCGCATCTACGCTGCCATCAAGTTCGTCCTCTACACCTCGGTAGGCAGCTTGTTAATGCTTGCGGGCATTATCGCCCTTGGTTACTACCACCAGCAGGCAGCGCCAGGCAGCAGCTATACACTGAGTCTGGCGGCTTTACTCAATGGCAATCCACTCAATAACGGCGTGCAAATCTGGTTGCTCTTAGCTTTTGCGGCTGCCTTTGCCGTCAAAGTACCCCTTGTGCCATTCCATAGTTGGCTGCCCGACGCCTATACTGAAGCGCCTACTCCCGTAACAGCTATGCTGGCAGGGGCGATGTCAAAGACGGGCGCGTATGGCCTTCTGCGTTTTTGCCTGCCGCTCTTCCCGCAGGCCGTCCATACCCTTGCTCCACTTTTTAGTACCCTGGCGGTAGTTGGTATCCTGTACGGTGCCGTGTTAGCGCTTGTGCAGACCGACCTGAAACGCCTACTCGCTTACTCGAGTATCAGCCACTTAGGCATCATCGTGCTCGGCATCTTCGCCTTTAATGTTCAAGGTGCCGAAGGTTCTGTCCTGCAAATGGTAAATCATGGCATTACCATTGCCGCGCTCTTCCTCCTTGTAGGTTTTCTCGAGGCAAGAACAGGCACGCGCCGCCTGAGCGACTTTGGTGGCCTGGCAGTGCGTATTCCTATCATGGCTATCATCCTGTTGATTGCATCGCTCTCATCGCTTGGCTTGCCAGGCCTGAATAGTTTCGCGGGAGAGTTTCTGGCGTTGCTGGGAATCTTCCGCAGTAGTACAATATTCGGCGTGCTTGGCACAGCCGTTGTCGTACCCGCCGCGTGGTATATGATCCGCTTCTTTTCAGGCATCATGTGGGGACCGCTCAAGACAGAAGGAGTAGTAGGCTCCCTGGTACGTAAAGGTCAATTGCGCGATTTACGCATCGGCGAGTTCCTCTCGCTTGCCCCGCTTCTGATCCTGATCTTTTATATCGGCATTCAACCGTATGTGCTGACCTACCTGATGGAGCCATCAGTGCAAAACACGCTGCAAAATGTCGGCACCGTCTTAATAAAGTAATTGGGTGACTTCTATGACGTTTACATTTACCGTATCCGCCGCCGATTGGGGGCGCGTCGCACCAGAACTAATCCTGGCAGGCATGGCGCTACTGCTCCTGCTAGCAGACCTCGTGTTGCCAAAACCCGCCGAAGGTTCTCATACCAGTGGAAACCTTATCGTCTCCCCAAAACTGGGTCTCCCTGCAAAAAGCTTTGGCATAAGTAGCAACTACCTGGTTTTACCCGTGTTAAGTCTCCTCGGACTCGCGGGAGCATTTGCCGCGGCAATCATTCTGTTCCTGGTAGGTGATCGCCAGAGCGCCTTTAATTCGATGGTTGGCTCCGATTTCGGCTCGCTCTACGCCTATATCATCATACTCAGTGCCAGCGTGCTCGGAGTCTTGCTCTCACCCGCTTATCTACAACGACTGAACCTCGTGCATCAAGGAGAATACTACGCCCTGATGCTGCTTGCCACCATTGGCATGATGTTGATGGCTGCGGCCGTCAGCTTCTTGATGGTCTTTCTGGGCCTGGAAATGCTCTCGCTCGCATTGTACATCCTCTGTGGCTTCGTCACCCGCCGCCAGAGTTCCCAGGAATCCGGCATGAAGTACTTCCTGCTCAGCTCATTCGCCTCCGCCTTCTTGCTCTATGGCATAGCCCTGATCTACGGCGCAACAGGTAGTACCTCATTCAATGCCATCGCAAAATTCGTCGCATCACACACCCATAGCACCAACCTGCTCTTCATCGGCATGGGTCTGCTCACCGTTGGCTTTGCCTTCAAAGTCTCAGGCGTACCCTTCCAGGCCTGGACCCCCGATGTCTACGACGGTGCGCCCGCTCCCATAACAGCATTCATGTCTGTAGGCACCAAAGCTGCTGCCATGATCGCCTTCGTCCGTGTCTTCGATGTCGTGCTGAACCCGCTCGCCAATGACTGGCTGCCCGCCGTCTGGGTCATCACCATCCTCACAATTGTCGGAGGAAACATAATGGCCCTGGTGCAGAGCAATGTCAAGCGTCTGCTGGCCTACTCCAGCATTGCCCACGCCGGCTATCTCATGATAGGCATCGTCGCGGGCGGCATACTCGGTCTTTCTTCCATCCTCTTCTATCTGCTCTGCTACACCTTCCTGAACCTGGGAGCATTCGGTGTCGTCTCCGTCCTGGAACGCGTCGACAATACAGGCACCACCCTCAGTGACATACGCGGCCTCTGGTATCGACAGCCGCTCTTAGCCGGCCTACTCGCATTCTTCCTGCTCGCATTAGCAGGCTTCCCTCCCATGGCAGGCTTTGCCGCCAAATACTATCTCTTCTATGCCGCCTTACAGACAGGCTATCCCGAGCTTCTGATCATCGGAGTCCTCGCCAGCGTCCTCGGTATGTACTACTACCTGCGCGTCATCGCCTCCATGTTTATGGAACAAGAAGTCACCCCAACAGAGTCACTTTCTGTTGTAAATGCTCCTACTACGCCTGCTCCCGCTCTCACATCTACCGTTAATAGACGCACTTCTAGCACCTCAAGCACCGCTGTAGCCGCAGTAGTAGCAACGAAACCGGCAAAGCCTTTAGCAACTACCTCCAAGTCAGATACCTCCGTCGCACTCGAAAAAGCCGCTGAAAAAGGCCTCTTCGTTGGCTGGACCACCTGGCTAGCCCTCGCCATTGCCGCCCTGGGAACCCTATTAATGGGAACACTACTCCCCTTCTGGCTCGTCAATCTAGCCCAGCAAGCCGCACAAATGATGATGAAGTGAGATACCGACTTACCTCGAAACAATTGTCATCCTGTAGGGGCTGTGCCTTGTGCCTGCCCTCGCGAAAGAGAGAGGGATAATGGCTAAAATCCTGGTGATTATTGAAAGAGGGGAAACCTCCTATGGGGCCTACTCTCCCGACGTTCCTGGATGTGTCGCCGTGGGCGATACAAGGGAAGAAGTAGAGCAGCGTATGAGGGATGCTCTACGATCACATCTCCAGATGATGCAAGAGGAACATTTACCCCTACCGGAACCTCAAACAGTTGCTGAATATATGGATATTCCTCTTTCAGCATAAGATATAGTGCTGTCATCCTTCGCTCTCGCTCACGATGACAAATGAAAGCATAATAAAATACCCCCTACGATTTCGTTCGTAGGAGGTATTTTCATTAAGTTAGGGCAGGCACAAGGCACAGCCCCTACAAGATGACCTTCTCAGGCTTCCGCAACCACAACCGGCTCCGTTGTAGCAGTCAACGAAGGCCGACCGGGAAACTCTGTATAGACGTTAGCGCTGCGTTTCGTGCGCGAGGCATGCCCAAACTTGACATAGCCATCAATCAGCGCAAACAGCGTATGATCGCGTCCAACGCCAACATTATCGCCAGGTTCAATCTTTGTGCCGCGCTGGCGAACAATAATCGTACCCGCTCTAATTAATTGCCCATCGTAGCGTTTCACACCAAGCATCTTAGGCTTGCTATCCCGACCATTGCGGGAGCTACCCACACCTTTTTTATGTGCCATGATTTATTCCTCTGTCTCGCTTTCAGTATCCTCGGCATTCTCGGTACTCTCAGCATCCTCGACCTGTCCTGTACGACGGCGGCGAGATGTCCTCTTCTCTGCTTCAGACTCCGTTTCAACGCCGGTCCCGCTTACTCCGCCTGTAGCCGCCTCGAGTTCCGTAGGCTCTGGCGGAGTCTCTATCTCTTCAACCGTAGGGGCCTGATTTATCGCGCCCTTGGCCTTTGGAGCCTCACCGGTGACCAAACTCTTGCCCTCGGCCACAATATCATCAATCGTGAGGACCGTCAGCTCCTGGCGATGACCCCGGCGATGGCGATAACGCTTCTTAGACTTGTACTTGAAAACAATCAACTTCTTGCCGCGACCCTGTTTCGTAGCAGTTGCCAGCACCATCGCATTAGCTACTAGAGGACTACCTACCATCGTAGTATTCGCATCCGCGATAAGTAGCACCTCTTCAAATTGCACCTGCTCTCCATCCTCCACTGGAAGCCGATTGACCTCCAATGTCTGGCCGACGGACACCTTGTATTGTCTTCCACCACTTTTAATTACTGCAAACACCTTCTATTTCTCCTTTATAAATGTGATTTGTCATCCTTCGCTACGCTCAGGATGACAAATCACTTTTCCCGTCCCCGCACAGCTTCTAGCGGATACGTGGGAGGCATGGGTGGAAAGCCTCTTCACAGTTCCATCTTCTCATTGTCATCCTTCGCTATCGCTCAGGATGACAGTCTTGACTAGAATAGCTTCTATCTCAATAATTCAAACGCGGCAGCCTCTTAAGAGAAATGTAGGGACCCGATTTAACGTGGCCCTTGCTTCGCGAATGTTCCTCAATATGCGGAGCGGATATCCCTGCCTTCAAATAAGCACGGAGCACGTGACCATATGTGAAGACCTGGCTTCAATCACATCACTTCTTAAGAGAAATGTAGTGGCACTCCTTGCGGGCAGTGAGTCTGGAGGACTTATTGCCAGGCCTTTTTGGGCACACTGTAGCTCCATCATGATAGCAACGTTTAGGCAGCTTGTCAAGTCTCATTGGCCAGGATTCACTCATCATCAATGACCTCCGTGGCATAACCCGCACAAGCGCCACAACCGTCATAAGTGTCACTACTGTCACAACCGCAACCACTCACCGCTCCCAGTTAGGTTCGTAGGGACCAGATTTATCGCGTCCCTGGGGTGGAGAAACTCGGCTACTGCTGCACCTTCCATTGCGCCTGTGCCTGTTGCAGACCAAGCAACTCCTGCTCAAGCTGCATAATCTCTCGTTGCAGTTGCTCCTTCTGCTGTTGTGGCCCCAACAGACGAAAATCCTCTATCGCTTTGTCACCCCAGCGCAGCAGACCCCTTGGTACAAAGGCCGCCGTCTCATGATATCGCGAACGAATGCTGGACATCCTGGTCGTAATCCCTTTCAGGTCCAGCTTCAGTTGTCGAAGCTGTAATTTGATTTGTTGAATCTGGTCCTTATAAGGGTCTTGCGATTTGCCAGCGCTCGAACGACGAGCGCCTCGGAATTCCTGTGGCATCATATCTGAAGAAGGCTGCTGAACGACGCCACCAGGAGCCTGAAGCGACGCCCCACAGTTCTGACAGAAATGAGCACCATCTTCAGCACGCGTGCCACAGTTAGAACAAAACACTATCAACCTCCCTAAATGCTGTCATCCTTCGCTACCAAATGTCATCCTGAGTGAAGCGAAGGATCTGTCACCGTGGGTAGAGATCCTTCACTTCACTCAGGATGACATTCAAAACTAAGGCAAAATTCTCAAGTTCTGCCTACAACATAGTACATCTCACGAAACACCACCCTATCAACCCCGACCTACACGTCGATAACGCGCCTCCACGAAAGAATAGACCCCGTAAGCGATCAGCCCAAGCGCAACAACCGCAAGCAACACCGGCCCAAACGGCTGCAAGAGCAGTTCCTTTAATGCACTGTCCAGGCCCTTTGCCTCGTGCGCGTTATGCTGTATCGCAGCCACAATCAAAAAGATGCCGATAATCGTGAAGACCACGCCCAGCGCAGCATAACCAAACCTGCCGAGATTGACCATCCACTTTCTCAAACCAGCATTCAAGCGTGCCAGATTGAGCCGCTGCTGGAACTTGGCAGAGTACGCTTTAAAGAACAGGTAGCCAGCAATACCAATCACAACCAATCCCACTATAACGACCAACGGCACCCCAAAGGGCAGTTTCAGCAGCTTTGCCGTCCAGTCCTGCGTCGAGGTCGTTGTGCTCTTACCAAGATTTCCCGCGCCTGACCCCGTGGCTAATTCGAACGTTCCAAAGGCCAGAGCTGCATAAGCCACACCGACTCCCGCGTAGCCAATGCGAGCAATGATACCCTTTGCTTCACTCCCTTTGCCCTCAGTGTCAAACAACGCCTGTATAAAGCTCCACAAAGCAAAGCCGACCAGCCCAACGCCAACAACAAGCAGCAGGATCTTCCCAAATGGCTGTGCATAAATGGCCTCAATAGCCCCTCGCTGATCAGTTGCCTCACCCCCATGTCCAATCGCTAGCGCAATGGCCAATCCTCCAATCATCAGATAGACCACGCCTTTCACCGCGTAACCAAGCCGCGCAAGTAACGACATCCACTTACCGGTCGCAGCTCGACGAGCCGTACGTCCGGCTGCATTCACATTATCGCGAACACCTACTTCAGGTTTCATCGTATTCTTTCCTTTCATATCCCTATAGGTCATATTCCCCTAGAGGGCATTGGCAAGATCGGGGGAAGACTGCCAACACTCCTATCACGCAGCACTCAAGCAGAAAGAATACCGCAGAGAAAGAACCAGGACGCCCTTTGTCATCCCTCGCTACCACATATCATCCTGTAGGGAGAGCGCAGTGCTCCTACCCTCGCTATCCCTTTGACTTATCCACAAATTAGAACGTTTGTCCACATACTTATCCACATTCGTCAGGGATTTTTGAAAGACGGCCTGCAACGACACTATCGACTAGTTCTTATGCAGACCGGCAACGACACTAGCGTGTCTAGCTTCGCTCAGCCGGTCTGAAAGGGAGTGTCTACGCTTCGCGTCAGAAGGCCGAAAGGAGCCTATTTCCCCGTGAACTGCGCCTGACCACCTTTGCCTGTCTTCTGATCTATCGCTGAAACGAAGTACACACCTCCCTTTACCACTCCTGCGGGCGCAGTCATCGTTATTGTAAAAGTGCCATTGGACGAAACTCGCACATTCCCCAGAAACGTCTGGTTGCCTGAACCTCCCGCACTATCATCAACCCAGTAGATATTCAACGTATCAGATGCAGTAAAATGCTTCCCCTTCACCGTAATTTTCGTACCAGCCTTGCCACTCGTCGGTGAAATCGTCACTGTAGGTTGGCTCACAAAGGCAATAGCCGCCGATACTCCGCTAGTTTTGCCAATCGCCTGGATTGCATCAGGTTGATACCCGACCGCATCAGCATCCGCCAGCGTAAAACTCGCGCGAAAAGCCCCATTCATATTCGTCCTCGCCATCGCCACAAGAGCATCCAGATACAATACCCTCACCATCTCTTCACTCCCGAAACCACCCCCGTTCAGGCTGACAACCGTTCCTGCACTCCCAGATGATGGAGTCACAACAATACCGGGTGACGCGATCAAGGAGGTACTGGTACTGAAGCGACTGCTGCGACCGCGAGCAACAAGCATGAAATGAGAGTTGTAAGGCACGCTTGGCAACGTCAAGGGCACAGTGAAGCTCCCATCACTCCCGACTACAACCGTCCCAGCATTCGCCATCCCAATTGCCCCGTACTTCCATACGAGATCAACCATCTCGCCCGCGACAAATCCAGCGCCGCTGAACAACGCCAGCGACCCAAAGGAAAGCGCATCATCAGCACGAGAGATCCCAAGATGAAGCGCCGTAAAGGTGAACAAAAGCTGCGTATTGTATGTGCCGCTGGTGACATGCACATAATACCGCGTTCCCTGCACATAGGTCTTTGGCACCGTCAACGCAACGAAAAAGGAACCGTTTGCATCTGTAATAGTGTTGATACTACCTTGTGAGGGTGCCTGAAAGTAGACCTGGACATCCTCATCCGCCAAATAGTTAGAGCCACTCACCGTAATCGTACTCCCAGGCCCAGCAGTATTTGGCCAGATACTACTTGATGCGCTCACCCTCACTGGAGGACTTGAATGAAACACAAAGAAAGCAGCCCCACCCAGCACCACGCACAACCCTACGACTAGTAATCCTACCCGCCGCTTGCCATGAAATCTTCCCGCCATACCCAATATTCTCCCTTTTCAATATATCGTGCCATAACTTCACCCTTGTGGTAGCACAGCGGACATGAGATGATACTCCATCTTCAGCGCAAGAATGCGCGTAGCCGCTTCATCGACCCGCGCCTTAGAAAGCGTGCCATCCCGCAAAGCAGCTTTCAGTCCATTCACCACTGCAACCATCTGATCAGCTCCTGTAGGCCCGAGTAGCATATCGTTGCCTGCATTCAGAGCCAACACTGCCGCCTCCGGCAAACTCCAACGTTGCGCAATCCCCTGCATGTAGAGCGCATCCGTCAAAACAACTCCATCATACCCAAACTCGTTGCGCAAAATATCTGTCATGAAGATATGCGACAACTCCGCCGGATACCTCGCATCAATTGCAGGCATCAACACATCCGTAGCCATAACCATCCCAGGCTGCTCAAACCGATTAGCCGACTGGATAAACGCCTTGAAAGGAGCCAGCTCAACCGCGTACAGTTGCCCCCTCGTCCGATTCACCACCGGCAGCTCCGCATGCGCATCGCCCGTCGCGCTACCCAACCCCGGATAATGCTTAACACACCCAATCACCCCCTCTCCCTGCAACCCCCTCAGATATGCACCAGCATACCGAATCACCGACCCAGGCGTATCCCCAAAAGTACGCGAAACCAAATCATCCCCATCAGCCAGGTTCACATCCACATCAGGAGCCAGATTCGTATTGATCCCCAACGCCAACAAATCATGCCCCGCATTCAGCCCTTGCTCCATCGCCACATTCACATCACCACTCGCAGCCATATCCTCCGCCGACATACGCATCCCGTAGATATTCGCTAAACGATCCACAAACGGTCCTCCCTCCTCATCCGTCGAAACAAGCAATGGCAAACCCGCGTGCGCTTGCATCTGAGCAATATCCTGGTGCGTCTGCGCAAACGTCCGCATTTGGAACGCATAGAGAATCACCCCTCCAGCATGCAGCGTATTGATCATCGTATTCAAATCCTGTGAGTAGCCCGTACCACTATACTCAACCATGATCAATTGACCCAATTCCTCATCCAACGTCATCCGTGCTACATATAGGCTCGCAAGCTGCTTATACATCCACATACCCCGAAATATGCAACGATCCATCCATTTGCCCAAGGTTTGATGGTGCACCTACAGGGCGAGCAAGTAACTTTCCTCCCCCATTCCCACCAAATAACCGCAATCCACATAGTCCCGCCAGTATGACAATAGTTGCCAACAAGGCCAGCGAGATAATCACCCAGGGACGCAAGTGATAGTGCCCCGGATGAACCTTCTCAAACCACGAAGATGCTGGTTTTTGCTTCTCATGATGGATTGCCATAAGATCCTCCTGACCTTCACACTTCTTCTATCCTACACATTGCCTGGTCTCCCTGCACACTCAGGCCTTTTTTGCTTCTGCTTTTCTAACACATTCTGGTAAAGACTTATCAGTGCTTGACGTTCCTTTTCCCAACACAACTCCTGCTGAGAAGCATTCAAGGCATTCTGATGCCTTCGGGCTAATGTCTCCCGATCTGCTAACATTGCATTGATGGCGGCAGCAATATCTTTAGGCCCAAGTGAAGTCACCACCTCCCCAACATCGTACATACTGATTACATCCATTACCGCTGGAAGTTCTGAAGAGAGCACAGGCAGACCCGCCATCAGATACTCAAAGAGTTTATTGGGCAACATCATCTGCACATTCAGCGAGTAATCCGCCGCATAAACGATCAGACCAATATCTGCCGATGCCGTCCAATCCAACAAATCTTTATAAGGCACCGGCGCAATAATTTTGACCCGCTCAGCTACCCCCTCACGTGCAATCCCTGCCTCAAGCCGTGCCCGCGTCCCTGTCATATCCTTGCCCATCATCACAATAACGATATCCCGCTCTAAGAATCGCGCAGCCTGGACCAATCGCTCCAACCCGCGGTCAGGCTGCAAGTTCCCCTGGTAAAGAGCGATACGCACCTCTTGCCCTAAACCAAGCAACTCTCGCACATAGGTTACCTTTCCTCACCCTTCGATAAGCAGGAATATTGCGAACAAGCGCCACCCGTGCGGGATGATAGCGGTCTTGCATCTCCTGCAGAATAGGAGGTGAAACAACGATCACACCCGCGCAACCACGCACAAGAGCATGCATCAACAGCCTGCATAATCTCTGGAGCCGCCGCCGACTCCTACTCATATCCGACACAGCCAGCATCGAAAACGGTAGTTCGTAAGACTCGAAGATCAGCGGCTTTCGACGCAGTCGAGCCGCAACATAGCATGCCGCCAAAGCCGGTAGGTCAAGTGCATGGTAGATGTCTGTTGAAGTCCGTAGCAACAAGAAAAGACTTCGCAGAAACAACCATACCCCTCTCACAAATGACCAGCGCCTAAAACGTGTAGCGTTAAACGAATCTGACACATGGATATGTCTTATATGAACGCCATCACTATCTTCCTCCACAACATGCACGCCTTCACCTTCGATATCAATCATGGAAACCCTGAAACCCGCATCTGCAAGTGTTGTAGCTGCACGCATAGCACGAACATCGTTACGCGCTGTTCCAAGCACATGCATGCACACGCTGATCGCAGATACCGCCATGACTGTATCTTTCACTGTCGGAACATCGCTACGCAACTCTACTTTCATGATGAAAGAACCCTCCTTCCATCCGATGATGTTTTTCCCAGATAGGGAGCTTCCCCAGGACCGCCAGGCATATCCCGTAAAGAAGCACGCCGCCAATGCGTATCCCCCATGCTCCACCAGACAGGGAGCAGTGTGCCAAAAAGTTGCACGCTACATAAAGACCAATGCCAATGAGCAGCGCAGTGCCAAAGCGACCAACCTCAAATGGAACCCGATACAGACGCTGATTCACAATATAACCAAGCAGGGCCAGCACAGCATAAGCAATCAGTGTTGATACAGCCGCCCCCATTGCCCCGTAAGACGGAATCAGGAACATATTGAGACCAAAGTTGAAACTGGCCGAAACCGTAATCAGTACCGCAGCATACCAGGTCTTCTGCCTTATATATATCCCCAGAGACAGCACAGTAAAGCTCCCATTAAACAGCATTGACAGCGAAATAATCGGCATAATCGACCCCGCCGCATGATACGCACTCGGAAAGAAGAGATCAAGTGCCGCAAAACCACACATCGAGAGTCCAAAGCTCGCAAATAACAACACCAAGCTGAACCAGCGAAATACCAACTGAAAAATACGCGCTGCATCCTCCCTTTTCGCGATGGAATACATCAACGTCCACCAGGCCAACGAGAACGGTGCAATGATCAAAGTAGACGCGATCCCTCCTAAGCTATACGCCACCGCATAGCTTGCCGCCTGTGAAAGTGAGCCGAAATGCGCAAGCAGATAGCGATCTGATAGTTGCAGCACCCACCCCGAAAGCAGATTAATCACATGCGGAAACCCAAAAGTAATCAATCTCCACAAGATAGCGTAACGGAAACGCATACCTGCACGTACAAAAATAACTGGCAATGTACAGAGCACGATGAAGGCAGAACCGCTAGCCGTCGCAATTAGCGACCCATCCATACCCATATGCACCACACCGACTAGAAAGACCGTTGCTCCCGCCGTTATCAGCAGGTTTACAACCGACAACATCGAATACCGCCCAGCCCTGTTCTCCGCCCGCAACCATGAAAGCCCAGGCACCGTCAGGTTTTGTATCAGCACTACCACACTCGCCAGCCTTATCGTGTTGGCAAGAGACGCGTCGTTCAACAGCACTTCCGCTATCCACGGTGCCGCGAATAACACAGTGATAGCAATAGTCGCCGAGATGCACAAAAGCAAGAGACTGGTCGTCGAAAGAACATCCAACTGCGCGCGTTGGGACTCATCATCGGTGTAAGCGCGAAAAAAGGCATAAGCCACACCGAGCTGTGTTACACCAGACACTAAAGCAATAACAGTCGTTAAAACAGCTAGCGCCCCGTAATCAGTATGCGAAAGCGCGTGCGTCAAGAACGGCGCTAGTAGCAAAGTGAGAAAAGGTGCTACCAACGAGGAAAGTGCGTACATACCCGAACTTTTTACAAGAGCACGAATCTCTGAGACAGAACCTTCCATCAGTGAAGGCCTCGTCTCGCTTTCTTGCCGACCGCCCACTCCTTGCATGCTAGGAAGAATCAACGTCGCCTGCCGGTCGATCGCCACACCATCGAAGAGAGAGGAGGGCATTGGTGACACGTAGCGCATAGCTTCGAGACCCACGTACGTTGGCCACTGGTCAATACTTTTAAGCGGCAGCGTAAACCTCGGAATTGCAGGAACTCTACCTCCATGATCCCCAGTTGTCACAGCCAAAGGCACGTATTCTTCCTCTTGAGAGAGTGATGACTGAGGAAGATTATTTCCTATTGCTCCCTGCTTTAGTATGTTATCGGTCTTCAACCTATTCGATCTACTCAATCCTCCAAGTCCACTCCTCGTTTGTCCAAAATCTCATCCAGCCCCGACCAGTACGTCGCCCGCAAAAGCTCCCGCCGAAACACAGCAGGGCGATGATGCGCATCAACATACTCCCTCGCCAACCTTCCCATCCGTTGGCACAGTCCTACATCGCTCAAAAGACGTACCAGCGCCTGGCTCGTCTCCTCCACATCCCCCGCCGACACCGCAATACCACGTCCTCCATCCAACAAACGCGCATTCGAGATCGGACGCGTCGAGGCAACAACCGCGCAACCGGCAGCCATCGCCTCCAAAATCGCCATCGAATAACACGCCCCCCGCAGGCTTGTATAGAGGAATACATCACTCATATTCAGCAGCCCAATCACCTCCTCTGCACTAAGGTCTCCCCACATCTCACACACCTCACCAAGTCCACACCTATCAATATCCTCCTCCACCTGTCGACGCAGTGGCCCATCACCTCCAATAATCACACGCACCCGCGACCGCGCCTCAGGCGAAAGTGCTAATAACGCCCGCCGCATACCCTCCAAACCAACATCTATGCCCTTCTCAGGCGCAAGCCGACAAACCATCGCAACCACCACAGCATCAGCCGCAATCCCCCTCTCAGCACGCAAGTCCGCCCTTCTCGCACCATCCACCGGGCTATAACAACCCACATCAACCATACTCCCATACCGTGTCACACGACTCGCAGCAATCCTGAGCTTCTTGCACGCCTCCTCCACACCATCCCCCACAACCCCAGGCACAAGAAAATGATCAACCCAGCGCGCAGAAAAACGCGCCAGCAGCCAAAGCGAAGGCCAGTAAAACACCAACAATCGCACCATTACAAAGCGCAAAGCACTCGACCAGCCCTTCCTCATCACACTCCCCATCCGTTCAGTATGAAAAGTCTTGTCACGCAGCGTCGTCAGATCACCATGATCTATACATACCACCCGCACACCCGCCAGCCTCCCCACCAACCCACTAAACGCCCCCGTAAAGACAGCATCTTGTGTGAGAATAACATCATAATCTGCACCATCACGCAACAACCTCATCAGCCTATATAGACCCGCCACAACATACAGCCACACACCAGGAAAAAGCCACGGCGTCATCCTCTCCTTACCGAATTGGCGAATAACATACCCCTCTCGCCCTTGCCGTCCCACATATTGCGTCACGTACTCGCATTCCCACCTATCCTCGGTTACCTGACCTATCCCATCCAGAACAGTCTGTATGCCCCCAGTCACAAGGAACGCGGGAAGTGAGATGCACACACGCAGGCGCTTCCCAGCTTCAGATCGAACACGCCTGGGAAAAAGCATCCTCTGTATCATTTTCAAGAGCGCACGACCACAACCGGCCCAGCGAGAGTTCACCGCGTAGCGCACACGGCAGCCCAATCGCCGTTGATAGCCCCTCCATCGTATGCACACCTGCCCGCAGTAGTCATCACCACAACATCTCGCCACAGCCTCAAGCAACTCAACCTGCACAGCAAGATCAGCAGGCGAAGCAAGACGTCGGTGCAGCAAATCCGAATACGTCCAAAAACCAACATCAAATTCAGCAAGCAGTGCACGCAGCGTCGCAACACCACGCCGCATCAGTTCCCCGATCTCGCCATCATCGGTACATCCCACATAGTCATACACCCCCAAAAGCCCAAAAAGAAACCCGCTCAACACATGCGCCGCCGGATAGACAGCAACCTCCTCAAAGAAAATCCCCTGCTCCCCGATAGGCGCACTCACCCCACCATCCAGAACATCCCGCTCAAACGTACGAACCACCCGCCGCGCCACCTCAAGCAACACCCGCTCTCGCGTCAACCCATATGCCCGCACCAGCACCGAAAGCGCACACCCCTGCGCCAGCGCCGATAACCACGAACCGCTCGTATGTATATATGCATGAGGAAATGCAATAGGCCATCCGCCACCATCCTCACCAATCCTCACCTCATGCTCGACCAGCCATCGTACCTGCCATAAAAATGCACCCCTGTAATACTCACTATCAGTCGCAACATACTCGTTCCAACACGCCAACGCATACCGCGTAATCGTCATCGCATCATACCCACCCCCATTCACCTCGTATGGCACTCCCGCCTCAAAAGAATCCTTCCCCAGCCGGAGAAATGATGACATATCGACCGGATAGCCCCTCACACATCGCATCATCCTCCTTCAACCTCCTCATAGCTCCTTGGCCCTCCATCTGCTCACATCCTTCACGCATCCGTACCGCTCCCTCTCTCATTGAAAAGCACCTCTATCACACTTCCCTTGCTCTCACCAACCTTCGTGTTGGAACCGCCTCCTCAGCAAAGGCGAGGAAACAACCCCAAGCACCAGCCAGCCCATCATCGCCAGAGCAGGCAACGTCCAGCCATTAATACTCCAGCTATTGACGCTCAACGTGACAACCGCAGCGATACCACCACCCAATACAGAACGGGTGCGCCTATCAACCAGCATCCAATTGCGCACAGCCAGCCATATAGCGAAAGCAAGCAGTGCAAGGAACACCAGTAGCACCGGAAGACCCTGCCATAGCCCCCCATTCCAGATACGAATTATGCGGATGCGCTAAAAGCACATATTCTGCCGGCACTCGAAAAGGATCTGACCGCAGTTGATAATTCAGATATCCCAGGCCAACGCCCGTCAGCGGAAAAGCAAGCATCACTCGTATCGCGGTCTGCCACGCACCATTGCGCAGCAACAACTCACCAGGGTCCGTCGCATGTTGTAATAAAATGTTGACCTGTGCTCGAAACCCAACAAACAATACTGCTGCTGCACACCCAACTAGCAACGGAATCAGGATACGATAGCTCGTTCGTCCAACCAGGACCACAAAGACGAGCATCCCCACCGCTGTAGCTACCCATGCCCCCGCGCTAAAAGTGAACAGCAAAGCAAGTATCATCAGTACCATCTCGCCAAGATAGAGCACCTTTCCTGAAAAGGACGAACTCTCAACAAAAAGCCCCAAGGGAAGAAACACCATCATCCCCAGGAAGCTGCCATTCCAGTTCGGGTCTACAAAGAATGACCCTACACGATGCGCATTCCCCGCAGCCCCCGACAATAGATAGTCCGAGGTAGTTGCCAACGTAGCATCATAGTGCGATGTCCCAAACAAAACGACCCCAGTCGTCGCCTGAATGAGTGTATGTATAGCTAGCAGCGCTACCAATGCCGACAATAGTGTACAAAAGCGCCGGACGGACTCTTTGTCTCGCGCGATAACTATCCCTAACCAAAATATCAAAAAGGCCCCCAGAATATCGCTGGGATAATAAGATGCTGCATCATAAACCATACGTGCTCCAGCAATTGCTGGAGGAATAGTCAGGACAAGAAACACTATCCAGAGCCATACAGCGCGTGGTTCTATCCAGGGACGCTCCTGAGATCGAGTCAAATAGAAGATCACCAGCAGCGCAAGCACCATCAATGGCGCAACAAGATGGAGACCCAAATACCAGTCGATATACAGATGAACGGCAATTATAATCGTAGCCGCTAGTTCATCCTGGCGCAGGATGATGATAACAGTCATTATCGTACTGCCAAAGATAGCTATTCCTATGTAGGGACCGAAGATGCCAAGCGCACCTCCTATCAGCAATGCAATCATTATCGCCGCCCCAACGAATAGCAAAGGAAAAGATAACGCTTCCCATTTCCTGCTCCTTGACGCGTTCCTAACAATCATGGGTTGTTCCCTTTATATCATCGTGCTGGACATACTCAAGCCCAATATTCAGATCTTCATTTAACGCCTGGTTGAATGTTGCTGACTGTATATCAGTAGAGACCATACCTCCCGGCTGGCTCGTTAGTGCCGCACATGTAGGGAGTATTATTTGCACATGTACTGTCCAAACAGCACCCGCTTGCCGTTGAATCAACTCTTGATACTGCCAACCATGAGCATCCTTCGTAGCCGCACGCGGTACGCTCCAGGTGAGGGTAATAGTGCGCACTTGCCCATAGACGAGCGTAAAGAAGCCTGCCCACACCTGGGAGTGAAAGTCCTGACTCGTACCACGGAGTTGCCATCCGTCCTGCCCCTGTAACACGCTCCCAACCGGTACATACACACGCACGTAATCTCGATAGAGAGGGCTGCCATACATCTGGCCTGGGGTTGTCCACGCGTAACGCAGTGTCAGGTGGTGCACAGCATTCCCCTCAGCATCAATCGTCACCGTATCGCTCAACGTATTGGTAATAAAACTATTCGCCTTGGTAATACCGATATTTGCATCCACCACAAAAAGGCCATCGCCGGGCGAAGTTTGAATTGACGAGTCAAGTCGAGCACCATGCAGAAGCGCCTCTGCACTACTTTCGTTGAAGTAGATTTGCAGATCCTTTGTACGCACACCTTCGATCATCAATTGGAAGAATTTCGCAGCGTCTCCTGATGAAAGCTGACGAACACGCGCTAGAAAATGCTCGCCTAGCAGTTCTGTAAAGCGCTTACGTTGTGACGAATGCCCATCAGGTGCAGGAATAAGATCACTTCCCGCACCTGCAGCGGCTCCCCCCAATTGGTGGTAATGTATACGCGCAACCAGGTTTTGTGCTGTCACCGTCTCCGAATATTCTGGAACAGCAATCGGACCTGTAATTGCCAACGCCTGCTGGATCAGCGTAGGCGTCATTGCAATCACTCCCTGGACAGGGACATGACCACCCTCTTGCATATACGTCAGTTCCGCATAACGTGCCGCCGTCGGGAAATCCGCATCGAGATTGGAATCGCGCAAACTCCAACTATCAGGCGCTATATCAAACCAGGCATACGCTGCCGGATAAGGAATTGTATGACCAGCGGCTTCAAACGGCTTATCGAGCAAATCAACATCGCTAATCTGAGCAGCAGTTAGTCGTCCGTCTGAAAGCGTAGCAATACCATAATTCCCAATGAAGCCACCACCCGGGCGAAGTTCCGTCGAATCCAGGAGTTCAATCAGATAGTTCGTTGACGTACCGATGCCAAGCAACGCTCCCATGGCGGGAAGTAGCCTCTCAATGTCGTCAAACCATCCCGAAATCATTGGCACATCTTTATGAAAGCTATCCAGCAGTTTACCGATGCGAGGGTCAAATTGCACATCGCCAAGTTGCAATTGGTTTGCCTCGTCAACGGCTGTAGTGAATGCAGTCCTCATCTGTTGAACATCATGAGCTATCGTCGCCAGGTCTGACAACGTGATGCCCTGTCGCGTCGTGGCCCGATTGATCGCGCCCTCCTGTAGTCTGGCAATCACTAGATTTAAAATATCGCATCCCATTACACCAGCCTGAGACAGCGCAACGGCAAAAGGCACAAGATGTAGAGCAACGCTAAGCCGGGTGCCATATACTGGAATAAGTGTAGCGATTACCGGCAACGACTTCAGATCATCATTCAGTTGGGCAAAGGTACTTGATGCAGAGGAAAATGCTTGCTGCGCCTGGCTGACAGTTTGAGCGTCAAATGGTTTCTGCAACAATGCAGTTAAAAACGTCTCAGCATCTCGCAAATGTTGCATTCCTGTTTGCGCCAGAGCCAGATCGCGCTGATAGCGCGGAGCAAATAGCAAGGATCCCACTACAGGAAGCAGCAGGCTAACCAGGAAGAAGATAAGCGTACCAATCAAGACGTAACGTCTTCTATGTGTCATCCCTTCGCTACTCTCAGGGCAGGCTCTGAGCGGGAGCGAAGCATCCCTGTCCATCGCGAGAGATCCTGAGCGGGAGCGAAGGATGACGGTCTTGTTTGACTTCTGCTTTTTACGTTGTCCCCACACCCGTCGTAAGGGCAACGTTTCTCTTTCTTCCAGATTTACCTGCTCTCCCATATTCATGTGCCTCACCTCAATTTGTCCGCACTTTCTGTTCAAATGGAGACGGAGACACCACTGGCAATGGAGTGATAGGCGCAGCAGCATGCCCATTTCTTGAAAGCTTCTCTTCTCTACCCTCCTCCTCATTGAGATAGTAGTAGGAATAGGCAGCGTCTTTGCGACGAGCGCGCTGCCTGTTTACAACGCATCCAAGCACATGAGTTCCCGTTTGCGTGAGTACAGCCTTCATCTGCTTGAGGTGCTTCTTATTGGCATGCGTAATATCCACAACAACGAGTGTTCCATCGACCTTCGGCGCAAGAATGCTTGTATCTGATAGGCCAAGCAAAGGAGGTGCATCAAAGATGATCACCTCAGCTCCGCATTCTCCAATCGCCCGAAATAGTCGCTCCATCGCCTTTGAATCAAGAAACTCTGGAGGATTTGGCGGCAGCGGTCCAGAAGGTATCACTCGCAGGTTTGGAATGCCCACGGTGTGCATGAAAGGATCGAGTGAGAAGTGAGAAGAAAAAGGCATACTCATTTGCCGTATAGACGACAGAGGTGTGAGAAACTGCATTTGAGAAAACGCTACAACCGCATTACTTAAGCCTATTTTATCCTCAGATACATGAAATGTTTTATGTAAGGTTGGTCGGCGCATATCTGCATCGACCAGCAGCGTATTCTTTCCCGCCTTCGCCATAAAAATAGCAAGGTTCGCTGCAACGGTTGTTTTCCCATCGTATGGCATCGCGCTGGTCACCAGAATCGAATGCAACTGCTTGTCTATCATCGAAAATCCAATATTTGTGCGCAGCATACGGTAGGATTCGATGTTGCTACTAGGCTCAGTTGGATGTATAACACGTTCTTTGGCTGGATCTACACCTCGAACTGTTGCAAGAATTGGCCACTCCAACAAGTGAGCCAGGGCCTCTGGCGTGCGTACACGTACATCCAACTGCTCAAAAAGTACTGCCAAAACTATGCCCAGGAATACACCTGCGGAAAATCCAATAGCAGTGTTCAAGTACACCTGCGGACGTACAGGCGTTATAGCTGGTTGCGCCGATTGAGCTATATGCAGAAGATCACCACTCTGCGCCTCTGTCAGATCAAGTTGAGCAAGGGCACTTTGCCACTCACTATAGTGCTGCTCCAACCCACTCAGTTGCACTTGCAAAACAGCTACTTGTGACTGTTTTCCACCTTGAGCCGAGAGGCTGGAAATCTGATTCGTGATCGTATCAATCTGTTGTTGCGTCGAGTCAATCTCTTGTTGAAGCTGTTGCTGTGCTCGGCTATTATCTTGTTGCGTGATTTGAAGTTGCTGTTTGATAAGTGTCGCAGCAATATCATTTGCCAGTGCTGCTGCACGGGTTGGGCTTGAATCCTGTACATCAATCTCAAGCAATTCCGTGTTCAGCTTCACCGTTGATGTCGCTTGCCTTGATAACTGATCTTCGGTCAGTCCAGGGTAATGTGAAGCCACCTCACGAAGTACCGGATCGCTTACGGCTAACTGCGCCTCTGTTTGTACAAGTTGATCACTGGCCAATAGGCTATTATAATCTGTCTGGTTACTAGAGGAACGCACACTCACATCGACAAGCACTGTCGATTGATAGATAGGTTTCATCAATTTGCTTGCAACAAATGCGCTTACACCCATTACCAGAAAACAGACCAGGATAAGTTTCCACTGCTTCAGGACTATAGCCCAAAGCTGTCCAATGGTCATTGCTTATTTCTCCTATCGGAATCGCCTTCATCTCACATACTTAGAAAGTAAGAAAACTAAGTCCCGCGATAAAATACCACCTCGCCTATAGTCTTTAAAATGATCAAGCTATCGAGCATAAAGGACTGGTGTGTAATATAGTAGAGATCATACTGGAGCTTGATGCGAGCATCTTCTTCCGTACTCCCATACGCATACTTCACCTGCGCCCAGCCCGTTAATCCTGGCTTCACGACTAAACGGCAGCCGTAGGAAGGAACCATTCTTTCCAATTGTGTAGCAAACTCCTCGCGTTCAGGCCTTGGTCCTATCAAACTCATCTCACCGCGTAAAATGTTAAGCGCTTGTGGCAACTCATCCAAATGAATTGCTCTCAGACATCGTCCAACTCTTGTCACACGTGGATCTCCCACCGTTGCCCACACTGCATGACCAGCTTGCTCAGCATCAATATGCATTGAGCGAAACTTGTAAATACAAAATGGCTTCCTTTGAAGCCCCAGGCGCTCCTGACGGTAAAATATTGGGCCTGGAGAGTCAAGATAAATCAAGAGCGCTAGAACCGGAAGCATCAGTATGAGCACCATTGTGCCAATGATTCCAAAAGTGACATCTATGGCTTTGCGCCAGCAGAGATAGAATGTTGAGACGACTCCCGACATAAAAGATTGATGCCATTGTTTCTTGATGTGTTCAACTGGAATGCTGCTAGCCAGATTCTCATCAAGACCGTGTTGCATAATTTCCTCTCTCCTCTTCCCTAAAACAGCTGCCTTCCTTCACTTCTTAGGGATGTGTTCTATCGTTACACTTCGCTCCTCTCTACGAGAGGTCTTGAGGATGTAAAGCTTTCTGGTACACCGATAGGAATAGTCTTATCGAGAAGCAACGTTAATTGTGCATCAAGTGCCGCTGTTAATTGATCGTAATCGAAGTAGGCCTCTGCATATTTACGTCCCTGTCTCCCTAATGCCTCCGCTTCCTGCGGATGTGTGCGTAAATACAGGATAGCTAATGCGAGCGCCTCTGCATTTTCAGCTTCCACGACGATGCCCGCCTTTGCTTCCTGTTCTATAAGGTCGCGGGCTATCCCCTCGGCTCCTAAAATAAAGGGACGAGCGCACGCCATCATTTCAAACATCTTTATAGGCAGCGAACCTTCCAACAACGCTAGTTTTCGAAAAGGGATCAGACAGATATCAGCAGCGGCCCAAAGCAGTGGCATACGGTCATGTGGCTCTGGATCGAGAAACGTCACATTCTTGAGATTGCGTTTCTCGGCTTCTGCTTTCAACTCAGCTTTCCTCACGCCATCACCGACCAGGATCAAGTGTATATCAGTGTAATCCTGCAAAATCTCTGCCGCATCAAGCAGTGTCGTCATGGCATACACAAGCCCATGATTCCCTGCATATAGAAGGGTGAATCGATCATCCCAATCGAGTTCAGCACGGGCATATGCCTGTGGTAATGGACGAAACCTTGAGGTATCAACACCGTTCGTAATTAACAGCAGCTTCTCTCGCGGAACGCCCCGTCGCATCAGTGTTTCACGCATACCCTCCGTTACTACCCAAACAATGCTAGCACGCTGATATGTTGACCATTCGAGCCATTCAGACAGTCGAATCAAGAGACGGTTACGCAACATGCCCAATTGAACAGCGGATTCAGGCCAGAGATCAGCAACCCAAAAGATGAAGAGGCAGTGCTTAAGCCACGCCAACGCCCGTGCAGCAATAACATTAAAAAGAGGAGGAGATTCAACAATGATTACATCTGGATGACCAATCGCTTTGTGCGCAAGAAATGGTGCGATACAGCCAAAGGATAGCTGAGCTACTATGCGACGTAGAAAGCCTTCATTTGGACTAATATAGCTCCACACCCGTATCACTCGCACGTTCTCAAGAATCTCTTCAGAGACGAGCTGACCACGATATTTTGCGGGTACAATGCCCGCAGGATAGTTCGGAACGGTCGTCAGCACTGTCACTTGATGTCCCAATTTCATCAGGCACTTAGCTGTTTCACTCACACATACTGCGGCTGCAGCCTTCTCAGGAGGATAATAGCGCGAGATAAAGAGAATTTGCGACATAATTGCGCCCCCTCAAGTTTATACTTTTCTGTATGAAGCTCCGACTTTGCATTTTTGCACGCTATACCTCAACCTCCATTTTCATTTCTACGACTTGTTTTTTCACTGCTTTCTCGTTCTTTGACTCACTCAGTTGACGTGCAACTTTTAACACAGCAAGACCATCTTCACCGCTAACCGTGGGGATCGTATCATTCACAAGCGCGGCGATGACATCTTCGTATTCCAGACGCAAGGGTTCGGCTTTTTGAATCTTCAGGCGCGTCATCGTGCCTTCGCTGACCCCTGTGAGTGAACGTAAGGCATCCCAGGCCATTGGGGTGTAGTCATTCTCGTAAAAAAACACGTCTTGTGTCAGATAGTTGACGAGATACATGCCTTTTTCACCGGTGATACTCAGTTCACGTACCTTGGTTGGCGTCAGCCAGTTGACATCAAGTACGCCAACCGCTTGATTGGTAAAGCGAACGATACCAAGCAAGAGATCCTCATGCGTGCTGTGTACACGATGTTGTGTTTCTGCGTATGCATGCTCGACCTCGGCGTCTGTTACGTAACGCATGACATCGATGTCGTGTGTCGCGAGATCGAGTATGACACCAACATCGCAAACACGTTGGGGAAATGGGCCAAGCCGTCGTGCATGCAGGTGAAACAACTGACCAAGGTCACCAGCAACGAGATGATGTTTTATCTCGATAACTGCGGGGTTAAATCGTTCAACATGCCCAATTGCAAGCTTCACTCTATAGATATGTGCCAGTTGGTTGAGCGCAACCGCCTCCTCGATAGTACTCGCCATCGGTTTTTCGAGGAGCACATTGATACCTCTGGTAAGGGCGTACGATGCCACTTCAAAATGTAAGTGTGTGGGGACAACCACCGAGACAAGATCTGGTTGGCTCGTCTCCAACATCTCACGATAATCGGTAAACCCCTCCACATGAAATCGACTGGTAGCTCGCCGCAAGTTGGGCTCAAATGGTTCTGCAACCCCAACCAGTCTCACCTGATCTTCACTCAAATCCCGCAAAACTCGTAGGTGATTCATGCCCATCGAACCAGCTCCAATTACAGCAACCTTCAATCGCATAACCTGAGAACCTCCCTGACAATTGTAGCCAAGTCTTCATCCGTCAGTGCGGGATGAACCGGGAGAGAGAGAACCTCTTGTGAAGCGGCTTCCGCAAGAGGCAAGCGATGATCAGGAGTCGCATAGGTCATTGGAGCAGGTTCGTGCGAACCAATAAATCGACACTGGTCGATGTGCTCCCGATAGAACGGCTGATAATGAATAGGAATTGGATAATGGATTCCAGTATCGACTCCTCGTTTACGCAGTTGACTAGCCCATGTATCGCGGTTATGAGGTACGCGAATCGTATATTGGTGGTAAACATGACGGTAGCCTGGACGCGTCACCGGTGTCTGGACGAACCCCTCAAGGCGTTTTGTTAAGAAGCCTGCATTGGCAATACGTCGCTCTGTAAAGCATTCCAACTTTGTAAGTTGAACGAGACCGAGAGCCGCCTGCATCTCAGTCATGCGCAAGTTGTACCCCAATCTCGTGTGGCAGTAGCGCTCTATTTGTCCTTGATTACGCAAGAGGCGCACTCGTTCAGCAACTGCAGGATCATTAGTAGTGACCATACCTCCTTCGCCGGTAGTCATATTCTTCGTTGCATAGAAGGAAAAGCAGCCAGTGCCGAAACTGCCAGTAAATTTCCCATCTATTTGAGCACCATGCGCCTGGCAGGCATCTTCGATAATGACCAGGTGATTGGCTCCTGTAAGGTGCTCTAGTTGCTTCATATCGCAGGGATGACCATAAAGATGGACCGGTAAGATCGCTTTCGAACGAGACGTGATGGCAGCTTCTACCAATGTAGGGTCAATGTTACAAGTATCTGGCTCAATATCAACAAACACCGGAGTAGCACCAACAAGCAAAATGGCATTAGCGGTAGCAGCAAAACTGAAGGGAGTTGTGATAACTTCATCCCCTGGACCGATACCATGCGCGAGTAAAGCGAGATGGAGCGCAGCAGTTCCTGAAGAGACAGCCACTGCTTCCCGAACCTGGCAAAATTCAGCAAAACAACGCTCAAAAGCAGCAACCTGCTCTCCCTGCACTAGCCGACCTGATGCTAAAACCCCAAGTAAAGCTGTCGTTTCCTCACTTCCCAGTAAGGGATGTGCAACAGAAATCATAAAATGCCTTCTTTCCCGCTCCATTGCGGAAACGAACTCATCAAAGCCTGGATACTTGACGAATAATGGACAAGTTTTATCTGAGCCAGAAAACGAAAATCCTTGCTAACTTAGCTTGTAGTGGGTTACACAAGCAATACCCGTTTTTATAAACATTTGGAAATCGCATTGTATAAACATGTTTTTATCTCTTGCTCGCTTCCTTGGTTTTAATAATATATATTCAATATGAGTCCAATAATCGTGATGCAAGCTTAATGCTTCTTGCCTGAATTAAAGTTAAGAACCGGTTAAGATATGGTTGTGAATTACTCCACAGGGTTATAATTTTTCAATAATTCATGTTGAAAAATCTCAAGCAATCAGGCGAGGAGCTATCTGATGCTAACGAGTTATAGAAGCTTTAGGTGAAGAACCCCCAAATTCAAGGGATTGTATTAGAAATGTAACTCACAAATTTATGCATTGAAAAGAGCAATGAACCTATTGACATGTCTGCATAGCATGAGGATACTGTGATTAAAGGAGCCATCACCATGCTAGAGATTCGACGTTATAGTAATGCTGACCACAACGATGTTTGGAATCTCCATATTCTTGGCCTGCAACGTGTTGGAGCCTATCTCGGCAATGGACCATGGGATGATGATCTGCACGATATCGAGAGTGTGTACCTCAACAACAAGGGAGAGTTTCTGGTGGGAACGTACGAGGGCCGCCTGATCGCGATGGGGGCGGTGCGCAAAACCACCGATGAACTTGCCGAGATCAAGCGCATGCGTGTCCACCCCGATTTTCAAGGCCGTGGCTATGGACAGAGAATTTTGGATGAGTTGGAGAAACGTGCGTTGGAATTGGGCTACAGTACGCTGCATCTGGATACGTCAGTTGTGCAGATTGCTGCACAGCATTTGTATCGTAAGAATGGTTTCAAAGAGACGGGGAGGGTGATGAAAGGGAAGTTGGAATGCATTTTGCTTGAGAAAAAACTTGAATGATTTTTAACTATGATAGGGAGTAACTCATCAAACTCATAGGAAAAATTGCTCAACATACACAGGTAGATCTGGTGCTATCCGCGATGGAAGCGTTGTCTGCCCACTAAAGATACCAAGTGAGTGATACTCTCCGTCCTCTAACACGAACACTTCAACAGAACGTCTCTCGGGCCTAACAATCCAATACTCTGCTATCCCTGCATGAGCATACTTTTCAAATTTGATGATCCGATCAATAGTAGCTGTACTGTACGATGCTATCTCTACAACTAGGTCAGGGGCACCGACAATCTTCTTCGCTTGTATCCTCTCTAAATGCTCATTCAGCACGACAACGACGTCGGGCTGAAATACATTCTTTTCCAAGACCACATCAACAGGACCTGAGAACACACGTCCAAGTCTGGTCAGTTTGATGCGAGTTCGCAAAGCAGAGTAAATTTCCCCAACGATATCTTGATGCTCTGGCGTGGGCGCAGGTGTCATAATGAGCACTCCATTCACAATTTCATATCGATTTCCATCATATGGAATGGCAGCATAAGCGTCATATGTCCAGGCGCCTTGTGAAGGACCCGGAATCCAATCAGCAGGAGTGACCCCAGTGAATCGCTCGCCTGTTGTCGTCATAGCAAACCTGCCTTTCATAGAAGCTTAATGGTAGAAGTAGAGAGATCGCTAAAATGTGTCTGTATCACAAAGGTACCATATTTCTAAGTGCTTGCCAATCCCCTAAATTGCTGCTATTCCAAAGCCAAAGTAGAGGAGCGCTGGCAGGCAGACGAGATCGGCGTGCTTGTGCCTGAAGATGAAGAGATGAGAATGGCAAATTTGTCGAATGAAGATAAGCGCGTTCTGTATGTATGGTGGGATTGAGGGGCAGGAGTACGTGTGTAAAGTGGGCGACTAGGGATTCGAACCCCAGACCTACTGCGTGTAAAGCAGCCGCTCTAACCAACTGAGCTAGTCGCCCATACAACGAAACATAAGAGGAAAGTTAAAACTGGCATTCCTTGCTGATACGTCTACCTATGGGGTGCCCTCGAGTGGACTCGAACCACCACGCCTTTACAGGCACAGGCCCTCAACCTGCTGCGTATACCATTCCGCCACGAGGGCAATTCATAACGGATTACGGACGCAATTCTATACTAATCCAGGCGCGTTGTCAATCCCTCGTTTAGTAAGATTTGCTTTTTCCTGTCTTGCCTTGCGACCTCGCTGCATGAGTAAGAAGACCAGGAGTCCATAGAGCGGAATAAGACCAATAGCCCAACCCAGCCAGGTAGGAATTGCGGGTGGTGCGGTTGCTATGATAGACACGAATGCCTCTCCCTGACCGGCACTGCCTGTGACGACAATATCCAGGTTCCACTGTCCCTGTACCGTGATCTCCGCATCTCCCTGCACACCGTTGCGCACGTGCGAATCAGGGCTGAGACTTGCTCGCACAGGGGTCGCGGGCACATCTGATGGATCGGGAATCGAGGAAACGTCATAGGTCAGGGTGCTACTTATTGACCGCTGAGGGGCAATCGCAAAGGGCATCGCGTAGCTCGCATGGGCGGGATATGTATAGAGACTGACCGTGAGCGGATACGGGCCAGCTTGCACCTGCACGACACGAGCCGGAGTGCTTCCATGTGTGGTCGCGGCAATCGAGTAGATGATCTCTCCTCCCACAGCGAGTAGAGCAATCACTCCAACCGCAAGCAGCAGAAATTGCAACGGTTTCGCCATCTTGATTACCTTTCCAGAGCGTTGATCGACTCGCCTACATTACGACCAAAAAGCGTGCCCATGTATGTGCCTACCAACCCCAAAAGTACCGAGGCCAGGTAACCGGCTATCCCTACTTCCAATACGAGTCCTATAGGAAGCAAGGGCACGACGAACACGACCGGCAACACCCCGCTCAGCAAAGCTGTGAAAGCCAGGAAGAGCGTCAACTTTCGCTGGGACCACTGCTTGCGGCGTGCCCGGTGTATGATCACATCGATCAGAACAGCTACAACGACAGGCATAAGGAACCATTCCAGCGCGACGATTGAGGTAGAGGGAGGATTTTCTCGGTACACCAGCCGTTCAACGCCGAGCAACCATTCCGTTGCGGGCTGTACAAACACAGCCATGATCCCCGCTAGCAAGAGGTAAAAGAAACTGACAGCCGTTGCGGCCCAACGCCAGGATATCGCATACGCGGCAGCGACGAGGGTAAAGGCAACCAATATGCCCGACAGCAGCGGGAAAACACTGATACTCATGAGCCCCAGGTTGATTAGATTCTTTTCTTTAAGGGCATCAAAAAGCAGTAGTGTGAAGATGCTGAGGACGGTTGCTAAAGCCAGGACAGCTCCAAAAGTGGCAGCACGCCGGATCCCATTAGCAGCCGAGCCACTTCTAGCTGCTAGATGCGTGGCTGAACCCAGCATATAGGCAACGCCAAGCGCAACGATGCCCATGCTTGCGGCAAACATGACGTGGAAAGGAGCCCAGATCGCGACATCGATGCCATACAAGGAATGCCAATAGGCATCCAGTGGAAAGGCAACGGCAGCCGTGAGCGCTGCGAAGCCAACAACATATCCACCAATCGGACCAGAGAAGATCTCCGCAAAACCAACGCCGTAGCGGGCAACGTTCTGATTGTGCCTCGCCCACCAGCTCTCGATAAGTACAGTGAGCAAGCCAGAGATGCCGCTGAGGGCGACTCCACTCAACATCATAATATGCGGTGGGATGAGGGTTCGATCACGTCCAATATACGAATGCCACTGAATATCCCAGCTTGTGCCTTCAAGAAAAATGATCGTTCCAAGCAATGCCGTCAGTCCAAGTACTAAGCGTAACGTTGCTACAGATCGAAGTGAACGTGTCAGAGAAGTTGTAGTATTGAATACTGCTGTCCCATCAAATGTTTTGGCCATACGCAAAGTCCCTTTCGTTTTTCTAGATGTTTAAACCACGAGGATATTTATCTATTGAAACCAGTCACAGGAGCGAGGAGGGACAGAACAATCTTGCTCAATCTCTCGTTGACAATCAGTATAGCTAAACCATATACGAGAAGAATGGCAAGATTGTTACAGAATTGCGATGATTTAAGCCTACTCGGGTAGAGCGCTTTTCATGTGTGATGATGTGCTCGCGCAGCCAAATCCTCAGTCACCAATCGACTGGTAATATCGGCAGAGAGCAGCACCCCCGGAATTCCAGCTCCAGGATGGGTTCCAGCTCCAACGAAGTAGAGATTGTCGATGGAGCTGGAGCGGTTGTGGGGACGGAGGTAGGCGGATTGGAAGAGCGTTGGCTCGATAGAAAACGCAGCGCCCAGGTGACTCCGCAGCTCAGATGCAAAATCGAGGGGGGTGAAGGTGTTTTCGGTGAGAATACTCGCTTCCAGTCCTTCCATGCCGAGTTCCTGCTCCAGGAAGGAGATGATTTTGTTCCGAAAGGCTGGCGCTTCTTGTGTCCAGTCGATGCCGTGCGCAAGGTTAGGGACGGGTGCGAGCACGTAGAGGCTTTCACAGTCCGGTGGTGCCATTGAGGGATCGGTTTTGCTTGGGATATGTAGGTAAAGCGCCAGGTCGTTGGGAAGGCCCTGACCATCGAAGATGTCGTGGATCAGCGTGCGATAGCGGTCGGACATCACAATCGTATGATGGCGCAGATGCTCATAGCGCCGATTAATTCCAAGGTACAGCAGAAAGCAGCTCATTGAATAGCGGTAGCGTTCTATCGGTCGAATGATGGGCTTGCGTTCATAGGATGCTGGTAATAACTTGAGGAGTGTAGATGTTACATCGCTATTGGCAACGACTGCACCTGCCGAGTATATCGTCCCATCCTCTACACGCACGCCTGTTGCGCGGCGTTCTTTGAGCAGAATCTGCTCCACCGGTGTACCACAGCGAACCTCACCACCGAGCGAGCGAAACAGGCGCTCCATAGCTTCAACGAGCGAGTACATACCGCCCATCGTGAAATGTACTCCGCCCAGGCGTTCGAGGTAGGGTACGATGCTATAAATGGCGCTGGCACGAAACGGATTGCCGCCGATGAAGAGCGGATGGAACGAGAACACCATACGTAATTGTGGATTGCGGAAATACTTTGAAACAAACGAGTATACGCTGCGCTGCGCACCGAAACGCATAAGTTCAGGCACCACTTTCAAGAATCCTCCCAACGTGAGGAAAGGTTGATCGGCCAGATTGGTGAATGCTCGCTGGTAGATGCGCTGCGTGGCCGCGAGAAATGCGCGGTACCCTTGTACATCGCGTGGCTCGAACTTCGCAATCTCTGCTTCATCTTCGGCGGGTGTACCCCAGTAATCGAAATAGCGCCCATCGCGAAAGTAGATGCGATAGAAGGGGCTAAGCGGCACCAGCGTAATATCTTCCTTCAAGCTACGGCCTGCTGCATTCCAGAGATCTTCCAGCAAGTGTGGCGCGGTAATTAAGCTTGGCCCCATGTCGAAGGTAAAGCCATCCTGTTTAAGCTGGTAGGCTCGCCCACCGAGTCGTTCGCGTGCTTCTACGAGTGTAACCGCCTGTCCTGCCGCCTGTAAACGGATGGCGGTTGCAAGGCCACCAAAGCCACCACCGATAACAATCGTCCCGCCTTTGCCGTGCTCGTTTATTGTTGCAGTAGTCGCGTTGCCAGAAACTATCTGCGTCATGAATGAATAACCTCCTCGGTGTTGCGGGGTGCCGGACTGTATGCTGGCTGCGAGAGTGCTTGAACCTGCTCTTCAACGATCTGTACTAACTGCGTGGAAGTGGCATACTCGCTTCGAGAGAGCGCTGGACCGAAGCGCAGTGTAACATGCCATTGTCCATCCTGGACATATGACAGCCCTGCTGGGATAATGGCTACCCGCGTCTGCCCATCTTTCTCCGCCATCTCTACCAGCTTATCGAAGCCTGGCCGGAATGGTAGAAAAGCGCGGTTGTTGTTCTTGGGTGTAAATGTCGGGTCGATGTTGGGATACGCTTCTGGAAAGACGACAAGCACCTCTCCATTGCGCAGAAGCCGAACTGAGTCTCCAACAGCCTGCCGTAGGTAGTGCTTAGCTTCATCGGACGAATACGCACTCTGTCCCGTTTTAGAGTCATTCCTTGTATCCTCGGCGAGTCGTTCAGTGCGTAGTATGGTAGGCCAATCCACCATCGCACATGCCCATTCCATGAGCCTGCGCAGCCAGCGCTTCTGCACCCAATCCAGCGCGACAAGGAGGTGAAGTTTGCGTGGTATGGCTTGCACCAGAATGCATCCATCATAGAGATGGTGGAAGTGATGTGCTGCTATCAGTACTGGGCCAGAACCTGGCACGTATTCCAGTCCTTCGACTTTCACCTGGACCTTGCCACGAGTGAGCGCACGACTACCTGTATTGATCGTTAGCCACGAGATGCGCTGAGCAATCGAATCCCTTGCTTGTATCTTAGCTGCTGACTGCGCTTTTCTTGTTGGTCGTCGTAGTAGAGCTAATGAAGCCGGCATCAGACCAAGCAGGACAGCCATAAGCACCGGAATCCAGAGGTTCGCGCTGAGGTTCAAAGCGATGGCGAAGCCGGTGTTTGCGGCATAGACGCCGAACGGAAGCCATACTGCTATGCTCCGCGCATTAAGGTCCGTGTGCCAGAGCAAACGGCTAATGCCCATATAGACAAGGCCGGTGAGTGACCATCCGACCAGGTTACTGATGGGCATGCCAAAGTAGGGGCCGACCTCGTGCCATATCCAGAAATGAATTGGGAGGCGTGGACTAGCCATCGCCGGATCCAATGCCAGATCCCAGACTGTCAGGAAATAGACGCCGAGTACCAGTGACCATGCTGTGTGATGCCGCTGCACAAACCTGTCAACGATGACATTCGCCAGGATATAAGAGGTGAATCCCATGTAGAACCAGGACAAAGGAATGGAATAAGGAACGAGACCAGCAACTTTGAAGCCAAGGAAGCTTGTATAAGAATAAGGCCCAAAGGGGAAGCCCGTGCTGGTACCCAGCAATTCCATGCTTAAAGGGATCGTCGTTGCGACGACGAAGAAGATCAGTGTCTTGCGCGTGCCGACGAACAGCAGGCCGAAGAGCAGCATGGTTGCCGCACCAAAAAGAATGTGCAGCGATCCGGCATAGCGGATGCCAAAGTTGAAAACTTCTACCGCGAAAGGATTGTTATCCCACAATTCGGGATGTGGCAGCGCGATTAACAGGCCACCAAGGCCAAATATCAGGGCGGCAAGATGGCAGAAAAAGAGTATTTTAACGGTTCTCATTAATAGCCCCTCCGAACCAGAATCCGACCACGCCAGACGTGGCGACGTTGTAACGCACTTCTCCCAAGCTGGATAGCCACAGCCAGGTCACAGAGTGGCGAGAGCCAGTAGGACCAGGGCCGCCGACGATACGCTCGCGCCGTACCAAAGAGCACCCCAATCCGCATGGCTACCAGCATGCCGTTCAGCATTTTCAGCCAGCTACCCCGGCCATGCGTGATAGCGAGGAAGAGAAAAAGTGGCAGTGGCAGCGCCTGCACAAGCGCGACTTCAAGCCATCCAAGCAGCGTGTGTATGCCTGAGAACTGGTCACGCATTGGGAGCGAGCGGGTCCAGTTATGCCAGGCATCACGCCAGCTCGCATACATTTTGACCGAAATCAGGTCACCCGCTTCATAAAAACCGATGGCATAACCCGCGCTCACGAGCGTGCGGGCAATAGTAACATCTTCACAAAGTGAGTCATGTGCCACCTGAAAGCCTCCGCACGTTTCCAGCACGTCTCGCCGGAACAAAAAGCACTGTCCGTTTGCCTGTACCTCACTCAGACGATGAATAGCCTTGCCTGGAATGCCAAAACGGTAAACCAGCGTTGTGAGCAAGGAGGGATGCAGCAGTCCTTCTCCGGGACTCTCAATCTCTTGTAGCGTTGCCACACTCAGAGCTGCGAGGGCGGGGACCAGCCCCGCCCCTACTATGGCTCGTCCAAGCAGTGCGCGCGTGAGCGGTGCGGTAGGACGCACGTCGGCATCAACCGTGAGGATCCACTTTGAGCAAGGGTGGGCAGAACGAAGTCCTACCTGCAATCCCCAGGCTTTGCCGTTCCAGTTCGATGGGATGGGACTGGCATTTACCAGGCGTACGCGAGGATCGCGCTCGGCATAGCTGCAGACCAACTGTTGCGTCCCATCCTCTGAACCTCCATCCACGACGACAATTTCGCTGACTACTGCCCCTTGAGCGATTAAACCTTCCAGGCAAGGCGAGAGTCGCTCAAATTCGTTGAGCACGGGCACAATCACCGAAACATGCTCCTCACCTGCATCTAGTGCATCTTCAACCGAGATACGTTCTCCGCCAGCACTGCGAAGCATGCGCCAGGTCACGCGCAGAGCTAGCAAGGTCTGCGCTACAACAATTGGTGCCAGAAAGAGCGAAGTCCCTTTAGCCTTCAAAAAGCACCTCCGCTTCGATGGCAGGAAGAGCCTCTCCACGACGCCAGAGGCGGTCAATCGTGTAAGCAATGACCGCCTCACGCACCTTCTCTGGAAAGCTCGTGGCCGCACGCGCACGGAGCACGTCGTAATCTTTCTGCTCGATCACAGTTAAGATGCGTCGGTAGAGCCGACCTGCAATTAGAATGGGCAAGCGGCAGTCCGTGGGAAGCATCCAGATCCCTGGCATGCCATGAGCATAGTAACGATGTGCGCGAGCGAGCTGGTAGCGCATCAGGTCGCGAAAGCGCTCATCTGGGCCACGCTGATTTTTCAAGAGTTGGAGCAGGTGTGCACGCGAAATGCCAAAGCGTTCGAGTTCCTCCCTTGGAAGGTAGATACGCTCAGCAGCAAGATCGCTGCCCACGTCGCGCAGGATATTTGTCAGTTGCATGCCTATTCCCAGGCTTTGTGCGGTAGCCAGTGCCTGAGCCGAATTAACCCCAAGGATATGTGCCATAGCAAGGCCTACCGTTCCCGCGACACGATAGCAGTAGCGATACAGTTCGCAGAAATCGCGTACCTCGCGTGGCGCCAGATCTGAATCCAAACCGTCGAGAAAGTCGAGGAGAATAGTTATAGGAACGGGGCGTTCAGCTAGAACGGCAGCGAGTTTTGCTCCGAGTGGCTCCCGTGGCGCTAGAGCAAGATTCCCTGTAAGCCACTGTTTCCAGGCATGTAGCTCCTGGCGGATGTCCTGCACCTGGCATCCCTGCGGAGGTTCATCTACCAGATCGTCCAGGGTACGAAAGAAGGCATAGAGCGTTACAACCGGGTGCCGCAGCTCCGCAGGTAGAAAGCGAGCGGCGAAATGAAAAGTTCTCCCATGGGTTGCCAGGAGCGACTCATCAGAAACGCTGGTAATGGATGGCGGCTGCGAAGTGATAATTGTTTTCGGGGATCCATCCGTGTGTTGTGTGCGTCCAGTGCCCTCGATCTCGACTATGCTCATACCGGAATTTATTGCTCTTCCACTATGCTGCCACGTCTTGTGGCGTGCTGGTTTCTACGAGAATGTAGACCAGAGCATAAGTATCAAAACCTGGCCTCCGCAAGGGATGCCACTACATTTCCTCTTCTCATGCTCTGTACACCTGACGCAGTGAAAGGCAATCATGGGTAAGAGAGGTTAATTTCTAACTTTCGAGTAGTTACTCTTGTTCTCGCACAATCAATGTACTACGTGCCGTGAATACCGGCTGTTGCTCGCTATCAACCCCTGTCGTTTCTGTCACAACGAACGTCATGGAACCGCTTCGCCCGGAACGCTCGCGTACATCGGCAACGCGCACAGTGCATATCACCTTTTCTCCTACATGCAGACGGCGCGTATAGTTATATTCTTGCTCGCCATGCAGCACCTGCATTTTAGCAGGATCGATGCCCAACCCAGGAACCCGCATGCGAAAGGTGGTTGGAAAAGTCGGAGGCGCGTATTGGACAGGTGGTTCATCCTGTGCAGAAGTATCTTCTATCGCTGCTATGAAACGTTGTACTGCCTCCTGCGTGACCTCAAAGGTCTGTGGTTCGGAACTGGTACCAATCAGGTTTTTGTCAATGGGCATCTTGTTTCTCCTTTGTCATCCTTCGCTCCATCATTCGGAACGTAGTGAAGGATTTGCGCTCGGATGAGGCTAGAACGAAAATGTCATATATCCCAGTCGTTCAAACGCCATATAAGCAGCCGCAATCTGTCCCTGTACCGCGAAACTCCCATCATGAATCAGTTCCAGCAATTCTTTGGGCGTAACCAGCAGGTTCTCAATCACCTCAAGAGGGTCTTCCTTTGGTGTACCCGTCTTGCGTACATTACGCGCAAGATACCACCAGATGTGGGTGCGTGAGCCGGTAGGATTGGCATACATATGTGCCAGGAATTCAATCTGGTCATCCTCGACGCTGTAACCCGTCTCCTCCATCAGTTCGCGATGCGCGGTTAGTAATGGATCATCTTCATGGGGATCGAGTCCCCCAGCCGGAAATTCCAACACCTCAGCACCGATGCCATGCTTGTACTGATTATTGATCAGAAAACGCCCATCTTCAGTAATTGGTACAATCCCTACCCACCCTCGATTTTCAATGATGTAATAGTTTGGAACGATAGGGCCATTCGGAATAGCGACCTGTTCGCAGCGTACTTTTAAATAGGGAGTATCAAGAATCTGTTCATACGAGAGCGTCTTCCAGGGGTAATTTTTTGCCATCATGGTTCCTTATGAATTCTTCCAATTTGGTTTGCGTTTCTCCAGAAATGCCTGCAAGCCTTCGTGAGCATCAGCCGTTTGCATGACCTCCGTCAGATAGAAGTTGTTGACCTCTTGCAATGCCTCCAACCGTGTTTTAGCAGTGTTCGCATCTTTGCCCGCGGTCGCCAGCCTCACGCTGGCTTTTGTATGACGCAGAGCAATCGCGCTGCTCCCTCGTAGCATGTCCAGGATACGTTCCATTTCCTTCCTGAGATCGTTATCAGGAGCAGCCCAGTTCACATATCCAAGGCGTGCTGCCTGTGCCCCCGTCAACGTATCATCTTCAGTTTCACTTATAGGAACGGTCAAAGACGCGTCGTTTGCCGCCAGAATGAGATCGGCGCTTCGTACAAGTGTCGATGCCGATGCCGATAACTTGCCTCTTGCGACAGACAGCACCGGCTGGGCAACTGCACGTATAGCAGCGCAGGTCTCCTCGATGCGAGATGCGACCAACCGCGAAGCATCGAAGGTTTGTAGGGGCACCCCTTGCGGGTGCCCTGTCTGGGGAACAGGTAACCCTGCCGCTCCTGCGTTCTGAACACTCGCATCAGGCGTGAAATCCAGTACCACGGCCTTGATGCCAACGCTGCTCTCACCAGCAAGTGAGGCACAAACAGTGCGCAATTCGTCAAGCATCAGTTCACCAGGGTCGGGACTTAATACAATGCGGATTGTCTGCGACTCCGCGACAACCCGCAGTGCTCGATAGGCTTGTTGCATACTATTTTACTCCAAACTCAGGTGTAAAAGAAACTCTCGATTACCATCTCGTCCGTGAATCGGAGAATCGGTCAAGCCCTGCACTTGAAAAGGAGTATGCTGAAGTATCCATTCCTGTAGCTCACGCAGTACCCGCTCATGCACGGCGGGGTCGCTGATCACACCTGCTCCTCGATCTGCCTCGGCTTTACCTGCCTCGAATTGTGGTTTGACCAGGGCCACTACCCAGGCATGCGGCACGAGGAATGGTACGATAGCTGGCAAAACCAGCCGCAGGGAGATAAATGAGACATCGATTACAGCACACGAAACCGGTTCTGGCAGAGTCGCAACGTGCCGGATATTGGTATGCTCCATCACCACGACCCGTGGATCGTTACGCAGTGTCCATGCCAGTTGCCCATGACCGACATCAACCGCGTACACGCGCCTTGCTCCTCGTTCGAGCAAGCATTGCGTAAATCCACCTGTTGAGGCCCCAACGTTGAGCGCCACCAGACCTGACGGGTCCAACTGAAAGGTATCGAGCGCCTTTTCCAACTTCAACCCTCCCTCGGCTGACATATTTCAGTTCTGGGCTTTCTTCCGCCAATCGGCAATCCGCATCAACTGGCACCGGCATACCAGGCTTATCGACCATGCGATCTCTCAACGTATACCTGCCCTGCCATAATCAATGCTTGCGCCCGCTCACGACTTGGGGCGAGTCCCCGTCGCACAACCGCGACGTCCAACCTCTCCTTGTGTGCTGCCATAATACATCCAATTAACTGGTAAATCGTGCCCCTAAATTATAGTGATAAATCAGCGCGCCTGCACCGACAAGGCCCGCGTTCGTGCCCAACTGTGCCAGTACAATACGCACGGCATCGCGTGGAACCTTCATTGCACGCTCTTGAACGACGTGCTGCACCGGCTCCATCAGCGTCGGTCCCATCTGGGTAACACCGCCTCCCAGAATGATCATCTCTGGATTAAAGATGTGGATGATATTGACGAGTCCGACGCCGAGCGCTTCTGCGGCGTTTGAGATAATAGCACGGGCCAAGGGAATATTTGCCTCTGCCGCCCTTGCTACAGTGCGAGCATTCACATGTATCTCAAGAGGCACGGTTTCACCAGGGGACTGCACATTTTCTTCCAGATCATCATCTTCCGCAGCATCAGAGGTAGGCAGTGCTGATGGATCTGGGACGGTCGCGGTATGTTCGAGCATTGTGCGGGCAAAGGCAAGCAATTCGGCACCCTGTCCGGCAGCAATCGCTTCATTTGCCATACGAGCAATTGCGGTGCCAGAAGCAAGATATTCCAGGCAACCAATATTGCCACAGTTACAGCGCTCACCTTGCCAGTCAATCGTCATATGCCCAATTTCCGCCGCTGTGCCGCTTGCACCCTCCATGATCTGCCCATTAATGATCACACCTCCTCCAATGCCCGTACTGACGGTGAGATAGACGATATCCTTGCAGCCACGTCCCGCGCCAAACATATACTCGCCCAGCCCTGCCGCATTAGCGTCATTCTCCACAAATACCGGAATTTTGAAATGCTCTTGGAAAATATCGCGCAATGGAACACGGTCCCATCCTGGTAAATTTGGCGGAGCAAAGACGATACCTGTGCGATTATCGAGCGGCCCGGGCGCTCCTATACCAATGCCTGCAATCTGGTCGAGTGTGATATGGGCCTCTGTAAGCGCCTGATCTATGGCATTGTAGATGCGTGGTATAATGCGGTCGGGAGTAGGATTTTCTCCGGTAAGCAGTCCGACTCGTGAGAGTAGTGTAGCGCCACGTAGGATCGCCGTACGCATCTGTGTGCCGCCTAGATCCACCCCTATAACCAGTGGCAGGTTTTGTTGATCGACTGTCGTCTCTTGATTCATAAGTAACCCGCTCCGTAATAATTGATATGTCGCTTTAAAGTATCATTGATACATTCAAGCAAGGGCAAAACTTTAACTCAGATCATACTCTATTTGCGTGCATGGGACAAGTCTAGAAGAGTCTCGATCTTTATAGTGAGCACCAGTGGGACAAGCCTTGCAAGCCGAATACCTGAGTAAAATATTGTCTCGATAATCGTGTAAACCAATGGAGCGCACTAGAACGTATATCAATAGTATCATGTCTAATACTTTTTCACGTATGTGAAAGGCACTATTATGAAAACCAAGGTGTTGCGGGGAAAATTACGCTTTTGGACTGGCTTTGCTGCCGGGCTGGCGGCAGGAGCAGTTGCATCTGGCGCGATGTTACTTATAAGCGTCACATTGGGTGGCATTTCACTACCTGAAGTCTTTGGCTCAGAACTAACCGCTCTCATGCCACCACCACTCTTTGCCTATCTGCATAGCATCATTGGCGGTGATGCAAAACATTACCTTTTCTATATCATTCTGTTAGGACAGATCCTCGTGTTTGCGCTTGCAGGTGCCCTCTACAATCTACGTTTCAGTCCTCAGGGCGAGCGACTTCAGTGGTATCATGGGGCCATACTTGCAGGTATCCTCTGGCTCTTGACGGGTCTCCTACTTTTGCCACTTACCGGCGTGGGTATCTTTGGTGCACAACTGACTGTTGGCATTAGCAAAGGCATGCTTAGCCTGGCGGAAGTGGGTTTGATCTTCGGCATACTCTTCATCTTTGCTCAGCGCTGGCTGACTGTACAGATTCAGGAAAGAGCAACAAAAGTAAAAACCCGAGAGCCTGTTGAGGATGACGAGAGGGTATCCCGGCGCAACCTGTTGAAGCGTGGAGCAATCATTGCTGGAATAGGTGTGCTGGGCTACGGTTTGTGGCTTTTTATTACTGAGGGTGCGACTACCGCAAGCGTACCGGTTTCGCGCTTGCTAAAGAACTTCCAAAGTAAAATTGTACCGCCACCTGTACCAAACTATGGCGAGATTCAACCCACGTCCTTGCTGTCGCCAGAAATCACCTCCAACGACCAGTATTATATCGTCTCTAAAAACCTCTTCGCCGATCCAACCGTGAATGGTAACACCTGGCAACTCGTGGTTGATGGACAGGTTGAACATCCTTTGGTTCTGAACTATTCGCAGTTACTGGCAATGCCGATGAAGCAGCAGTATGAGTCGATGATGTGTATCAGCAACGAGGTGGGTGGCCAGTATATGAGCAATGCCCTCTGGGAAGGCATTCCGCTCATGGACCTGCTGCAACAAGCTGGAGTCAAGCCTGGAGCGACAAAGGTCGTTTTCCACTCAGCAGATGACTACACCGACAGCATTCACCTCAGTAAGGCCCTTGAACCAACAACACTGATGGCAGTGCGTATGAACGGTGCGACACTACCCCAGGAGCATGGCTTCCCTCTACGTATGCTCGTGCCAGGAATATATGGCATGAAGCATGCCAAATGGGTAACGCGCATCGAAGTCGTCAGCTACAATTTCCAGGGATACTGGCAACAGCGCGGATGGGACGATGCCGCACCCATCCGCATGACAGCTCGCATAGATACACCCTTAAATGGCTCGGCTGTCAACGCCAATCGCATAACATATATTGCAGGCGTTGCCTTTTCAGGAAATCTAGGCATTAGCGAAGTAGATGTAAGCACCGATGGCGGAGAGAACTGGCAGCGAGCCACATTGAAACGCCCCTTATCAGACCTGACATGGGTACTCTGGGAGCTAACCTGGAAGCCACAGGCAGGAAACTATACCATCCTTGCACGCGCCATCGACATGCAAGGCAACGTGCAGGACCCCAATATGGACCCACCCCTCCCCAAGGGATCATCTGGCTACCACACCATCACCGTAAATGCCTCCTAAAAAGTACTTTGGACTCAGGTGCGTATACCAAATATAGAGAAGACCGTCAATATAGAGGGGAAAGCTGTTTTTACAGCTTTTCAGCTTCTCAAAAAACTCAACGAAAGTGTCCGGTTGAGGCCCACTCGGTGATTATACTTAGTGAAGGCACCTCGACACGGTTGAAGAAGACGGCGAGCATGAAGCCATTTCAACTTACCACAATCCTGGAACCTGGGGGGGCAACAGGTTGGCTGGCGCTTCATCAAGACCGATGGCAAGGCCCCGAGCAGGGCAGGCGCAAGGCCCAGCCCCTACAGATAAGGCCACTATGCTAATGGATGTTCAAGTGGTAGAGCGTTTGCGGGCGCGGGATGCACAAGCCTTTCGTTCTTTGATTGAACGTTTGCAACAACCCATTACAGGGTATTTGCATCGCCTCGTAGGGGACCGTGAAGTCGCTCTTGATCTTGCACAAGATACTTTTTTGCAAGTGTATAAAGAAATAGAGAAGACGTCTGATGATCTTGCCTTAGATGCCTGGATCTATCGTATTGCCACGAACTTTGGCTTACGTTATCTCAAACGCAGGCACCTGCGGCAGTTCATTGGACTCGAAGAGCGCGAGGCCTTCGATGAAAGCCTGGCTGTAGCTGGGCCGGAGAATTCCACGGAGACACGTATACTCGTCCAGCAGGCACTGAGCGGATTGAAGGTGAAAGATGCCGCTGTGCTGCAACTTCATTATGGCGATGGCTTCACCTATGAAGAAATTGGCCAGATATTTGAAATGAGTTCGGAGGCTGTTCGTAAACGAGTCGCTCGTGGTGTAGAAAAGTTTCGTTCGATCTATGGAAAAGTACCACCCGCGAAAATGCGACAGCCAGAAGCGCAATACACTGCGGGGAAAAGAGACGGTAAGTAGTCATGCCAGGAGATATGCGGAGTTCACGGGAGGAGGTTGCAACGGATATGCATGAGGCCATGCTTCATCAGTGTCCAGATGAAAACCTTTTGCTCGCCTACACCCGTAATCAGAAAATTGAGAATCCGCGTAGCATTCGCCGACATATCGAGGGTTGCCTGTCCTGTCGTCAGAAATGTGCTGAGTACGAACGGCTCAATACGACTCTCGATGTGCTAGCATCGGTGCAGAACAATTTAAGCTATCCCGAACCGCTGGCATACGAAGTATTCGATGTGATCCATGGAGGAATGAGACAGCGCAGAAAAAAGCCCATCAACAAGATATCGTTCCCGTCAATTCGTTTGGCCTTCATCCCCATTGCTCTTTTGCTAACGATAGGGACACTTATACTCGTCACGGCGATGGCCGCATTTGCGTTCACGCACACCGGAAATAGAATCCCGAATGGCAATAGTCAACTTGGAGGTGGTCTCAGGTCTTCGGCGACAACCATAGCGCAGGAACAGCCAACACCTCGTCCAAAACCGACAGCTCCAGTGCCTGCACTTGCTCTGTCTCCGACGCCGACGGTAGATCCCACACCGGCAGTTCCATATATCAAGATGTGCTCTTCACCTGAAGATATCGCTCATTCAATCATGATTATTTGCGGGTATCACTTTGTCGCTGGCGATCCGGTCGCGTTATTACTGAAAATGCCAGGCGCTGCTAAACCGAAGCAGCGACCTCCGGTAGTTGTGGATACGCAAGGGAATTTCCAGGACTCGTTTAGTATCAATAACTGCAAGTTGCCGCTAGCGATTTTTGCACGGGATTTGAACAGCCAGGTGAGTTCAAGTCTGCTGCAGAATATTTCTTTCGGAAACTGTTCCGTTCTACCTTCGTCAGGCGGAGCAGTCTAAGTACGTATCAAAACTCAATATAGGGGCTGTGATGAATTGTGTTTAAGAGGGAGCTTCTAGTATGGTACGACAATGCGCGTGGTGTTTACGCTTAATGGATGGTGGTGGGATGCGCATATCTTCAATACCTGTTCCGAAAATATATGCAGCGTCGCACGGAATGTGCCAGGTGTGCGGTGCGTTATGGTTGGAGGAAGCGCTAGCCGCCGACGGAGATGCGCGATTACCCCTCTCTCTAATTGGTGGCGCTTGTTCGTCACCAAAGGGGTCGGATCGTGCTCGTAGCATGGCCCAACACCATGCTACTTGAGCAAGCTACATCACAATCCCCCCGTGGTGTAGCAGCGATTCGGCCCTTTTTGGTGCTGGCTGATCCTCCGCTGGACTGTCATCCTTCGCTCCGCCTTAAACTAATTCAATCCTTAACTCACGTCCGATAACACTAGCAGCGCGTTGCATGATCTCTAGAGAAACGCCAGTTGTTTCGGGATCCAGCAATCGGTCGAGTTGTGACCGGCTAGTATGCATACGCTCGGCCATTGCTGATTTTGTTATGTTCTGACGCTGCATTTCCTGCTCAAGCTGCCAGACGAGTACCCTTTTTATTGCAGTTGCTGTGCATTCTTCGTAGAGATTTTCCTCTTTCAAAAAATCATCAAAAGACGAGCCGGTGTAAGGGTTATTTGCCACGATTTTCGTGCTCCTTTCTGCGCCTGTTTGCTAATTCCAAATCATCCTGTGGAGTTTTCTGACTCTTTTTCATAAAACCATGGAGTAAAATCATTTCTCCATCTTGGATAAAGAAAACCACCCGCGCTATCCTGCCTCTGGTTATCTTGCTCCGTACTTCCCAAAGGTCTTTATAGCCGTTTATTGAACGGCAGAAAGGCATCCCCAAAGGCCAGCCGAACTCAACTGTCTTGATATCTGCACCGATGATACGGCGATCATCTTTCTCTAATTCTTTAAGCCATTCCCTCACCGGTTCACTACCAGAGGGAGAGCGAAAAAACTTTGCAGAAATTACTTTCGATGAACTATCCATACTTACTTGTACTATATACGGTACATTTTGTCAAGGGTACAATGGAAATGAGGAGCTTGCTTCCTCTCAACTAATGAACAGCTTTGAGGCTTCTCTCTATTCTCGACACTGTGACAGTGTGAGGTAGTGACAAGATCCTTCGCTATCGCTCAGGATGACAAACCAGTTCTCAGAAATTCCAGCAAAAATGCGTTGACCTTATCGGGCTGTTCCTGCTGTACCCAATGACCACTATCCGGGATGCGCTGCACTTCGATCTTATCTACCCACTTCTCAAGTCCTGTTGTCAGCGCAATATCTAGGGCAACATCTTGCTCACCCCAGATAAGCAGGGTTGGCACACTTACATGGTATTTACCGCCGGTAGCATAGCTCGGTCGATGACGAAAGAGCTGGCGGTAGTAATTCAATGCAGCCGTCATCGCGCCCGGCTTGCTCATAGCGTACTGGTACTGCGCAGTGACTTCACGTGGAAAGGCCGACTTCTGTACGGCTGTACCTCTCAGCATTCTGCCAATCTCGTTCGCTGAATTGCGCAGGAGCATATACTCTGGTAACCAGGGAATCTGGAAGACGAACATATACCAGCTTTTACGCAGTTGCTTCACCGTTCGCAATTCGCGCATCATAGCCGCAGGGTGAGGCGCGTTCAGAATAATAAGCTTCTCGGTCATCTGTGGATAGCGAATGGCAAAGTCCCATGCCAGTGCTCCGCCCCAATCGTGGCCCACAATAATAGCCCGTTCTTGACCCAGTCCTTTAATGAGTCCTTCTATATCGCGAATGAGCGTGGGTATATCATATCCTTTGCGCGGTTTATCAGTATCGTTGTAGCCCCGCAAATCGGGCGTGACAACCTTATAGCCGTGCTCTGCGAGGAATGGTATCTGATGCCGCCAGGAATACCAGAATTCAGGGAACCCGTGCAGGAGAATGATGAGCGGTCCTTCACCCTGCGTAACGTAGTGCATGCGGATGCCATTGGTAATAATATCGCGGTGTTGCCACGACTCTGTTGCTATTGACACACTATTATTCCGCATCTGTTTCGCCATACACAATGGCGCGTTTTACCTGTTCAATGAGATCGGTAACGTGGATACCACGAGGACAGGCATCAGAGCAGTTGAAAATCGTGCGGCAGCGCCAGACACCGTCGCGTTTTCCAAGGATGCCGAGCCGCTCTGCACCGCCCTGATCTCGGCTATCGAAGATGAAGCGGTGCGCGTTGACGATGGAAGCAGGGCCCACCCAATCGGGATTGCCCCAGACCGATGGGCAGGAGCCGGTGCAGGCACCGCAGAGAATACACTTGGTGCCTTCATCGTAGCGAGCGCGTTCCACCGGGCTTTGTAGTCGCTCAGTACCTGGTTCAGTATCGTAAGTGACGAGGTACGGCTTGATCGATTTATATTTATCAAAGAAGGGGTCCATATCCACTACCAGATCTTTGATAACCGGGAAGCCAAGCATGGGTTCAATCGTGACATTACTGCCGACATCGCGCATCAGAACCTTGCACGCCAGGCGGTTGCGCCCATTAATGCGCATGGCATCGGAACCACAGACGCCGTGTGCGCACGAGCGGCGATAGGTAAGCGTGCCGTCCATTGTCCATTTGATCGTGTTGAGGGCATCCAGCAGGCGGTCAATTGGTTCGGCCTCAACCCGGTAATCCGCCCAATAGGGTTTGCCGTCCTTATCAGGATCAAAACGTTTAATACGAATGCGTGTTTGCATCATTTACTCCTACGTTCCTTTCGGCCTGCTGACGCGAAGCGTAGACGCGAGAGCGTCGTTGCAGGCCGTCTTTCAATAACCGCCTAATATTTGCGTTCCTTGGGTTTGAATATCGGGTCATCGACCATCAGAACGTCTTTATACTCCAATCGTACATCATGAGCACCGGCCCCCTTATACGCAAGCGTATGTTTCAACCAGTTCACATCATCCCGTTGCTGGTAGTCGGTACGATAGTGCCCACCCCGACTTTCAGTTCGGGCAAGCGCCCCATGTATGGTGGCTTCGGCGCAGTCAAGCAGGAAGCCAAGTTCAATAGCTTCAACAAGCTCGGTATTGAAGGTTTTACCCTTATCCTGGAGTTGCACACGTTTATAAGCATCCTGCAAACCGTCGATGGTATCAAGTGCGTGGCGCAAACCGCGATCGTTGCGTTCGACGAAGACTTTGTCGTCCATCTCATTTTGCAGCGTACTGCGTATGCGCGCTGCTGACTCGCCGCCGGACGAGCCATACAAGCGATCCACGAGTTCACGCGAACGCCCTTCTGGCTCAGAAGGCAGCGGAACAAGGTCGTTCTCTTTGATAAATTGTGCCATGTGTTTGCCCCCACGGCGTCCAAAGACGATCAGGTCAACCAGGGAGTTGGTGCCCAGGCGATTTGCGCCGTGTACAGAGACGCAGGCAACTTCGCCGGCTGCATAGAAGCCGGGCAACGGCGTCCATTGCTCATCAATCACGACACGTGCATCAGTATCGGTGGGAATGCCGCCCATCGCATAGTGGGCAGTCGGCTGGATGGGCACAGGCTCAGTGATTGGCTCAACACCGAGGTAATTGCGTGCGAAATCGGTGATGTCGGGTAGTTTTTCGGCGATTACCTTTGCGCCGAGGTGGCGGACGTCGAGGAAGACGTAGTCCTTGCCATCAACACCACGTCCCTCTTTAACCTCCTGGATGATGCAGCGTGAAACGATGTCGCGTGGTGCAAGGTCTTTGAGCGTGGGCATGTAACGTTCCATGAAGTATTCGCCCTTGCCGTTGAGGAGTTTAGCGCCTTCACCACGAGCCGCTTCGCTAAGCAGGACACCTACTTTGTAGATGCCCGTCGGATGGAACTGGTACATTTCCATGTCTTCCAGGGGAATACCCCTGCGATAAGCAATCGACATGCCGTCGCCCATGCAAGCGAAGGCATTGCTGGTCACGCGCCATGCCCGCCCATAGCCACCGGTGGCGAAGAGCACTGCTTTAGCATGGAAGGTAGAGATTTCACCAGTGCGGATTTCCAGCGCCACCACTCCGCAGGCTTGGCCATCATTCATGAGCAAGTCAAGCACGAGATATTCGTTGAAGAAACGCACCTGGTTTTTAATCGCGTTCTGGTACATGGTTTGCAGAATCATGTGGCCGGTGCGGTCGGCAGCGTAGCAAGAGCGGCGCACGGGTCCCTCACCGTAGTTGCGCGTATGGCCACCGAAGCGTCGCTGATCGATACGCCCATCTGGAGTGCGATTGAAAGGTAGGCCGCGATGCTCCAATTCGTAGACGGCATCGATGGCTTCGCGAGTCAGAATCTCTGCCGCGGGCTGGTCGACGAGGTAGTCACCGCCTTTGATGGTGTCATACATGTGCCACTTCCAGTGATCTTCTTCCGTGTTGCCGAGGGCCGCGGCCACGCCCCCCTGCGCCGCCCCCGTATGTGAGCGTGTCGGGTAGACTTTGGTCAATACAGCGACACTCGTGTTTGGCAACTGCATAGCAGCCATCAGTCCGGCCCCACCGGAGCCTACGATGACCACATCAAATTTATAGTACATAAGGTTTCCTCTCTATTACAGGTAGGGACAGGGGCGGTGGAGCGTGGCGTGGGGCCCCTCGCGGGCAAGGAAGTCTGGGAACTTCCAGCCCTCGTCCCATGTCCCTCCACTTTCATTACCCCTTTTGATCGTCCAAATCCATCATGCACAGGTGGAAACAACTCCTCTTCCCAGCCCTATTTGAGACAAGAGGGACCAAGGCTGCCTGCAACAGGCTGAAAGGTAATCAGCGTGATCGTGCCCAGCATAAAGAAAGTCAGTGTGATTGCCCCTAGCAGCGATTGGATACGGATACGCCAGGCACGTGATCGCACATAATCATCGACAACGACGCGTAGGCCATTCATGCCGTGCAACAATGCCAGCGTGAGCAGGAGCCAGTCGTAAAGGCGCCAGAACGGGTTAGCGTAGCGCAACGCAACCAATTGATAACTCGTACAAGCAACGTCAGTTACTACATGATTCAAAAGCAAGTGAATAATCACCAGAAAGATCAGCCCAATAGCAGATATGCGGAAAAAATACCAGGAAAAGGTTTCAAAGCCGCCACCTGCCGGGCGAGCACCATACCCTGTCGAAATACGCATAACAATTCTCCTAAATATCCTACATAGCGGATGCAGTATTACCAACCGATATGCCAAAAATAGGTGCGACAACATAATAGGCTATTGGAATAAAGCAGACGAGCGAAAGCACGATTGCCGCCCAGAACATGCTTCGCTGGTAGCGTACGGCCCAGGGTACAAAGTCAATCAGCATAATACGTATGCCATTAAAAGCATGATAGAAGACGGCGGCGATCAATGCGAGAGAAATAATGCGCACAACGGTGGTACCAAATAGCGCGATGCCATCATTATAAACTTTGGGGCCGAAGCCTAGCAATGAAATGTCCACGATGTGGACGAGCAGAAACAGTAAGACTCCGAGTCCTGCGATGCGGTGCAGCAGCCAGGACCACATACCGGATTGGCCTTTATACATGACAACTCCTCTAATTCTGAGGCGGGAGACGGGGAAGAAGACAGGGAGATACATTACCGGTGACTGTAGAAGGCTCTTCTCGAAGCTCTCTACCGCTCTCGCCTTCGGGCACCCACAAGGGATGCCCCTACAATAACAGGATAGGCAAAACCCTTGCTAACTTCGAAGGAAGTGGATGTGTTTGGTTGGTGAACCCAACAGCACCATAAGCATGCTCTCAGCTTCAATCATTGAAATACGCTCCGCAGCGCTTCGCTGGGCAACGCCATAGCTAACACAGTACTTCATTGTGCTGATCTAGTTTAGTAGACGTTGTAAGGTTATTATACTGCACTGTAGGAGAACGCGCAAACGTAAGAAAGTAACTTCCAAATCACAGTAGCAATTCCCCACACAATCGGTTAAAATGTAACAGCAGGCCGGGCAGGCGCAAGGCACTGCCCCTACATGCCGGTGTAACCCACAAGCGTAGTAATGTACAGCGAAGCGCTCGGTTGGCGTTTTGCAATATTGAAATACGCTCCGCTGCGCTTCGCTGGTCTGGAGCTGTATGATCCTGAAGCACCTGGGAGTTGCGATTTATTCGTGCCCCTGGTTGGGAGTACATTGTGGGTACACGGCGCAGTCAATACATGAATGCTGGGCAGGGGGAGCCGACGAGAACCAACCTTGCCGCCGCAGAACAAGTTGCTGCTCGGGGAGCTGATGTGCAGGAATTTCAGACGTTTTATCAGGAGAATCTCGGCCTGATCTATCGCTACGTCTATAGCAAGGTAGGGAACCGCGAAGAGGCCGAAGACCTGACGTCACAAATATTTATGAAAGCAGTACGTGGAGTCGATACCGAGCGTGGTCCGCAAAGTACGCAAAAGTGGCTGTTTCAAGTCGCACGTACAACTATCGCTGATTACTGGCGAGCCCACTATCGTGTATCCGCCAGTTCACTCGATGAATTGCTGGAGGCGGGTTGGGAAGGCCCGGTTGATGAAGAACCTTCCCTCATCAGTAGTGGACCGGCAGAACGCGTGCAGCGCATCCTTTCGGCACTGCCCGCACACTACCGGGAGGTTTTAACCTGCCGTTTTTTGCTCAATTTCTCGATCAAAGAGACAGCCGCAAGGATGGGTTTAACAGAAGCAAACGTGAAAGTATTACAATTCCGTGCGCTTAAACGCGCTGCCGACCTTGAACACGTTGTCACCGGTACAATCATATGACCCAGGAAATGTAGGGGCGATCCCTTGTGGTCGCCCGGCTAATTTGGAGAATAGAAGCCATGCCAGGTGAAGATCAGGAACGATTTGAAGACTATCTGGAGCTAGAGCACTATATTGAGGAGCTTCAGGCAGGTCATGTCGCTCATCCGCCGGGTGACGTAACGCCTGAGAAGGCCAACATTTATCGAATGGCTGCGCTGTTTCGCTCCGCCTCACCCGAGGCAACTGAGCCTCGCCCCGAATTTGCCGCCGAGTTGCAGGCACGTCTTGAGCAAGAGCTCGCTCAGGTGCAGCAACCGGCACAGCAGCACTATCGCTTCCCTTTCCTCCATAGGAAATCGAAGCCCGACAGGAGGACAGGTGTCTCGCGCCGTGCATTGCTGGCTGGCGGTGCTGCCGCTGCGGCCTCGCTGGTCATAGGCGCAGGTGTTGGAGTAGGCGTGGAAGGGGCACTAGAAGCTAAGCAGGTAGCAAACAACCAGTGGAATCCTCCCCTGGTTCCTAAGGATATTCCAACAACCTGGCACTTTGTCACGACGCTACCTGCCCTTGGTCGTAACGCAGTGCCCTTCACTGCCAATGGCATCGTTGGCTACGTCATTTTTGACGATGGCAGTAATACTAGCGATGCTTCGAGCACCGACACGAATACGGCCTCTGTTGATCCAGATAAAGGCAAGGTGATCGCAATGTCCGCTGCTTGCACACACATGGGCTGTATCGTACAGTGGCAGAGTTCAGATCGCAAATATCATTGTCCCTGTCACGGAGGACTTTTCACCGAGTATGGTAAGCCAGACAAAGGAGCAGGAAGTTTAGTTCAGTATCTCACCTCCCTACCTCGCCTGGACACCATGGTAGACCAGGATGGCAAGATCTTTGTAAAGGTTCCTCTCCAAAACGGCTCTCCAACGAAGTCCCCGGCAGAGGAAACAACCTGGCAAGGCTAGAGGATAGTAACGTGTTTGTGAAAGTGCCTGTGAGTCAAAAATGAGGCGAGGTTTGTTAGCAATTGCGCTTGGCGTCGCTTTCCTCATACTCCTCACCTGGCTTGGGACGATTGCCGCCAACGATACCCCTCACAACCCTACTGCTCCCGTGCAATTGAAGCAAGCTGGTCCTTACTCGGTTACACTGCAAGTCTCGCCTAATCCACCTCCCACAACAGGTCCTACGACACTCTCGCTACAAGTCCTGCTCACTAGTTCGCAGCAACCCACCTCCAACCTGCACATAACTCTTCAAAGTACCATGCAAGCAATGGATATGGGCATCGACCAGATACAGGCTCACTCTCAGGGCAACGGCCTCTATCTCGCCTCTGTTCAATTTCCCATGAGTGGCCTCTGGCAAGTTCAGGTCCTCATCACCTCACCCGGAACGCCATCTGCCAGCACAACATTCGAGATAACAGCTCAATAGGACGCGATGATGAATTTTAACGGGCAAAGCCACTACTGTCATCCTGAGCGAAGCGAAGCATGACAAATCAAGATCGATAGTGGTTGGTAAACTTCATAATCGCGCTTACCATATTTCCGTCCTAAATGTTGTAAAATGAATGGCCCGATGAACAAAACAGTAACATCTGTTGATATAAAGGAGTATCCGATGCCTATCCTTCGTCAGAGAATCATAAAAGCATTGATGCTTGCCATAAAATCTCTCGCCATCCTATGCATTTTTTTACTCGTAGCCTGTGGAGGCTCTGGAACTTCACAGGTACAAACGAAACCCACGCCATCTCCGACGCCGATACCTGCGCAGGGCCAGCAATTGCTGGCACAGGTAGCGCAAAAACTCACCACGGCAAAAACCCTGCATGGCATTTTCAATATCACCCTCCAGGGCACTGCTTTCAGCGGAACCCTCAACACCGAGATATGGAACGTAGCACCTGATAAATATCGCACCGTTGTACTTTCATCATCGGTTGCACAAATTCCAACAGGGTCGATAATCGTCACCGACGGCAAGCAAATCTGGCAATATGACCCGCTGAAGAATGTTGTTTATACAGGACCAGTTCCCATGAACGGGACTACTGGATCAAATTCCGACGCCGGTGGGCAGACTCAATTTATCTTGAATCTAGTACAGACCATCTTTACACATAGCGATGCAACGCTCACTGCTTCATCGACAAACATAAATGGACACACTGCCTATGATATCCATGTCGTTCCGTCGGGGCAATCGAACGCTACAAAGCCCACAGCTACAGTAAGCCAGGCATCGACAACAGGCTCAGCAGAACCTGCTAATTTCAACTACGATGGTGATATCTATATCGATAAGACCACAATGCTCCCCTTGCAGGTAAACCTGAACGTTGGAGGTCTTGGCCAGGTAACCTTGAATCTACCCACATTAGTCCTCAATGCCCCCATACCCGACAGCACCTTTACCTTCGTCCCACCTACCGGTGCAAAAATTCTGCCTCTACAACAGCAGCCTTCAACTTCCGATGGAACCTCACTAACGCTTGCACAGGCGGAACAGCAGGCCGGTTATCATCTGTTCAGCATTCCAGGCTCTCAAACGGCATACCAGCTTCAGGGAGTGGATGCCCTCGGCTCACCTGGAAACCAGATTTACACACTAAACTACTCAATGAGCAGCATGAACTTCACCATTGCTGAAGGGAAACCGCTTGCAAACCTGCCCAATATCCCAGGCCAGCAGGTCAGTATACGTGGAACAACTGGCACGCTTTCGACGGAGAATAGCACGACAACGCTTGCATGGACGGAAAGTGGCGTAGGCATTCGCATTGCTGGCAATCTGAGCAAGGATCAGATTTTGCAAATCGCGAATGCGCTCTCATGAAACTTTATACACCTTAAGGTTAGAGAAGCTACCCTCAGCGCTGATACTGGTCGGAAGTGTTCCGGCAACTAAACCGATCTGCCCGCTGCTATAGGTGTTATCCTGCTGCTCTCCAACGAACGTTCCATTGATGTAGAGCATGAAATCGCTGCCATTGGCAATGACAAGCAAGTTATTCACTGCATTGCCGGAAGCAATGGCACTGCTTTTTGTAGAGGAAATCAGATACTGGTAATTTGCTCCTGTGCCCGCATCATGACGGCGGAAGAAAAACTCCCCTGCTCTGTTAATCTCAAAATCATAAAATTGCGTGCCGTTGACGCGGAAAATCATGCCTACGTTATCCCCCGAGAGCAACGAGACATTCACCGAAATTGCGTCATTATTTATGATGAACGCGCTCGTCTTACAGAGCTGAAGAAAGTTCGGCTGTTGTACCAGAACGTGATAGGTTCCATAGAGAAAGGCACAATGCGCACCGTCATTCGACCAACCGTTGCGGTTGCTGCTGAGTGGGTCCGCATAGGTCGGTGTGCCACTGACAACTGTAAGTGCAACTCCGGCAGTAGCACTGGCCTGGGCCTGCTGCGTCCCACTTGTGTTGACAGCACCAGCGGTCCCACTAGCGTTAGTTGATACGGTCGATGTTGCCGTACCCTGCTGCGAATTCGTGCTATGAGAGGCAGCAGCTAAGCCAATGATAGTACCGATGATGAGTAGCGCTAACACGACTATTCCCACGATGCCACCAATGTATGTAGGGCTGGGCCTGCGTCGCCGACGAGGTGGTGTAGATCGTTGCGGGGGACGACTCGTAGGGGCAGGAGCGGCATTGATCGCAGGGGAAGGCCTTATGCCCGCTTGTGGGTAAGCAGGAGGCGTTGGATAAGCCGATTGCTGTGGTATAGGTCTAACTGGCGGCTGCACTATTGTTTGCGCTGCCGCATCTTCGGCCCAATCAGGTGTTTCCCGCGCTTCCCACACTGCTCCTCTTCTCGTCTGTCCAGGCATCTGCGAAGCAGCCGATCTGAACCGATTTCTTCTAAAGGAGGTGCTGATTCTATTGCGAATCCCACTCCTATTTCTTGCCGCAGGAATAGCAGTTGGCTCATCCAACGGATTGCCCGGCAGCACCAACTTCTCTTCTTGTGGCAAAGCATTGCCACCCGGATAATAGAGGGGCCGATTGATTGTGCCCATCGCCGATGAATCGGTCTCTTGAATTCTTGTCGTATCGTAGCTTAATGGCATTTCATCTTGATAGAAACGATCCTCGGCTGACCATATATCCATCCTTGCACGTCCAATTTGTGCAAGCGCGGTTAAATAGGCCTGAGCCAGAGCCACAGCCGTTGGATAGCGACGGCTCGGGTCTTTCTCCAACGACCGTAGAATGATCTGCTCGATCGAGCGAGGAAGATCTGGTTGGAGACGGGATGGCGGTGTCGGCTGTTCTCGAATCTGTTTCCAGTAGACTGCGATAGGTGTCTCGCCGCTAAATGGCACCCGACCGGTCACCATTTCATAAAGCAAAATACCGAGCGCATACAAATCACTCGTCGTAGTTGCGGGACCTTCCGACAGTTCGGGGGACATATATTCAGGGGTTCCGAGCAAGGTCCCCGTCAGTGTCAGATCATTTCCACCTTCCAACGCCTTCGCCAGCCCAAAATCAGCAAGATAGGAATAGTGGTCGTCGCGTAGCAGAATATTTGAAGGCTTGATGTCACGGTGCACAATGCCCGCGTCATGAGCAGCCTGTAAAGCGCTGGCAACCTGCTCAAGCATCTCCCCAGCATCCTCCAGCGTCAAAGGCCCACTTTCTAGCCGATCACGTAACGTGCCATGCCCTATATACGGCATCACGAGATAATGCCACGGCCCCTCTTCACCATAATCATAGGCGGGCAAAATATGATCGTGATGTAACCTTCCTATGGCCTCGGCCTCGCGTTGAAAGCGTGCGAGATAATCGGCATAGCTGCCGCTGACCACTTTGATCGCGACTTCACGGTGCATGCTCTCATCATAGGCGAGATAGACCTCTGACATACCACCCCGCCCTAAACGGCGCATAAGACGATAGCGGCCTAAAGTTGTTCCTTCTAGTCCGGGCATTTCCTCAACTTCTCTAATCCTTCAAATTAGCATAGCTTGCTGGGTAAAAGAACCCTATTGGGTATCCGTTCGATGAGCACCTTTGGAGGCAGTATAGGCACCTCCATCAATGAATGTCAACCTAGAACCGGAGCACCACTCTCAACGCCGTTAGAATTTGGTCCGCATTCTAAGTCTATTCCTATAGGCACAGATCCGCACTTAAGCGTTGGGCTTGTTGCATCTCCCTTGTGGTGCTTAGGTTTATGGTTCGGTCTCTGATTCTGCGGCGTTTTCCTTGGTGGCCCTTGCACATGCACTGGAAGCGACTGTGCATTATTAGCATCTTCAATCACCGATGTGGTTGGAGGCTCCCCCAGCGTAGGAGTAGGATTTCTCTGTTGCGTCTTCTCGAGGAGTGGCAATTGCACGCTTGCTCCCAGAATTCCAGATGCCTTATCCTGCCCCTCCCTTTGCGAGACGAAAAAGCCAAGCGAGAGCGAAGACACAACCATAAAAACGCACAGGACTGCAACCGCAAGCATCCTCGAACTATTGTGCCGCGCTCCCATCATCCCTCCCGAACGATGTAACATACCAACTACCGATGTATCAACCAACCCTCCTTGCACCAATGGCAACACACGTATCCTGATAGGTTTTGTGGGAGCGCCATGAATTGCCTGCAAATAGGCATCGGCCAATTCCTTTGCACTCGAAAAGCGTCGCCGTGGATCCTTTTCCAGTGCACAGAGGATAACCTCCTCGACAGAATGCGGGATGGCCGGGTTGAGAAGCGAAGGAACGACTGGCTGCTCTTGAATGTGTTTCCAGTACACCGACAAAGGTGTGCTGCCCGTAAACGGCATCTGCCCCGTAACCATCTGATAGAGCAATACACCCAGCGCATAGATATCGCAGCTCTTACTGAAAGCTTCTTCCGCCAGTTCGGGAGCCATATACTCAGGTGTACCAATCAAACATCCAGTTTGGGTGATATCCCTCTCCTGCTGGTCTACCCCCTTAGCCAGACCAAAATCCGCCAGATATACCTCGCTGCTCATCCCCAAGCAAAATATTTGAGGGCTTAATATCCCGGTGGAGAATGCCATGATCGTGTGCGCACTGCAAAGCGCCTGCGATTTGTTTGAGGATTATTCCCGCCTCTTCAAGTGACAAGGGACCATTTGCCAGTTTCGCACGTAAATTACCATGCTCCATATAAGGCATCACAAGATACTGCCACGAACCTTCCTCACCATAATCCAGGATTGGAAGAATTGCTTCATGATTCAATGCGCGAATTGCTTGTGCTTCGCGTTGAAGCCGTTCCACGAGATCGCCATAGTGGCTACTAACCACCTTAATTGCTACATCGCGATCTTCTTGTTCGTCGTGGGCCAGGTACACTTCTGACATGCCCCCTCGACACAAGCGGCGTAGCAGGCGATAGTGTCCTAGCGTTGTTTGTTCCAGCGTTAACATGTATCTCTACATTTCTCTTCATCTTCTTTATACTTTCTATAGCTTTACACGTTCGCTTATGTAAATTGGAGACAGGTTGTTTTTAGGTTTTGCGCATGCCATGTCTACGAATATTTTCCCGTGTGATACAATTTTCCAAACTGGCTTTGCCGGAAGGTTAAGCATTTCATTCTGATATCTAAAGAAATAACCTCCTGTCTTCAAACAAGCGCAAGCAATCGTATTACCAGCAACACGGAAAGTTATTTTTAACAAGCCCGTAGTATTCAACCTTTCTGATAAAACTCTGTCTGCTAAAAAGGAGTGCATATCATGTCTGTAGCGCAGGCACATGTTGAGCAAACAGCAGATAAGCGCAGGGTATGGATAGTATTCAGCGGGCTTATGCTCGGAATGTTGATCGCGTCACTCGACCAGACGGTTGTAGCAACTGCCTTGCCAACGATTGTCAGCGATCTTGGTGGGCTGAATCAGTTGTCATGGGTAGTCACGGGGTACTTACTTGCCTCAACTGCTTCCACACCGCTCTGGGGCAAACTGGGTGATCTCTACGGGCGTAAACGCCTCTTCCAGATGACGATTGTCCTCTTCCTCGTCGGTTCTGCCCTGTGTGGTATCAGCCAGAACATGGCCGAACTCATTATTTTTCGCGCACTGCAAGGGCTGGGCGGAGGTGGACTGATTGTTCTCGCCCAGGCTATTATTGCCGATGTCGTCTCTCCCCGTGAGCGTGGACGCTATCAGGGCGTGTTTGGTGCAGTGTACGGTTTCTCAAGCGTCGCCGGACCCCTACTTGGCGGATTTTTTGTCGATACCCTCTCCTGGCGCTGGGTCTTCTATATCAATCTTCCCATTGGCATAATTGCTCTTGGCGTGATTGCCGTTGCCCTACCAGCCACAGGTCAACGAGGTCACCACACGATTGACTATCTCGGCACCGTTCTGCTGGCTGCCGCGGCAACCAGCCTTGTACTGCTCACCACCCTTGGTGGTACCGTCTATGCCTGGGGATCAGCCCCCATTATTCTTCTCGCCATCGCGGCAGTAGTCCTCACCATCGGCTTTATCATCGCTGAGCAGCATGCTGCCGAACCTGTGTTGCCGCTGGAACTCTTCCGCACGGCAGTCTTCTCACTCGCCTGTGCGATTGGATTTATAGTCGGGTTTGCCCTCTTTGGCGCGACAACCTATCTACCACTGTTTCTCCAGGTGGTCAATGGTGCATCGCCCACCATTTCTGGCCTGCGCATGGTGCCGCTCATGCTTGGTGTTCTTACTACCTCTATCACCAGCGGCCAGCTCATCACGCGTCGGGGTCGATACAAGGCCTTTCCGATTGTCGGGACTGCATTAATGGTGCTTGGCCTGTTCCTGCTTTCGCGCATGAATGAGCAAACAAGCATTCTCGTCTCCTCACTGTATATGCTTGTGCTCGGGCTAGGATTAGGGCTGGTCATGCAGGTGCTGGTGATCGCCGTACAAAACGCCGTTGATTACCGTAATCTTGGCGCAGCTACATCCGGCGCAACCTTCTTCCGCTCTATTGGCGGCTCGTTCGGAACAGCCATCTTTGGCGCTATCTTCTCCAACTTGCTTGCTTCCCATCTTTCTTCTCTCGCCTCCTCATTACCACCTGGTTTTAATATAAGCAACGGGGAGAATGCTGCCGCAATCCAGCGGCTGCCGTCAGCCCTACGCGTTGAGTTTGTGCATGCGTATGCGCAATCACTCACAACGGTTTTCCTGGTAGCCGCGCCAATCGCCGCCGTCGCATTTCTACTGACCTGGCTCCTACCCGAGGTACGACTTCGCACGACAGCCCAGGCGACCGACGTCGGACATACCTTCGCCATGCCAGCAGCCCGCTCTTCGCAGGATGAGATCGAACGGGCGCTTCATGTGCTGGCAAGCCGTGACAGCATGTACCTCATCTATCGCCGCCTCGCGGACCGTGCCGGAGTTGCCCTCGATCCGCTCTCCTGCTGGCTCCTATTCCGCATCCAGGAACAACAGCCCATCTCCCAGGACAACCTGGCAAAGCGGCTCAGTGTGCCAGACGAAAAACTTCGTCCTTCCATAGAATCCCTTACCCAGAAGGATTGATCACAGTAACGCCACAAGCAGATGGACAGGCAGCAGGTCAACTTCAACTCACCCCTGCCGGACAGCAAACGTTCAACAAACTAGCCACCGCCCATCACGACAGCCTTGCCGAACTTCTAGACGGCTGGTCCCCCGAACAGGAAGCAGAACTTGCCACGCTCCTTCGCCGCGTAGCAACTGGACTCCTCAGCACAGATACCAGCCCAGAGTTAGTCAGCACACGCAGTTGATCTATAAACGTCAAATGAGAGAACTGTGGGACGACCTCCTGGTATTGCTAGTCAGTTGTCTTCAAATTGGTTGCTCGTCTCCTTTGGACTGATCTATACGCTTGAAATAGTGATATTCTAGCTGCCTGGCATTTAGCGGAGTAGTAGGCAAATGTATCCTACAAATCCAACACTATCCCATGACCTACAAATTTTCATACTAGAGGGTAGGAATTGTAAGAGCCGATAGCCCCAGATCAAGTTTTCGAGCGTCGTATACGCGCCATTCTGCGATATAGGAAGCATATTTCGTTGGTACAGTTTTAGCGAGTACAAACTAAAATCTGATACAGTTTTAGCTTGTAACTTGAACATATAATATCAAGTATTGCTTACTGTTCCTGTCCAAGTCCCTGAAAAGGGTGGTATATTATAAGATCTACGAAAAAAACCACAGTCAATATTGTAGCTATCCGAAGAAGAAGTTCCAACGAATTGATTATCACTCATGAATACACCTATTAACATGAGATTGACATATGGTGGGCTCCCTGAGCATGAGTCATCGCCAACCATAAATGAGATACTTGTAGTCGTCTCCGTATAACTTAATCTGCCCATTTTATACATGCCATTACATTTGTAAGTCGCAGTGTAAGTGTCAGTCTCCGCATTATCTAAATTTACTGTGCCTGTTTGTTGCTGGCCATTGTCCCTTTCATTATCACATACAATTCCGTTAGAGACCGTCAAAATCATGCTAAACCCAACATTAGAAGGATTATGAACACTAGCAATAACTGTGAAGGTAGCGTCATCTGTTGGTGAGCCGTTTGGCCCAGGAGTTCCTGCTTCTCCTTGTGTCACTATCACTATTTTAATACCAGTTTGTGTTGTATTTCTATTTGTATCTTGAGCGGTTAGAAGGTGTAATCCCAGCTTCCAAGCAGAAGTCACTGCTAAACTAGTAGCGAAAATGCCTATTGAATTACTAACTATCCGTTTTGTATTATCTGGAACAGGAACACCATCAAGGAAGATTGTGATAGAAGTTGAAGGAGAGAATTGCTTACCATTGACCTGGAAAGTTGTTGCGATAGCACCGACTGGAAATCCGCCTTGTTGATAATTACTAGTAACAGCGATAACGGGGTGAGTTGGAGCCGGAGTTGGGGTTGCTGTGGGAGTCGGTGTGGGAGTTGGTATAAAAACTGGAGTTGGGGTTCGAGTTGTGATTCGAGTCGAAATTTGGTGGGGAGTACGGAGAAATGAGGTAGCTAAAATCACGCCAATAAGAAGAAGTACCGCAAAGATTGCACCTGTCCTTACTTTACTATTTCGTAATATGTTCTTCAGGGACAGTTCTTTAACATTCTTTGGCACATTATTAGTTCCTTTGGAAGGAGATAAAGGAGAAATGCTTGCGAGCCAAGCAGGTATTACTCCAAGCACAGCGAAGAAAGCATAAAAAGTGTTATAGATCACCGATGGAGCATTTAAAATACTAGCAATAATCCATACTAGGGCTATTAGAACAAGCAAAAAAAACGTGATCAGGCGCCAGTGATTTTTAGAGTATTGGTGAGACCCAGATTGAGGTTGAGATTGTCCTGATTGCGGTTGCTGGGGTATAATTAGAGGTTGTGGTGGTTTAGATTTCCCGGGACGTTTTCTTTGCTTATTGGCCATAACAATTCACCTCTGCTTTAGAAAGAAAGCACGCAAAATTTTTCTAAGGTGTTATTCACTTCCTGAAATGACCACTGTGCGAAACTATTTGAGTGTATTCCTTGCTGAATATCTATATACTTATCTTTCACTTCATACAATATCTTAACCTACTTCTGCTAAATGTGTCAATAGATTGCAAAGCCGATATATATCTTATGTCGTACAATATTTGTAGGTCGGCATTAATAACACCTGCTTTCTTTTCCGCTCATATTTTATTCCAGGACTATTTGCTTGTTTATAAGTTTGGCTGTCAAGTACAGGGGAAAAACGCAATACCATACCGATTTTGGTTCTCCCGCAGAAACTGTGCTCAGCAGTTGCAATCGTCCAGCGTTCTTCCACTCAAGCTCAATTCCTTTTATTCATCTTCCTCAACAAGTTCCGGTAAGAAGCCAACGCACTTTTCGTGTTTGGGTGATCAGGCCCTAATTTCCGTTCAAGGATTTCTATTGCTTTCTGATAGTATGATTCCGCTTCTGAATATTTTTCTTGATCCTCATATACTATCGCCAAGTTGTTATAACTCGTCGCCATACGTGGGTGATCAGGTTCATATATATGCTCTTTGATACGATGCGCACGTAAATAATACCCCTCGGCCTGTGAGTACTTCCTCCATGAGCGATAAAGGGCTCCGATATTATTCATGCTTTCTGCCAGGAATGGATCATTTGGTTTTAGTAATTTCTGGCGAATTGCCAGAGAACTTAAATATAAGGATTTTGCTTCTGGAAATCTTCCTTGATATTTATAAATCATTGCCAAGTCATTAAGACAAGTCGCTACTTCAAGTGTTTCTTCCCCTCGTTGCAGGTGAATATTTAGGGCCTGTCGATGCAGTTGTTCAGCTTCAAAAAACTTTCTCTGTTTCTCATAAACCACTCCTAAGCCGCTGCAAATAGATACAAAGATCGGCGGCACGCCCTCTTTTATATTTTCACACATTCCTAACGCCAGTTGATAGAGTTTTTCCGCTTCTGCAAACCTTCCCCGAATACGGTAAAGTCCTGCAATATTGTTCATGATAACTATAGTGTTCGTATCTGAAAGATCCGGCTCTACTATCGATTTCTGAACCGTCAGTAATTGCTGAAGCAACCGCTCCGTTTCGTCATATTGTCCACGTTGGTATAGATAATCTGCCGTTTTACCAAGCAGATGAAATGCATCCATTGAAGTCAAGGTCCACTGCTTGATCAGTTCTGCACAGCTCTGAGCATGTGGCAAATAGCGTTGGCATAAAGGCCATGTTGTATAATCTCCTCGCCTTGGAAAAGCATCATTGATGCTTTGTACGGCGAGTTCTGCCCAATGGCGTTGCTCATCCTGAGTCATAGCATCCTTGATCACAGCTTGCACCAGCCGATGGATGCTCAGAGTTCTCTCTTTTGGGTCACGCTGGATCAGAGAAAAGGTACTTAGGACTTCTATCGCTTGATTCAACACCAAGCCAGCAGAGCCAAGGGGTTGCAAGGTAGGTCCGAGTCTACTGGCTTCTTGGACGAGGATCTCTTCTCCAATGCCATCAGAAGCAAGAAAGGCACATATCCGCAGTAATTCGGCTGCAACCTCGCTCCGTTGTTGGACTTGTTGAAAATTGAGCGTAAAAGTAGTGGCGACAGATTCAGGATGGTCGATAGGTATTTCCCCTCCTGCCCGTCGTCGCAGGAGTTCAGCTTGGTGCTTCTTCCACAAATCTAGGTAATCGGACAAACTGTACTTTGTCTCTAAGATGTATGCACCTGCTTGATCAAGTGCAAGAGGCAGGTTTCCCAGTGCCTGTGTGATCATTCTTGCATCAGCAATATCGCAGGCAACCGCATCCTCAAGTGACATATCAAAGGTGAGGATTTTTGTACGCTTCAAAAGAAAGAGTATACAATCGTTTTCTGACAATGATCCCAATTCAAGAGCTTGTGCTACTGGCTCTGTGACCTGTCGGCGTGTAGTGAGAAGCACAGCACCTTGTCGATCTATTGGAACAAACTGGCGTACGAGGCTCAGGCTTTCAACGTTGTCCAGAATGAGCAACCAGCCTGCATGCTTACTCAACCAACGTTGAACAGCTAGCTTCACCTTGCTCTGATCTGGCTTATCACTTTCAGGTAAGCTCAGAATAGCTGCTAGTCGGATATAAGATGCCATCAATGATTTTATAGGTTTCAGCAACAGCCCAGAAGATATCATGATAGCTTTTCTGATAGTGGTAAGCATATTCCAGAGCCAATTGCGTTTTGCCAATCCCTCCCAATCCACTAATTGCCTGGGTCAATGCTACCTGTTTCCCTGCCATGAGAAGCTTATGAAGGCTCGCTAGTTCAGGCTTGCGGCCAGTGAAATAGGGGTTACGTTCTATAGGAGGATTATGAAAGGATGTTGTCAGAGCTGTTATCGTGTATGCCTCGAACAATTGATGTTGCTCTTGCTCAGTGAGGCCCAGAACGCGCACGAGTTCATAAAGGATCGTATCTACCTCAGGCTTATAGTTTCCTCGCTCCCACAAGCTGACTGCTTCGCGACTAGCTCCGATCTTCTCGGCTAATTGCTTCTGACTTAATCCCTTATGTGTACGAAATCGGCGCAACAGTTCGCCGAAAAAAAGGTCTGTTGATGTGCTCATTTCCACACTTCCCCTTCTTGCAACAAGATAATTCGATGCGGAAGTCTATTCCGCATCCCCCCTGTTATGCTAAGAACGATCGATCAAGATACTGACAAAGATGATGCATCATCGTTTTCACAGGAGTAGAACGATGCACATGATTTGGTTCTGGGTTGCAATAAGTCTTCTTCCTTATGCTATTAAACGATATCAGGAGAAGGATGAGCAAATGCTGAGCGTAAGGGCCTTGTTCTGGCAACTTACCCTTCGCTGGCAATATCGACGATGTTCATGGGAGGTCTATATACCTCTGATTGAGCATCTGAGAAAATGACTGTCCGATGATACAATGCTGTTTTTATAGGCCTTGTGTCACGGCTCAGTAGATACCTTTGTGCTGAATGACGTTTTATCAAGCATGAAAGTGTTTACGCTACGGTAAATTCGGCTCATTCGCATTTTCTATGCTCAGCAATATTGAGGGAGTGAAACCGATCTTCACTCTCTCTGAGAAACTACACGTCTCCGCACTCATACACGGAGGATTTATTCTTACTGGACCTCTTTCTTGATGATCGTCGGACGATTGCAACTGCTGAGTGCAGTTTCTGCGGGAGAGCCAAAATCGGTATGGTATTGTAAAACCGCCTTCGAGGTGAAGATAATTACGCTTGAAGATAAAAGTTGCACTTCGTACAATTTATGGTTTCTGACCTAGGTAGGAGCATTATTTGGGCGTATTTGCATTTTTCCAGAAGTAGGTAAGCCAAGCTTCCAAGCCGAAAATCACCTCGTCATCGAATGAGTGATAGTGTTTATTTGCTGATTGTTTCATCTGTTCTATGACTGCTTCCGGTACATAAAGGGTGATCTTCTTCTTGAAGTGGGGTCTTGTAATCCGACCTTGCCATACCTTGTTCTGGGAATGTGAGTAAGATGCTGTGTAGAACAATGCTTTGCCAGAGCGTTAGATATACCTCTTGTGACAACTCCTACCCACCAGCACGTTTCACCCTATATCCCATCTCGGTCAATTTCGCCATCACTTTCTCACAATGGTCTCCCTGGATTTCGATATTCCCATCCTTGATGGTGCCACCAGAGCCGCACAACTTCTTGAGTTGTTGTGCCAGCGTCGTCAGCTCCGCCTCACTTCCCATTACCCCATCGATTACTGTGACGGTTTTCCCGCCGCGCCCTTTCCGGTCACGCATCACCCGCACAATGCCATCGCTTTTCCGAGTCGGTTGTGTCGGTTGAGAACATCGACATTTTTTATATGGCAATCCGCAGGTGGGGCACGTTGTCACGCGCCCACCATCGGTTGAATACACAAGCCGGTCTTGCTGCATATGGTCTTCCTCTCATCGGTACTGGATCTCATGGATTTCCGGGATGGGTTACAAGGTCAAACGGTCAGGAGGGTAACATCTACCTCACCCACGGCAAATACTGCCGCAATATTGGTAGCGCCTGCTCAACCGCCTCACGCCCGGCTGCCACAAACTTACGTCCTTCAGAAAATTGGCGCAATGAGACACGGTGAAGCTTAGGGCGAATAACAACATCTGCCTCGCGAATACTATGCATCCCAATCGTCGCCATTGTCAGATCATAGGTGCGCAGCAGCAAGTCAATGATATGCGGCGAACGCCGTTGCCTCGAGTGATCCTCTCCAGCCTCCTCCAGCCACGCCGTTGCGCTCTCAAGCGAAGGAGGCTCCTGCCCTCCCAGCTCTGATGCAAGCAGAATATCAGCCCCCATGCGCCGCACCAGCCGAATTGGCACCGGGTCATGCATCCCCGCATCCATCAAGATATGTTCACCAACTATCACCGGGGGGAAAATACCCGGAAGCGCAACGCTTGCCAGCCCCGCCTGCCAGACTGGTCCACGATCCAGCACCACTCCTGCCCGTGTCGTCAGATCAATTGCTACCATCGCAAAAGGCGTCGTCAAATCCTCGAAGCGCGTCGCTCCGCATATCTCTTGCAGCATGCGCTTCAATCCCTTATTGGAGAAAATAGAAGTACGAGGAAATCTCCACTGCACAATATGACGTTGAATATTCAGAAAAATCTCTTCGCTCTCGGCAAATGTCTTGCCCATCAAATACATACCAGGAGTAATGATGCCACTGCTACAAGCCGCAATATAATCAATCGGGATACCATGATCAAGCAATTGTTCCAGCACACCCAGATGAGCAAAGCCACGTGCGCCCCCACCGCCAAAAGCAATCCCCACCGTCTGACGTGCAATATGCCGCGCCACAAAATCCACAGCCTTCGTCAAATCTGGCCAATCAATCGAGGATTGACGCAATGCATCCACCCTAATTGTGTTCCTCACAGCCAACTGCCGCAGCGTCACCTGCTCTTTCCAACACCGTTCAAGTAAAGGCTCATCGGCAGGAAGAAGATGGGCAACCTTATAGCCCAACTCGGTGCTATACCCATCCTGCACACCAATCGTTGGACGTTCTGGCACATGCGTCACGAAAACCGAAGATGACAGCGAATGTAAACCAGCTGATATATCAGCCATCGGTGCGATCAATCTGCCTCTACCAGCTTCCTCCCCATTTGCTGAAACGAGAATAATCGCCCTCGTAGACCTCTCAGCAATCGCATGTACCAATCCAGCCGGAGTAGCAGGCGTTGTCACAAGCAAAAGGTAATCATAGCAAGCCGCAAGATCAACCAGTGATGCCAATATCCCACTATCCAACTCACCCACCTGCTCCGAATTCCCCGCCAACGCCGCGAATGCCGCATACACGTCTAATGCCTCGCGTCTACTGGCTGTTGCCTCGTATATGGTAGGGGCACCCCTTGCGGGTGCCCTGGTCCTCGGGTGCCCTGGGTGCCTCGGACGCCCTGTCTTCTGTCGGTGCCTCGTCACTTGCGGACACCCTATCTGCAAATGCCGCGTACTGCTCACCCTCGGATGAGACAGTAGGTGCTCTATGCGCTTGCAGCTTGTTAGAATCCCGCGTGCATGCTACCAGATCAGGACGCATCTGCCCTGTATATCTTGCAAAGTGCGGTCCCAAAGCCTCATCCTGTCCACAAAACTCAAGCATCAGTACCCGCTTGAAGGTGCGCGCTGCTAGCGCATCTGCAATATGCACAGTCAATGACCGCTCTACCGGCGAAGCTCCCCTTTCATCAACAAGAGCAAGCCAGACCCACTCGGCGGTAGAATCCGCCAGAATTTGCTGGTTAGTGCGTGCCAATCGTCGCGACAAAATAGCATTGATATTTTGTAGCAGCGTAGGACAACTCCCCATCAGTGCCAGAAAATCCGCCTGGGGCAGTGACCAGAGCATTGTATCCTGCTCAGCCCGTATCGTAGCAGTGGGCAACTCGCCTGTAATCAGCGACATCTCCCCAAAGCACTCCCCCGGTCCCAATTGCGCAACCGATGTAGAAGTGCGATTAATTGCGCCCTTCCCGCCCATATTCCTTATATCCTTTGCGCCCTTCAAACCCCTCTCGCTTGTATTCCCTGCTCCCATTGTCCCATTGACATCATCAGTACCCTCTTGCAACAAGACACTCACTTGCCCATCAGCAATTATATGTAACTGACCATGCCAGACACCCCGCTCCATAATGCGTACCCCACGCTTAAAATGCGCAGGTTGGAGCCGCTCAGTAATAGCCGCAACTTCCTCTGGCTGCAAGCCGCGAAACACTGGACTTGCCTCTACCAATTTTTGTGGTTCTAAGTTCTGCATATTTTGATTGTATCGACAATTGCTGGCCTTGTCCAGTGAATTACAATACGCTCCGCTTCGCTGCGCTATTTTTCCGCTTTCTTACTACCCCATGAGAATAGCGTGATAAGCGGCATCATAGTAAAGGCGCAACCCACAAGTGTAGAGGCAGGGGATGAGGGGAAGCGGTTAGGAGTCCCTTGCGGGCAATCTTTCGTCCTTTTCAAAAATAGAGGAAACACAAATGAACATCAACGATCAACTTGAAAACTTCCTGGCAGATTTAGGAGTAGAAATGGAACGTCCAGAACACGAGGACTATCATCACGAAAACGCCATCCCAGAAGTCTCCATCTTTCAAGCATCACGAGACCACTACGGCGTCTCCTACCGCCTGGACATCATCGACCATCTACCGCAACTCCGCATCATGGTACCCATCGAACATGGCACTCTGAAAATGGAAATGTACCTCGTTCGACTCAGTGAACGCATGCCTATCAACAATTGGTTTGCAGGCGTAGCAAACTACACCGGAAGTCCCGCCTTTGAACACACACGTGAAGCCTCCCTACAACACCTTCTCTACGCCGTTGCTGAAATGATGAAACAGCTCTTCTGGTCCGGCGATATGGACACCATGAACTTCCCACCAGAAATCGATGTATCCCAATTGATGTAGATCATCTCACATGGATCACATCAATCAACCACAATGCCACCACCAGAAAAAAGCTCAAACTAATCACCGCAATAATCGGACCAATCAACGGTGAGCTGATCAGGCTACCGCGTAGACGTAAGCGCTGCAGCAACGTTGGGAAAACCAGGCCACATATAGCCGCAACCAGTAGTGTAAAGCCAGTGCTCAAGCCGATAGCCAATGCCAGGGACAACGAATGAAAGATCGCCCAGGTTAGCAAACCTATCCCCACCGTTGCAAGTACGCCCCCAATCGTACCCAGTCGCAGTTCGCGGAAAATGCCACGCCAGAAATCGGTACCTCCACTGGAACGAAGTTGCCATCCGGCCACGCCCAGCGCCTGTGAACCCACATTACCACTCGTAAGCAATAGCATTGGCAGCAAGCAGACAATGCCACCCAGTGCAACAGGAGAACGTAACCCGGCCATGAAACCCGAAGTCGAAACATGGGCAGCATTTATGGTGAGCACCGACCCAAGCATCTGATAGAGAATGAGTGCCAGTAGAAAGCCCGCTACAATATTCACCCCCAGCCAGATTGCCCGGCTCATGGCTGCACGCAGCGAAAAATGCTCCTCCTCCTCAAATTCCTCAACACTAGCCCCGGCAATTTCAGAAAAATCCTCTGCCTGCTCTTCATGCAGCACATCGATTACATCATCCACAGTTATCAGCCCTACCAGGCGGTTATTCTCATCCACGACCGGAACGCCTAGCAGATCATACTTGGCAATAACGCGTGCAACCTCTTCCTGATCGGTATCGGTAGTTACCTTGATCACATCACGATCCATCAAGTCTCTCAACACGGTTCCCTGTTCGGCCACCACAAGTTCTCGCAGCGAAACAACCCCAACCAGGTGCTGCTGATCATCAACAATATAGAGATAATAAATCATCTCTAAGTGCGCGGAGTGCTGGCGCAGGTAAGCCAGTGCCTCTTCAACGCTGAGGTTCTGCGAGAGCGAAAGCACCTCGGTTGTCATAATGCCGCCTGCGGTCTCCGCACCATATCGCAGTAGCTCACGAATTGGCTGAGACTCATTGGCAGGCATAAGGTTCAGTAACCGCTCGGCCTTGTCCTGCGGAATATCCGCCAGAATATCAGCAGCATCGTCAGGTGGCATCATCTCCAGCAAATCAGAGGCACGTTCAGGATCAAGTTCGCTCAATAGCTCATATTGCCGTGAAGTCTCAATCTCGTTCAATGTATCGGCTGCTGTCTCGGTATCCAATCGACCGAGGACAGCTCCCGCCTCTTCAAGGTCCAGTTGCTCCAGGATATCCGCGATATCCGCGGGATGTAGATCAGCCAGCTTGGTGTGACTGACGTTAAGTTGTACTTGCGGTATAGTACCGCCAGCCCCTACACCGGCACCCGCGAACGCTGGTGTCAATTGCCCGGTCCCAACCTTGACAACCTGGATCGGCTCTACATAATTCCAAGTAATGATTCGCTCGGAAAGACGCATTGGCAACGCCCGACCGAGTACCTCGACCGGTGCGAGTATACCCAGACGTCGCAGCAATCCTCTAAAGCTAATATCGGCACCGATCAGCCGCGCCGTCCCCTTGATTTGTGCCAATTTCAGATCATTAACTTTAACCACGCGAAACCCTTGCGTATCCACAATTTGCTTATCCAGGATATCGCGACTCAGCAGTAGTTCATCGGGTTGAAGTGTATAGGAAGCTACTCGCTGTTGCTTCACCGTCAAATGTACCTGCTCCTCCTCAATACTATGTACCTGCGACCAGGGAATAATCATAGCGCCATTGCCAGAGGAAGAGTGCACTAGTATCGCAGTCACAGCCGGAAACGTTTCATTAAGCGACACACATATATCACGTAAAGTGCCTAGTCGCTTCCCCTCGATATCATAAATGCTTTTACGTAGTAGAGTACTTAAAAAAATCATTGGAATCACCGCCTCTGATTGCACACCTCCCAATTACGAGTAGGGTCC
>CAVZTX010000005.1:0-203520 GCA_963778375.1 uncultured Chloroflexia bacterium | reverse complement strand
TGCGTTCCTGGTTGAGCGAGGGGTGTATGCCCTGCTCGGCGAAGAGTTGGGTCAGTTCGCGTTGTATTGCTTCGCCGATGGCGTAGCGTTCTCGCGGCGAGAAGCCATGCAGAACGAGTTCTTCGATGTGCAGTTCGATGTTCTGTGCCGCTCTTTGCCTTTGCTTCATACCCATCCTCCAATCTCTGTCTCGGTCAAGGATTTCTCTAGTTTGACGTATTCGCTGCGGGCGGCGCGGAGTAGATGTTTCATGCGTACAGGCTCGTCTGCGTCTGCAGCAAGAAATGCGGCGTTGAGCGCGATATTGCGTATATTTCCACCTGTGACATTGAGTCTGGCGAGCTTCGTCATGTCCAGTCCATTGGTTGGAGTGCTGACCGGGAAAATGCGCTGCCAGATTTCAGTTCGCTGGGCTGCATCCGGGAATGGGAACTGGACGATGAAGCGGATGCGGCGCATAAAGGCAGTGTCCAGCGCGTTTTTCATGTTGGTTGTCAGGATTGCCAGGCCACGGTAGGTCTCCATCCTTTGTAGTAAGTAGCTCACCTCGATGTTGGCGTACCGGTCGTGGCTATCCTTTACTTCGCTGCGTTTGCCAAAAAGAGCGTCCGCTTCGTCAAAAAGGAGGATTGCGCCGCCTTCTTCTGCTGCATCAAAGATACGGCGCAGGTTTTTCTCCGTCTCGCCTATGTACTTGCTGACGATCTGGCTCAGGTCGATGCGATACAGGTTGAGCCGAAGTTCGTTGGCGAGCACCTCCGCTGCCATAGTCTTCCCTGTGCCGCTGGCTCCCGCAAAGAGCGCGCTGATACCAAGGCCACGCGCACCTTTGGAGGCAAATCCCCAGGTCTCGTAAACCCTGGCACGTTGTCTGATATGTGACGCGATATCGTGTAGGGTCTGGCGCTGCAGTTCTGGCACTACCAGGTCTTCCCAGGTGGAGACTACCTCGATGCGCTGTGCGAGGTCATCCAGTCGCGGACGCGCTTGCAGGCGACAGGTATCCCATAGCAACCTGCTGAGTTCGTCCGAACTGATCAATGCCTGGGCATTGCCCTCCATTCCAAGCTGACCCAGCACTTCCGCGCTGGCAGAGGTTATGGCCGATGCATTCAGGCTGAACTGTGAGACGAGCATCTCCACTTTTCCATTCAGGTTACCTGCGGTACTTCCCAGCGCTTTCTGCCAGGTGCTGCGCTGTTCGCTTACAGTCGGTTTGCGCACGTCAAAGGCAAGCATTGAGCGCTGCATGCTATGTCGTCGTTCGCGACTGGATACGATCAGTATTCCATGTACGGACTCGATAAAGCGGTCAATTATTCTTTCCCGGCCAGCCTCACTGGTATCCACTTCGTCGCATTCGAGGTAGAGTGCGCTCCTACTCAGCGCCGCTTCTCGCTCCCACAGGCGGATCAAAGCATCAAGTTCACCTGCACTTGTAGGGATGACGTGCGCAAATATTCTACTCAAATTCAAATCGAGCGCATCACAGGCGGCTGCCGCAATGCTGCGCTTGGCCGCGATTTCAGTGCCGCACAACTGTATGATGGGTAAAGCCTGAGAATCGGCACCGCTCGACCAGGCGGCTACGATGCGCTCCACCTGCTTTTGATGGGTTGGTACCAGGTCATTTGCTGTATGCAGCGGTTCAACGATGCCAGCAAGACGCTCATCCATGTGTTGTACTCCGACGAGGTAATGCAGTATCCGCTCATCAATAGCTAGTGGATTTGTGGTTAGCGCATAACCTGCTCTCATTTCGATCAGGCGCCAGTGACGTAGTGTTGCATTCGGAGCCAGTGCGCTCCAATGCGATTCGGATAGGACAGCAAGCGCAAGACCGAAGGTGGGATAGGTCCGAGTTGGCTCGCCCTGTGCGGTGGCACATAGGCGAGGGAAGGCGGAATCAAGCTCTATACCTGCACACAAAAGGAGTATGTCACGCTCAAAGGGCGACAGGCCGAACAATGTACACAGCGTTTCCAGTGCAGAAGGTGTAGACATTGTTTCTGCTATAACACTGTCATCAAGAGCGGATTCGGGTGTAACGGGGTCGGGCCGATACATCGGCGCTGGGCACGATAAATCGGCCCCTATGGATGGGGTCTGGGGTTCAAGTTTATTGCGTAGGGTGGCTAGCGCTGCCGAGAGGTAACGTTGATTTGCTTGTTGCCAGTTGTCTATGGTCATTTTAGGCATTGTTTCGTTCATGAAATCGTCACCTGTGGTGCGTTGTAGCGTCCATTGTTGTCTGCATCAAGCAGGCTTTCAGCGCCATCAACTTGTAATCTCACCAGGTATGTACCTGGCGCAACGTTCTTCATAGGAATAGTGATCGTATCTGTTGTATCCGGTGCGTTCGCCTGATCCCTTGATGGAGCCTCGAAATTGTAGGCACGGAGAAGGCGACCAGATGGTTGCAATGGCTGAGCGGGATTTGGATTAAACTCGTTCAGCATCAGCACAACGCGTTGGCTTTTGCCAATAGCAGGGTTGATATTCTTTACAACCACATTTACGGTATTCGGGGTATCTCCGGGACCCGAGGTGATATCGTAATTGCCGTTCGTTTTATTGATGATGGGGTGCAGTACAAAGGCCGCTAGATCTGATTCGACACCTTTATGTGTCACTCCTGGCGTGCCCATCACCTGCTGGTGGATGATCTGCAAGCCCTGCACACCCGCTTGCAAACTATTCCCATCCGCCTGCAAGCTGGAAGCGGCATCGGAGAGCGCCAGACTGATCGTCGTATCGGTAACGCTCTTGACAGGTACAGGCACATCATTCTCGCCAAACCTGACCAGCGTAACATCCCTCCCGCGCAGCTTCGTACCTGTAATGACCAGCGTGCTATCAATAATGATAGGTTGGTTTGCTCCCGTTTGTGCCGCAACTTGCGTGATGATAGGCTGTTGGAAAGGCACAACGTAGAGGTTACGCTCTCGCACGGGTAGCGCAACTTGTGGGGTATCATCGCTTTCAATCAAGACGACACTTCCCTGATAGGCAACCGAGAGCGTATATGGAATCTGATAGAACACAGACCAGATTTTAGAAAGTTCTTCCAATGAAAGATGTAGAGGCGAGAACTTTACCAGTTCTACCTCGTCAGCTAAATTTGAAGATGCCAGGAAGGGGAAGGTACCGCTGGAGACGCTGTTGGCGACGGTATTACGAATTCTATCACGAGTAAGAAATGGTTGGGCATGGAGCGTGCGGACCACGCTGCCCAGCATACGTTGTGACATCAACTGGCTTTCGTCGCCATAGAAACTTATCATGTAGTGTAGGTCTAGCGCAACTTGCGGGCGCTGGATTACCGTTCCATCAGCTCGGCGCGTGGCTACGTCGGCATTACGCCAGGCAGCATTAGGTGTCACCTGATACATGTAGATATTAACTCTTGTTTCCGGTGAACCGCTTACCGAATCGTCCGGCCGGGCTGTTGTGACTCGCGCAACCGGCTCATCATTGCCCATAGCCTCCTGCAAGAGGTCTTTCAGGGTTGCGGTCACGGTAGCTATGGCTAGAAAATTACTCATCGCTGTTCCCCCTTTCTCTGCTTCAGATAATCGTTCAGTGAAAGGGCTGGGCGTGCCCGATTCGACTTCGTAGTCGCGGAAGACGCAGGTGGAGTAGAAGGAACTGCTCGCACATCAATACGTCCAATCGTGACCCGAATAGTCGGTATTGCGTTGTCTTGCGGGACAGATGCAGCCGGTCGCTTCTCCGATTGCGTTAATTCCGTTTGTTCTGAGCGTAGCGTTGGCTGTGAACGAGGTAACATTGGTTTGACATGCTCAGTTGCATTGAAAGCAGACACAGCAGGATAGTGCAGAGTGGAAGGGGGCACAATCGATTGGCCCCCTTCATTTCCAGACAAGGATGAGGATACCAGTGGTTGTGTCCAATGGGCATTAAGCCCAGATGCAAACCCAGGATTTCGTGCGGCTGGTTGAGTGGGTGCAGGGTGAGCGTTTATGATCGACTGTGAATCCCCGTCTGATGGCTCTGGCATCCTAACATCACTTGTAGAGCGTTCACCCGGCTTTCTGCCTGTAGAAATTGGTGTACTTTGTCCGGGTTGTTGCCTATTAGGGGCAGGAAATTGTGTTGCTGCGTTGGGAGATGACGACGAGGGAACGATGAGATGCGTTCCCAGCTTAACGTCTTTGCTTGCCTCTTTACCTCCGGGAAGAATTTTCCCAACCAGCGAAGAGCTGTCAGGTGCGCTCATAGCTTCTGAAGGAGTCGTTGCTGTTGTGGATATGTTTGTAGATGGTTCAGCATTGAAATCCTTCCTCTGAAGATGCGTGGAGAGTGAGCGAGAGGACACAAGGTTATCCATTGCGCTTTCCCCACCCAGCGCCCCTACGATATTGTCTGGATATGACGGTCTATCCTCTTCTTTTGGAGAACCAATGAATTGGGTGTCTAGACGCGTGGCTTCCGCATCGTTTTGGTGAGGCGTCTGTTGCACTCTTTCGCGCTGTACCGGGTTCGGTTGTGCAGGTCCAGGAGACGCTCCTCTCCTGGACGGAGTATCAGGGTTTCTCGTTGAAGACCTGGCTATGGATGGCTGCATTACAGGAGGGTCAACCGATTTTGAAATCGCATCTACCGGACTATTGCCAAGAGGGATGCTCTCGCTGCTTGCAGAGAGTGATTGAGGCATCAGGGAAGATGATTGACTTTCCTGGCTCGTGCCTTGTACAGGATGAACTGCATGTCGAAATGGCAATGCCAGCTCATCTTGCTGTCTCTGAGCTGAAGGAGTTGGAGGATATCCTGCTTGTGGCTCAAGAGGTCGAGGAACGTTTGTTGCTTGCTTTCCAGGCAGGATCCTCTGTATGGACGGTAGGTGATCAAGAGCTTGAGGAAGCTGTGGTGTCCCCTCCCAATCTTCGACCACTTCTTCTTCCAGTTCCAAGCCTGGAGTGGATTTAATGGCTGTTGGTTCTTGCCGCATAGCGATGCCTGGCAACTCTTGAGCATACTTCGAACTGAGAGCCGGTTGTACTACTGGCAGTAGACCAAGCGTTCGCTCTGCCATGCGCATGAGAAAGTCAGCCATTAGTCACCATCTCCAGGTAAAATTGCCTACGAACTGTGCTTAAGGATAGAATATCGGCCTCGCTCCACCCATAGACCAGCGCGAGTGTATGTACCTCGCTCAGCAAGCTCTTTGCACTGATACTGATTTCCTTCCAAAGAAATGACACGATATCAAACAGTACCTGCCAGTGATGACCACAAACTCCGCAGTTCAGATCAAGTCGCAGTTCAGCCTGTGGATCAAGCTCGTCCATTTGTGTTGTTACTGCTGCAACAACGTTTTCGGGAAGGTCCTCTGCCACTATCTCTTCTCCGCCTTTACTGGCACGCACGATACAGCGTTGAAGGAGGTGGTGACGGGCCAGAACGGCATCCTGGTAACCAACGATAGCTACGAGGTCAAGGCTGTTCGGTAATCGAAAATGCAGTTCGTACTCATCTATCGTCATTTGATGGACTTGTTCACCGGGTTCAATATCTGGTGCTGTAGGGCCCTGATTTATCACGGCCAGCATTTCAGACGTGTTCAGTGTGAACTCCACCTGTCCTTGACATGCGGGGCAGACCGCGATGCTGGACAGCAGCGGGCCAAAGGTTTGTTCGCGAACGGCCAACAGGCAGCGTATCCCGTTGGCCGATGCTAAGCAGAGCCAATGTGTCCCGCGTTGTCTCAGGAAAAGCCACGAGTAGCATCGTCAAAGCGCGGTCTAAAGAATGTTGTCCCTGGCCGCTATCCCAGATGTACAGTATCTCTTGTCCTGTTAAAGCACGCATCATCTTTCAATCAAGTGAATACCTAAGAAGACTGCTCAGTTGGTTCAGTGGTAGCAGTATCACGCTCCCAGCCTTCGTTCTCCAACTTGATATGTTGAATGGAGACAGCATTGGCGTTGGAATCGAGATCAGGAAAGGCCTGATATTCTGAGACCCAACAGCGGAAGACTTTGTAGGAGATCGCTAACTGACCGGACTCATTGTACATTTCAATAATCAGGTCTTTGCGAAAATCTTTAAGAGCGACTTCCTTGCCCAGGCCAGCGCCCTGAAGCCAGACCTTGCTCGCCCATTTCTCAAACTCGTCGTCGTGGGTTACGCCGCGCTCGATCGTGATGGCATCGTACTCAGTACGTCCGGGTGATTTACGGCTGCTGCTGGCATCACCGCCTTCGCGGTGCTTCACTACTTCAGTAGTACGCTTCAAGGAACTAATCTTGCTGACACCCGCGACGTACTTTCCATCCCACTTGATCTTGAACTTGAAGTTCTTATATGGATCAAAGCGCTGAGTATTTACGGTAAATTGGGCCATGGACCTGCCTCCTTTTGATATGGGAATTACACCTGAATCTGACCGGCCAACTGTTGAATCTGAAGCACCACGAATTCGGCGGGTTTGAGGGGAGCAAAGGCTACCAGGATATTCACAATACCCAGGTTGATATCGTTCTGAGTTGTGGTCTCTTTGTCACACTTGACAAGATAGGCGTCGCTTGGCGTCTGGCCCTGGAAGGCCCCCTGGCGGAACAGGTTATGCATGAACGCGCCCACGTTTAAGCGAATCTGCGCCCAGAGTGGCTCGTCATTCGGTTCGAATACTACCCACTTTGTTCCTCGATAGAGGCTCTCTTCGATGTAGAGAGCCAGGCGACGCACCGGCACATACTTGTAGTCAGAAGCTATCTGATCGTCACCGCTCACCGTCCGGCTTCCCCAACACACGGGACCGTAGACGGGGAAAATGCGGATGCAATTGACGCCGTGGGGATTCAGTGTGCCATTTTCCATGTCTGTCATCAGGTAGTCAACCCCACGAACTCCAAGCAGCGTCGCCTCGGTACCAGCAGGCGCTTTCCAAACGCCGCGCGAACTGTCAGTGCGTGCATACAAGCCAGCAATCATGCCAGATGGTGGGAAAGAAGCCAACTTGCCGTTATTCAACGGGTCAGGAACCCTGACCCAGGGGTAGTAGATGGCAGCATACTCCCCAAAGGTACCTTTGGGGAGATTAGGTCCAGTAATATACTTGATCATATGAGCAGGGTTCGAGGCCTTGTGGGAGGTCATGTGGAGCATCAGCAATCAAGAAGGCACGGCGAGACTGGCAATATGAGATTGCCTCTGAGAGAATGCCAGGGTCGGTGACACCCGGCAAGCAGAGCAGATTGAAGAGATCAATCTCATCAAGGGCATAGATACCTTCACGCTTCAGTTGGTCACCAAAGTAGATGTCAAAAGCCTGATCTGTGGTAAACGGGTCTGCCTTTCCGCCGGTAAGCATGGGATTTCCACCTGGCTTGCTGACTCCGTCGAGCAGGTGTAGCTCCTGGGCGATACTATTGGAGGCTGCTTTGGTGACTGCTACCGATGAGTTTGCATCGCTTGTACCAGAGGTGAGGACGAGCTGGTTATTTGTAGTGTCCGCGGTGCAAGTGAACTTTCTATACGCGGGCAGACCTGGTTTGAGCTTCCGTACAGCGGTCTGGATACGTCCAGCAACATCGCTGAGTTTTGCGCCTAAATCAGTGCCAGCGGCAGCTGAGCTATCTAGTGTCACCAGACTGGGCGTATCGCCATCAAGGCTGATCATAAAGCTGTTGTGTGTGGCATCAGGGAGCGTATTGAGGTCTTTTGCCGCAAAAGCGCTGCTGGTAAGTGCGCCAGCGGTGGTACCCAAGACGGCAGGCAAACGCGGGGAGGGAGTTGCAGGAACGAGCGCGGTGCTACTTGATGAACCTGTTCCTCCACCTGAACTACTGCTACTAGTTGAGCCTGAACCCGACCCGCCGCTTCCGGTGTTGCCCGAGTCTGAACCGCCAGTGCTGCCTGATCCGCTGCTTGCGGCGCTGGCCCCACTTCCACTTGTGGTTGCGGGAGGTGTCGGGGGAGCCGGAGGAGGAACTTCGGTGACGGTTACGAGTTGCGAGATATCGTTGATGGCATCACCAACGAACCGCGCACTTGATGGATTAAGCGAGACATTTTTAAATGTTTCAGACGTACTATCCGACGGATCATCTTTGGAGGTGTAGTTGAAGGTGATGTTAAAATTAGCGGGGTCAATGGTATTATGATCGATGAGTACCTGGATATCATTACCATCTGTACCCTCATTCAAGTGCATTGACGATCAACGCGGGATTACCATCTTCATCGTTCAATGTCATGGTGGCAGCGGCAGCATTGAGGGCGAGCCGCACTATCCATGCATTCGTACCGCCGTTGAGGAAAAACTGATTGACGGCATAGCTTACATATGAATCTGAAGACAGGCCCCCGAAGTAGCGTTCGTAATCACTGAGGCTGAGAGCATTGATGCTTTATTGACAGGCCCACGTTTCGTTGGTCCCACGAATGCGGTTACTGAAGTGCTCACGCCTGTGATCGTGCGTACAGCGCTTGGAATCTCTTCGATATACACGCCCGGATAGGTAGGTTGGACAGGCATTGGGAAAATCCTCCATTCTTGAGAGGGCACCCGGTGATGGTGCCTCCACTGATTGAGGTAGGGGTTCGTCGTCTTCTCCTCGATACAGACGTAGGTGCTCCCGTCCGCTCTCGAAGAGTTCCATGACCCTCATTCCTCTACTATGTTTGTAGTGGCAGATCCAGATACTCCATTGTTCAACAAACATGTTTTAATAAAGGTACGCAGCTTAGCTCCCCCTTGCACGTAGGCTTCCTGTCCGCTTGCGAGGTGACGAATAAGACAGCGTTCCGCCGAGGCATTGTCAGCATGCGAGATACGTAGCAGAAAGCTGCCATCGCTCAACTGCACCTCTTCACCCGTATCAACCTGCACCACCTTCAAATGAGTAGCGCTCACCAACTCGTCGTGCCAGAAGGATATGATGAAGGAGAATGTTCCACTGCCCATCATGGATACGCCAGTATTGCGTGATGAGCGGGGTGAACTAGAGGTTGCATATGTTCACCTTTCCGTGCTATAGAGATACCTTTACCAATGAGATTAGCACGAGGCGCTCTATTTTCGCTCTATTTTCGCTCTATTTTCTCTGTGGGAGAGGATACATTCGTCAGGAGGGTTTGCAGTAAATTCGTGGTTTCTGGGGAGGGCAATACTCCTAGTTCTTCAGCGAGGTTGTGTTTGCAGCGCTGGTACTGGCGCAGAGCTTCGCTGCGATGGCCCTGAACGGAGTAAATATGCATGAGTTGCCGGTGGGCTTGCTCGTCACAACGGTCTTCTTTGACAATTTCACTGGCGCGTTTCAGAGCATCTTCATAGCGTCCGGCCTTCAAGGAGTCTTCAGCAAGAGCACGGCACATGCTAAAATAGATCTGTTTCAGTTGCTCTCGGCGAGCGAATGACCAATCGGCATACGTATCCTCAACTAAAAATGCGCCGATGCATAAGTTACAGGCTTTTTCATAGAAAGCTACCGACTCACTTCCATCTACCTGTTGCCCGGCTTGCCACAAGGCCAGAAATTCTTCCACATCTGTGTGGATGGTAACCGCTGGATTGAGCTGGTAGAAACCATCTTTATAGAGAATATAGCCTTCACCGGTATCACAGTGGTAACCGGTGTTAAGAGCACCTCGTATCGCACTGATGGCTATCTGTAACTTACGGCGAGCGACTTCTGGGGTATCGTGCGTCCATAAGACATCCATAAGCTTGTCTACAGATGCACGATATCCTGCCTGCGCGACCAGGAAGCGTAAAATAGCCTGTCCATTGCGACTCTGGCAAAGTACGACTGATTGATCAAAGCGCTTCACTTCAAAATGCCCGAAGCAGGTAATATAAAGATCAGGGAGCGGATCACCCTGCTTGTGAAATACCTGTGAAAGTGATGGCTTCTCATTGGAACCATTTGAGCTATTGGAGTTCTCAGTAGCCGGTTGGAGCGTTTTCGGTGGTTCCTGTAATTGATGCGCCTCATTGATTTCATCTCTTTGTGCCTTTTCCTGGTTTCGAGCAATCGTATTCGGCTCTTCGTTTAAGTTTTGGAGTAGCTTTTCTAGAACAAGTAGCTGAGATTTGTGTGCGGTATCAGCTTCAGTAAAGCGCTTGCTTGCTAAGAAAAGAGATTGTTGGGCCTGCGAGAAATTGGCCTGACTCTGTAAGAACGTTTCGATCATGAGAGCAAGGTCCAACTGATCGGGAGGAAGTTGATCGTGGGCGAGCGACAGGAAGGCAGCTCCCTCAATATATGATCCTTGCCGGGTACAGTCTAATCCACGTTCGAGCATGAAGATGAGAGAGTAGGTCTGTGATACAGGCCTGAGAGTTTCTTGATCAGGTGAATGTAATGAATCCATATATCTCTCCAAGAGAACTTTGGGAGGTGGCCATAAAGCCGCTATGTGGATGCACTTAATAATAACGCTACTTTACTCAAATACCGATGTGTTGCTGGGTATTCTTGTTTGAGATACGTTATCTCTACCAGCAACTACATGACAAACGAACTTGCAATGGGTTTTTGGAGGATCAGAATATGCGTTTGCTGCTTATTCGGTTATTTTCTAGTCACTTGACCCTTTCAAATTTCCTCTCCAAGGATAACACATCTATTGCCTTTTTTCCAGCCTTTGCACTATCTTTTTTTGAGAACAATATGGTACACTCAACTATAGAATTTGTTATTGTACACGTGACATCCTCATTACTTTTCTGGAGATTTCTTTGGGAAGAGTTGGGTGTTCTTTTCATCAAGCGACGTTCATGACCAACTCAGGATAAAGGAGACGTGTATGGGTGCCTTCAGTTCCTTGCAACAACAGAAGCGCGAACAATCCGCCGCTCCAACACCATCTTTTGCTCGCCCAAGCCGTTCGTTTACACCCGTAACTTCTTCTGCCACCGAGTCACGGCCTCAAGAGGTATTGCCCGGGCCTGAGCAAGCGGCACGCTCTGGATACTCCATTGATCAACTGTCTATTTTCCCTCTCGCCAAGAAAAACACGACGGGTCTTCCTGTCGTCCAGCGCGTGACAGAGGAGGAGCGAAAGACGTATGGTCCTAAACTAGCCGAAGGATTGCAGAAAGGGGGAAGTAAAAGTATTGAAAATATAAAGGGGATGCACAAAGAAGACACCAAAAAGCTTCTGCTAGAGAAAGCTGAGAGCGTAGTAGAAGTAAAGGGTGGCAGTCAGATTGACAAAGTTCCTATTCCACAAACAGAATTGGCCACAATCGTTCAAAACAGGCTCATTACGCAGTTGGAATCATTGTTTGACCCAGAAGACACACAAAACATTTATACAGATGAGGAAAGTGTGAAAGAGGGAAATAAGCGTATCAGTGAGCGTGTTACACATCAGAGCGAAGAGATTGCAAGCGGGTATAAATCACCGTTTCACGTAGCACACCTTCCTACTTTACGTTCCTGGTACACTGAACTACAAACATGGGGACAGCATCTTCCAAATGAGAACAGTCTTATGAAGCTGTATCCTAGGAGCACCAAACAGAAAATACAGTTGTATCTCAATCTCCTCACAAACGTAGTATCATTCAAATTACCATTCGTTCAGGGACTATTGGAAGATATGAGTAAGTCTGCCCAATTAGATGAGACTGCTTCTACTCAAGCAATCTCAAAAATCCTGGCGGTTGCGGAAGTGCTGCTAAACAGAGCACAAGAGGAATTGAAGTGGATGGCAACCTCGGAAAAACCAGGGTCTACAATGAAAGAGGCATCTAAATTGACCCCTGTAGAAAACGAAGGAAACTTCCTCATAGCACGCTTTGAGGCCATAGCGCATGACCAGAGCAACTGGGTTCATCGTTATGGAGGTCAAAGGAGAGGCCCTTCATTTCAAAACAGATCTCCAATGAGAAAAGGAATGCGCGATTATGTCCACGGCAAATTAGAAAATAAAGAGTACCCAATGCCTGGATGGGCTAATTTTTTTGAAGCTCCCCAGCCAAATCGGAACTCGCCACTGCGCTGCCACGTCACGAACTTGCAAAACAAAGGAAGAGGGGATCAAAGGGAGTTCAATATTCTGTTAAGAGATGATCTTAACAGTCCAGTGAGTACTCGTTTGAATTTACATGTGGTCGAGGAGTACCCATAGCAGCGAGACAATTTCCAGCTTTTTCCCATTGGTATTCTACCAATGGGAAAGCCCTGGAGATGAAACAAATTGATCTATCTTTTTTTGCGATCAATATGGTACACTATTAGTGTAGTTGTAGATGAGTGTATCCTGATTACTTCTCTGAACATGCTTCTGGGAGGAGTTGGTGATTTTTTTCAACAGACAATCGTGCGTAACCACCTCAAGATAAAGGAGAAGTGCATGGGTACCTTCAGTTCATTGCAACAACAGAAGCGCGAACAATCCGCCGCTCCGACACCATCTTTTGCTCGCCCAAGCCGTTCGTTTACACCTGTATCTTCGTCTGCCACCGAGTCACGGCCTCAAGAGGTATCGACGGGTTCTGAGCAAGCAGCACGATTTGGATATTCCTTTGATCAAATACCTATCCTCCCACCTGCGAAGAAAAACACCACCGGCCTTCCCGACACTCTAAAAGCTGGAGTTGAGCACCTCTCCGGCATACCTATGGATGATGTGCATGTACACTACCATTCCTCGAAACCAGCCCAGGTGCAGGCGTTAGCTTACACACAGGGAACAGAAATCCATGTGGCACCAGATCAGGAGAAGCATTTGGCGCATGAGGCCTGGCACGTGGTGCAGCAAAAGCAGGGACGGGTGACGCCAACATTGCAGGCGAAGGGTGTGGCCATTAATGACGAAGAGGAGTTGGAAGGGGAGGCGGATGTGATGGGAAAGAAGGCATTACAGATGGTGCGAGCCAATCAGGCAGCAATGGGAGCAGTCTTTGGGGGGATAAAATCATTACGACGAGGAGTTTATACCTCCTCACCATCAACCGCTGCAACGACTGGCTCTGAGAAAGCGATTCAAAGAGTCATCGCCAATCCAACAGCGAAAAGAATTACGGACAACATGATGCCTCCATTCGTGACCAAGCATATCTTAAATAACGTGGACAGCGCCGGACCACTTGTCAATATGAACCCCTTTAAGAATGGAGTCCGCAAAGTCGGCGGCTTCCAAGCGAATACTGCCGAGGCCTATAAGCAGGCAATGAAGCGATTCAATACTCCTGGCATTACAGCGGGAACTACCCATATCCTGGAAATGCCCACAGCCGATCCACAGGTCTTGGTTGATGGTCAACCGAAGCCTCTCTCCGTTCGCGGGGCAGTAAAAAAGGGGCACACGAAAGATGGCCACGTTGAATTGCTGGTGGAGAAGGGTTGGAAGTTTACAAGGATCAACAATCCCGGACCCGTTGGGGACCCTAATGCTAATGCGGGACAATATGAGGCCCAGCTTGAGAAGGAATTGAGTAGCCAGCGGCAGGCCAAGCTCGGCTACATGGCGTCTGGCACAGGTCACAAGATTAATCATTTCCCGGTTGACGACAACGAGAAACATCTCTTCTGATGCCTGCTTCCCATCGTAAAGTACGATCTCGATCCACGATTTCTGGTGGACCCTTATCCTCTGCCCTGGTGTATGATGACCATCATCTGCGGCACCGTCGTGACTTTGATACGTGGGCATCCTTGCCTTGCGCCGCAAGCAACCTCGTACTGGTCCAGAATCTTCCAATCCTGATAGGTCACATAGTCAATAGTGCGCTGCGCAGCAACGCTTCCACCTTTGATGGATCGCGATACGCATCGTTGATGCCTTCCAGGGTAGGCAGATCTTCCAGCATAGATTCCACGGTAGCTGCCGAGTCGGGCTTGTTGTTGCCAATCAGGCCGGTCGGGCCGCGCTTGGCCCACCCGACGACGTACTCGCCCGTGACGACGTCACCCGTGTTTGGATGGACGATTTGCCCGGCGATATTGTTGATGGTGGAGGTTGCATCGTCGAATGGCACTCCTTCAATTGGCACACTGCGATAGCCAATCGAACGCAACACCAGGCCAGCTTCAATGATGCCAAACATGAGAGATCGATGGGCAGGTTGCGATAATTAGGATGCCATGAGCAGCGTAAGTAAGCCGAGAGATGCGCCTGTACCAGGTCGCGCCCATCTCCACCAACCTTATCCTATCGTACCTGGGTGAGCAATGTACTGGGCATGCTCCGCTCGTTTTGAGAAGAGGCGCTATGAGCGCTCTCCCATTCCATGAACTGCGCGTTATCTCCCTGGAACAAGCTGTCACGACGCCGTTCTGTTCGCGTCAGTTGGCGGATATGCGTGCGGACGTGAGCAAGGCAAGGCTACATCCCCACCCTCGGCCGATACTGAATCGCCTCCGCTAAATGATTGGAGGCAATCATCTCACTTTCTGCCAAGTCTGCAATCGTCCTTGCCAGCTTCAGGACTCGATGGAAGGCTCTGGCGGAGAGGTGCAACTGCTGCATGGCGGCCTTCAATAACTTCTCGCCCGCCTCGTCGGTTTTGCAGAAGTCGCGCACTTCGTTGGGGCCCATTTCGGCGTTGCAGGTGAGTTTGGTGCCTTTGAAGCGGGCGAGTTGGCGTTCGCGGGCGGCCTGGACACGTTTGCGGATGGTTGCGGAGGTTTCGACCTGGCGTTTGTCGGCAAGTTTTTCGTAGTCGACGCGGGGGACTTCGACGTGGATGTCGATGCGGTCGAGCAGGGGGCCGCTGATGCGCTTTTGATAGCGTGCAATGGCCATGGAGGAGCAGCTACATTCTTTGACGGGGTCGCCGTAGTAGCCGCAAGGGCAGGGGTTCATGGCGGCGATGAGCATGAAGTTGGCAGGGTAGGTGATGGTGCCCTGGGCGCGGGAGATGGTGACGATTTTGTCTTCGAGGGGCTGGCGCAGGACTTCGAGGACGTTCTGACCGAATTCGGGTAGTTCGTCGAGGAAGAGGACGCCGCGATGGGCAAGGCTGATTTCGCCCGGACGCGGCATGCGACCACCTCCGACGAGGCCTGCATGACTGATGGTGTGGTGCGGCGCACGGAATGGGCGTTGGAGGACGAGCGGTACGTCGGATGGTAACATGCCGCTGACACTGTAGATTTTTGTTATATCAAGGGCTTCCTCGATGACCATGCGAGGAAGAATGGAGGGAGTGGCACGAGCAAGGAGGGTTTTGCCGGAGCCGGGAGGGCCGCTCATTAAGACGTTGTGGCCACCGCTAGCGGCTACTTCCAGAGCACGTTTGACGTGTTCCTGGCCGCGAACTGCTGCCATATCCTGGCCGTACTGGATTTGTTCGGCATTGTCGAGAATGTGGGGATCGGGAATGTATGGTTCGATTTGGCGCTCGTGGTTGAGGTGAGCAACCAACTGCCCCAGAGATTCTACGGGATAGATTGTGACATTCTCCAACAGCGATGCTTCCATAGCATCGACTGCTGGCACGAAGACGGCTTTGAATTGCTTGTCACGCGCTAAGGCTACCATAGGTAGGATGCCGTTGGTGTGACGCAGGCTGCCATCAAGGGAAAGTTCGCCCAGGAAGAGATAATTTTCGATCTGCTCGTCAGGGTTGATCTGTTCGGATGCAAGCAATATTCCAATGGCTATAGGAAGATCATAGGCCGGACCTTCTTTGCGTAGGTCGGCGGGAGCGAGATTGACGGTGATGCGTTTAAAGGGGAAAAGACAACCACTGTTCTTGATTGCGGCTCGTACACGGTCTTTGGCTTCATTTACGGCTGTGTCGGGAAGTCCGACAATCATGAACGCGGCTAAACCATTCGCGAGATCGACTTCAACTTCGACAATTGCACCTTCTAGGCCAACGACTGCACAACTATGTGCTTTTGCTAACATGGGCCACTAGCCTCCTCAGCAATAATATTGGCTTATTATGCATGAGAAGAGAGAAAAATGCAAGGGGTTGAATATAATGTATCAGCTCATTTCACTTTTACACGTACGAGCTTTGGTACACAAGCAAGTATGGCCAGTGTAGCAAAAATACAAGCGAGTCCACCGCTGACAACGGAGAATTCGGGCGTAAACAGGCCTGCTACCAGACCTGATTCAAATTGACCTAGCATGGGACCACCGATGATAAACATACTGTTCACAGCGCTGATGCGTCCACGTAATTCGTCAGGAGTGGCGAGTTGGACGACTAGGCTGCGTAGGATCATGCTGACCATGTCAGCGGCTCCAGCAGTTGCAAGGAATAGGACGCCTAACCAGAGTGGGCTGGGGAAAAGGCCAAATGCGGCTATGCTGAGTCCCCAAACAACGACTGCTAGCGCTACTCCCAGTCCCTGGCGACGAAAACGGGCAATCACGCCGGTAAATGGCGCAAGGGCTACCGCACCGATTGAGGTTGCGGCCAGCAATATACCAAGTCCCTGGGGACCAATGTGCAAAATGCTTTTGGCGTAAACGGGCAAAAGTGCACGCGGCGAGCCAAAAAAGTTGGCAATAAAGTCAAGCGAGAGTACAGCAAGGATCATTGGGTTTGCACGCAGGAAGCGAGCACCATCGACAAGCGCTCCTATGCCGACCTTCGCCCGTTTTTCCGCAGGAATGCGTGGGATGACCATTAAAAGTAACGAGCCGATGACGACGAAATAAGAGATGACGTCGATCCAGTAGGTATTGGCGACGCCCAACCAGCCAATGGCAAAGCCGCCCAGAGTTGGGCCAATAATGAGTGTCAATTGCATCATGACTGTGTTCATTGCCATGGCGTTCGGCATCTGATCACGTGGCACCAGGGTGGGAACAACAGCCGAGCGGGTTGGAAACTCAAAGGCGGAAACACTGGCAGATATAAAGACAACAATGTAGATGATGGCGATGTTGATCACATGCAGGATGGTACAGATTGCGAGTATTGTCGAGGTTGAGGCAAGCACTACTTCGATTACGATCAGCATTTTGCGCCGATCAAGGACATCCGCTAGAACGCCTCCTACCAGTGAAAAGATCAAGCGAGGTATGGCTTGAATGAGACCGATGAGGCCGAGTGCAACGGCTGAACCTGTAAGTAGATATACTTGCCAGGCAACGGCTACGACCTGCATCTGGGTTCCTGCCGAGGAAATCAGTTGGCCCCAGAATAAGAGGGCATAGTTGCGATTGCGAAGTGCGCTCCAGGGCCCAAGGGAACGCTTCTTGGGGCTGGTTATGTCGGTCAGGGCGGAGGTCGAAGATACGAGTTCGGTGGAAGAGGTGGGTTTTTGCGATTCGATTTTCATATACCTGCTATAGCCGGAAGTACGATGATCTCTTGACCGGGTTTGAGTGATGTTTCCAGGCCAGTGAGGCCTGTGATCATTTCGTTGTTGACAAATATTTTGAAATGGTTGCGTATGTGACCTTGTTGGTTGCAGAGGTGTTCCCAGACAAGTGGGTGCTGCTGTTCGAGTGCTTTGAGCAGTTGTTCGACGGTACCTGCTTGCAGTAGTATCTGGCTTTTGCCGCCGCTATAGGCGCTCAAGGTGGACGGCAAACGCAAGGTTACTGTTGCTTTTTCGTCGTCAGTCATGTTTGTGGACACCTCAGTCGGAAAACCAATTATTTACAAATCTATTTAAGTATAACACATCGTTTGACGGCTTCTAGGGCTTCTCCTACTGATTCAACTATGGTTGCTCCGGTATTTAGGAGTTCCTGCATTAATTTTTGGGCTTCGCCGTTAGTATAATCACGTGTGAGAATGCCGGTATGGTACAAGAGTGGATTGTCAGGTATTACGGTGTTAACTTCACCTAACCCTGGGGACGTGATCGTTCTGGCCCCTACGGAATTGAGGGATTCGTTCATTGTGGGAGTGAGTAATAATACTGGGAGGCCTCGTTGGGCGGCGATGAGGGCTTCTTGGAGTAGAGCAAGGTTGCCGGAGCCGATGGGCATGGGGCAGAGGATGAGGAGAGATACGCGATGAAGGATAGCACGGATATGTTCTCGAGTTGCGGGTGAGATAGGTGAGTAGGGCTGTTCGGTGATTACCCCGGCGGCAAGGCGCAAGGCAAGGGTATGATCGCTATCGCCGATGTTGAGAGCCCCTGCGGTAAAGGGGATATGGGCATCTGCTAAAGCTCGCATAATTAGTTCGCCAGAGCCACCACCTGCCATGATGTGTACCTGCGGTTGAGGATGTTCGGCTTGTGCATCTACGGGAACTTCGCTGCCGGGAGGTAAGACGCTGAGGTGTTCGGCTCCCCGGAGGATGCCGACCTGGACGTTGACTCCGTAAACGCGCTTGAGGAGACCTGGCTCTAATACTTCGGCAGGGCCAGCGTCGGCTACTATGCCGCGTTGAAAAAGCAAGAGGCGCGGGAAATAACGCGCTGCCAGATTGAGGTCATGCATGGCCGCAATTACGGTAAGGTCGAACTCCTGATTGAGTCGTTGCACCAGTTCCAGGATTTCAATCTGATATTTTATGTCAAGATGAGAGGTTGGTTCGTCTAAAAGCAGTAATTTGGGCTGTTGGGCGAGGGCCATTGCCAGCATTACTCGTTGTCGTTCACCACCGCTTAGTTCGTTGAAGATACGTTGAGCCAGGGGGGTGATATCGGCGGCTCGCATTGCATCGTGTATGATGAGCGTGTCGCTGGTTGTTTGGGATTTTAGAAAGCTGGTGAAAGGTGTACGTCCGAGGCTTACCAACTGTTCAACGGTGAAGGCGAAGGGGACGTGAAATTCCTGGGGAACGACGGCGATGTGTTGGGCGATGCCACGTCGTCCCCATTGTTGCAGGTTGCGGCCTTCGAGTAAGAGTTTTCCGTGTTGGGGTCGTAGGACGCCACTGAGCAAGCGAAGGAGGGTTGTTTTGCCGGAGCCGTTTGGGCCGAGCAATCCAACCATTTCGCCGGAGTGTACTTGCAGATGGACATTATAAAGGAGGGGCTGCTGAGAGTAACCGAAGGTAAGGTTTTCTACGGAGAGGAGGACTGCCTCTTTGGGCACAATTTCGGGTGCCCGAAATTGCGTCCCTCCATTTTCCCCCTTTCCTTGATTGTCTGCGTTCACCATCGGTATACTCGCTTATTGTTCCGTAAGAGGAACAGGAAAAATGGGGCACCTACGAGGGCGGTGAAAACGCCTACAGGCAGGACGGCGGGTGCGATGACAATACGCGCTAAGAGGTCTGCGAGCGTTAGAAAGATGGCCCCAGCGAGTGCAGAAGATGGGAGCAATAGGCGGTGACGAGGGCCTAGCAAGAGGCGCATGGCATGAGGTACGACCAGACCTACAAAGCCGATTAACCCACTGATGGAGACAGCGGCGGCAGTTAGAAGCGAACCAAGCATGATGATGATCAATTTATAACGTTCGACGTGCAGTCCTAAATGTGCTGCACCTTCTTCACCTAGAGAGAAGGCATCGAGCACATGAGAGAGGATGAGCGAGAGGATGATGCCAACCACGATAATAACGCCGACGATAACGATTGGTGGCCAGCTTGTCACAGCCACTCCACCGGAGAGCCAGTTAAAGAGGGCCTGGATGCCAAATTGTGCATGGGGAACGAGGGTTAAGATCAGGGTTTGAAATGCTACTAGGACAGCGTTGATTACCACGCCTGCTAAAAGCAAGGTGACGACGGGAGTCTGGCCCCCAACACTTGCGATGGCATAGACCAACATGATAGTGAGCATGGCACCTACGAATGCTAGCAGCGGAGTAAGCGGAAAGAATGAGCCATAGAGGGTATCGAATGGCAGGACGAAGGCTATGGCTGCACCGAGAGCTGCGCCCGAAGAAGTGCCGATCAGGAATGGGTCGGCAAGGGGATTACGCAGCATACCCTGGAAGAGGACACCGGCGACGGAGAGGGCTGCGCCAACGACTGCTGCACCTATGACAATCGGCATACGTACCTGCCAGACAATGAGTTCGGCTGTGGGGTCCCAGTGGCGTGGAAAATGGAACAGGCCGGTGCCATTGAGCAAAATTTGGGCAATCGTGCCTATAGGGATGGAGTGTCGAGCCGAAGCTGACCGCGATGAGGATGACGATGAGGAGGGCTATGCTCAACAGCAAGAGGGGGAGCGACGAAGGGATTGACCGTCGTTCCTCTTGTTGTTGCGATTTGAGTGATCGTTGTTCAGTTTGTGAGTTGGTGGTCGAGAGTTTCAAGGGTTATATTATGCCTTTGGCCTATAGGGGCCGATACATTGGCAACAGGCGTGATCAATCGGCCCCTATGGGTTAATTTATACTGTACCAGAGCAATAATCGGGCAGTGAGCCTGGGAATTTATCGGGATGGACGATTTGGGCGAGACATTGCAGGCCTTCTACAAGACGCGGGCCAGGTCGGCCTATGACGTTGGAGTTGATGCGGTAGACCTGGTGGAGCTTGAGGGCTGCTATGCTGCCCCAGTTAGGACGCGTGTAGACGGCGTTGACATTGCCGCCATACATGGGGTCTTCAGTGAGAATGATGAACTGTGGGTTCGCGCTGATAATGGCTTCGTCGGTGACCTGGGGGAAACCGCCGCCGCTGGTATTATCGTGGAAGATATCAAGCGCGTTCGCATCCTGCAAGAGTTCGTCTCCAAAAGAACCGCCGCCAAAGACGTAAGGCTTGCCTGGTGTGCTATCGTCGGCTTCGATCATGACTTTGGGTGCGGTTGTGCCAGCGACCTTCATTTTAATGGTGTTGATCTGCTGCTGAAGTGAGTTGACGAGCTTTGTTGCGGCAGTTTGAGTAAAGGTTAGGCGCCCTACGGTGAGTATTTCCGAGAGTACCAGGGTGAGGTTGCCGGATGGCAGGTCTACCACATGCAAGTGCAGATTGGTGAGTTGCGAATCATAGAGTTTGGTGTCCTGACCGTAGGTCAGCACTAGATCTGGCTTGAGGGCGACGATTTGCTCGACGTTGTACTTGGCGTTGGCATCCGAAACTTTGGGTTTCGTTGTCAAATCTGTGGGATAGTTGGTGTAGTAGTCGACGCCGACGACACGACTATCCAGATTGAGTGCGCCAAGCATCTCACTGATGTTGGGTGTCAATGAGATGATGCGCTGTGGAGCGCTGGTCGGAAATGCGATTGGCGTTCCATACGCGTCCAGCGTTACAGTAGGAGTGGGGCTCGGTGCCGAAGTAGTTCCGGTAGTGCTTCCTCCACAGGCTGTGAGCAGCATGAGGAAGGAGAGCAGGAACAATAGACGGAAAGAGATGACATGGGAGCGCATGTGTGCTAAACCTCCGAGACTTTGAAACGCCCGCTGTCACCTCGCGTGGGATGGAGATTGACTCGAGAGACGATGTGCGCGTTTGGCTGTACTGATACCATCGATGTCTCGGCGGCTCGCTCCTCTTACGCGAAGGATGTTGAGCATACTATACTTCACCGGGCAGGTCTCCTGACTTCTGGCTACAAACGCTGCTCATCTTGCCTTCCCATCTTTGATAGTGAAGCTTTGCAATTCACTCGTTTCAGACAGTGGCTTGTTCTCGTATGGACGATAGATGAGTTGCTTACCAGTTACAGTAGCGCGACTGTGTCGGAATTGCACCGACTTCCCTATTCTGCCTGAGTTTGCGAGGCTCAGGCCACCCGGTGACAACTAGATGTGTTGCCATTAGGAAGTATACGCATTGTTAAAATGGAATGTCAAACGTTATGCTGGCCCTTTGTACAGTTGACAAGGGATGTGCAGAGGATGATACTACGGACTAGAATAGTAACCAGGGAACTTATAGCTTAATTTCTTATTTATTACAAGGATTGCCAATTAGATGACTATTGAAAAAGATTTTTTTCGGCAGGTGATGGGGCAATTTGCGACGGGTGTTACTGTGGTAACTACATGTGCTGAGAGAGGTCGCCCGGTAGGGCTGACGGTCAACGCGTTTTGCTCTGTATCGCTTGAACCGCCATTGGTGCTTATTTGTGTTGATCTTCGCAGTCATGCTTTGGCACATATTCGTGAAAGCGGTATATTTGTCGTCAATATTCTGACGAACCGGCAGGAGCAACTTTCGCGCTGCTTCGCCACCTCTTCGGAGGAACGATATGAGAATTTTTGTCATGCGAGCTACCATGTAGCTGCTACGGGAGCGCCGGTGATCGATGATGTATTAGCGTTTATTGATGCTCGTATTGTGGCGGAATATCCTGGTGGCGACCATGTGATCTTTTTGGGTGAGGTTGTAGCTATGGGTACGAATGGGCTGGTAGCCTTCGCCAATGAAGACGACAAGGGAGATGCCACGCTGGCCGAATACGATGGCAAAACGACAACTCATAAGAAAGCACCCCTTGCTTACTATCGCGCCCAGTATCGTCACATTTCCAGTGATTATCATAAACCTAGTCTTGCAGCATATTATGACGAAGATTTTGAATGAGGAGCAGGCTGAGAGTCGGGAGACGCAGATTGCTTTATTGCAAGAGCGTATACTTGCTTGTCGGCTGTGTCAGGAACATGGTTATATTCGTGAGGCCCGTCCTCTTGCAAGTGGAAGAGCGAGCGACCGTATCATGGTGATTGGGCAGGCTCCAGGACAGCGATCTGTTGCTAATGGGCGATCATTTAGTGGGCCTGGTGGTCGCGTTTTGCAGAAATGGCTTGAGCAGGCCGGTTTCCCTCCTGGCTATCTTCATGAGCATGTCTATCGAAGTTCTCTCACGCGCTGCTTTCCAGGGCCTAATCCTCGAGGTAATGGTGATCGACGCCCTTCTTCGCAGGAACTAGCGCTGTGCCAACCATTTTTGGAGGCTGAGCTGCGACTCTTACAGCCCAAGGTTATTCTGCTTTTGGGAAGTATGGCGATCGAAGCTTTCTTTGGCAAGAGTACAAAGACGAGTTTCGGGAACGCTTCATGGACAGAAAGGCGGCGTGATGGCAAGGTGTTGCTGGAGAATATTATCGGCACTTTTGAGGAGCGGAATGGGACGTTACTGCTGCCGTTGCCACATCCTTCTGGGGTGAGTCGATGGCTGCTTGACCCGGAACATCAGAAGCTTCACCGGAAGGCGCTGGAGATTTTGTCGGAGTGGAGAGTGGCGTATGGATTGTGAAGGTGACAGACTCTGGACTGATACCGCAGGACAACATGAATGGGGACATACCCTGCTTCCCTATCTATCCCCACCCTTAGCTATGATGCCGAGAACAGTGCTGGGGAATGGAGACTCTTGAGTCGTCCTCTCAGGATCACTTTCTTGCTTTTCCTTATCCGCAATTGTATTAGGATTAGAGTCGTTGGGATAGGTAGTTTCATCTGGCCCTTTTGTGCATTTGGTATTCATGGACGCCCTTTTTGAGGGTGCCAAGTGCTAAGGTGGCGCAGGTGGGACGGGTCATAACTAGCTCGCGACCAAGATCTTCGATGAGGTCTTCGAAGCTCATGTGTTCAATTTGTTCCGCAGTCATTCCCTGGGTAATTTCAGTGACGTAGGATGCTGCGGCGCGGCTGATTGTGCAGCCTTCGCCTTCCCAATGGACGGCTTCCAATTTTCCATCTTTATCAAAACGGGCATGCATTGATATGATATCGGCGCATCCAGGGTTACCGCCACTCAGACTTACATCGGAATGCTCCAGTGGTCCGTGGTTACGCGGATTTTCGTAGTGATCTATTAGAAATTCGATAGCTTCTTGACGATCCATACAGATTTTTTCCTTCTGAGAAAAAGATTGTAATCAAAGTTAGCGCCTTTAGGTTGTCATACCCGCTCGCCATTGTCATCCTGAGCGGAGCGAAGGATCTCTCGCGGGGGCAGACCACAGATCCTTCGCTTTGCTCAGGATGACAGTTGTGTCTGCTCTATTGCCCTAATTTAGATGTTTAGGGTTTTTCGATGGGAGCGCGGACGAGGTTGCCCCATTCGGTCCATGAGCCATCGTAGTTACGTACTTGTGGATAGCCGAGGAGACGGGTCAGGACAAACCAGGTATGGGCGGAACGCTCACCGATACGGCAATAGGTAACGACGTCGTTGTCAGGATTGATATCCTTTCCGCCGTAGATCTGGCGCAGTTCGTCGGCGGACTTGAAGGTACCATCGGAATTGGCTGCTGTTGCCCAGGGTATGTTCTTGGCGGTGGGAATGTGGCCGCCACGCTGCGCACCTTCCTGAGGGTAATTGACCATGTGCAGCAATTCACCGGTATATTCCTGTGGTGAACGGACATCGATCAGGCGACGATTGGAGTCCTTCAGCCCATTCGATACATCTTCACGGTAGGCGCGAATGGACTCATCTGCTGGCTGTGCATGGTAGGTGGCAGGCTGGAAATGAGGTATCTCCTTTGCTCAGTTGACGGCCTTCGGCTTCCCATTTCTGCCGTCCACCATTCATGATCTTCATGTTCTTCTGACCGTACATCGTGAACAGCCAGAATGAATAGGTAGCATACCAGTTGTTGCGGTCGCCATACAGGACAATCGTTGTGTCGTTGCTGATGCCCCAGCGGCTCATAAGTTTCTCAAAGCCTTGCTCATCGATGAAGTCGCGAGTGACGGGGTCCTGCACATCGACGTGCCAGTCGAGTTTGACTGCTCCTGGAAGATGGCCGACTTCATATAACAACACGTCTTCGTCAGCTTCAATCAGACGAATATTGGGGTCGTTCAGGTGGTCAGCAACCCAACTTGTCTCCACCAACACCTCTGGATGTACATAACCGCTTGTGGCGCTCGTGCTCGAGGTCGCCGCTTCTGTTCCAGACATTTGCAATGTCCTCCTTACAAAATAGCTATGGCTTGACCCAGGAACCCTTTTTTGAGTTGGTTCCTGATAAAGATAACAAAGTTGATCCGATTTATATTCTACTCCGTAGGTCGGAATTAGACAAGAGGGGATTTTTTAGGGGTTCAGGTCTTCATAGAAAAATACTAAAGGGCCAAACTATGTTCGCTAAATTCTTGCATTCATGTTCGATAGCGTATATACTTCCTACAAGCCAAAGATTCGATAGTGAACATGAAAGGATGTTCGAGCGATGCCTCGAAAAAAAGAGGACACATTGGCAGAATGGATCACCACAGCCGAGGCAGCCAAAATCTTAACTGAGAACAGTGGACATGAGATTTCAGACGCCTATGTCCGACGCCTGGGCAACACGAACAAGATTGCTACTAAGAGGATCGACGCGCGTACGAAGCTCTACAATCGCTCTGAAGTGGAAGCATACAGAGTAGCACAGCGAGGGAAGAAGGAAAGAAAGGAAGTCGTATGAGCCAACCGCCAGATTTCGACTCAATTAAACAAACCAATCCCTATGGAGAGGACTACTGGAGTGCCAGGGATTTAATGCCGCACTTAGGATATGGTAAGAAGTGGCAAAATTTTGAAGGTAGCTATTAAAAGGGCAATGACAGCTGCATAGAAAGCGGGAATATCGTCGAGCATCATTTTACTGACGCCAGTAAATCGATCACCGATGGCCCATGGTGCGCAGTACAGGATACTTAAAGATTACAATCTCTCTCGATTCGCCTGCTATCTCATTGCCATGAACGGCGATCCTCGCAAATCGGAGATCGCTGCCGCCCAGGTGTATTTCGCAGTCAGCACCCGCGCACACGAAATACACCTGCTTCATATGGAGCAAGAGAAGCGCCTGGAAACACGTCTGAAAGTTTCCGAAAGCTTCAAACTGCTCGCTGAGACCGCAAAAGGTGCAGGTGTGCTCTCCGAACACTTCGGCATCTTCATGGATGCTGGATATTTGGGACTTCATCGCCACACGAGGGATGAGCTAAAGGTCAAAAAGAACATTCCTGAAAATGAGGACTACCTTGACAACATTGGACGAGGCGAACTCTCAGCTATCGATTTCAAGAATGTCCAGACAGACGAAAAGCTGAGGCACGACCATGTCTCCGATGAAGATACTGCTATCCAAACGCACTACTTTGTCGGGGACCAGGTCCGCAAGGCAATCGAAGCCATCAATGCACCAATGCCCGAAGATCTTCCACCAGCTCCATCCATCCGCAAGATGGTCGAGGAACGACGGCGTGCCAGCAAGAAACGAAAGCAGAAAGAAATCTCGCAGGGTCCACAACAATCATTATTCGGTGAATCATAGAAGACAGATGAAAAAAGTGAGTTCCTCACTTAAGGATCCTACGATTCACTGGAACGCAGGTAAACCTATTTTCAGCCTCTCTGCTAGCGCCGTATTTCGCAAGGCAACTCGATCATTTTTGACTGCTACCTCTAAAGCGCGGGGTTGGCCTACGAGGATGCAAAGTTTTTTGGCGCGGGTGATGGCTGTATAGAGGAGGTTGCGCTGGAGGAGCATATAGTGTTGATTGACGAGGGGTACGATTACGGCGGGATATTCACTTCCCTGGCTTTTGTGGACGGTGATGGCGTAGGCGAGCACGAGTTCATCGAGTTCGTGAAATTCGTAGCTCACGAGCAGTGGCCCGGCTTCTTCTAGAAATTCGACTTTGAGGGTGGAGTCCTCCTTATTAATGGTGCGAATCCAGCCTACGTCGCCATTGAATACGCCTTTGTCGTAGTTGTTACGGACCTGCATGACTTTGTCACCGACGCGCAGGGTACGACCACCCCATTCCAGTTCCGCAATTGCTTTGGGATTGAGGCGTGCTTGCAGTTCCTCGTTCAGGCTATGTACACCAAGTGGGCCTTTGTACATGGGCGAAAGCACCTGGATGTCGGAAGTGGGATGGAGGTGAAAGTGGGATGGCAGGCGGCGCTGAACGAGATCAAGCACGATATGCTGAGCACGGATGGGGTCCTCTTCCGCGAGAAAGTAGAAGTCGGTTTTCTGCTCGGCCTTCAAATGCGGCATTTGCCCAGCATTGATGCGGTGGGCGTTGACGACGATCTGGCTTTGCTGGGCCTGACGGAAGAGTTCGGTTAAGCGGACAGTGGGCACAGCTTCGCTGCGTAGAAGGTCACGCAGGACGTTGCCTGGGCCTACAGAGGGAAGTTGATCGGCATCACCAACCAGCAGCAAATGCGCTTCACGCGGCAGGGCCTTCAAAAGGTGATAGAAGAGCAGGATATCGACCATCGAGACTTCATCGACGATCACGAACTGGTATGGCAATGGATTGTCTTCATTTCGGGCATAGCTGTTGTCGCCGGGGGCATATTCTAGCAGACGGTGCAGAGTTTTAGCCTGGAAGCTTACCGATCCGGTGGCTTCGGTGAGGCGTTTGGCGGCGCGTCCGGTCGGTGCGGCCAGGGCTACATCGATTTTGCGTTTCCTTAATATCATGAGTAAAGCACGGATTGAGGTGGATTTGCCGGTGCCGGGTCCACCAGTCAGGATGGATATTTTCTTGTCGTAAGCCATCTGCACGGCTTCACGCTGCTTTTCTGTGAGGTGCATGCTGCGGTTTTGGGCCAGGTAGTTGAAGACGGCGTCCCAGTGCTGTTGAGGAACGGGCGGGAGTTTGCTTGAGGTATGCAATAAGTTGCGCAGGATACGGGCCGAGCCATTTTCGGCATGCCAGAAGGGTCCGTAATAGATGCGAGACTGCGGTTCAGTAGATTCGACCTCGCTTTCATCGGCAGGAGGTTCATTGCCATTTGTAGGTTGAGAATGCAAGGCCAACTGCATGGGCTGAGGTGGTTCAATGAAGACGTCTCGCTCTCCACGCAACTGCTCCATTGCTACTACCAGCGACTCATAGGGTGCTTGCAGTATATCGGAGGCGCGGCGCAGCAGTTCACCTTCGGGTAAAAAGCAATGACCATCGTCGTTAGCGGCTTGTGAGAGCACATATTTCAGACCGGTTGCCAGGCGATCTATACTGTCGCGCGGCAAGCCTAATTTTACGGCGATTTCATCGGCGGTGCGAAAGCCAATGCCCATGACCTCTTGAGCTAACTGGTAGGGATTCTCACGGATGACTTTGATCGATTCCTGGCCGTATTGCTTATAGATGCGCGTGGCAAGGTTCATAGATACGTCGTGGGATTGCAAAAAGAGGTGTAGCTCTTTGATCTCGCTCTGTTCGGCCCAGGATTTGGCAATCTGTTCGCGGTCCTTGACGCTGATCCCTTTGATCTCGCTTAAGCGCTCAGGCTGCTGCTCGATGATGGCGAGGGTTTGTTCACCGAAGTGCTCTACGATGCGTTCAGCCTTTTTGGGGCCGATTCCTTTGATGAGGCCAGAGCTGAGGTAGCGAATCATGCCTTCGGTGGAGGCGGGTAAACGCTGGGTGAAGGTGGTGACGTGGAGTTGACGGCCATAGCGGGGATCGGTCTCCCACTCGCCTTCAACCAGCAGGAGTTCGCCGACATGGACGCCTGGTAAGGCTCCGACGATGGTGGTAAGGTCGTCGCGAAAGAGCCGCCCTCGATCATTAGGTCGAAAGCGGGCGACGGTATAGTGGTTGTCCTGGTTACGAAAGACGATGCTCTCTACGGAGCCTTCAAGTTTGGGCATACTGAGTTATTCCGTTTATCTGGTGATTGGTTGGAAACGGGAAACGACAATTGGTATCTTAGCACAGAGTTGGGAGAGGAGTCGAGATTTAACTTCAATCGTGTTCTATAATATAAGCATAAAGACCTTTCGATAATGGGATTAGAAGGGAATACCTTGAATGACACAAACACCCCACCAGAGCGACAATGACAAGAAGGCACAGGTACAGGATTATTTCTCACGGACGGCGGAGGGGTATGTTGCGAGCTTTTCACATCGGATGGGAGATGATTTACAGCGGTTGATTGCATTGGGTGAGTGGAGTTCAGGGTTGCAGGCACTTGATGTTGCTACAGGAGGGGGACATACGGCGCTGGCGATTGCACCGTATGTGGCACAGGTGACGGTGACGGATTTGACACCGCGTATGCTGGAAAAGGCGCGAGAATACTTGCTGTCACAGGGTGTTACGAATGCACAGTTTCAAGTGGCGGATGCGGAACAACTGCCGTTTCCGGCGGAGAGCTTTGATCGTGTTACCTGTCGGATTGCTCCGCATCATTTTCCCAATATAGGGCAGTTTGTTAAAGAAGTGGCACGGGTGCTGAAATCGGGCGGACTTTTTCTGCTGATCGATTGTATGTCGTCGAGCCATCGCGAACTCGATGTGTTTGATAATACGGTCGAAAAGTGGCGCGATCCTTCGCATGGTCGATCATGTAATACTGAGGAATGGCAAGCATTCTTTACGCAGGCAGGACTGACTATTGAGCACATCGAGTACTTCCGTAAAACTCACCACTACGATGATTGGACGGCTCGGTCTGGAATGACTGCCGACGAAAAAGCGCGGCTGGCGCGGTTTATATTAGAGAGTGACGCTCGTATTCGCAGCTATTTTGAGGTTGTGCAGCGCCCAGATGGGCAATTGGATAGCTTCACCAACGATTTTATCTTGCTTAAGGGTAGAAAAAGTCGATAAGGAAAGAGACAAGTTCTTTTCTTGACAAAAGCTTTTTTCTCATATACAATAGTAGTAACAATTGTTACAAATCTTGAACGGAAGGTTGTTTTCGGAGTGCGTCACCTTGTAGGAGGTCTATACTCGTGAGCCAGCTTCGTTCTATTCAGACAACGCTGTCAAATTATTCTAGCCGCTTTCTTACCCTCCTGCAAAGTAGCATTAACAGCTTACTGCATCCCATTACCAACCTGCACTTACTTTCAATTTCCGAGCTTCTGATACAAATTGAGGATACAACTAGCCCTCAGCAACTTTCAAAAGCTGTCAATATTGTACAAACACGTCTTTGGAAACTTTCCTATCAAAAACAAGTATTGCAGCGGAAAAGATTACTTGATGCCCTGACTCTCTCGGTTCTACGTTCACCGATTCCTTCAGTGCGATTAGAGGCAGCGAGGTGGTTGCGTACATTGACGCAGGCTGGAATGGTTACCGAGCCACAAGATATTTTTGTGACAATTGTTACAACGATAAATGCGCTACACAGTGCGGATAATAAAAAAGATACGCAAGAACTGCTTGCTTACCTCAAAATCCTGTTTGATTGCTTCTGGCCTTTCCGTCACCCCCATCCGGCATTTACCCGAGAATCTTTTCCTTGCAATGATATATTTTATCCACTCGCACCTCTACTCAGTCATCCAGATGCTGATGTTCAAGATATGCTCATCAGCATTTTTGCTGAATTACCGAGGTTGGATGATGCAGAGATTGTAGCGTACCTGCTGCCGGTAGCGCTTGAGTGGGCAGATCATACTGATCCCGAACGACGACGAAAGATCAGTACGGTGCTGGCACATATGAATAATAGACGTGCGCAGGAAGCGTTATGCCGCTTAGAAAGCGACGCTGACCCAATTGTACGTGCGAGAGCAAGACAAGCTGCTGAATTAAGCGTGTAAATAGCTAAAAAGAGTATCCTCCAACGTTCCCCCAATTGTTTAGATAACCTGACTTAGGTTATAATAGTCATGTCTTCTGTAAGACTTTACATTGATAGAGAGTCTCCTTGAAGCTTCATCAATAACCTTCTCTGGGGGAGAGGGAATGATATGAACAGTAAAGTTACGTATCGCCAACAGTTTACACGCTGTGGGAAGCAGCGTTGTCGCAAATGCAGGGAAGGAGCCGGACATGGGCCGTACTGGTACGCGTATTGGAGCGAGAACGGGCGTACCGTTAGCAAATATATTGGCATAGACGCGCCTGTAGAGAAGGAAGCTTCTAAGCCATTGAATGCAGGTGTAGGTATTGCGGTTGGCGATAGACAAACGAGGGAAGGGGAAGCGATTCTACGCGTCTATTTGCTTGGTCAATTTCGCATAGAATACAGAAGTGGGGAGGAGTGGCAGCCAGTAGATAACCCGACATGGCATCGTCGCCGGGCACGGGCATTACTTGGTTGTCTTCTGAGCAATCCAGGGCGACGATTGGGAAGAGAACAGGCAATGGAGGCGCTCTGGCCTAACCTGAATATCGAGACCGCGGCCAATCGCTTGAATGGAGCAGTGCACGAATTACGCCAGATACTTGAGCCGGGAATTGCTCGACCAGCCTCATCTCACATGCTGCGGCTGGAGGGGGATGTGCTTAAACTGGCGGATGCATCACAAATCTGGGTCGATGCCGAAGCATTTGAAGGTTTATTGAACAGAGCAAATACGCTCTCCGATCCAGAAGCGGTCGAGCGGATACTTGAGGAAGCGGCGCTACTCTATGATGGTGACTATCTGCTTGAAGAGCTGTATTCAGAATGGGCAGCTCCTCGCCGGGAAGCTCTGCGTCGTGCCTGGATGGGATTGCTACTTGACCTAGCTGATTTGAGAGCGGCGCGAGGTGCGATCACCAGTGCGATAGAGCCGCTTGATCGCCTGCTAGTAACCGATCCTACTCACGAAACTGCTGTGAGACGATTGATGGTTCTCCTCACCCAGCTTGACCGGAGAGGGGAAGCTCTGCGCATCTACCAGCAGCTTACGCTCCTGCTGCATAGAGACTATGATGCTGATCCTCTCCCTGAGACACGCGAACTGTATGAAGCTCTAAAGCAGGGTCATATACCAGCACATGCGTCGGCTTTGCATAACACCCCAAACACACGGACACTACAGCAAGCTCGGCACGATATCTCGGTAAAGCAAGATCTTCTTACCTCGAATGATATCTTTTCTCCGCTGCTAACATCACCTGAAAGCGCTAGGCAGTTAGGCCGTCACAACCAGAGTCCACTGATTGGACGCCATAAAGAACTTGATGTCATGCACCGACTTTTGTCAATGATCGAGCAGATGACACCTGACAATGGTACAGATAGTGCAAGAGAAGCTATACGCCTCCCGGATAGCTTGAATAGCAAAGCTGACTCGACTGACAGGGACAAAAGTTGCCATTTCTTGCTGCTGATGGGCGAAGCAGGTATTGGCAAGACACGGTTGGGCGAAGAATTGAGCCAGGAAGCCGATAGATGCGGTTGGTTCGTCGCGTGGAATCGGGCTTATGAACAGGAAGGAACAATTCCGTACCGGTCCTGGACCCAGGTACTACGAACGCTGCTTCAGCGTGCACCATCAGAATTTCTGATGTCAGTCCTGGGGTCAGAATTGAATACATCTAACGGGTATGAAACCATTCAAACCTCTGTAAGTTTGCGCCCTACGAATAACATACTAAAAAGACTTAGTGTGTTGCTACCAGAGCTAGCAGCAAACGAGCGAGACGCAGCCTCTTTATCAGATAGACTACGGCAAAGCAATACTGGGATTACAGATTCTAGACTTCATTTATGGGAAGCTACCTTAGGGTTCCTGAGTGCTTTGAGCAGAACGGCTCCCATACTTATCGTGCTGGATGATCTGCATTGGACGGATGATAGTAGTCTCGAACTGCTTGCTTACCTGGCACGTCATCTTGAAGATGAGCGTGTCTTGCTGGTTGGTACGTGCCGGGATGCGGAACTTGCTCCCACATCCAATTTTCGTGGACTGATCAATGATCTGAAAAGAGAACAAGCGATTGTCTTGCTGCCAATACAGCCATTGACGCAATCCCAAATTGGCTCGCTTGTAGCGCATCTTCCTCAGGATGTTGTACAAAGCATTCAAACGCAGGCTGGAGGCAATCCCTTCTTTGCCGAAGAACTTGCGCGAGTAAGTGAAGTTTCAGATCATACATCGACAGGCTCTAATGGAGAAGTTGTGTTCCCTGTTAGAAATCTGTTCTCGCATGACAACCCGAAAGAGGAAACGTTTGCACTTCCAGGCGGAATTTCCAGCGTCCCCGCCTTACCAGAAAGCATTGCGGCTGTGCTTGAACGCCGCCTGAGTCGGCTGAGTAGCGATTGCCAGGCCTTGCTCGGCAAGGCTGCCGTGCTCGGTGGTTCCTTCGAGTTTCACCAACTGCTCTACATGACAGGCTCTTCCAATAGACTTCAAAGGTTGCAGTCACAGGTAGAGGTAGCGTGGACAACACTGCCGGATTCAGAGAGCAATGAAGATGCTGTACTTGACCTGCTCGAAGAGGCCTTAGCTGCCGGGCTGCTGACGGAAGAAAGCAAGGGCACGCATATCACTTATCACTTCTGGCATCCCCTGATCGTCAGCCATCTCTATGAGCGTCTCTCCGCGGCAAGGCGAGCGCAATTGCATCGACGTGCCGCTAATGCGCTGCTTCATTTGCATTTGGGACGCGAGGCAGAAGTTGCTACTGCCATTACCTATCACCTGAGCAAGGGTGGAGGCGATGTGGGTCAAATTGCGCATTATGCTGAAATCGCAGGGAATCGGGCCTACTCACTCTCTGCCTATTCAGAGGCACAATACTATTACCGTCAGGCCATTTCCGCACTGACCGAGGGAAAATCTACTTCGTCGTTAAAAGAGGGAGTAGATCCACTTCATTTGGCATGCTTACTTGAGTGCGTTGCTGAATGTAGCAAGGTAGAGGGCAATTATGAAGAGGTTCGGCATTTGTATGAACGTGCGCTTGATCTGCGCAATTCGCAGCGAGCAGAGATCTCGGAATTTCAAGATGAGGCGGAATTTCAATTCTGGCGTCAGCAAGAGGCGCAAATTCAGGCGTTGATCTGGCGCGAGATTGGACGGGCCTGGGCTGCGACCGGTGAGTATGCCCGTGCTCGCCAATGCTATATTCATGGTAAACAGGTTATGTATGAAGCAGGAGTGACTTCTGGCGCAGCATGGGCGTGCCTTCACCTCCAATATGGAAATATCTGCCGGTTGGAAGGGAATTATGAGGAGGCGCATCGCTGTGCACAAGAGGCGCTGGAGGTTCTCAAATTGGCCATGCAAGAACAGTGGGTGAAGGGAGACAAACCGCGAATTGCTCTTGCAAAGAAATCAACGTACCCCACGTTAGAAACCCGTACCGCACGATCAATTCTCGGTGATCCACTGGAAGTCGGACAGGCGCACGAGATACTGGGTGTGACCGAAGTCAGTATCGGGCGGTTTACGGAAGCGCTCAAGCACCTGGAGATTGCATTGACTATTTTCGAGCAGCATGACCTGGTTATGGCGATGGCTCAGACCTGTTGCAACCTGGGTGCGGTACACTCATTCAAAGCAGAAAACAGCATTGCACGCGGCTACTATCGACGCTCTCTTGAACTAGCGGAACGGATGGGCGATCTCCCAAACATGGCGTTCGTTACCGGAAATCTGGGAGATGTAGCAGCACGCTCAGGTGATCTACTGGAAGCAGAAGAGTGGTTCAAGCGTAGTCTTGAACTTTCAGAGCATGTTAATGATCCTGAGCATATGAGCTGGTGCAATGTGGCACTGGCTACTGCTCTACAAGATCAGGGGAATTTGCGCGGCGCGTTGGAATGTATCCGTAACGCTTTGACATCAGCACGGGCGATAAACAGCACACGTTGCACAGGTTTTGCCCTGGTTGCGCTGGGCGATTTGCGTGTCACCCAGGCAATTTCGACCTATACATTACAATTGACGGAGAGTAATGAGCATGTAATTCAGGATTTTGGAGATGCCCATGTTTTCCAAGATGCCAGATGCAAACAATTCCTCTTAAGCGCTAAAAGAGCCTTAAAGCGTGCGCTGAGTCTCGAAGCCCTGGAAGTTGAAGCGTTGACCGAAGGGCAACTGGTCCTGGCCAGCGTCTATTTCATGCTAGGAGATGTGGAGACAGCACGACAAAAGGCGCTGCAGACGCGAGAAGCAGCAGGCGAGCATGAGCTTACGCGTGTGCTTGCACGTTCGCATCGACTGCTCGGGCGTATTCTTGCGGCACAAGGAGACTACGAATTGGCAGATCGTTATTTTGAGCAAGCCATTGCGGTATTTCGTGAGTACGAAATGCGCCTGGATTATGCCCGTTCCTTGCATGGGTATGGAGTTACCCTCATGCAACGAAGCGGTCCCGGCAACGAGGCGTATTCAAGAGGGCTTACTTATCTCTCGGAGGCTCGCGAGGTGTTTGCCAATTGCAAAGCTACTATCGATCTGAGATGGGTTGAATGGATACTCGCGACTAGTAAAGGGAAAATTTCGACATGACCGACAACAACGAATTGACAACCTTACGAGAGCAGGAAAAGACACGTCACGACATTGAAGAAGCTATCACCAATATGTTTGCACCTGAAGATGAAGGACTGCGCTATGCACTTAGCGCGGCAAAAGAGGCGGGGCTTCCGGAAATTCAAATCTCGCCGATTTAGGGCAAATTGCTGCAACTGCTGGCAACGGCGTGTAATGCGCGTAAGATTCTGGAAATTGGCTCCCTAGCTGGCTATAGTGGGATCTGGCTGGCACGTGCACTTGCCCCAGGCGGTCGCTTGATCACGCTGGAGGTGAGTCCTGAACACGCCGAGGTTGTGCGCAGGGCCTTTGATAAAGCAGGTGTGAGTGACCGAGCAGAAGTGAGGGTTGGCAAGGCGCTGGATTTGTTGCCTCAGTTGGAGTCGGAAGCTCCCTTTGATCTTGTGTTTATTGATGCGGACAAGCCCCCCTATCCGCAGTATCTTGAATGGGCGCTGCGCCTGACGCGACCAGGCAGCATCATTGTCGCCGACAACTGTATACGAGGTGGCAAAGGATTCGCTCAACCAGAGGACGCGTATACGGATGGTATTGTCGAATACAATCGACGGATTGCGAGTGATCCGCACCTGGTATCGCTTGCGCTGGCTATGGATGATGAGTATACCGACGGCTTTGCAATTGCCGTAGTCAAGGGGTAATCTTAAGTCGAACCGTCATTTTCATCTCAGAAGGACAATGAGTTATGTCAACTTCCTCTTCCACTGGACATGTGGCTATCATTGGTGGTGGTGCAAGTAGCGCACTTATCGCCGTGCGGTTGGCAGAGCGCGGCTTCCGTGTAACCGTACTAGAGAAGGCTCAATTGGGCAATGGTTCTTCCAGCCGTTCCGCGGCAGGTATTCGAGCACAGTTCAGTACGGAAGAGACCGTGGTTGGCATGCAATATAGCGAGTGGTGGTACAGCCACTTTCATGACATTTTGCAAAGTCCTCCAGATGTTCGCCAGGAACCTGTGATGCGGCAGAATGGCTACTTATTCCTCTTTGAGTCCCCCGATTCAATTCCGGCGTGGCAACCCCGTAGACAACAAGAGGTAGCTCAGATTTGGCAACTGGCACAAACGAGAGCCAGCATGCAACAACGGGTTGGACTTCCGGTTGAAGTGCTGACTCCGCAGATTGTTCAGGAACGCTGGCCTCATCTTAGAACTGAGCATCTAGTGGGAGCGACGTGGTGCCCTAATGATGGCTTTCTCAATCCACATATGATTTACACGGAGGGGTTTCGACGTGCACGAGAACTTGGTGTTGAGATACAGCAACAGACGGAAGTTCTCGGAGCCATGTTGTATGCTGATCGCATCAAAGCATTGGTAACGAATAAGGGAACGGTGGAGGCAGATTGGTTTATCAATGCAACGAATGCCTGGGCAGTTCGCGTCAGTCCTCGAATTGGTGGCATGACAATTCCTATTGCACCAACCAAACGGTATCTCTATTTTCTGAAACCTTCACAGCCTGTGATGGATGCAGATAGCTGGCATCGACTTCCTATGACTATCTATGGTCTGGGAAGCTATCGTGGTGCGCACTCCCGGCCAGACAATGACCTTTTAATGATTATCTGGGCGCACGAGACAAGGCCAGAGCCAAATTTTAGCGATGAAGATCAGGATCGTGTTGATCCCCAATTTCGCCATGATAATGGGATCGATAATTATGGATATGCTATCCTCGCACAGGTAGAGGAGTTTTCTCCAGTCCTTGCCAACTCAGGTGGCTTGATGGCAACAACCAGTGGTTTCTATGGTGTTACCCCTGATGCCAATCCGCTTATCGGTTTTGATACGCATCAGCAGAACCTGATTCATGCAGTTGGATTTTCTGGACATGGTGTGATGCACGCCCCTATCACCGCATTTTTGGTTGAAGCAATACTTACTGGCAATGTTGAGGATGGTCAGGTTCGCATCCCTGCTCCCTTTGATCATACAGTAATTGATCTTAGCACGTTTAATCCTGGACGTGATTTTGGGAGTTCACATAGGGAAATGTTGATGCTGTAAGCTATTGTGATAAGATTTCTCCTAAGGAGTATTTCATTTAGTGACTATCGACACCGATTTTCATAGCCATGTATCGTATAGCTCTGCCAGCAAAATGGTTTCGGCGGCGCAAGAAAAAGGGCTGCGCGTGCTTGGCTTGTCGGAACACGTTTTTCAGATGAGCGAAGGCCGTCCGCCGCTGGAAGAGATGCCATTAGAGGGGACGCTCCTGACGTTCGCATCCTATATTGCAGATGTGCGTACAGCGGCGCAGCAATTGCAATTTGATGCACGTTTGGGCCTGGAAGTGGATTTTATACCGGAAAAGAATGAACGCATTCAGGCTTCGATTGCGGGATACGACTGGGATTTCCTGATCGGCTCTGTACACGAGGTAGATGGTATTATATTTGAGCACGAGCGTAAGTTGCAACGCGAGGAGGGCCAGGCACTCTGGCTGCGCTATTTCGAGCTGCTGCGTGCAGCGGTGAACAGTGGATATTTCAGCCTCGTAAGCCATCCCGTGCGCATGCGCGTGCAAAATCCTTTTCTCCCCCCAAGCTTCGATGAGGAACTTGAGCGGCTAGCGGCAGAAGCTACAAGTTATGACGTTGCATTGGAGATCAATGGCTATGATGTGCTGAACTATGCCAACCTTGTGCGCCGCCTCGCGAAGGCCTGTGCACTCCAACAAACGCCTATCAGTGTAGGGGCGGATGCACACTACCCTAAAAATGTGGCGCAGGCCCATAAACAGACGGAGGGTATTTTGCGAGAGGTGGGGATCAATAAGGTGAGGATTTGGAGGCGGAGAGTAGTGGAGGAATATAGGATGTAAATCCCTTACACCTTAGCCTACAGAAAGCTTATCCCATCCTATCAATTGCACGGTGGTGCTGTTAGCCGGAACCCGTAGCTGAACTTGTTTGCCTGTTGTAAGATCGACGGAGAGTACCTGGCGACTCCCATCGGGGTAGTAGGCCTGTACGACAATCGCATGCCCGTAAGGAGCCAGAGCAACATTGTTATCGCAGATGGGAACTATACCTGGAGGGGTATCTGGGCTACACATGGAAATTGCGCCAGGAGCTATGTTGGACGATATTACTTGATCTTGAGCAGGGTTTGCACCGACCTTCACCACTTCAAATTTGCCATTCACTTCCTGCATAGTCACCAGGGAGTTATCAGCAGCGTAGCCAATGGGTATGCCGTTCTGGGGCAGCACACGAGAATTCGTCCCATCGCTGTTGACCGCGTAGATGCCTGGCAGACCGGCAGGGCCATTCGTTTTAAAGTAGACGGTTGAACCATCCGGGCTGAGCCAGAAGCTGCCACCGAGTGAACGGAACGTCAACTCCTGTACTGCACCGCTAGCCAGATTGATGCGATAAAGCGCACCAATATTACGATCCTGACCTCCGATGAAGTATAGAAAGCCATTACGAACGAACTTCAGACTTGTAGTTTGCAGGGTTGGAAGGAATGTCTGCTGCTGACCTGTTTGCGTATCGACTTTTACAACTCCGCTCTCAACGGTCGCAATCAGCACGTAGCGACTATCGAGCCAGATAGCATTGCCCCCGGCATCCTCGTTTTCCAGTTCATAAAAGAAGCCGGTATTGGGCAACGGAGCGAGCGTAAAGTACATGGTATGGTTGCTACTCGAGAATTGATACAACAGGTTCTTTCCATCGGGCGATACGCCATCAAAGAGCGTACCTGAAGGTAGCTGCTGAGTATTGAGTTGCACATTGTCACCGTTCTGATAGTTATAGTTGGAAACCGTCGAGCCGTTAGCAGTGGTACTGGCAATCATGACCGAATTCCAACTACTGGAAATCGGAGTAGGTGTCGACGATTTCCCAACCGCAGGTACAGATGGTACTTGTGATGGTGCTGTTGCTACCGGAGGAGGGGTTGTCTTCGGGGTCACGCTTATTGATTGCTGCACTATCTTCGTTGGTGGAACTGGAGTTGTTGCGGCGGAGGGATGTGAATGGATCAAAACCTGGTGCCCAAAAAGTGCAACCGAGGCGAGGATAAGAGCGGCTACCGCTGCCAGCGTGAGTACATTTCTGAGGATCATGCGTGGTCGGGACACGAATGATAGTGGGGCAGAAGGCGAGTGCCATCCATTCATTTGTTCCGGTTGGGAAGTTGTTCCAGTCTCCTCAAGAGGAAATCCTATCAGATCAGCACCTGCTTGATGAGATGGCCTTTCTTCACTATGAATTGCGGCAAGGATTTGTGAAGTTGTAGAGGGAACTTTCAGCTCACTATCAGCCAGCAGATCCCGGAATGCAGTTCGCTGTTGAGTACGGATATGACGAGCCTGTGCCAGCGTAGCTGTGCAGGTTGGGCATGTCGGGATATGTTCACGCAATCGCTCCAGTAGGCGTTCATCCTGGATATCATCTAGAGAGACAAATCCATCGTTGGATGAGTCCAGCTCGTCAAGCAGGCGCAAACATTGGGCACTCAATGAACAGGGTGGTAAACCACTCGGCTCTTTCTGCTTCATAACTTTCCCTCGCGTTCGAGTCGTGCGTATGCCTGTTGAAATGCGCGTCGAGCGCGTGTGAGCCGACTACGTATGGCAGGTAGCGACTCACCGAGGCTCTCGGCAATCTCACGATATGAGAGACCTTCGGCATCCAATAACAGGCACATGGCCGATGCAACAGGAAGTTGAGCTAAAATACGACGTACCAAGTCCTGCTGCATCACACGCTCTTCAAATTGGTCCTCACTGACCAGGTACTCCTCGCCTGGACTATCAAATACATCCTCGTCGTCGCCACGAGGGGACATGAATGGAATCAAGGTGACGTGCTTTCGACGCCGCCACTCGCTACGCACCTGGTTGAGCGCAATGCGATAGAGCCAGGGAGCAAAGCGCAGTTCTTCGCCCTTCATGCGAGGCATGGCGCGATAGGCTGCCAGGAAGGTTTCCTGACAGAGGTCCTGCGTGAGTTGTACATCCTGCGTCATGCTATATAGTAACCGCCGAATACGGGGTTCATAATACGTCACCAGTGCCTCGAAGGCAGACACTGACCCCTGGCAAGCTTCAAGCGTAAGCTGGCGCTCGTCTTCCAGTGCGTTCATCTATTCCTGATTATCTATTGAGTGCTGAATTCAGTTCCTCTAAGTATAATAACACTTGATGAGACTGTTTTGTCTCGATGATGATAAGATTTGCTATAAAGAAATTGTTGAGTCAAAGTTTTCCTTTGATGAAAGTTTAGTGAAGTATAGCGCACTGTGGTAGGAAGACACAAGCATGTTATAATGCGTTTTGTACTGCTGATATCAGACTAGATAGTGCAGTCAATCTCGCAGTCTGGACTTTTTGGGTATTATTTCGTTCGCAATTTGAATATAGTTCTCAGATGAGAGATAGCTATGCCTGACCGTACTGGAGAACAACTCGGCAATTATCAGCTCATCGAATTATTGGGAGAAGGCAGTTCTGCTGAAGTCTATCTCGGTGGGCATATTCACCTTGGTACTCTAGCAGCAATCAAAGTGCTACATAGGGAGCTGGCCGACGAGGATTTCAATACCTTCCGGATGGAGGCGCGCCTGCTTGCTCACTTAATACATCCTCACATCGTGCGCGTTCTGGAGTTTGGTATAGAAGACAAACTTCCTTTTCTGGTGATGGACTTCGCTCCTTATGGTACGCTGCGTCAACGCCATCCCAAAGGGACGATTCTGCCTTTGCCCACAGTAATTTCCTATGTGAAGCAGGTAGCTGATGCCCTTCAATGTGCACATGATGAGAGGCTGATCCATCGCGATGTCAAACCAGAGAACATGTTGATAGGGCGACGCAATGAGGTTCTGCTCAGTGACTTTGGCATCGCCATCTTGAAGCAAAGTGCTCACCGGCAGCGTGCATCCGAAATGTCGGGTACTATGGTATATATGGCACCAGAGCAGATCCAGGGGAGACCATGTCTGGCCAGCGATCAGTACTCGTTGGGAATAGTCGTCTACGAGTGGCTCTGCGGCACGCATCCATTCAACGGATCTTCAGCTATCGAGTTGGCCATGAAGAAGCTATCTACGGCCCCTCAGCCTTTACGTGACATCGTCCCTTCGATCTCGCCTGCGATTGAGCAAGTGGTATTGAGAGCACTTGCCAAAGATCCTGAGGAGCGCTTTGAAAGTGTGCAGGTCTTTGCCGCAGCATTGGAGCAGGCTAGTTTTTCAGACGAGAGCAGCGCTCGTGCATATCCTGCTTTACAAATTGAGCAATCCCTTTCCACACAAACAGCAGTAAGTCCGTCAGACAGTACACTTCCCCCAGTGCTATCAGATCAGTTAGAGGATGCATTTTCCACAATCCCTTCTGGTCCGTTAGACGACCGAATTCCGGTCCTGGATCAGGAGTCAGGTGATGAAGGTTCGAGGACGACCACTTGAGAGACGAAAGTGGCGGTGGTGCATGGGAGTGGTAAGATGCTTTCGACGCAGGCGACGACGATTTTAGGTGAATCAGGGTAACGTCAGGATTGCATCACCTACTTACCTGTGACCTGATTCTCATCCTCCACCACAAAGCGAGCATCACAACTGTAAGTCCAACCGTGTAAGGAAGCAGCGACCCGATACCGACATACTGTGCCAAAGTTCCAGCGAGCCAGGGGAAGAGGGCTACGCCGATAATGCTCAGGCCGATGAGGAAACCCATGGCGCTGGATAGCAGGCGGCTGGGAACAATATTGGGTAGTAGAGCTACGGTAGAGGGATAGATGGGGCCTAGGCTGGTGCCGATCAGGAAGAAAGCGATGGCACTGGCAACGATGCCGGGAATGAGCCAGATCATCAGTATGCCAAGGATAATACCGCCCATGCAGGTGTACATTAGTCCGGAAAGGCCCAGGCGAAATCGCTCGGCAATATTGTTGAGGATGAATCGACCAAGGGTCAGACCCAGCCAGTAGCCGCTCACAATCCAACCAGCTAACAAAGCGTTCTCGTGGCGGTTTTGTAACAGAAAGGTGTAGCCCCAACTGCCCAGGCTTACTTCGATACCTACGTAGAAGAGCAAAAACAGCGTGGCTAACCAGACCATCGGTATTTTGAGCGCAACCCACAATCCGTTATTATCCCTTCCCGTCTGCTCTTCGTGTGTAACGTCGGAAGATGAATGGCGGAAGAGTGCCAATAAGCCGATGAGCAAGGGCAGAGCGAGCAGTGCCCAGGTGAGAAAAGCGGTGTTCCATCCCCAACTAAGTGCCAGGATGGTGCTTGCAATTAGCGGACCAATCAGTGCTCCAGCTCCGTAAAAGGCGTGCAGGTAGTTGAGGAGCGCTGTATTGTTGGACAGCGTAGCGATAAACATGTTGAGTCCGGCCTCGATAATTGCGATTGCCATGCCCTGAAAAAGACGAATGAGTAGAACGAGGACAAAGGCTGGCTTGAGGGCCACGAGCAGGCAGCAGAGCATGAACAGAGCGGTGCCGGTCACGAGATACCAACGCTGGCCCAGCTTAGCGATAAGCAAGCCGGTACTGAGAGCGGAGAGCAAATAGCCTATGGCGCTGGCTATGAAGAGTAGGCCAACCACGGATTGGTTGACGTGGTAATATATGCTCAGGCTCGGTAGTAGGACTCCCCAGGCTCCTGATGCTATGCCTATGAGTACAAAGCCGAAGAAGGCGGTGCTTAATTGCGGGCGAGTTGTGGTGGGTGCGATCAAGATGATTTATTCTTTCTAACTGAAGAGTGTGTCAATACAATATATCTGTTTCCAGGTTAGGATGCAAATGGGATAGAAGGACTGAACTTCTTACCGAGGGAGACATATGTAGCTCTGTGTAGATAGCGAATCAAGCAGTACAACGGTGGGGGTGGTATCTGTTGTGACTAATGTGTCTGATATGTCCAATGTTTCACTTGTTTCAAATGTTTCACTTGTTTCTGATGTTTCCGGTGTTTCACTTGTTTTCGTTGCATATAGCATGCTATGCCGAGGAAACGAAGGGAGTTCGAGACATTTGGAGAGAATGCCCGTCATCCCAGGCGAAGTGAAGGATCTCAGCAACCCACGTACCAGATCCTTCGCCGTGCTCAGGATGACCAATGAGTGCAACGTAGGAAGGACAAGCGTAGTTTTTTGCCTTTATGGTGTACTATTTAGTACATAATGAAAGCAGCGGGTGAAAGGGATGGAGCAATGATGGAATCTAAGAAGCCTGGTGTGTATTACGTCGTGTTCTTCGAGACTTTCTATAACTCCTTCGACGATGCCCTCGCTAAGAATCCTGATCTCATCGCCACCCACTTAGCGCGTACGAACGAGTTCCATGCTCAGGGTATCCTCCTGATGGCGGGTGCTTTCCTCAACAATCCCGGTGAGGCGCTGGGCACAATGGGCATTTTAACTAGTCGCGAAGCTGCCGAAGAGTACGCGAAAGGCGATCCGTTCGTCCTGAACGGTATGGTTAACAAGTGGTACATTCGCGAGTGGGCTAACATGTTCGCTTAGTTGGTCCAGGAGAGAAAGGAAATAATCATGGTTGCCCTGAGCAATCGCGTGCATACGTATGCACGCCCAAACAGCAAAGAGAAGCTGATCGAGTTCTTCACTAGTATTCTTGGTTGCGAGGTCCTGCCGACGCCAGTTCTCGCATTCGCATTCTCCAATGGCGCGACCTTAAGTGTTGAGTTCACCGAGGACGCGCTCGATGAGAATCAGGCTCGTCGAGGAGCATGGTTGGAGTTGAAGACTGACACTGCACCTGAGTTGAAAGAGAAGGTTCTCGCGGCAGGCCTAACCAGGGTGGAATTCTCTGGCAACAACTACTTTTACTTCCAGGCACCAGGTGGGCAGGTCTTTCGGATTGCATCCAGCGATGAGCGCTGAGGAAGGTCGAATGGCGGGTTTCACATGACCCATTCATCTCCTCTCCGGCACCTCATACCCCAAAGGTTCCGTCTGCTTGTACCCTCCACCTGAAATGCCCATCCTATCCTCCGTTCGCGGCACACCCTGCTCTTGAAGCAGCGTGGCTACAAGGCCGGTCCAGCCGGTCTGGTGGCTGGCACCGAGGCCAAGGCCGGTATCGCCGTGAAAGAATTCGTGGAAAAGGAGGTAATCGCACCAGTGGGGATTGCGCTGGAGGAATTGGTTGGTGCCGTTGAAGGGACGGCGATTGGATTCGCCGCGCAGGAAGAGGCGGGTCAGGCGTTGTGAGAGTTCGTTGGCAACTTCCTTGAGGGTTAGGTAGTGACCAGAGCCGGTGGGGTATTCCACGGTGAAGTCGTCGCCGTAATAGTGTGAGTATTTCAAAATGGACTCGATCAGCAGGTAGTTGAGGGGAAACCAGATGGGGCCGCGCCAGTTCGAGTTACCGCCGAAGAGTTCGGTGCGGGATTCGCCTGGGTCGTAGCGGACGGTGTAGGCATTACCGTTGAAATGGAACACGTAGGGATTGGCAGCATGGAACTTGCTGAGGGAACGAATGCCGTAGTCGCTCAGAAATTCGTTGGGGTCAAGCATACGCTTGAGGAGGGACCTCAGACGGTTGTCGCGCACCAATGCAAGTAGGCGGCGTTCACCTGTAAGAGGCTGCTGGTTATGGGATACGAGACGTGTGAGGTCTGGGCGATGTTCCAAAAACCAGTGCAGGTGGTCTTTGACTCGGGTCAGGGCATCAAGGACCTGAGGTTCGATCACTTCTACGGCACACAAGGGAATAAGGCCAATGAGTGAGCGGACTTTTAACGGCTCGTAGGTGTCATCCGGCAGATGGAGCACATCGTAGAAAAATTCGTCTTCCTCGTCCCACAACTTGATGCCCTCGTCGCCCATATTGTTCATGGCTTTCGCGATAGCCAGGAAATGTTCGAAAAACTTGAGGCCAATATCTTCATAGACGGGGTTGGTGAGCGCCAATTCTAGCGCGATGGTGAGCATATTCAGACAGAACATGCCCATCCAACTGGTGCCGTCGCTCTGCTCGATGTAGCCGCCGGTTGGCAAGTGGAGCGCTGCGATCGAAGACACCGATGTTATCAAGGCCAAGAAAGCCGCCCTGGAAAACATTGTTGCCTTCCGAGTCTTTGCGATTGACCCACCAGGTGAAGTTGAGCAGCAGTTTGTGGAAGATGCTCTCGAGGAACATGCGGTCTGGACGGCCTCTTTGCTGCTGATCGATTTTGTAGACGCGCCATGCGGCCCAGGCTAATACAGGTGGGTTGACATCGCCAAAGGCCCATTCGTAGGCAGGAAGCTGGCCGTTGGGGTGCATGTACCACTCGCGCATGAGCAGGTCAAGCTGGCTCTTGGCAAAATCGCTATCGACGAGAGCAAGCGGAATGCAGTGGAACGCCAGATCCCAGGCCGCATACCAGGGATATTCCCACTTGTCCGGCATCGACATCACACGTTCGTTGTACAGGTGTTTCCACTCCTTATTGCGACCGTTCTTGCGTTGCGGAGGTGGAGGTGGTTGAGCAGGATCACCTTTCAGCCATTGCTCAACGCTATAATAATAGAACTGTTTGCTCCAGAGCATGCCTGCAAATGCCTGCCGCTGAACTCGCCGCGCATCTGCATCCAGGTGAACAGGTTGAAGGGCAGCATAATATTCATCGGCTTCTAATTGGCGCGTGTCGAACATGGCGTCAAAATCTTTGAAAGGTGAGGTGGCAAGTTCAACGTCATTGTTCGTCACTCTTGTCAAGCGTAGCCGCAGCGTTAGCCTTGCTGCGGGAGCAATGGTGCGGGTGTAGAGTGCAGCCGATTTTGTGCCTACGCGCTCTGGATTGACTGCTTCATGTTTGCCGTGTACAAGATATTCGTGGAAGGCATCTTTGACATAGGACGTGGCATTCGGAGCACCGAAGAGTCGCTGCACGTTTGTATCATTGTTGGTGAAAATCAGCTCATCCGCATCTTCACAATAGAGGCAATAGTTGCCAAGAATTGGGTGCTGTGCATCTATTAGCAGGTCTGGGACGGCACCGGCAAGAGGTGCGACTGCCACGCTATCATGGATTTGTGATTGCCCATCCATGCTGCTGGCGGATTCTCTTACAGAGACATGCGCCATATTTCCTTGCTTTAAAAGTGGGCGGCTGTCGTCTGTACCCCAGGACCAGGTATTGCGAAACCAGAGGGTGGGCAACAGATGTAATACAGCAGGCTGGGTTGCGCGATTGATGGCTCGAATGCGGATCAGAATATCGTTGGGGCTAGCCTTGGCATATTCCACGAACACATCGAAATAGCGGTCGTTGTTAAAAACGCCTGTATCCAGCAGTTCAAATTCGGGGTCTTGTCTGCCGCGCCGGGCATTCTCCTCGACGAGTTGCTGGTAGGGAAAAGCTGCCTGCGGGTATTTATAGAGCATGCGCATGTAGCTATGGGTCGGTGTGCTGTCCAAGTAAAAGTAGACTTCTTTTACATCCTCGCCATGATTGCCTTGAGGGCCTGTCAGGCCAAACAAGCGCTCTTTGAGGATCGGATCATACCCATTCCAGAGCGCGAGGGCGAAGCACATTCTTCCTTTGTCATCGCTGATTCCAGCCAGGCCATCTTCGTTCCAACGGTAGGCGCGAGAGCGAGCCATGTCGTGGGAAAAATAATCCCAGGCGGAGCCATCTGGGCTGTAATCTTCGCGCACAGTACCCCAGGCACGCTCGCTCAGATAAGGACCCCAGTGCCGCCAGGCGTCGCCATTCGTAATCAGGCGTTCATGTTCGCTGGTACGTGCGAATTGCTGCTCCATTACTGGTCCTTTGGGCATATAGGGCGACCCTGAAGTCTCCTAATACGAATCACCTGACATCCTACTGCGGTCGTTCAGCCAATGACGATTTTACTTCGACATAGCGGGCAAGGATGAAGATGAGGTCGGAGAGACGATTGAGATAGCGAACGACCTCGCCATTCTGGATGATCCCGTCATGCAGCAGTTTGACGGCCATGCGTTCGGCGCGGCGAATGATGGTGCGAGCCAGGTCGAGCGCAGCTCCATTCTGGGTATCGCCTGGGATGATAAACTTATTGGGAATTTCTACTTCGCGCTTGAGGGACTCTTCAACCTGCTCCAGGTGCTGCACGTGCTCAATTGTCATGCGCAGGCCCATCTTTTCATAGTTTTCAGGGGGAGTTGCCAGTTCGCCCATCAGCAGATAAAGCTCCTGTTGAATATCATAGATGATCTTCTTGACTTTCTCGTCCTGTGTCATGGCACGAGCCAGTCCTAAAGCGGATGTGGCTTCGTCGACCGTGCCGAAGGTGTCTGGACGCGGGTCGTATTTTGGGACACGCTGCTCGCCAAGTAGTCCGGTGTAGCCGGTGTCACCGGTGCCTGTGGTTACCTTTGCCATATATTTTTTTCCTTTATGGGAAAAGGGACACTTTTTCCTAACTATGATGCGGTTGTATTTCGGTAGCGGTATGCTCGGCTGATGCGTCGCCAGTTGAGTTCCCGTCCGCGTACGGGACGCTCATCTTCCAAGGCTTCGAGTCGATTGGTTGCCAGGAAACGGCGACGAAGGTTGGAGAGGTCGATTTGCTCATCAGGTGGGAAAAATGCGCGGTAGAGCATTGCAGCCTCGGCAAGCGTCAGTTCGCCATTTCCTGTTGCTGGTTCTTTAATGATGCCGAGTGGGCGTGTCTGCTTGCTCATTGATGTTGGGGTATCTTGATTCCACCATTCGAGACCGGTGTCCACGCTACCCATTCTTCCCATATCGGCGAGATAGCGGAGCACAATCTCTGGGTCGCGCTGCACCTGCGAGCGTAAAGTATGCAAGGCCGACTGCAAGATTGGGTACACCTCTGGATCGAGCGCATGCTGGCCCGCTTCAATCTTCGCGACGGAGGCCCAATTCACTCGTAAACTGGGAATTGGCTGCGTTTGCAGGTTGGGGCGCAGTTCGTCGCGATTCGCGCGCAGCAGCACACTATGAATGAGGGAAACAGCAGTACCCTGTTCCGTACTACCCCATACATAGACCTGTTGCTCTTGCCAGCCTGCCTTCAATTGCATCAAGGATGCATCTGCGGGCCACATGAGCAAGGCTTCAGTAGTGCGATCGACGGCGTCGGACACGGTTTCGGTACCGAGCACAATACGCATTGGCGGTCCCCAGGGACCATCACGCAGCAAAACCCACAAGGACCAATCACGTACTGCAAAAATAACGACGCTAGCGGTGACAATCAGGCGGCGCGGTGTAACATCACGAGTCGGCTGCCCGGGAACAGGCGCATCAGATCGAGGTAGAGATGTAGTCATACATTTTGCTCCGCTTCAAAAATCGATGGTTTTAATACTATCGATAAATATAGCATGTTTGCTGAGATATTGCTATGGTTTGCTTAGAGCGGAAACAGTTGAAGTTGAGGTTGGGGCCTAGCAAATCAATAGGGCACCCTTTGCGGGTGCCCTTCTATTTTAAAACTGCCGCCGAATACCTTAGTGGGCAAAGATCAGATGGAGGCCCCAGGCGGTTGCGGCAGTGAGTGTCACAGCTAGAAGTTGAAGTAGACGATAGCGTAAGAGTAATACACGGTTATCAATTGCAATAGCTTTCGCGCCGCTATTCTGACGGACGTATTGTTGTTTCTGCATCAGTTTTTTTCCCTCTAATCATTCAGCCTGAAGGCTTTTTTCAGTGCCTTCACTATACTATACGTAGCAGATAGGGATTTAGTTGTATGCAAACAGGTTCGCTTAAAGCAAACTAGCAAGATCATTGAGTGAATGGATAATGATACAACTCCACAGCGATCTGGACAATCGAAGGAAGAAACACATGATACAGGCAAAAAGAAAGATATAGAGGCCTGTAAAGGCGAGATAAGAAAGCGATTTGCCTAGCGTGAGCCAGTAAACAAGGTGAAGTTCCAGAAAGACGAGTGATGAAAGAATCATTCCCCACCAGAACCCTAGATACTCCTGCAGGTTCTGGAAAATCAACCCGCGAAAGGGAATTTCCTCAAGAAAGCCCACCAGGAGGACAACATTGATCCAGTCATCGAGACTTAGAGACAGGTGAAATGGGATACCTTGAAATACATGTTTATAGAAAAAACCAAGCACAAAGATCAGTGAAGCAAGAAGTCCCCACGCAACGCCTCTACGAACATTCGTCGTGAGCTTCAGATAAGTAAGAGGATTCACATTCTTGATATACTTCAGGTAAAAAAAGGTAGGAAGTATCCAGAAGAAAAGTTTATACACAGGCTCGACGAAGACCATCAAAGGATTACTGTTCAAAGCATGCTGAACATGAGGTCCGATAAGAAAATCATAGAGGCCATCAGCAGCGCATACAAACACGATATAGGGAAACAAAAAATAACCATCAAGCGGTTTCTTTTTCGCAATGTACATTCACACCCTCCATCAAAGTTTTAAGCAGGCGATAAGTCCATCGTAGAGAAACAATCTGGCTTCCTTCAAAAGGTGTAGAAATGCGAAAAGGGTTAGTAAGGTAAACGATGGTGTTGGAATTAAAGAGCTAGTCCTGGCGACTCTAAATCATCACCGCCGATAGACTGGCGTTGCTGTTCCACCTGCCCTCCAACCAGTGAGATGCCAGCACCTGCATTTGAGGGATCTATTTCGCCAAAACTCGGCAGCAGATCACTATGCATTTCGAGCAGGCGGCGGGCGCGTGTATAGTCTTGATCGAGCAGCATACGATAGACTTGCTCGCAGACCATGAGGGATTCGGCGGCGGCGGCTCGCCTCGCGGCGGTTAATGTTCCGAGCATATCGTGGCGTTTAGCAGTACGGAACAGGACGTGTACTTTTTCTAGTACCTCGGCAAATTCTGCATGTACCTGATCATTCCAGTTTTGTGCTTCAACCAGGGTCATAGCTTTCGCGAGGAAACGTGCGCATACTTTGACGACGGTATTGTACTCGGTATCGCGTGCCTCTATGAGCATTTGCATGATACGCCGCTCATCGGCGACGTTGAGCGCTACGACGGAAAAGATGCTTGCTTCACCGCCCATATCGTGAATTTCGTGAGCAAGTTGACGGAAATGCTTCTCTACCTCTTCGGAAAAAGGAAGTAAGTAGACTGAATTTTGGAGTGCGAATGCACCAAGATTTTGTAACTTTCGCCAGACCCATACCCTCTTCTGCGAGGGTTCGCTGGGAACTTTATATGTCAACTGCAACCAGCGTACAGCTTCGCGTTCAAGCATTACGATTCATCTCTCCCAATCGGAAATGAGGATTGCGTGTAACTTCCGTTACTGGTACATTCATGGTACTCCAATGGTTGCGCAAAGTCAAGCTAAATAGCCATAAGGACCGTCCTGTACAATAAGAAACTGGCCCAACGGCCGATGCTAGAGGCCAATTTGTATTTTATACTGGCGTTGTGTCATACGGTCTTGCAGATTTTACACCAATCTGGATACTGAAGGAGAACGAAAAGTATGGATTACGAGAGTTTCAAATCGTGGTTTGAGCAGTTGGGGCACGCCTGGGAGACACGAGACCCAGAGACTGCTGCCGCGCTTTTCACAGAAGACGCCAGCTATCACGAAGACCCTTTTGAGGAACCGATGCATGGTCGGCCTGCCATCTTACAATACTGGTCTGATGTGCCGCAATCTCAGGAACAAATTTCATTTCATTCGGAGATTCTGGGTGTGACTTCGGATAAGGGATTTGCTCACTGGTGGGTATCATTCGTGCGTTTACCCTCAGGAAATCGCGTAAAGTTGGATGGCATATGCGTTATCTCGCTGAATGCTGGGAACCAATGCTACGCACTGAGGGAATGGTGGCATACGCGAGAGCAAGAGGCTGGCTGATCTATGCTATAATACGAAATGGTTCTATCTTCCATTCTGTTTGTTTATGATTAGCGAACTCAGGCACAAGCTTAGTTCTAGCTCAGCAGAAAGGACCTTACTCTTGAACCGGTTTCTCACTTCCCATCGGCTACTGCGCAGCACTATCCTACTCATAGCAATGCCACTCCTAATGAGCTGTTTGCCGGTTATGAGTGCGGTTGCGCAAACTGCCAGCAGCCACGGTCCCTTGACGTTGCCTTTTAAGGGCAACCACTATACGTTGGCTCGATCTGGTCAGCAACCCCCTACAGATGCACAGTGCCGGGCACAAATTGGCGTGCCTTGCTACAGTCCACAGGAAATTCGCACGGCTTATGACCTCAACCCAGTTCTCAATGCTGGCTATACTGGAAAAGGCCAGACAATCGTGATCATTGACTCGTTTGGTGATCCGACCGTCCAGAGCGATCTACAAACCTTCGACTCGGCCTTTGGGTTACCTGCACCTCCCTCCTTAACAGTTCTAGCTCCTCTAGGCCAACTTAACTTCGATCCGAATAATCCGGATATGGTTGGCTGGGCTGAAGAGGTCTCGCTGGATGTTCAGTGGTCACATGCAATGGCTCCAGACGCGAATATCGTGTTGATGACCAGCCCGGTCTCTGAGACCCAAGGTGTACAGGGCATGCCAGAATTCTTGTACCTGGAGCAGTACGCTGTTAATCATCACATCGGCAAAATCATTTCTCAGAGCTGGGCCACCACCGAAAACACATTGTTCACTATTCCCGGTGGAAGAAAGGTGATCAGCAATTTTGATAACTTCTACCAGAAAGCCGATGCGGAAGGTGTTAGTATCTTCGGATCAACGGGAGATTCCGGCACGGCCAATCCCGATATCAATGGCAACATCTATCCCTACCCTACCGTCAACTTCCCTGCCTCATCTCCCTATATTACCGCCGTCGGGGGCACCAGCCTCTTCGCCGATACGAGTGGTAACTATCAGAGCGAGACTGCATGGAACGCCACTGGTGGGGGTGTAAGCCAATTCTTCAAGGAACCCAACTACCAACAGAACAATCTTCCTGCTTCCGATCAGCAGTTATTGAATGGCTATCGTGGTATACCAGACGTCTCTTTCAATGCTGATCCGAATACAGGAGTGCTGGTGTATCTCGGTTTCCCAGGTGTACCGGCCGGTTGGTATATCTTTGGCGGCACAAGTGAAGGTTCGCCTTCGTGGGCCGGCATCATAGCTGATGGTGATCAGATGGCGGGACATCCCTTGGGTTTCATCAATCCGGCCGTCTACAAGATTGGTAAGGGGTCAGACTACGCGAAATCCTTCCACGATGTCACAGTGGGCAATAACAGCCAGGGCGGTATTCCCGGCTACAATGCCACTCCGAGTTGGGACCCTACTACCGGTTGGGGCACACCTGATGTGGCAAGGTTCCTTAAGGAATTGATTGAACGAACCTAAGGATAGGACACCTGAGTAAGTGTGCCGATACTGAATTAGTGGTTATCCTGAGGTAGGTTTATAGGTAAATAGCAACCTCTTGGGTCAGACTAAGTTTGAATAAAGACTGGTCTGACTCAAGAGGTTTTCTACGTGATTAGCCTATTATTGCTTCGCAAGTGGTGCACGCCAAAAGCGACGACGAGAGAGGTCATCTCCAGGCTGATTAGCAGTACTGGCAACTAAACCAGCATGTTGCAGATGGCGCAATGCCTCTAGCACTATGCTGGGACGAAGTTGTCCTGGACTCAGTTGATAGTATCGTAGGATGCCTTGCAGTTCTACTAGCGTGACTCCATCGTCGTCGGGTAAAGCCATCAGGACGAGATTGGCTAATTGTTGCTGGGCATCGCGACGTGCGATCTGTTCCGGCGTTTCGAGGTGTGTCAGCGAACCAGATGTCGAAGAGGAGAAGCGCAATTCGAAACGGCATACAGGCGCTCCTCGCTTCATGCAAGTCCGCTCAACTATCTGCACCCGCTCGCCATAGCGTTCTGCTGCTCCTTCAATAGCGCCCCATAGCACGGAGCATAACCTGCGTGGACTATCATAGATAAGTGCCATTTCACGTGGATCAGAAGAAATAGACTCGTATGAAAAAAGAGGAGGTGTTAATCCGTCAGGGGTACGGCGCATCTGGGCATGAGCATCGCGCATTGCTAGCAAGAGATCACGCCCACTCCTCACCTGAGTGAGCAAATAAGCGCACAGGTGGCTCGTCAACCCATTGATTATGAAAAAGCGTCCATATTCCCACAACAGTGAGTCAGCGGACATGCGTGTCAGTTTGCTGGCAGCACCAACTCCTGCTAGCAAAGTTGCATCGTCATAGACGCGACTGGCTAACGGTGAGGTAGCTGCTGTCTCGCCGATGGCCTCTCGATAATTGCTGAGCAGTGCATTGCCAAATCGCTCAGATAAATATTTCTCCCACGTTACGAAGATCAAACCGTGCATGTCATATTCTCCCCAAAAGCATCATCAAACACGAACATAGAAATCGCCATTGTCTCTTTCCTTTGCCACATTCCATTTTTCTATAACTCGCGGGCATTTCCTAGATTGGGCAAGCAATGGACAGGTCATCGGAAGTAGAAAGGGTTTCGGCGCGAACACGCTCATAGGCAAGAGCAGCGGACCAATCTCCGCTTTGCGTCTCCACATGCTTCACCGATAAAGCTACTACCCGTTCGGCCCCTATGCAGCTTTGCGCTAGCTCAGTAGATAATTCGTCCAACTCTAAAATACGCGCTGTTCCAGATACACAAAGAGCTAATTGGGCCGCGTAGTTAGGGATGACAAATGCTGCCTGACCGGTTTCCAAAATATTGCCCATGGCTTCGAAGGCTCCATTTCCCGTATAATCAGGTAGCAAGATCGTTCCGCCAGGAGATGCATCGTTGGAAGGCAAGGTCGCCAGGAAACCAGCCGCGCCACCCCGGTGATTGACTGCACATTGGCCATGCTGATCGACCGTGCAGAGGAAGCACAATACCTGCCCTGCAATGAATGCCTGCATCTCTTCAGACAAATAGGATTGGCTATGGCCTAGTAAGTCGGCTGGCCGCCACAGTTGTTCAGAGGATATTGTAACTGGTGCTGTCAACCCAACAATACGCGTTTTAATATATTTGGCGCAATGAAAGAATGCCTGATGCACACGCAGACGCATCAGGATTTCCTTCCGTGGTGCGAAAAGGCGATGCAGAAGAGGCAAGTTGAATGGAAGCAAATCGGCGGTTCCTTGAACGCAGAGACGCTCACGAGTGGGATGGCAAATGAAGAAGAGGCCCAGTTGTGTGTTCCTCTCAGTATGTGAGGATTGACGCAGGCGCTGTATGATGGGTGCATTTCGAAATTGGGGATCCAACTGTAGCAGGCAAGTCTGCCTGTCTGGTGTCCCTACAAAGCCTGGCGTTCCCACAGTAATCATCCCACACAGTTGGTTTGCTGGCCCTTTCCCAGCTATCACGCATAATGCCTGTTGCGAAATAAATGTCTGAGCTGATTCGGTAAGGTAGGTGGTTTTCTTTCTATCGAAAGCGGCACCGCTTTCATGTGTCCCCCAACGTGTTCGTGCCTGTTGTTGCCCGGTGGGTACATGATACGCATCCATGCAGACCTTTCTCCCCCTAGAACACATACTATTTACTTCTTGCGCGTTGTAGCCTCCCGTAGTATAACTTATCATCGAAATGCTTCTATACGCCCGTTATGCATGTTAGTACTTTTTGGGGGAATACAATTTAAGAGTCACAACTATATAATATATACAACTCATCAATTACATATTGACCTATCTCATTTGATTTGTAGAGATAACAAGTCCTGGTTAGAAAAGATGGAATCCACAGACTATGATATGTAAGGAGGAGTTTTGCTTTTAGAAATGCCGCTGCTTGGCAAAAAAGCAGGACAAGGAAACAATATCATGGATAACACTGCCCGTGAGGCAATCACTCAGTTTCTTGCACAATACGACACTTTAGTTATCGCAACTGAGCACGAGGGACAGCCCTATGCCACCCGCGCTTTTTATGTCGAAGAGCCTGTCAATGACACAAACCTGACGCTCTACGGAACCTTCATCACCACATCCCGCAAGCTGGCAAATCTGCGCCAGAACCCGCGTGTCGGACTCTTCATTGGCCCCGATCAACCGACTGCATGGCTGGAAGCCACCGCTCAGGCGCGTGTTTTGACCGATGAGAACGCCAGTAAAACCGTCATGGAACAATTAGGGAAAAAGTCCGCGGTCGCTGCTACATTCATTGCCCGCCTGCCTATCGTCGCTGTACAGTTGCAGGTGAATTGGCTGCGCATCACCAATATAGCGGCCAGCCCCATGCAAATCGAGGTAACCTTTGCGCCTACACCTGTTGGAGAGGAGTAGAAGCTATGAACCGCTTTCAACTTTTCCTGCAGGTCACACGCGCACGTACGCTGCCCGTAATGATAGCGCCTGTGGTTATCGGCTCGGTGCTGGCATGGGAACAGAACGGACATTTTCAGTGGGGATTGTTTCTCCTGGCACTGCTTGGCGCATTAGCCGCGCATCTTGGTGCAAACGTCATCAACGATGTCTTTGATTTTGCCGAGGGTGCAGACCAGGCGGCATATGCAATTATGCCGGAAGGGAAAACGCTCACCACAGGCTCCCAATTCTTACTCAATGGGCGGCTTTCCTTGCGAGCTTATCGAGGGCTGGCAATTGGATGTTTCGCGGTAGCTCTGCTCTGCGGCATTGTGCTGACGATTTTTCGGCCCTGGGCATTAGCCTTTGGCGCGGCAGGTTTTCTACTCGCATACTTTTACGTCGCTCCCCCGCTACGTCTGGCTTATATTGGGCGCGGGCTTGGTGAAGTGGATATTCTGATCTCATTCGGCATCTTGCCACTTGTCGGTTCATACTATATTCAGACAGGAACCGTCACGCTCTCTGCGCTGCTTGCCTCTTTGCCAATTGGCCTTTTTACAACTGCGGTGCTCTACTTTCATCACTTTCTACACTGGCGTGCTGACAAAACGGTTGGGAAAATTACGCCGATCGTTGCACTCGGTGAAAATGGAGCACGTATCGCAGGGGCTATCCTGCTCTTTCTCATCGCGCTTACGGTCTTCATGAATGCCCTGCTGTCGGTCTTTCCCTGGTACAGCGTAATTGCTGCATTCACGATTATTCCTGTACTGTTTGCGCTGCGCCAGGCAAGCGGTGATTTAAAGCGGTATCTGAAGCTGATGGCCGCCAACTTTAATGCTGATCTTCAGTTGGCATTGCTGATTATTGCGGCGCTGCTGGTACGCGGCTTTGCACATGTGTAGGGAAGACTTGGCAAGAGGGGATGGACGCGATACAATCTCTTGCAGAAAATAATTTTATCGAGGTGAAGGTACATTGATAACTGGAATTAGAATGTCGTTACGCCTGTTTGCCACACTCGCCCTCCTTATAGGTCTGGTCATGTGGCTGTTTACCGGTGCAATTCCCGCATTGATCACTATTCATATTATCTGCGCAATATTTGTGCTGATACTATCAATTGCGACGTTGTTTCTGCCTGCGACCGCTGTGGGCAACAATTCGCAAATTCGCACGTTGCAAAGTGTCACAGTTCTGCTGGCAATCTGCACGATGGTCGTTGGTTACCTTCAATGGCGTACAAATTTCACGGGTCTACCCGCGACGCTGATACATCTTATCCTTGCCGTTGCAGTCGTCGGCTTGATTGAGACAACATTAGCAAGACAGAGCAGGATTGCACGAGTCAGCAAGGCATAAGCTTTTTCGTAAGGCGAACACACTAATCAGGAAGGAAGGAAACATGGCAGACCTGGCAGGGAAGGTTGCTATTGTCACGGGAGCCGCCAGCGGCATCGGGCTGGCAATTGCACGTGACCTGACAACGCGAGGCGTACATGTAACGTTATCTGATATCGATGAGAAAAACGGACGAGCCGTGACGGCAGAATTACCTTCTGCACGCTTCCAACTGGCCGATATGTCAAGCGAACGCGACTGCCAACAGCTTGTTGCCGATACGCTTGCAGTCGAGGGACGCGTGGACATTCTGGTGAATAACGCGGGCATTCAACATGTTGCGCCAATTACGGAATTTCCCGAATCAAAGTGGCGTCAAATTATCGATATTATGCTCACCGCGCCATTTCTGCTGACGAAGGCCGCGCTACCAATAATGTATGCAAATCACTGGGGACGTATTGTCAACATTGCCTCCGTACATGCGTTGCGTGCTTCGGCCTTCAAATCCGCCTATGTAGCAGCAAAGCATGGTTTGCTGGGACTTACCCGCGTTACAGCGTTGGAGGGTGCGGAGCATGGAGTCACATGCAATGCGATCTGCCCATCGTATGTACGAACGGCGCTGGTAGAGAAGCAAATCGCTTCGCAGGCTCAGGTGCATGGCATTCCGGAATCCGAGGTGGTGGAAAAGATTATGGTCGCCGAGGCACCTATCCGTCGCCTGCTCGAGCCTGAGGAGGTGGCGAAGGTTGCAGCCTATCTCTGCTCAGACGACGCAAGTGGTATTACAGGCAGCGCGCTGACAATTGACTGCGGTTGGACAGCTCATTAATAAAAGCCTCCCGGGCTGAGGCAAGCCCCGCCATCTGTCATCCTGATTTGTCATCCTGAGCGGAGCGAAGGATCTCTCGTCGGGTAGCGCACAGATCCTTCGCTCCGCTCAGGATGACAACGGGACTTTCACTCAGTGTGACAACAGTACTGAAGTTAATGCATAGAAGGCTTGCCTCCGCTGTGGGAACTCGCCCCTCTCAATATCTTTCCCTAACCTTCAGCTACGAATGTCTTCCAGCTTTCCAGGCACGAATTTGTTCGCTGTGTTCTTCAAAATGATGCCAGGTTGAGCCACGTACCCAGGCGCGAATGTATCCGTCCCATTGCCCTGGTGTGAGAGCGGACAGCAGGCCAAAGAGGCGATAGTGAGCGTTCTCGAACATCTCGATGCTCTCCTGCAATGTCAGTGCCGAGAGTTCACCTTCCCATTGCTCGTTATATGGGAGCGCATCTCGATAGTCGCCTGTCGGCTGCTCTCCACGCATGTGCCTTTGGAGTTCATCAAGGCAGACTTCTTCCCAGCGTGCAATGTGAGCCATCAGGTCCTTGACCGACCATTTGCCGGCAGGACCTTCCGTTGTCAGTTCGGCTTCGCTCAATCCATAAATTGCAGAGGTGAGCGCAACTCGTGATTGGGTGACGTGGGCCAGTACTTCTTGTGGTTCACGGGTGTCTCTAGGCATGTAGTTCTCCTATTGGACGTTCTCGATGATGGCGGCAATGCCCTGGCCACCACCAATGCATAGAGAGGCAGCACCATATTTGAGATGCTGGCGTCGTAACTCATACATGAGTGTGAGGGTCACACGTGCCCCACTTGCGGCCAGCGGATGCCCAATGGAGATAGCTCCGCCATTTACATTCGTCTTGTCGCGATTCAGGCCGAGTTCTTTCTCCACCGCCAGGTATTGCGGCGAGAACGCCTCGTTGACCTCAACGCGATCAAGATCGGATACGCCCAAATCTGCCCTTTTAAGGGCCTGGCGAATAGCGGGTGCAGGTCCAATACCCATAATTTCGGGCGGCACACCCACTACGCCCCAGGAAATGAGGCGAGCCAGAGGTTTCAGGTTATGCTGTTGGACGGCATCCCCAGTTGCCAGGATGACACATGCACCAGCATCATTGATGCCACTGGCGTTACCGGGCGTGACCACACCGCCTTTGCGGAAACGTGATGCGAGTTTCGCCAGCGCCTCCATCGATGTATCGCGGATGCCTTCATCCTGAGTGATTTCGACGGGATTGCCCTTGCGGTCTTTGACGGTGACAGGCACGATTTCCTCTGCTAACAATCCTGCTTGTTGTGCACGACGAGCCGCTGTCTGGCTGCGCAATGCATAGCGATCCACCTCTTCGCGTGTAATTCCATATTTCTCGGCCAGATTTTCGGCTGTGATCGCCATGCCGCAGCCGACGTAGCTATCCACCAGGGCTTCCCACAAGCTGTCTTCCAATTGTGGGGCCTGACCTAACTTGTAGCCAGTCCGTGCGCCACGCAGAACGTGAGGAGCTTGTGTCATATTTTCAGCGCCACCTGCGAGCGCAATCCGTCCCTCGCCCAACTGCAACATTTGTGCCGCGCTCACAATTGCCTGCAAACCGGAGCCGCATAGGCGATTTACCGTCAATGCTGGCGTCTCGATAGGCAAACCTGCCTTGAGCGCTACATGGCGTGCAAAATAAATAGCATCCTTACTTGTTTGGATCACATTACCTATGACAACCTGGTCAACTAATTGAGGATCAACGCCGCTTCGCTCTAAGGCTCCCTTTGCGGCGATGACGCCAAGATCAATGGCGCTAACGTCGGAAAGCGACCCCTGTAATACGCCTACAGGCGTACGTGCTCCGTCGATGATATAGATATCCTGCATGACTTCACCTCTTCGTGCTGTGAGACAACTGACTAACTTATGTTAAGTGTAACATTTGAAGATATGTAGGGGCAAGCTATTAAACGCATATGGTCTATCAGTGTTTTTTGACGAAAAGATAGGACGCACTATATGATTGTTGGTTATGAGATAATGTTCTTCATCGATAACAGAAAACCTGTGAGGGTATTCATGAACATACTCTCTTCCATTTCACAAGAAAGAAGTGAGGAAGAAAATCTATGACTCAACATGCTTTTAAGCCCACCCTAATTGATCTCTTGCGTCAAGCTCAGATCGGTCAGAACACGTTCATGCAGGAGTTGACCCCTGCTGAACGGGCTGCCATCGGCACACCGGAGCTGTGGGCTGCCAAAGATCACGTAGCTCACATGACTTTCTGGCGTCAGCGCCTCGTGCTTATAGTGCAGGCCCTCCTTCAGAAGGTGCCACGGCCCAAATCTGAAGACTTTGAGGAACTCAACCCCCTCATATTCGAAGAGCAACGCTATCGTTCCTGGCCAGATATCATTGCTGAATCTGATCACGTGTACGCAGATCTTATCGCACTCACCCATCAACTGTCAGAGGAAGATCTGACGGCCTTCAACCGCTTCGACTGGATGCAGGACGGAATGCCGCTATACACTTCCTTCATGGGCAATTGCTACGAGCATACCCAGAACCATCTGGCGCAGTATTATGCCGACCGTAACGATCTCGAACGCGCACTAGAGACCTATGAAGTCTGGACTAGGAGAGTCCTTGAGGCTGGGGTCCCGGAAACCTTGCAAGGCTATGTGCTCTATAACCTGGCTTGCTTTTATGCCACGCATAGCAGGATTGAGAAGGCTTCGGCACCCCTGCAGCAAGCGTTCGCTCTCTATCCTCAAACGAGAGAATTTGCGCTCACTGACCCCGATCTGGTTGCGCTACGCCCCAATCAACCTGAATAGCTCTACCAGCGTAGATTCCGGCGAAAATAGCCAGAAAAACGCCACAATTGGCTATTTATATGCTATAATAATTTCTAAGCGCAGTCACCAAGCAACCACAGAGATGTGATCTGGCGACTGGACTAACCTCACTTATAGATAGACCACATCTATAGAAAGGAGGCATACCAGCACACCTATCTTCATTATGTACCTCGTTACACGCAGTTATCGCTGTGTGAAGTTTTTTCCCATTTCGGTCATCTTTTCTTTCATCCACGCCGGTTAGTGGATGATGTATCCTACCTACTCTTGTAGGCAATGGTGCCTGCGACAAGCAGATGCAACCGGGTCGAACATCGGGTTCGCCCAGTATGCACCGATGTGTGTATATACATGTATTGCTAGTCATTTCACGAAAGGTGGGAACCTTCATGGCCCAATATGCAGAAGAACGGGCTGAAGCAGCAGCTCCAGCCGTCGCAAACCCTGGTCCTTTAGGCCTTAGCGCCTTCGCACTTACTACATTCGTCCTCAGTTCCTCTAATGCTGGATTCCTTTTTTCCAAAGGAAATGCAGCGCTACCAATCGCTCTCGGTCTCGCACTCTTCTATGGTGGCCTTGTCCAGCTTGTTGCAGGTATACAGGCATTTCGGACAAACAATACCTTCGCTGCTACAGCCTTCTGTTCTTACGGAGGGTTCTGGATGGCCGTCGCTTTTACCCTTTTACCTCTGTTCACTGTCGGAGGCAAGTCAGGCCTAAACCTTGTTGATCTAAGCGGGACAGGGTCAGATGTGAATGCAGCCGTAGGTGTCTTCTTCCTGGGTTGGACGATCTTCACCCTCTTGATGTTCCTTGCAACGCTGAGAAGCACCCTGGTCACCATGGCAGTGTTCGGCTTTCTATTCCTGACCTTTGTGGCATTAACGATTGGGTGGCTTTCAGGTTTACCAACGCCAGGTAGCGGCAGCTTGACCTGGGTTCAAATAGGTGGCTGGCTCGGCATTATCACCGCTCTGATCGCATGGTACGACGCGCTAGCCGCTGTTCTGCTCTCTGCCAAATCTGCGTTCACATTGCCAACATGGCCACGGCCTTAATTTCGCTGGCAATGTAGAGAATCCAGGTTGTACTAACACATGAAAGGACCTCGCTGATGTGATGTCAGCGAGGTCCCTACGTGTGTTAGTACCAAGGCCGACCTATCTACCTACTTGCGCCTTGAGATTGTGCCAGGCTTCCTTTGCCTCCTCAACCGAGCCTTCGTCCCTTGCAATTCCTCCACCAATTTTTAATGCCTTCACAAAATGCTTGACCATACGGGAAAGCTACGCTATAGTTGGTCATAACTTAAATATAGAGAATCTGCAAGCTTGCATTGCAATAAAGATCAGATCGAAATGAGGAATCATGTCAGTAACCAGTTTTGCGTCCAAACCAAAGGATATTTATGAATATCTCACGAATCTTGTTAAACAGGCAGCCCTTGAATATCTTGCCCAGGAATCTATAGATTTCGATGTTGAACAACTGCCGGTTGATATGCGTTTTTCGGCACAGGCCAGCTTTGGCGACTATTCTATGCCTGTGATGTCGTGGGCGGGCAAAAATAAGTTGGGTCGTCCACCGATGGTGATCGCTGAAACATTGGCGACGCTACTTCGTGGAATGAACCTGCCTGGTATCCAGGAAATTACCGTTACCAAGCCGGGTTATCTGAATTTTCTCTTGAACCGGAGCGCTTTGGGACGAGACATTATCGAGCGTGTGATAGAGGAAGGACCCGATTTCGGACAGAACGAGATCGGTGTTGGCACGAAGGTAGTTGTCGAGCATACGGCAGTGAACAGCAACAAGGCCGCGCACGTAGGACATCTGCGCAACTCTTGCCTTGGCGATACCGTTGTACGCATGTTACGCTCACAAGGCTATCAAGTTGAAACCCAGAACTATATTGACGATTCCGGTGTCCAGGTTGCGGATGTTGTGGTCGGCTTCACGTTGCTCAATGCAGGCGAGTTACAGCTTCCCGAGGGCAACTCGCAATTGCCAGGGGAACCCTTCGATTACTTCTGTTCGCGGGTATATGTTGCGGTTGGAAAGGCATACCAGGACCATCCAGAGCTGCTAGAGCTGCGCAAAAAGGTACTGCGCGCCATTGAGCATGGCAGCGATTCCTCTCTTGGGGTTGATTTTTCTTTGTTAGCGTCGGATCTGTCTCACCACATTGTACATACTCATCTTAAGACAATGGCGCGGCTAAACATCTCATATGACCTGTTGACCTGGGAATCGGCTATCCTGCATGCTGGCCTCTGGGAACGTACCTTTGAGATGTTACGCAATCACGGCTTGCTGGAAAAGCCTGAGACCGGCCCAGCGGCAGGTTGTTGGATACTTCCCTTTGGCAATGGGGATGTTCAAACGGAAGATGGAGACCACGCAAGCGATAAAATACTCGTCAGAAGTGACGGCACGGCAACCTATACGGCCAAGGATATCGCCTACCAGCTCTGGAAATTTGGCCTGACCGATGATCCAGAGATAGGGGTGCAGTTCCACTTCGTTCCCTGGGGTCGGCAGGCCGATGGTCGTATGCTTTGGTCGATGCGAACGCTCCAGGATAATATTCCAGCAGACGAAGAGGCTGATCCTAAGCGCTTTGGTCACGCTAAAAAGGTCATTACAGTGATCGATGTGCGCCAGTCTTATCTACAACAGGTTGTATACGAGAGTCTACGCCGCTTGGGCTACACGGAACAGGCCGATAACTCGGTACACCTTGCCTACGAGGTCATCACTCTCTCAGCCTCCACCGCCGCAAGTCTGGGAGTAGATACCTCAGATGGACGCGAGTTCTACCCGATGTCCGGCCGCAAAGGCATCGAGATCAAGGCAGACGACCTGATTAACGCCGCAACGAAAAGGATGCGTGAAGCCAAAGAGGACTTACCGGAGGAGACGGCGGCTATTCTAGCAGCGTCAGCTATTCGTTACTTTATGGTACGCTTTGGCCTGCAACAGATCATTGCTCTGGACATGGATGAGGCACTACGCGCGAACGGCGATACCGGTGTGTACCTGCAATATGCCTATGCACGTGCCAACAGCATTCTACGCCGCCTGCACGAATTGGGCTACGAGGAGCAGGAGCACCTGGAAGCCCTACCCGAACAGTTAGAGCAAAGCGAGTGGGAACTGCTGCGCCACATCGACGCCTACCCACGTACGCTGGCTGAAGCCTCTGCGCAGCTTGCCCCCAACACACTCGCCTCCTACGCCTATGACCTGGCAGCCCACTTCAGCGACTTCTACGAGCACACCCCGCCAATTCTCAAAGAAACCACCGAGCAGGTGAAAGCGTTCCGTGCCATGCTGGTAAGGGCTACGATGCAGACAATGGATAACGCCCTACGCGTACTAGGCTTCATTCCCTTGGAACGAATTTAAAGGAGCGTAGGTGGCGGGTTTATGTTTCCAAACGAGATGAAGACCATCGAGGATTTCCAGGCGTTTCACCAATGGTTGGATGAGAAGAATAATTTCGACCCCGACATCCTCTTCAACATGGTGCTTTTAACCAGCGAAGTTGGCGAGGTCGCCCAGGTCCTCAGGAAGATTTGCAAGCAGGCCAATCTTTTGCAGCCCGAACAAGCGCCAGGCGAGGCCATGTCCACAGCCCTCTCGCACTACCGCGAAGACCTGGGGCAAGAACTGGCTGATTGCCTGGCCTACATCTTCAAGCTAGCCAACTACGCTGGCATCGATCTCCAGCAAGCGTATCGAGAGAAGATGGCGAAGAATATCAATCGGTCGTGGAAGACGCCGAGTGGGTGAATGAGGGATTTCAGCTTGCGAACCGTTTAAAGTCCAGTTCCTTTCTCCCACAGTATTTTTAAAGCATGATATACTGATCCACGGAAGTCTTTTCACCGTTTGTTTGACAAGGGGAAGGCACGCTCCCCTGACCCACACGACAGAAAGGAGGCCATCGAATGGCCACCGAAGACAACGTCGACAAGAAGGCGACGAAGAAGCCCACGAAGGCGATCAAGGGATTTACGAACGAGGAACGAGCCGCGATGAAGCAGCGCGTCCAAGAACTGAAAGCGGACAAGGCGGACGGGGAAAGCGCCGTGCTCGCGAAGATCGCCGAGATGCAAGCACCGGATCGCGCTCTCGGCGAGCGGCTCCATGCGATTATCAAAGCCAGCGCGCCAGCCCTCTCGCCGAAGCTCTGGTATGGGATGCCCGCGTATGCCAAGGACGGCAAGATCGTCTGCTTCTTCCAACCCGCGCACAAGTTCAAGACGAGGTACGCGACGTTCGGCTTCAACGACAGCGCGAACCTTGACGAAGGTGCCCTGTGGCCGGTCGCCTTCGCGCTGAAGGAGTTGACTGCCACTGAAGAGGCAAGGATTGGAGAACTCGTAAAGAAAGCGGTGAGCTGAGGGCGCGCCGTGGAGCACATTCCATCTGGCAAGCCAGGAACTTGGTAGCATGGCGCTGCCGAGTTCTTTTTGCTTTGGGTGTTTCTGATACTCGAAAAGTGACCGGTTGGTAACTCAAAAGTAGACCACTCCACCTCGTGTTTTTTCAAAAAGACAGTCGCAAAGTAGACCACTTGATGCTCCAATCAACCTGTATGCTCACATCTGCATCAAGCGAGTTGCTCCGCTATGCTTTTTTCTCTCCCTTGAAAATCCACTGAACACCATATCTATCATAAAACTGACCGTACGTTCCAAATGGCATGTCGTGCAATTCTTGAAATCTCTCCTTCTCTGCTCCTTCTGAGAGTTTGTCAAACACTGTTTCCAGTTCGTCATATGTTCCACCGATAACAAATATGGCAGACATACTGCCTTGTTTTGGCTCAAATGCAGGAGATGCCATCCAGTCTGTTGCAGAAAATTCAATCGCACCACTTTTGAGATGGGCATTGATCATCCTATTGTGCTTCTCTGGCGGAAACTGGGCTTTCATTGGGGTATCACCAAGCTTTGTCAATGTTAATTCTCCGCCGAGACACTGGTGATAAAAGGTCATTGCCTCTGCACAGTTGCCGTCAAATAAAAGAAATGGCGTACAATGTAACATATCTTTTCATCTCCTCGTTGGAACATGCCTAAGGTGGCCCAGTCTGTCAAGACAGTAAATCCAGGTGAAATAAGAGCTACTTTCCTCCTTTTCAAAAATTCTCGTTCTACGATGTGAAAGTACGTGACATGCTGGAAGACCACTCTTGGAGCGTCTCTGGTGCTCAACTGGCTTGCTCGATCAAACGGAGCACCTGCTCAACAAGAGAGCGGCGTTGTTCATCGAGCGTCGGCCAGAGCACATGGGCTGTTTCTCGATAGAGCCGCATGGCAAGTTTTCCTCTGGCTTCCACAGAAGAGCCTTCTTCGGCGGATGTGCTGGTTCCAAGCAGCAGACGATGATACTGAGTCCAAGCGGTATCCAGGCCAACCGCAGCCTCGACCTCTTGATAATACAAGCTATCTGTTGTAATAAAGACCGGATGGAACAAGGCCATAGCCATCGTCGCGCCGTCAAAGAGATGGGTCGTCGCGTAAGCGATCCCCGCGAGATTTCCTTTCCAGCAAGTGCTCAAGAGTTTGTGGATGTATTCTGCATCAGCGATAAGCCGCTGGCCCGCGTCTTCGATGGCCTGGGGACGCAGAGGTTCCCAGGCAAAGTGCTCGACCATCAGCTTCAACTGGCGCATCGACCCATCCCTATCGAGCAGGATCCGCGCTTGCCGGAAACCAGGCACGATCCACAGCGCCAGGGACGGATCGGTCAGTTGCTGCTGGATTCCTGCCAGCGTTCGCAATCCCAGAGTTACCAGATGGCCTTCGCGATAGAGAAACCGCTTGCTCAGTGGCCGAAAGACATCTGGCACAAAGCAGGCCAGATCCACATCGCTGTAGGGGGTGGCATCACCGCGCGCGTGGCTGCCTCCCAGCACCATCCCTCGCATCTGATCGGTCTCAATTTCAGCGATCAGCTCGCTCAGAAAGGTCTCGGAGAAAGGGACGAGCGGAAGAGTTGCTTGACTTTGTGTCTTCTGCTGGATGTCAGGGGTAGGGTTGTCCATCCTTCTGTCCTTTCTATTTACTCCATACCGCTGCCTTGAAATACACTTCTGCTGGCGTCTGATACTCCAATGCTTGATGCAGCCGTTCCTGGTTATAAAACGCGAAATAGCGGGTCAGGGCCTGGCGCGCCTCACGAGGTGAGGCGTAATCATGCATGTATACCTCTTCATATTTGACGGTTCGCCATAACCGTTCGGTAAAAATATTGTCCAGGGCGCGCCCTTTGCCATCCATACTAATCTGCACATTGGCCGCCTACAGCAGTTGGCAATACTGTGGACTGGTAAAATGACTTCCCTGGTCGCTATTACAGATCAGCGGCACTGTTTGTCCCAATGCGCGTTGCATTGCAGTGAGCACAAAGGGCAACTCCAAGGTCTGATCGAGTTCCCAACTGACGACGTAGCGCGGGTACCAATCCAGGATCGCCACCAGGTACATCCAACCACCGTGTAAGCGAATGTATGTAATATCTATCCCCCAAATATGATTGGGGTACGCGCTCGTAATATGGCGCAAGTCGCGTAGGGATACACTCCTTCCTTTTGATTCCGTTTACTCAGATTCGGTCCTGGATAAATAGCCGCAATGCTCATCTCCTGCATATATCGCGCGACCGTTTTCCGATTGATACCCATCCCTTCGCGCTCTAACTGCACCGCAATCTTGCGGGAACCATAAAAGGGACACTGCGTGTAGATGCGCATCGATGCGATGTTTGAGTTGCACTTCCTCGGTTGAGGGCGGGCGCGGCTGATAATACAAGCTTGAGCGGCTCAGACCCAGCAGATTGGCTTGCAGAGCCAATGGAAGCTCACCCGCGGCTCGCTCGATCAGACCGACTCGTTCCTCTCTCGTCAGAGTTGTAACTTTTTTTTGAGCCAGGCCGCTTGGGTACTCAATTTGCCAATCTCAGCGTAGAGCTCGGTGAGCTGCTGCTCGTGGTCCCGTTTCAAGTCTGCCGTGCTGTCCTGTTTCTCAAACAGACTTGGCATCCCTTCCAATGCGACGGCTCGCCAATTTTTCAACTGCGTCGGGTGGACTTCATATTCGGCAGCGATTTGGGACAGCGTCTTCTGCTCTTTGAAGAGTTCCTGAACCACTCGCGTAATGAAAGCGGCAGGTATATTGTTTTCTCATCATGCTTGAGTCTATCTTATTTCAGCCTCTTTCCGTGTCCATTATAGATGGTGAGCTAGCTGATTTTCGAGCCCTTACCCTTGTTCATAACGATTTGGGCAAATTGCTTTGACCCTCTACCGTCCCTCAAACTCCGCATTCAACGGTGCAACCACCTCTTCGGCCACCCTCTGAACGATCCCTTCTGGATAGGGTGCTCTCAAGTTCAGAATGATGTGGGTTGCACCAGCCTCGATAAACGGGCGCATACCTTCAATGGCATCACTCGGGTTGTTGTAGTTGATTGGCCATTGGATGGAGCGTTCGATGGTTTTGGGGTCGCGTCCAACAGCGGCGCAATGTTCATCGAGCACCTCACTTTTGTGCTTGAACATATCAACGGAACCACCAACGAAATTCCAGACGCTTGCATATTGGGCTACGACACGCAAAGTTAACTGCTCACCACCACCACCAATGACGAAGGGCGGATAGGGCTTCTGCACTGGTTTTGGTTCGCAACGTGCATCCTTGAGCTGGTAGTATTTGCCATCGAAGTTTGCGACGGTTTCTGTCCATAGCCGCTTTATCACTTCGCAGGCCTCACCAAAACGGCGGATACGTTCACCAGCCGGATAGAGGGGAATGCCATACATATCACATTCCTGCTGATTCCATCCTGCACCAATACCAAAGTCCAGCCGCCCATGTGAAATATGATCAACGGTGACAGCTATATTAGCAAGTACGGCAGGATGGCGATATATATTGCCTGTGACCATTAACCCAAGACGCAGACGCTGTGTGCGAGTGGCTAATGCACCCAGCAAGGTCCAACCCTCCAATTGCGGACCCGTTGGATCGGGACCAAGCGGGATGAAGTGATCAAAAGCCCATGCATGCTCGATACTCGGAACGCCATCCGCTTCTTCCCAGACGCGAAGTATGTCATCATACGTAGTAAACTGTTGCGCGGTCTTGATGCCAAAACGAAGTTTCACTCTGTTACCTCTCTAAATTTCTCATTTTCCCTGTAAAATTATCCGCTACAGGTATATCATACTGCATAGTATCATATCCTGCATTTGTCCCATCGAGTTCGTGGTATATTTATTTTGTTCGTAGTCGATCTATTAGCAGGGAGCAAAACGACCCATGAGCACAACAATCTATCATGACGCAGACGCCGACCTTTCAATCGTGCAGAACAAACGCCTGGCTTTCATCGGCTTTGGCAACCAGGGAGCGGCGCAGGCTCAAAACTTGCGAGATAGCGGCATTTCGGAGATTCTCATAGGCAATCGTGACGATGCTTATAAGGATGCTGCTCTAACCGATGGGTTTCAGGTCGTACCTATCCCGAAAGCTGTCGCCTGGGGCGATGTCGTATTCCTGCTCATTCCAGATGAGGAGCAGCCTGAAGTCTTCCGCGAACAAATCGCACCCCACCTGCGACCGGGTACCACTTTGGTTGTCGCCTCTGGCTATAACGTTGCCTTTCATCTCTTCGACCTGCCAGATTTCATTGACGTGATCATGGTTGCGCCTCGCATGATTGGCGCTGGCGTACGCGAACGCTATGTGCGAGGAGAAGGCTATCCTTGCTTTGTCTCGGTTGAACGCGATGTGAGTGGAAACGCCTTGCAGCTTGCCTTATCGATTGCACGTGGTATCGGCGCAACTCGCGGCGGAGCGATCCTATCATCGGCAAAAGAAGAGGCCGCGCTTGACCTCTTCAGCGAGCAAGCAATCTGGCCGGTAATACTTGCGGCCTTCCAGACGGCATATGAAGTACTGCACTCGGCGGGATTTAGCGATGAGGCCATCCTCTACGAAATGTATTTATCGAAGGAACCCGCCGAGGTCTTTGAACGCATCGCCGACAAAGGTCTCTTCGGACAACTCCCGCTCCACTCCCATACCAGCCAGTACGGCCAATTGCGTGCGCTGGCCGCCGATGATGGAGCATGGCTACGCGAACGCTTCCGAAAAGTCATTCAGGATGATATTCTTTCGGGACGCTTTGCTCAGGAGTGGTCAGACGTTCAGGCCAAAGGAGAGGTGCGTTTGGAGCAGTTGCGTACCGAGGCATTGAAAAGTGCTATCGCGGAGGCCGAGGAACGAGTAAGGGATAAAAAGCGTTAGCATTGGACAGCCTTCTTTTTGTGCTACTCTGTAGGAAATTAGCACACACGATCCCGAATGAAAGGAAAGCAGCATGGGAACTTCTCTCAGCAAAACTCAACTCCTCACTGAATTGCGCAATGAACAGGCCGCCTGGGAAGCCTTGCTCGACGAGATTGGGGAAGCTCATATGACGCAGCCAGAGGTCGCCGGTGGCTGGTCAATCAAGGATATCGTGGCTCACTTAACAGGCTGGCGCCGCCGGTCGGTTCGGCGCTTCCAGGCGCTTCTGCATCATGAACCAGACTTTTCACCGCCCTGGCCGCCAGAACTGCGGGAAGACGATGAAATCAACGCCTGGATGTACGAGTCCAATCGCGATCGTCCTTTGGCAGATGTGCTCAGTGATTTGCGGGAAGTCTTCCAGCAACTGGTAGAGACCCTCGATGCCTTTTCTGAGGAGGAGCTCCAGGATCTGCGGCGCATCCTCGGGCTGGAAGAAGAGCAGGTCAGCGGCAGCATGTTCTTCGCTCATTTCCACCAGGAGCACGAGCCAGATATGCGCGCCTGGCTGGAGAAGGTGAAAAAAGAACAGTAACTCATTATCCTCTCAAGCCAGAGAGTATGTCCGCATTCCCTTACACGTGCACTTTCGCACCTGGGTAGCCGTACATGCTCTTGCATAGAGTTCGCCTTGCACTGAACCCCTGGCTACCAGACCAAAGAACATGTCCCGAATGTCCCCGTCTCAACCAGGCAAGTGTGCATGTACAAGACAACCGACAAAAATAACAGGAATGTCCCAACCAGCCGGCCGGTATTCATAACACAGAAAAATATCACGAATGTCCCGATGTCTCCGGGCGTATTCGCCATCATTTCCACCCACTATCAGGCTCACAGAAAAAAACAGGAATGTCCCAATGTCCCCGTCTCAATCGAACTCATCCACCTCACATATCAGATCGTATACAAACCGAAGCAAAAAATTCACGCATGTCCCAATGTCCCCGGCCCCATCGCAATCATGCAAATACCCTCTTCTCAATCGGCATACAGACCACATCCAAAAAAATCACACATGTCCCAAAATTTCCTATCCTGCAAAATTCTTCTCCGCAGGTTTGCGCCACATCCACCCGGCTCCCACAACCATTAGACTGAGAAGAGTACAGATAAGCAGGCCGATGGAAGCCCCGTAGAGACTCGACAACCAGCCAGCTAGCAGATATCCCGGCGGAACGCTTCCGGTGAAGAAAAGTATATAGATGCTTATGACGCGTCCGCGCAAGTGGTCCGGGGCGATCATCTGGAGCGTAGTAGTGGCAAATGCGCCAAAGATTGTCTCCGCAATGCCAACGCCCGCGATCAGCACTAATGACAGGAGATAGATGTGCGAGATCGCAAAAGCCGCCTCCAACACACTGAAGACCAGCGTTCCGATTAGCACACGCCGGATCGTTGGCCTCTGATTGCCCCAGGCCAGCCACAGTGCCGAGAGTAACGAGCCAATGCCCATAGCCGCAAAGAGAAAGCCAAAGCCCGTTGCTCCGACATGCAGCACGTCTGTGGCAAAGAGTGGGAGCACGACGTTGAAGTTCGCGCCGAAGAGCAATACCAGGCCAACCACCAGGGTTACCAACACAATTGCAGGCGTTTTCCAGACATAATCTACGCCCTCACGCAGGCTCCGCCAGGTGTTCTGTCGCTCACCCGTGCTTCCGGGTTGAAGCGCCTGGGTATGCAACTCGTGGCTGTTGATCAGCGCCAGGCCCACAAGCACCGCGAGAAAGCTAAGCGCATTGAGCAGAAAGAGTAGAGTTACACCGCTGGCGGCAATGATGATGCCCCCAAGGCCAGGACCTACAATGTGCGCCAGGTTAGCGAGTGAAGAGGTCAAGGCAACGGCGTTGGGCAAGTCCTCGCGTCCGACCAGTTCGGCGATAAATGCCGAGCGCGTCGGCTGATCCAGGCTATTCGTGAATCCCAGCAGCAGCGCCAGGACATAGATATGCCAGAGTTGGACGGTGCCGGTTGCGATCAGCGCCCAGAGAAGGAAAGCCTGGAGCATGGAGGCAGATTGAGTCACGAGCAGGACACGTCTTTTAGGCCAGCGATCCGCAAAGACTCCTCCGAAAAGCGAGAAGAGCAATATCGGCAGAAATTGCAGCGCCCCCACCAGACCGAGTTGCAAGGGGCTGTGCGTTAGCTCCAGCACCAGCCAGGCCTGTCCGACGGTTTGCATATAGGTGCCCAGCAGCGAGATCATTTGGCCAAACCAGTACAGACGGTAATTGCGATGACGTAATGAGGTAAATGCCTGTCGCAAGCCTTTTTCTGGAAGCTTGGGCGTAATAACAGTGTTTTGCAGGTTCACTTCTAGTTTCTTGCCTCGTTGATTCGATCCCGCAGTTGCCGTGCCTCTTCTCGTGCGGCGGTGGCATAGTTGGCACCGTCATCAGCATACAGGATTGCACGCGAAACTGCAATGATCGCTCGCTCACCTCGTCCATCCACTCCTGCTGATACCGAAGCTTCTAAATCTCCGCCCTGTGCACCAACGCCAGGGATTAGGATTGGCATATAAGGATATAACGAGCGAATAGTGCGAAGTTCCTGAGGATAGGTTGCACCAACGACGAGGCCACAGTTGTCCGCTTCATTCCATAACTGTACGCGCTGTGCAATGACTTCATAGAGAGGCTTCGACTGACCATCTTCTGTCTGTACCGGCAGATCCTGAAAATCACGTGCACTGGGGTTGGATGTACGACAGAGCAGGATAATGCCCTTATCGCGATAAGCAAGAAAGGGAGCTACGCTATCATAGCCAAGGTAAGGGTTGACGGTCGCTGCATCGCAGCCATACACATCAAATAAAGCTGAGGCGTAGTTGCGGGCTGTATTGCCTAAGTCGCCGCGCTTGGCGTCGGCAATGATTGGAATATGCGACGGTACGGCGTGTAGCACTTCCTGAAAAACCTGCATACCAATTGGTCCCAATACTTCAAAGAAGGCCAGGTTGGGTTTGTATGCACATACGTAGGGTGCAGTAGCTTCTATAATCGTTTGGCAGAACTGCACGACTGCTCGATCTATAGGTATATTGTGTAATGCAGCGGAAAAGCGCTGCGGCTCGGGGTCCAATCCTACGCAGAGCAGACTATTTTGTTGGCGCGAAGCCACCAGCAATTTATCGAGAAAGCTCATGGTCATCCTACCCTTGTACCTGGCTTCACTACAGGAACGCCTTTCGCACACAACGGACACTCTTCCGTATTATAAGTACGTGCTGCAACTGTAAGCAGTGCGTGACATGGAACACCAAATTGCTGTGTTGCAATGCCGTCGCTGCGGTCAATGAGCACTTCGATGCCTACAATGTCTGGTCGATAGCCCTCCAGAGCTTGTAAGGTCTCACGCAAGGAAAGACCTGTTGTTAGCACGTCATCGACGATGAGGACACGTTCAGATGGGTGGAGTACAAAGCCACGACGTAGCTCACGCCCACCATTAGGGGAGGATTCGGCGAGGAGGCAACGTGCGTCCAGTTGACGTGCTACTTCCTGGGCTATTAATGCTCCACCTGTTGTTGGTCCTACGACTGCTTCAATTTCACTTGATTTATACCTCTGGGCAATCGAATTACAGAGTTGCTCTGTAACTCGGGGCCATTCAAGCAGGCGGAACTTCTCCCAGTATTCGTCGCTGTGCCGTCCAGAACTGAGCACGAAGTGCCCGGTCGAAACAACACCCAGCCGTTGAAACAAATCCAGTAACTCAGTCATGCTCGCACCTCACAATCCGCTTCCCTTGCGGTTCACCGATTATTTGACCATCTCGATATATCATATTTCCTCGTAAGAACGTTGCTATCGGTCTCCCAAGACAGCTCCATACCCTCGTATGCAGACCATCGATTTTTGGTGAAAAGACCTTCCTTTTTCAGCGTCCATGGCGAATTTGTATCAACTACGACAATATCGGCATCTTTGCCAACAGCTAGACTGCCTTTTTGCCCGAAACCAAAAATCCTCGCGATATTCTGTGATGTTACTTGAGCAATACGGATTAAGCCTTCCTCAAGAGCATCTTCGCCAAAATGCTGCATCCAATTCGTAATCAGCACCGGTAACGTTTCCTGGATCCCCGGCATCCCTGATGCTACCTCCCAAACGCTCTTTTTCTGCTTCTCTTCAAGCGTATGCGGAGTGTGTTCGGAGATAACGGCGTCGATCTTGCCATCGCGCAGTAGTTGCCAGAGCTTCCCTTGTTCCGCAGGTGTACGAAGCGCCGGTGCGACGTTAATCAAATTGCCGTATTTTTCGTAATCATCGGTAGAGAAAGCGAGCTGATAGGCGGCTATTTCACCATAGACATCTACCCCGATGTTCCTGCCAAATTCTACAGCCGCAAACTCTTCTGAGGTGGATAGATGCAACAGGTAGAGCTTCACACGAAAGTGCTTCGCGAGCGCAATCATTTCCAGGGCAGATGTTAGGACAACAGAGGCGTTTCTGGCGTCGCTCCACACAGCAGGATCGTTTCTTTTCAAGATGTCGCGGTACTTAGCGGTAAAATAGTTCACCAGTTCCTGATTTTCTGCATGGAGCAGTGCCAAAATATGTCTTTCACCTAAGATTTCAAAAATCCGTGCAATATCCCCTAAATGTGGTATCGTTGTAGGCGTAGTGGCATGACCGGCCGTAAATATCTTCACTCCGGTAATCAGATCTTTATCAATCTTATTCAGTTCATTGATATCCTCAACTGCCGTACCCATGTTGATGGCAAAATCGGTATATGATCTGCCGGTGTAGCGTTGTATCTGGTCTTCAACCCGGGCAACGGTTGTCGTCGGCGGTTTGGTATTGGGCATGTCAAAGATTGTTGTGTAACCCCCTGCCAAACCAGCGCGGGTGCCGTGCGGAATATCTTCTTTATGCTCAAGTCCTGGTTCGCGAAGATGGCCGTGTACCTCGATTAAACCTGGCAGGATATATTTGCCGCGAAAATCAAAGGTTTGCTCTGTTTCTGTAGAGAAACCTTCATCAATGCGAGCAATTTTCCCATCCGCAATATGCAGCGTACCTTCCATGATACGGTCGGGAAGAACAATTGAGCCTATCAGAGATGCATCCACGAGACCTCCTGAAATAGTCCAGATATTTGGAAATACTACCTGCCCTCCCTTCGCTTCGCTCAGGATCTCGGCGTCGGGCCAACCAGATCCTTCGCTTGGCTCAGGATGACAGGCGGAGCGCTACTCAAGTTCGCTCACGGGAAGTCTCTCTCCAAATTTCTGAGATAGTCAATCTTTAATGGGGGGAACAACCCTCGTTACAAGCTCTCCCTCCTTATCTTTAGAGATACGGATATTTTTCTCCCATGTCGGGTCCATTTGCGGATAATCGGAGCGATAATGCGCGCCCCGGCTCTCTTTTCTTTCTAAAGCGGCTAGTATGATTACCTCTGCTGTTGAGAGCATGTCATGCACTTCGAGACAGGATTGGAGTTGACTTTTATGCTCTGCTGCCAGGAATTGTGCCTCGTGCTGTAACTGTTTAATCACTTTATGAGCGGTCAATAACTTATCAGCATCTCTTATGATACCAACATTTGTCCACATGATCGATTTGATCCGGCCTAAAAGTTCAGCGGCTTGCACCCCAGTTTTTCTGTGTAAGAATGCTTCAATCCTATCAATTTCTGCTTCGATTGCTTCTCGTGTAATCTGAGGTGACCGAGCATCTTTGACATAGTCCGCTGCATGCAACCCGGCACGTCTGCCGAAAACCTGGCCTTCTGCTAATGAATTACCACCCAGCCGGTTTGCCCCGTGAACACTAGTGGTCACTTCCCCAACAGCATAGAGGCCTTCCACGCTTGTCTGACCCCATTCGTTGATAGCGTACCCACCCATCATATGATGCATGGAAGGTGTTACCTCCATCATCTGCTTGCGAATATCAATGCCTACCTCCATATGCTCGGCGAACACGTCAGGAACCAGTCTTTCAGCTTTGCCTTCCTCCCAGTGGGTTACATCAAGATAGACAGCACCGTGCTCTGTGCCCCGACCTTCCTGAATTTCCTGGTAAATTGCTCTCGTCACCTCGTCACGTCCGGCAAGCTCAAGGCGTTGGGGCTGATAACGCTGCATGAAGCGCTCCCCTAGTCTATTTTTGAGGATACCGCCGTTTCCCCTCACCTTCTCGGTGACAAGTGTTCCGCGTTTTTCCGGTGGGTAGGCCATACCGGTTGGATGGAACTGAATCATTTCCATGTCAACAAGTTCAGCACCGACATCCAGCGCCCAGGCATATCCTTCGCCGGTGTTACTGGGAGCATTCGTATTGATCTGATACATATTCCCGCCACCACCCGTTGCTACAATCGTCGCATTCGCCTGCACAACCTTGTAGGTTCCAGATTCTCCGTCTATAAGAAAAGCACCAATAACTTTACCATCCTGCTGGATCAGTTTCGTTACATAATGATGTTCAAGGAATGGGATGTCGAGTCGCTCAACCTCCGCCAATAATCCCTGCATCATTTCGCGTCCAGTATAGTCACCTGCACATAGATTCAAGGGTGCAGACTGCTTGCCGCCAGCCCAGGTAAAATAGGAGCCATCGGGCAAGCGATCAAAATTGACGCCATAGCCCTCCAAATCACGTATGCGATCGGGCATTTCCTCCGCAAATATCCTTGCGAGTTTATAGTTGTTGATACGCCAACCCCCATTGATAGTGTCCTCAAAGTGCATCTGCGGTGTAGCGGGCGCTTTTATAGCAACGTTGACGCCTCCCATTGCCCAACCCGTATGAGCGTCTTTTAACCGCTCTTTGGCTACAACGAGTACCCTCGCCCTCTTTTCGGCAGCGGCAATCGCGGCTCGTAGTCCTGAGCCTCCTGAGCCGATGATCAGGATATCTGTATCAACTCTTTCAACATTCATTTGAGAATACATATCGAAGCTCCTTATCAGAATAATTTACTGGTACTCACTCCATGATTTGATCGGGATGGTTGCAAGGTCTTTTTCCACTATCGCCTTAACAAACAGACGGGCCTGTTTGATTTTGGTGAACAGGGGAATATTGTGATCAACTGCATAGCGCCGCATAGCATAGTCATCATCCACTTCCTTTTTAATGTGCCTATCTACAATGTTTATGGCAAGGTCGATCTTATTGTCGCGGAAGTACGTCAGGACGTTGGGCGATTGGTGTTCGTGTATTTTGTAGAGCATGGTCGCATCAATGCCATGTTTCTGTAAAAATGCGCATGTCTTTTCGGTGGCATAGAGCGGGATACCCAGGCGGGATAATAGCCTGGCGCTCTCCAGGAATTTGGCCTTTTTATCCTCGCCTCCCAGGCTGATGAAGATTCCTCTTTCCGGGCACCTTTCCTCCCTGTAGCGATAATGGCTTTGAGATAGGCTTCTTCCACATCTTCACCGAAGCAAGCTACCTCGCCTGTTGAGGCCATCTCTACGCGTAGGACCGGATCAGCCCCAGAAAGTCGTGAAAATGAGAACTGCGGAGCCTTGACGGCCGTAAAGGTGAGCCGTGGAAGTGCAACAGCAGGAACTCCATCTTGAAAGAGTGCATCAATAAAGACCTCAATGAAGTTGACTCCCGTAACCTTTGAGATGAAGGGGAACGTGCGTGAGGCTCTCAAGTTGACCTCAATAACATATACCTGGTTGTCTTTGGCCAGGAATTGAATGTTGAATGGGCCTGTAATGGCTAAAGCCCTGGCAATTGCTCGACTGGCCTCTTCTAGCTTCCCTTTGGTCTCGTCATTGAGGGTCTGGGGAGGTAACACAATCGTCGCGTCGCCGGAATGCACGCCCGCGTTCTCTATGTGCTCTGAGATAACAAAGACTTTGACCTCTCCACGCTCCGCTACTGCATCGAATTCGACCTCTTTGACCTTCTCAAAGAACTTAGAAACGGTAACCGGATACTCCGATGAAACTGCCGCAGCTTCTCGAGTGTACTGTTCTAGCTCCTCCTGGGTATAACAGACATGCATGGCACTGCCTGAAAGCACATAGGATGGCCTGACGAGAACCGGAAAGCCCACACGTTCGGCAAATCGAGTCAGTTCAGCACTATTGGTAAACGCATCCCATGCAGGCTGACGAATGCCGAGTGTGTCTAACATGCTGGAAAACTTACTCCGATCTTCTGCCTGATCGATGTGATTGGCATCGGTTCCCAGGATATGTATACCATAGCGCTGCAAGGCCTTGGCACGGTTATTGGGAGTTTGGCCACCAACAGAGACAATTACCCCGTAGGGACTTTCAAATTCGCAAATGTCGGCGATACGCTCGAAGGTCAATTCCTCAAAATACAGTCGATCTGAGGTATCATAATCTGTTGAAACCGTTTCAGGATTGCAGTTGACTACAATGGAGCGTTTCTGATACTTCTTGAGTGCATGTACCGCACTAACACTTGTCCAATCAAATTCTACCGAGGAGCCGATGCGATAAGGCCCCGATCCCAGAATAATCACCCCTTCATCTTTCAGTGGCGTAACATCGTGATGCTGTCCATTATAGGTCATATAGAGATAATTGGTATCAGACGGGAATTCGGCACTCAACGTATCAATTTGAAACACAGATGGGAGCACTCCCAATCGCTTACGCAATGCACGTATCTCCAAACCTGTTTTGTGAGTAAGTTTGCCAATGCGCTTGTCGGATAGACCCATTTGTTTCAACGCTAATAATCGGGAAGTGGAGAGATCTTGATCGTCCTCTAGAGTCTGTTCAATATCAACAATATGCTTAATTCTCTCCAAAAACCAGGGATCAATGCCAGTAATCTCGGCAATTTCTTGGATGGAGTAATTGTTGCGTAATGCCATTGCGAGAGCAAACATGCGTTTAGGAGTAGGTGTATAGAGATATTTGAGCAGAATTTCGGCAACGCTTTCGTCGTTGGAAAAGACGTTGTCGGACGTTGCGCCTTCAAAATCCAGGTCTAACATGCGAATGGCTTTTTGATAGGCCTCCTCAAATGTGCGGCCAATACCCATAACTTCCCCAACGGACTTCATGCTCGTGCCGATTGTCTCATCCACACCTTTGAACTTTTCTAAATCCCAGCGTGGTATTTTCACTACCAGGTAATCCAGACTCGGCTCAAAACAGGCCTGAGTGACACCCGTTACCTCGTTGGTAAGCTCAGTAAGTCCATAGCCAAGTGCTAATTTGGCTGCAACATATGCCAATGGATACCCTGTCGCTTTACTGGCGAGGGCCGAGCTGCGCGAGAGGCGAGCATTGACTTCAATCACGTAGTAGGCAGAAGTTTTGGGATTAAGTGCAAACTGTACATTGCATTCTCCGACGATGCCCAGGCTTCGTACAATGGTGATTGCAGAGGTACGCAGCATATGATATTCGGCATTCGTGAGCGTCTGGCTCGGAGCTAAGACAATGGATTCGCCGGTATGTATACCGAGCGGGTCCATGTTCTCCATATTGCAAACCGTGATGCAGTTGTCGTACCTATCCCGCACCACCTCATACTCTACTTCCTTGTAGTGATGCAAGTATTGCTCAATTAACACCTGCGGGGCAAACGCCAGGGAACCACTCACAATACGCTCAAGTTCCTCGCCATCATAAGCAATGCCTGATCCCTGACCACCGAGTGCAAAGCCAGCGCGTACCATCACCGGAAAGCCAATTTCTGTGCCAATACACATAGCTTCTTCGAGTGTTTCCGCGCTTCTACTCAGCGGAGTGGGAATGTCAATACTCTGCAAGTGCTCTGCAAAGGCCTGCCGGTCTTCGGTGAGCATAATGGCTGAGATAGGAGTGCCGAGAATTTTCACGTTATGTTTTTCCAAAATTCCTTCGGAAAACAACTCAATCCCACAATTGAGCGCCGTTTGACCCCCGAAAGAAAGCAGGATGCCATCGGGCCGTTCTTTCTCAATGATTTTTTCAACGAAAAACGCAGTGACGGGCAAGAAATAGATCTGATCCGCCAGCAGTCTTGAGGTCTGAATGGTCGCGATATTGGGATTGACTAAGACCGTGGCGACACCTTCTTCTCGTAAAGCTTTGAGGGCCTGGGAGCCGGAGTAGTCAAATTCACCCGACTGTCCAATTTTGAGTGCACCTGCTCCCAGCACCAGAACTTTGCGCAGCATTTCCATGCTAACCCCTTACTTTCTCCAGAAAGTAGTCGAAGATCCAGCCGGTATCCATCGGGCCGGGTGCTGCTTCTGGATGAAATTGCACCGAGAGGAAGGGAAGTTGCCTATGCTGCATACCTTCATTGCTTCCATCATTAGCATTCACGAACCAGGGCGTAAATTCTGGTGGAAGGACACCGACCGCAAAGCCATGATTTTGCGTCGTGATATAGCAGCGCTTCGTGCCATGTAGGAGACAAGGCTGGTTCTGACTTCTGTGCCCAAATTTGAGCTTATAGGTATCTCCACCTGCGGCAAGAGCCAGCAACTGATGGCCCAGACAAATGCCAAGCGTAGGAATTTTGCGCTCCAGAGCAGTACGAAGAGTCGAGATTGTTTTCTCAGCCATTTTCGGGTTACCCGGGCCATTGGACACAACGATGCCATCAAAGGCAAACCCATTTGGCGACGAAAAGAGATCCCTATCCCACGGCACTGTAATTACTCGCACATTTCGTGAGAGCAGACAGCGTGCAATATTGCGCTTCGCGCCACAATCAATAAGAGCGATTGTGCTATCACCAATGCCTTCTTGAATTACCTTGCCGGTTGAGACCTTCTCAACCAGGTTATCGCTATCGGGATCATAGAAAGGAATGTCCCTATCGAACACAATCTTGCCCAGCAGGGTGCCATGAGAGCGAATATGTTGGGCAAGCAAACGGGTATCTTTGATTTCTAAGGCAGGAACCTTTTCCTTTTGCAGCCAAGTGCCCAGATTCATAGTGCTTTGTGCATGCGAGGGCGTGTCAATATAGTTGGAAACGATCAGCCCAGCAACACTTATCTTGTCGCTTTCCCACAAGGAGCGGTCAGGTACTCCATAGTTACCGATGATGGGATAGGTCATAGCGAGAATCTGGCCGGTAAAAGAGACATCTGTCAGAGCCTCTGGATAGCCAACCATGCCGGTGCAAAAGACGACCTCACCAGAACTTTCACCCTCGTATCCAAATGAGGTACCTTCAAATTCGGTTCCATCTTCTAACAGCAATGTTCCATATCGAGGTTGATCTTTGCTAGGAAGTATATCGCGTTCAGTGTAATCTTCAACAAGCGAATTGCTACCGAAACGATTATGCATAGTTATCCTTTCCAACTACGCTCTCCCAAGAATCAATGCTAGCAGAGCCATGCGTGTATACAACCCATTGCGAATTTGCGACTTCAAGTACACAGCTCGCTCATCGGCATCCACTGCCGGATCTACCGAGTCTACCCTGGGTAGTGGGTCCATCAATATCATGTTTTTGCTTGCATAGCGGTCAAGAAGCTGAGGAGTGACGATATATGACCCATTCATTGCATCGTGGTATTCCTCAAGGGAGGCAAAGCGTTCTTTCTGTACGCGTGTCCAGTACCAGAAATCGCAGTCTCTAGGGATATTCTTTTCACTGCTGATTTCGATGATGTTTATACCTCGTGCGCTCAAGACATAAAAATCCTCCTGAGGGAGCCGAAGTTGCCGGGGCGAAAGCAGGTACACGGTGTTGTTTTCAAAAAGAGATAGCCCGCGAATGAGCGAGTGTATTGTGCGACTATTAAGCGGGTCACCGGCAAGAAGACACGTGAGACCACTCAGCCTACCAAATTTCTCATAGAGAGTGTATAGATCGAGCAGTGTTTGGGTTGGATGCTCGTTATTGCCATCTCCAGCATTTATCACAGGCACTTCACAGGCGGCTTCTGCTGCTTGCCTGGCTGAGCCAACTAGCTTATGGCGTAGGACAATAGCATTAGAATATGCCTCAAAGGTTCGAATGGTATCTTCAAAGGATTCACCCTTATAGCGAGAAGTGGTTATCTCTGGATTTTGAATTTCGATTGTTTCTCCGCCAAGTCTTTTTACTGCGGCAGCGAATGAACCGAACGTTCTGCTGGAAGGTTCAAAGAACAGCAGCGAGACAATAATCCCTCCAAGCAGATAGGAAGGTTCATTATCGACCGCGATCTGTTTCATTTTACGAGTTAATGCAAAAAGGAGCGACAGATCTTCCGCTGAAAATTGATCGAATGAAATGATATCCTTCCCCTTGAAATTACCGTTAATCATCTCAAGTTCGGTTTGAGGATAGGATGCGATTTGGATCATTGGTCACCTCCATAAGAGTTTCTTCTAGTCAAGCTCTGATCAAAAAAGGCAAAAAAAAATCCTCACTCCCGAATCAACGGGGTGAGGAAGAATCACTCTTCAGTAATATTGCACCAGGTCCATCAATGGGATGGAAGAGGCGATATTTCCGCCGCGCCTCTAATCCTGTTATCTGAACCCTATGCCTGACAATCATAAGAATACGAAACCTTTTCCACTAGCTGGAACAATATTGGACTGTTTTCAAATTGTTAGAAGTATACTTGGTGATTTACCAAAAGTCAAGGCAAATTTGGGGCAAATTTTTGGGAACCTTATCTAAATAGGCTCACTGATAAGAAAATCGTAAAGGAATGATACAATACGGTCTAACGGCCCGTATGACTCGGTCAAACCGTCGGGAAAGATCACCTGCTATCCGCTTTTCAAAAAGGGCAAACGTCGTCTAAGATGAAGCGAGGAGGCTTTTATTTTATGAAGCAGAACAAATATGATGATCCTGCATTCTTCGCCAATTACAGTCGGATGACGCGTTCAATCCATGGACTGGATGCTGCTGGAGAATGGCCCGCCTTCCGCGAATTGCTTCCCACGCTGCGCGATAAGAACGTGCTTGATCTTGGCTGTGGCTTTGGCTGGCATTGCCGCTATGCACGCGAACAGCAGGCACGGTCAGTGGTGGGAGTAGACCTGTCAGAGAAGATGATTGCGCGCGCCAGAGAGCGCACCAACGATGCCGCCATTGAGTATCGTCGACTTGCGATTGAAGACATCGACTTTTCTGCAGGGGAATTCAACGTGGTGCTGAGTTCACTAGCACTTCATTATGTGGAGCGCTTCGACATTGTCTGTCGGAAAGTGCATCACTGCCTTGTACCGGGAGGCAGCTTCGTCCTCTCAGTCGAACACCCAATCTTCACTGCATTGGCTGCGCAAGACTGGTATTGCGGTCAACATGGTGAGCGATTACATTGGCCTGTCGATCACTATCAGAATGAAGGCCCTCGTCAGGCACGATTTTTGGATCATGATGTGGTCAAATATCATCGTACCCTCGCCACCTATGTGAATACGTTCATTGACTCAGGTTTCACCATTACGAAGCTTTCCGAACCGCAACCCACACAAGAACTGCTGAATACGCATCCCGAATGGCAGGACGAAACTCGTCGTCCTATGTTTCTCTTGATTGCAGCATTCAAGCATGAGAAATAGCACTCAGACGAAACTATTTCTCCTCTCGCAAGTATAATACACAGAGGATTTGCGACAACCGGGGATTTCTGATGAATGAAAAAACCTTGCAGAAAAGCAGCGAAGAGAGCTTGATATCTCCACATAAGAGAGGCAACATAGTATCATGGTTCCCTGCTCTCAAGCAATCCTGGCGAGCGGCACTACGGCTTGACCGCTCACAAATTACGGCTGTTCAGGCCATACGGAGTACCATCGGCTTTGTGCTCCCACTTGCCATCGGCGTAGCAACAGGTCATGTCATCGAGGGGGTCTCGATGGCGGGAGGAGCTGCCACTCTAGGCTCAGTAGGGCTTAACTATACGTACCGTGCCCGCGCTCGCACAATGCTTCTCGCTTGTATTGGCATAGCTTTCTCAGCTTTTATCGGGAGCATTACCAGCCGTATCGATTGGCTCGTCATTCTGATAGCTGGAATTTGGGGGATTAGCGCGGGACTGCTAGTAGCTATCAGTCAATTCGCAATGATTGTTGGTCTGCAGTCAGCCGTCGCGTTGATCATTCTAACTCATTTTGCACTGAATCCTGCTCAGGCCGCGATACAAGCAGGGTTGATGTTCGCTGGAGCATTGCTACAAGTAGTATTGGCAATTATCCCCTTCCCATGGCAACATACGGCACCTGAGCGAGCCGTGCTTTCCACGGTTTATCAAAAACTCGCTGACTATGCGCTTGATCCATCTCACGAGCAAGGCAGCGAACAACTTCGGGATGCTTTGCTGAAAGCACATTCAACGTTATCAGATAGCAATACTCAGAGTCAGAAAGGTAGAATATTCTTCGGGCTTCTCGAAGAGGCTGACCGTATTCGCCTGGGCTTCATAGTCCTTGTACGGTTGCGACAGAATCTGGCGAACGATAGTACGGTTGAGGCAAGCAGCATAGAGTATCTAGATACGTTTCTATCATCAACTGCCGAAGAACTACTGAGGATAGCAAAGGAACTCCAATCTACGGGCACGTCTGTCAGTTTCTCTGTACTCGAGGCACAGATAAAGAAAGCGTTAGCCGGACTACGCCGACAAGCTACAGCGCCTCATCACTCGGAAATGATGCAGCAAATACTGCTCTACTGCGATGCACTGCGGAATCAGCTTCATACAGCTAAAAAGCTTGCCAAATCATGGAAACACACTCATCAACAACTATCGGTACACATTCATGTTCCTCGGCAAGCATATCTACGATTTCACAATACCGGGGTAATTCTACGAGCCAATCTTACCTTGCGTTCGACAGCGTTTCGGCACGCCATTCGCCTGGGAGTCACACTCGCACTTGCCACAGCCCTCTACCGTATACTGCCGCTGCCCATCGAGCGCGGCTACTGGATACCACTGACGGCCTTACTTGTGCTCAAACCCGACTTTACAACGACATTTACGCGTGGCGTCGCACGGCTTCTGGGAACGATGCTTGGTGCTGTACTGACAACGCTGCTGGTATCTCTTCTTAAGCCTACAATGCCATTACTCGTCATTTTAGATGCCATCATGGCCTATCTGGCCTTTTCCATTCTTTTTGTCAACTATGCTATTTTCTCAGCATTCATAACGATGGAGACGGTCTTCTTACTCACCTTTGTGGCACCCCAACCATTAGTGACTGTCGCTTATCGGGCTATTGACACAGTTATTGGTGGCATACTAGCACTGCTCATTTATGCGTTGTGGCCTACATGGGAGCTTCCACAAGTGCCTGGCAAGATCGCGGATCGTCTTGAAGCTATTCGCCACTATTTTGTCGCAATTATGCAAGCTTATGTCAATCCCAATGCTTATGATGAACTGGCTATTCACAATCTTCGTATGGCTTCAAGATTAGCACGTTCAAACGCTGAGGCATCGGTTACACGATCACTTCAAGAACCAGCGCCACATCAATTCGATCCCGATCTTGCTAGAGGTCTACTTGAGGCAGCGGACAATATTATTCAAAGGGTGCTTGCCCTTGAGGCATATCTGATAGATAACCCATCAGGCTATATACTCCTGCAGTTTGCTACCTTCAGCAGTGTAGTTGATGCGGCACTACAAAAACTCGCCGCAGCTCTACGTGAGGAACATTCAGTAACAGACTTTCCCAATCTGCAAGAGGCACTTCACACACTAGAGCATGCTGAAAGGTCAACTCCGCCTGAATTGCATGCCGACCTCCATGTTGTGATTACTGAAGCCAAGCGCATCATTCGTAACATTGATGCAATGAAGCAGCTACTGTCTACGAAGATGGAGGGAGTTTAGACCTAACTCCCCCATCGTTCTTTATTTCACGCTAAGCACCGTCACATCAAAAATCAATATCGCATTGGCAGGAATGTTACTTCCTTGAGGAGGACTAGCGCCATAAGCGAGTGCGGCCGGAATGAACAAGCGACGTGTACCGCCAGCCTTCACACCGATCATTCCTTGATCCCAGCCTGGAATAACCTGTCCTTGACCAAGCGTGACAGAAAAAGCCTGGCCCTTATTATCATAGGAGCTAGAGAACTTCTGACAAGTGCTAGCGACCCAGCCGGTATATTCCGCCGATATTTTACTGTTCTTCTGTGCTGCAGGGCCAGTTCCCGTCTTGATATCTATATATTGAAGCCCACCATTCAACGTAACTGGGGTGCCTGTAACTTTTGGTGTGGTGGTCGGACCGGCAGTTGGAGTTGCCGTACCTGAATAGATGTTAGCCGCAGGTGTACCGGTCGAAGGAATAAAACAATTTTGGGCAGCAGCGATGGCTGTTGCACTTGCAAGGGCGTTTGCAGTGGCAGTGGCCTGTGCTGATAGTGTGGAAGCTGTTGCATTAGCTTTCGCTTCGGCTGTTGCAGTAGCACTAGCGGCTCTATCAGCATTTTGTTGATTGACATGCTGAATTTGCAAGAAGATAACTGCTGCTAAAGCAACCACCACCATAGCCACAATGGCACTTAACCATATCTGCCGTCGCCTTCTCCGACGAGCTTGACGCAACAATCGCTCTTGTTGACGTTGCCCTGGCCGAGTCTGTTTCTGCGGCGTACCTTTTTGTCCATCGTTCCCTTTCATCGTTTGCGTCATAGGGATTATGTCTCCTTAATTTGGATAATGTTCAAAGAATTGCAAGCAGAGATTACCATTACTCTCGTATTATGGCAAGAGGGCTATGACCGGATGCTCTATTTCGGCCCTCGACATAATTGTTATTGCTGTGGTACAATACAATTTGTTCATGCAGAAACAGCATCAAATTTTCTGTTATTGCACATATAGTATACACCATTCTTTGTAAACACAGCTTTTATGAACATATGAAGGAGCAATTATGCCTGCTCAGGCTTATTTACGTTTTCCAACCATCCATCAGGATCGCATTGCCTTTGTCTCTGAGGATGATCTTTGGCTTGTATCAAGCAAAGGGGGACGCGCTGAGCGTCTGACTGCAGGTGTCGGTGAAGTTGGCTACCCGCGTTTTTCACCCGATGGCCAGTTACTCGCATTTGTGGGGCATGAAGAGGGGCCAGGCGAAGTGTATGTTATGCCAGCATTGGGTGGCCCTGCTCAGCGTCTCACGTTTCAATCTGCCTCTTGCAGAGTGGCAAGCTGGACACCAGACGGTGAAGAGATTGTGTTCGCCAGTAATGCTGGTCAATTTGCAGAGCGCTTCCAGGTGGTCTACGCGATCAACCCCAAAGGTGGACAGCCTCGCCAGCTTCCCTATGGAATGGCAAATGCTGTTTCGTATGGACCACAAGGCGGAGTTGTGCTTGGTCGTAATATAAACATACGAGACTTCTCACATCAGAAACGCTATCGAGGTGGTAGAGTTGGACACCTGTGGTGCGATAGCAGCGGTAACGGTATATTCCAGCGGCTCCTGAATCTCAGCGGGAATATTGCTGATCCATGCTGGGTTGGCGAGCGCATCTACTTTCTTTCCGACTACGAAGGTGTAGGAAATGTCTATTCTTGCACGCCCTCAGGTAAGGACCTGCGTCGCCATACCGATCACCAGGATTTCTATGCACGTCACCTGTCAAGCGATGGGCAGCGCATGGTTTATCACGCGGGCGCTGAACTCTACCTGCTGGATCCAGATACTGAAAAAGTTCACCACCTGAACGTGGAGTTGCCGAGCATTCGCACTCAGCGCAATCGCAAATTTGTCTCAGCCGCAAGCTACCTTGACACGTATACGTTACATCCCCAGGGCTATGCCATCGCGCTTACCGCACGCGGCAAGGCTTTCTCAATGGGCAACTGGGAGGGGCCAGTGCTTCAGCATGGCGAACTGGACGGCGTACGCTATCGCATGCTAACATGGCTCAACGACGGTAAACGTCTCGTAGCCGTCAATGACGCGACGGGACGCGAAAGCCTGATCGTATTCAACCCGGAAGATGCCAGTGAGCCACAAACATTTGCTGACATCGAATTTGGGCGGGTCGTCGACATGGCTGTATCACCGACGGATGATATCGTTGCCATTACCAACCATCGCAATGAGTTAATCGTAGTAGACCTGGAAGAAGGCACAGCGAGTGTGCTTGACCGCAGTGAGCACTATCGGCTTAAAGGCATTGCATGGTCACCCGATGGACGTTGGCTTGCCTACGGTTTTCCATTCACCAGCCAAAAAACAGCTATTAAGCTCTGTAATCTGGAGAGCGGCGAAACGCATTTTGCGACCGAACCGGTGCTACAAGATGTCTCACCAGCATTTGATCCTGAAGGGAAATACCTGTACTTTTTAGGATATCGCACGCTTAATCCTGTATACGACAACCTGCAATTCGATCTGAGCTTCCCACGCGGCGTGAAACCATATGCGATCATGCTGCGACGCGACCTACGCTCTCCTTTCATTGCAGAACCGAAAGTCCCCGCTGACAAAGAAAAGGACAAGGACAAAGAGAAGGAGGATACAGGGAAGAAATCGCAGGATAGTACAGAGGAAGCTCAGCAGGAAGAAGATGAGGAAAAGGACGAAAAAGAGGATACGGCAAAAAAATCTCCAGCTATGGTAATCGACCTGGATGGCATCACCTCACGTGCCGTGCCTTTCCCTGTATCAGAGGGACGCTATCGCCTGATTCGAGGCATCAAGGGGAAGGCACTTTTCCTTGGCTTTCCAATCGAAGGGACCATGCATGATCCTTCAGAGCCACATGAGCCAAAGGGGCATATCGAAAGTTACGATTTTGATGCACACAAACATGAGTACCTCATCGAGAGCGTCAACGACTTTGAAGTCTCACGTGATGCCAAAACGTTGGTGTACCGCAGCAGGAATCGCTTGCGCGTTTTGAAAGCAGGCGATAAGCCACCAAAGGCAGATAATGGTGACCGGTCTAGCCGCGAAAATGGCTGGCTTGATCTCCGTCGTGTGAAGGTCTCGGTGCAACCAGCGGCTGAGTGGAAACAGATGTTTGCCGAGGCGTGGCGACTGCAACGCGAGCAGTTCTGGACAGCAGATATGGCGGGCATAGACTGGGATGCCATTTACGCTCAATATGCCCCTCTTGTGGAACGTGTCGGTTCACGCGCGGAACTTTCCGATCTCCTTTGGGAGATCCAGGGAGAGCTGGGTACCTCCCATGCGTATGAGATGGGCGGTGAATATCGTCAAAGACCGCACTATCAACAAGGTTTCCTGGGAGTAGACCTGGTCTATGATAGCGATAATAACCGCTATCGCATCACGCATATTGTGAAGGGCGACACCTGGAATAGCGAAGCAACCTCGCCGCTCACCAGTCCTGGGTTGAATGTCGCGGAGGGCGATGCAATACTCGCCATCAATGGACAACGCTCAGGATCCAACCGCAGTCCGCAGGAATTGCTCGTCAATCAAGCAGGCAATGAGGTGCAATTGACTATTGAAAGCGCGGAAACTCAAGAGACTCGCGTGATTACTGTCAAGGCGCTCTCAGATGATGTACCTGCTCGCTACCGCGAGTGGGTTGAGAATAATCGCCAGATGGTACATACTCTTTCTGAGGGGCGCGTAGGCTACATCCATATTCCCGATATGGGTCCAAACGGCTACGCGGAATTTCACCGCAACTACCTGACCGAGTATGACTACCCCGCTCTACTCGTCGATGTACGTTGGAATCGAGGTGGACATGTCTCAGGTCTTTTGCTGGAGAAGCTAGCACGCCAACGCATCGGCTATGATTTTCCGCGCTGGTACCAGCCGGAGCCGTATCCACAAGAATCGCCACGAGGCCCCATGGTAGCTCTCACCAACGAGCACGCGGGCTCTGATGGGGATATCTTCAGCCACAGCTTCAAACTGATGGGTTTGGGGCCACTGATTGGTATGCGCACCTGGGGTGGCGTAATCGGCATCTCTCCACGCCATGCCCTCGTCGATGGTACTCGAACCACGCAGCCCGAATTCGCCTTCTGGTTTAAGGATGTGGGCTGGAATGTGGAAAATTACGGCACCGATCCCGATATCGAAGTCGATATCGCGCCGCAGGATTATGTCAGTAATGTTGATCCACAATTGGAGCGAGCGATTGCGGAAGCACTAAAGCAGATTGAAATGAAACCGGCGTTGGAGCCGAAAACGGAGGAGAGACCGAGAAGAGGGCGGGGGTTGTAGGGACACAATATATAGTCAAGCGCAATAGATTGGGGCTGGCATGCTATATGAGATCGTGCGAAATGGACTCCAGTGCAGCACTAGAGCCCATTTCGCCTAACACGTCGTCATAGCAAGTTACGCGGGTGTAGGCAGCTCCTGGGTATCCTCCGCTTCCACATCCTCACGACCCGCTGGCGGTACAGGCGGCATAGTGCGACCCCGGCCAAAGCGTCCCCGGATATCCTCGACGATTACATAGAGTGTGGGCACCAGTAGCAAGGTCAAGACGGTTGAGGTAGTCAGCCCGCCAATGACCACAATAGCGAGTGGACCCGCGATGAAGACACCTGCTTTACTCAGACCAAGCGCCATAGGCACGAGGGCGAGAATGGTAGCAATAGCTGTCATCAAGATCGGTCGCAAGCGTCGGCGACCTCCCTCGATCACTGCGTTGCGCGCATCCAGTCCTTTTGCCCGGTATTGCCTCACCAGGTCTAGCAGCACGATAGCGTTGGTTACTACAATGCCTACCAGCATCAGCAGACCGATTAGAGCCGGTACCCCTAGTGTAGTATGTGTAACCAACATCAGGAGGATTGAGCCAGTGGCCGCGAACGGAATCGAAATCAGCAAGATGAGCGGCTGGACGATGCTGCGGAAGGTTGCCACCATCACCAGGTAGACTAGTAGAATTGCAATGAGCAGCGCGAGGCCTAGATCCTGAAAAGCCTGCGATTGACTGGCTGTTACTCCACCCAAAGAAACGGTAGCGCCACTCGGCAGGCTGAGATTGTTGATACTTCGCTGGACATTCTGACTGACCGCGCCCACATTGGAACTTGTCACAGTCGCGCTTACAGTTGCAGTGCGAACTCCACCGAGGTGTGTAATCTGGGTTGGGCCGTACGTCTGCGTGATGGTCGCAATGTCGCCTAGTTTGACGTCGCCAGTTGGACCGGGAATAAGCAAGTTTTGTATTCCCTGGACCGTATCGCTAGGCGTGCCCAGCATAATATCCACATCCTCCTGGGTTCCACCTAGTGTGACCTTGGTTACGGTCAACCCGCTATACACCATACGCAATTCCTGACCAGCTTGAGCAACAGTCAAGCCTTGGAGCAGCGCTTTGCTGGGATCAACCTGCACATTAATCAGGGGTGACGCATCGACAAGATTGCTGGTTACATCTGTTGTATTAGGTGCCTGTTTCACAGCATTCAATACCAGTTGTGTTGCAGTCCTCAGCGTTTGATCGTTAGATGCCTGGACGTTCACGGCCAGATTTGAACTGTTAAACCCTTGATTGGAGGCACCTAGCGTAATCGTGCCTACACCCGTTAGCGCATTCAAGCGGTCCTGGACAGTCTGTTGCAAAGCAACTTGGTCGGCGTTCGGATCCGTTGTCACGGCAAAGGACGCGCTGTTTGACCCGCCTCCACCACTGAACGAGCTGGCGACCGAACCACTTGAGCCGACCGTGACCTGGTAGGTTTGAATGCCTGGAACACTTGCAAGTACCGCTTCGACCTGCTGAGCTGCCTTGTTGGTCTGCTGTAGGTCGGTACTTACTGGCAAGGTTTGCGTAATCGAGAAGGTGTTCTGACTAGAATTGTTGAAAAAGTTTGTTCCCAGACGGGGGATCAGGACGATAGAAGCAAAAAAGATGACCAATGCGCCCACAATGCTAATGAGACGGTGGTTTATCGTCCAGCGTACGAGGGGTACATAACCTCTTTCCAGGAGCGTCATTCTCTCACGCGCTGGCTTCTCCTTTGCTCCTTTTTGTACAGGCACTTTCGGCGCTTTCAGGAACCAGTAGGCCAGCACCGGGATAATAGTGAGGGCAACAAAGAGCGAAGCCAGCAAGGCAATCGTCACCGTGATAGCAAATGAGCTGAACAGTTCACCCACAATGCCGCTGGTGAAAGCGATTGGCAGAAAAACAGAGACGGTCGTAATGGTTGAGGCAGTGACAGCACCAGCCACCTCGCGCACTGCACCGATGATGGTCGCGAGTTTATCTGCTTTGACTTCTTGCTGCAAGTGACGCTGGATATTTTCCAGCACCACTATGGAGTCGTCAACCACGCGTCCTATTGCAATCGTCAATGCTCCCAATGTCAGAATGTTGAGCGAAAACCCACCTACCCCCAGCCCGATGAGAGCGATCACGACGGAAAGTGGAATGGAGATCGCTGTGACCAGGGTTGAGCGCAACGAGAAAAGGAACACGAGGATCACCAGAATGGCGAATCCCGCGCCGATCAGTCCCTCCGAGACCAATCCATCAACCGAACTTTTGACGAATGGTGATTGGTCCGAAACCACAAAGATTTTTGCGTTATATCCCAAGGTCTGTTCAAGCGCCGGGAGTTTGTCGTGGATGGCCTGCGAAATGGTGACGGTGTTGCCATCATTGGTTTTAGTAATGGCGATGCCAATACTTGGCTTGCCATTAGTACGCGTGATCGAGGTTGAAGGCGCGAGGGTCTGCTCGACCGTTGCGACTTCACTGAGCTTGATAGGCATCGGCTTCACCGTCAGCGATCCTGTGGGAAGTTGCGAGGAGGTGCGGGTGCTTGTTCCGGTCGGGAACTGTGACCCCGTCGTGGTGCGTGGCACAGATACGCCAACCACCAGGTTCTTGAGATCATCGATGGAGTTGAAGGTATTGCCGACTTGAATCGGTAGGGTCTGCCCATTTGAGGTGATCTGACCGGCTGGCAGGGTAATGTTGTTCGCCTGCAATACACCTTCGATCTGGCTCACTGTCAGTCCAGCAGCCTGTACTTTTTTGAGGTTCAACGTCACGGAAACAATCTGCTGCTCCACGCCGGTTACATTGGTATTGGCAACCCCATCGATGCCTTGCAGAGCAGGTACCACATCCTGTTTGACCTGCGCGGCTAGCGTGACGGGGTCTTGGGATGATGTGACGGCAAGCTGAATGACAGGCAACGAGTCAACGCCGAAGGTTTGGACTTGTGGCGTCAGGCCAGTCGGCAAACTTGCCTGTGCCTGGTTGATATGTTGTGTCAGAGTCTGGCTCGCCTGATTGATATCAGTGCCGAAATTGTACTCGATGACGATAATCGATACCCCTTGGTTCGAGTAAGAAGTCATCTGTTGAATGCCTACGATACCCTGGATGCTTTGCTCCAACGGATTGGTGACATCGTGCTCGACAATGGCAGGCGATGCTCCGGCATCCACCGTCACAACAGAAATAGCCGGGAAACTCAGCGAGGGAAACAATTCCTGTTTAAGCGTAGGGATCACGATTGCACCAATCAATAAGATGGCAATCGTGGCTAAGGCTATGAGACTCCGATTCTTGAGGCTCAGCCGCGCGAGAAATGACATAATAAACTCCTCTATATCATATAGGATAGTCCTGTTTATAAAAATTGTCAAGAAAACCATCTACGGCTTTGTTCAGAATATTCTTCGATGAGGGCCTATGACCAGACCACTCTTCCCTCCAACCATACCTGTTTAATAGCCACAGACGACGAGCCGAAGAAGAGCACATCCAAAAAATCGTTGGGAGTCCAGCCTGCAAGGGAGGGATGATGCATATCGATGGCCACGAAATCGGCCCACATACCGGGGGCAATGCTGCCCGTCTCTAAGCCCAACGCCTGAGCACCGCAACGCGTACCATAGTCAAGCAGCAACGAGCCGGGAGCAACTTGTTCGTCGCTTACGAGCACGCGACGGCGTTGATAGCGCATACGAGCAGAATACTCGGCCCAGCGTAGTTCTTCCATGGGATCAAGGCGCGTATTGCTATCCGAGCCAATTGCCAGCGGAATATTTGCCGTCCGAAATGCCACATAAGGGGCAATGCCATCGCCTAAATCGCCTTCGGTGGTGGGACACACACACACCGTACAACCCTGTTGTGCGAGTAGTGCGATCTCCGTATCATTGGCGTGGGTGGCATGAACGATGGTTGTGAATGGTCCCAACGCACCGTACTGCTCCAGTAGTTCAATCGGTCGGCAACGGTATGCTGCCTCAGTTTGCTCGACCTCGGCCACTTGCTCGTCAGCATGGACATGCAATGGTAAATTATAAGAGCGGCTGTAGTCCGCAATTTCCTGAAACCAATCTTCCGGCACCGCTCGCACTGAATGAGGCGCTACTCCAACGGGAATACCCGTCACACGCAGCGCTTCGACGCGAGCCAGATAGGAATCAACCGAAGGGTCACAGAAGAGCAGTTGCTCTTCCTGCGGTGGTTGATGAAAACCGGCCTGTGCGTAAGCGGCCATCAGCAATACGACACGTATACCTGCTATGCGCCCGGCCTGGAGCACTGCTTCAGACATCACATTCGGATCAGCATAGGGCTGTCCACTTGGTTGATTGTGAACGTAGTGAAACTCACCTACACTTGTATAGCCAGCCGACACCATTTCACGATAGGTACGTAATGCTCCTTCATAGAGCAGATCGGGATTCAAGTGTTGCGCCTCCGCATACATAGCATGCCGCCATGTCCAGAAGGTATCGGTACCCTGATGCGAGAGAGGATAATGTGTATGACCACGTAAGGCGCGTTGGAAAACATGACTATGGGCGTTTACAAAGCCAGGAAGGAGGGCTACACCGGAGAGAACCTCTACGGATTCATTGAGTTGCTCTTCTGTATGAGCTTCTCGCGGCTCTATAGAGCTGATGCGCCCATCATTAGAGATTGAGACAATTTTATTTGCCTGTAGACCCTCGGTAGTATAGACATAGTCTGGGGCGAGAAGCTTCATGCCGCGCCTCCTCGATACGTTCCTTTCAGCCTGCTGACTGCCTAACAGTAGGCGCGGTAGCGCCGTTGCAGGCTGCCTTTCAAGAATTGTAAGCTATCCGATGTGCTCTCTGATAAGTGTACACTAAAATTAGTCAAAAAGCACGAAGCAACTATATCCGTTTATAACGGTCCAGGATCACCGATCAGGTGGAACGCTGCCCAAAAGTACGGATGCACATGATAGGGACGAATGGACGTACGTGCGCGGGCCAGGAATGCACGCTGAGCACCGGCGAGGGCAGCAGCCTTGCTAAATTCACGGCTCAGCAGCGCTTGATAAAACATTTCCATCAGTTCCGCACTGCTGGCGTCGTCTACCTTCCACAGCGTCGGCAAAAGTGAAGCTGCTCCTGCATAGAGGAAACCGCGTCCCAAACTGATCACTTCATCCACTCCGCCAACAATGGCTCGTCCCGTTTCACAGGCGCTTAAGGTAACCAGGGAACACGAGGAGAGATCGAGATTAAATACCTCAATAGTGCTGAGTTGGGAATCAGCCAGCTTAATATGTGAGAAATTGGGAGCATCAAGCCGAAACATGCCATGAGCGGCGATATGCACAATCGGGCTATATGGTCCCATACGCCGCAAAAGGGAGGTGGTTGCATTCTCATTCAACGCACATGTTGTGCCCAACTGCCTTGCCACAGCCTCGGCCTCTCGCACAGCATACGCGAGACGACCGCCCTCAGAGAGTCCTAACACTAGTGAATTGTGTAGATTCACTCCTTTATCCGCGATGCGCTGTCCGCGTTGTCGGCAAATATCCAGTAATGCCGCAGCAGGCAGATAGGACACATCCTGACGCTCTACGACAAACTGCACGCCATCAAAGAGGCAATGGAATGGCAGGTAGTGCAATATGCCATAGGGCACAACAATCAAGTGCTTACAGGCATTGAGCTTATTCGATACAGGCTTGAGCAGTAGGTCATAAAACCGTTGCAGCAGACCAAGGCTATTTTCCTGCAAACCTAAGAAGGCTTGAGCGCGATCTTTCCCACCGGCTGCCTGCGCGGCAAGGTCCAGATTCACGCGCCAGAGTGAGAGAAGGCGCTCTAACTTTGGAACAGCCCCGAGAACAACCTGTACGTCGACGCCCTCGCGTGTAAGCTGAAAAATATACAAGTCCTGCCCGGCCAGGTAGTATTCCAGCATCAACGTGGTGCGCTCGAGCTTTGGCCAGAGCGAGGTCACAATGCTATTCGTCCAGTGCGGATTCTGTCGGGAGACCAGATCGCCGGCCAGACGGAGCTGTATCTGCTCAAGTAACTGTTCGATACGACGCTCGCGCTTCTGCATCTCCTGCCGTGCGTATGCGGGTCCCTGAGCGCGTACACGCATCACAGCAGTATCATCGAGATTCGTTTCGTTTTCGGCCTCGTAGACCAGCGAGCTATACCAGGCCTGTTCCTCACGCAGTTTCGCCAGGTCTTCGAGAATAACTTCTCCGGCCTTATCGCCCGCACGCAGTCGAATATCAATGTTGTTGCGCAGGTAATCACCCAGCACGCGCGACTTCGCCTTCTCGACATAGATCAGCGCCGAATCCCGATTGCCGCGCTTCAATGCTAGAATCATCGCATGTTGGTAAATGTTGCCCTTGTTTTCGAGGAAAGTTGTGCGCTCATCCAACACCAAATGGCTCTGCACATCGTCGATACCCTGCACTGCCCGGTCGTAGTAACGTGCTGCCGCATCCAGATCCCCACGCTGCTCCGCGATCAAGCCAAGTAAGTAATTGCAATGGTACTTCAATTCGAGTAGTCCCTGTCCCTGAGCAATGTCTAACGCCTGATGACAGAGATAGTGCGCAGTTGGAATGTCACTCATAGCGACAGCAATGCGGGCTTGCAGCAGCGCCGCTCGCGCCATCTGCGGTAAAGCTTCCTGTTCCGCAAATGCGTCAGCGACATGCCGCGCCTCTCGCAAGCTGGCCTCTAATTGCCCATCAGCAAAGTAGAGTTCCGCCTGTTGCAGTCGAACGATTGCCGCCAGGGCCATAAAGCCGATTTCCTCCAGAATGTTGCTGGCCTCTTGCAACATAGAATAGGCACCCTTAAAATTGCCTTCCTGCGTGGCAGCTTCAGCTTGATAAACCAATGAGTACGCCAGATTATGGCGCTGCGCCTGCGATTGACGGAAAAAGTCAACCGTCTCGCCAGCAAGCTCATACGCTTCATGCGTGCGGTTCAAACGCAGGAGGCACAGGCACGTTTTCTGAGCCACCTCTGCAGCTTGGAACTGCATGTTATGCTTCTGAAAGACACTTCGACTGCGCGTAAAGAGCAGCAATGCCTGGCTGTAGTGCCCTTGTGCCGCATAAATCTCAGCAATGTTAAGTTCTTCACGCGCTACAGATATCTCCTGCTTCTCATACAGAGCAAAAGTGGCACGGGCCTGCTCATGCAGCGCTACAGCCTCACGGAACTTCCCCTGGGCAGCCAGGGTAATAGCCTTATTGCCACGTGCACGTGCAATATGCAGATCAACACCCTCACCCTCCAACGCGTAGCTCTCTATAGCACGGTCAAACAGACGCAGCGCCTGATCATACTGGCCTAGTTCGTAATTGATCACAGCAGCATTGACATCGATTTGGCCGGCACGTACATGTTTACTATGGCGCATGAAAATTTCGCGGGCCTTCTCAGCATCATCCAGCGCCTCAGTTGTGCGATTGAGCTGCATACAGGCGCTGACGCTGCCAAGGCGGGTACGTGCCCATCCAACCTCATCCCCTATCAAGAGAAATTCTTCTCCGGCAGCATTTAAACATCGGAGTGCATCCTGGTAACGGTCCATACGACGCAGTGCATCACCGCGCGCCATTAGACCAAGCGCATGGTAATAGCGATTTCGTGTGAGTTCACCAATCGTGACTAGGTATCCTGCCAGCACAAATGAGAGCTCTGGATCATAATTCCATTGGCGTTCAGATTCCCTTTTGATAAGTTTCACCAGCACACCAAGATCCTCATCATCGAATGCGGGAATCTGGGTATATAATAATTGTTGTCCTTCTTGCTCGTCCTTGTGCTGAAGAACCGTCACCAACGTTTGAGGTATCATAGGAACATTGTTCTTTGCAACTATCTAGAAATTGATTGTATTTCGCAACTGAGCATTATTTTTATATCACATAAGAAACAAAACCATCCAGGTATCATGCCTTATCCTTAGCATAGATCTGGATGGTTTTCCTTGAAGACACTTGACACATCATGAGCCAGATTGAGTTACTCTGATAAAAACTGCCCGTTATATAGGATAAAGCCCCAAATTTCGGCATCAATCCTGGATAGCGACCGGAAGCGCATCGATCACAATAGTTCTGTCAGGGAATTGTAACTCAAGCGTATAGTTCGCCGGAATAATCGACGAAAAGACGAAATTGCCTAGTTCGTCAACATTTTGCGTATACTGCACATGGGCCTGCGATGCAAGGAGCACTGGTAGACCTTGTAACGCTTCGAGTGCAGCACCATTGCGAGTGACGAAACCAATGAGTTGTACTGACTCTCTCTGGTTCGTCTCGCGCTCTACAGAAACCGAGATACTGATATCTTCAGCGCTGTAGCGGCGTGGCCATGTCACAGCTTCCAGCGTACTTCCTACCTCGCGCTGAAGTGCGTAGCGCGGCTGCGGAGGCACTAAGTTCGCCATGATACGCCGAATTCCTTCGCCCGTTTGTTCACGCACTTGATTCAGAGCACGTTTTGCGATGTGTGCTGAACCATGATTATTAGAAGCAAGGGGAGTAACGGGATCTTTATGACGCGGCACAGCAGGATGCTCGACAAGTGTAGCATCATCAGTCAGAAAGTCTGCCAGTGTTGCTACTTCAGTAGCACACAACGCACATCTACTAAGATGTCCCTTGACAGCAGCAGCAACTTCACCGCTGAGCAAACCCAACTCGTATTCGCCGAGCACTTGATTAGGTGGACAATCCCACCGGTAAAGCTTACCAATAAGCTTATGTTCTATTCGACGATAGTCCGCCAGTTTCGTTGTGCAACTCTGGCAGCTTGCAAGGTGCTGCGGAACAACTGGTCTTACTCTCTCCCCCGCGAGATAAGCTAGGAGTTCTTCATCGTGAATAGTACCTGGTGCACTACACTCCATGAGCATTTCCTTTAGATTTGCATAGGATAGGGCATCCCTTGCGGGTACCCAACTGAGCAGGTATTTTTGATCCAGGTGACTCTCCCCTTGTCACGCTGCAACTGTTTACTACTCAGATAGCTTCGTTTGTTCTTTTCAACTCAATAAACGGTCTTACTGATTATTTTAGCATCCCCATCTGCTGAGTGCGTCAATAGATCAGGACTTATAGATCGGTAAGACCTTGATGTTTGAATAATGTTTGTAAACGCCGATTACGACGCAGTCGTTCCAGGACGTTGCGCTTTATGCGGTACACATCCTCGACTGAAGGGAACAGGCGGCGGTGCTGACTACTAATTTCGCTGGGCTTCATTCCGTGAACATAGGCAAGATAGATCAATACACGTTCATCTTCGCCGTTGAGTTCCTCTTGAATGACCTGCCACAATCCCTGCGCGGAAATATTTGATACAACATCATCGGCAGGATCATCGGTAGCAGGTTCCTGCTCTATTGAGTCCAACGTCTCTTCATACTGGCGCGCCTGTCGTGAACGCACCTCGTCAGCAATGACACTATGAACGCACATTTTGAGATATTTTAAGATGGCAGCCAGAGAGTCGAAGTTGCCCATTTTGGCAGGGGTGAGCGCCTGCGAAAACTTCGCAAAGGCGGCATTGACAAGCGGCCCACTACCATCCTGCCCAAGCAAGGGCGCAGCACTCTGGTGTTGATTGACCCACGTCAGCACGAGCGGCGCATATTGCTGGTAAATACATGCCCACGCGTCATCATCATGATTGGTAATAGCACGACGAAATAATTCCAGGCAGAATCGATCACTCGAGACGCTCTGTTTAAGAAATTTGTTGGTTTCTTCGGAGCAACAACGAGCCAATTCGTTGATTGAGAGCACCTGCAACGGCTCCCCTTTTGGATGCCCCGATGCGCTGTCACCCTGTCCTCTCAAGCCGGGTTCAGGATTGGATGGCTGAGAGAGGTTTCGCGGCTCCATCGGCATTAGCTCCTGCTTCCAGATTACTAGGCATTTTCCGGCGACACATTGACGAAGCTTCGCTTCACGTATCCCCCATACGCTCGCCGACAACTCGACGCTCAGAAAGTATAACACGAGAAGTACCAGCGCACAAGGTTCAATTGAAGAAAATCTCTATGCCAATGGCCAGCCGATTTCTACGGTCTTGTTTCACCTATTATCGCAGGTTCTAAGTAATTGCGATACTTCCTATCACCAGGAAGTACTATGTTTAACGAGGAACCAAGACAAATGGAGTACCGAACTTGGTAATCTCGACCATAATGAGTAGTGTAGGTCGGCTGAGATACTGCAATCTCTGCACGTGAGTGTGTCCCAGGAGATGCTCTCTACGATGATCGAGGCTACAGTCTTTGCATTTAACCAGAGCAAAAATACCCAAAGAACTGCTAGCTAAACAGTAGAACTTTAGGTTATACACTTACTCATGCAGAGGTACACGATAGTATGCCATCTGAGTCGGAGCTTCCTCAACTCCAACCATGATGGTGTGCAAATGCGAGATATCATATGCAGCCAGATTCTGGCGTAACTCGCTGCAAATGTATTCCGCCAACCGTTCAGCAGTCGAGTTATCAATGGGCAACTCGACCACGTCCGTGCGTGGGAAGACATAGCGTTTCTCCTGAAAGCGCACCTCCCACGTATCGGCGGATTCATTCAATTCCAGGTGAGGATTATGCATCGGCAACAAAAAACGGTGATTTAGTCGGCGGCAAATCTCTCGCGTCAGTTGTTTCAACACGGTAAAATCAAAGACCAATTTATCCTCATTCAGTTCGCCTTCAACCTCAACCAGCACACCATAATTGTGACCATGCAGGCGTTCACATTTTCCACCAAAAGTGACGAAGTGGGCCGAACTAAATTTCAGATTGCCGCCCTCCACCTTGACTTTGCGCAGTACCTGTTCACTTGCCATATGAAAACTTCCTTCCCTCTACAATAAAACAAGCATGCTACTGATCCACAGCATATCGGCGCTCCATCCTTTGAGGTGATCGAGGGGAGTGGCCGATAAATCGGCGGTGGGCGCGATGAATCGGCCCCTACGGTTCACCCGGAAGGATGCATACCCCAGCATATCATAAATCTGGACATGGTTCGCTTCTGGCTGCTATACTATAGCAGTTTGAGCAGGCACTTTCCTGCAGATACGAAGAAAGAGAGAATGATAATGACGATTGCAGAGCTTTTCGAGGCTATGCCAGGCCAGCTTAATACGGCGGCAGCAGCAGGCTTGAATAAGACCTTTCAGTGGAATATTACGGGAGACGAGGCCGGGAAATGGGCACTCAAGGTGGCCAATGGTACTGGAGAAGTCATCCCCGGTGGCGTTGAGAAACCCGATATCACTTTCACCATCAGTGATAAAGACTGGATCTCCATCGCCGAGGGCAAGTTGGATGCAATGAACGCTTTCATGACCGGCAAACTCAAAGTAACTGGCGACATGATGCTGGCAATGCGCCTCCAACAACTCTTCCCAACACAACGCTAAGCCGCTAAATAGGACACAATAAGCAGGGCGAGGGACCAGGGCGGGGACCAGATACCAGGACAAGGCACGAGGGCGGGGACTGGCTAACAGGGCGGGGACCAGCCCCGCCCCTACTATGGACGAAAGGGACTAGGGCGGGGTCTAGCCCCCTATGGACGAATGACGGGGAACCAATTGTATGGTGTGGGGCAATCATTTGCGGTGGGCCTGTTAACTTGCGCTTTCATGACGTTCATGGTATACTCACACTGACTTACTATATCTTTGCTCAGCGAGCGGCAAGAGAAGTACGGCAAACCGTAGAAAGGCATCTGAGATGGCCCTTCGGAGCGATGAACTGCATTACAATTTGCAACACTTGCATGGAATGTTGACCACACACGAAGCCGCAAAACAGCTAGACCTCAGCTACTGGCACTTTATGCACCTCGTAGAAGCAGGGCGTATACCAGGTGTACGCATCGTTGATCGCTGGCTTTTCTCTCCAAGTGACCTGGATGCATACCGCCGCAGCAAGTATGGCGAACTTGAAGATATGGCGAAGATAGCCCTCGAACATCCTGCTGTAGACCTCACAGAAAAGCAAGAAACCATCTGCTGCTACCTGGCAAATAGCGAACGCCCTTCGGAAATAGCCCGCAAACTTCAACAATCCCGTCAAGCCGTTCACTCCCAAATCACACTTATCCGCGAAAAAGTGTCGCGCATTTCGCCTATAGCGTCAGAAACTCACCCTGGCGTGCATGATGATACTACACGCACGAAAAAAGGCCCCATCCCTTTCCGGCGCAAGAAATAAGTTACAGCAGCGACGGTTCAATTTTTGGTGCGAAGGATGGTTCGTGATCGGCAAACGCTCGCAACAAGCCAAAGCAGCCCGCCAGCATCATATCCCCATGTGGCACAGCTTCATATGGATGCAGCTTCGAACCTCGCAACATCTCGCGCCGGGGACCGGTAACAGCCAGAAATGGAAATGCCTCGCCATTTAATGAAGATCGCTGCAGCACCAACGCACCATGACCACTCGTATCATATACCTCCTCGTTCGTAAGCGTTCCATTTGCCAACTTCACGAGCATATCCTCAAGCTGGGCCTGGTTTATCTCCCCGGTATGATGCTCAAAGATACCCACAATTCGGCCTTGCATTAAGTGGAAAGCAAGTGTATGGAAGTTACCAATATTGCAGAGCAAGCTATCTTGCTGGTTCCGTACAAGTGGATCTTCCAACGCGCCCAACACCGCTGCCGAGCCAGTATCCATCAGCAACAAAGGCGCGTCACGATTCGAGTTACTCAACTCTCGGTAACGCGCCGCACTGCTGGCAATAGCACGTAAACGTGTCAGATCAGCAGGCGTTTCTTGTGCCGTATAAGCAAAAGCGCTTGGTGTTGGATCTCTCTGTACCGTCTCCGTAATGAAGTTAAAGCGAAAGCGCCGATCACTGAAACCAGGAGGTGCAGCTCCATGATCAAAAGCGGCAATAGCTAGCGCATCCACCGAAGGATCCACATCGAATGCTTGCAAGGCGCGAATAATAGCAAGAGCATCAAAATCTTGCAGCTCAATATGCAACAGCTCTGGATTTTCCGCTCGTCGCGAAGCCTCGACCTCATCGACGATCTCAAAACCCATCTGCTCAACCATCGACAGGTCATCATCAAACGTGCGTGCAGCCTCAGGAGTGACAGCAACAGCATAGCCAGCCAGCGCATGATCACGCGCCGCCCAGTGACAAGGCCCTCCACCCATAGTCACGCCGGTCAACAACAATGGCTGCCCGCGTTGCGTTGCCCGCTTGATACGTTCCGCAACAATGACCGTTGGCGACGGCATGACCATCTTAAAACAGTTCTCTATCGTTTTCCCACTCTCAAAGAGGAGGATATCCTGCGTGCCGGTACCAACATCGACAGCCAGAATACGTAAGGATGATGACATCATTCTTAATCCACATCTCCCGGTAGCACGACATTTCTATACAGCTTGGCCAGGGCGAAGCGGACACTCAGGCTTACCAGTTCCACATCGTCTCCGGTCTCAAAAACGTGGTAGGTCCAGAAGTATTCCTCGGCACTCATTGTCTGGCGATGAGGTAGCGTTGCCATCCCAATATCCTTCATCCTTCTTGATGTTTCCTACGAAACATAGTGTACGAGCATCACCATAGCAAGTCAAGAGCATACGATTGTAATCACTTCTATACGTTGTTACGTGCTAACCCTAACAATAGAATTTGCCCACTATCAAGGAGATTGGTATGGCAACGCGTATTATGGTCATCAACGACACACAAGAAATCCTGGAAATGTTCCGTGCCATTCTGGAAGATGAAGGTTACGAGGTCATTCTCTATTCCTTCGCTATACTGGATATGACAGAATATGAACGAGTCAAACCAGATCTGATTATCCTGGACCTGGTTTTCGGGGGTGAGAAATCAGGATGGCAGATGCTACAAAAGCTCAAGATGAACCGCTCAACTGCTACTATCCCTGTTATCGTGTGCACTGCGGCAACAAATGCAGTGCGAGAAATGGAAGGCTATCTACTTTCAAAGGGAGTGAACGTGATCCTCAAGCCATTCAATATCGACGATCTGGTAGCAGCCGTCAAGCTTGCACTGCAGTCACGTCACAACATCGCCTCCCTGATCAATGATCAGACTAACACAGAAGAACTTACCTCTTGAGGCTGCAACTCGATCAGGGCGCATGTTTGCTGACTATCTTTAAAAATACTGCCCTGCAACCTGCTTCAGGCGGATCACGTTTGTCTTGCCATTACTCTCCACATCAAGCACAACTACGGCCTTGTCAATCGGATTGCCCTTACTGTCAAACATAATACGTCCGCTCACTCCCTGGTAGGCTGGAATTTTTCCGGTTCCTAGGGAAGCAAGTGCATCGCGAATTGCCTGACCTGCCAGAGCACCACGCACCTGTCCTGCTGCCTTGATAATCACTTGCATAGCATCATATGTCAGAATCGCATCGTTGCCGGGATCATCTGCATTATTAGCAGCTATAGGAGAACTCTGATAGGTGTTTGCCCAGTCGATGAAGAAGATTGGCTCATGGCTCTGAAGAATATGCAGAAATTTCCACTCATCTGGATCACCAAAGGCTGTGAAAATCAGTCGCTGCATATCTTGTGGGAATTGAGCAGCAATAGCCACATCTGGACCGCTACCCTGTCCCAATACCACAAGCGTTGCCATCCCATCACCGCCAAGAATCTTAAGTTGAGCGAGATACGAATTCGTTGGATTCGCGCGGGACAAATTTCCCAGTTCGTGTGCTAAGCGTACTCCATCAACATCAAACCCGGCCATGAAAATCAAATCTGCCTTACTGGCCATTGCATCATTCACCGCTCGCTGATACCCAGCTACCGTCGTTGTGTTTTCCGTGAAGTAGTCTGCGGGATTATCGATAGTCTTTCCATTCAGCGATTGTACACGGCTAATAAATGCATTCGCCAACGAGACGCTATAGGGATCAGTTGTATCGCGCATCACCAGGATGGTATGCGCCTGCAACTGCTGCACAGCAACTGTACCCAGTGTATTCCCTTGCTGGTCATCCGCAGGATTGACACGAAAGAAGTAGGGACTGCTGCCACTCAATGCGACGCTCGATGCAGTCATTGAAACGAGAGGCAAATGTGCACTTGCGATGATATCCCGTGCATTGGTAGTCTGCGAACTAAACGGCCAGCCAACTACCGCAATAATATGATCAGGGTTACCATCCTTGGAAACACGATTTGCCACAAACTGCGCCACCTTCGCCACATTCGCATTATCTGCCCCACAGTTATCAATCAGGACACGCAGCTTGAGACCATCAGGCAATTCCCCTCTTAAATTCACCTCGTGCTGCGCCAGAAACGCCGCTTCCATATCGGTGCGCCCACGAACAAGGTGGATAGCATGGCTTTCGATAGCTAGGCCAAGCACAATTGTGACATATGGAGATCCACTCTGGAGAACGTGCAGATCTTCGTTGTAGATTTGTGCCTCTCCATCGGTGGGATCGCTCGTAGTGGCCTTTGTCAACAGGTTGACAGCACTGCTCATATCACCCTTTTGGATGGCCTGCGCAGCACTCTTTTTTAAATCAATATCATTACGACCGGGATAAACATCAAAAGCAAACCGTCCGTCGCTCAGTCCTATGCCTTGTGATTGAAAGGCCTGCGCCTCTAACGCCATTTCTGCATTCATCGGATTTACAATACTCGTGGTACCACTAAATGGACGCAGGTACATCAGCAGAAAACCCAGAATCATCAGAAAACCTACCCCCGCATATATTCCCACCTCTCTTAAACTGCGCTTCCGGCTCTCTTGTCGCATCTCGAATGTATTGCGACGCAAGATGTTGTTCACAGGATTGAGAACTTCACTTTCAGGTGGATAGGATGCAATCAGAGCAGATAAATCTTTTTGCATATCGGCGGGCCGGGCGTAGCGCTGAGAAGGAGAGAGGCGTAACGCCTGGATCAGAATTGCCTCCATTTTTGGTGTCACAGCAGGATTGAGGCGACGGGCAGGTGGATGGAAAAAGGCCATACGCTCGCTAGGATCATACCCTGTAACAGCATGATGCAGCGTTGCAGCTAATGCATAGAGGTCTGAGGAGGGTTCAACAACTCCCCGTACCTGTTCTGGCGCAAGATAGCCGGATGGCACTTTACTTCTGGTAATGAGTTGCTCTTTAGGCGGAAAGAGTGGGAGGAGAATGAGCGATACACGAGTCTTATCCGGACTTACAATGATTGTCTCTGGGTTGACGGAACCATGCACAAGCGGAGGTTGTTGACGTGAAAGCAAGGAAAGCATTTCGCATAGTTGCCGACCATATTCCGCTACAATACGTTCTGGTAAGGCTCCCCCCTGACGCCTGAGCGCAGATGCCAGGCTCTCCCCTTCAACATGCTGGAGAACAATGTAGTATGTTCCTTGCTCGCTAAATACATCCAGCACTTTAGGAAAGCCAGAATGCTGCGCCAGCTCCACCATTCGCGCAGCAATTGAGCGCACTATGCGTTCTTTATTGGCAGCATCCTCCGTGGGCAACGCGACTTCGCGTATTACGATGCGCCGGTCGGGTGCCTGCGTATCAGCAGCAAACCATGCTGTTCCCTGACCCTTGTTGATTTTCTGGAAGTGCCAACTGCTCCAGCAGACGATATCGTCCTCGACGCAATACATCGCCACGTTTCAATGTACGAGCCACAGGCGTTTTAGGTGAGATTGGAGCGTAACTTCCGCTCGTTTGAGCGGGTCCCGAAGATTGATTGGTTGTATGACTTCCGTTCTTCAAGCTGCCGCTTGCTACCCTGGACTGACCATAGCCACAGCGTGCGCATCCACCATTAACCGGCTCCCCTTCAAAGCCACAACGAGGACAGCGCATAGTTATTGCTCTTGCATTGCGCTGGTTTATCATATCTGTTCTCCGAAATTTCTGCTGTCTGCTTCAGCTTGCTCATGCAGGGACTACTACAACTCACACCATTTAATAAGCCAGCTTGGATATATCTAAACATTCACTCGTCACAGCTGCCTTCGGCGGCGAAAAAAAGAAAAAACATGTTTGGGGACACTTCCGCACCCCATGCAGATAGCTTCGCCTCCCTACACCCCTTTAGTGCGGAAGTACGATGCAATTAACGGAGAAACCTTGTGTATTTGCTGATTTAAGATTGCCTGAAGAATGAGCCGCTGTCAAAGGGACTAGGACATATGGGGGATTACCTCTTGCTAGTTGGCTTCTGGCCCTGGCAGATGAGATGCCAGGATGTCCTGGGAAACCGCGCTGACGGGTACCGCACCAAATTGTGACATGACTATTCTGTTCCTGGGGGCTACTAAAGAACTGTATATATGCTTGCGCTTGTGCTGTACCATCACCCTCAGTATAAAGATGCTCAACGCTCCAGAACGAATATGTTCCCGAGAGCAAGGCTTGTGTGCTGGGGAACACTCCATCGATGGCTACTACCGGCAAATTTGACTCTTCCGCTACCACCAGTGGTACATAGGCAATTGCGCCTGGCGTTTGAGCAACCGTCTGTGCCACCAGATTTGGATCATCCTTCTTTATCTGTATCCCTGCTACATGCTCCGATACCCCTTGCAGCACAAATGCGCGGAAAATAGCAGCAACGGCCTGGCTGGGTGGGCGAAGAATCACTGTAATTGCTTCATTCGGACCACCTACCTGTGCCCAGTTCGTGACTTGCCCTCGATAAATCGCTTGTAGATTCGTGCTGCTTACATCACCTATCTGCACATCAGAATTGACGATGACGGCATAAAGCAATGCTGCCATTGGGTGATCGGTTAAGTTCAAAGCAGGATTAGCGGTTAAGTCGGAATCTGCGACATCAACTGCCCCTTGCTGCAACAATTTGATGCCAGGGCGGCTGCCATCTTCCCGCAGAAAAATCGACATCCCCGCACATTGAGCTTGATAGTCGCTATCGATCTGCTGAAGAAGTGGCTCTAGATTCGCCGACCCATCCATAGAGAGTGATCCAGGGGTACAAATTGGAGGAACGGGGGTTGCGCCAATTGGCGTAACAGTAGGATTGGTTGGAACGGTACCAATTACAGTCGGCACTGGCGTTTGACCCTCCACAGGAGTTGGGTGACGACCGGGTAGCCCTGGGCCAACAACCACTGTGGGTAGGAGACCTCCATTTGTTGTAGTAACCGTCCGCCGCGTTGTAGTAGAAGGCGCAGAACTTGGCGAGGTAGAACTTACCACTAGCCCTGATTGATTTCCTCCTTGAAACGGTAGACTTATTAAATCACCAATATGCCTTGGCAAAGAGGAGATAAAGAACAAGGTACTTCCCAACCCGAACAGCAGCAAGCCGAGCGTAAGCAATGAAAGAGCGCGTGTCCAGGTAAAGGAGGTGCGGCGGGACGTGACATTCACGCGGCGCTGTGGTGGAACAGAAATGATCTTAGGAGCATCCGGTGAAACTGCGGCGAGCAGAGCTTCCGCAAGGGCTGCCGCGCTTGGGAAACGAGCGGCAGGAGTCTTAGCGAGCGCTACACGTACAACAAGCTCCAATGCTTCTGGCAGTTCTGGTCGCAGGTTCCGTAATGAGGGGATAGGTTCATTCGCATGCTTGAGCGCAATTTCACCGGCACTCTCACCGTCGTAGGGCAGACAACCACCCAACAGGCGAAAGAGCAGCACTCCCACCGCATAAATATCGCTCGCCGCCGATAACATACCCACGACTTGTTCCGGTGCAGTATAGGCGGGATTTCCTTCATCAACCTGCGCCACCATCGGCTCACCTTCTTGATAGGCATGCTTCATACCAAAGTTCGTGAGCAAGATGTCGTCTTCATCACGCAGCAGAACACTACTGGGCTGGATATTGCCATGCACAATATCGTGATCGTGGATGTATTGCAACGCGGCGCAGAGCTGCGTCACAAACCGTACCACCAAAGCAATTGGCAGAATACTATCCTGCTGCCGCTCTAAATGCTGTGCTAATGTCTCCTCTTCCGAAAAGAGCGTTGCGCTATAAAGCAGTCCATCGCCCGCACCAAATTCGAGCAATGGCTGAACATGCGTATGATGACAACGCCATACCTTTTCTACCTCGGAGGCAAAATGCTCGTGGAACTCTACCGGATCAGGAAACTGTGGTCGAAATATGCGCAGCACTACATCGTAACCACCTCGTGTGGTAGGCCGCGCACGATAGGTTTCCACCATACCCTCTCGTCCCAGACACTCAAGTAAAAAATAATTTCCTACCATCACCCCAGCAAGTTCTGCCATATCTTCCCTCTCACGTATATTACGAGCACAACCTATTGTGCCCACACAGTCTAGTACTCAAACATATCTACACCACTGGTCCGGGCATATGGCTGCTCCGCACAGCTTGCGCTATATCCTTAATAGGCACAGCCCCAAAGCTAGCAAGATCGTCTGCTCCTGTAGACGTTGAAAAGAAACTGATAAACGATAATGCCAGGCCCGTAGCAACCGAATTGCTATAAAGATGCTCAATATTCCAGAAAGAATAGGTTCCATTGTCAACGGAGTCTGCACTAGGGCTTACTCCATCAATGGCAATCGTCTGTACCTCACTAGTCGGAACGGCAGCCAATGGCACGTAGCTAATTGCCCCGCTTATATTCACAACATTGCTCACCGCTGAACCGTTCGCATCGGGCTGATTCGATATTCCACTCACTGTTTGCCCAATCCCTTTCAGCACATATGACTCGAAAATCGCACGAATCTCCGAACCAGAGGCACGAGTGATAATCACAATAGGTTCATTCGAGCCGCCAACCTGCGACCAGTTGGTAAAGGTACCTGTATAGATACCCCGCAACTGTGCGCTGGTCAGTTTTGTTATCTGGGCATCGCTATTCACGATCACGGCATAGATCAATCCGGCCACCTGATAATTCACCAGTGTTGGGCGCCCAGCGGACGTGAGATCGGAATAAGCGAGACCCGCACTACCACTCGTTACAGCATTCAGGCCGCCAACACTGCCATCTGTATTTATTGTAAAATTTCCCGTACCTGAACACTGGCCGTTATAGTCGTTTGCCAGTTGCGCAATAGCAGGCTGGAAATTATCTGACCCATCTAGTGTGACTGAGCCAGTTGTACAGGCAAAGGCTGGCACAGGAGGAGCCGTTGGTACAGGTGTCGGTGTAGGAGTGGTGGGTGCAGGCCGAGTAGCAATCACTGTAGGGGCGCTGGTCGCCGTTCCCTTTGTAACGGACGTAGCTGTCCCTACATTTGTAGGGGAAGTCGCCGCTGTTACGGTAACACCTGCAGCATTCACAACCGAACCAGCAGGTATGCTTCGATGTGAGCCATTGTTGGAAGGCCCGCTTGAATAGAAGAACGAAGAGAGCAGTGCACCCAGTAATCCCAGCAAGAGCAAGATCACAACAATGATCGGCAGCCACTTTTTCAATCGCGAAGTGGAGGTCTTTTGATCCTTACTATCGCGCTGCTCCGGTGGCAATGGAGGTATTAGGGGCGTTGGCGATACTTGTGGCGCTGGTGGTATTGGGGTCGGTGGGACCTCTGTCGCTATCGGCTTACTACGCAGGTACTCATCGGCTGTTAACGATGGAGCACTTTCAGACACACTCCCCAATGGCGACCACTCAACAGGACCCGCCGACCAGAACATATGAGTTCCTGCATCCTCTCCTTCTAGCTGGGAAATTTTCTTCTGTTGGTCAGTCACTTCAGGCAAATTATCTTCATCTCCGATCAGAGGGCGAGTAACGAGTGGAGGTGGTTGCATAGGAGTGTCATTCAGAGGAGCATAGGTGCTCTCCTTAGAACTGGTTTCTGAAGGAGGTGACCAAACCCCTACTTGTTCCGCAGGTGCTGGAGGCATGAATGCAGGCGGGGTAAGTGCGATATGCGCCGGTATGGGAGTCAGCGGATCGGACAGCGAATGCGTTTGAGGGGATGCAAATTGCTGCATCGGCATCGAGATAGCCTTTGCCACAGGAGAAGCGACAGGAGCGACTGTAACCGCTGCCAGTAACGCATTACTCAACTCTTCAGCCGTGGCAAAACGATCATCTGAACGTTTCTGCATAGCTACACGCAGCACGTCATCAACGGGATCCGAAATAGTCGACTCGAATAAACGTGCTGATGGTGCCTGCTGCCGCACATGTTTGAGCAGGACTTCGACAGGCGTTTGACCCGTAAAAGGGGGATGTCCCGTCAGGATACGAAAGAGAAGTACACCTAACGTATAGATATCGCTTGAACGCCTCAACACTCCCAACGATTGCTCGGGTGCGGCATATTCCGCTGATCCCCATCCGATGCGTGTGAGCGACTGCTGGCTATCATCGTAACGCCGTACAATACCGAAATCGGAGAGGAGCATCCGGCCATCCCCCGCTACAAATATATTTGAGGGTTTAATGTTCCCATGAATAACATCGCGGTCGTGCGCGTACTGTACCGCGTCACACAATTGTTGCATAATGGGCAACGCCTGCATCGCCGAAAATTTCCCACCCACCCGATTCATCAAGTCATCAAGCGTACCAGTGCCCACAAACGGCGTCACCGTATAAAGCAGATCTTCACCCTCGCCAAATTCGAGAAATGGCAAAATATTTGGATGGTCAAACTGGCCGATTTTTTCTGCCTCGGTCATAAAGTAATCACGGAAGGACTCGCGCTGAGCATAGCCTGGGCGGAAAATCTTCACCGCTACCTCAAAGTTCCCTTCTCCCGTTGTTTGGCGAGCGCGATACACGTCTGCCACTCCCCCTTTACTGACACATTGCATCAGAAGGTAGTCACTCAGCATTACGCCTTCAAGATTCGACATAGAAATCACCCCACAACAAGTTTCGCTCCATGAGCGCAATTTAGGATAGGTAATACATCGAACTAAACGGCGTGTGAAGACATTTTAGGAGAGCCAATGCGCCTAACAAGCTCAAAGCGCGGTACGCCTTGATACAATGTTATCCTTCTTGAAACAAAAAGTACTATGCTGCCTCTATTGATGGGAATAATGCAAGAGGAATCAGATCTTAAGCCCCAAGATCAGCAACATAGTGATGATATGTAAAAGCTGATCAACCCAGATAGGACCAATCAGCTTATAACGAGACTTGAGGGGATCAATAACAAAGTGGGTGCCGAATAAAATAACGATGGCAAGATACGATGGGTGAGCAAAAAGCACAAATACAGCCGTATAGGTAGCGCAATGATAAAAGTTGACCTCCCAGCTTTTCCCTTTCTCCACGCTCATCCATGTGCTTTGAAAGGCAAAATCTCCCACAAAGTGGCAGGCTAACCAGATAAACAAGGTAGAAACCGGGATGTCTAGTAACATCGACGCCCTCCCTTTTTAAGCATACTACTACCCTCAGTATAGCTGAGTCAAGGGGAGCAGAACAAGGAAGTATTTCGCCTCAATAGTGTGAACTAAGCCACAGATTCAGTTATCGTTCCTGTAGGATTCTGGCGGAAGGAACTCCTCCATGGAGTTCCAGAAAGGTAACGTAACAGAAGGAGCGCGGCAACAAGCATCCAGAAACAGAAAGCCAGGTCTTGCTCCAGGAAGGAGCTATCAACCATGCCTTGAACCAGTGCAGCTAGCATAGCAGCACCTACACCAATGGTCATCCACTCCAGATGTGGACTGCCTTTAAACTCGGCAGATCGCAGCTGCCTCAGCATACGGCCAAACTGCCAGAAGAAGAGCACCAGCACGGCAATAAATGCCAATAAACCAAAGATGCCCATACTCACCCACACATGCAGAAAGATGTTATGGGGATGCGACAGATCCCGCTGATCCACCAGACCGGTCGAAGCATGTGTTACCGGATCCTGCAAAATCCAATAGTGATGATTCACCAGAGCTGGAATAGAACAAATATTGTTACTACTGTAGTAACATAGCCAGTTATCCATGCCAACGCCAAACAAGAAATGATCATGGATCATTCTCAGGGCGCTTTCCCAGAGGTAGACCCGTACCGTCGCAGTGCTAACTCCACTTGTGCTGGTATGATCCGCAAAGATGAATGCAACAACTGACCTATGAAAGACCACAAGGAAAACGCCCAGCCCAATTCCAAAAATCACTCCAGCTACCAGTAATACCCTGCGGTTGCGGATTGAAAGGGCGACAATAAATACGGCAGCGACAGCAATAGCCATCCAGGCACCACGCGACTGGCTCAAATAAAGCACTAGCAAAAGAGGCAGACAAACCACAACGGCTAGGATGCGAGCCCACCATGAGCGAAAAATCCCAAAGCTCTTTTGTGCTCCTACCACTGCTAATGCTAGACCAATCGGGAAAACATAATCAAAGAGTAGACCAATACTGTTCGCACTTCCATACATAGCGTGTACACGTCGTACGCCATCAGCCTCAAGGACAAGTTGATGTCTAAACAAGAAATATTGAGCCATGCCCATCAATGCCACAATCAAGCCTGTTCCCAACAATGCAATCAGCAAACGTGCCACATCCTGACGCGAACGCAGGCAGAACATCGCAAGCAGCAGATAGACTAGGGGATCAAATACTTCCTCGCGCAGTGCCCGCAAGGCCACTGTATGATCATACGCTATAACCACTGAAAATGCCGCTGCCAGGAAGAAAACGAGCATCGGGAGAGCAAATAACCCCAAACGATCTCGCAGTTCTTGCCAGGACAATCGATAGTGCCATTTCCCCCCTAGTAGCACGATTTGTAACAGAGCCACTACAAGACACGTTCCAAAGGCAATTTCGGCAAGACTAAAAGAGTAATGACTAATCACCGTCTTTTGCAACAGGTAGTATGGAAGTGCCAGAGGCAATAACGCGATAGCAAAAGAGGGGCGATACCAGCAAAGTGCTGCAAAGATCAACAGGAATGGCAGAGAAAATAGTGGATTTAAATGAAATATGCGCCCCACACCGAGGTGCTCATTGCCGACTACATAATATAACGCCAGCGAGACAACGAGACCGCTTTCAATTAGGCGATCATGCCAGAACGGTGAGAGTCCTTGTAAAAGTCTTCTCTTATTGGGTGGAGAGCTAATGGGAGCATGGGAAGTAGTTTTAGCATTCTCTACAGGTTTTTGTATTGTCTGCATACTATCAGATAAAGGTAACATAGGATCCCTGACTGCCCATAACATTGAGCTTCATTTCGTCTCTTTAGAATCAGTATACATACCTAACGTTATCATAGTTGATACATAGAGATACCCTAAGAAATATAGCAAAATATGGCTACCCCGTCAAACAATCCGCAAAATTTCCATCTCTCTACAACGAAGTTTGTGCGATCGAGATATCGTCTACGGCCTCCTGATCGCACAAAGTTTGGCTGTAAACTGCTACCTCGTCAATTCCTTCACAAACTGATTGAAGACATGCACATGGTGATCAATATCAGCCGGGGCGTGCTGGATCGAAACCGTCCACTGGTCGTCGAAACCCGGCGGAAAGAGAATGCCGCGATTCGCCAGGAACAGCCAGTAGGCATAGGAGAGGCGCATATCGATCTCCCACCACGCCCGATAGTTACGAGCACGCTGGTGCCGAAACATCGCACACCCCTTAGCACCAATCTGGAGCTACATGCATCGGCATATCGAACTCCTCAATGACACCTATATATGAGTCCGCTAACTGCTTCGAGAGATCATTGGCATGCGCATGCGCTTCCTGCGTGAAAAGCTGCGTAAGCGTCACCAGGCCCGCTCGCATCGACATAGGATTGCCGTTGAAGGTGCCGAGATGGATGACCTCCTCGTGATTGATATGACGCATAATCTCCTCGCGGCCACCAAACGCACCGATAGGCATCCCACCCCCAATAGACTTCGCCAGACAGATCAAATCTGGCTCAACCGGGTATATCTCAGTGATACCTCCAGGCGCAACGGTAACACCTGTCTTCACCTCATCGAAGATCAGCAATACCCCATGCCGCCGCGTAATCTCTCGGATACTCGAGAGATAGCCATCCTCCGGCAGCATGATTCCTACATTCATTAACACTGCTTCGGTGATGACTGCTGCCACTTCGCTTTCATACTCGGTCAAAATACGGTCAAGCGCCTCCGCATCATTGTAAGGAACGATAATGGTGTTATTCTTGATATCCGCGGGAATACCTTTTGATGCCGGAACGGTGTTTGGTCGCTCTGCCGGTCCAGCGGCCTCGGCAGACGGCTTGGTACTCATCAGAACGGTATCATGATGCCCATGATACGAACCCTCGATCTTCACGATCTTATCGCGACCCGCAAAAGCACGAGCCAAACGCAACGCATCCATTGTTGCCTCGGTACCTGAGTTGCAGAAGCGTACCTGCTCAATCGGTGCAAACCGTCTCACCATCTCTTCTGCCAAGAAAACTGTATCAGAACAGGGCAACGAATATAGGCTGCCCTTCCCAAGCTGATCGCGCAATGCCTCCACCAGTACAGGATGCGAGTGCCCAACAAGCAAGCTCCCGAAGCCAAGATGGAAATCGGTATACTGGTTGCCATCATAGTCCCAAATCTGACTGCTCTCTGCACGACTGATGAACAGTGGATAAGGAGGCACCGCCTGAAACGAACTGGAAACCCCCATAGGTAATGATGCCTTTGCGCGTTCATGAATCTCATGTGACTTCGGTGTGCGTTTCCGAAACTCGGTCTCCTCACGCGCAACAATTTCTTCTATAAGCTTGGGACTGATCGTGATGGGTTCTTGAAGCATAAAAATTCCTTTCCGAGAGAACAGACACAGCAGAAAATAGGATGGTGAAAGGCACCTAGGATAGTTAATTCCTACCACTACCATTGTAATCTACAATGCGGATATTTAGCAATTATTAGCAGATATCAGAGGAAAATAATACGAATTGCTATTCGATTTGCGATTTCTCCTACGGATTTCGTATTTATTATTGTCTGAAGAATTCAGGCACACTATGCATGTCCATGCGCATGTTCTTGCCCAGTAACCGTCGTCGAAGAGGGAGCAGGTTTTCTCATATGAGGTTTACGCGTTAGCCAAGCGAAGAAGCTGCCTGCAACGATGAGATATGCTGCGTAGAGTAGCCCTTGCAGCACAGTAGGAGCCTCGGCATAGCCCAGGAATGTATGCAGAATATCGCCGATCGTGCTATCCTCACTCAGAATGTGTGCAGTATTCCAGAGTGGAGTTGTGCCAAAGGGCAGCCAGCCAAGCTGCTGCATATTCTGAACAGCATCACCAAGCAATCCCGCTGCAAAGATAAGCAAAAGGATGCCCATCACGCGGAAGAAAATACGGAAGTCGAGTCGATATCCTAAACGATAGATCAGAAAGCTTAAACCCATAGCAGCGATCAATCCAAGCAGTGCCCCAATCAACAGCAATAGACCATTTGTCTGAAAAGCGAAAGCCAGCGTAAAGACAGCAGTCTCTAGTCCCTCTCGCCCAACCGTTGTAAACGCGAGCAGTCCAAGCGCAAATCCAGAGCCAGCCGCGCTCGCTTGAGCAACGATCTCCTTTTTCAGGGAACGACTATGCTTCTGCATCCAAAACGTCATAGTGGTAAGCAATACAACCGCTATCAGATATGTGATCGTCTCAAAGACCGTCTGGAAGGTCGATCCGTCATAGGTTCGTATCGTTATGTAAAGAAGAATTCCACCGAGGAGTGCACATAAAACTGCCAGAATCACACCTGTCCAAACGGCGCGAGCCTTATGCATTTGACCAAGTTGGCGGAGTGCTGCGAAGAGGATACTTACAATCAGGCTAGCTTCTAGCCCTTCACGTAAAAAAAGGACAAATGCTGCTAACATACTTCGCACAATCTTTCTTTTACTACAAGTACAGTATCTCTTACAGCCATCAACCCAACAATCAATTCCGAGTAACTCACTCAGATATTAGCACACCCTAATATTGAAAGTCAAGGCCAAAAATCACAACATCCCAGCAAATCAACGTGTCACCCAGATTTTAGCTGCCGATGCCTTGCTGATACATACCTCCCGACCCTCAACCTCCAATTCTAAACTCCTCTTCGTGCTCCTCAGCACCTTCATGGGCAAGCACAGTCAGTTGTGTTCCAGGAGTCAACCCTTTCTCGTGCAGGTATAAAATCAGTGCCTCCTCATCCTCAACAACCTCCGAAATAAGCAGAATGGTTGCCTTCTCACCAGTTCCTACCATAGAGAGGCGTATCGCGCCACGATCCTTGAGATAGTTGCGAGCATTCTTTACAGAGCCAGGGATAGGATTGCCATGTGGACAGGTAGATGGATTGTTCAAGCTGGCGATGACACGGGCCTCAACCGCACCCGAAATAAAGTGTTCCAGTCGGCAAGCCTCTTCATGCACCTGGTGCCACTGCATGCCCAGCATATCCACCAGGAAGCGCTCCGTCAAACGATGCCTGCGCAGCACAGCCTCAGCAGCAGCATTGCCGACCTCAGTTAGCGTGACCTGCCGCTTGTGGTCCATCTCCACGTATCCATCCCGCGTCAAGCGTTTGAGCATTTCCGTCACCGTAGGAGGAGCGACGCCAAACTTCTCCGCTAGCCGCGCCCCAATCACCACTTCGTCCTCCATATTCATATTGTAGATAGTCTCCAAATATTCTTCGACGGTTGCACTGAGTGGCTCTTCCGTTTTCACAGTCTTTCACCTTTTGTATATCTTATGTCGACTTTATAACCGAATTTTAGCACCCACTTACCTCAAGAGCAAGTTGCCCAAGTTCCCAAATTGAATTTGTCGAATTCAAGTTGCGATACCATTCAACCGATGTCTCTAGTGGCAAAACACCTACATACATACAATTTGCCTTATTTGGTTGAAGGATATAGTGAAACCAGAGAGGAGTGTTATACTATGGTAATCGTACCGATGCAGGAACGCACAACGACTACATCGACACATCAAACAACGGGAAATTGCCCAAACAATAAAACCGGTCGCAATCTGCGTCCCCCATTTCCAAACAAGTTGTGTTACTTGTATTTACTGCCATTCTATTATTCGGCGTCTTGGTCATCTAGGTCGTCATCCACCGCGGCATCTTCAACTGGCGCTACGTCAACAACGTGCTATACTTGATGCAGGTGTTTCGGAATAGATGAGGCTGAAGTTAAAAGTAGAATTCTTCCCTAAGGTGAAGCGAGGGAAAAGATCGTGGATAGTGATCTTAAACAACTTGTTGCGTCTGAATATGATCGCATTGCACAACGTTACCTTGAATTTGCGCAACGAAACTTACGTGGAAGGTATTTCTGCACCATGCTATGTACGAGAAATTGCTAAAACGTCTTCCTGCCCAGGCACAGGTGTTAGAATTAGGGTGTGGAGCTGGGGTTCCGTGTACTCAGCTTCTTGCTCAACAAGCTCAAGTAACCGGAGTCGATATCTCTGAGGCACAAACCGCACTTGAGGCAACAGGTCCCGATGTTATATTGTTGCAAGCAGATATGATGACGCTTACATTTCCTGCCGCATCATTTGATGCTGTCGTTGCGTTCTATTCGATCATCCATCTTCCTCGTGCAGAACAAGCTGTCCTGATAGCGCGTCTTGCAGAATGGCTCCGTCCCGGAGGATGGTTTCTGGTAAATCTTGGCGTCTCGAATGATCCTGGTTCAATTGAACCCGATTGGTTGGGAACAGCCATGTATTGGAGCAGTTATGATGCCCAGACAAATCTTGATCTGGTCAGCCAGGCAGGTCTCACGCTTGTTGAGGCGGAAACCCTGATCGATGATGAGGATGGGGAATCGGTTTCGTTTCTTTGGATATTAGCAAAGAAAGCATCTCCGGCAAATGAATGATTTTTCGATACTGCCTTTATCCCTTTTATAGTTGTCCCTGCAATCTCTCCACATACACCTGAAAATTCGCCAGAACGCTTCTCGCATACTATCCCCCCCAAACTTCTCCAACCACGCCTCTGTCAGAGCAATAGCGACCATCGCCTCTCCAACCACCCCGGCTGCTGGAACCACACACACATCACTACGCTCATACCTTCCTTGCCCCACATTCTCACGCGTCCGAATATCCACCGTCGGCAACGGATGCGCAAGCGTCGAAATCGGCTTCACCGCTCCTCTCACCACAATTGGCGCACCATTGCTTATCCCACCTTCAACGCCCCCTGCGTTATTCGTCAGATGCTGCCACTCTCCATCATCCCGTTGTACAACATCATGCACCTTAGACCCGGGCAATGTAGTCACCTCAAAACCTCCACCAATCTCAACCCCCTTAATGGACGGAATACTCATAATAGCCATCGCTAGCTTCGCGCTCAAACGCCGATCCCATTGACTATAACTCCCCAACCCAATCGGCACCCCCGTCGCCACAACCTCAAACACCCCTCCACACGTCTCCCCCTTCGTCTTACATTCTTGAATATAAGTAATCATCTGCCCTTCCAACTCACTATCCCCACACCGCACAGGTGACTGTTCGACCCGCTTCCAATAAGACGCCGGAAACATATTTCCAATCGCACTTCGAGAAGCCTCTCTCGAATCCCTGGCATTTCCATTACCTCTGCCACCAACAGATCCAATCGAAAGCACATGACTATGTATCTCCACTCCAAACTGCCTCAAAAACGCCAGGCACACAGCACCCACTGCAACTCGCGTCGCCGTCTCACGCGCACTCGACCGCTCAATCACATTGCGAATATCCTCATGCCCATACTTCATCACACCAGCAAAGTCAGCATGTCCAGGCCGCACCAGCGTTACAGCCTCAACCTCCTCATTCACCGGCGTCACACTCATCTTCACCTGCCAGTTCTGCCAATCCCTATTCTCAACCTCCAGCGTAATTGGCGACCCCAGCGTCATCCCATGCCTCACCCCCGACCGAAAAATCACCAAATCCTTCTCAATCTTCATCCTCCCTCCCCGTCCATACCCCCCCTGCCTGCGACTCAAATGCACATTAATATCTTCGGCGGAGAGCTTTAAACCGGATGGAATTCCTTCAAGGATGGCTGTTAGACCTGGGCCGTGGGATTCGCCGGATGTTAAAAATCTGAACATGTATGTACCTTCCACATAACTTTCAGTATTGCTCTATGGTTCCTCTAGTTTAGCTTATAGAAGGTCGTATCGCAAGTTAGGAAAGCTATTAATCAGGCCTTCCAGTAACAAACACGAAATGCTTTCAGAATTTCCCCTCCTAATTTGGTACAATAGACTGAACAAAAGTTTGAAGTTTTAAGGAGCCAATTAATGACCCAATCCGAATTTCCCACTGAAGATGTTGCACTCACCCACCTGTTTGTGGTCAGCGATATGGAACAATCGAGGCATTTCTATCGAGATGTGCTAGGAGCCACAGTCTACCGCGAGTATGGCGGCACATCGTGCGTCCTCAATTTTCAGGGAAGCTGGCTGCTCCTGGTAACTGCCGGTGGACCCACCAGAGATAAACCTACAGTCACGTTTGCCCCTCCTACAAATCCCGATACCGTTAGCCACGAACTCACACTTCGTGTGCCAGATTGCCAGGGCGCGTATGAGACGCTGAAGGCTCGTGGTGCAGTTTTCTTGACCCCTCCGGTCGAATGGGGTGGAGAGATTCGCTGTTTCTTTCGCGACCCGGATGGCAACCTTCTTGAGATCAGTCAGATAAAATAGATATGTTTGTCATTCCCGATGATTTTATCCAAAAAATGATTCTGCTTCATGGAGCAAATGGTCGTATCTGGATTGATCGTCTACCCACCATCCTGGCTACCTGTGAGCAAAAGTGGAAAATCACGATTGGTCATCCATTCCCTAACCTGACATTCCACTATGTCGCTTCTGCGGTGCGTTCGGATGGCACACCGGTTGTTGTGAAGGCATGTTCACCCACCAATGAGTTCAAGCTAGAATCCGAGGCACTGCGGCTTTTTGATGGGCATGGAATGGTGCAGGTGTTGGAGTGCGACTCTGGCAACCAAGCAATGCTTTTGGAGAGCCTTCAACCAGGCGTATCACTGCTTCATATGGAAGACGACGAAAAAGCCACCTCGATTGCTGCATCCGTCATGCGCCAGTTGTGGCGACCGGTACCACAGAATCATCCATTCCCGTCAGTTCAGGATTGGGGCAAAGGTTTCATTCGTTTGCGGCAACATTACGGAGGCGGAAGCGGTCCATTTCCCCCTGCTTTACTTGAGGAAGCGGAAACCCTTTTTGCCGAACTGAGCGCATCTATGGCCGAGCCGACCCTGCTGCATGGTGACCTCCACCATGACAATATCCTGTCAGCTACGCGTCAACTGTGGTTAGCCATTGATCCGAAAGGGCTGGTAGGCGAACCTGCCTACGAAGTCGGTGCATGGCTGCGTAATCCGCTGCCTCAACTCCTCAACATGCCACAACCAGAGCGCGTTACGGCACGCCGCATAGACCAGTTTGCCGAAGAGCTTGGACTGGACCGAAAGCGAGTACGCGACTGGGGAATGTCTCAGGCCGTGCTTTCAGTGTGGTGGGAAATCGAAGATACAGGCCGTGTCTCGGATGATATGCTTGCCTGTGCTGAGTTGTTGGCCACGATCAAAGTATAGGAAAAACTTCAACTTCGCTTCGAACATGCTTTATCGCCTCCAATACCTCCTCCAAAGGAATATCCTTAAAAATCTCAGCATGCCCAATGCTCGTCGGCAATACCCATCTCATGTGCCCATTCCGTACCTTTTTATCTCGCTGCATCGTCACTAATATAACTTCAATATCTAACGCTCGGACAATTTACCGGCAGGTCTAGCGCATGTAGCAACTCACGCTGTCGAGCTGCTTCATCTTCCGATAGCAATCCTCGCGCGACAGCAATATGAGCAGCTACCTCCATGCCAACTGAAACGGCCTCGCCATGCAGCCAGGTTCCATAGCCAGTGATTGCTTCTAAGGCGTGCCCATAGGTATGCCCATAGTTCAGAATATTGCGCATCCCTCCATCACGCTCATCACGAGCAACCACATCCATTTTCAATCGAATACAGCGGGCAATGATTGACGTGATCAGTGCTCCATCATTCAAAGTACGCAAAGCAGGCACATTCTTTTCGATCATCTCAAATAGCTCGGCATCAAGAATCACTCCATACTTCACAATCTCTGCCCACCCCTCGCGATATACACGTTCCGGCAGCGTCAGCAGCAACGCCGGGTCCACCAATATCAGCTTTGGTTGATAGTACGCACCTATTAGATTTTTGCCCAGGGGATGGTTTATTCCCGTTTTTCCTCCAATAGCAGAATCCACCTGCGCCAACAATGTCGTGGGAACCTGGATCAGCGGTACTCCCCGGTGATAGCATGCCGCCACAAAACCAGTCAGGTCCCCTACTACACCACCACCAAGTGCCATCACTGGCTCCGAGTGCTCTACTCCATGTTCTACCAGCCAATCCATAATCTGCTCGAAGCACACTAATGATTTACTGGCTTCCCCGGCCGGAACAGTAAAAACATGTGGCACAAAACCCGCTCCTGCAAGCAAACCCTTTACCGGTTCAGCATAGAACCGACCCACCTCGCTATCGGTAACGATAAAAACCCTCTGGCTCACTAAGCTAAATCCTGATGATTGTAAAGCCTGCGGCAAATGACGCAATCCACCCCACTCAACCCTTGCTTGCGAAGATGCCGTAGCGAGATTGAGCGTAATAACCTCTCGAGGCATAGCGGAAGATGAGAGATACCCGTATACTAAAGCACCGGCAACTACCTGGCGAGCCAGCACATCAGGCGTAAGTCCATCTGTATGAATTTGTAATTCAGCCAGTTCATACCATTGCTTGCGTGCAGCATACAAATCTTCCAAACGTTGTTGCCCATCTGCTCCTGCCAGCAAGGGACGTACGACTGTCGTTCCGGACTGCTGCATATGCTCTTGTATGCGTTGCCAGGCAGTTTCAATCGTTACCTGCAAATAAACTGTGAAACCATGCTCACGCATAAACCTGCGGTTCGCTTCCGCAATAACAGCACCACCGCCAGTAGCAATTACAATGCGTTCTTCTCGACCCGCAGCTCCCAGCGTTTCAGACTCAAGCTCGCGAAATCGTTGTTCCCCATACTCGACCAACACCTGCCCAACCGAGAGCTTCATGCGTTCAGCCAGCAAGTCATCCGTATCCACAAAATCCCACGCCAACAGTCTCAGCCACCTGCCGACCAACGGTTGATTTTCCTGAGCCAGAAAGACCGGTTAAAAAAATTCGCTGCATAACACGAATATCCCCTTTAGAACCCTCACTCTATTCTCGCACCTAGTTGAGTAAGATCAGCAAAGAAGTGTGGATAGCTCTTGGCAACATGCTGGGCATTAGAAATAGTAACGGGATGCTTGCTTCCAAGCCCGACAGCGGCAAGCGCCTCTATCAATCGATGATCGGAATGTGCATCCACTTGCGCTCCCCCGTATATTCCATCTGCTCCGACTGCACTGATTTCAAAAGCATCAACGGAAGTAGACACCTGGCAGCCCAACTTCCTCAATTCTGTTGCCAGATCAGCAATGCGATCGCTCTCTTTCAGTTGCAGGTTCGCTATGTTGTAGATGCGGCTCGCACTGTGAGCAAAGCAAGCAGCAGCAACAATAACCGGCACACTGTCAATGGTTTTATTACCATCGAAGTGAATGCCCTGTAGTGGCTCAAAAGATCGAGCAGTAATAGTGCTGCCGTTTCTTGTGATTTGCACACCCATCTGAGAAAATGCTTGCAACACAGCCTCGCCACTTACATCATCCGCTTGCAAATGAGTAAGCGTAATCTCACCTTTGGTAATCGCAACCGCTGCTAATAGCGCCGCAGCGGATGGATAATCGCCAGGAATAACATATTCTCGAGGCTGATAGTGTTGTTTGCCAGGGACAACGTAACGTCGGTAACGCTCTTGAGTGAGAACAGTAATCCCTGCCTCCTGAAGAATCTGGATTGTCAAATCGATGAACGAGGCGGATGTCAGCCCGTCAACGATTTCTATCTCCAGCCCATCCTCGAGCAGAGGTCCGAGAAAGAGCAGCGAACTGATATATTGCGAACTCTTTTTGCCCGAAATCCGCACCTTTCCTCCACGTAATTGATCACCCCGAATTCTGATCGGAAGAGTTCCCTCGGCAGTCGGGCTTTCTACAGTTGCGCCAAGCTGGGTAAGCGCTCGTAGCAGATCAGCATTTGGACGATGCCCCAACGATTCAGGATAGGGTGTTGTGAAAATGATTCCTTCAGATGATACCGCACAAATTCCCAAAAGAAGACGCAGCACTGCGCCAGCATTTCCAACATTCAGTGTCCCACTTGGTGGAGTAGATAGATATCCGCCGGTGCCCTGAATGGAGAGAACACGACGACCGTCAGTCTGGCTTTCAAATGATATTCTCGCTCCCAATTGGGTACAGGCTTGCAATAATACATCTGTGTCATCACTGATAGCTGGATAGTAAACCCTACTGATGCCAGGTGCTAAGAAAGCTGCAAGTATGTAGCGCAACGTGTGATATTTTGATGATGGCGGAGAGATAGCACCGCTCAATGGACCGGAGGGATATACGCGTACAATCTGAGCCATCTTTTTCGCTAGCCCACTTTCTCGGCGCGTAGCAATCTCCGTCTCGCAACGATATCTTTGCGTTCCTCAGGACTATAGTGTTCTATCGCATACGAGAATGCTACACTCGGCATCAGCGCCATATACTCTTCAATATAGGCACGAATCTCGCCATGGTAACCCTTGGCAGCCTCACGCAAAAGCCAGCCAACCGCTCTCGAAACATAGTGCCGCTGGTCTGTGATGATGTGTGTTACCAAAGGTAGTATCTTATCCAGCGGCAAAAAGTCGGTTTTCTTGCCTGCATGGTGAATGAGACTGACCAGGGAAAGTCGCCGCAGCCACTCCTCGTCCGATACATTCCAGATTTGCAGTTGGCTATAAACCTCGTCAGGCCGCTTTGCTAAAAGATAGGAATAGATGCTTCCAAGGCTATCGCAATGCGCCCAGTTTTCTATACGATGGTGCCACGTTGATAGACATGGCCACGTCTCCGGCGATATTTTCTTTCCCTGCGACTCATAATACATGAGCGCGGCACTCATCACCTCGTAGTACGGCGAAGAGAACCAGATATCATTCCAGATCGCCAGCACTTTATCCATGGGCAAATCATAGAACGAAAACTCTGCCTTAACAACTTCTCTCAACACCGGAACTTTGATAGCCAGGACTTCCAAGCGGGTCCTCGTAACGTTCCTGACCGCGTTTACCTGATCCGGCTTGCCGAGAGGTTGAAGTTTCGATAATATTTCTATCTGGTAGGCTGAGGTATCCATAATGCTTCTCGATCCTCTTCTATCTATATCATAGAGCGAGTGTAGAGGAAGATAACAGATGTGTCAAGATTGACAAAATACTAGTCTTTAAACTTAGTTTGTAGTAATCTTGTAGCAGAGATAGCAAAATCCTCACCCCACTAACTGAGAGGAGCATAGGCACATGGATGGAGCAGAAACACCGACCCAAACAAGCCTCCAGGTAATTACAAGCACTCTTACTGATGACTCTATAAGCCCTGATGCCAACCAGCATATCGACGAGGCTCAAAGCTTGGAGCAGAACGTCCATTCTGCGACTGCATTAGGTTGGGCAATAGCGGAATTGCTGGGACGCTGCTTTGCGATGCCAGAAGAGAAACCAGGCGAGATAGCCTGGGATGGCAGCACACTGGTGATGTTACAAGAAACGTTCACCCCACGTGAGAAGATACAAGCTCTCATGGAGCACATTATCTTTTTGGCAAATTCGTTAGAGGTGAGTTCTTGCGTCATCCATCATGACGGTGATCCTGACGATAATAAACGCTTCGTTGAGGTGCTGCAGAACAATGTTCAGCAATTCACTCACATTCCCCCCGGTCCTACTGCGGATCAGGAACGAGCGCAAATTCGCGGCAAAATAAATGAACGCCTCTTCTGGTGGGACTTAAATATCCAGGCCGCTTTGCAAAACAGGCCCCAGATTGTCCACAAAGCCTATCTGGTCGGGCGAAGTCTCGCCGCTCTGCGCTGGTACTTCGGCCAGCAGGACAAGATTCTGGATGATAATTTCCGAGAGAAAGTTTGTCACGAATATATACCGATGCTCGGTCCTTATCTATCCCCATTCAGCACCGGAGCCTTGGCATACAGTGTAGAAGCCTGGGGGAAAGCAATTTCAGCCGGGCAGGTAAAACCAGGCCTGGATGGACCAGAAGGAAAAGCTCCTCCCGAATTGCAGAAGCAAGCTTCTATCTGGCATTCCCTGGCAACCAATGTACGCAGCCCTCTTACCTACCTGGACCCATCTGTAGCCAGCAGGCCATTTATCATACGAGTGTTACGCATCTCCTGGCCAGTGTACATAGCCGGTATCATTCTACTCCTATTAATACTCGCGCTTGTGTTATTTGTACTTTTTTCACATCTCAACCTCATTGTCACTACAGTTACGACGGCAGGAGCCGCGATTGCGGCTCTAGGCATCACCCATACTGTCGTGTCCTCTCTCAGCGGTATCATACAAAGGGCCTTCTCTGGCAATACCTTAGAGAAGGTCGAAAATCGAACTACTACAGCTATTAAAGTCTCAGTGATCGATAACCTCTGGAATTCCACTCAACAGCAGGCCGTAAATAAGGCTACCTACATTCTGCCAGCCGGTATTGTTCAGAAAGGAATGCAAACTCCACAGGCGAAAGGATAGAATTTTTCTCGCTATAACACTTGACATACCACAAACTGCCCTGTATACTCTTCACAGAAACAATTGAATAGTTGAAAGCAACGAACAGGAAAAGTATACGACGTTGCAGCGGTCATAGAGAGTCGGAGCCGGTGAAAACCGATACCACGCAGTCGTAGAATGGGCCTGTGAGCAATGAGCGAACGTTCTCTCATGAACAAGTAGCTCCCATTCGGAACGTCCCCCGTTACTGAGGACAGGATATCACTTCATCGTGACTGAGCGATTGAAAGTATCCGGCAAAGAGGGATTACCTGTTATTGATACCACACAGGTAATCTGAATCAGGGTGGCACCACGAAAGCTTTACGCCTCTCGTCCCTTGTAAGGGAAGAGTGGCGTTTTTTATTGCTATCAAATATGTTGAAGGAGGTACAGCAATGCCCGTTGAAACAAACCAGGAAGGACATCCCGCGTTGTCCAACGCAAACACCAATACGCCTGTGAAAAAGCGCGTCTTTTCAGGCATACAGCCTACGGGCAATATTCACTTAGGCAACTACCTCGGAGCTATTCGCAACTGGGTAGAAACGCAATCAGAGTATGACAACATATACTGCATTGTTGATCTGCACGCTATCACGCTGCCAATTGACCCGCGAGAGCTGCATACGAGCACGCGTCAATTAGCAGCATTGTACATAGCCTGTGGACTCGATACTCGCTATTGCAAGCTGTTTATCCAGTCGCACGTGCACGAACATCCTGAAATGAGCTGGATCATGAACTGCTTCACGCCGATGGGTTGGCTGAACCGCATGACGCAGTTCAAAACCAAGGCGGGCGAGAATCCTGACTCTGTCAGCACAGGTCTCTACTGCTATCCCGTTCTGATGGCCTGCGACATCTTGCTGTATCACACCAACTATGTACCGGTCGGTGAGGACCAGCGGCAGCATGTCGAGTTCACACGCGATCTTGCGCAGCGCTTCAACTCGCACTATGGCCAACCGGTGTTCACCATTCCAGAAGGCCTGATTCGCGAGGTTGGCGCACGCATCATGTCGCTTGACGATCCGACGAAGAAGATGAGCAAGAGCGACCCAAATCCAGGCTCTCGTATCAATCTACTCGACGATCCGAAGACCATCAAGCAAAAGATTGGACGTGCAACCACCGATTCGCTGCGGCTCGTCACGTTCGACCCGGAGCGTCCCGGCATCACCAATCTGCTCACCATCTACCAGTTGCTGACAGGGCAGTCGCAGCAGGAGATCGAGGCAGAGTTCGCAGGCAAAGGTTACGGCGATTTCAAAGCCGCGCTCACCGAACGCCTGGTAGCAACGCTGGCACCAATCCAGCAACGCTACCACGAGCTGATGAACGACCTGCCCACCCTCGAAGCAATCCTCAAGCAGGGTGCCGACGAGGTACGCCCAATGGCAGAAGCGACATTGCGGAATGTTAAAAATGTGGTGGGCCTCGGATAAAAAGTAGGTGCAACGATGTGCTACCCAACCCTCGACGAACTCAAACAACAGCGCGACAAAGAAATGAGCAGAGATGTGGGAACATCCCTCATGGATACCCGCAAACCTTTGGTCCCGCTGTGTCGCGACATCCTGGCCGATATGGAGACACCCGTTTCGGCGTATTGCAAAACTGCACAAGGGCCTTACAGCTTCTTATTAGAGAGCGTCGCAGGTGGGGAGCGCATCGCTCGCTATTCCTTCATCGGCATCGATCCCTACCTGGTCATGACCCATCGAGGCGAGACAGCAACCCTACGAAGAATGGGTCGTGCTGACTACGAATTAATGTCTGTAGAAGAGATTGCTTGCCATAATCCTCTGGAGTTCATTGCCGCTGAGATGGGACAGTATCGACTGGTCACCCCTGTCGGTATGGCACATGATGAGTTGCCCCGCTTCCACGGTGGTGCTGTTGGCTATTTATCCTATGAGGCAGTAGCACGTTTTGAGCATCTACCTGTCCCTACCAAAGATGCGCTCGGCTTGCCGTTAGCGATCTTTTGCTTTACCGAAACGGTACTCGTCTTTGATCACCTCAAACACCGCGTCCGCATCGTCACCCACCTGCACCTCGATGCTCCGAATCTTGAAGCAGAGTACCAACGCGGACTCACTATCATTGATGATGTACAGAGACGCTTGAGCCAGGCTCCGCATTTTCCTGAGGAGCCTGCACCCATTCATGATGCTGCCGCATTGCAGGTAATCTCCAATCACACACGTGGCGAATTCGAGGAGATGGTACGCCAGGCTCAGGAATATATCCGGGCGGGTGATATCTTCCAGGTCGTGCTTTCTCAACGCCTGAGCCGCCACGTTAACGCCGCACCCTTTACCATCTATCGTGCCCTGCGTGCGATCAACCCATCCCCGTATATGTTTTATCTCGACCTGCACGACTTTCACATCGTTGGAGCATCACCGGAACTCCTTGTGCGCGTAGAGGATGGGGAAGTGACCATCCATCCCATTGCCGGAACCCGCCCACGCGGCCTCGACCTACAGAGCGATGACGCAACTTGCCGACGAACTGCAACATGATCCCAAGGAGCGTGCTGAGCACGTCATGCTGGTGGATCTTGGCCGCAACGATGTTGGACGAGTCAGCGTTCCAGGCACGGTCGAAGTGAACCAGTTCATGGATATCGAACGCTACTCGCACGTGATGCACCTGGTCTCCAACGTCACTGGCAGAGCTGCGCGAGGACGTAACTCCCTATGATGCGCTTCGTGCAGGTTTCCCAGCAGGTACCGTTTCAGGCGCACCCAAAATTCGCGCGATGGAAATCATCAGCGAGTTGGAAGGAGAACAACGAGGTGTTTACGCAGGCGCAGTGGGCTACTTCAGCCACTCCGGCAACCTGGATACCGCCATTGCTCTGCGCACCATGGTCATCTCCAACGGGCAAGCGTACATTCAAGCAGGGGGAGGCATCGTCGCCGATTCCAATCCCGGCGAGGAATACCAGGAAAGCCTGAATAAGGCACGAGCGCTACTGCGTGCTCTCGATATGGCCGAAGACATCGCAGCGGAGAGAAAAGAGGGTTCCTATGCTCTTATTAATTGACAACTATGACAGCTTTACCTACAACCTGTATCAATACCTCTCGGAGCTGGGAGCCAACGTGCAGGTTCGGCGCAACGATGCCGTGACGCTCGATGAGATCGAGGCTATGCAGCCCGATAAGATCGTCATCTCGCCCGGTCCCTGCACGCCCAATGAAGCGGGCATCTCCTGCCAGGTGATTGCTACCTTTGGACCGCGCATTCCCCTGTTGGGCGTGTGCCTGGGACATCAGGCCATTGGACAGGTCTACGGCGGAGACGTTGTGCGAGCACCAGAACCAATGCATGGGAAAACTTCGTCAATCTATCACCAGGGTCAGGGTGTCTTTCGCAACCTCCCCCTCCCCTTTGAAGCCAACCGCTATCATAGCCTCATTGTCGAGCGCTCAACACTCCCAACTGAACTGGAGATCACCGCCGAGACGGCAGATGGACTCGTCATGGGTCTACGGCATCGTACCTACCCGGTCGAAGGGGTACAGTTCCATCCAGAGTCCATTATGACTCCCGTTGGTAAAGACCTGCTACGCAACTTCCTGATCGGCGTCCCGACAGGGCACCGCAAGGGATTGCCCCTACAATACACGGCATGACAAGCAGAGAGAGGAGTTTCTCATGATTCGTGAGGCGATTGCACAGATTACTGCTGGCGCTCCCCTTAGCGAGAGCGAAGCCGCGGCAGTCATGGAAGAAATGATGTCTGGCATGGCAACACCCGCACAACTGGGCGCGTTCCTGACCGCGCTACGCCTGCGCCCAGGCGGCGAAACCGTCGAAGAGATCGCTGGCATGGCACGTGTGATGCGCGACAAGGCCGTACAGGTGCACCTGGATGCGCAGACTGCCGCCCAGGCGATGGACACCTGCGGCACCGGCGGAGATGGCGCAGGCACCTTTAACGTGTCTACGGGTGCAGGGATTCTCGCCGCAGCCGCAGGCGCATCGGTCGCTAAACACGGCAACCGCTCGGCGACCAGCCGTTGTGGCAGCGCAGATGTGCTCGAAGCTCTGGGAGCGCGGATCGACCTTGCTCCTGAGCAGGTTGCACAATGCGTCCAGCAAGTCGGTTTTGGTTTCATGTTCGCTCCCGCCTATCATCCGGCGATGAAACACGTTGGCCCCACCCGTCGTGAGATCGGCATTCGTACCGTCTTCAACATCCTTGGCCCACTCACCAATCCTGCCCATACACGCTACCAGATGCTGGGCGTAGCTGATGGCACACTCCTGCGCAAGATGGGCGAGGTCCTGCTGCATCTTGGTTGCCAGCACGCCCTCATCATTCACGGCGAGGATGGCATTGACGAACTCTCGCTGAGCGCGCCGACCCGCATCTGTGAGGTGCGCCAGGGCGAAGCATTACGCGAATATCGCATCACTCCCGAAGAGGTCGGCTTGACTCGGATAGTTGACCGCCAGATCTTCCAGGGTGGCGACCCGACCTACAACGCCCACATGCTCTCGGAATTGCTGAGTGGGCAAAGTGATAGTCCTGCTGCCGACATGTTATGTTTGAATGCAGGAGCGGCATTGCTGGCAAATGAGCAGGTTGATTCGCTGGTCGACGGCGTGAAGTTAGCACGTACTACCTTACGCGAAGGCAAAGCCAGGGCGAAATTGGCGGATGTTGTTGCCTGTTCTCATGCTTTAGCCAGGTGATCTATGTTTCTTGACCGTATTGTCAAACAAACCCTTGCTGACCTGGAGGAACGCAAGCACGATGTACCGTTAGAAGAGGTGCAGTTTCGTGCTGCTCTGCAACCCCCGCCACGCGACCTTTTAGCGCCGTTCCGAGCAGCATCCGGGATTGGTTTGATTGCGGAGGTCAAACGTGCGTCACCCTCGAAGGGCATGCTCGCGCCAACCTTCGATCCTGTAAAGCTAGCAAGTACTTACGAAGCCAATGGAGCAGCAGCTATCTCGGTCCTCACCGAGCCGCACTTCTTTCTAGGCTCGCTGGAACATCTAAGTGCCATTAAACAAACTGTCAAACTTCCCGTCCTGCGCAAGGATTTTATAGTTGATGAGTATCAAATCTACGAGGCACGTGCCTGGGGAGCCGATGCTGTTCTGCTCATCTGTGCCCTACTCGACGACACACAATTGAGGCACCTGCTCCATGTCGCTCATCAACAACGCATGCGCTGCCTGGTGGAGGTCCACAGCGCCGAAGAAGCCCGGCGAGCCGTGGCAGCCGGAGCGATCATCATTGGAGTCAACAGTCGGGACCTCGTCACTTTCCAGATGAATCCGCACCTGCTGCGAGAACTACATCCACTCATTCCAAAAGATCGTGTCGTGGTAGCCGAGAGCGGTATCTCTACTGCTGCCGATGCGCGTCGGCTGGCTCGGTATGATGTACAAGGCATGCTCGTAGGTGAAGCGCTGGTTGTATCAAACGATATCCCGGCACAGATACGCACTCTCCTTGCGGGAGCCAATACCAGCACCCAGGTGAAAATCTGCGGTCTGAGTGCCCCTGAGCACCTCCATGCAGCCATAGATGCAGGTGCGGATCTGGTCGGCCTCATTTTCTATGAGCCAAGCTCGCGCTACATTGGGCCGCAGTCGGCACGCACCCTGTTGCAAACGCGTGAAGCAAGGCATCTGGCTACCGAGGTCGTCGGCGTCTTCGTCAACAAGGATGCCGACTTTATTAACGAGGTAGTTGAGCAGGTTGGTCTTAACATTGTCCAGTTGCACGGCAACGAACCACCGGAGTTTTGCCAACTTATTTCGCGACCTGTAATCAAAGGGCTCCATCTCAAAAGTCACGATGACCTGAGTAAGATTTCAGCCTACAAGGAGACAACCTGGCGTATCTTGCTCGATACGCCAACATCTCACTGGGGTGGGACAGGCACCACCCACGATTGGAGTCTTGCCCAAGCCGTCGCCCAAGAGACGCCCATCTTGCTAGCCGGCGGCTTGACTCCTCAGAACGTTACGGAAGCCATCTCGCAAGTTCTTCCCTGGGGAGTCGATGTCAGCAGCGGTGTTGAAACCAACGGCCAGAAGGACGTAGAGAAGATATGCACATTCATTGAAAATGTACGCAAGGCAAATGTGTAGTGGTGACCCTTACGATGGTCCAACTTAAAGAAAGAAAGAGCACCTGATCCATGCAATCAAGCATCGCAACACAAACTTACCAGCATAATCTTTACCCAGACGAGCGGGGACGATTTGGAGGCTTTGGCGGAAAATTCGTACCCGAAAGCCTGATGGCGGCGCTTGCCGAGTTAGAGTCCGCCTACGAGCAAGCAAGACAAGATAAGGATTTTCAGGCTGAACTGCACAGCCAGCTTTCCAGCTTTGTCGGTCGCCCAACGACACTTCATTACGTCCCACGCTTCTCGCAAATGGTTGCACCTAATATCAAAATCTACCTCAAACGTGAAGACCTTGCGCACACCGGCGCTCACAAGATCAACAACGCGCTCGGACAGGGTTTGCTGGCAAAGCGTATGGGCAAGCGCCGCATCATTGCCGAAACAGGTGCTGGACAGCATGGCGTTGCAACCGCCACTGTCTGCGCAATGCTTGGTCTTGAATGCATCGTCTACATGGGCGAGGACGACATCCAGCGCCAATCACTCAACGTCTTCCGCATGAAACTGTTAGGCGCGGAAGTTCGTTCAGTCACCACCGGCAGTCGTACTCTAAAAGATGCCATCAACGAGGCCATTCGCGATTGGGTTACAAATGTGGAGACGACCTTCTACTTGATCGGTTCCGCGGTCGGGCCGCATCCCTATCCTCGCATCGTGCGCGACTTCCAATCGGTCATTGGCAATGAGGCACGCGCACAGATACTTTCACAGGAGGGACGGCTACCTGATATGGTCATTGCCTGTGTGGGCGGTGGAAGCAATGCCATCGGCATGTTCTACCCCTTCGCGGATGCACCCGGAGTACAACTAATCGGCGTCGAAGCTGGAGGCTCTAGCAGTTCCAACCTGGAACCAGGCCAGCATGCTGCAACCCTGGTAGCAGGCAGACCCGGTGTACTACACGGCGCATTAAGCTACCTGCTTCAGGACGAAGATGGACAGGTGCTCGACACCCACAGCATTTCAGCCGGACTCGACTATCCAGGTGTAGGGCCAGAACATAGCTACCTGAAAGAAACTGGCCGCGCTACTTACGTCTCCGCTGATGACGCAAGCGCACTGCGAGGCTTGCAGGCCTTGAGTCAAAGCGAGGGCATCATCTCCGCACTCGAACCCGCACATGCCCTTGGTTACCTCTTGGAAATGGGAGAACAAGACAAGATTCTGCAGGGTTCGTTAATCGTGCTGAACCTATCGGGTCGCGGCGACAAAGATATGCTTACGGTGGCAAAAGCGTTGAATGTTACTCTCTAGTTTCAGTCCCCCCAAGTGGGGCAGGAAAACAGGTAGCCAGCCACCGCTCCCCTTGAGCACAAGGAACATCTGATATCCGAAAAGGTCAAGTAAGTATGTACTAGGAGCGCAATAATGAAGGTTTTTCAATATCATCCCGAAATACTGGCTCGCTTTCCTGCTATTGTCGGCGGGGCCATCCTCGCGCAGGGCATGACTAACGGGCCAACAACGGAAAGTCTACAGGCAGCTTTTCTTGCTGAGCAGAAAGCTACCTTGCAACGTCTCGGCAATACGCCATTGAGCCAGGTCAAATCACTGGCGGCATGGCGTAGCGCTTTCCGCGAATTTGGCGTAGACCCAACGCAGTATCGCAGTGCAGCAGAAGCGTTGTTACGCCGTTTAACCAAAAAAGGCGACATTCCATCTATCAATCTGCTGGTTGATCTTGCCAACCTGGTCAGCATTCGCTATGCCCTACCCGTCGCGGTCTTCGATACTCGGGCATTGACAGGAACCGTTACCGTACATTTCGCCGATGGGTCAGAGCGCTATACCACACTAGGGTTATCTGAAACCGAGGTGAAACATCCTGAGCCAGGCGAAGTGGTTTTTTCCGATGAAACAGGTCTGGTGATTGCCCGCCGCTGGTGCTGGCGACAAAGCGAGCCGAGTGCTGCCGAACCAGAAACAACTTCCGCCCTTATCACTGTTGAAGCCCATCACGACGGTGCTCACACTGATATCGAGGCCGCGCTCAACGACCTGCTAGCACTGCTCAGCACCTATGCAGGTGGAACCTTCACATCAAGCATATTAGACGCATACAATCCAGCACTCTCAATTTCTACCCAATCCACATTAAGCAGATGAAATGGGAGACACCTATGCAACCTACTTCCACAACTACCACACCCTCTGCGAAGATTTCCCATGTCTTCAAGCAAGCTCGGCACGAAAATCGTGGCGTCCTTATCCCTTACTTCATGTGTGGCTACCCATCAGCAGCACGCAGTATCGAACTGATCCTGGCGGCAGCCCAGGCAGGAGCCGACATCATTGAGCTAGGTATGCCCTTCAGTGATCCCCTTGCCGATGGCGCTACCATTCAGCACGCAGGACATACCGCGCTCGAACGTGGCATGACCATCAACGGCTGTATGGAGGTTGCTCGTCAAGTGTCAGCCCAAAGTGCTGTACCGATGCTTTTTATGGGCTACTACAACCCCATCCTTGCCTATGGCGTCGAGCGCTTCTGTCAGGCAGCAGCAGATTGTGGCGTTTGCGGCCTGATTATCCCCGATCTGCCACCCGAAGAGGCCAGGCCATTGCAGCAAGCGGCCCAACAACACGGGCTTTCACTCGTCTTCCTTATCCCACCAACAACATCCAACGAGCGCATCACCCAGATAGCTAGTAGCGCAGCCAGCATCCCTGGCAGCTTCATTTACTGTGTCTCTCTCAGCGGTGTTACAGGCGCGCGCACTGCCCTACCTACTTCCCTACACAGCTTCATTGTACGAGTCCGGGAGCATTCCAAACAGTATTCCTTGCCCATCGTGGTTGGATTTGGACTTTCAACGCCCGCACATATTGCCGAAGTCACCAGCTATGCCGACGGCGCAGTAGTAGGCAGCGCCCTCGTCAACCTCATCGACCAGCATAATGACAGGGATCAAGTAGAAGCTGTGAGACATTATATCCAGAGCCTGCGCCAAGCAGGAGGGTATGATGAGGGGTGAAAGGGGTCTTATAAAATGTAGTGGTACGGGGCGGTGGTGTGGGGTAGATAGACCCTTGCAGGTGCGCCAGGACTAGGAGATCGTTAATCTTGCCACCATCCCTTAAAATAGAGGATAATCTGTTCAATCTCGTCAGGGAACAGAAAACCTACTGAAAGGGACCAATTAATGTATTGTCGAGGCATTCGGGGAGCAACCACCGTAGAACGTAACGAGCGAGAAGCAATACTGGCAGCCACCGGCGAGTTACTAGAACTTATGATTCGTCATAATGACCTGCATAGCGAAGATGTTGCTAGCGCCATCTTCACCGTTACAGAAGATCTGAACGCCGAATTTCCTGCGCTGGCAGCACGCCAACTCGGCTGGACAGAGGTAGCTTTGATGTGCGCACGCGAGATTCCTGTACCCAACGCTCTCGGCAAATGCATTCGCATCCTGCTCCATGTCAATACGATGCGTAACGCCGCAGACATACAGCATGTCTACATTCATGGGGCAGTGAACTTGCGTAATACGCAGCAATCTCTGTAACAAGGTAGAAGATTGTAATCACACCGAAACAGCCCTCAGTGAGTGCGATACTTCCTTGGCAGCATGTTCTTCTCCAGCACGAGGGACTAACATGTAGCCTGAGCCTGGAACGGTCTGAATATAGCAAGGATTACCTGGATTGGGTTCAATTTTCTGACGTAAGTGGCGTATGTGAGCTTTTATCAAAGCGCTATCACCAACGTCATTAAAGCCCCACACATGCGAAACAATATGGCTTGCCGTGCATACCTGGTTTGCATTCACCGCCAGCAAATGCAGCAGCTTGCTCTCCGTAGGAGTAAGGCGTATTGTCTTATCATAAATGCTGACCCGGTTGTGCAATGAGTCAATATGGATAGGACCAATAGTAAGAGTAGCGGAAGGCCGTTGTTCGTGTTTGGAACCGGTTCTGCGGCTTAAGGCATGAACATGCGCTAAGAATTGAGCGGGGGAAAAGGGTTTTCTCAGGTAGTCATCGGCACACGACTCCAGGCAATGAATCTCATCCTGCGTATCTTTCGCTTCAGTCATGACTAACAGCAGCGCGTCATGCCTACCTGTCATTTCACGACACATTGCCAGCGCATCCACATCCTTCAACGTAGTATCCAGAATAACGAGGTCTGGTTGAAGTCTTGCCCATTCTATCTTTGCTCGCTCGCCTGTATAAGCATGAGACACTTCATATCCCAGCGTTTTTAGCCAACCAGTGAGCATCTCGACCAAATTATGATCGTTATCAACGAGCAGCAATTTCATCTCGTGGCCTCTCTGTTCTCGATGTTCCGTTAACCTTTTGTACTGGGTAAGTCCAGGACGTTTAGTCTAAACACAACAACACTCAAGATGAGAATCAACAATAGGCTACACAAACAATTCTTCGCGAAATGCCAGGAAAGATGTGTTGAATTGAGTTTTGCGAAGGATAGCACCCCACAAATACTATAACCCATCCTGTGACAAAATTCAACTGAACCGTTCGCGTTGGGTAATAATACGTGCCACTTTTAAAGGAGCCTGCAACTGGGGAATATGTCCAACCTTGCGCAAGAGAATAAGTTCAGAGTTAGCAATGCCAGCATGGAAGTCGTTAGCATAGTTTACCGGGAAGAGTCCATCCTTTGCACCCCAAATAATCGTGGTTGGAACTTGCACCTGCCCTAGCACCTCATCTAACTCTTCCTGCGCATCATAGTTGTGAATGAACCCTGAGTAGGCTGGCATTTGTGAGTTACGTACAACAGAGTCAAGTATGAAGCCAGGCAGTGGCAATGAATAGCCCAGCATATTCTCGATCGAACGCTTGGCCATTCCACGATCGGTAGAGTATGGTGAAGTAAAGTTTTCGCGTATCAGACCCGCCGAGTTGAGCAGGTATAGGTGACGAACGCGTTCTGGATAGTCCAGGGCAAAGCGCGTCGCTATCCAACCACCGAGTGAGTTACCGGCAAGCGTCACTCGTGGGTAGCCAAGTCTGTCAAGAAAGCGCTTCAAATACGAGACATTGGCTCGAATACTGGTTCCCTCGGGAGCAAGTGGCGTCTCACCATGACCGGGCATATCGGGGGCATAAACACGGAATTGCTTACTCAACCGCGTCATCAGACCAGCCCAGACCTCCGCTGAACTGCCCAGGCCATGTACCAGCACAATAGGAGTATCACCACTCCGTCCAGCATAGAAGTAATGGAGAGGTACACCCTCAACATCGCAGGTATCTTCATGAATACCACCCAGCCTCATACCGACTCGCATTACACTATTTACGGTTTCCCTAGGGTGGCGATAGAATTCTACTGCCAGCACAGCCACGCCACCAGTTGCAGCAAGCGCGGTAATAGTTGGGAGTAATGATAATGGCTTTTTTGGAGACTTCGACATAGAAAATCCTTTATGTAAACTCAAAAGGCGAATTACCAAGCGTGACCTCGTCGGTAATGACAGGTATACCTTCGTCATTTACACCCAGTTGCTGCACGCGTAGCTCCGCCTTTTGCAGTAGTTCATTACAATGTTGGGCTAATTTCATGCCCTCTTCATAATAATGCAATGCCCGTTCAAGAGGCATATTCCCATCTTGTAATGCCGCAACAGCAGCTTCCAGTTGCGCGAAGGCTTCTTCAAAAGATAATGCTTCCATAATTATCAATCCCTTGAGAACGACATGTTCTCACCTCCAACTTAGTCACGAACTTCGGCATGGATATGCCCATCGGTTACTTGAATACTTAGCACGTCGCCTGACTGCACCTGCTGAATACTGGTGACAACTGAATTATCAGCATCGCGCCGCACAACAGCATAGCCACGCGCAATTGTCAGCAAAGGGCTAAGCGAGTGTAAACGCAACGCCGCACTGCGCAAGCGTTCTCCTCGTAGCGCAAAGAGATGCTGCACGCGTGTCTGTAACAGTGCCGTCATATCGTCAAGTTGCTGCTGAAGCCCTTCAAGCTGACGTCGTGGACTGGCACGCTGCAAGTCTCGCTCGGTACGCTCGAGTTCCTCTTGCAGATCACTCAAACGTTCTTCGATCAGCGCTACTAACGCCTGCTTGTATCCCTGCACATTGGCGCGCCAATCCGCGATATCGGGGACAGCCGCTACCGCTGCCGCAGTTGGCGTCGAAGCGCGATAATCTGCAACAAAGTCCGCAATCGTGAAATCTGTCTCGTGCCCAACACCTGTGATCACTGGGATACGCGAACGAGCAATGGCGCGCGCCACAATCTCCTCATTAAAGGCCCACATTTCTTCAATCGAGCCGCCTCCGCGCCCAACAATCACAACATCTGCTTCACCATGTTCATTGAGCGCATCCAGCGCGGCAGCAATTGCGACAGGAGCTTCGACCCCCTGCACAAGCGAGGGCGAGAGGATCACGCGAGCCAGCGGATAACGTGTGACTAGCACCCGCAGCATATCGCGCAGAGCGGCAGCCTGTAGTGAAGTTACGATACCTACAACAGCAGGTTGAGTCGGCAGTGGGCGTTTTCGTTCAGCATCGAACAGACCTTCAGCCTCTAAGCGTGCCTTGAGTTGCTCAAAACGCAGGTAAAAGGCCCCTTCTCCTATCGCTTCAACGCTCTCGACGTAAAGTTGTAGCTTTCCATCGCGTTCGTAAAACGAAACGTGCCCCCTTGCAGCTATAGCCATACCATTGCGAAGTTGAGGAGCCATTGAGCGCAGACGCGCATTTTTAAAGAAGACACACTGGAGTTGCGCCTCACCCTCTTTGAGGGTGAAATAACAATGACCGGAGGGATACGTTTTACAATCGGAGATCTCGCCCCGCACCCACATATCTTGCAAGAGATCGTCCGTCTCCAACAATTCTTTCAAATAGCGAGCTGCCTGCGAAACGCTCAACACCGATGCAGCATCTAAAGAGCCTGACAGTAGCATTATGCTTTCTCCGCCCCTTTTGAGGTATCAATCGTCATTAGCACCTGGCCATACTCTACCGGCTGCCCCTCCTGTACAAGAATCTCAACCACCTTCCCAACCGCGGGTGACTCCACTTCATTGAGCACATTGAGCGACTCGATAGTTGCCACGAGCTGGCCTTCCTTGACACGGTCACCAATGGCTACTAGCGATCCTCCCCTTGGTTTAGCCCAGGTATGGAAAATACCCACCAGAGGAGCTACGACTTGCCGCTTTGTCTCGGCAGGTGGCGCTTCACTGGTGGATACTGGAGCAAGTACGTGCTGGTCATTGTTTATGTTGCTGCTGCTTTCGGAAGCCTTCACCTTGCGCAGCACAAGGCTCATACCTTCTTCGGAACGTTTCAACTCCAACTCGGAAACATCGCTGCTGTTGAGCAAGCGCACAAGATGCTGCAACTGCTCAACGCTGATGACGCTGGCCCCACCAACCACTTCATCTTCGGAAAGCGGCTCCATATCGTAAGAGAATTGACTGTTTCCGTCCATAGTCGTTCTCCCCGGGAAATTTGCCAGGCACCTCGCCTGATCTTATTCGATCCTATGCGCGTTCAACATAGGTGCCCGTTGTTGTGCTGACCCGTATCAGATCATCAGTGGAAACGAAAAGAGGTACCTGCACAACCAGACCCGTCTCGGTGGTTGCAGGCTTCGTGCCACCCGTAGCAGTATCACCCTTGAATCCTGGTTCCGTATAGGTAACGCGCAGCACCACTTTTTCGGGCGGCTCAACCGAAATTGGTTCATCATCGAAAAGGATAAGATCAAGTTCCAGATTGTCGATCAAATAGTTTTTCGCGTCGCCAAGCTGTTCTTCGGTCAGCACAATGTCATCATATGTGCTCGTATCCATAAAATGATACTGATCGCCATCCAGGTATTGGTAGGTCACGGTCGCACGATCAAGGTAGAGGCGTTTAAACTTTTCGCCTGCATCACAGGTGCGATCAAATGTTGCTCCCGTACGTAAATTACGCAGTTTCAAGCGTACAATAGCGCCACCGCGCCCGATCTTGACATGCTGCCATTCGAGGACGCTGCACAACTGTCCTTCAAATTCTATAGTTACACCCTTCTTCAGGTCACTTGTAGATATCATAATAAATTTCCTTTCGTCATTTAGGGGCAGTGCCTTGTGCCAGACCCTTCGCGAGGGCAGGCGCAAGGCACTGCCCCTACAGACCTCAGCAGATATGCCATATGCTCCAAATACCCCACCCTTCGCAAGGGCAGGCACAAGGCACTGCCCCTACAAAGTGACAAGGGGCTAGCGCCGGATCACCAGTTCGGTTGGTGATTGCGTCAACACCTCTAAACCATTTTCTGTCACTACGCCACAATCCTCGACCCGTACACCGCTCCAGCCAGGAATGTAAACGCCTGGCTCGATAGTCACAACAGAGCCAGCCGGAAGTACCATGTCTTGTGGTGCGCGTGCAGATAGCAGCGGCCCTTCATGCACATGCAAACCAACACCGTGCCCTGTACTGTGAACAAAGTAATTTGATAAACCTGCCATCTCTAATGCTGCACGGGCCAATCCATCAGCTGCAACACCCGTGATACCGGCGCGAATTCCTGCTTCGCACGTCTTCATGGCATTCAGAACGGCGTCGTAGACCTCATACATGCGCTGTTCGGCAGGCTCACCGATGCAGATAGTACGTGTCATATCCGCGCAATAGCCTTTGTAACGAGCACCCATATCAATGGTAATCAGTTCCCCAGGCTGAATACGTCGATCGCTGGCATGCGCATGTGGCATCGAACCATTTGGGCCGGAGGCGACAATTGTATCGAATGCAGGCCCATCGGCACCTAACGCCACCATGTAGCGCGTAATCTCCCACTGCACCTCTTTTTCGGACATGCCCGGCTGAATCCACTGACAGATATGCGCAAAGGTTTCATCGGTGATCGCTACCGCTCGTTTGAGCAACTCTAATTCTTCGGGTTGCTTCACCAGGCGCAGCGTATCCACAATACTCTTCTCAAATGGGGAAAGCGTCAAGACAGTCTTACCCTCAGTAGCCAGCTTATCATAGAGTGCATAGCTCATGGCCTCTGCTTCAAAGCCAATCTTCTGCACATTGTGCTCTTGAGCCAACCTGACAATGGCTGCGGGATATTCACGTCCTACCGGAATGACGACCTGCCAACCTACGGCCTCATGCTCGGCAGCCTCTTTATAGAGCGTACTTGTTAATATGACCTGGAAGTCCTGTCCCACCATCAGCATCCCAGCACCTGATTCTGTGTCATTGTTGTACCATTTCGTGAGGTAGGAGCGATTCTGTGGCTGTGTAACGAGAAAAGCGTCTAGCCCCTGTTCGGCTATCCAGGTGCGAAACTGCACCATACTATCCTGACTCATACATTTCCTTCTACAGGGGCCTCACGTCATTGTGGCCCCGCTTCCTGTAGTAACTCGACCAGCGCCTCTAAAGCGAGTATATATCCGCGCCAGCCCAGTCCAACGATATGTCCCCGGCTCACTGCGGCAATCATTGAGTGATGCCGAAAAGACTCGCGTGCATAAATATTGCTCAAATGCACCTCAATCGTAGGTGCTTTTACCGCTGCAAGCGCATCACGCAGCGCAATCGAATAATGGGTGAACGCGCCCGGATTGATAATAACGCCGTCAGCGTCTCCCGCCTGCTGCTGAAGGTAATCGATCAATGCTCCTTCGTAATTTGACTGGAAACATTCAATCGTCGCGCCAAGTGTCTCCCCACGCTTTCGCAGCATCTCATCGATTTGCGGTAAGGTCATTGTACCATAAATAGCCGGTTCGCGGGTACCGAGTGTATTCAAATTGGGGCCGTTCAGGACGCATATTTTCAACATGCTGCTAATACAACTCCTCGCCTCTAATAGAGGTATTCAACGTGCCCAGCAGGCTGAAGGTTGTGGTATCGACGGGTCCAAGATTGGTATCTGCCGCTACCCCATCACGTAAGAAAGCTTGTGAACGGCTATCGAACACCGAGTACTGTCGTCCAAACGAGAAGACGTACTGCTGTATCTGACCCGTCTGGTGGTTCAACACAAGGATATCATCTCCTGTATTGCAATTGCCGCTTTCCAGACAACGCGAGCGATCAACGAAAGCGCCAACCAATATCTGCCAGTGTGAATCCCAGCTTGAAACTTGATATTGATGCGTCACCTCAAGCGCCTTATCAAACGCTACAAAGGTGCTCTGCCCTGCCTGTGGGTCATACAGCATGACACTCAAATTAGGCATGCCAAAATGTCCCACGTATAGCGCGAGATTTGTTCCCCAACCGCTATAGTTCTTTTGCTTCACAACTGATAAATCGGCGGCCAAGATGAGGAATTGGGCATCCCCACTGCTGGGATCGTACAACAGCACCTGAGCGCGGCCAGAACCATTAAAGTCGCCACTATACACTTCCCAATTTCCTGCAAGGTTTTGCATATCATGGAAGTGCGTGACCTCTAACTTGCTATCAAAGCTCACGATGCGGGCTTGTCCCGCCGTCCGGTCATAGAGGAAGAGACCATCTTGATTGTCGTTGACGAAGCGCCCAACATACACCTCCCAGGCATTATTCAAAAACGTATACTGCTGAAGATTGCGCACGCTAAAATCGCGATTGAAATCCAGCACCTGGGCATTCGCTGTCTGGTCCGACGATGGAGACATATCGGTTGCGCTGCTCGTGGCGCTGCTCCCCCATGCTGGAGACCCACTCGGTAGTAATAAACTCAGGTTTGAATAATCCGGGTCCGGTGTAGGCGTTGGAGTAGGCGTAGCTGTCGGCTTTGGTGTCGGGCTTGGTTTTGGGGTTGGACTCGGACTTGGTTTCGGAGTAGGCGTGGCAGTCGGACTCGGCGTCGGGCTTGGTTTTGGGGTTGGACTCGGACTTGGACTTGGTTTCGGAGTCGGTGTTGGGCTTGGCGTGGCAGTCGGTTTCGGCGTCGGGCTTGGCGTTGGAGATGGTAGCGGATTAGTAGTCGGCGGCACGGGTGTAGGCGTAGGTGTGATCGTTTGAATGTAGTTAGCAAAACGGTTATACATGAACACCCCTGTGCGCTGCCCATCGAAGCGCCCAACGTACAGTTCCCAGTCCGGTCCCCATCCTGGCAATGTTACATGCTGTTTAATAGTGAATTGCGGAGTCAGGCTGAGCAATTGAATCTTGCCCGTTACCCGATCATAAAGCAAGATATCGGATTGCCCCATACCGGCAAAATCACCAACATGGATATCCAACGATGATCCCCAACCGTTCACTGGCGTACTTGTATCGCTAAGGCTGTACATCTGTGGCTGTGGCACTGCTGGTTCAATCGGACCATCCTCCAACCTTTCGGCAGGTGATAAGCGAGGTGCGGGATGAAGTGGCTTATCCGATAAACTGAGAATATTCAGGCGACCTTGCTGCCGATTATAGAGTAACAGCTCACTCAGACCACTACCTGTAAAGTCGGCATTGAACTCCTGATCACCTGATTCAGGTGGCAATCCAAGGGCTATACGGCTAGCCGCCTAGCGAGTTATTCGCGCTACTACTTACCAGCAGTCTATTACTCAGCATTACTCCTGCAAATGAATTGCCATTTATCCCCGGCAAGCGTGAAAAGAGCGTTGCATCAATGAGTTGAGGGAAATAAATGAAGCGCAACTTGCCATTCTGGAAGCGCGGCTGATTGATAAGCGAAACGTTATAGTTTATGCCGATGTGCATGGGGGTCACATCCCCATAGCTTTCGTAGGTCACATTGAATGTACTGCCATCGGGACTAACCCAGGTCACAAAGCTAAGGTGTCCGGCAGAGGAGTACGCCCAGTAGTGATCTCCAATTGGAAAGACCGCGAGCGCACCCACTCGTGGCGTTTGTCCAACCGATAGGCCAAAGCGTTCCGCACTCGCAATCCAGTCAGCAGCATTTCCGAAGTTGTAAGGAATATTGTAACCAAGCAAATGCCACTGTTCCCACGCCCACCACGTACAGTTACCGCCCGTGGGGAGAGGCCCGGGACAAAGCGGGTACGGATTACCATCATTAGAATAAAACACCTGTTTACAGGTCCCACTTACAGGTGGAGTGGTATGCTGAGTTGCTAGCGCCTGCGCATCTGGAAAGAAACTCAAAGCAGCAGATCCAAGCCAGATGAGAAGGACGAGGGATAGTATGGCCAGTATTTTTATGAGATATCCCCGATTTCGCGAGCCAAACGGTGTTTTTCTATCGCGTATCGCTGACCAGAAAGGCGAAGTAGCCATGCAAAATGCTCCTTCGGAAATACTTGTCCAACGGGAGGGAAGCGGGTGAGCACCAGTAATCCCGCTGTTTGATCGATACTGTTCGTCAGTAACCCCAGTCTGATTCCTTTCGTTCCATGGAAAAGTATAGCATCGTATCTAAATATATTGCAAGGTGTGCGGCAAGGAATCTGAAGGAAATAATAGTGGCAAGCTATATAGACGACCCACATCGTCAACGGGCGAAGGTCACGATGTAGGTCGTTCTTAAAACTTCAGACACTTCAGACACTTTAGACACGTGCGTATGGATGACCCACATCAGCACCTGGGAAAGGCCAGCACATCGTCGCCGGGCATTGTTGCGTGGGGCCGCTCTCATAGAGCGACCAAGGGATGGCGCTGGGCTAGGATATCGTGACCCTCTCAGCGTGACGATATGGGCAATCCATACAGATGTGTCTGATGTTTCAGTTGTTTCAGTTGTTTCAGTTGTTTCAGTTGTTTCAGTTGTTTCAGTTGTTTCAGTTGTTTCAGTTGTTGTAGGCACTTGGATTCGAGCAGATGGGCGTCTATGGAGTTCTCAACTCGAAAGCTTTTTGGTTCCAGATGTGGAGTAGCTTCGACTCTATGACAGAGATGGTCAACTACGTCTCACTGAGGCTGAGGCGCGCGTGGAGAAGTTGCGCTCATTGGGTATTGATCCCATGGAGATATGAGCTTGTGACAAGAGTTTCCCTCCTGAAACTTTTATAGTATAATGCCCATCAATACAGCGTCACTGCATTCTTTTGCTTGGCAGTTGATACAACAGGCAGCAAAACATTCCAGTGCTATTCTGGACGATGACCACGTGTTGAGGAGCAGGCTATGCACAACGCCCGTACCATCTTGAAAGTTCTTGGCTGGATCTGGCTCGTTCTCGTCCTGCCTTTCGCCTGGATCAGCATCCAGGTCATCGAACAACTTCCGCGCAAGGGGTTCCCACAGAACCTCTATGACTCAACGCTCGGCTTCCTTTTCCTCCCAGGCTGGCCCATTATCCTGACGTGCAGCGTGCTTGGGTTGTTGCTAGTCACCACTATTATTACAGGCATTTTCGTGCTTAAAGGCAAACAGGAAGAGGTAGCAGCATCACCTGGCTCGACCATCACTACCAACACCGTTCGCAACAACTCGGGAACAGCGTCACAAATCGGCAGCACTAGCAGCGCCATGATTATCCAGAACAGCCCAGGCGCGATCATCAACCCACCTGCACTACAGATAGACAATAGCAAGCTTACAGCAGAGCAACAAAAAACTTTGTTTCATCGCTATCTCAACAGCGTTATCTCAAAGAACAAGGACTTGAATCCTACCGGCATCCACCACTCGCAAGCGCTGCTCTCGGTCAACGTGCCATTGGATGATATCTTCATCCATATCCGCGCCGTCTCTGATCGTCCGGTCTACGATATCGGCATCGAGCAACAAAAATTGCTGGAAGAAATCGAGCAGGTGCGCCGCCGTCTCGATCTCGATCCACACGAGCGAGAAGATTATATCCAGGGACTGCGGGCAGCCATGTGGCATTCCCAACTTGGAGAAGAACTGTTTGCGGCACGCTTAAGCAAAGAAGTCAAAATTGATGATGTGCTGCAGCGATTGACTCCCACCCGCTCTGTCGCTGTTATCCTGGGACCGCCTGGTTCCGGCAAAAGCACCACTCTGCGCTGGCTAGCCCTGCACATGGCCCGCGCTTCGTGTCATGCCGATTACCAGTTGCCTGAAGACCTCGCACCTATCCAGGTCCCTATCTTTCTGACCATCGGCGACTACGCGAAAGCCATCTCTGCGCCGCCCCTTGCAGCGCAACAGGTGACCGAGCGTGAAAGAGTTCCTATGGAATGAGTGGAAAAAGATTTCCCCTGATCTTCCCACGCTGATCGAGGATGCACTGCTCAATGGTCGTTGCCTGCTGCTTTTCGATGGTCTCGATGAAGTCGCCAGCGATTCCCTGCGCAGCCGCGTCCGTAAGGACCTTTTTGACTTCGTCTCCCTCTATCTCCCGGAACAGGACAACACCCAGGTATACAACCGCGTCCTCATCACGTCACGCATCGTAGGCTACGAACCCGGCCCATTTGCTCCTTTCGCACAGTACACTCTGCTCGACCTGGATGACGAACAAATCCGGCAGTTTCTCACTACCTGGTGCCCGGCAGTCGAGCGCTATCAGGCACGCTCGCTGCAAGGTATGCAAGAGGAACTGACCTCCCAGCAAGAACAGCGCGCGCAGCAGGAGGGTGATAGCCAGCGAGACCGCCTACTCGAGGCGCTCCAACAAAATCCCGGTATCCGGCGGCTGGCAGTCAATCCCCTCATGCTGACGATCCTGGCGTTGATCCAGAAAAGCGGGCGCAGGCTGCCACATCGCCGTATTGAACTTTATCAGACCGTCACCCTGACGCTGCTCAACAACTGGAACCAGTTCAAGGGCGGCGTGATCTTCTCCCCAGAAGAGATCGACCTCGCCGAGGAAACGCTCAGCGAATTTGCTTACCGGCTCCACAGCCGCGATCTGCCCCTGACAGAAAGGGAAGTCTTTGCTATTACCAGGGAGACGATGGCCCGCTACTATCACAGTACGCTCGATCAGATTCAGTCCTCCAATGTTGAGAAGTTCATCGATACCTTGCGCAGCAGCAGCAGCCTCTTTGTTGAACGTGGCCAGGGCCTCTACGGCTTTATTCACCGCACCTTTCAGGAATACTACGTTATGCGCTATCTCGTGGATAAACGGCACTATCCACTTGTCGATGAGCATCTTCCACCCGAAGAAGATCTCAAGGCTTTCGTGGCACAGAAATGTCATATTTCTACCTGGCGCGAGCCGCTGCTGCTGCTAATCGCCTACAAAAGTGAGCAGAAGGACCGCGACGAGCGCAAGCAGGCCACCGCACTTATCGAGACCATTTTGGCGACACGCGACAGCTACGATGCGCTCTTACAGCGTCATCTGCTGCTGGCTGCCAGCGCACTGATCGATTGCAACACCTGGTACGTTGATATTTCCCTGCAAAAACAGGTAGCGAACCAGCTTCTCGATATCTACGGTGACAACTACGGCGCGGGCCGCTACACCGAACTGCAAAAGGATATCGAAAAAATTGCCCTGCTCTGGCTGCGCGGCCAGCCCCAAAGCAGCAGCCAGCAGCCGCCCTTACTGAAGCCTGGCACGCTGCCCTCTGCGACCACACTAGTGGGCAGCGCCAGTACGGAGCCGCCAAATTGCTCGCCACTCTCGCGCCCGACCTGCCAACCTGTCCAGCCATCGTCCTGCATATCCTTCATCCCTCCGCTGCTGCACCTCGCTGGAGTTCAGGACTGGTACCGCCAGGAAATTAGCTGCCCATCAGAGATACAGGCACGCCTCTCTACTACCAATGCACACCCATCATCTTCCGATATTGAAGACTACGCCTTCGCCACCTTGCGCCTGCTCGACTCATATGGCCCCTGCTGGCTGGCTCCATACTGATTGGCTTAAGTGGAACGAAGAACAGCCCGACCTGCTGCTGCCCTCACGCAACATTCCCTTGAGCTAGATTACCTGCTCACCCCTGCCGCTTTTCCCGCGCAGTCTGATGATCCCAACTGGGATAAGCAGCTTGAAATAGGCAAAGCATGGCAACAGCTCGCGCAGCGCTCTCCCGGCTCCGTACAAACACAATTGCTGCAAGCAAGTAACTCCGCTCGCTACCCACAGGCTATCCTTTTCAAGCGCCTGCTGAGTAGCGAACGCTCCGCACCTTCGCTTGCCATGGCAAGTAGTTTGGGACCGCATCTTGCAACGGGAGATGCAGCAGGGACGCGCCGCCACCTACCAGCCATGTCTCTTTCTGCGCCTCCTGCTTGCGCGCAACAACCGGCAGCAGCAAGAACGCCTGGCTTCTGAACTGCTGGATGCGCTCGTTATCCAGGCAACACAGGTTCAGGCGCTTAAAACGCTCACTAATCTCTATCTGCGAGACCTGCGAGACCTGCGAGACCTGCGAGACCTGCGAGACCTGCAAGACCTGCGAGACCTGCGAGACCTGCTAGACCTGCGAGACCTGCTAGACCTGCGAGACCTGCGAGACCTGCGAGACCTGCTAGACCTGCGAGACCTGCGAGACCTGCGAGACCTGCGAGACCTGCAAAACCTGCTAGACCTGCGAGACCTGCGAGACCTGCGAGACCTGCTAAATCAAGAACAACTGATAGAAATTTTATGTGAGAGCCTATTAAACGCTCAGGAAGAGGTAATCTCACCTGCCTTATTCACACTCTACTGTGTGCTTATCAGTTTCGATCAAGTTCCTTCCCAGGCCACACACCATGTACAGCGAACCATCACAACGCTGGAAAAGCAAGCGCTCTCACCCGAACAGAGGCAATTGCTTCAGGTACTCAGGCAGCATCTCTCAGGAGCACAAACCGTACGTCCCATATCCAGGCCGCTCCTTTCCGGCACACCAGACCAGCGCATCTCGCAACTTCATACCCTGCAACAGCAGCAAGCAGTCCTGAACAGGAGCAACATTGAAGAGATACTAGCAGCATGTACCGACCCAGGAAAGACCACAAAGCAGACATGGGAAAGGCTGAATCCAGGGCAACCCCTATGGGGAGAAGAAGGGGGTTTGGTAGGTGAATTCGCCTGGGACTTGCTCTCTCAAGCATGGAGCATGGACAAAGTGGCCCAGCAAGCCATGACACAAGCATTGGACGATGACAACCCCATCATCTGCGCCGCGGCTGCCCTGCTGCTGCAGCGCGGCAAAGATCTCGCGCCGGAGACGAAGCAGGAGGCGGGGTCGGTCATCACACGTATTCTGGCCGACGAGGAGCGCTCCCGCCGCCCGCTCGATCCACCACAACGGTACTACCGAATATGGCGATTGGATGATGTGCTTTTCGAGACGCTGCGCGCGCTGGCAGAGGAGTGAGCACAATGGCAAAACTATCGCAACAGTCGGGGAGTGTGTCCAATCGAGAAATTTCTCATGATCTCTGGAGGCAGACACAGCAGCAGTGGTCGCTGCCATGAAAGAGGTGCAAGAGGAAGGAACTAGAGTTGCTCATTTCATTCGAAACGAAATTTATGAGGTGTCGAGGTAAAGATCGGATTTACCGCATTCTTTTCTCACAGGAGGGGAAGCATGAGAATATTTTGCTGGCGCTTGAAGGCTTTACAAAGAAAACGGAGAAGGTACCTGATTCGGAAATTAGACTTGCAGAAATGCGATTAGCTGATTGGAGGTCACGCGGCTCACCATCATCCCATTAGTGGTGCCGGATATTTTGATATTTTGGTAGTACTTGACGCATATACCATGCATGGTATATAGTTTAATGCAGACGATATAGATGTTCTCAAGAAAGGGGGTAACAATGTCTGAGGAGTATGATGATCTTGATGCCTACATTGCAAAGCGCAGTGCGAAAAATCCCTCGTTTCCAGCAATGGTGGATGCTGCTCTCAAGGAGCGCCGCCTGCTACGCGAATTGGCTGCCAGGCGAGTTGAAATGGGGCTATCACAGAAGACCGTTGCGGCATTGATGGGGACAACGCAACCAGCGCTAGCCCGCTTAGAGCGTGGCGAGGTAGACCCCAAACTTTCCACCTTGGAGCGATATGCAATGGCTCTAGGGCAGAACATCACAGTGATAGCTAATACTGAGCCTGTGAAAGAGAACTACAGTGCGTAGGCAGGTTGGAACGCGCAACTACAAATGATCTGCTTCTTGTTGTGTAAGAGCTTTCTGGCCCGAATGAGCTCTTGACGCAGTGATTTTTGGAAAATGCGCTTGACAAGCACCAATGGCAATGCTATTATTGTTCCTGTTCAAGGACAACTTGAAAAACAAGGGTGATTAGCTCAGTTGGTTAGAGCGCAGCGTTGACATCGCTGAGGTCACAGATTCGAGTTCTGTATCACCCACTAATGAGAAGAGATGGCTTCGATGAAGCCATCTCTTTTTTATTACCGCCTTATAAAGGTAGATACGATGAGTAGAGAAAGCCACATCATCTGTACATTGGCATGTACTTCTGCTAGAATAGAAGAACAGTTATGAAGAAAGCCAGCATGAACACACAAGACAGGACAATTGTTTGCCAAACCACTGCTTCATGGCCTGGTGCAAAGACTATTGGTACGAAGCCGTAGGAAAATCACTCTTAACACTCCACAGCTGTGGAGGCCCTTGCCGATGAAAGAGCTGTAAACCATGAGCAACATGAATGCTGAAGCAAGTGCGCATCAACCATTCCCCATTAAAAGTAGCTCGCTGCTGGTCGTGGATGACAACAGCATGAACCGCATCATGCTCTCGCGTTACATTACCAAACTCGGCTACTCGGCCACTCTCGCCGAAAATGGGCGACAGGCCCTGGAAAAACTACAGGATGAGCCATATGATCTGGTCTTGCTGGATGTGGAGATGCCCGAAATGGACGGCTACCAAGTACTGGAACACCTGAAGGCCCACCCGCGATTACGTGACATTCCGGTGATTATGATTTCAGCCGTGGAAGATCTGGAGAGCGTCGTCAGATGTATTGAACTGGGAGCGCAGGATTACCTGCCTAAGCCATTCAATCCCGTAGTGCTGCGTGCCAGACTCAGTGCTTGTCTGGAAAGGAAATGGTTGCGCGATCAGGAAATCGACTATTTGCAACAGGTAGGGCGAGTCACGGCAGCAGCAGCAGCGATTCAAGCCAATAGCTTTCAACTTGAAAGCCTGGATGAGGTGGCCCGGCGCAGCGATGAACTGGGCCAATTGGCCCAGGTCTTTCAGGCGATGGCTCGCCAGGTCTATGCCCGCGAACAGCACCTGCAACAACAGGTGCAACAATTACGCATCGAAATTGATCATGCCAGGAAAGCACGCGAGGTAGCCGAAATCACCGAAAGCGATTACTTTCAGCAGTTGCTTGGCAAAGCTGAAGAGCTGCGCAACAGGACCAGAACCAACGAGTAAGGCACAACAGCGGCGAAGCGGCGAAAGAGCCAAACAATGAGCGTGAAAGGAGATGTGAGATGCTCTGGCGTTTTACTCCGTATGCAATTCCCGAAATCGTCTCTGCCGTTGTATTGCTTTGGCTCGCGATCATTACCTGGCGACGCCGTGCTACGGCTGGTGCTATACCTTTTCTTGTTATCTTGCTGGCAGCGATCGAATATTCGCTGGGGTACGTCCTGCAACTGGGAAGTCCCGACTTACCCGCCGTGCTCTTTTGGAATAACATTGAGTGGCTAGGAGTCGTGCTTTTGCCACCAGCCTGGCTCATCTTTGTGCTCCAATACACGGGTCAGACAAGATGGCTCACACGTCGCCTGATCGTTCTGCTGGCCATTATACCTCTTATTACTCTACTGCTGGCGTGGACAAATAACCTGCACGGTTTGGTCTACAGCAATGCCAGGTTGGACCGCAGTGTTCCATTTTCGGCGCTTGTTACCACATATGGCATCTGGTTCTGGGTTTTTGTCCTGTATACGTATGGGTTGCTATTACTTGGCGCAATTCTGATCGGTTCGTTCATCCGAACGCTTATGCGTTCAGCATCCCTGTATCGCGGACAAGCCATCGCTTTGCTCATTGCTGTGGTCGCTCCATGGGTAGGTAACGCGATATCTCTCTTTGGTCCCCGTCCACTCTATCTGCTTGATTTTACGCCTGTGGGATTTACCATCACGAGTCTGGCGATGGCCTGGAGCCTCTTCCGCTACCGGCTGCTTGATCTCGCACCAGTAGCACGTAATGTCGTGGTCGAGAGTATGAGTGATGCCGTGATCGTGATAGACCTGCACCATCGCATTACCGACCTCAACCCGGCAGCAGAGCGCCTCATTGGTCGCTCACGTTCAGAAGTGATGGGGCAATCAAGCCTTCAGGCCGCCTCTGCCTGGTCTGAGCAGATCCGACGCTTTTACAATCTCACAAGCGCACATGAAGAGCTTGTTCTGACCATAGATGGAGCACCGCACTACTTCGATCTGCGTATCTCGCCCCTCACTGACTCACGTGGTTCTGATACCGGTCGCCTGGTTGTCCTACGCGATATCACCGAACGTAAGCAGGTGGAGCAAGCTGCACGGGCAAGCGAGGCACGCCAGGGAGCGATCCTGCAGACGGCGCTTGATGCCATCATCACTATCGACCATCAGGGAAACATCCTCGAATTTAATCCTGCAGCCGAGCAGATGTTTGGGTATAAGCGTGATGAGGTGCTCAACCAGGAACTGGCTTCATTCATCATCCCGCCATCCTTTCGGGAGCAACATCGGCAGGGCCTCGAGCGTTATTGTGCCACCGGAGAAGGTCCTCTCCTCGGCCAGCGGATTGAAATCACGGCACTGCATGCTGATGGGACCGAGTTTCCTATCGAGATCGCCATCACCCGCATTCCTATAGAGGGGCCAGCTCTGTTTACGGGCTACATCCGTGATATCACCGAGCGCAAACAAGCATTGGAAGCCTTGGAGCAGGCTCGGGCTGCTGCCGAAGCGGCTAACGAGGCGAAAAGTGCTTTCCTGGCCATGATGAGCCATGAAATCCGTACCCCCATGAATGCCATCATCGGCATGACCGGACTACTGTTGGACACTCCTCTGACCTCCGAGCAGAATGATTACGCTGAAACGGTTCGTGCAAGTAGCGATGCGTTGCTGACCATCATCAATGACATTCTGGACTTCTCCAAAATTGAAGCCGGGAAGCTAGAATTGGAACACCAGCCCTTTGATCTGCGGGAGTGTGTGGAATCGGCTCTGGATTTGCTAGCAACCCGCGCCACAGAGAAAGGCATCGATCTGGCCTACCTGCTAGACGAGCAGGTTCCCGCCGCCGTGTATGGCGATGTAACTCGTCTACGCCAGGTGCTGGTCAATCTGCTCTCCAACGCCGTCAAGTTCACTCGACAAGGCGAAGTCGTCCTCTCAGTCACAGCCAGACGCAGGGATGAAGAGGACATGGTGAACGCGCAGGAGCATGATGGAATGCCTGTCTACGAGATACATTTTGCGGTCAGAGACACGGGTATCGGCATTTCCGAAGAAGGTAAGGCTCGCCTGTTCCGCTCGTTCAGCCAGGTGGATGCCTCCACGACGCGCCGCTACGGAGGGACAGGCCTCGGACTGGCAATTAGCAAGCGGCTAGCTGAACTGATGGGTGGGACAATGGAGGTCGAAAGCCAGCCAGGTGTTGGCTCGACCTTTCATTTTACCATCCAGGCTCAGGCCGCTCCTGCTCGCATCCGTCCGTACCTGGATACGAGCCAACCCTATCTCGCTGGGAAGCGCATTCTGATTGTCGATGACAACGCAACCAACCGTTCCATTCTCACCTTACAGACGCAGTCCTGGGGCATGCTACCCTACACTTATGCTTCTGGCCAGGAGGCACTTGCTCAGATACGCGCCGGTACTCCGTTCGACGTGGCCATTCTGGATATGCAAATGCCGGATATGGATGGTTTGACGCTGGCTGAGCAGATCCGCCGTTCTCGCAATGCCCAGGCGTTGCCGCTGATCATGTTGACCTCTCTGGGACGACGCGATATCGATACACAGAACGTGCAATTCGCCGCCTTTTTGCACAAGCCCATCAAGCCTTCGCACCTGTACAATGCATTGGTCTCTGTCTTTGCTGAGCAGCAGCATACACAGTCTGTTATCCCACAAACAGAGACAACTGGGAGACAGTTGGATGCCGGGCTGGGCCAGAGACTGCCCTTGCATATCCTGCTTGCCGAAGACAACACGGTGAATCAGAAGCTGGCACTGCGGCTGTTAGAGCGGATGGGGTACCGGGCCGATGTCGTAGCAAATGGCCTGGAGGTGCTGGAAGCAGTTCAGCGGCAGCGGTATGATGTGATTTTGATGGATGTACAAATGCCCGAAATGGATGGGCTGGAAGCGACCCGTGCCATCCATGAGCATTGGCCACCTGAGCAACGACCGCGCATCGTGGCCATGACAGCTAATGCCATGCAGGGTGATCGCGAGGAGTGCCTGGCCGCCGGCATGGATGACTACCTCACCAAGCCCATTCAAGTCAATGCATTACAGAAAGCGCTCGAGCGGTCGGGGCTGCGAGTCAAACGGCGCACTGGTCCCCTTCAGCTTCCTCAGCAACCATCCGAAGGAGCGACACTCGTTGCAAGCGATGGGAAACAAGAAGACTCGATACCAGCTCTGGATCCGAAAGTGCTGGCTGAACTTCGCCAATTCCAGGTAGAAGGGGACACGGATATCGTGCAAGAGCTGGCCGAGGCCTTCCGATTCGAGACGCCTCCATTGTTAAAGACCTTGCATGTAGCTGTAACCGAGGAGCAGCCAGAGTTGCTCAGACGAACAGCCCACAATCTCAAAGGCAGCAGTAACAACCTGGGTGCTCATGTTATGGCCGAAATCAGCGCTCAATTGGAGGCGCATGGCAAGAACGGGACGGTTGAAGGGGCGTCAGAATTGATCACGCACCTGGAGCAGGAGTACCGGCGCGTCTGTCAGGCTCTCGCGAACGCAGGAGCAGAAGTGAAATGAGGGCACAAGTAAACATAACCAATTCAGCCCTGTATCTGAATGCAGTAATCATGAACGCAGAAGGAGAGGCGATGCATGTCAAGCAATGATGAACTCTTCACCTCTGCCGAGATCCTCGCGGGATTTTCAGCGAAGCGTGCCCAGCTCCTGCTGTTTCAAATTGAAAGCCGAACGGCCTATCTCATACTACAATCACGACGAACAGTTGAACTCTACTTGACCGAAGAGGCAGCAGAGCAAAAAGAGTTTGAAAAAGAAGAGGAAGAAAATCAGCCATGTCAACAATCGTTTCCGTTCACTCGTATCGCGGAGGAACAGGCAAATCCAATTTGAGTGCTAATCTGGCCAGCAGCGTCGCCCAACTGGGCAAGCGCGTTGCCGTGATCGATACCGATATTCAATCACCAGGGCTGCATGTCCTCTTTGGGATGGATGTGCAGACGATAGGCCTGACCCTCAACGACTATCTCCACGGACGATGTGGGATTGAGCAGGCAGCACACGATGTCACATCCAACCTTGGACCCCAGATGGCAGCAGGAGGAGCACTCTACCTCGTCCCTTCGAGCATCAAGGCAGGGGAGATTACGCGCGTATTGCGGGAGGGCTACGAGGTCAACCTGCTGACCGACGGATTGCGCACGCTGATGAAGACGCTACGTCTCGATTACCTTTTCATCGACACGCATCCAGGCCTCAATGAGGAGACCCTGCTCTCCCTGATCCTCTCCGACATCCTGATCCTCATCCTGCGTCCCGATCAGCAAGACTTGCAGGGCACAGCAGTGACGGTCGAAGTCGCCCGCAAGCTCAAGGTGAAACGATTGCTGCTGGTGGTTAATAAGGTGCTGCCCAAACTTGACGCTGTCAGTCTTCGACAACAGGTAGAAGCAGCCTATAATGCTCCTGTTGCTGGGGTATTACCTGTCTCGGAAGAGCTGATGGAACTGGGAAGTGCAGGTCTGTTCATCGTTGCCTCCCCGAATCATCCTTATAGTCAGGGGATTCAGGAACTCGCTACCCAGGTCGTGAGCCCAGCCTGATTAAAGAATGGAGAAGTCCTATGTCCACCATTGTTTCCATTCACTCCTTCCGTGGAGGTACCGGCAAATCCAATCTAACTGCTAACCTGGCAAGCTGTATGGTACAGCAGGGCAAGCGCGTTGCAATTGTCGATACCGACATCCAGTCGCCGGGCATCCATGTGCTCTTTGGATTGGATGCCAGCACTATGGGTCACACGCTTAACGAGTACCTGTACGGTCACTGTTCTATTGAGGAGGTTGCTCATGATGTCACCAGCATACTGGGTCAACCGCGAACATCGGGCGGAGCACTCTACCTGCTGCCCTCCAGTATCCAGGCCAGGGATATTGCCAAGGTTCTGCGGGAAGGCTACGAAGTCAATCTTCTGCAGGACAGTTTTTACGATCTGAGTGAGTTGCTCTCACTCGATTACCTCTTTATCGATACTCATCCAGGCATGAATGAGGAGACTCTGCTCTCGATTGGCATCTCCGATCTCCTGGTGGTTCTCCTGCGACCGGATAAACAGGATTTTCAGGGCACGGCAATCACGGTGGAAGTCGCCCGCAAGCTGGGGGTGAAGCATTTGCTACTGGTGATCAACAAGGTCTTAGCTTCAATGGATGGAGAGCACTTGAAGCAGCAGGTCCAGCAGACCTATGACGCGCCAGTTGCCACAGTTCTGCCGCTCAATGAGGAGATGGTCTGGATGGGGAGCGAGGGCCTCTTCACACAGATCCACCCGGATCACCCCTATAGTAAGGGTGTGCGGGAAGCGGTAGACCAGGTACTGCATCTGAAGCAGGTTGCAGACGCAGGTAAAAGCCCGGGAGTCTCACCATGAAAGAGCAGCCGTCTGAGCCGCCTACTGGTGAGCAAGCAGAAGTAACGATGGTTGATGTCCTGGCACTGCCTGATGACTTGCGCACCATTGTCACCGAGTTGATGCGGCAGCGAGAAGCCAGCTTAGCTGAGATAGCAGCCCACGTCGAGAAGGATGAGATCACGACACATACCCTGCTGGCTCATCTGATAGCGCAAGGCTTCGTGCAGGAAGTGCAGAATGAAGGTGAAGATCAGCCACGCTACCGTGTACGACTGAGGGCCAGACGAGGACGAGCGTTGCCACTTGATCTGTGAAGAAACAGGTTACAGAATGACTCCTGGGTATAAGATAGCGAGATTTTGACGATGAGAAGCGCAAGAAGCGAGCAAATTCGGACACGGTTACTCCTCAAGAAACAGATTGCGCCACTGTTTGACCCCGGCATTTCGGTGACGGCTCAGCGGACAGAATTAGACAAATCTGGCAACAGGGTTGCGCCACTTCCTGGACAGCGAGTCGAGCCAATTAGCGCAGGTGGCGTTCCTGGTGAGTGGGTCAGGGTGGGGACACAAGTAGACACACGGCGTATACTCTTCTACGTTCATGGAGGAGCCTTCATAGCGGGGTCATGCCTGAGCAGCCGGAGTGTAGCCGCCAGACTAGCAGAAACTTCGGAGTTGCCAGTGCTATCGCTCAACTATCGCTTAGCGCCCGAGTACCCATTCCCTGCTGCGCTTGAAGATGTGATCGCAGCCTACCGCTGGTTACTTGCCAGCGGTGTGCAGCCCCATGAGATAGCTATGGTTGGGGACTCATCAGGTGGCAATCTACTCATGGCAACGCTCCTTTCGTTGCGCGATGTTGGCGATCCGCTGCCAGCTACCGCCGTGCTCTTGTCTCCCTGGGTCGATTTGACGGAGAGCAGCGCATCCAGATCGATGCTTGCCGAAGCCGATCCCTATCTGACACCGCAGTTTATGCAGGTGGCTGCCCGCCATTACCTGGGACAGATTGACCCGTATACCTCGCCCGCCTCGCCGCTTTATGGTGATCTGGCCGATCTGCCCCCCATCCTGATCCAGGTCGGCACTGACGAAATCTTCCTGGACGACTCGACCGGATTAGCGCAACGCATACATGAGGCTGGCGGAGATATAACTCTGGAAATCTGGGAAGGCATGTGGCATGTCTGGCAGTACTTCGCGGCCCTGATCCCTGAAGGACAGCAGTCCTTTGATCAGATTGGGGCATTTCTCCATACACAATTCGAGCGGGCAAGTCAGGCACAACAGGGCGTTAAACCGACTGAAAGCGACTACTTCCAGCAATTACAACAGAAAGTTAAGCAGTTGCGCCTCCGCCATATTGAGCCGGGTATGGCTGATGTGCTGGAACTACCACCCAAACTGCGCGACATTTTCTATTGGCTGATGCGGCAAGGGGAAGTTGAGCTTACGCAGATAGCGGCCCACCTTCAGCAGGACGAAGCGACAACGCGGACCCTGCTGACGAACCTGGTCGTCAGAGGCTTTGTGTGGGAGGAGGTGGATGAGCAAGGAAGTCCGCCCCGCTACCGGGTACGCATGGCTGCAAGACGCGCTCGGCAAATCGCAGATGAGCTTCGACACAGCTTAAAGTGACATGAACCCGCATGTTCTTTCACACGCATCAAGAGTAGCGATAATGACAGGGCTGCTGAAATCTCTCAAGACTTCAGCATCGGCAGCCCCATACCCTCGGCTCGTGTGCGGTGACGACCAGCCGTCTCTTGAATGCCGCCCTCCGGATAGATCAGCTTTGCCTCTTGTTCGGGGAGGAGGCTTGCAACTTCCTTCAGCACAGCATCGAGGAATTGATCTTCGGGCACGGTTTTGATTACCTCACCCTTGCGGAAGATGACGCCGCGACCTTTTCCACCAGCGAGACCGACATCCGCGTCACGCGATTCGCCAGGTCCATTCACGACGCAGCCCATGACAGCCACGTGGATGGGAGTCTGGACTTTGGAAAGTCGGCGCTCAACCTCATTGGCAACCTCGATCACGTCGATCTCGACGCGGCCACATGAGGGGCAGGAGACGAAGGTAACGCCGCGATTGCGTAGTTCTAGTGAGCGCAGTATCTCGTAAGCTACTGGAATCTCTTCCTCCGGCTCCGCGCTCAGGCTTACGCGGATTGTATCGCCAATGCCATCAGCCAACAGCAAGCCCAGACCAACAGCAGATTTGACCGCGCCCGTCACAAGTGTGCCAGCTTCGGTAATGCCCAGGTGGAGAGGATAGTCGGAGCGTTGTGAGAAACGCCGGTAGGCCTCAACAGCGGTCAATGGCGAAGATGACTTGAGAGAAACTTTTATCTCGTGGAAGTCCAGCTCCTCACACCAACCAATATACTCCAAAGCTTTGCTGACCATGCGTTCTGATAGGTGCTCACGCTCTTTGCGACGCGCCTCAGCCGGGTCGGTTCTCTCCAGCACACCATCGTCACGCAGCCTGACCTGGACTCGCTGCATTTGAGCACGTTGATCGAGTGCATCAATCGATCCAGAATTCACGCCGATGCGCATTGCAATGCCGCGCTCTTTACAGGCCTGCACAATCTGCTCAAGAGACTTGCGTCCATTGATCAGGTTGCCAGGGTTAATGCGTACGCAATCAACGCCCTGGCGAATGGCTTCCAATGCTAACGTGTGTTTGTAGTGAATATCAGCAACCAGCGGGATGTGGATGCGTTTTTTGATTTCGCCAATAGCCAGCGCATCCTCTTCCTCAGGCACAGCCACACGCACTATCTCACACCCAACCTCTTCCAAGCGGTAAATTTGTGCAACCGTGCTTTCAACGTCACGTGTATAAGTAGTGGTCATAGATTGAACCGCAATTGGTGCATCACCGCCAATTGCCACATTGCCAACATGTATTTGTCGCGTTTTCCGTCGCATAGTAGTTATCCTAAGAGTTAGCTTCCCCAATGCAGAACATCATTAAAGGTAATGATGACCATCAGAGCAAGTAGAATTGCCATACCAATAAAATTAATCATGCCTTCTCGTTCCGGCTTCAGACGCTTACCGCCGCGCAGAAGCTCGATCAGTATAAGTAGGACGCGCCCACCATCCAGAGCGGGGAAGGGTAAAATGTTAATGATTGCCAGGTTCAGGCTCAATATAGCCGTCAGGCTCAGTATCGGCCACCAGCCATAATCGGGTATGCTTTGCGCTACCTGGCCGGTAATCTTCACAATCCCTACCGGCCCGGCAAGCTGCGGCTTAACTTTCCCCGTCGCCATCTGCGAAATCTGGCTGACGAAATCACCCGTTACCACAAACGCTTGCTTCACACCCTTAAACGGTGCTTGCCAGAACGGCGAACTGACAAACACAATCTTCTCTTCGATTCCCATCGGCCCCTGCCCGGCGGGTGGATGCTCGCGCACATTGACCGTCGTTGAGACAAGCTGATTAGCGCCAGCATGCTTTATTTGCAGGTCAATCGGTAAGGTCGTATGCCTACTACTATCATTAACAATTGCATTGTTCACAATATTCTGTACATCGCTGAACAGTTGTACGGGCTGACCGTTGACCGAGACAATCGTATCGTTAGCACGTAAGCCAGCCTCTGCCGCCGGAGAACCAGGAGCAACGTTAGCAATCACGGCAGGATACGTCGGCTCACCAAGTCCATACGCGATACCAAAAAGTATCATTGCCAGTATGACATTCATAGTGACGCCAGCGCATAGGACGATAATACGCTTTCCCGCCGATTTAGCCGCAAAGCTTTGAGGATCATAGTTTCCATCCGGGTCGTTTATATCGCCATTTTCCCCGGGCATGCGTACAAAGCCACCAATTGGAATGAAATTCAGCGAATAAATGGTATGGTGTGGACCTGTCGCACCTCCACTGCTGATGCCGCCACTCGTGCCACTAAAAGGAGTCTGCTTGAGATCGGTATAGCCATCCTCTGCGTGCCGTTTGCCGCCAAACCAGATGACCTCCCAGCCACCTTCCTCGCGCTTACGAACACCAACCAGGCGCGGTGGGAAGCCTAATCCAAATTCCTCTACGCGAATACCGGCCCATTTTGCCGTAATGAAGTGCCCAAATTCATGCACAAGCACACATATACCAAACACTGGGATAGCGGCCAGCAAGTACCAGTTATTCATAGCTACCTTCCTACTTGTCATCCTAAGCAATCTTGTCATCCTGAGCGATAGCGAAGGATCTGTCACAATGGAGAGATCCTTCGCTATCGCTCAGGATGACAATTTACTGATGACAGTACTACCTGATATATCTCTTTATCGCATTGCAAGATTATCATAAATTGCGGTATAACTCTCGCGCTGTTCTTCGTGCCCAAGCAGATGCCTCTAGGATTTCAGGCATATCTGGCTGTTCAACGGATTGATGGCGCTCCAATACAGCTTCAATCAATTCAGCGATTTCCAATAGCCGAATTTTTCCATTGAGGAAGAGGGCCACGGCCTCTTCGTCGGCTCCTACAAGTACACACGGATACGTGCCTCCCTTCTTTGCAGCTTCAAGCGCAAGTCGGAAGCAGGGGAAGCGCTCCGTATCCAGCGTTTCAAAATGCAGTTGCGCTATCTCTGACCAGCGCAATTCTCGCAACAGCCCGGTGTCTGTGGTATTGAGCCTCGTCGGATAACTTAAAGCATCTAGAATTGGCAGGTGCATGCTTGGCAGACTCGCCTGCATTTTTAACGAGCCATCAATAAACTCGACCATCGAGTGGATGATGCTTTCAGGTTGAACAACAACTTCCATGCGTTCATAGGGGATATCAAAGAGCCAATGGGCTTCGAGTACCTCTAAACCTTTATTCATCAGTGTCGCGGAGTCTATCGTGATCTTTGGACCCATCTGCCAGGTAGGATGAGCTAACGCCTGCTCTACGGTCACAGAGCGCATTTGCTCGATTGTTGACCGGCGAAATGGCCCACCTGAAGCAGTTATCAGCAAACGCTTGATCTCGGCCGCCTTTTCTCCACGCAGGCACTGCCAGATCGCACTATGTTCGCTATCTACAGGACGGATAGAGACGCCAGTACGCTGCGCTGCCTGCATCACTAGATGTCCGGCCATTACTAGCGTCTCTTTGTTAGCCAGTGCAATCGTTTTACCGCCAGCAATCGCTGCCAATGTTGGCCCTAGTCCCATCAGGCCCGAGGTAGCCGCAACGACAATATCAGCATCAGGATATGTAGCTGCCGCGAGCAGTCCATCTTCCCCAAGTACAACACCTGGAAATGCCTCTCGCGCTGCACGCTCTACCTCCGGTGTACCGGCAAAACAGGCTACCAGCGCAGGATGAAATTCTTGTGCTTGTTGTTTCAACAGTGCGACATTGCTGCGTGCTGCCAATGCCACTATATGAAAATGCTCAGGGAAACACCGCACCACGTCCAGCGTCTGCTGACCAATCGATCCAGTGCTACCGAGCAATGCAATTCGCTTTGGAAAACCGGTCATGTTATTGTACCCATTAAGATTATAGCATGCCGAGCAGTTGAGCAAACAGGTAAACTACTATCAGAACGAATAGCATGCTATCTATACGATCTAGTATACCACCATGACCGGGCATTATCTGTCCGCTATCCTTGACATGCGTCTGGCGTTTCATGAGCGACTCCGCCAGATCACCCAGCACTGCTGCTATGCCTATCAAGATGCCCAGGAGTACTCCCAGATACCAGGGAACGCCTAGTGGCCCGGCAGTAATTAACAGGCTGACAAGAATTGAGAGCACAAGACCGCCAAGCACACCTTCCCAGGTTTTGCCAGGGCTGATCCTTGGAGCAAGCTTGTGCCGACCAAAGAAACGCCCAGCAAAGAATGCAGCGCTATCGAAGCTCCAAACGCCGATTAATGCTACCAGAACCCACCAAGGCACCACGAGACAAAGGCCAACTCTCTTGATAGCCACGCAGCAACAATAAAAAGCTCATTGGCCAGCCTAGATAAATGGAGAATGCCAGTGTGAGCGCCCAATCTACCAATGCACCATCAAGCTTTTTGCGGGAAAAGAGCCAGGGGAAAGAGATCAGCAATGCTCCCCCGAAGCCAATTTCAAGCAACGAGAGACGAACCTGGGGTGAGGATAACATAGCAGAAACCAGAATCAAGGTACTCAGTGCCAAACTGACCAGCAGCAGTGGATGATATCCCGAATGGATCGTCATCATATACAGTTCATAGGTGCCTAACGCTACGATAAATAGCGATGCCGCAAATGCCCACCATCCGCCAAGCCAGACAAACAAGAGCACAACAGGTATCACAATCACAGAGGTCACGACCCGTAGGCCAACGGAACGATACCATTGTCCGCTGGCCTTTTGTGATGCCTCTGGTTCTGAATTCTGCTCGGTTGTGCCTTGCACGCAACTTGTTCCTATAATTCTGTACTTTATACCTTGCCAAAGCGCCTTTGGCGCGCTCGGTAGTTCTCCAACGCCGCACGTAAATCCTCTTTCCCAAAATCAGGCCAGAGCGTTGGCGTCGCATAGTATTCGCTATAAGCCGATTGCCAGAGCAAAAAATTACTGACCCGCATCTCTCCTGCCGTACGAATGACCATATCCGGGTCCGGCAGCTCACGCGTATACAGGTAAGAACCGATCAACTCTTCGCTAATCGTTTCTGGATTATGCCCATCAGCAATAATCTGCCGAATAGCATCCACCAGTTCAGCCCTTCCACCATAATTAAAGCACACATTGAGACCGATGCGGGTATTGTTCCGAGTCAATTCCATCATCTCGCGCACGGCCTTTTGAATATCCGGTGAAAGGTCCTGCAAACGACCAAGATGACGCAGGCGCACCCCATTGCGGTGCAATTTATCCAAATCCGAGCGGATCGTCTCCCAAAAGAGGCGCATCAATCCATCAACTTCGGGTCGTGGTCGGCTCCAGTTTTCGGTTGAAAAGGCATAGACGCTCAGCATCTCGATATTTTCATCAGTAGCACATTCGACTACTCGTCGTAGCGCGGTCACACCGGCTTTGTGTCCGGCAAGGCGCGGTAGGTGACGCTTCGTGGCCCAGCGCCCATTGCCATCCATAATGATAGCTAGATGGCGTAATAGTGGAGGGCACGCGGGGGATTGAGTAGCCGTATTGCTAGATGGAATGGGTTGCGACTGCACACCCCCTTTCCCCTGCGAAGGGGAAAAAGGATTTTGTAGCATGGTCAACGTTAGACCTCCAGAATCTCCAATTCCTTCGTTTTGCCGACCTTCTCCATCTCATCGATGAATCGGTCGGTGAGCTTCTGCAAACGATCGGTGTTGCGCTTCAGCTCATCCTCGGAAATTTCTTTCTTTTTTTCACGATCACGTAACTTGTCGTGCGCATCACGACGAATATTGCGAATGGCAACCTTATGCTCGTCCAATTTCTTGTGGAGCGTCTTTACCATTTCGCGACGGCGCTCTTCATTGAGCGGGGGAATAGCCAGGCGAATCACCTGACCATCATTATTTGGATTAATACCCAGGTCAGACCTTTGTATTGCTTTCTCGATATCTGTCAATAACTTACGATCCCAGGGCTGAATTACCAGCAGGCGAGCCTCAGGAACAGAGATAGAGGCCACCTGGTTGATTGGAGTTGGCGCTCCATAGTAATCAATCGAGATACGCTCTACAAGGGCGGAACTGGCACGGCCAGTCCGAATCGCAGCCAGATCCTGTCGCAGAATCTCAACCGCCTTCTGCATACGTCGTTCAGCATCTCCAAAAATATCATCGGTCATAGCAAAGCTCCCTTTTTGTAATAGCACCAGTACTTGTGCCTAAAAAACGGGACAAGACGATGGATACGACATGCCCACTCTCTATTGTACACCTAGAGAGGATCCTCCATGTCATGCACCAACGTCCCATATTTCTCGCCACGTATAATTGCTTCAAGTGCACCTACCTGATTCAGGTCAAAGACCACAATCGGCAGATGATTATCTTTACACAGAGAAAGCGCGGTGCTGTCCATGACCTTTAATCCCATATTGAGCGCCCGCATATAGTTCAACTCCTCGAACTTACGCGCATTTGGATTACGTACGGGATCAGAATCATAGACGCCGTCTACTTTGGTTGCTTTGAGCAGCACCTCTGCATTGAGTTCGACGGCTCTTAGGGCGGCAGCAGTATCGGTCGTGAAAAATGGATTGCCGCTTCCCGCCGCCAGTATCACCACGCGCCCCTTTTCCAGATGGCGTACGGCGCGGCGACGAATAAACGGCTCGGCCACGGGCGGCATCTCGATAGCGGTCTGCACACGCGTGACCATACCCAGTTTCTCCATCGCATCCTGCATCGCGAGCGAATTCATAACCGTTGCCAGCATACCTACGTAATCGGCGGTGGCACGATCCATACCTGTTGCGGCAGCATCGGCACCGCGCCAGATATTGCCACCACCGACAACGATTGCTACTTCTACCCCCAAATTATGCACACGCTGGATCTCACCTGCAATACGGCGCACCGTCTCGGCATCGATACCATATCCATTGCGTGAGCCAAGGGCCTCACCGCTTAATTTGAGTAAGATACGCTGATACTTAAGGGGTGAAGTGTCTAGCATTATTCACCCAGCTTAAAGCGGCTGAACCGCCGTAGAACGATATTCTCACCAGTTTCGGCAATGACCTTGCGCACAAGATCACCAACCACAACCGTCTCGTCTTTCACAAAAGGCTGCATCATCAACACCTGCTCACCAAAGGTCTTCTTCAGCTTGCCGTTGATAACCTCTTCGCGCCTTCCCTCTGGAACACGGGCCATCGACGGCTCTTCCAGGATTTCCTTGCGAGCCGCCTCAACAACTTCGGATGGCACATCCTCAAAATTGATGTATTTGGGACCAAGACCGGCAATCTGTAGAGCCAGGTCCTTAGCAAGCTGGCGGAAGCTTTCACTGCGAGCAACGAAGTCCGTGCTACAATTCAGTTCAATCAAAACTCCCAGATCGTTACTGTGATGAATATAGGAGAAGATGCCTCCCTGCTTGGTCTCACGACCAGCCGCAATCATTTTTTCGGCTTTACGGTCGCTCCTGGCATCAAGGATCTTAATTGCCTCATCCCAGCTTTTCGCCTCGGTCAACGCGTTCTTACAATCCGCGAACGTTGCGCCCGTCTCGTCGCGCAACTTCTTAACATCTGCCGCAGAATAGTTCATACAGTTTTTTCTCCTCAATCTCACGTAGTAGAATGATACTCAGGTTCATCACAGAGTACAACTGCCTCTGTCCATCTTTTCTGGTCCCTGAGTGCTTGACAAAAATGATATGTTATGATGTTCCGTTCAATATCAGGAAGAAGCTTGCATAGGGGTAACATACAATAAAGCGACGCGTGAATAGGAGCAACCTGCAACAAAGCGACGCCCGAATAGGAGCAACCTGCAACAAAGCACGAATTGGAGCATTCTCCAACAAAGCGACGCCCGAATTGGAGCAACCTGCAACAAAGCGACGCCCGAATAGGGGTATTATAAACAGGGCGACCGCAAGGGTCGCCCCTACTATACTACGACTATTGCTTGCGGTTACCCTGGCAGCTTCTTCGAGTTCTTTAGGATTCTTTGGCAACAAGCTCTGGCTCGACAGAAGTCTCAAGTCCATTGCTCGCAGTTTCCTCAGTGGATGGAGCTTCGGGCTGCTCATTTGCTTGTTCACCGACAAAAGGCTCTTCACCTTCAAACTCAGGAGCCGTGGCTGCTTCGGTATCTTTCTGCTGGGCCTCCAGTTCACGCCGACCCTCAATGACGGCATCAGCGATCTTGCTGGCCAACAGGCGAACAGCTCGAATTGCATCGTCGTTAGCGGGAATAGGATAATCCATCTCGTCGGGATCGCAGTTTGTATCAGCAAGGGCAATCATAGGAATTTCCAGACGGCGCGCTTCTAAGACAGCCGTGCGCTCTTTACGCGTATCGATAATAAAAATCGCATCCGGTAGGCGTCGCATATCCTTGATGCCACCCAGTGTTCGCTCCAAGCGAGCCATATCGTCCTGTAAATGTTGTACTTCTTTTTTCGGTAATCGCTCAAAGTCGCCGCGATCTCGACGCGCTTCCAGGTCACGTAGATAGCGAATGCGTGATTGAATAGTCTGGAAGTTCGTCAGCATACCACCCAGCCAGCGCTGATTAACATAGTACATTCCGCAGCGCTTGGCCTCTTCGGCTACCGCTTCCTGCGCCTGCTTCTTAGTACCGACGAACAACAACGTTCCCCCTCTGGCAGCGAGTTGTTCCACAAACTTATACGCATCATTGAGACGCCCTACCGTCTGTTGTAAATCAATAATATGGATGCCGTTACGATCCGTAAAGATGAACGGCTTCATCTTGGGATTCCAACGACGGGTCTGGTGCCCGAAGTGAACGCCCGCTTCTAGAAGCTGCTTCATTGAGATAATATTCGCCAAAAAACGGATCCTCCCTTTTTGATCCTCCGCTCTCTTCTTACCAATGCAAGGGTTCCCATAGGACATTGTGCAGCGCTATATGCTTCACATCACCCCTACCACATTATCTGCTTACAGATTGAGGGGTACCAGACCAATAGGTCTGACCAGAGAGCGTGTGTACTTAAAAAATTGTGTGGTTACAATGCTCATTTGAGCACGGGAGTTAGCTCCCGCCTAACTTGGAAGTATAGCACAGCACACGGGAAGAAGCAAGAAAAATGACCGTTTTCTGGACATTTGTAGATAAGATGCGCCGCCGGACAGGCACAAGGCACTGTCCCTACAGGATGGAGGCAGGACAGGCACAAGGCGCTGTCCCTACAGGATGACATATTTATCTCCAAATGTCTGACCGTTTTTCGCATTTTTCAATTTTCCCTTCCGCTTCGATATCTTGAACAACGTGTGCTATAATTTGTGCGAAAGGCAGGAGCAGTTCCAGCCTCGGCAGTTGAACCCGAAAACCAGGAAGAAGAAACCTTGCTCAGTGCCCAGGTTCACTCATATTAAGCCACAACACCACACGTCTGTGATCAGAATACATAACAACCTATCTACTTCCACACCATTCTCGTTTGTGAAAGCTCTGCTGGTGATTATGTCGCTCTGCCTGCTCACATTGTCTGCTTGCAGCCAGGCACATACAGGTTCGGTCACACACGCAGGGCAAACCAACGCCTCGGCTCCCAAGGCCACAACCTCGTTGACCTACGTGGCTATTGGAGCTTCTGAAACGTTCGGGATTGGAACCAACGCCCCTTATACCCAGAACTGGGCCTTAGACCTGGCAATGAAGCTTGGCTCCCACGTTCACTTTGTTGACCTCGGTGTCCCAGGCATCCTCGTTCATCAGGCATTACGGGTTGAAGTTCCTGTTGCAATTGATACACATCCCAACGTCGTAACCGTCTGGTTGGCTGTCAACGACATCATTCAGAACGTTCCCGTCAGCAGTTACGCGCAGGACCTGAATCTCCTATTGAGTCGCTTACAAGCAGCCGCTCCCTCTGCACGTATCGCCGTAGCAAATGTGCCAGACCTTACACTCTTGCCTTATTTCTACAGCTTTGATCAGCAGGACCTCCAGGCCCAGGTATCAGCCTATAATAGCGCCATTGCCAGTGCTGTCAGTCTCCATCATGTCATATTAGTGGATATCTACCAGCGTTGGCAAGAGATCAGCCAGCATCCTGAGTACATCAGCAATGATGGCTTGCACCCCAGCGCACTTGGTTACACGCGCCTGGCAGAACTATTTTATCAAGCGTTACAATCTGGCCAAGGATAGGTGAGAATGACAGAACTTTTCGGCATCCCACTAGATACACTCACCCGCATTCTTGTCATCATCACGCTGGTTATTGTCGTTGGAGTGGCACTACTGGCACTTAGCAACCTGCTCTTTTTCAAGATCGGTATACGCAACATTCCTCGCCGTCGCACACAGATGTTTCTGATCGTCTTCGCCCTTATGCTCTCGACCACCTTACTTTCAGGCGTGCTCGCAACCGGCGATGTTATTAACGCCGCCGTACAAAGTGTGGCGGTCTACAATCTGGGGAACGTGGATGAAGTTGTTGAGCGCTGGGATAGTTCGTTCGGTCTCTTCGACCAGCAGGTATACTATTCCATTCAACAGCACGCCAAAAGCAGTCCCGATATCGCAGCCGTCGGAGCTGCGATGGTCGAATATAATCTGCTTGTGGCGGATCAGACCTCTCGCCAGGTACGTTCAAGCGTCACCGCCCTCGCCATCATTCCGGGCAGCGAACAGGGCTTTGGCGGCATGCAAAATACTAACGATAAAAAACACATGAGCATAGCAATGCTCAAGCCAAATCAGGTCTATCTCAATGCTACGGCAGCCATGCTCCTGAACGCTCACGCAGGTGATTCGCTCTATCTTTACTCAAATCGTTGGATAGGGCGACGTTATCCCGTACAGATACTCGCAGTTGTAGCAGATGGTGGACTTGCAGGCCAGATGCCCTATATTTTAAGCAGGGTCGACACATTTCGTACCATCGAGAGTAACAAGGACGACATCACCCAGGTCTTCATTGCCAATCGTAGCAATGGTGGAGTCAGCAGTGTTGACCTCTCAGAACAGGTGGAAAATGAGCTTGAGCAATGGCTTCCTCAAGGTCTACACGTTGACAAGGAGAAAGCGCGCGGTATACGCTACGCACAGCAAGCACAAGATATCTTCTCACGTATCTTTACCCTCTTTGCCCTCTTTGCCCTGGCGATTGGCTTGCTGCTTATCTTCCTCATTTTCGTGCTGCTGGCAGCCGAGCGCCGTGTAGAGATGGGCATGGCACGCGCCATTGGCGTGAAACGCCGCCACCTGATTCTGACATTTCTCTTCGAGGGTACGCTCTATGACTTGCTAGCCTCATTGGTTGGGCTGCTCTTCGGTATAGGAGTAGGCGCACTCATTATCGCTATTCTCGGCCCAATCCTGGCTCGTTTTAACTTCCCACTCCAACTCACATTCCAGCCACGCAGCATGATTATAGCCTTCTGCCTTGGAGTAATTTTCACCTTCTTCTCGGTAGCTATCTCTTCCTGGCTCGTCAGTCGTATGACAATAGTGGAAGCCATACGCAATCTACCCGAATCCGGACAAGGACGCAACGACCTGCGTCTCTTTACCGACATAGGTAAGCGGCTGTTCGAAAAGGTATCGATGCCATTGCTTGCAAGGCAGAAGCAACATTCTGAAGGAATTCATCCTCGTCTCCTCCTGCGCCGCATTCGCCGGGCAATTTTCGTACACCTTCCCGATGCAATTATCGGGTTAATTCGTACCGTTACAATGCTAGGCCTTCTGCCTCTGCTCGTTGGCTACTGGCTATTTCACTTTGGACTAAGCCAGTATCAAATTGTGCCTTTCTCGCTTGGCATTTCTCTTATGGTGATTGGTGCAAGCTTGTTCTTACAAACGCTGATAAATTTCTTTCTAGTCGATGCGAGGCACAAGAAGCTAGTACAAAGAGTATTTGCCGCCCTGGCAGGATTAGCTATTCTCGCGTATTGGGCGCTACCTTTTGACGCTCTGGCAAATCTCGGCCTCCCACGTTTTGAGGGTGGCATTGAGGTCTTTTTTATCGCGGGGGCCATGATGGTATTGGGAGCAGCATGGGCAATAATAGCCAACGCGGAATTGTTTGTGAGTCCGCTGGTGAAATTCTGCTCGTGGCTACCGCAATTGCGTGTGATAACAAGGCTGGCATCGGCCTATCCACTGCACCATCGCTTCCGCACCGGCTTGAGCGTTGTAATGTTCAGCCTCGTCATTTTTGCGATGACGGTTATGGCGGTGATTACTAGTGCAATGCAGAACAACTACACCGATATCAATTTTCAGACTGGCGGCTATGATATCCAGGCCGTAGCCTACTTCAAACCGCTGCCAGATCTAGGCTCGGCTCTGTTGAGCCACGGCATTAATCCCAATAGTTTCACGTCGATCGGTGTCCAGACCGCGACGAACGTAGGGATAATTCAAACCAACGCCCAGGACAGTGCATGGCACATCTATCCAGCACAAATAGTCAGTGGAGGATTCCTCCAGGGGTATGGACTGCATCTGACGGCTCGTGCTCAGGGCTTTGCGAGCGATAACGCAGTATGGCAAGCTCTCCAAACCCATAGCAACTATGCGCTCATCGACAGTTCAGCTCTACCACCTCAACCCGGCAGTAATCCTGGAGTGTACGATCCCAATGCACCAAATGCTAACGACGCTGGCTCACCAAACTATCCTCCCGGCTACGATCCGTACTATACCTTCTCGATGAACGGCGTCTACCAGGGAGCTACAAGTTTCTCACCAACCCCTATATGGGTATCAGATGCGTCCACTACATCCGCCATGAAGCTAACCATTATCGGCGTTGTCGATAACAGCGATAGCTCCCATTTCGGGCTATACATCTCTAGCGCAGCCTATGCTAAAAATAGCCCTGATACCACTCCATCCACACCCAACGCGGTAACATATTACTTCAAGGTAGCTCCTGGTCAAGACAAACGAGCCTTATCATTGGAACTTGGCTCAGCATTTCTTGACTACGGCTTGCAGACGACCGTACTGGAAGACGCGATCTGGATACAGCGCGGGCCGCGTATTCTGCTCAGCAATGTGCTACTCGGCATAGTCGGCCTGACCTTACTACTCGGCGTCGCGGCACTTGCCATCACAGGCACGCGTGCAGTTCTCGAACGCCGCCAGCAGATCGGTATGCTGCGCGCCCTTGGCTGTAAGCGTCGCTTATTACAAGCGGCTTTCCTCAGTGAATCATTCCTGGTGGGTCTGCTAGGAAGTATCCTTGGCGTCGTCCTCGGCTTGATACTCTCCCACAATATCTTCGCCGTTGACTTCTTTGAGCAATTCAATACTGGCCTGACCTTCACCATTCCCTGGGAGGAGTTAGGTAGTATTGTCGGTATTGCTCTGCTTGCCTCACTTTTGGCAGCCCTACTTCCCGCGTGGCAAGCCGGACGAGTTCCGCCTATTGAGGCATTACGATAATTATCCCCTTCCCCAACCAACCCAAAATAAGAATCGCGAGATTGCCGGAGAACTACGTATTGCTGAATCAACGGTCCACAAACACGTCTAGAATATCTTCGAGAAGTTGCAGGCCCGTAATTGCACCGAGGCAATTTATCTCACACACTCGTGAAATAAAGGCAGAAACTCAACAAATTCGCTATTCCTCTCTTCATCTCAAAGGATAGAGAATTGGCTTCTGTTGGCTCTCGACAGGGTGCTGATAGTATGCTACACTCATAGTCATAAAGATACGTAGGAGGGCGTTGAGTATGCCCAAACAGTGGGACAGAAAGATGAAGCGGTTGCTGACCGAAGCACCGCAAGACTTCGTGGAATGGCTACTCTCAGGGGCACAATATATCGGAATTGTTTCATCCGAATTGGATGGCGAGCCACTCTACACAGATATGTTGTATGAGGTGCTGCAAGCGCGCGGGGGTGCAAAGCGAGAGGTGGTGGAAGAGGCTATTGCAGGTCTAGCACCCGCAGGGCAAGAGCCAAAAGCCGAGTTACTGGTATTGACTTATGGATTAGCATCATTGGCTTTGGAGAATGAAGCCGACCAGGAATGGCTCGACAGGAGATTTAGCATGCTATACGACATTTTACGAGAGACGCGAGCGTTTCGAGAGTTGTCCAAAGAAAGCCGTCAGGAGGGAATCGAAGAAGGACGCAAGGAGGGAATCGAAGAAGGACGCAAGGAGGGAATCGAAGAAGGAATTGAAAAGGGACTTGAGAAGGGGAAAGTAGAAGCTCTACGAGAGGCTCTTCTTAATATGGTGCAGGCGCGATTTTCCAACTCTAAGATAGCGCGATTGGCGAAGGGACAAGCTGCCATGATTGATGATCCGGCAGTACTCCAGGACTTGATCGTCAAAGTTGGTCTTGCGCGGACACTCGAGGAGGCGCAACACTATCTCCTCGATTGGCCCGGAAGTGACAATGAGAACAACTAGCCTGACTGCCTACTAGCACAAAAACACCAATGATCATTTCAGCACAACAGATACGAAAAACCTACCGTAGTGGACAATTGCGCGTGGAAGCTCTGCGCGGCATCGATGTGAGCGTTAGCGAAGGTGAGATGGTTGCCATCATGGGGCCAAGTGGCTGCGGCAAAACAACCCTGCTTAACTGCCTTGCCGGTCTCGACACCATCGACGCAGGCAATATTTACATCGCGGGCGACAATCTCCGCGAATTGAGCGATAACGAACGCACAGCCTTCCGCGCCCGGCATATGGGCTTCATCTTCCAGGACTTTAACCTCCTACCCATGCTCAGTGCTGCTGAAAATGTGGAGCTTCCCATGCTTGTTGCCGGGGTTTCCAGCAGAAAGGCCCGAAAACGCGCCTTAGAGATGTTAGAGCGCGTCGGCCTTTCAGATCGGGTTCGACACCGCCCGGCAGAACTTTCTGGAGGACAACGCCAGCGTGTAACGATTGCCCGTGCCCTGGCGAACAACCCCAGCATTGTCTGGGCCGATGAACCGACAGGAAATCTCGACAGCGCCACAGCCCAAGAAATTATTGATCTCCTCTGCCAATTTAACCGCGAAAGCGGGCAAACCTTTGTGCTTGTTACCCATGCCTTAGAAGTGGGAGAACGAGCTAACCGCATCATCCACATGCACGACGGCAATATCGTACAATGAACTGCTCCAACCACTAAGATACTCACCCCTATAAGGTTTTCCTCAGCAATTGGGCATTTATAAAAGTCATGCCATCCTAACACTCATGAGTATCTATTTATTTGTAGAAATCGTGAGATAGATAGATATTGAGAACTTTGAGTGGAAGGAGCTAACAAATGCAAAGACGCGTTGGAAATCTGCGCTGGGGAATCGCCATCCTCTTAGGAGCCGGCATTGTTGTTGAGCTTATCTCATATATCCTTCTGTTTGTCACACAAAGGAAGGGTTGTGAGACTCTGCAATTCTGTCTCACAACCTTTGAGCGACAACGGGGTTGTATCATTCCTCTTGATGGTTCTCTCGTGTAAGAACTGAGGAATACTCTTTCCATCATGTCTGATTGCTTGCTTGCGTTTTCTTTTCATCACAGATATACTGCTTGTAGCGACCCACCTGTACGTGTATCCTTGACTCTTGTTGATCTTCATTGTTCTCACCCTTTACGCTATTTTTTCTGACGAGTGAATGCTCTGCGTCCCACCATACTTTATGCAGATGCATCGAGAAAGGACAGAAGGGACATGGAACCTTCTCGCTTTGACGACCTGACCAAAGCCTTAGCCACCTCAACCTCTCGCCGGCAAGCCCTCAAAGCCATTGCCGCCACTTTAGGAGGGGTGTTTGGTCTGGGTGGCATCAGCACCGCCTTTGCCAATTGTAAACCCAATGGCATTGGCTGCAACACGAGTAGTCAGTGTTGTAGCGGAGGATGTTGCCACGGCACCTGCACCAATCTGAGCACGACCAGCAACTGTGGTGCCTGTGGTCACACGTGTGCATCTGGACAGGGCTGCTGTGGCGGAACGTGTACTGACTTGACCACTCCTCAAAACTGCGGCACCTGCGGCCACGCCTGTGGAGCGAACCAAACCTGCCAGAACGGGCAGTGCATCTCCACCTGTCCATCCCTTCCAGCCTGCAACGATACCTGTCCCTGTGATGCCAGCCAGTGTCAGACCTGTCAGGGGGGCAGCTGTGTCTCAACCTGCACTTCGGAGCAGGTCTGCCAGAGTGGAAACTGTTGTCTTCCGACCGGAGCGATATTCCCGTTCAACTGCGGCGAAACCTGCTGCGACCCCGCCATCTGCTGTAGTGGGCTGGGAAGTAACACCGGCTTTGTCTGTACATGCCTCTAGGACAATGGCTGACTGAGCGGGAAATCCAAAGAGGACAAGAGCATGTCATGCAAGCGGAGAGACTAGAAGGGAGGAATGTCCGCGTGATCGGCACGTCCTGTCCGCATGGCCAAACCACTTCGTCTTCCACGGCGTCGCATTCGCCCACTGTCGCCTCCCTGACACGGTGACATCACTCTCCGTGGCACACCAGGGGAGTCACGCAAAACCCTCAGTGAAGAGTGGTAGGCAATGAGTTTGTTCAAAAGACCGTGATTGAATGGAGACCTTAACGTCCGAGAGCAATGCGCAGGAAGGTAGCACTGCTTGTTGACATGCTTGCTCTGTTTGCTGAGAGCGTGTTCAGTTTTCTCCATTTTTTGTTAGCCTCTTACGACTAACTACCAGTCTCACAACCCATCTCTTTATCAATGTTTCACCTCTTGACATTATGGATGAGTTTTGAGACAATTAAATGGATATGGCAATGACTGAACAAAAGAAACGCCTCTTAAAAGCAAAGATAGCAGTCGCCTTACAGAATGAATTAGGCAGAGTTCCCACCGAAGACGAGATCAACAACATTTTTCTCACAGCGCGGGTCATGTATAAAGCGGTGTTAGGACTCCATTTCACCAGAGAGCAACAAAAGAAACAGGGGCAGTTCGCCATCTTCTAATCATCCATGGCCATTAAAAACTATACCTCAGATAAACCAATTGACCGCATCTTTGCAGAACTGCAACAGACCCTCGTCACGCATGGCGCAAAGCATATCTCATTTGAATATGGTGATAATGGAAAAGTGCATGGGATCACCTTTACGATCAAAGTCAAAGACCGCTTTCTTCCTAATCAAATTGCCAGCAAAAGTAGAGAAAGCACAAGCCGCGCTTAAAAAGCAGTATGAAGAGGGACTCATCTCACAAAAGCGAGGCAGAGAAAGCACGTATGGCTATGAACAAGCCTATCGTGTCGCGTGGCGCAATATTTTAGATTGGGTACAAGCACAAATGGCACTCTTAGAAATCGACATGGCGAAAATGGAAGAGGTATTTTTGCCCTATATGCAGGATACACAAGGAGTGACCTTGTTTGAACGAATGGAACAACAAGGATTTTTGCTCGAACGTGGGAAAAGTCAGCAGTAACTGTGTTTCTCGCTGGTTGCGCTGCTGATGGTAGCGTTCGGAGGGAGCCAGCACCGTCAAAAACGGCAAGGCCCACACCCGGCAAGCCCACGGAACCCTCGTCAACAGCATCATGGAGATCCAGCGCAGTCCGCTCGTTTTCACAAAAAACTCCTTGCTCGACCGCACCGGATCACGATACACCCCGCGGGCTGCAATCTGTCGGCCTCGGCGACGCTCTATCGTTTCATCAATGCCCAGAATCACTGGCTCGTTTCCTGCAACAAACAGGCGCACCAGCACCACCAGCAACCGGCGACTGAGTTCTCGACTCGACCATTTCGCTCGATTGAGCACGCGATGATAGTTCTGGAACTGTTTTTCGTTCTGCTGTCCCATCACGCGCAAGACGGCCGCAACGGTTCGCTCCCCAGGAGCCAGGATCGCTCCGATCAGCAGCACTTTAGCCCATTCCCACACGCGTTCGCTAAAGATCGCCTCAAACTGGTGCAACACTTGGATAATCCTTTTGGCAGAGTCAGCATGCTCTTCTCTTTTCATTGCAACGAATTTTGAGAGCAGCTTACTCTGCCTTCCGTTTTTTGTCTAGCGATTGGATAAAGTCTAGCAAAGGAGGAAATTGAAATCTTGAAGAGATGCTATGCAACTGCCCCCAAGTGGGAAGTCATGCGCCAACTTCCACAACGTGGCTGGTATGGTATCACGCAACGGGCGAAAATTCTTGGTATTGAAGGGCGGGAGAAAGGGCGCATTGCAATAGCAGAGCGAGAGAGCCCTTACTTTTCATCCAGTTAAGCCCCCCCGCCATGCGCCAACTCATACCCCTTCGTCTCGCTATGCACAAGCTCGCGCACCACATCCTTGATATGCGACGAGGTCAGACCGTAGAGTTCCCTGAGAATAGAAGGTGCACCATGCTCAACAAGTTTATCGGGAAGCCCAATCACTCGCACATCAACATCATGCAGCTTATGCGCCTCTAACAATTCAAGCACCGCACTGCCAAAGCCGCCCGCAACCATGTGATCCTCGACCGTTACGACGCATCGGATGCTCTTTGCCAGGCGCAGAATCAACGCTTCGTCAAGCGGCTTGGCCCAACGAGCATTTACAACCGCTGTTGCAATCCCCTCTGAAGCCAACTCTTGCGCCGCCAGTTCTGCCTCCGCCACCATTGATCCATAGGCAAGAATCACACAATCCTGCCGCTCCGCCTCTTCAAGTGTAGAAGGACTCAGCAACTCCGCCTTACCGATCTCTAGCATACGCAATTCAGAATCTAGTGGTACACCCAGAGCCTTCCCACGTGGATAGCGCAAACCTATAGGCCCATCCATAGATATAGCGGTATAGAGCATGTGACGCAGCTCATTTTCATCCTTTGGAGCCATCAGCTTCATATTCGGTATAGGACGCAAGTATGCAATATCGAATACGCCATGCTGGGTAGGCCCGTCTTCACCCACGATCCCGGCGCGATCCATCGCAAACACAACATGCAAATCCTGCATACAGATATCATGCACGACCTGGTCAAAAGCCCGCTGCAAAAATGTCGAATAAATGGCAACGACAGGACGCATTCCCGCCACAGCCAGCCCACCCGCAAATGTAACCGCGTGTTGTTCGGCAATGCCCACATCAAAGTACCGTTCTGGAAAACGCTGGTGCATTTTCTTCAATCCAGTACCTTCAGCCATAGCCGCTGTGATGCCAACAATAGATGCATCCTTCTCAGCCAACGCAACCAACGTGTCAGCAAAAACTTCAGTGTAGGTCGGCGGATCATCTGCATTTTTCTTGATCGTCCCGGTTTCATAATCAAACGCGCCGGGGCCATGCCACTTGGTCGAATCTTTTTCCGAATACTCCCATCCCCGACCCTTCTGTGTCACCACCTGCACTATCACCGGTCCCTGGATACGCTTCACGTTTTCAAAGACATCCAGCATTAACGGCAGATCGTGACCATCAAAAGGCCCAAAGAATTTGAAACCTAACTCCTCAAAGATCGCTCCGCTCTTGCTATGCATCACAAATTGCTTGAAGCTCATCTCGGCTAGACCGGCAGCTTCGCGCATCTTATCGCCAACTACAGGGAATTTTTCAATCGATCCTTTCGCCATCTCTCGCAGTCGCCGATAACTTGGGCTTGTCTGCATGCGACGCACATTACCCAGGTAATGGTGTAACGCACCAACGTTATCCGAAATCGATTTGTCGTTGTCATTCAATACAATGATAAGATTTTTCTTTAAACTCCCTGCATTATTAATTGCCTCTAACGCCATACCCCCGGTCAATGCCCCATCACCAATCACAGCAACGACCTTAAAATTCTGGCCTTGCAGATCGCGCCCAACCGCTAATCCCAGCGCTGCCGAGATCGAGGTGCTGGCATGGCTTGCCCCAAACACATCATATTCGCTCTCCTCGCGCCTGAGATATCCCGAAAGTCCGCCAAACTGGCGAATTGTTTGAAAGCGATCCCGACGGCCTGTCAGCAATTTATGTACATAGGCCTGATGACCAATATCCCAGACCAGCAAATCATTCGGAGTATCAAAGACATAGTGCAGGGCCATTGTTAGCTCAACTACGCCCAGGTTAGGAGCCAGATGGCCACCTTTCACCGAGACTTTTTCGATAATTTCACGCCGAATCTCTTCGGCCAACTGTTCCATCTGCACCGGTGTCAAAGTACGCAACTGTGCAGGGTTATCAATACTGTCGAGAATCCTCGCCAAATTATTTCCTCCAATATAAGTGGCACTACTTTAGTGCCCAGAGCGACCAGCGTACGCCTACAAAGGAATGTCTGGGAAATCTGCTTACTTTGTTGCTTTGTTACAACTAAGACGTTTCAAAGTGGCGTACAGGGTCGGGTAGGGGCCCCCCTCTCCCCTTCTCTTTACATACACTTACTTTCCAATACCATGCCCCATTACCACATATCTCACTCTCGTCTCAACTCAGGCACTCATCCAGCAGCTGCGAGCAGCAGTCATCTCCCAGTTGCCCGCCGACTATGAGCAGCAGGCGCGCGTGCTGGGGGCCTTTGTACGGCCCGCGGCCTGCGCTGTGTGGCCGACTTGCTGCGCGGGCTTCTGGCCTACGTCTTGTGTGCGCCCTCCATGCGCCAGTTGGGGGCCTGGGCGGTGCTCATTGGTTTGGCCAACATTTCGCATGTCGCCTGGCAGAAGCAGTTGCGCAAGGCGCGTAGCTTCCTGTTATGGCTGCTGTCCAGTGCCTGGCCATCCCGACCCGCGCGGTGACGCTGCCTGTGCAACGCATCGGCTCATCGATGCCACGCGCCTCAAGCGCCAGGGGGCACCGGTGACGATTGGCGTGTGCATCTGGGCTATGATTTGCTAGCCGGGCGCTTGCTGGTGTCAAAGTCAGTGACCGCCACACGGCCGGGGCTTCCGCTCTTTGTCGTGCAGGCCGGCGCTGTGCTGGTCGCTGCCCGCGGCTACTGTCGGCGCAAGCATTGGCCTACGTCGTGCAGGCGGTGCTCACTGCTGGTGCGCCTGGCCGTGCATCAGGTGCCGCTGCTTGATGGGCAAGGCACTCCCTTCGACGTGTTGGCCTGGCTCAAGCACAGGGCAGCGGGCAGCACAGTTGCTCCGTCGCCTTTGGCCGAAGGGCAGCGCTTTGCCGGTCGGCTCATTGCCTGCTCACTCCCGCACGAGGCGGCCGAGCGGGCGCGCAGCAAGGAACGCAAGAAGGCTGCCAAGCAGCAACGGCAGCTCCAAGCCGAGACGCTCTACCTATGCGGCGCCGCGTCACACGCTCTCCCCTGAGCAGTGGAGCGATGCGCAGGTGTGGCGCTCTATCGCGCAAGATGGCAGATCGACTGGTCATCAACGCATGAAACAGCACCTAAGCTCGCTCAGCTCCGTGGTCAGAGCGCGCTCACCATGAGGCCACCATCCTAGCCGGCTGCTGGCCTGGGCTGCGCAAGCGGACGTCCAAGCTGTCCGCGCACACCTCACTCGGCGGCCAGCAGGGATCGGCTCCCGGAGCGTCGGCTCCGCGCAGCCACCAAGCCACGGGCAGCGACATCGCCCCGGCGCCTCCCAGCCACCCACCGTGAGCAGAGCGCACTGTGGCCCAGATCCTCCAACCTCCCACCATAAAAATAAACTCTTCTCTTTTTTTTTCAAGCTAACCCTTGTGAGTACGACATCCCTCCAATCCGTTCTATTCTATTATAAAGTCCTTGACATGCTCGTGCCAACATCCTGATTCAGAAAATTCATGCACTTGGGGGCTTGACAGCCCTTCAATTCGCTTCTCAAGCCATGCTAACCAATTTGGAAGGCATCTTGACAGGTTGCAACTTTCTTCATATCATGTCAGGAGCAATACACTACGAGCGGGGCCGAGAAAATAGCTGCAAAGCATGCCCTGCAAGTGGCACGGATTACGTTGTTTGTAGGGGCTAGCCCTTTAATCAAGCAAGTAGAAACTTTCAGCACGGTTTGAGTTCCGGGCGCTCACAGAAAGGAGCCGCCCCTACACAAAAAGGTGGAAGCATGACAAGGAAAGATAGCGAGAAAGACGCAGAACGACCACATTACTATTCACAATTCTGGCTAGATGTGGCCGCTGGCCGCAGAGTAATCGGCGCACCCAAACCCGAGGATGGAATTGAAGCAACTGAACCCGATACTCCCGAGCCAGTAAGCCTACGCAGACCAGTGCGTAGCAACATGAGTGATGGCTACACAGAAACGTATTCACGCACTGCCGTTGAGCCAGCACCCGAAGAGGTCATTGAGCCAGAGGCTGAGCCTGAATTAGAGCCTGAGGAGTTCGACGAGCTGACCGACGAAGTCGATGATCTGGATCTTCCAAACATCCTGGTAGACGACACACTTGACGAAGCAGTAGAGGATGAGGACCTGGCTGACACAGACACAGATTTCGTGCCTGCCGAAGAGGAGGAAGAAGAAGATTTCTTCGATGAGGAAGATGAGGATGAAGAGGAGGACGGGAATTGGCCTATCGGACGCGGGCGCAAGAAACCTAAACCTGGTAGACCGGTCAAGCCGCCGAAGCCTGCACCGAAAAAGCCCAGGCGCGATTTACGACGCGGCGGATACTAGAATCGGTAGTTGATCTGACAGTGACTGTTACCAGGGTGGGAGCAAGCCTCACCCTGGTAATTTTCCTTGCCGAAAATATCTGGCTACGGATAGATACCCCGTACCAGTGTCGCTTCGGCAACACGTGAAATCGCCAGCATATTGGCAGCCAGACGCATATCACACGAATATTGATCGGCCTTCTGTGCTACGGCAGCAAAGGCACGGTTCATAATCACTTCGAGCTTCTGTGTAATCTCTTCAACGCCCCAGAAGAAGCTTTGAAGATCCTGCACCCACTCGAAATAGCTGACCGTCACCCCACCGGCATTTGCCAGGATGTCGGGCACAACAACAATACCTTTGTTGAAAAGAATCTTGTCTGCTTCCGGGGTAGTTGGACCGTTAGCTGCCTCCGAAACAATACGCGCCGAAATGCGGTCAGCATTTGCTGCTGTAATCACACCTTCGGTCGCGGCAGGTATCAATATGTCACAGGGCACTTCTAGCACGTCCGACACGCTCACCTGCTGGGCATGAGGAAAGTCCACAACGCTTCCTCGCTCCTGCTTATGACGCAGCACAACCGACGGATCAAGGCCATCCTCATTATAAATCCCACCACGCGTGTCGCTGACCGCCACGATTTTACATCCCTCGTTATGGAAGAGGCGTGCAGCGATAGAGCCAGCATTACCATAGCCCTGGATACTTACCCTGGCTTCCTGCAAGGGCATACCAAGGCGCTTAGCTGCCTGGCGGGTGACGAACAACACACCGGTTGCGGTTGCGTCGTTACGGCCTTCACTGCCTCCAATTGAGAGTGGTTTGCCGGTCACCACAGCGGGGATGGAGTAACCTTCATGCATGGAATAGGTATCCATGATCCACGCCATTACTTGCGAGTTTGTATTGACATCGGGAGCGGGTATATCTCCATGTGGTCCAATGATGATCGATATTTCGGTTGCATAGCGGCGTGTCAGACGCTCCAACTCACCGGTGCTCATATCCTTGGGATCGCAAATCACGCCGCCTTTTGCGCCTCCATAAGGGATGGCTACAACTGCGCATTTCCAGGTCATCCACATTGCCAGAGCTTTGACTTCGTCCAGGGTTACTTGAGGACTATAGCGAATACCTCCCTTGGCAGGACCACGATTCACATTGTGCTGTACGCGATAGCCTGTAAAGGTTCTGATACGGCCACTGTCAAGCCGTACCGGGAAATTGACCGTCAGTTCTCGTTTAGGCTGCCGCAGAATCTCCTTCATATCCTCTGATAGGTTAAGCTTGTTAGCGGCCTCCTCAAACTGCTGAACCGCCATAGTATAGGGATTCAATGCGGTAGACTTCACTTCTTCGTGCATTGTCTGCAATCCGCCTTTCTAAATCTATTCAAATGTTTCTAGGACCCTTCAAAGAATGCACTATGCATCCAGTTTCGCCCGTAAAAGCGTTTGTACGATATCGGCCTTTGCCTGACCGCGAGTTTGTTTCATCACCTGACCTACCAATGCTTGCAAGGCATTGGTCTTTCCGCCGCGGTAGTCATTCACCGCCTTGGAATTGTTCGCTATCACCTCCTCAATAATCCGTTCCAACGCACCCGAATCACTAATTGGAGGCTGAATGCCCTTTTTCGTGACGATGGTCTCAGGCAATTCGCCAGAAGCAAATGCCTCGTCCAGCACCTCCTTGGCTTGCTTGCCGGTAATGCGCCCGTTATCGAGCAGATCCAGCAGATTTGCCAGTGCAGATGGAGCAAGTGGACAGGCAGTTATTGCCAGAGCGTTTGCCTTGAGTAGGCGCACTACCTCGCTGAGCAACCAGTTACTGGCTGCCTTGGCTCGCACCTTGAGATCACTGACATGTGAAGCCGCGAGCACCTGCTCGAAGTAGTCGCCCAGCGCTTTATCTTCAGTCAGTACATTTGCATCTTGCGCGGAAAGTCCATACTGGGACATATATCGAGCACGGCGAACATCGGGCAACTCCGGCAATTGCGCGCGTAGCTCCTCCACTCGTGCACGGCTAATCACTAGCGGCGGCAGGTCCGGCTCAGGAAAGTAGCGATAATCGTGCGCCTCCTCCTTGCTCCGTTGGGACACCGTAATGCCCTTTGTCTCAACCCAGCCGCGTGTCTCTTGATAAATGGCCTGTCCAGAACGCACAAGATCGATTTGACGCTGCGCCTCGTACTCAAGTGCCCGTCGCACCGAACGGAAGCTGTTCATATTTTTCACTTCGGTCTTGACACCCAGCTCCTGCTGTCCTCGCGGTCGCACCGAAATATTCGCATCGCAACGCAAACTTCCCTCTTCCATACGTCCCGAAGAGACGCCCAGATACACAAGTATCTCACGTAGCTTTTGCATATAGAGCTGCGCCTCCTCCGGGCTGCGCATATCTGGCTCACTGACAATCTCCATCAACGGCGTACCGGCACGATTGATATCCACCAGGCTATAGCCTGGATGATGCAGCAAACGGGCAGTATCCTCTTCGAGATGCACGCGATGAATACCAATGTGCCGCGTCTTCCCATCGTACTCGATCTCCAGGTATCCGTTCCGGCTCAGAGGAATATCATACTGCGAAATTTGATAGCCCTTCATCAAATCAGGATAGAAGTAATTCTTGCGGTCGAACTTAGAATATTCTGGAATTGAACAGTGCAGTGCGAGAGCCGTCATAATAGTATAAGCAACGGCCTGCTCGTTGATCATCGGCAACACGCCTGGCATACCCATACATATTGGACAAACATGTGTATTTGGCGCGGCATTCGCGTAGTCGGTACTACAGGTGCAAAACATCTTGCTATTCGTCAGCAATTGTGCGTGAACTTCAAGGCCTATAACTACCTCAAAGTCCGTATCAACAAGGGCATCAAGAGCCATCTTTCCTACTCTCCATCTTATCTATTTTTAACAATCTATTGTTGTCTTCTGCTCTAGTCTAGCCTTTTCCAAGCTCCTCGTCAATGGGAACTCGCTACATCTTTCAACGTATCTAACACGCGTAAGGTTGCAAGCCCATCCACAGGTGGATACAACAACGACGCACGCCCCAGCACACACTCCGTGAAATGTGCTACCATCCCTTGATAAGGATCAGCAGCAGCAAACTCCCTACGCTCAAAAACTCCTCCCCGCTGAATCATCAACGTCGTCATATCCCCTCGCCATGCAGTAAACGCCAACGGAGCAGTCACAGCACCACTACTTCCCACCACCTCAATAACCTGATATTCAGCCGCATTAAAGCTGCACTGAATATGAGCGAACACATCCCGCTCAAACCGCAGCACAGCACTCGTACTTATGTCAATATCTTGACTATAAGAAGTATACGCTCGTATATCTTCAGGTTCGGCACCGATCAGCCAGCGAGCAGCATTGACACAGTAGCTCCCCACATCCAGCAGCGCGCCTCCACCAAACTCTGGGCGAGCACGATAGTTATCCGGCGCGTTAAAGAAAAACGAAAATGCAGCGTGTAGGAAACGAATATCGCCCAATTCACCATTGGTGAGCATCTGTTTCAAGTAGATCATACGTGGATGAAAACGATACATTACGGCTTCCATCAGCAGCACATTGGCTTGCTGGCAGGCCGCGATCATCTCCTCGCACTCAGCAGCGTTCATAGCCAGTGGTTTCTCGCACAACACATGTTTCCCAGCCCGTGCTGCGCGGACCGTCCATTCTCGATGCAAGTGATTGGGTAGGGCAATATAGACTGTGTGTACATCGGGATCATCGAGGAGTGACTGATAACTATCATAAGTACGTTCAATACCAAATTGCGTCGAAGCCGCTTGTGCACGCTCTTTGCTGCTACTTGCTACTGCCAACACACGAGCGCCGGTACTTGTTGAATAGCAGGAATAACGGCGCGGGTGGCAACGTAGCCTGGACCAAGGATCCCCCAATTACACTGCATGCTTTCTTTGCTCCTGAATGCACGTACTCTGCGATTTAGTATAGAGGGTGAGCAAGCGAGGGTCAAGAGCGTGTCAGGGGAAAAATTGCTCCACCTGTATAGGTAGATTTGACACTATCCGAGAGGGTAAAGTCTGCTGTCCACGAAAGATGCCGAGTGAATGATACTTACCAGATTCTAACACTGAAACTTGAACAGTACCCGCCTCAACGTTGACAATCCAATATTCCTGAACACCAGCTTCGGCATACTTTTCATACTTGTTCACTCGATCCAAAAGAGCTGTACTGGGCGAAGCTACCTCAACAACCAGATCAGGCGCACCCATCATCTTTTTCTTTTGCATTCTGCTCAGGTGAGCATTGAGTACGACAAATACATCCGGCTGAAACACATCTTTCGATGACAGTTGTACATCAAATGGGGCAACACGCACCTTGCCTAAGCCGGTAAACTCGACATGCACTAACAGGTAATGAGCAATACGTAATACAGCATCTTGATGTGGACCATCAGGTGCAGGAGCCATCACCAGCACTCCATTCATAATTTCGTATCGTTGCCCATCATCAGGCAACGATGCATAATCATCATATGTCCATGAGCCTTGTTCGGCCCTGGCACCCAATCAGCAGGAAGAACCATCGATGGTCGTTCAACGGTTGTCATCTCAACCCTGCCTTTCTTTGAGGAGAACACATGCCTATCTCGAAGCATGCCAGAAACATGATGCAGCTAAAAATGTCTCTGTATCACAAGGGTACCATAAATTGAAGCACCTGCCAAGCCCGCATTTTGTGCCAAGGCGTACGCTCAGATATGCTAAAATGAAACAGCTTATAAAAACTGAAAACCAAACGTATCAATGCTCGCTTTGTTTACAGCATCAGGAGGGTCATGATGCCCATCAATTACACCAATCGCAAAGGTCATACTTACACCTTGTATCAAGGACAGACCAGGACAGGCAAGCCACGCTATTACTTTGCTCGTACGGATCAGAATCAAGGTGAACCTGTCACCGAACTACCATCAGGCTTCAAGATCACCGAGAGCGTCAACGGCGTGGTTTCCCTGGCCAAAGAGCGTCCAGCTCTGATTCAGCCAGAGGAGGTAGCAGTCATCGAATCTGAGCTACAGCAGCACCCTGAAGCCCGCCGCTACCGCGTTGCTGCCAAGCACGACCGGATCGAGGTCTACGAGCAAGCTGGTCCCGATTACGAAGAGATTTTGAGCATAATACGACCTTTCGGGATGTCGAGGCCGGGCATCACCGAGCAATTGCGGGCCGAGCAGGATCGCTACGCCCAATACGCTCCAGTGTTCCGTTTCACCCTCACCGATCCAACGAAGCGGCTGTTCAGCGTAGAGCGCATGTGTTACCGCTCAAGTGTCGACGGCTGGTTGAAGCTCTGGACGCAAACAGGACCCCTGACAAAGTTGGCCCCAAAGCTCATTCCCACCTTGGGGACGGATGAGTTTTTTGAACTCTATTGAACTGGTAGATGCCCAGTTACTAGCCCATAAGTACCAAACATAGGTTAAAGCAAGGACTCTGCTTACACAAGCGCGTAAGATAAGGGGAAAAAGCAGTATACTCTTGTTTAATAGAAATAAGGTCAGCCTGTAATGCGGCCTCACACCTTATTTGACATTTCCGTGAAATAAGGTATACTGTCCCGTAACAAGGAGCGAACGATTGCAGCCGGGCAACCACAAACAACCCCGGTTTGGGAGGAGACGCCATCTCATCTCTACAGCTCCGTAAGTGGTATACTGAGCATTCAGAAAGTGGCGCGCAAGAGCGGGTAGGAGAACAACCACCAATGTCCCTGATCAACATGGCCAAACGCGAAATCAACTGCAAGATCGTCTACTACGGCATCGGTCTTTGCGGTAAAACGACCAATCTGCATTACATCCATCAAGCCGTCAATCCACAAGATGTAGGGGATATGGTCTCCATAGATACAGAAACTGAACGTACTCTCTATTTCGACCTGCTACCCCTCGAACTTGGCAAGGTTCATGGCTTCACGATTCGCTTTCAACTGTACACCGTCCCCGGCCAGGTACTGTACCAGCAGACACGCATCTCTGTCCTCAAAGGTGCTGACTGTGTTGTATTTGTCGCTGACTCCCAGGCCAGCAAATTGCAAGAGAACATCGAAAGCTGGAACGAACTACAAGAGCAGCTTCGTCGCATGAACAAGGACATAAATGACTTTCCCCTGGTTATGCAATGGAATAAGCGGGATTTACAAGAAATCCTTCCCGTGTCCGTGCTGGAACAGTACCTCAATCCTTACCGGGTTCCCAGCTACGAGTCGATAGCCGTAACTGGGAAAGGTGTCATCGAGTGCCTGCGTGTAGGCATCAACTCCACATTGCGTCGATTGGAACGCATTTAGCTAGATAGGCTGCGCTGCTGTGAGGGATTCTATGGATACAATACGGGTCATCATCATTGATGAGCAACCCTTATTTCGTCAAGGTATTTGCTCCACTCTCGAACAAATGGGTGACTGCATAATTCTTGGTACATGCACCGATGGCACGGAGGTCCTCGAATTAGTCCGCACAGGCAGTCCTGATGTGGCGATTATCGACGCAGGTCTCACAGCATCTGACGCGCTGGAGATAGCACGACAGATGCGTCATCTCGCTCCACGTATGGCAATTATCGTCCTTACCCCATCCGAAGACGAGGAGCGTCTATTTCAATCTATCAAGGTTGGCGCAGCCGCGTATTATGCCCGCAATATCACACCCGAAGAACTGGTGGATGCTGTACGCAGGGTCAGTCGGGGCGAATATTTGATCAACGACGACGTACTCTCGAAGCCCCAACTCGCCAGCCGCGTCCTCAAATCATTCCGCGAACTGGCCGTGGAAGAGGAAGATACCGCCACCAAAGACCTCTATTCACCGCTTTCCAGCCGCGAGGTGGAAATTCTGGACTATATCGCACGAGGCAACAGCAACAAGGAAATCGCCAAGTCATTGAAGATCAGCGACCAGACGGTGAAAAACCACATCACGTCTATCCTCAAGAAGCTGTCCGTGAATGATCGAACTGCTGCTGTGGTCCATGCATTGCGTCATGGCTGGATTAAGATGCACGAAGCCTGATAGCTCAAGCCGAAATCTTCAGCAATTCCTTACCGCTATTCGCATCTAAAAAGACGTAAAGATCATATGTCGCGTGAGCAGGTGCATTGGGATCAACAGACGAATCGGAAGCAAGCGGAATTTGTTGATACTGCACCAACCAGACAGGAACATTGCGCAAATTCGAATGAGAAGTAGACGAGCTTGTATTTGTATAATTCAGGAGCACATATTCACTGCTCGTCTGTTTCGCATTCGCAGCCGCATCGGGTTCAAGCTGCCCTGCAAGCAGTAGTGCCTGCTGCTGACTCAGCGCTGGCGTCTGGGAAGGGCGCCCTAGCGTAACACCAGCCGCCACCAATGGAGAAGGCTGCCCAATCGGTGTATTCAGAGGAGGCAACCCAGGGAATGGTAAGAGGGATAGACCTACTGATGTTCCCCTATGCAATAGCAACCACCCAAGCCATAGAGCTGCTACCACAAGCAATATAACCCCCACAATCATGCTCCACTGCCGCGACCACAAAGTCTCGTTGCTCCTGCGTGAGGGTTTCAGTGGACTGTCTTCTGGATACCGAGCACCTGGCGTACGAGTGCCTCTAGGACTCGCCATAGTATAATTGCCTTCCTGGTCTAATCAAGCTTTCGGGTAACTTTAAAGTTCGCCTCTACAGCAAGAGTAGTATAGAACATCTGACACAGGAAGGCAATCTTGATACTGACCAGAACTTTCCAAATTTCCCATCACATTGACAGCCAAGGCTTCGTCATGTATGCTTAACCAGCATTTAGGCAACTATAATTGAGTTGGGGGACTCGGAATTTGCTTGAACATCTTTTAGTACTGCTTTTCTCTCCACGACCCTTATACTTTTGCCTCCTTTAATCTTGCGTATAGAAGCAGCATCTTATCCCCCATTGCATAAAAGCCTTCTAATGGCTACACAGCATACAATCGTATACGATGATGTTAGAATGCGAAGGTTGATTTGGTTAACACTGTAGTTATTTCACCCCAGCAAATGCTCTCGGAAATGGACAGAGCATTAGAAATCGAGATCAAGGTAAAAGAAAAAGGCAGTAATTCGAGATCCTATATCGCAGTTGATGGGGAACCCTGTGGAGAACAAAACGGTTTCTACCTTTATCAATACTCACTAATAGAACCTTGGACTCCTGAAGATGATACCCCTGTACGTATCAAAGAACTTGGCAGTACATCAATCAAACCGATGATTGTCACCTCAACTGGTACGAAGATAACTATCGCAACAAGTAACCCCCTCCCATCAGAAGCTCTAAAACAGATCACTTTATTAGACGATAGCATTGAGCTCACTAGGCGACTACGTGAAACGCTTCAAAATACCTTGGAGTATGACGAAAAACTTGGTCTGAAAGTGTTCGGAGAGCAATCATATTGCAGCGAAGTACCATCCTCAATATCTCCCACCGTATTTGAACCGAATGAATCTCAAAGGCGAGCAATCAATATGGCCTTGGGTAGCGAGGTTACGTATATTATCGGGCCTCCAGGTACTGGAAAGACAGTAACTTTAGCAGCTATTGCGCTTGAGCATCTCATTTCAGAACGAACAGTGCTTATCACTTCACATACTAACATTGCGGTAGATAATGCCATTAAGCAAGTTGCTGACTTGTGCAGCAAGGCAGGTATGAATAACAAACTGCGCGAAGGAAGGGTTCTTCGTTATGGGGCAACCCAGCTTCCTGAACTCAAAAAGACAGAGTATGAAAATATTTCCATTTCAGCTATCGCTAAACGCAAGTCTGCTCATTTGTACCAAGGAAGGGAACAGCTTGAAACATCTCTGTGTCAAGTTGAAGGAGATTTACAGAAATTAATAACCGACAGTCTGAAGATACAAAATGACTGGGGGAACCAACGTCAGCAAGCGGCTACTAGTGTAATAGCTTAGAATCAGAGTTAGACAGATTGCAGACTATTGAGAACCAGCGAATAACAGCACTAACCAGGGAAAAGACTGTATGGGAAGAAAGTTACTGGCAAACTATGCAGCAATATCGGACTATCGAGCAGCAACTGATGCCTGTAAATGCAGAGTACGTTCGTTTGGGAACTGCTTACCATCAACTCAAAGAGCAGCAGGACAATCGAACAACACAACTCGCTACTGCTCAACAATTGAGCAAACTCACACGGATATTTAAAGGTATACGCATCAATACATTAGAAAGAGAAGTTTCAGATATCAATTACCAAATCTGGTGGATCGCAGAGAGACAAAAAGCGCTACAGGAGCAATTAAATCGAGCTTACGCACAACGCGCTGTCTGCGAGTCAGAGCTTGAAAAGCATGTACGTCGCCTGCAACAAATAAGGAGTCAACTAAATACCCCAACTCAAGCTGCAGAACGCATTGCAAGTCTACAGGCTTCAATCTTACCATTAAAACAACGCCTGATTGAAGGCGATCAGAGATTGGAAGCCACACAACAATATTTTCAGCAGCAAGAGCGAGAACTCAACAAAATTAGTACAGCTATACGTGGGCAAATCGAAGAACTCAACCGGGCACTCCAGGAGCTAGAGAAACAAATCTTAGCGGAAGCACAGATAGTGGCAACCACCCTGAGTAAACTATACATGAGTGCCGCATTGAAAGACCGTCGCTTCGATGTCGTAATCGTTGATGAAATTTCAGCAGCACCTATGCCTGCTATTTATATTGCCGCTTCACGGGCTCATCGTTCAGTCATAACCATTGGAGACCCTCAACAACTTGCGCCAATATGCTCATCAAAAGACAACAAAGGACTACTAGAAGATGAGGAGAAGCTAGCAGTATCATGGTTGGGTACCGATCTATTTTCTAGGCTTGGTATCACTCTTAAAACCGATCTTGATGGACATAAAGCCTGCGTAATGCTCGACTATCAATCTCGCATGCATCCACATATTTCGATTATTGCAAGCAAATATGTTTATAAAGGGCTCTTGCATGACGAATTAACAAGAGTCCCTTGAGAACAACTTGCCCATATTGAGCCTGTCCCTGGACAACATCTTGTGTTATGCGATACAAGCGATGCTTCACCTGTTGCAATTCGGCCTGAATCAGGTTCGCGCTTTAACATCTATCATGCCCTTTGTACCATCGCTATTGCTCGGCGGACATTATTATCGTTAGGAAACCATCCAAATCAGGAAGGTACAGAAAGAATTGGGATTGTCACACCCTATAGCAAGCAGGCAAAACTTCTGCAACGTCTGATTGAAGACAATGGCATGAAGCATCTCGTACGAGCTGGAACCGTCCACAAATTTCAAGGGCTTGAATTCGACGTTGTTATTTTCGATACAGTTGAATCATCGCCGGTTCCTCCCAGACGAGAATTTATCGTAAGCGGCAAAGATGCAATGCGCTTGATAAACGTTGCCATCACAAGAGCTAGACACAAACTGATTGTTGTGGCTAATAGCCGACATATCGAAACCGCCTGTTATAAGGAAGGTGGATTATATTTTCCAGAAGATTCTATTCTGCGTAAGGTAAATTTAGAGGCGAGAAATTCAAGCATTATAAACTCATCCGAGATCCTAGAATTGCCACCGAGCACTCTGGTGGAAAGGCAAAATAGGCATCTGGAAAGTAAAAAATTACAACAACTACTGGGCAATAGCCAACTCGATCCTGAGAATTTCTATGAAGAACGTTTGAATGAAACGACATTTTATCCTCGCTTTAAGCAGGACTTAGAGGCAGCGAAAAGATGTATAGTTATCGTTAGTCCTTATCTTGCAAACAGGGCAAAGGAATTTCTAGATATTTTATCTGAAAAGCGTAAAATGGGAGTTACTGTCACCGTTGTGATAGATCCTCGTGAACGATTTGAAATATCCTCTGAAATCGAAGATATGCTCAAAAAGGAAGGTATAGAGGTCCTAGAGTATCCAAAGGCGCATATGAAGCACGCAATCATTGATGAAGAAATTATCTATGATGGTAGTCTAAACATACTATCTCATGTAGATAGGCACGAATTAATGATTCGAAAAAAATCTCAGAGAACTGCTAAAATGGTCTGGGAAGAGTTATACAAAGCGATTAAGAAAGAGTCTAAAGAACAAACAGGGCCCTCTAGGAAAAGTGGGCAACAAGGGGATGATATTCAAGTAAGAAAAGGAGAATTGGTAGTCTTCTCAAATTGTTTATGTGGCCAAAGGATGGTACCTAAACTGATGAAGGGTGCTGCTCTCCCTTTCTATGGATGTGAACAATATAGCAAAGACGAACCCCACTCCCCAATAATCCAGGTGGGAGAAAGTCATCTTCAGGACATACCCTGGCTCAGAAATGTGCGATGTAAATGCAATAGCCCTATGCAAGTAAAGAAAAGCCGTGAGGGGGCTTGGGTGGAATGTGCGGCAACCTTCTCCTGTGGATACTGGAAGCACATTACTTTTACTCAATAGTATTTGAGGCAAAAGGTTACCAAGGGATGACGAGAGATCCTTCGCTTTCGCTCAGGATGACAACTTCTACGTTGTTGAGCATCTTAATTATTGACCTCATTTTTCCCACGGGATATACTGAATAGTAGTAGAAATTGCAATACTCGCACCATAATACATTTACTTCCTCTGACGAAAAGAAAGGAAACTCAGCCCTGTGAAAGTTTTTGGCCGCATGACGGTCTTCCCCACCATGCCCTCGCGCATTAGCCGACTCTATGAACTCGCATATAACCTCTGGTGGAGCTGGCATCCCGAGGCCCGCGCCCTCTACCGAACACTAGACCCAGACTTGTGGAATGCGGCCTGGCATAATCCCGTTCGCTTTCTGAGCGAAGTGCGACCCCGGCTGCTTGAAGACGCGGCGCACGATTCAGCCTACCTGGAACGCTATGATAACGTCATGCGAGACTTCGATCATTACATGCATCCAAGTGCAGACGACACCTGGTTTTCGAGTACCTATCCCGAACTGACCAACCAGACAATTGCCTATTTCTCCGCCGAATTTGGTCTGCACGAGTCTGTTCCCATCTACTCCGGCGGCCTGGGTATTCTTTCCGGCGACCATTGCAAAGAGGCGAGTGATCTCGGCCTGCCCTTTGTTGGTGTTGGCTTCCTCTATCCACAGGGCTATTTTCGTCAGAACATTACTCGTGACGGCATCCAGGAAGCATTTTACGACAAGTTGCATTTTTCAGAAGCTCCCGCCATTCCCGCCCTCGATACTAAACGGCAATGAGGTACTTATCGACGTTGATCTCCCAGGGCGACGTATTTCCGCTAAAGTCTGGAAGCTCCAGGTAGGACGTGTCCCCTTATACCTCATGGACACCGACGTTGCCCCCAATGCACCAAATGACCGCGAACTCTCAGCACGCCTGTATGGTGGAGACCGCGAGATGCGCATCGCGCAAGAAATTGTGCTCGGCATAGGTGGAGTGCGCGCACTACGCGCTTTGGGCATATCTCCCGCCGCCTGGCATATTAACGAGGGACATGCAGCCTTCCTCAATCTCGAACGCTGCCGCGAACTGGTCGCCACAGGGCTTTCTTTCAGTGAGGCTCGCGAAGCAGTTGCCGCTAACTCCATCTTCACCACGCATACACCGGTACCGGCCGGCAACGATACCTTCAGCTATGACCTGATTGACAAGTACTTTAACTCTTACTGGGGACAACTGGGCTTAACACGCGATCAATTCCTCGAAGTGGCACGCGAGGATCACGGTTGGGGTCCAACCTATGGCATGACTGTCCTGGCACTGCGTTTAACAGGCCAGCACAACGGTGTGAGCAAGCTGCACGGAGCCGTCTCACGCAAGATGTGGCAATTCCTATGGCCCGGCGTTGATGCAGACGAGGTACCAATCGAATACATTACCAACGGTGTACATACTCCTTCCTGGCTCTCTCCTGAGATGAATGTTCTCTTTGGACGCTACCTGGACGCGGATTGGGGAAAATACATGGACGACCCCGATTTCTGGAAGCGCGTCGAGAACATCCCTGACGAAGCGCTCTGGAAGACCCATGTGCAGCGCAAAGAGTCGCTGATCAATTATGTGCGTCACCACCTGAGGCAACACCACTTGCGCCTCGGTGAAGGTTCCGTCCAGATAGCAGAATTTGAGCACATGCTCAATCCCAACGCCCTGATCATCGGCTTTGCACGCCGCTTCGCAACCTACAAACGCGCAACCCTCATCTTCCGCGATATTGACCGCTTGAGTCGCATCCTGAATAATCCTGAACGACCCGTGCAAATCATCTTTGCCGGTAAGGCTCACCCCGCCGACGAACCAGGCAAAGCCCTGATCGAGCAGGTCTATCGCATCTCGCGCAGCGATGCATTCCGTGGCAAAGTCATTTTCCTGGAAAACTACGACATCGACATGGCTCGCCACCTCGTGTCCGGCACCGACCTCTGGCTGAACAACCCCATTCGACCACACGAAGCCAGCGGTACCAGCGGCCAGAAGGCAGCGCTCAACGGCCAACCCAATTGCAGCATCCTCGATGGCTGGTGGGCCGAAGCCTACAACGGCAAAAACGGCTGGGCCATCGGCGAAGAACGTGAATACCACGACGCAAACGTGCAGGCCGAGGCAGACAGCCTCTCCCTCTATTCGCTGCTCGAAAACGAGATCATCCCCACCTACTACGATCGCGGCTCCGACGGCATCCCGCATCACTGGATCGCCATCATGAAGGAGGCCATACGCACCTGCGCCCCCACCTTCAGCATGCGCCGCATGGTCAAAGAATACACCACCCGCTTCTACGTCCCGGCCATCGAACAAGGCATGCGCATCGAAAAGAGCCGCTACGAACAGGCCCGCACCCTTGCCGCCTGGAAGGACAAAATCCGCCAGGGCTGGGCCAGCCTCGCCCTCTACGCCGATGGTCGCCGCGACGGCCAACTCAGCCTCGGCGAAGGCATCAACGTCAACGCCTGGGTCCGCACCGACCAACTTCGCCCCGAAGACCTCACCGTCGAACTCGTCTACGGCGAAGCCAGCGACGAATCGGTTGTTCCACAGCACACATTGCCTATGACGTACACCCGACAAGAGGGGGACGGCTCGTATCGGTATGAGATTCGCTTGCAACCTCCTGAGAGTGGAAGTATTGCGTATGGAGTGAGGGTGTTGCCGAATCATCCAGCTTTGGGAGGGAAGCATGAGATGGGATTGATAAGGTGGGCGTAGGGTTGCCACTCATCTTCATCCTTAAGTCCTATGGGTCTCCTTTTCGAGAGAATGTTCCCCAGTATTGGCAAAAGAAAACGCCCGCTTGGCTTAGGTGGGCGCGTGTTTTCGTGAATACGAAGCTCCGGGAACTGGTGTCGTGAAAAATACTTGTGTTCTGTGCCGTAATCGGGTACACTACAGTTCATCATCTAGCAGTGGGTATATTGCTAGTCTAACACTAGAAGTGTTTGTGGAGAGGACTAGTTGTGATAACCAAGCAAGCAAGTGAACCAACTCTTGAGATGTTTTACTCCTTTGCCCCCGAAGATGAAGCGATGCATCGAGAATTGGAGAAGCGTCTCAAACTCTTGGAACGGCAACATCTCATCACAAGTTGGCATAGCGGTTTGATTACTCCTGGAGCCAATCATCAGCAGGAAACTGAGCAGCACCTAAGGAGCGCCTCCCTGATCCTCTTCCTCCTTAGTCCGGATTATGTGGACTCGGATAAGTGCTATGCAGAGATGGAGGCTGCCGTTGAGAGGTATAATGCAGGCGAGGTACTCATTGTGCCCATCCTCTTGCGTCCGGTCGATTTTGATGCCCTTCCGGTCGGTTCCTTGCAACCGCTCCCAACGGGAGGCAAAGCCGTCACGGAATGGTCTTCACGTGACAAGGCTTTTCAAGACATTGCCAGGGGAATTCGCCGAACTTTGGAACAGGAACGAACCGAGCCTTCGCTTTCCTCACCATCTAAAACACGTTTCTGGAACATCCCTTATAGGCGCAACTTGCTTTTCACTCAACGGAGAACCTGCTCCAGCAGCTGCACGAGAATCTCACACTACACCAAGCCACCGCTTTAACACAGCCCCAGGCTATCACAGGCCTGGGAGGGATCGGCAAAACACACATCGCAGTGGAGTATGCCTATCGTCATCGAGAGGAGTATCGCGCTATTCTCTGGGTCAATGCTGCCAGCCATAGTGCCATCATGACCAGCTTCCTCGAACTAGCGACTCTCCTCAAATTGACAGAAAGTGCAGAACCCGACCAAAATCTGTTAGTTGCTGCAGTCAAATCCTGGTTAACTACACATGATGGCTGGTTGATGAAATTTTCGATAATGCGGATGACCTCGTGCTGGTTGAGGAATTTCTTCCTCCGGGTGGAAAGGGGCATTTACTCCTTACCACACGGGCACAGGCACCTGGAACACTTGCCAATCCCATCGAGGTCGAGCAACTGGATCTTGCGAAGGGAACGCTCCTCTTGCTTCGGCGCATCAGGTTGCTCTCGGTCCATACATCCTTTGAGCAAGTACCTGCTGACGAACGCATAGCCGCCGAGGTCATCGTGCAAGAACTTGGGGGTTTACCCTTAGCCCTTGATCAAGCTGGGGCATATATCGAAGAAACACGCTGTCCTCTTGCCTCCTATTTGGATCGGTATCGCACACAGCAGGAAAGCTTGTTACGTCGACGCGGTCGCACCGACAAGCAGCACCCCGAACCCGTTGCGACCACCTGGTCGCTCTCCTTTGAGCAAGTGGAAGCGCTGAATCCTGGAGCAGCCGAATTGTTACGCTGCTGTGCCTTTCTGGCCCCTGACGCCATCCCGGAACAGTTGCTTGTCAACGGGGCATCCGAACTCGGGCCACTCCTCCAACCCCTAGCAGAGGATCCTCTACGTCTAGATGAAGCCATAGGTACTTTGCTCCGCTTTTCCTTGATCAAGCGTAAGCGCGAGGAGCCTATGCTCTCGGTACATAGACTTGTACAGGCAACGCTGCGAACCAGCATGGATGCCCTTACACAGAGGACATGGGTCAAGCGAATAGTATGTGCCATCAATCGTGCCTTTCCAGATGTCACTGATTACCACACCTGGCCGCATTGTCAGCAGTTTCTGCCTCATGCTCAAGCATGTACCACCTGGATCGACCACTGGGGATTGAAGATAGCAGAAGCGGGAGCTTTATGGAATAAAATAGGATATTATTTAGATGACCGTGCCCAATATATGGAAGCAACGGCCTATTACCAACGCGCCATTGCTATCAGCGAAGAAGTGTTAGGTCCAGAGCATCCTGATCTGGCGACCAGACTTAGTAATTTGGGACTCCTCTACTTGACGCAAAGCAAGCCTGAGCGAGCCGAGTTGCTCTTGCAGCGCGCTATCGCCATCGGGGAGAAGATATTACGTCCCGAACATCCTAATCTAGCAACCTACTTTAACAACCTGGCCCTCCTCTACAAAACACAAGGCAAGTATGAGCTAGCCAAGCCGCTCTACGAACGAGTCCTAAGGTAATTTGGAGAAAACACTGGGTCCCGAACATCCTCACTTCGCATCCGCACTCAGCAATTTAGCTCGTCTTTATATAGCACAAGGTCAATATGACCTAGCCCAGCCGCTCTACCAACGCGCCATCCATATCAGCGAAAATGTGTTAGGTCCAGAGCATCCCGACTTGGCAACCCTGCTTAACAACCTGGCTAACCTCTACCGAGCACAAGGGCAGTATAATGAGGCAGAATCACACCTTCAGCGCGCCATTGCTATCGGAGAGAAGGCGTTAGGCCTGGAACATCCGAAACTGGCAATCAGACTCAACAACCTGGCACTCCTCTATACAGAGCAGGGCCAATATGAGCAGGCCAAGCCGCTCTACCAACGCGCTATCACTATTGATGAGAAGGTATCAGGGCCAGAGCATCCTAACCTGGCGACCTGGCTTAACAACCTGGCCAACCTCTACCGAGCACAAGGGCAGTATGAACAAGCCGAGTCACATCTTAAGCGTGCTATCGCTATTGGAGAAAAGACGTTAGGCCTGGAACACCCCGATCTGGTAGATAAGCTCAACAGTCTGGCGACTCTCTACTTTAATCAAGGCAAATACGAGCAAGCTGAACCACTCTACCAGAGAGCTTTGCACATCCGAGAGCAGAGGCTGGGTACTGGACATCCTCACACACAAGGGGCTATGCACAACTACGCATCCTTGTTGCGCAAGCTGCGAAGAGAAGCTGAAGCATTGCAGTTGGAAGCACGCTTCCCGCCTCTTGACCAGTCCAGGTCGACCTGACTATCACAGTTGAGCGAGAGGAGGAGCATACTTTAGTCGCTACTACTCACTGTTAAGAGTATGTTCATCGCTAAACAGTGCAATATTTTCTGGAGCAAGTGTTTTTCCTAACGTAGCCAGGTGAGAATGAACAAAATCTCCGCATACTGCGCAGTGCGGGTTGCGCTCGTTTGCAATACCATACCATGCTAGTATTCTCAAGCCACCATCTTCACTCTCTAAAGGAGGTAATTGTGCATAATCAGTATCGACCTCACGACGATTGAGCCATTGGAACCAAGGACTTGAGAGATCTTCGTAAAGACTTGCGAGAGTTGTTTCAGTACCCCGCAGCATTTCAAGAATACCAAGTTTAACACACATGATTGAAATGGGAGCAATATCTGTTGCCAGTCCTGGCTCTACAGCTACTGGTCGATCAGCATAAGCTATTTGTAGCGCCTGTCCAGGACTTGCGATCTCCTGATCCTCAGCTATTTCTGGAAGAATGTTGATGAAAACATTCGTAGCACATCGTTTGTCCTGGAATAACTCGCAATACCTGGCCGCCATAAGCACGTCTGAATGTTCCACCATAAATGCATGTACGACCTTCTGCTACCGAAAGCGCATTCATGAGCATGCGACTAGGTCGATTGTCCGTACAACAGAAAACAATATCTGCGCGCTTGACGAGTTCTTGTAGTTCTGATTTCCAAGACCAATCACAAGCTTGCTCGTATGTTTCTACATGAGCAAACGGATTTTTTTCATGGATCAGATCACGAATTGCCTTTGTCTTAAAATCTCCCTAGATCGGATAGTCCACAAAGGTGACGTACTACATTTACCACCTCTATTCGGTCTGGATCAACGAGGATGAAGTTACCAACTCCAGCCTTAACAAGCTCAAGAGCTATGGTACTTCCACCAGAACCAACGCCAATAATGAGGGCAGTTTTCGCGGCTAGAACACTCGTTTCATATAAGCCGTAAACACGTGAGAAAAGTTCTTCACGTATAGGTACGGCTTGCACTGAACGAGGCTCAATTTGTTGTTTTATTCTAACCCATCCATTATAATGAATGTTTGGTATGCGAGCAGGTAGATGCTCATCAACAATGGATGAGTCTGTATTTAACATATGAGCTACTACAAGGACATCTATGTTTGGTGGCAAACCGTCTGCTTCAGTATGTTGAGATTCTGTTTCAAATCTTATCATACCATTGACTACTCGCCGCTTTTTCCCGCTGGCGATGCCAATCTCATAGGAAAGAAAAACATCACCGTCGTCAACCTCTACAAAAGAAGCAAGGTGTTGATTCTTGTGATTTGTCTCTTGTAATAGGCCAGCGATGGTTTCTTGAGAAATGATAATCATACTTCTCTCATCCGTTATCCGATTAGCAGCCTGAGAACGATACTTGATGAAACTTAGTGGATGAACCGCTTTGCTTCCTCGGCACCGAACTTCACAGGAGTATCGGGGTTTCTTAATCGCGGATCATCGGGTGCAACAGCAACGAGCTTCTTGAGGTTTTTATCAAAGATCAAGACTTTCTTTTGCTGCTGACCTCTGACTACATTTTCCATCCATTGCTGAACATCTTGCTCGTTCTGATTTCCTGCCATAATTGGTACTCCTTTCTTTGGATAGAGGAATTAGTAACTTAAAGAAAACGCATCGATGGGCTGGCCAGTCCGGCAGTGAACCTCAAATGCTTCAAGCCATAAGAAAGCTTTCAATAATACCTTAAAAAGGGTATCATCCGCTTTCCAAAACTCCTCTTTGAAAAGGCATGGTTTCACATAATTGTTCCAATCGGGGGTAAAAACATGCATGGAGTGATTCGTTCCATAGCTTTGGATGGTTTTACCTCCATACCCGTAGAGTGGGCAAGGTGATGTAATATAGGCGAGTGGCATCTGGCTGGGGAAACCAGCCCTCACCCAAACAGATATACTATACGTTCTATTTGCAGCCGTAGTATGATTACCCGCTACAGTCGTTTCTCCGGCTGTTGTTGGATTGTAAAATCTGAAATGGGGGAGTTCCTGGCTCAGTACCTGAGCTTCGTATCCCAAACGCACTTGTTGTTGATATGACCAAGCTGCCATCGTGAACCTACACTCTCTATGATTATCTGCCCATGACTATTTATCTACGATACTATCGTCTTTCTTTGGAGAAGAGGTATTTTTACTATATAACATCAGCCCTCCTAAGCTAACAATCAGAACAAGCAGTATTAGCCCACCGATGATTATAGCCGTATGTTCCTGGAAGAAGCGAAAGAGCAAGAATGCCCCGCCAAGTATTATGATGATGGCAACGGCTGCCTCAATGATCAGGGAACGCTTTATTTCTAGCTGTTTTAACTTCCCTGGTCCACTACGGTTTCCTGAAAACCTGATAAATTGTCTCTTCTGTACTCTTTGTAAGACCTCCAGTTGTTCTTTTGTCGAACGAAGCTCAGTATCTAGTTGTTGAGCTTGATATTTCTGAGCCTCAAGTTGTTGTTGAAGAGTAGTAAGCCTATTAGCCAATTGCTCCTGTTCCGATAGCTTTTGTTGCGCTTCTCGTAATCGATTTTCAAGCTCTTCAGTTCTACGTTCCCGCATCTCAAGTTGTTGTTGAAGAGTAGTAAGCCTATTAGCCAATTGTTCCTGTTCCGATAGCTTTTGTTGCGCTCCTTGTAATCGATTTTCAAGCTCTTCAGTTCTACGTTCCCGCATCTCAAGTTGTTGCTGAAGGGCAATCAGTCTATTAGCTAGTTGTTCCTGTTCCGATAGCTTTTGTCGCGCTGCCTGGAGAAGTTCCCTATGATCTTGAACTTCACGTTCGCGCTCCTCAAGTTTTTGTTGCGCATCCTTGAGCCCGACCATCTGTTGCTTTTGTTCTTCGGTCAAATGTTGCTCGTCTGCAAGCTGCTGTTTAAGGCCGACCAATTGCATCTCAATATCTTTCTGAGCAGCGAAGCTCTGTTGAGCTATGTCTAGTTGAGCTTGAAGCTGAGTAATTTCAGTTTTCTGATTTTCAATTTGTCGCTGAGCCTCTCGTCGTTGCTCTTCAATTTCACGTTGGGCTATGCGATGCTTTTCTTCAAGTTCTTTCATCTCGAAGAGCTGCGCTTCTATTTGAGCCTCACGTCGTTGAGAGGTACTTCGTTGTTCTTGAAGCTGTTGTATCGTCGCGAGAAGTTGAGCTTCAATTATCTGAATATTGGCACCGCTATTTTGATCAAAATCTAAATTTTGTGCGGGAGATGCTGTTTGACTAAGAACTACCGGAGAAGAGGTGAGTACTCTATGGATGGAAGGTATTTCAAGAAGAATCCTCTTTAATATTCCGATATTATTCCGGTTAATAACGAATTTCTTTTTTAGTTTTTCTTGTAAACTACTGGTAACGTCCTCGTTAAAACTGATACGTTTATCTATTAAATTAATTTGCGTGATTTTCAGTTCAGGTTCTTTTCGGATAATAACTGCAAGGATCACATCACTACTAAGAGCGATACTCATCATGAAATTGTTACTGTTTTGCTGAATATCGAGTTCTTCAATACTATCCGCTATGCTCTGTAGTTCCCCTCCCAGTATATCAGGAATCACAACCATTTCGTCATTAGAAGTAGATTGTACCTCAGAGCTTTGAGTTGCCTGTACTACGGGCATCCGGAAATCACCTGTAGCCTCCCTCCAAGGAACACGGTTAAGCGTGGCTAAACTTCGGTTATCTAATTGCCGACGAATTGGACTTTCTCCAGCTAAAATGACAAAATTTGACAGTACATAGCCTGCATTTTGCGCATTAGGATAGAAGTAGGGCCTCAATGTTGTGCTAAATTCTGATCCACCTCTTCTTGAATTCAATAGTTCATGGTTCACAATAATCTCTAAAGTTGTTTGACGATTATGCTGGCGTGCGTATGTTTGAGCTGCTCTGACATCCCCAGAACTGGGCTGCTGCAGACCTAAAAAGTGATGTGAATGCCAGGAGCCAATATATTGAAGGCCAAAGTCTCTGGTCATGCGCGCTTCCCAGTATGTCGTAAACTCAGTATCCTGCTCAAAGTGCGCTTGCTCATGCCGCACATTTTGTCCAGGACCAGAAGCAAGCCAGATAATGGGCCTGCTACCATGAGTGAATGTACCATACAAATCGCCTCCGGTTTCGGTTCTTGCCATATGTCGCGCTTCAGCAACTATAGCTCTGTACTCTGATTCATAAATGTGTACGCTAATGTCACTATTGGATCTAAACATTATCTGATCCTCCAAAATGAATGTCCTGGTCGAAAATACAGTTTCTCGTTAAAAAGCTTCAGTAATAGCATCTACGACTTCAAGAAGATGGCGATCCACATTCCATGCGCCAGAGTCGAAGGGAATTTGATCGATTTCAGCAGACTTTACAACAAAGACCTTTGGAGCTTGATAAGGGTAATCCGGCGGAAGCCAGAAACCTATAATAAGATCCTCTCTTATGACAAGTACCATACCATATCCATCACTTACGGGATCAAGAATCACATCAAATCCTCTGTTACAGATTAATTCAGCATCTGTATTCAATTGTTCAGGAAAAGCGTCCTCTGCGAGTACACGAATGTGAGAATTATCTGATCTAACGACTTTTATCGGTGTATCAATTTGGCGGGATCTGATATATTCTATAAGAAGGTCGTGCTGATGCTGTGCTTCTTGGAGTTCTCTTTGGAACTCATGCTCCATTTGCGCAAGCTCCACTTGACGCTGATAACCAAGGGTAGCTAATTCTCTCTCTTGTCGTAATGATATAATGCTTATGATAGTTTTAATAAGTCCACCACCGAAACC
>CAVZTX010000004.1:0-144457 GCA_963778375.1 uncultured Chloroflexia bacterium | reverse complement strand
GGCCGTGAACAGCTTATTGGTTGGAGTGAATGATGCTGTCTCAGTTACTCGTGAAATGCTGGTAGGTTTGAGATTTTGGTTTAGACATGAGTTATGAAATAGGTCAATGAACAGAGAGTGGGCTCTGGCTCTCCAGCCATTAGGATCCTGCTGGCGAAATACCCTTGATAGGTAACCGCGTCCGTAGGAGCATCGCTTGGCTCGCCTTGCACAAACAATTCGCCACAGGATCCTAATGGCTGGAGAGACATGTGAGATTGAGCGGCATCAGTATGCGGTTCGATGTATTGAGCAGATGCTGGAAGAGCTAGGTGAACCACTTGACGGAGTAGAAGCAGAAGATTAAACTGACTCATACAATGAATGTAAAGAGTATGCGCATATTGCTGCCAAGCTCAACGAGGAAATAGATTTATGCTTTTTCGAGATCATTTGGTCGACTTGGATGAACTCGTTGTTCATTGTTACGATGAGCATACCAAGACATTTGTTACTGAGGCTGTAAATTGCTATTGAGTTGGATCTTACCGCGCAGCGATAGCGGCCACATGGATTGCAGTAGTCTTTGACCTTATCGCCAAATTCAGAGAAATTGACCTCACAGGTGATCTTCTATGTTTGCACTTTTCAAAAGGTAGCAGGAAAGGGCCCCATGTGGTATCAAGAAGATGATAAAAAACTCTTGAGACCACGGAGGTGACCCATGCCTGTCCCTATTATATGTCTAGATGAAGCCTTGCAGCACTTTGCTGAGCGCTTCAGCAAGGTGTTCTCCAAGCCCCAGTATCAGCACTTCGTGACCGTGCTGTTGGGGTTAATGCAGTGTGAAGGCAACCGAACGCTGACGGGACTGCTCCGTCAGATCGCAGAGCAACCGAGTTTGGCAGGCCTGAGTCGTTTTTTGTCTGAGGCCCCATGGGAAGCAGCGGCGGTAGCCGACAGATGGCTAAGGCATTTTCGAGAGGAGATGGAGCCGCAAGTGAGCACAGCTTTGCAGCAGCAGCGCCAAGGACAACCGAAGCATCGAGGACGTCCCAAACAACCCGTCGTGACAGGGTACTTGATAGGGGACGACTCAACCATCCAGAAGCGCAAAGGCAAGCAGATGGAAGGACTCGGCGTGCATCATTCGACGACCGAGGAGAAGCGAGTGCTGGGTCATAGCCTGGTCGAGAATCTGTATGTGCTGCTGGGAAGACGCTGTCCGCTGGCTCCTCAGTTGTATCGACAGCAAGTGGTCTGTGAGAAGGAAGGGCTGCCTTTCCAGAGCAAGATCGCGCTGATGGAGCAAACGATCCGCACCTTTGAGCCAGTGGCAGGAACGCTGACCCATGTCTTACTCAACAGTTGGTACAGCGCTAAATGTCTCTGGCGAGCGGCTCGTGAGCGCAACTTCCTGATCACCACTGGCATCAAGAGCAACCGCTGGCTGGCGGTAGCAGACCCGAGCGTTCCCCAAGGTTGGCGGTGGCAACAATTGTCGGAGTATACCGCCGAGCTCTCGGCAAGCGACTACATCCCCCTCAAGTGGCCAAGGGGCAAGGACACCGTGTATGTGCATGTGGTGAAGACGCGGGTGCGCAGCTTGTACCGCTCTCAGGTGGTGATTGTGCGTCGATCCTTGGATGCGCCTCTCTCGCAAGTACGTTACTGGGCCTCCAGTGATGTGGAAGCCAGCCCAGAGCGGCTCTTGTCACATATCGCCGCACGCTGGGACATCGAGGTCCTCTTTGGCGATAGCAAAGAGGAACTGGGCTTGGATCACTATCAACTGATGAGCGCGCTCGCGATTGTACGCTTCTGGACGTTGGCGATGCTGGCCTATGTCTTTCTGGAAGAAGAACGCACACGCCTGCAAACACAGTGGCAAGGTCCGGTTACCATTGGGCAGGCACGCCGTGAAATCCAGCGACGCCATCGTCGCAAGGTACTCAATTGGCTTCATGCCCAGTTCCAATCCGGCATCCAACCGGACGCGTTGTATGAGCTGTTCGCCGCTTGAGGCACTTCAACCAAAAAGTGCAAGGATAGAGATCTTAATGCCCACCAACTATTGACAAAACTAGAGCAAATCTGTGCAAGCCAGAAGGTGAAGGATTCTCAGGATTTTGAACGCAACATTCTTGAGAAAGCAAAAACCCAGTTTGAGCTTCTGTCTCCACTCGAATACGATGACCTCAAACGCCTGTATGAAGACCGAAATCGCTGTGCACACCCATCAATGCATTCACCTGAAGAACCTTTTCAGCCCACAGCAGAACTTGCTCGCTACCATATTAGAAATGCAGCTGCCTGCCTCTTCCAACATCCACCTATTCAGGGAAAAGCAGCAAAGACGAGAATTTTTGATGAAATTGAGTCTCCATATTTTCCGACGGATCAGCTTGCAGTAGTCGAGCATTTCAAACATGGTCCTCTACTTCGGGCCCGCCCCGTATTGGTTAAAGAAGTAGTAAATGGTCTTACCCGAGACCTTTTAACACATGCACCGCTGCGTCCTCCAGAGGAACGTAATCGGCAGTTAGCAGCCTTACAGGCAGTATTACAGATGTATCCAGGAGAAGGCGAACAAGCACTTCGTTCTGAAGTTCCACGGTCATTGCTGCGTGTTCCTCCCATGAACTGGCCATATGTAATACACTTTGTTCGTAGCTTTTCTCTGGCATGGGAGACTTTGGGCGATCCAGGACGAGGTGATGTCTTGCGTTTCATCCAATCTAGCCCTTTGGATCAAGTGTCTCTTGCTATTCAGGATGCGCTATATATCCCTTCCCTAAGAGAAAGCGCTCGTAAGCGTCTACCGGAGCTCTCTCTTGAGACTTTTGCTCAGCTCTTAAATCTGGATATGCACCCTGACTACATTGAGGAGGCGATCCGACGTTTTGCAGAGAGCGGGAATTATGCAGAAGCAAAGAGGACAACCAATATGCTTCTTTTTCCAGTTATTCCTTCCTTGACAACAGAACAAATGGTGGGCATTATTGATGCGTTTAGAGATAATTCGCAGCTGAATGGAAGCTTCCGTGCAACGGAGTTCATAGAAGAAATATTTGCTCGTAGCCAATCATTTCAAACAGAAACTAAAGCTGCATGGATCAGCCTTTATGCTACTTGTTACAGTAGTGGTGCCATTGAACGATCAAAATTCCTTAAGAATGAATATGTATCTGATCAACTTCTTCATCTGTTCAGGTCTATTGAGAACAGATATCCAGATACCGAGGCATGTTCTATTGCATACCTGAACGAACGATACAAGGATTTGCTCGAGTATTCGGATGAATAGTAAGAGGCAGCAGTATGCTTACTCGCAAACTGCTAAATAGATTGATGAAACGAAATAGACATGTTATTGCGTTCTTAATCTCAAGAAGTGTCTACATAACACTGTATTGAGTGCTTTCTCGATTACGACTTCCCGACCAACCCCCTTAAAGAATGGAGACCCTCCATTCTTGGTGAAATGCCACCAGCCCCAAATTCACTCATCCTTATCACGCTCTCCCTGACCCAACGTAATCTCATACCAAAATCTCGCCGCCTCAAGAAAGCGCACCCCCTGCTCAATAACCCCTAAAGCTGTTTCAATTGATGGCTCTCTGAGATAATACGCTTGCACACGTTCGTAGAATACGCGAATCTCCTTCCCAGGCGACTCGTCTTCGGGCAGTAAAGCGATCGCGGCTTCCTTGGGCAGTTTCCACACCTCCAGTGGGTCATCTGCCTGCAATGTCAGCACATTGTAGAGCGTGGGCCATACTATAGTGCAGAGCAACCTCACGTCCCTGGCCAGCCGACCACCACCGTGATGAAGCAGATCATTCGTAATATCAAAGAGCCTTGGCTGTAACTCTTGGAAAAATCTCGCGGCCTTCTCGCGTACCTGCTCAGGTGTGGCTTCGGGAACAGGCAATGTTCCAAGGAGCATGTGGTAGGTCCCTGGTATTGGAAGCATGTCTCGCTTCTCATCTTCTTTCAGATGTTCCGGCAATGCAAAGCACTGGATGTACTGAAAAGGTGCGGGATTAATCCTGCACAAATCCCTGTGAATTGCCAGGGAAAGGTCGAGCGGAAGGTTACCGCCAGATTCAAAGGCTGAGTCTTTCAGATACAATTTAAAATCAATATCACTACAACCCGGTATAACACCTCCTTTGAGCGCCGAGCCATGGATAAGCAAACCGATAAACCAGGGCCGCGTATGCTCTAGATACACACGCGCGGCTTCCAGAGCTATTGGGCGAGCTTCTGGAACGAGTGGGGACACATTGAAAGTCTCTCCGCTCTTGCTCCATTTTTTCTGCTGCTGCCCCGTTGTACGTTCAACCCACTGTCTGTCGCTGACTCGCACACGGGGTGGACTCCACAGCGGATAAGGAATACCCGCCAGACGATTGATAACGATAGCCTGCAATGTCAACAGTCCAACGGCAACCATCAGCAAGAGCAATTGCCAGGGCTGCGTCAGTATACCAAGTGAGACAATCAGCGTTGTTGCCCCTGCTGGCGGATGTGGTACACGAAACAGCACCATTAATCCAGCAGTCAATCCCAATGAAAGTGCGGCTGCAATAATGCGTGCCCATGTCAAACCTCCGCTCAGCGCCGGGCCAGCCGCAGTTAAGTTTGTTACTATGAGGCACAGGTAACCAACGCTTGCTCCAATAGCATGACCTATAATAGCATTGCGTGGAGAGGCGGCAGGTGCGCTAGGCCTGTAGAAAAAGAGAAAGGCTGTGGGACCAAGCGAAGGAAAAATAAAGGGTGAATGCGTCAGCACGGCAATCACAGTCATCAATCCAATGCTAATACAGCCACTGATAAAGCTGAAAACTGCGAGGACAACCGAACGTTTATGATGCTGTAAAAGCCAGGGAAGCCGCCCACGTGTAATCAGACCACGCACGATAGTAGTCATCTCATCCAGGATATCGACGAATTCTTCAACGATTGCTGGCTCCTGATCATCCAGATGACGATTGCCTGGAACTATCTTATCCGCGTTATGTTGAGTCTGTATGGGCCTATCTTTCTCCATAGTTCTTCTCACTTTCCGCATTACTTGGATATAATCTCGTTTAACTTGTCGCATCACTTGACAAAAATTGTAAGATATCGTATCCTTAACGTGGAAAACCTTATTACTCATTATATTTTGTTAGGAACATTCTTGTGTGCTTGCAAGACAGGTCAAAAGAAAGGAAGTGTTATCTCTATGAAGAGGCGAACAAGACCTGAGATGCAGAAGGCGAGTGGGGACAATGCAAGCATGCCCAAATATACCATCGGTATTGTCTCTCAACTCTTAGGACTACCCCCTCAAATGCTTCGACGCTTTGAAGAGGCCGGACTGCTGGAACCGGCACGCCAGGCCGGAAAAAACCGTCTCTATTCAGATCAAGACGTGGCGATCCTCGAGGAGATTGCCGAACTATCCGATCAAGGCGTGAATGCCGTCGGTATCCGCCATATTATCCAGATTCGCAGGCACGTTCTCGTTCTTGAACAGGAAGTCAGGGAAGTGCGTGAGACGCTAGTGCGTATTCAGCAGGAAAGAGGCCAGGAAGGCTAGCGCGGCAGCAACGCAATAAACATGCTGGTGAATCCAGCTAGAATGGGTCCTCACCTACTTCGTTTCATCCTCTGAGCATTGCATTTCTTTACTTCAATTGTTAGAGATGTGTTAGAAATCGTTACTTTACTTGACAAAATATGTTAAATGAAATATGATATATGTGGAAGTAATCACAAGGATGGGATATAAGTGGATGGGATAATCGCAGCCGGTCGGCTGTGAAACTACGGGAAAGGAACTATATCATGCAATATGAAGCGCAGGAGCGCGATACAACGAGTACCCAGGGAGTAGCTGAGCCGCCGAATGCTGCTCAATCAGTGACTGAGTTGAAACAAAAGCTTGAAGCTGAGCAACTCAAAACCGAAGAGTACCTGGACATGTTGCGTCGAACGCAGGCCGACTTCATCAACTATCGGCGTCGCACGAGCCAGGAGCAGAATGAAGGGCGCACTACAGCACAAATAGCCGTACTCGACCAGATTTTGCCGGTGCTCGATGATCTTGGTAGAGCACTACAAGCAGTGCCACCGGAGCTTGCCAATAACTCCTGGGTTCAAGGTATCCTGCTCGTTGCTAAAAGGCTTACGGCTACTCTAGAGCAACTAGGAGTGAAGCAGATTGGGAGGCCTGGCGATCAGTTCGATCCTCGCTGGCACGAGGCATTATCCACCGAAGCGCGCTCAAACGTACCAGAAGGAACCATTCTACACGTGACGCGACCAGGTTACAGCATTGGCGAGCGGGTTATTCGCCCGGCGCAAGTCATTGTCGCCCGCTCCCCACATACAGCGAATACTCGCTAAGAAATAAATATCTAACGATATTTGTTATATTAATTGACAGAAGTTGTTAGATATGACAAAATCTGAACACACTATCACAGTGAAAGTAGGGACCCGATTTATCGTGCCTGAGCCGGATGGTGGTAATCGTCTTAATTCACTGTGATGTTCCAACAATCCCTTTATTAAGGAGATGAAGTAATGGCTAAAGTAATAGGTATTGACCTTGGAACGACGAACTCCGTCGTGGCCGTCATTGAGGCCGGTGAGCCGACTGTTCTGGAGAACAGCGAAGGATCGCGGCTGACTCCCTCGGTCGTTGCGATCACGAAAAGTGGTGAGCGCTTGGTCGGCCAGGTTGCCAAACGGCAAGCGGTGACCAATCCCGAGAATACCATCTTTTCGATTAAGCGCCTCATGGGTCGCAAATTCGATGATCCCGAGGTACAACGTACAATCAAGACCGTTCCCTACAAGATCACGCGTGCCGCAAATGGTGATGCGCGCGTAGTGCTTGGTGGACGTGAATACAGTCCGCCCGAAATTTCGGCAATGATCCTGCAAAAGCTGAAGGCCGATGCGGAAGCAAAACTGGGTGAGAAAGTCACTCAAGCAGTCATCACCGTTCCTGCTTACTTTAATGATACACAGCGCCAGGCAACCAAAGATGCAGGTAAAATTGCCGGATTAGAGGTTCTGCGCATTATCAACGAGCCGACCGCTGCCTCACTGGCGTATGGTCTGGACAAGAAGAAGGACGAAACGATCGCCGTCTATGACCTTGGTGGTGGAACCTTCGACATCTCCATTTTGCAGTTGGGTGAAGGCGTCTTTGAGGTCAAGTCGACCAATGGCGATACCCACCTCGGTGGAGATGATTTCGATCAGCGCATTATCGATTGGCTGGCCGACGAGTTCCGCAAGGAGCAGGGTATCGACCTCCGACAAGATCGCATGGCCTTGCAGCGCTTGAAGGAAGCGGCAGAGCGAGCCAAGATCGAACTATCCTCGTCCATGCAGACGGAGATCAACCTGCCCTTTATTAGCGCGGATGCCAACGGTCCAAAACATCTGGTAATCACCCTGACTCGCGCCAAACTGGAGCAGTTGGTGGCCGATTTGATCGAACGCACGCGCGGCCCGGTCATGAAGGCACTACAAGATGCCGACATTCGTGCGACCGATGTCAATGAGGTTGTGCTGGTTGGTGGACAAACCCGCATGCCTGCGGTGATTGACCTGGTGCGCAAGATCTTTGGCAAAGAGCCTCACAAGGGTGTCAACCCTGACGAAGTGGTTGCCATTGGTGCAGCCATCCAGGCCGGTGTCCTCAAGGGCGAGGTCAAAGACGTACTCTTGCTCGATGTCACGCCGCTTTCACTGGGTGTTGAGACTCTTGGTGGCGTAATGACCCGGCTGATTGAGCGCAACACGACTATCCCGACACGCAAGAGCGAAGTCTTTAGCACCGCGGAAGATAGTCAGCCTGCCGTGGAGATCCACGTATTGCAGGGTGAGCGTGAACTGGCGCGAGACAACAAGAGCCTCGGTCACTTCCGCCTCGAAGGTATTGCCCCGGCTCCACGTGGCATTCCTCAGATCGAGGTCACCTTCGATATCGACGCTAACGGCATACTGAGCGTTACCGCTCGTGACAAGGCAACCGGTCGCGAGCAAAAGATTACGATCACAGCTTCCAGCGGTCTTTCCAAGGATGAAGTTGATCGCATGGTACGTGATGCTGAAATGCATGCTCAGGAAGACCAACAGCGCAAGGAAGAGATCGAACTGCGCAACCGTGCCGATAGCATGGTCTACCAATCCGAGCGCACGCTAAAGGATATCGGCGACAAAGTCTCACCTACTGTCCGCAGCGACGTAGAGGATAAGATCAAAGCTGTGCGTGATGCGCTCTCCAGCAACGATATGCCGCGAGTTCGCAGCGCAGCCGACGATCTTGAGAGCACGATGCAGCGGGTCGGCCAGGACATCTACAGCCAGGCTGGAGCTGCCTCGAGCAACGGCACTGGTCCTCAAGGTCCGGATTATTCAACTGGCAACGATTCCGGTACCGTCGAAGGCGAATACCGCGAAGTCTAAGATCGTGTTGTAGAATGTTGGGTGCTAGATGAATAAATCTAGCACCCAACTATTTAGTATAGAAATCACTGAGTGGAGAAGCCCTATGGCTGTTGATTATAAAGATTATTATAAAATTCTCGGAGTGGACAAAAAAGCCACTGAAAAAGAAATTCGCCAGACCTATCGCAAACTGGCACGCAAATACCATCCAGACGTCAATCCAGGTGATAAAGTATCCGAGGAGAAATTCAAAGAGATCAATGAAGCCAACGAGGTGCTATCCGATCCTGAGAAACGCAAGAAGTACGACGAACTGGACAGCTACTATCAGCAATATGGACACGCCCCAAATGCCTATGGCCCAATGGGAGCCGAGGGTGGCTTCAGTGGTGGAAACTACCAGTACCGCACCATGACCGAGGAAGACCTGAACGACCTCTTTGGTGGGCAATCGCCGTTCTCCAGCTTCTTTGAGACGTACTTCGGCTCAGGTTTCTCCGATCAGGCAGGCGGGCGTACCTATACCACAGGACGCACACGCCAAACTGCAACGAAAGGGCAGGATGTTGAGTCCCCAGTAGAGGTGACTCTTGCTGAAGCGTATCAGGGAGTAACGCGCGTCTTCGAACTGACAGAGGCTGATGGTAACAGCAAGCGACTGGAAGTCAAGATACCTGCCGGTGTGGATGAAGGATCGCGCATACGTATCGCTGGGCAAGGTGGCCAGGGCACAGCGGGACGTGGCGACCTTTACCTGCGCGTTCATATCGTGCCAGATGCACGCTTCACGCGAGAAGGTACAACATTGCACACCCATATCGAGGTTCCCCTTGCGGTAGCAATGCTGGGCGGCGAAGCGCATATTCCAACTCCCGACGGCCGTCGGCTCTTGCTGCGCATTCCGGCAGAAACCGCCAACGGGCGCTCATTCCGCTTACGAGGACAGGGTATGCCTCAATTAGGGCAGCCGGACAAGCGTGGTGATCTCTATGCCGAGGTGACAGTGGTACTTCCCGCACACCTGACCGACGAGCAGCGCAGGCTCTTCGAAGCCTTTGCTCGTTCGATAGGCTATTCTGATTCATCAACTAAAGTAGGAGCGTGAGGTCGCCATGAATGAAACTTCCTATACCCGTATCATCATACGCAGTAGCCAGCCCGCCGCTCACTATAGCGAGCAAGAGACCGCCGAACAGAGTCATGTGGAGGTGCAGGTCATTCGTCGCCTGCGCTCTCTGGGATTCATCCAGGGTATTAGCGTGGCTGGCGAAGATCCCCGCTACAGCGAAGAAGACCTGCTGCTCCTACGCCGCATCCGCAGACTGCGCTCCGACCTCGGCGTCAACCTCGCCGGTGTCGAAGTCATTCTGCATTTGCACAGGCAGCTTGAGGAATTGCGGAGGGAGTTAGAGGAGTATAGAGGAGAGTAGCGGTATTGCGTATGCATGAGATGCAAGAACACACATCCAATACAGGAACCGTCGCTGTCATCCATTTCTTTTCTGAACGCACCGATGGTGTCTCGCTCCAAATAAAAGAGAATGGGCGAGTCTTGTCGAGCCTGGGTTGGAAGGTGATTGAGTGCAGTGCCGATGCCACAGGGCTGGATAGCTTTGTACTACCAGCATTAGATTATGCCGCTTCCCAGGTACAGGCCTTAAAAGTTAGGACTGGGCTTCAAGATGAAGCGAAGATCGTAAAAGATTTTGAGAATCAGGTGCAAGCGATAAAAAAGGGACTGAGAGAACTGACGAACCATTTCAAGCCCTACGTGATTCATCTGCGGAACATTTTGTCATTGCCTATCCATCCGGCTGCCACTGTAGCTATGGCGGAATTTATAGCCGAACATCCTCAAATTGGCTTCCTTGCCCAGCATCATGATTTTAGCTTTGAGGACGATTTTCAGCCAGGAGATAGAAGAAAAGCATATCAGCTTCCCTACCCAGAGATACAAAAGAGGGTTGAGGAAGCGCTCTTGTATCAAGCCCCAAATGTCCGTCATGCCGTGATTAATTCCCTTATGCAAAAGCGTCTTTTGGCAGAATATGGTATCTCCGCTGTTATTATTCCTGACTCTTTTGATTTTGAGACCCGACCGCTGGAAATATCGTCGCTCAGGCAAAAACTGGGACTACACCAGAATGATATCGTGATTGGTATGATGACCAGGATCATTCCCCGTAAGGCAATTGAAGTGGCTATGCAATTTCTCTCAACCTTGCAGCTTCGCAAAAGCGAAGTTCTGGGAGAAAATCGAGGGATACATGGACGGACGATTCACAGAAGAGAGTAGATTTGTGCTTCTGCTTGCTCAATCTGCTGGTTTGGATGAGCCTGAGAATGCTGTCTATTTTCAAAAACTGCGTCAATATGCAGATGAGCTAGGGATAGAACTGCTATATATCGGTGAGAAGGTCGTGGCAGATAGCATCTATAGAGGTCAACCGGATACGATCCCTTTCTACAGCCTTTATCGTGAAGTGGATATCCTCACGTTTCCAAGCTACCAGGAGGGGTTTGGCAATCAATATCTTGAAGCGGTCGCCTTAGGAAAGGGCATAGTCGTTTGTCATGAATATCCGGTGATGGAGGCCGATATTCTTCCTTTAATTTCCCCGAGTGGTATCATTTCCCTCGGTAACAATAGCCAGTATATGCGGGATGAAGCTGGACTGATTCATTTGCAGAAAGACGTTTTACAAGCTGCTGTAGACAGAGAAGTGCATTTTCTGTTACACCCGGAAGAAGAAAGGCAAATTGCGGCAAGAGTCTACAGTAGCTTGAAGGATGGGTATGATGCCTCAGTAGTTGGCGAAAAACTAGCAGATATCCTTTTAAATATGCTTCAGGCATCCTCTCAATAATCCCTCGCTTAATAGAAAAATAAATTCTTCTAGTGATTTGACGTAATTTGCCAGAAAGCTTGACAAATTTATCCATTCATGTTAATATCTCCATAGAATTAATAAAAATTACCAAATAATTAGCAAAAGATGCTATATGATTGGAAATTTGGTAAAGTTCAATTGGAGAGGAGCATGAGCATGCATCCACTTCTTACACGGGACCCGGTAAGTGGTAATGAACTGATCGTTACTCGTCTGGAATGTCCCCAGAGTGGTATCGTGATCGAAGGGCAGTTTAGCCTGGGATGGCTTGGTCGCTTGACCCGTGAGCAGATGGATTTCGTTGAATTGTTGGTCAAGAACCGTGGCAATATCCAGAAACTGGCGGCTGATCTCGATATTGCCTATAACACAGCACGCAGTCGGCTGGATGAAATCGTGACCGCGCTGGGTGGTGCGCCTGAGAACGATGGTAGGGTTGACCGGCGTTTGATACTTGATCGTCTTGCCTCGAAGGAAATCAGCGTCGAGGAAGCCATGCGCTTGCTGAAGGCTTAACGCGATGATAACATCAACTGATGAGCGCAACCGCATCCTCAACTTGGTTGAGTTGGGCCAGATAACAGCGGTGGAAGCGGCCCAATTGCTAGATGCCCTGGTAGTGGGGTACGAGCTAGATCATCAACGCCCAGGTGAGCGTACTCAGAATCGCACCGTCCGAATATGGATGTCGGATGTGGCAACAACACGCAAAAGAATAAATGTAACTGCGACGATGCCACTGAGTCTGATACAAGCTACATTGCGTATGCTAGCACACCTGGCACCGCAGCTCAATGACAATACAGTGCAGAGTGTGATACGCGCTATCGAAACCGGCACCACTGGTCGCCTATTGGATATGCAAGACCTGGAAGAAGGCAAACGAATTGAAATTTTCGTGGAGTAAACGTAGGGGCCACGAGCGGAGCTTATGGAGCGTCTTTCAATTCCCTCGTGCCCAACGTCGATTGATCGGTCAAAGAAACGGAGAACGATATGACCCAACAAGCATTCCCCGCTGGCGCGGAGCCAAAAGTGATTTTAGTGCAGGTAAACGGTGATCTAAACGTGAGTGGCTGGGATCAACGAAGTATTGGAGTCGAGATTGATGGCCGTATAGGGCAACTGTACCAGGAAGGTGATGCGCTGATGATCACCGATTGCGATAGTGATATTGATCTACGCGTCCCTCTCAATACCGATATCAAGGTAACCGGCCTGAGTGGAGATGTGACAATCGATCATGTGCGGCGCGTCGAATTAAAAGATATCGGCGGTGACGTAGAACTCGAAGATATTGGAGCCGATGTAGATCTGGAGAATATTGGTGAAACCGTTGCTCTCACTAACCTTGCCGCCGATTTGAACGTGACTAATACACCTGGACTACGATCTCGCGGTGGCATTGGTGGTGACGCCTCGTTGACAAATGTAGCGCTGGCTGAGGTTGAAACCGTCGGTGCTGAGTTGTCAGTGGAACATGCTGAAACCGTCGTGGTCAACACGGTCGGCGGCGACCTGGATGCCCAGGATATTGCCCATGCTCTGCGCTGCGGGAACGTAGGAGGCGACTTCGAGTTACAGGGGAGTGCCGATGCCGAGGTTACCATAGGCAATGTTGGCGGTGATGCAGAGGTGGACGGTGCTGCGAACGTGCAGATGGGGAGCGCGGGCGGAGACTGCGAACTACGTAATGTGCAAGGATCTGTTGAAGTAGGGAATATAGGAGGCGATGCCAGCATTGTTGGCGTTGGAGGAAACCTACAAGTAGGCAGCATCGGTGGAGATGCCGAGTTGGAGGCTCTACAAGGTGTCATCGAAGTAGGTAGCATTGGTGGAGACCTCGGATTGCAGGCTGCTTTCCCGGCTGGCAGTCATACCCGCCTCAATGTTGGTGGAGATGCCGGTGTAGTATTGCCAGATAATCCCAACCTGAGCATTCGTGCGGCTGTAGGCGGTGATGTTTCCGGTCAGTCCGTCGCCTTCGGTGGAGGTGGAAACCTGATCAGCCTGGTCTATGGCGAAGGTACAGCCCAGCTTGAGTTGAGTGTGGGTGGTGATCTGGATTTAAATGGAGGCGGTAGCCCACGTAGCAGCAGTGCGAGTGGATCATGGAACGACTTCGGGCGCGAAATGGCCGAGTTGGGCCGCGAAATGGGTAAGCTCGGCCAGGAACTGGGTCGTGAGATTTCGTCTGTTTTCAAAGAAGCTGGTTGGGCATGGGGAGCCGGTCGTGCTGACGAGATTGGACGCAAGGTCGAGGAGAAGGTACGCAAGGCGCAGCACCGTGCCGAAGAGCGGGCGCGCCATGCCGAGGAGCGTGCACGCCAGGCAAATGAGCGAGCCTCGCGTGTTCGTGTTCGATTCAACGAACGTGAGTGGAAATTGGATCCTCAACGCCTGGATCACCTCGTACAGCAGGCGCAACGTGCTGCCGATGAAGGCGTGACAGGGGCATTAGAGGCAGTTGAGCGAGCTGTGAGCAAGCTGCGTATTCCAATGCCGCCTATGCCACCAACGCCACCGACACCATCAACTCCGCCATCATCTATGCCTTCACAGCCAATGCCTCCAATGCCGCCGACTCCACCTGTCGCGCCCGCATCACCACCTTCTGGCCAGTCCGTTCGCACCGAAGCGCAAGGAGCGACTGCGGGTCAGAGTTTCCAGAGCGAGCAACCAGTACAGCAATCCAGCAGTGGTGATGCCTCCACTGCAAGTGGTGGATCAGAATCCAATCTGGAACAGGAGCGCGAGGCCATCCTGCGTATGATTGCCGAAGGACGTATATCTCCCGAAGAAGGTGACCTGTTACTAGAAGGACTCGGCAGCTAAACCCATTGACACTTCTCTGGGAACTCAGTACAATATTCTTAAACAACTACATACAAATCTCTTCCGGGAAGAGTAGACAATGGATGCTCTGATAGAGAAGGAGTGGCCAGAGGCTGGAAGCCCTCCGCAGCAACCCATCATCGAACGTCGCCCGGATCGACTGCTGAAGAAATCCGCTCAAGCGGAAAATAGATCGGCATGGGTGAGCCCATTATAGCGAGAGCCTGATAGATATCTCTTCGGATTCGTGTTTAAGACAGCGAATCCTCTAGTAGAACTGTCGGGGTGGTGAGTGCGTCGGTACGGAGACGTCCGGCGAATTGAGGTGGTACCGCGAAAAGCATAGGCCCTTTCGTCCTCATGTAGGATGATTGGGCTTTTTTTATTGGGTTTTATTGCAGCAGTGCTACCGCGTTGAGGTCACTAATTGACGACGCACAAAGGAGCAGATCATGAGTTTAGCAAAACGCTACAATCCGAGCATTGCAGAGCCGGAGCTTGGGGAACTGTGGCAAAAATTGGGAATTTACCATTTTTCCCGTGAAGCAAAGGAGCCGATTTACTCAATTGATACACCGCCACCAACAGTGTCGGGGCATCTTCACCTTGGACATACGTATTCCTATAGCCATACGGACTTTCTGGCCCGCTTCTGGCGGATGAATGGTTACAATGTCTTTTACCCGATGGGTTTTGACGACAATGGGCTGCCTACGGAGCGATTGGTGGAAAAGCAGCTTGGCATCACTGCTCCCGAAGTTGGACGCAAAACCTTTATCGAAAAATGCTTGCAAGTAAGTGAGGAGGCGGAGAAGGACTACCGAGCCCTCTGGTTGCGATTGGGGCTTTCGATAGACTGGCGCTACAGCTACCGCACTATCGACGAACTTGCGCGGCGTACCTCGCAGCTTTCATTTACTGACCTCTACCGCAAGCAGTTGGCCTATCGAAAGGAGGCACCGACCATCTGGTGCCCCGAATGTCGCACGGCTATTGCTCAGGCGGAGCTGAGTGACCTGGAACGGGAGAGTGAATTCGTAACAATCGCATTTCGTCTCGAAGATGGAGAAGTGCTTCCTATAGCCACAACTCGCTCTGAACTATTACCAGCATGTGTTGCAGTGTTCGTTGCTCCGAATGACCCGCGCTTTAAGAAGTTTGTAGGTCAGAAGGTGACGGTGCCGCTGTTTGGGCAAGAGGTTCCGCTGCTTGAGGATTCCAAGGCAGATCCGGAGAAGGGCACCGGGGCAGTGATGTGCTGTACCTTTGGCGACGTAACCGACGTGGAGTGGTGGTACACTTACAATTTGCCGCTCAAAATAGTGATAGGCAGGGATGGAAGATTGACTTCGGCGGCTGGCGAGCTTGCTGGCTTGAGTGTGAAAGAGGCACGGCGGCGCATCATCTTGGAATTGGAAGCACAAAGTTTACTACTTGGTCGGCAGTCTATTATGCAGTCGGTGCGCGTACATGAACGCTGCGATACGCCGGTGGAGTACATTGTGACGCAGCAGTGGTTTGTGCGAGTGCTTGACTTTAAGAAGGAGCTGCTCGAGGCGGGTGAACAGATTACCTGGCATCCGAGCCATATGCGGGCGCGTTACCGTGAGTGGGTGGAAAACCTGGGTTGGGATTGGTGCATCTCGCGCCAGCGTTACTTTGGTGTGCCTTTCCCAGTATGGTATTGCGACGCTTGTGGGCAGGTTGTGCTGGCTGACGAAGACCAACTGCCTGTAGACCCGACCGAACAAATGCCGAATAAGGCGTGCGAGTGTGGCAGTACGTCCTTCACGCCTGAACAGGATGTGATGGATACGTGGGCAACCTCCTCTATGTCGCCGCAGATTGTTGGGCGCTGGTTGACGGATAAAGAACTGTACAAGCAGGTCTTCCCGATGGCGTTGCGCCCCCAGGCCCATGAGATCATTCGCACCTGGGCGTTTGATACGATTGTGAAGTCGTATCACCACTTTGGTATGTTGCCCTGGAAGGAGATTGCCATTTCAGGATGGGGATTGGCAGCAGAGGGGGCAGGCAAGATCAGCAAGAGCCGTGGTGGCGGGCCGATGGCACCAATGGAGATGATTTCAAAGTACTCGGCTGATGCCATTCGCTACTGGGCAGCTAGTACCGGCTTTGGTAAAGACTCGATCATCAGCGAGGAGAAGATTGCTACGGGGGCGAAGCTAGTCACGAAGCTATGGAATGTGGCAAGGTTCAGCGAACGGTTCCTGGAAAACTATCGCCCGCCGAGCGAGCTACCGGCCTTCACACCTACCGACCGCTGGCTGCTTTCTCGCACACAGCAATTGATTCGGCGTGCGACTGAACTCTTTCGCGCCTATGACTATGCAGCCGCTAAAAGCGAGACGGAGAGCTTCTTCTGGCGAGAGTTAGCTGATAACTACCTGGAAATGTCCAAGGAGCGCCTCTATGACGGAAGCAATGAGATACGTGAGGGAGCACGTTATGCCCTTTACACGGCTTTCCTGGCAATCCTTAAACTGTTTGCTCCGTTCCTTCCCTATATAACGGAGGAAATCTACGGGGCGCTTTTTGCGGAAGCCGATGGCTCAGCCTCGATTCACATTGCTCAATGGCCGACGGCCAACGAAGCTTTTGTGGATGACAAGGCTGATGTTGCTGGTGAGACGTTGATCGAGGTGGCTACTGCTGTGCGCCGCTACAAGAGTGAGTCTAACATTTCGGTGGGCACGCAATTGCAACGGTTGCAACTAGCAACGGATGAGCCTGCCATAGCCGAGATGCTGCGAGCGGCTAAAGCGGATATTATTAGCGTCACTCGGGCCAGGCAGGTGGAGATAGGGCGGAGGCTTGATTCTGGGTTGGAAATGGTGAAGGGAGATGGAGCTATAAGAGTGGCTCTGACTCGCTAGTCCTTTGGCAGTGGGCGACCGTTGTGTGTAAAGAGTTCACGCCAATCTTTTTCTTGCAACTCAACGCCGAACTTCTTGGCAGCCTTCTGGATGCGTTTCCAGGCTTCGTCTCGCTCTTTGTTCGTCACATCCTTCACCTGGTCAAAGCGGGCTACGGCTTCTTGAACATGGCGTGCATCTTCGAGAGGTTCTTTGCGCTCCTTTGGAAATGCGAAGGTGCTTTCAGGAAGTTTTTCGCGATCTTTGTCGGATAGCTTTGACATGGGTTTCTCCTTTCCCGCTATTTATATTACGCTCGTGATATGAGTATGGATGCTCTGCAAGAGAAATCAAGGGTTCGTCAGGTAAAAATCAACTCGGTTCGTCTATCACCTGGATCATGTCTTCCTTTGCTACGCCTTTATCTGCTTGCATGTTAGATATTTCCCAGCGAGAGTGATCGTCCTCGCGCCAGAAGCGGATGCTGATCGAGCACTGACCGACGCGCAAATGTTGTAGCTTGATCTCTGGTATCCAATCGGGAAGTGTGGGTTTGACATACAGCCGTTTGTTGGGGGCGTCTGCTCGTAGCCCTAGTATCGTACGTATCATATGGAAGATGCTGCCAGTGGCCCAGGCTTGAGGAATGTTGGCTCCGCCCGGATAAAGAACCGGAAAGTCTACGTCACCTTCGCGTTTTATGCCGGCAAAGACTTCAGGCGGTCGGTAGGAGTCAAAGCGGTTGATGGCATCGAAGATACCCCGAATGACCTGGTTTGCTTCGTCTGCCAATCCGTAGCGTTTGAAGCCGTCGGCGATGATGCCATTGTCCTGCGGCCAGACCGAACCAAGCTGGTAGAGGTATGGATTGTACGCGGGGTTATTGCTGGAGATGGTGCGAATGCCCCAGCCGCTCCACATGTCTTCTTGCAGAAGTCGTTTAGCCGTGCGTTGTGCTTTATCCTTATCGGCGATGCCACCCCACAGAACCTGTCCAGCATTCGAGGCAATCGAGGTGATTTGTTTCTTGTCTGGATCAAGTCCATAGGCAAAGCAGCCCTCGTCTTCCATCCAGAAGGCCTTGTTGAAGTTGCGTTTCAGTGTCTCTGCCTGCTGCTGCAATGCTTTGGCACGTTCCTCGTCTCCTAGAGCTTGAAACACTTCCACCATGCGGGTTTTGGCGTCGTAGACATAGCCCTGGAGTTCGCAGAGTCCTTTAGGCTGCTTGACCTGGCTGCCATCGGCATAGACGACGGAGTTTGCAGCATCCTTCCAGCCGATATTCTCGTAACCAAGCGAGGAGAAGGTTTTATACTCCTGGAATCCATCTCCATCCAGGTCGCCATAGTGGTCAATCCAGTCCAGGCACCCTTCGGCCACCTTACGGTACTCTTTGAGCAGATTGATATCGCCTGTCCAACGATAGGTTTCGGAGAGCACGATCAGGTAAAGGATGGTTGCATCAGCCGTGCCATAGTAGGGTGTAAAAGGAATTTTGTGGAAATGGGCTAGCTCACCAAAGCGTATCTCGTGCATAATCTTGCCCGGTTGAGCATCGCGCCAGTCATCGCGTTCGGTTGCCTGGTACTCTGCCAGTCGCTTGAGCGCACCTCGCGCGAATCCAGCCGCAACCGCCATATTCTGGTAGGAGACCGTCAGGCTATCGCGCCCGAAGAGCGTCACAAACCACGGAACACCTGCGGCAGGCACCCATGCCTCGTCTGATACATCCATATCATAGATGCGTAAGGCGCCCATGTCATCGATGGCCTGTCTGTAGGTTCGATACAGATCATTATTGGGGGTGGCTATGTTAGTACAGCGCTCTTGCCAGCGAGCCTGCCGTGCATCAAAATCGCTTTTCGGCTGCTGTTTTGCAGAGGGCGTGGCTCCCGCTGAAGAAGTGCTTTTTTGTCCGAATGTGCACGATGCTGCATTTGGTTTTTTGACTTCCTGCCCATGTTCGAGAATAAGATCGCCACAAAATTGCCAATGCTGGTCTTGCTCTAGCTCGATCTCGAAGAAAAGTCGGCCATTAGCATAGCCAACAGGGGTATTGGTATTCGTAATCTGATAAATGGCAGCTCTATGGAAGTCCTTGTTATCATAGGTCGTGGTAAGCCGCCTCGCCTTCTCATCCCATTGGGTTTGCTGTTTGCCACGCTGCACGATATCTTTTGATTTTACCTCGAAAATGTCGGCGAAATCGGAGCGAATCGCCAGTTCCAGGACAAAGACTACCTTCTTGCCTGCGTAGTTCACCAGCTCAAACTCTTCGTGAATACCCTCGCTCACGGTGCGGTTCACGGTTAATCCAATCGTATGCGCGTCAAGTACGCCTCCCTCGGTATTAATTTTCGCGTTTGTGAGGTGAAAACGCGAAGCATAGAAGCTCAACTGGCTGGAGTTGATCACTTCCCAGGGAACGCGATTGATGTAGATGTGATAGAAACTGATGAAGCGGGTATCAATAGCGTAGACGCCCTGGTCGCTATCGGTATTGACGTATCCGTGCCTGTCGGTGACCATAAAGGTGCGCCCCTGGCTGATGGTAATGACTGGCGGTCCAACTTTAATCTCGATGGTCATGGCTCTCTCCTTGTGGCAAGATGATTCGCGCTCCTTTTGGAAGGTGAAAAATACCCACGCATATTGGATAAACACTACCAGGCGATTCCGAAAGCCGATGAGGAAGAAGAGATGGACAAGCAGCCATGTGAGCCAGGCGAAAAAGCCTGTAAAGCGAATAATGCCGATATCGACTACCCCGAAAGAGCGCCCGACTGTCGCCAGTGTTCCTTTATTGCGGTAATGAAATGGTTGGGGATGTTCTTTGCCAGACACCTTGTCCGCGATTACTGACGCTACATAGCTCGCTTCCTGTATTGCGACGGGAGCTACCCCTGGAAGATGCTTGCCATTCTGTGTCACGATTGCTGTATCGCCGATCACAAAGATGTTGTCGTGGCCGGGGATCGTCATGTCCTTCTCCACCTTAACACGGCCATCATGATCGACTTGCGTGTCGAGCCACTGCCCGGCAGGAGAAGCCTTCACACCTGCAGTCCAGATGATGTTCTTGACGGCAACGTGTTGGTCACCAATCATCACTCCGTTGCTATCTATGGCTTTGACATGTACACCTGTGCGTATCTCTACTCCCAAATCACTCAGTTTCTTATGAGCTTTTCGTGTTAAAGATGCGGGAAACGAGGGCATAATTCTTGATTCGCCCTCAACGAGTATAATGCGAGTTGAGGTTGGATAGATATGGCGAAAATTTCCTGCCAGGGCCTGGTGCGCCAGTTCTGCCATCGCACCTGCCAATTCGACACCTGTCGGGCCACCTCCGACCAGCACAAACGTCAAAAGTTCCTGGCGCTTCTCAGCATCGCTTTCTCTCTCGGCGTCTTCAAATGCCTGGAGAATGGTGCTGCGTACTTTCAATCCATTATCTAATGACTTCAGGCCAGGAGCAAACTGCCTCCATTCGTCATGCCCAAAGTAGTTGTTAGTTGCACCCGTGGCTACGATCAGGTAGTCATACGGTATAGATTGGCCGTCCTGAGTCAGGACGCGTTGTTGTTTCACGTCTACGCCCGTTACCTCGGCCATCAAGACTTCGGTGTTTTGTTGTTGCTTGAGAATCTGGCGAATTGGCGCGGAGATATCGGAAGGTGCTACCCCTGCTGTAGCAACCTGGTACAGCATAGGTTGGAAAAGATGGTAGTTGTCGTGGTCGATTACCGTGACATGTACGGGTGTCTTTCCCAGTGCTTTAGCTGCCTGTAACCCGCCAAATCCAGCACCCACGATCACAACGCGCGGCTGTAGTTCAGTGGGTTGTTTTTGACTATTTTCTGTTGTTTCCGGTTTGTTTGTATGAGTAGTATTCACTACCATGTTTCAGCTCTTCCTAGAAATAATGTATTAGCAACCAGGTACTCGTCCTGGTTGCTAATACATTATTTATAATGCCCCTGTATTGACCGAGAGACCGCCATCGATGATATAGGTTGAGCCGGTGACGTAGGCGGCGGCGTCCGAAGCCAGGTAGAGCGCGAGCTTCGCAATCTCCTCTGGCTGGCCCATGCGGTGCAGAGGGATCTCTTTGAGCAGAGCGGCCATCTTTTCGGGGTCGGCCTCAACATCTGCATCAATAGGGGTGTGTACCGCTCCTGGTGCGATGTTGTTGACGGTGATGTTGTTGGGAGCCAATTCGAGGCAAATGGTGCGCGTCAGCATGCGCATCCCACCCTTGGCACAGCAATACGGCACATTTTGCGGCATGGGTATATCCTCGTGAACGGACGAGATGTTGATGATGCGCCCGGCGATCTTGCGTTTAATCATCTCGCGGGCAGCGGCCTGAGCACAGAAAAACGCGCCTTTCAGGTCAACGCCTACAACACGATCAAATTGCTCCTCCGTGACATCCACAAAAGGACTATGTATCTCCATGCCCGCATTATTGACCATGATATCCAGGCGGTTACATTGCTCAACCGTCTGCTGGATGAGACCCATTGCCTGCTGGTACTGCGAGACATCGGCCTGTATGACCAGTGCTTTCCCTTTGTTCTGCTCGATAATTTGCTGTACCTCTTGCGCCTTGTCTTTCGAGTGTGCGTAGTTGACGACAACGGTGGCACCTTCTTGTGCGAACTGAATAGCGATGGCACGACCGATGCCGCTATCAGCTCCGGTAACAATCGCAACTTTTGAATCTAACTGTCCCATAATAACTTTCCTTTCCTTCGGTAAATTACTTTTCGCTTGGTAATAGATTTGCAGTGGCCGATAAATCGGACCCTACATCCTGCATTAGCTATCCTTGGACAACGAGCCAATCGAGGTCACGAGGAATCGCTGAAGACAATACCTCGTTTCCGTCTTGCTGAACAGCGACATTATCATTGAGGCGAATGCCGCCCTTGCCATCGAGGTAGACCGCTGGCTCCATGTTATGCACCATGCCAGTGCGCAGGGTGGCATTTGAGGCAGGATGCAAGACAGGTGCAGCGGCATGGTTGATGGCCTGGAAGCCAAAGCCATGCCCCAGCCCATGCTTGAAGGCGGAACCGAACCCAGCTTCCTCCATTACGTGACGTGCTGCTCCATCTACAGCACGTGCGCTGGCACCATCGCGTATACTTTTCAACGCAGCATCTTGCGCTGCCATACATGCTAGATGCGCTTTTCTCCATTCGTCGCTAATCGTTCCAGCAAAGAAGCTACGTGTGAGTTCCGCCCAGTAGCCGTTAATGCCGATCTCCATCTGCACTGTGACGGTATTCCCCTGCTGAATCTGGTAATTAGAGGTCAGGTTGAAGGCGCGATAGGCCAGGGATGCACGCTGGCCCGCCATGACGTGCACGTGTGGTAAGACATGATGCGCTCCTGACGCTGCATATCCTGCACGCAGCAGGGCGGCATAGGTAGCGGCTGCAACATCTGCTTCTGTCGCTCCAACGCGAATGGCATTACGCGCGGCCTTGAAGCCTTCGTGTGCGACGACTTCGGATCGCCGGATGTAGCCTAGCTCCTCCTCGGTCTTGATCGAGGCAAGCTCGTCAAGCATCGGTGTAGCGTCGCGCAGGTAACCTCCCAGGAAAAGCTGTTGAAGCAGATCGAACGTCGCAGGCCCAGGAGCGCCCACCTGCGTATATGCAGTAGCAATTGGCGAGTAGACGCCTTCGTAGCCGATCATGGAGTTTTCTCTCAACTTTGCTGAGCGCAGCAACTCTGCTAATGGCTCGCGTACAGCTTCGATGGTATTACCGATATAATCCATCGTTTCCTCGGAATATGTTCTCATATCTACGGCTGTACCTGGTGGGACGAGATCCTCTTCATCTTTTGGCAAGGCGAGTCGAATCTCGACCTCGCGAGCGGCATTCAGGGTGACGATACAAAATGTATTTCCCAGGATCGGTTGGTAACCGGTCAGCATAACGACGTTTTGTGGCAGGCGGCATATGATGGCGTGAAAGTCTTCGCCTCTTTTTGTAAACATTTCTACGATGTGCCTGGCACGTGTAGTATTCATTTTCGTTGCCTCCTTGTGTATTTTGTGAATATTTTCATAGGGACTAGATTGTGCTCATTGTAGCTGTGAAGCCTTCTCAGGGACCGAGGAGTGATTGGAATGTGTCAGTTGTGTCAGTTGTGTCAGTTGTGACGCTTGTGACAAAGTTCTCAATGTGCATAATCTAGCTCCTACTTCATTCTTGGTACCCCTCGGCCAGATGTACCGGGGCGAGATCCTCCGCGAGGGCAGGCACAAGGCACTGCCCCTACAGGATGACGGACCTACTTTATTCTTGGGACTCCTCGGCCGGATGTACCCGCTGGCGAGAGGTCGCGGCGAATCGGTGGCTCGTGCATGGAGCCTGGTCGATCGGGCTAACACGTTGCTCCCTTCGGAGATCAGGTAATCGGCGGTACGGGCCGCTAAAGCCTGGATGGTCAGTCCGGGATTGGCTGAGCCTTGTGTGGGAAGTATACTCCCGTCGCACAGGAAAAGGTTCGGTATATCGTGTGTGCGACCGAAACTATCCGTGACCGAGGTACGCTGATCCTTGCCCATACGCGCTCCTCCAACGAGGTGTGCGTAGCGCGGTTCCTCCACCACCTCGTCTGCTCCGGCCGCGTACATTACTTCCATTGTTTTGTTGACGGCAAACTTAGTGAGCTTATGCTCGTTTTCATGCAGGTTGAACGTAACCTTTGCAACCCGCAAGCCGTTGCGGTCAGTTTCATCGGCCAGTTCGACGCGATTGTCCTCGTAAGGTAAGATTTCACCCAGTACGCCAAGCGCGGCCCAATGATTGTAGTCCATCATTACGCGGCGCAGTCCCCAGCCCCAGGCTCCCTTTGCCACCATCATCTGTTTCGCGAAGGCAATCGGCAGCGGGCCAACAGTCTGGATGGCGAAGCCGCGCACGAAGTCTCGCTTCGGATCGGTTTCATAGAACTCTTCGGTCAGCGCGTGCGCTGGTGGTGCTTTGTACATGCGAATAGGATCCGGGTAGCGACCCATCACGACATTGCCAATCTGCACCATCAGATACTTGCCGACGGTGCCGCTGGAATTAGCAAGTCCTTTCTCAAAGCCTGGACAGGCGGAGTTCAAGAGCAGACGCGGCGTCTCAATCGCGTATCCAGAGACAATCACGACCTTTGCCTTTTGCTCGACCTCGTTCCCGTTTGCATCGAAGTAGGTAACGCCGGTAACGTGTCCGTCCTTCATATTGATACGCCCAACCATACAGTTATCGCGGATCTCAGCCCCATGCCGAATGGCGTCGGGAACATGGCTGACCAGCGTACTTTGCTTGGCACCGACCTTGCAGCCCTGAATGCAGAAGCCACGATAAATACAGTGCGGTCGATCGGCATGCGAACCGGAAGTAATGGCTACGGGGCCGCCGACAGATACGCGAATGCCGAGCTTTGTACAACCCTTGATGAGAACATCACCGACGCCTCCCATTGGATGAGGACCATATGTATAGCCATGCGGGTCGCCCCAGGGGTAATAAGCGGGACCGGCAACAGGAATCTCTTTTTCCAGTAGCTCATAGTATGGCTTGAGATCTTCGTAAGCGATGGGCCAGTCTACGGCCACGCCATCCAAAGAGTGAACGCGAAAGTCCGAGGGATGGAAGCGAGGTGTAAATCCGGCCCAGTGAACCGAGCCGCCGCCAACTCCTCGCCCGCTGTTGTTCGCGCCAAGCGTGACCGGGTCATGCCCGCCGGTGATGCGCAGTTCATTCCAGTAGAGTTTGTGCGAACCGGCCTCGTCGCTTACCCAGTCGCGTTCGGTATCCCAGAACGGACCGGCATCAAAGCCTACGACGCGAAATCCAGCACGTGCAAGACGCTGCAGCAGTACTCCACCTGCCGAGCCGACGCCTACAATGCAGAAATCGACCTCCTCATCACGCTGATAACGGCGCATGGGAGTATCAATTTTCTGGATTGGACCAAGCATATGTTCATGTGATTTTGCCCCATCAAAGGGACCTAAGAGCGGATTTTTCATTGTATAGACCTTCCCTAGTACATACCCACTTAACCTTTTCGGATGCCAGATGTATTCCTGTGCTCAAGGGGAGCGGCGGCTGACGACCTGTTTTCCTGCCCCGCCTGAGGGGACTGAAATTAGTGAGTTCCTTCCTGACCAGACGGCTGACCTCGATGTCCACCTTCGCCGCCGATCTGCTTGTAGGTATCAGAGAGTGAAGTGGAGGGCGCTGTCCACTCGTAACGCTGCTCTTCCACTTCCCAAGGCTCTGGCCTGCCACCTTCGAGGCGCATATAGCCACGAGGATAGGCGGGTCCGCCGAAGCCAATCTCGTCCCAGGCATAGGGGTGGGCATAATATCCTTCTATCGCATCCTGCAGCTAGCAGCATCCAGTAGCGCCGCACAGGTAACCGTTTGCCAGATTTCCTGACCAGCAGGAGGGATGCAATCGTGGATACTCTGAAGTACCGAGTCTTGTTGCAGTGGTTCAAGTTCCGTAAATGAGCGATTGTACATATGCTGGGCTACGGCTTCAATCCCTTGCAGGCCAAGACGATGCGCCTCGTGGTCAGGCGGCATGTCTTCAAAGCGATAGCCATCAATGCGCCCGCTATAGAGTCGTTCATCGATGTAGTTCACAATTGGGATTTTATGCGCCTCGTCGCGGTCATCCTGCGGAAGCAGGCGGTCGCAAATCGCCTGCATCAAGCGAATCTCGTCATCTGAGAAGTAGCGAAATGGGGGCACCTGCTCAACGCGTGCCAAGACTACCTTGCGTGTGGCTTCATCCCAGAATGCTTGCTGACTGAGCGTAGAAAAGCCAGGATAGTAGCCGGGCTGGGCCTTTGGCGGAAGTGGTTGCTTGGTCTGGGCATCAACCGGTAAGCGACTTGCATCTACGTTTTGGGGAATGCGATTTCGCACGCTGGAAGCAGGATTGTTGCTCTTACCTTTCATTAACTTCATTAATCTGCCCTCCTCAGAAAACTGGCCAGCAGGCCAAGGAAGCCGGTAGCGGCGAATAGCAATGGCGCAAAGATGGGTGGGCCGTAGATCAGGTTGTACCAGGGAAGCTTTGTACCTCCGGGGCGACGCAAGATGCCGCGAGCATGGTAAAAGAACCCTAATCCCCCATTGATCAACGCAAGTGCAGATGTCACGGGGAGCAACGTACGAGCAATGGTGCGACTCCATACTGTGCCCAGGCCAGCAACGATGATGGCGGGCGTGAGTAGAATGGGCGTCCACTCGATACGGTAGGTAAAGTTGTTCTTGTAGTGCGAATAGAGCGACTCGGCACCACTGAAAAACGCCGAGAGCGCTGTAGCGACGCCCATTGCACGCTGGAATCTACCTTCGCGCACATCCTGCTCGACCACGATACCTTCACGCGTGATCTTGCGTGGTAGCCAGCTCAACCAGGCAGAGCGCGGACGTGGTATACCGGGGAACGATGTATGCCGTAGGTCATCCTCGCGTCGCAACATTGAGGCGATCAGGCCGAGAAAGCCACTGGTAGCGAACAATAGTGGAGCAAGCAGTGGTGGTCCCATCACAATATTGAAGACCGGAATGCGCCATCCCCCCGGCTTGCGGTGAATACCGCGAATATGGAAGATGAAGCCGACAATACCGTCAATCATGGTGATAAGGGAGACAATTGGCAGGACTACACGCGCGGCCCAGCGGCTGAACACGCCCCATACTCCTGCTATAACCAGGGCCAGGCTGATGAACACCGGACTATACATAATGCGCTGGCTATAGCTGCCGATGTAGTGTTCATATGTCACCTCCAGTCCGCTCAGCAGGCTGGAGAACGCGGTAATCAACGAGAGGCTGCGCTGAAATCTCCCTTCGCGGATATGCTGTTCCAGCACAATCCCTTCATGTGTAATCTCGCGGGGCAGCAGATCATGCATTATGGAACGGCCCCGTTTGCGCCTGGCAGGCTGGACCAATCTGGCGATTCCTAAGGTGGCTCCAATCAGGTACCGCAGGGGTATTTTATTTCGAGAGGTTCCGCGTTCAGGAACTACAAATCTAACAGCGTTCTGTAACGCTCTCCCCGTATGTCCGTTTTTAGCAAAATCAATTGGCGTTTTAAGAGCCATAGTCACCTTCCCTTCTTGAAAATACTTATCATTTCCTCTTTTTCATTATCCAAGCCGCGATTCCACCAATTGCCATTAGACTTGCACCTATGATACCTGCTAATCGCAGGCCTGGTTGTGACTGCTGAAGGTTCTCCTGCACCATATGTGCATATTGCTTTTCGGGCAGTTCTGCGCTCAACTCGCTGCCCGCTTCGTGCATTGCCATCTGAATCACTTCGGCGAGATGTAGGGCACGGCGGTCGGTGGTTTGAGCGATTTGTTCGCGACAACTGAAGCCATCAGCGATGATTAGTGTGTCCTTGTCGGCTTTGCGCACAGCGGGTAGCAATAGACGTTCGCCAACTTTGATGGACACATCATAGTGATCTTTCTCAAAACCGAAAGCTCCGGCCATGCCACAGCAGCCTGAGTCTGGCACGTGAAAGTCGAGGCCGAGTTTCGATAGGACCTTCTCTTCATCGGTCATGCCCATGATGGCTTTGTGATGGCAATGTCCATGTACAAGCGCTTTGCACTGCAGCTTTGGTGGCTGGTAGTTCTCAACCTTCTTCTCCAGGAATTCGCTGAGCAGGAAAGATTGCTGAGCGAGCCGCTTTGCATCCAGATCATTAGGAAATAGATTGACCAGTTCGTCGCGGAAGACGGCTACACAGCTTGGTTCCAGGCCAACGAGCGGTATGCCCTCAGCAATCTGTGAATGCAATGTGACCAGTATCTGCCATAGCATGTGTTTGGCGAGATTCAACATGCCAAAGTCGTAGAGCGGACGCCCACAACAAATAGCTTGTAGTGGTACCTCAACATGATAGCCCGCAGCCTCCAGTACCTCAACAGCGGCAATGGCTGTTTCGGGATGAAAATGATTGTTAAATGTGTCCGGCCAGAGGATGACTTTAGGCATCCCCACGTTTCGCGGCTCGCGCTGATAAAACCACTGCCGGAATGTCTGCGGTGCGAACGCCGGAATTCTGCGCTGCTGCGCGATACCTCCCACTGCTTTTGCTACATTACGCAGCAGAGGCGTCTGGGTGAAGAAATTGACCAGCCCAGGCATAAGTGCCGCTGGCCGCGCCCACCAGTGGATCAGCCCCATTGAATAGCCGGTAAGTGGTCGAAGGCGTCCTTTGTAGTAGTGCGAGAGGAATTCGGCTTTGTAGGTGGCCATATCGACGTTGACGGGGCAATCACCTTTGCAGCCTTTGCAGGCCAGGCACAAGTCCAGAGCATCTCGCACGGATTGACTGCGCCAACCATCTTTGAGAGGATGTCCTTCGAGCATCTCGAAGAGCAGCCGGGCGCGTCCGCGAGTCGAGTCCTTCTCCTCGCGCGTGACCATGAAGCTTGGGCACATCGTGCCGCCTTCCATCCGTCGGCATTTACCAACTCCGACGCAGCGCAATGTTGCTCGAGCCAAACTCCCATGGTCTTCGACAAACGAAAAATGCGTTTTGACCTGTGCAGGATTATAATTGATGCCCAAGCGTAGGTTCTCGTCCATGCGATACGGGTTTACAATCTTGCCTGGATTCATCTTCCAGTCAGGGTCCCAGATGGCTTTGAACTCGCGAAATGCCTCGACAAGTTCGTCTCCATACATCTTTGGCAACAATTCGGCACGTGCCTGCCCATCGCCATGTTCACCTGAAAGCGAGCCACCATACGAGACGACCAGGTCTGCGGCATCGTTCATAAACTCGCGGAACTTTTGAATGCCTTCGCTGGTTTCCAGGTCGAAACTGATGCGTGTATGAATGCAGCCCTGGCCGAAGTGCCCATAAAAGGCCCAGCGATAATCGTAGCGTTCAAGCAGGTCGCGCAGGTCCCGCAAATAGTCGCTGACTTTGTCTGGAGGCACTGCGGAATCTTCCCAACCCGGCCAGGCGTCTTTATCACCCGGCACACGTCCTGTTGCCCCCAGCGCAGATTCGCGAACCAACCATATGCGCTTTGCATCCGCTGCGTTATCGAAGAGCTTCATGCTCGGTGGAGCATCTTTTTTCTTCAAAGCCTCCATCAAACCTCGTGCCTGTGCAGTAGATTCCTGACGCGTTTGACTGCCAAACTCGACAATCAGCCAGCCGCCGCCCGGTGGCAAGAGCGCAACATCCGATGGAAGTAAGTCCAGCTTCTTCATATCGCCGATCATCTTGCCGTCCATACCCTCGAGAGCTATCGGGTTATGGGCTAGAATCTCCATGATATGGTCGGTAGCCTTGTACACGTCTGGGTAGCCGAGCACGAGGAGCGTGCGAGCAGGAGGGCTATTTACAAGGCGAGCTTTTGCCTCCAGGACGGTAACACAGGTGCTTTCTGTACCAACTAGTGCCCCAGCAACATTAAAGCCATTTTCGGGCAGCAGTTGATCGAGATTGTAACCTGAGACGCGGCGGGGAATCTTGGGAAAGCGTTCGCGAATTAAATCGGCGTATTTGTCGCGTAAGGCTTTGAGTTTGGCGTAAATCTCGCCGCGCCGACCTCCCTGCGCGATAATGCGCTCAAGTTCTTCATCGCTCGTCTTGCCAACTTGCATGCGTGTGCCGTCATACGTGAGGATGTCTAGCTCTGCGATGTTGTCAACCGTTTTGCCAGCCATCACTGAGTGCGTGCCGCAGGAATTGTTGCCGATCATGCCGCCGAGTGTGCAATGGTCGTGTGTTGCCGGGTCGGGTCCAAATGTGAGTTGGTAGCGCTCGGCTGCCTCCCGCAGGTCATCAAGAATGGTGCCGGGCTGCACGAGCGCCAGCCTTTTCTGGGCATCGATCTCAATGACCTGGTTCATGTATTTAGAAAAGTCGATTATGACGGCGACGTTACAGCACTGTCCTGCAAGGCTGGTACCACAGCCTCGCGAAAGAACAGGTGCATCGTAGCGGTGGCACAACGTAATCGTTGAAATTACATCCTCGATATCTTTAGGAATGACAACACCTATGGGCACCTGGCGGTAGTTCGATGAATCCGTTGCATACAGTGCGCGGCTTCCGTCATCGAAGCGCACTTCACCGCGAATCTGGCTGCGAAGTTCGTTCGCTAATGCCTCTGCATAGGCGGGTGAAGGTTTCACTGGCCGGGAGGTTGGCTTTGCAGAACTACTCTTGTGGGTGCCCAAGTCAATGTTATTGGTCACAATGTTTTTCACTGGTAGGTTCCTATACCGCATATTTTGCAGCCTCAGACCGTTTCAATTCAAGTCCCATGCCGGGGCGTGAGAGGTCTGGCCGTAATGCACCATTAACTGGCATCAATGCACCATCGAAGAGCATGTGCTCAATTCGTACGTGGTCGTGGAAATATTCCATGTGGCGGAACGAATTGACGGCACAGCAGGGATGCACATGTATCGATGGTCCGCAGTGCGATGAAAGCTGCATTGAACGAGACTCGCAGAGCGCATCGACACGCATAAAGCCTGTGATGCCCGCGCAGCGCGTTGCATCGGCTTGTAGTACGTCCACTGCCCCAGCTTCGAGCATATGACGGAAGTACCAGAGATCGTAGCCGTATTCTCCGGCGGCGATTTCCATACCGACGGGTGCACGATCACGAATCAGTCGCAGCCCTTCCAGATCGTCAGATGAAACTGGCTCCTCAAACCAGGTGACGCCCGATTCGGCAGCGAAGATTTGAGCTAATGCTAGTGCTTCTTTGCGGCTATATGCTCCATTTGCATCGACAAAGAGTTCGGTATCCGGCCCAATGGCCTCGCGTGCATCGGCTACACGGCTGGGATCGGCATCCGGATCGCGCCCAATCTTCATCTTCACGCGAGGAATACCGTCGGCAACCCAGTCGCCAAGCTGCCTTTGCAATTGCGCCCGTGAATACGATGTAAAACCACCGCTGCCGTAGATTGCCGCGCTCTCGCGCCTTGCTCCCAACAGCGTAACCAGGGGCAGATCGAGCAAACGCGCCTTCAAATCCCACAATGATGAATCGACGGCAGCAATTGCCATCGAGCAAATTCCTGGGCGCCCAAGGTTTCGGATCGCGTGTACCATTGCAAACCAGGTAGCGGGGATCGCCATAGCATCGCGGCCTACGACGATGTCGGCGAGCAGTTCCGAAATGAGCTTTGCCGTTGCAACATCTGCATAGCTATAGCCAAGACTACGCTTGCCCCCGGCGGTTGCCTCAACAACTACGAGCGTCGTGCTGTCCCATTGAATCGTGCCGTCCGACTCCGGAAAGTCGGTCGGCACGGTATAAGCAGAGACATCAAGCCGCTCGATGGCAACGCCGTTGTCGCCAAATCGCGTGTCAGACATCTCTACTTATCCTTTTCTCCAAATCCCGGTATAATGCCTTCAACCACGCTCTTGACAGACTGCTTGATGATACCGCCTTCATCGGGGTCCATATGCAGCAGGGCAGTGCTGTAATTCTTTATCTGCTCAAATGTGATATGCGGTGGAATTGTTGGCACATTCGGGTCGGTATATACGTCTAGCACAACAGGGCGGTTGGCGGAAAGCGCTTCATCAATGGCACGTCCCAGGTCTTCTGGCTTATCTACACGAATGCCCACAAGCCCGAGGGACTCAGCGTAGGCGGCATACGGCATATCCGGGATAGATTGTGTCATGGCCAGCTTCGGATCACCCGCTTCAATGCGCATCTCCCAAGTGACCTGGTTCAGATCCTGGTTGTTGAGCACGATGAAGACAAGGCGAGGGTCGCTCCACTCTTTCCAATACTTCTTCACGGTGATCATCTCGTTGATCCCGTTCATCTGAAATGCGCCATCACCGGTAAGGGCGACGGGCACGCGATCGGGATAGGCGAATTTGGCGGCAATTGCATAGGGAACTGCCGCACCTAGTGAGGCAAGGCTTCCTGATACGGAGCCCTTCATTCCTGCACGCATTTTGATAGTGCGGCCATACCAGTTTGCGGTTGTGCCCGAATCAGCGCTGAGAATAGCCTTCTCAGGAAGGCGAGGCGAGAGTTCCCAGGTAACAAATTCTGGGTTGATCGGGTCTGCGCTCTCCTTTGCACGAGCCTCAATCGTCTTCCACCAATCGCGAATATCAGACTCGATCTTGTTCCGCCATGAGCGATCTTCCTTTCGCTTGAGCAGCGGGATAAGTGCTCGCAATGACTGCACGCTGTCACCAATCAAGTTGAGTTCGGTTGGGTAGCGAAGGCCGAGCATGCGTGGGTCGATATCGATCTGGATGCCGCGTGCCTGTCCTTCCTTTGGCAGGAACTCGGAATAGGGGAAGCTGGAACCAACGATGAGCAGGGTATCGCAGTTCATCATCATATTCCAGCTTGGCGTCGTTCCAAGCAGGCCGAGGCCACCTGTGACAAAGGGCAGATCATCAGGCAGCGCTGCTTTGCCTAGCAGGGCTTTGGCTACACCGCAACCGAGCAGATCGGCGACTTCGGTTACCTCGGGGCCAGCATCCATCGCCCCTGCGCCAATCAAGATGGCGACCTTCTTGCCCTCGTTGAGAATGTTAGCGGCCCGCTGCAGGTCTTGCTTGCTGGGGATGGTATATGGATAGGAGTAGCCAACGCTTGTATGAACTGTGTTGTGCTTGTGGGGTGGCTTCTCCACTGCATCCAGGTCTTGCACATCTTTCGGCATGATGATGCACGTCACTGTGCGCTCTGCTAGGGCAATACGGCATGCGCGGTCTACCAGTTGTCGCATCTGCACTGCGTCGGTACACATATGCACGTACTCACCCGCGACATCCTTGAACAGATTCAGGAGGTCAACTTCTTGCTGGTAGTTGCCTCCGAGGGCGCTACGTGCTGATTGTCCCACAATAGCAAGCACCGGCTGGTGATCCATCTTAGCATCATACAACCCATTCAAGAGGTGTATCGCTCCTGGTCCAGATGTTGCCATGCAGACACCAAGCTCGCCCGTGAATTTCGCGTGTCCAGAGGCCATAAAGGCTGCCATCTCTTCATGACGAACCTGAACGAACTGAAACAGGTCCGGATTGCGCTCTAAGGCTCCCATAATGCCGAGAATGCCATCACCGGGATAACCGAAAATACGCTTCACTCCCCACTCGGAGAGACGCTTCAACATGAAATCACTTACTTTGTCAGCCATGAATTTCTTACCTTTCTTCTTGGCAAAGTCTTATATCTCCGCGGTTGATCCGTAGTATTGGAAATCTTCGCGGAAGCCACCTTGCCCTTGACCGATATGACTGTAATTCTCCACAAATTCAATCGAGCGCAGGTATTTCACCATCTTGTATCCAAGGAGTGTCTCGACCCTCAAACGCACGGGCGCTCCGTGTTCGATGGGGAGAGGCTTATCATTCATCTCATAAGCCAAGATGGTCTGCGGATGTTTGACTACCTCCATTTCGAGGACCTCATAAAAAGTATGCTCCAGCGCTTCCTTAAGTTCTGGCTTGACCGACTGTTTCCCCTTCTGATAGGAAGTGAAAACAACGTACTTTGCTTCGGGCTTCACCCCGACTAACTTGATAATTTCAGTCAGGCAAACGCCTCCCCACTCGGCAACACCAGACCAACCCTGAATGCAGTTGTGTTTGGTGATCTGCGTCTGCTTTGGCAGCTTACGTAAATCCTCAAGCGAGAATGCTGTTGGGTTGGTAACCAGACCCGATATTTCAAGCTTCCAGTCATGAAAGTTATTCTGTGCCAGTGCCCTGTACTCTTCGCTGTCAGGCGGACGACCATTGACCCAGAAATACGGGGAGATATCGGACTGCTTATAGTGCTGCTTTGACACCTCATGTTGCAGAAGGGCTTTGCGCACGGGATCAACCAGAAATCCAAGCGTGTGCTGCATTCCCCGGCGGTTTCGCAGCGTCTGCCATGAGGCCCACACATAGATCAGTGCGACGACAATCAAGGCGATGATGGCAATTGTGATGGCAAGACCGAAATTTCCTTGTCCGCTGCCAAGAACGATATTACGAATGTTGTCCTGGAAATGCACAATCAGGACGAGCGCCGTATGGATGATAATAAAGATCGTGAAGGCAATCATGCTCAGAAAATGGAGGCTGCGTGCAGATTGTCTGCCGCCGAAAATCTTGATATACCAGGGAAAGCGCGCCTCAATCGCTGGCGACAAGGCTGCTCCCGTGAGCAGCATGAAAGGCGCAAGCAAGAAGACAACACCTGCGTAAGCCAGTTGTTGCAGCGGATCAAAAGGCCGAAAGTCGCTGGCTGGTGGTATATGAAATGTCAGGTAGGTGAGGAGTGTAGTCCATGCACGCGGGATAATTGACCAGGATGTTGGAATCAGGCGCGTCCACTCGCCAGTCGCAAAGAGCAGGACGATGTAAACAATCCCGTTCAGAAGCCAGAAGATGATAGAGAAGAAATGCCAATGGCGACCAAGGCCGAGGTTGTCCTCCCCTGGCAACGCTAGCCATTTAGGAACCGGCACTTCGTCATCCATCGATGTATACAGTTTATCGGTAGGAACCTTCTTCCTGACTAAATTGAGCCAAGCCTTCTTCGGATTGCAGCCATCGTTCCAGTATAGTCGGGGATGGGCTCCCGCTATCTGGATGCCGCTGCGAATCAACAAGCCTATAAAGAGCAGATTGATGTAATGGGTGAGCCTTATCCAAAGTGGAAAGCTAAGCGATGCAAGTATTATATGGATGTTCATTGTTGCCCATCCTTACTTATCTTCTCAAAGCACTGCCTGCGAAGCTTCCTGGTGGTATGAATACTAACCATCGATAGCACAAAATCTCCCTGTTACGTACAATTGTGGGGATTGTATCGTATTACGATACAATAGTAACACGTTATAGAAGCTCAAAAAGTTACAGCGCTATTTCAAGGTGAATGCTTTTTATTATGTCGCGTTACATATTTCTATTGAAACAGAAATTACGTTTTGTGCGACTAAAAAGGCCATTCAGCAAGCCACTCACAAAGAAGCCCCTGAGCCTTACAGAATCCAGGTTTCCAGGGGCTTGCCACCTTGAAAATGTTCATCTAGTAGTTACAAGTTTTGAACCCTATTTAACTATACTTCTCCTTGGTTAAAGAGAGGTAAATGTAAGGTTAGAACTTTCTAAGCAAAGCTTGGAAATAAATAAGAAGACTGAGCTTTAAGTTGCCGTTGTATCCATGCTTGTTGGCAACCATACGCGGAAGCAGGTACCTGTTCCTAGCTCGCTCTTTACTTCTATATCACCGTCATGAGCCTGGGCAATTAGTTGAGCGATAGAAAGACCCAGACCCGCGCCTTGCCGACTACGGGCTCTTCCCTGTTCTGCACGGTAGAGGCGCTCAAATATATGGGGTAAGTCCTCTTGGGCTATCCCCGGACCATTATCACAGATGACAAGAACGGCCCAGTTCCCGGTGGTGGACTGCTCCTCTTGTGCTAGTGAGGGGGGTGGTTCATTAGCTGGTTTCTCTAAAGAGAAGGATGGAAGTGCGAACTGTCCTGGTGTGCGATGCGCGGACTCGTGCTCGGCGTCACTGGCCCGTATCAATTCTAGACGTACCTCACCTGTTGGCGCTGTATACTTCAGGGCATTATCTACCAAATTGAGGAGTAGTTGCTTCAGCATATCTGCATCACCGGGCACACGTACTTGTTCCAAGCGTCCTATCTCTAATTTGCTCTGTCGATGTAGGAAGCGCACCTGTCGGGCGACATCTATGAGTAACGCGTCCAATTCTACATACTGGATACCATTCGCAAAAGGCTGCGGAAGCATACCTGCGTTTGCACGTGCGCTTGTCAGAAGGTTTGATACCAGCCGTGAAAGGCGCCTCAGCTCGGCACTGATCTGCTGCAAATCTTCGCGGGCCCCATCGAGCTCTGCATCAAGGAGTAGTACATCTATATGTCCCTGCATGGCTGTCAGCGGCGTTCTCAGTTCGTGTGAGACATCGGCCACAAAGTTTCGTTGCAGCGCAAAACTTTCTTCCAGACGATCCACCATAGTGTTGAAAGCTTCAGCTAGCATGATAACCTCGGCTGTTACTATACGGGGATGGAAGCGTGTATGCAAATGTTGTACGCTTAGTCTATGCATCGTATAGATGAGTCTGCTGAGTGGGCGCAGTTCGTAATTTGTCAGGAAGAAACCAACAATGTAGGCAATGATCGCCGCAAAGAGGCCTCCAAAACCCAATATGACCAGGAGTATCGTCTGCACCTGCCTGACCACCACCATCGATTGGCTGACCTGGACAATAGCAACCAGTTGCTGGACTTTGTCGTATAAAGGGAATGTGAAGGTATGGACCTCGTCTCCATTTACATTCTTTAAGGAAGCCAGGGTTTGCTTACCCTGTAGCGCTGCTTGAAAATCAGCATGACTAATCGGCACAAGTATCTGGTTGAGGAACGGTGAAAGTGCAAGAATATGAGCATTCTGCTTGTCAAAGATTTTGATGGAAAGGGAATTCGTCGTATATTCGTTCACAGGTGTGCTACGCGCTAATTGCTGGAAGAATGGGAGGTCGGCAGGTGAACCGGTTGATTTCCATTGGTGTGCTGCATTTTCTAGCTTTGTACTTTGTGCCCGCAACTGTGCATCTAGATCGGTCACCATGCGATAGGTCACCAGCAGGTAGACAATTCCTCCCAAGAGCAATACAGCAAGAAGAAGCATCAACGCATTCCAGAGTGCCAGCTTGCTGCGCAATGAACGAGGTTTGCTAAACATCGTTTTGAACATGGTGCTGAACAAACGGAAGCTTTGCTCCGTCGGTATTGCACCATCCTCCTCGTTTCTGGCAGTTTCTGGCACTTCGGACATAGCTATCTTTCAAATTGGAGCTATATATCCGGGAAAGAGGAGAACGCCTCTTATGAATCACCCGGAAAAAGGATACTAGAAATAGATGCAAAAACGCTGTGTTTTTAGTATACACGTTTGGCATGCTTTTTCGCTTCATCCCTTTTCCAGGGTCTTCAACGGACCTGATGGTTTCGGTTTGAGTACGTATCCTACTCCACGCACCGTATGAATAATATCCGGTTTACCTCCTGCATTCAGCTTGCCACGGAGATAATTGATGTAGACCTTAATAATATCCAGTCCTGCCTCGTTATCATAGCCCCAGATACGTTCAAAAATGATTTCTTTGGTCAGGACCTGGCCGCTATGGCGTATGAGCAGTTCAAGCAGATTATACTCACGTGTTGTCAATTCAATCAGAGTGTCTCCACGCCACACCTGACGTGCTGCTGTGTCTAGAACCAGGTCTCCTACGTGCAGCTCTTGATTGGATTGAGTCGTGCTCTCCGCACGGCGCAGACCGGCTCGAATGCGAGCTAAAAGCTCCTCAAAATCGAATGGTTTCGTAATATAGTCATCTGCACCACTATCCAGTCCAATGATTTTGTCGGAGAGATCATCCTTCGCCGTGAGCATCAGCACAGGCAATGTCTCTTTCCCCTCTGAACGAAGGCGACGACAGACCTCGTAGCCGTCCATATCAGGCAACATGACATTGAGTAAGACAAGGTCGGGCGCATGGTTATAGACCGCGTTCAGCGCTTGCCTTCCATCCAATGCTACCACTACGTCGAAGCCTTTGTATGTCAGACCACGTTTGAGAAAGTGAGTGATTTGTGGTTCGTCTTCGACGACTAATATGCGTTTCATGTGTTGCTCACTTTCTAGCGCATCCCTTATCTGGATCGGAATGATAATATCGTATAACGATGTATTTCTACTAATAGATACGCTGTAGGAAAGCGAAACGTTACAAGAATTGTCGCTTGTGGTGACTTACCTTTTCTTTATATAAGTGACGGGCTTTGTCACCGCAGGTGACAAAGCCCGTCACTTATATAAAGAAAACTTTGGGAGTTACAGCTTATGGTTTGAGCACAACCTTAATGCAATCGTCTTCTTTATACTTGAACGTTTCATATCCTTGGGGAGCTTCATCCAGGCTCAACCTGTGGGTGATGACGAACGAGGGATCAATCTCGCCGCGCTCCACGCGTTCGAGTAAGGGGCGTAAGTACTTATGCACATGCGTCTGACCCATCTTGAATGTCAGGCCTTTAGCAAAAGCGATGCCCAGGGGAAACTTATCAAGAATTCCACCATAGACGCCTGGGATCGATACGATACCACCTTTGCGGCAGGCGTAGATTGCATGACGTAGTGCTATTGGGCGATCTGTTTCGAGGCGCAGCGTTTGTTTTACCTTGTCATAGATACCCTCAATGCCGGTACCGTGCGCTTCCAATCCTACTGCATCGATGCAAGAGTCCGGCCCGCGGCCACCGGTCAGATCACGCAGTGCCTCCATCACATCGACCTCTTCGTAATTGAGCACCTTCGCATTGCCTTGCTGTTCAGCCATGCGCAGCCTTTCGGGAATTCTATCGATGGCAATGACGCGTTCCGCACCGAGCAAATAGGCGCTTTTGATAGCGAACTGACCAACAGGGCCGCAGCCCCAGACCGCCACGATATCTCCTGGCTGAATATTGCAGTTCTCTGCCGCCATATAGCCGGTGGGAAAGATATCCGACAGAAACAGCACTTGCTCATCCTCTATGCCATCGGGAATCTTGATGGGTCCCACATCGGCGAACGGCACACGCGCATACTCGGCCTGCCCACCGGCGTAACCACCATAAATGTGCGAGTAGCCATACAAGCCTGACCCTGTATAGCCAAACATCGTATCGGCTATTGAGGCTTTCGGGTTCGAATTGTCACATAACGACCACAATTGGCGTTGGCAAAAGAAGCAGTTGCCGCACGCGATTGTGAAGGGTACGACCACACGATCGCCCTTTTTCAAATTGCGCACTTCACGTCCGACCTCGACAACTTCGCCCATGAACTCGTGGCCAAGAATGTCCCCTTGCTTCATCATTGGAATATAGCCGTCATAGAGGTGAAGGTCGGAGCCGCAAATTGCCGTCGAACTGATATCGATAATGGCGTCATGCGGATTCAGTATTTTGGGATCGGGTACGGTTTCGACTCGTACATCGTGTATGCCGTTCCAGCAGACAGCTTTCATGCTTTATTCTCCTTTTATCTGTCTACCGATTTCCGGTAGGTTGGCCCTGCGTTGTTGGAATCTCGCCTGCTTCCATCACCTCTTTGAAATGACGAAGCTTTTCTGTGATTTCAAGTTTGGATGGTTTGCCCATCAATTTGGCCACAGTAGCGCCTGGCTTGGCACCGGGGGCATTGTACTCAAGGGTCACTCTGACCTCAGTACCCCGGCCATTCGAAGCCTGTTCAAAATGAACATATCCATCGTGGGCAACGACGGCTTCCTTCAGTTCGTTCCAGGCATTGCGCTCATACTCTTTCTCCTCAATGAGCTTTTGCCCTTGTTCCCTTGTAGGGACGGTATTTGCGGATGTAAGAGCATTTACAGAATTGAAGTTTTGCCAGAAATGATACATATCATCGGGCGAGCGGTTGATCGTCATCGCTATCTCAACCTTTCCGCTCGCCTTGTTCGCAGGCTCGGTGCCAACAGTATCAGTTCCATCCAAGGCTGTGTTGATGCCGAGTCCCTGGTAAATAAAGCTGTGCCCAGTTGCACCACGGTAAATCAGCGCTCCTCCACTCAATGCCAGAGCAATGCTACTAATGCTCCATTTCCTTTGACTAAGGCCAAGCACTACTCCGGTAATTGTAAGCCCGCTGCCGCCAATGATGGATGCCCAGCGCTCCCATGTGCTGACGTTAGTAGTGCTTATTCCATCACTACTCTGCTGAACATTCTCTATACTTGAACTACTTACGCTTTGTGTTGATGCCATGTGCTTTTCTCCTTTCCGAGGGATATCGTTAGCTTGACATAGATATAACGATAGCTTGCAAGGCATAGTTTCGATATTTTCCCTTTTCCTGTACGATAGGACAGAAAGTAACTGGCCCTTTGCCCAAGGTCGAAGACTACTCTACACGGTATAATGAAGAATAACTGAGGAACTTATTGATATATGACGTTGGAAAGGAACATTGTAATGGCGACATCTTTATCTCACACGGCGCTCATAACTGGCGCATCGCGTGGTCTCGGTCTCGCTTTAGCGCGTCAACTTGCTATACAGGGCTGGAATCTGATTATCGATGCACGTGGTGCGGATGCGCTTGGAGCGGCACATGCGGCACTCTCACGTCACACAAGGGTTATTGCCATTCCTGGTGATGTCACTGATGCGGCTCACCGGCAGGCACTTGTCGATGCCGCGGGGCAACTAGGCGGGTTAGACGCGCTCATAAACAACGCCAGCATGCTCGGCCCTAGTCCGCAGCCTGAACTGCTAAACTATCCGCTCGATATACTTGATCGCGTTTATCGCACCAATGTGATTGCTCCACTTGCGCTTATACAGGCTGTACAAGACCAGTTGAAGCCGGGTGCGTGTGTCATGAACATCACGAGCGATGCGGGCGTTGAAGCCTATCCTGGTTGGGGTGGGTATGGTTCGAGCAAGGCTGCACTCGAGCAACTCTCGCACATTTTCGCTGCTGAGAACCCTTCGCTGCGTGTCTACTGGGTTGATCCAGGCGATATGCGCACGCAGATGCACCAGGAGGCTTTTCCGGGCGAGGATATTAGTGATCGACCGCTACCGGAGGAGAGCGTTCCTGGTCTGCTTGAACTGATTATGGGTGAGCGACCCAGCGGGCGTTACTCGGCCCGCGCTCTTATAGAGGAACTTCATACGAAGTGAATGGGCTAAACAATGAATACGGCACCAATCCTTTTATCAACGGAATATAACAAGGGACTTCCTGGACTCCCGCTGCTTAACTTCATACTGTCATCCGAATTAGAGGCCAAAGAACCACCGGAGGCACGAGGATTGGCACGCGATGAAGTGCGCCTGATGGTCTCACACATCTCAACTGACCAGGTTGTGCATACGCGTTTTCGTCAAATCGGAGATTTTCTAGAGCCAGGCGATGTGTTGGTGATTAATACCAGCGGCACTCTGAACGCTGCTTTGACGGCTACACGCGCTGATGGGACGCAATTTGAACTGCATCTTTCAACGCATCTGCCCGCGGATCTCTGGGTAGTGGAAATGCGTGCATATCAGGACAATCAGGAGAAAGCGACCAGGCCGTTCTATGATATCCAGCCAGGAGAGTCCTTTGCACTGCCTGCGGGTGCGAGTGTAACGTTCCATACGCCCTACGCCCCTGGCAATGCTTTTCGCCGTCTGTGGGTTGCTAGCCTGCATCTGCCTGGTCCGCTTCATGCTTATCTTGACGAGTATGGTTTCCCAATTCGGTATAGCTATGTCAAAGAAGCATGGCCTCTAAGCTACTACCAAACAGTCTATGTAACGGAGAAGGGCAGTGCAGAGATGCCATCTGCGGGACGCGCCTTCACACCTGAACTGCTGACCCGCCTAATTGCCAGGGGTATTCAGATAGTCCCCTTACTCCTGCATACAGGAGTTGCCAGCACAGAACAGAAAGAGCCGGTATATGAGGAATATTATCGTGTGCCTGAACCAACAGCCCGCCTCATCAACACAGCACATCTTGCTCATCAGCGCGTTATTGCCGTTGGTACAACCGTCGTGCGAGCGTTGGAAACGGTAACAGATACCAGCGGGGTAACGCATCCTGGTGAGGGTTGGACGGACATACTAATTACACCGAAACGCGGCATTCGCGCCGTTAATGGTCTGCTAACTGGTCTCCATGAACCGCTTTCAACACATTTGGCAATGTTGGAGACGCTGACTGACCGGCCACATCTGGAAATCACGTACCGAGAGGCGCTGAAACAAGGATATCTCTGGCACGAGTTTGGTGATTTGCATTTGATTTTGCCGTGATATAAAGGGTAGCTCTTAAGGTCTCTCCGCCACTGTCATCCTGAGCGGAGCGAAGGATCTGCGTGCTGTCCCGCGAGAGATCCGTCGTTGCACTCAGGATGACAATCGAAAGGATGACAGCGGATGCCTATATGCGGGATTATTCTTGCGGTTGATAAGGGCCGCTGATATGCTCGAAGCGCGGTCGATAGCGCGTGGTATGGTAATCGGCAGGGTCAACGCGCCGAGCGGGCAAGTTTTTGCCGGGTATGTCGGTCACAATAAAATAGCCGTCCCGGTGTGCCGCCATGACACCGTATGTGCCTGTCTCGACCTGGCTCATGATTACGTTGGCGTAGTAAATTGCCATGTGCTTGTCATATGCATCTGGCTCGCCACTACGCAGAACATAGGTTAGGTCAATTGGCAGAAAGCGCACATCGGGCATGCGGCTAGTGAGTTGGTCGGCCAGAAATTCGGCGACGTTCGCCTTATGCTTGTGCCCATACGCATCTGCCACACCGATTTCTGGTATGGGCACGCCCAGGTCTGCGCCCTCTGAAAGCACAATGATCGAATAGTGTTGTGGATTCTGTCGATCCTGAGCAACTAGCTTGGCCAGGGTATCGATATCGGCTGGAACTTCGGGGATCAGAACGCGATCGGCCCAGGTAACGGCGGCTGTTTCAAGGGCTGTAAAGCCGGCGTCACGGCCAAACATGCGAAAAAGCACGGTCTCACTGTGCGACCCCGCCGTGGAACGAATGCGCCCGATAAACTCTGCTGCTCGACTGATGGCTGTCTGGAAGCCAATACAGTAATCGGTGCCATGCACATCGTTATCCATTGTTTTAGGAATGCCCCAGATGGGTACGCCTTTTGCTGTCAATACGGCTCCATAGCTCAACGTATCGTCGCCCCCAATGACCACCAGCCCATCCAGTTCCAGAAAGCTCAGATTTGCCAGCACTTCGTCGGTGAGATCGACGTGATCATCCGAGGTGTGCCCGCTGCCGTAAGTTGCCAGGCGCCGCGGTAAATCTCCTACCCGTGTGCGTGCCGGATTGGTACGCGTCGATTGCAAAATTGTGCCACCCTGGCGGTCGATAGTGCGCGTATTGAGTCGCGTCAAGGGCATCAGATAGCTTCCGTGCCATGTGCTGGGATCCTCCGGACGAAAGATGAGCGCATCATAGCCGCGTGCCCGATCAAGATAGGTGATGCCTTCCCATCCAGCGCGTAGGCCAAGAAACTGAATGCCCATCGTTTCCGCTCGATACACCAGCGCTTTAATAGCTGCGTTCAATCCTGGCACGTCACCTCCTCCAGTCAGTACACCCAGTCTACGAATGGGGCTTGAAGTTTGTCCTGGCATGATGCATCCTTTCTACTCTACTCTTCGAATAAACGTCCGAGTTCGGCACCTGAAATCGCCTTCTCATTCATCGTTGTATACGTTCCCTGCTCAAGCAATTCATGAGCAATCTGGCGAAGATATCCAAGGGTGGCACGCATTGGTCCTGATCCGAAACTGACACGCGCAACTCCAAGTTGAGCAAGTTCTGTTATCGAAGGACTGTTGGATACGGCAAGTATATTGACCGGTCCAGAAATCGCCTGTACGAGTTTCGCTATCACGTTTGTGTCGCTCAAGCCGATAGGAAAGAGGCAATCCGCGCCGGCTTCGCGGTAAGCATTTGCGCGGCGAACTGCCTCCTCGATGTAGTCAGCAGGGTTACCTCTGCCCAATAAAAAAACGTCGGTGCGGGCGTTGATGACAAAGGGCATATCCATTGACTCCGCAAGCTGGCGTATAGCTCTGAGAAGCTCTACGTGACGTGGGATATTCATGAGCATTCTTTGCTTAGAGTCTTCAATGTTGATACCGACCGCGCCTGCTTCAATGATCACTTTGACCGTTTGCAGTACCTCCTCGATTGTATCACCATAGCCTGCCTCGATGTCAGCGGTCACAGGACAGGTGACGACACTTGCAATGCGTTTCGTCGCCTCTACTAGCAGATCGCGGCTGATTTGCTCACCATCGACATATCCAAGAGCTGCGGCAACACCGGAGCTTGTGGTAGCTACTGCAGCAAATCCGGCCTGTTCAAAAATGCGTGCGCTTGCAGCATCCCAGGCATTTGGCAAGACAAGAATTTCTGATCTAGTGTGCAAGGAATGGAATTGGATAGCCTTGTCTTTTTGGGTAGTAGTTGGCATAGCTATTAGCTCATTTCTTTATAGGCAAGATTCCTTCTTCACTCAGGCACTGAACCAGCGGCAAATATCATATGCCAACTCCCGCCGGGCCAGACAGCTTCAAGAGAGTAACATCCTGCTCCTGGAATGGTCAATGATCCTGGAAATTGCGTCCATTGAGCATCTCGGTTTGCATCCTGACTTACCACTGTTGGGTCTTCTGGCTTCAAGACCAACGAGGTCAGAGTACTCATGGCTGATGCGTACTCCGCGTCTGGGTGGATGGGGGCACCCGTCCGCAGATTCGTCCCACGGATCGTTACGCTTCCATGCAAGGTGGTTGCCGCCACCCACAACAGTTTGTGTTCCCATCCATACTGATTATGACTGTCTAGGGCGTCGTTGGGATCCCAAACAAGAGCGAGAGGAATTTGTTTGTAGCTCCCGATTCCGCCAGCCCATGCTGGTCCGGCTCCAAACATGGGTACGAACTTAGGGCTGATGGTTTTGGGAGCGAGGATTGGATTCGGAGGACAAGATTGTGGAAGTGATCCCAGTTGGGCTGATGCTCCTCCAAACATGGTTGGGGTTGGTGATTGCTGCGCTGCCGATGTGGGTATGGAAGTGAGAGCATTCACCGTTGGGGTACGTCCTACTTGTAGTGATGGAGTGTCCGCGCAAGCAGCGAGAACCAAGATAAGTCCAGTCAGCATCGCGATTCGGAAAAGTCGTCTGATGTTCATCTGTATTACTCCTGCGAGCCCCCGCAATGAGGCGTCTCATCTTCTCCGGATTGCATCACCGTCTCGCGGTGAAGAAGGATAGTGACCCATTCTTACTATACGCTACTACATGCATAACTTCAATCCTCTGGCATCGCAATCTTGGGAAACAATACGCTGCTCGGCTGCACCCTCGTTCCCATAGGGTAACCACCCCAACTCGATACTCGCGCCCAATTCCCGCTTGTATCCAGGGTAATGCCCAGTTGATGAGCAATAGCTTCAGCGCTGGCAGGTATAAACGGGGAGCAGTAATGCGCAATCAGGCGCAGCACTTCGGTCAAGTTATAGAGTACGGTAGCCAGGCGAGCCTCTGCCGACGAACCTTCACCCTCTATCTTGCGGAGCCTGGCCAGAGCCCAGGGTTCGACCTCTTGCACATACTTGTTTGCAGCACTTACCAGTTCCCAGATGACGGCCAGCGCCTCGTGGGGTGCGAAGCGTGCCAGAGCTTGTTCCACCGGTTCGCGCAATGCTTCTGCGATAGTTATGAGGCGTCGATCAACCTCCTCCAATGCACTCGGTGCTGGCACTATCCTTCCGTAATAGCGACCAACCATGCTGATCACACGATTGAGTAGATTGCCGAGCTGGTCGGCCAGGTCAACGTTATAGGTGTGAATGAAGCGCTCCAAGGTAAAGTCGCCATCATCGGTAGAGGGAATCGCACGCAGCAGGTAGTAGCGCAAGGCATCTGTCCCATAGCGTTGCGCCAGTTCAACCGGGTCGATCACATTACCCAGCGACTTGCTGATCTTTCCTCCCTCAACCGTCACGTATCCATGTACAAAGATGGTCGTGGGGAGTGGCACATTGGCGGAGAGCAGCATCGCGGGCCAGTATACAGCATGGAAACGGATAATGCCCTTACCAATCACGTGAACCCTGTGCGGGTTATCCAGCCAGTAGCGCTGGTATAAAGGTGCATCGTCGGCGTAGCCCAATGCGGTGATGTAGTTGCCTAACGCATCGAACCATACATACATTACTTGATCCGGGTCATTCGGCACCGGAATGCCCCAGCCATGCGAGCGTGTATATGAACGCGAGATGCTAAAATCGTTCAGACCCATGCGTATAAAGCTGAGCACCTCGTTTTTGCGCGTTTGTGGCACAATCCGCAGTTGGTCGGATTCGATTAATTCACGCAGGCGGTCGGCGTAGCGAGAAAGACGAAAAAAGTAATTTTCCTCGTCAACCACTACCGGCGGAGTCAAATGTTCAGGACACAATCCGTTCACCAGTTCATTCTCGGTGTAGAATTGTTCGCACCCTATACAGTACAGTCCATGATAGACCTTCTTGTAGATATCGCCGTTCTGGTAACAGTCCTCCCAGAGTTTCTTTACTCCGTCTATGTGCCTTGGCTCGATACTGGTGCGGATGAAGTCATCAAACGAGAGGTTCAAGGAATCTCGTAGTGCGTAGAAAGATGCTGCGTTGCGCTCAACAAGTTCCGCAGTAGGGATGCCCTCCTTTTCGGCTGCCTGCACATTCTTTAAGCTATTCTCGTCCGTTCCAGTCAGGAACCATACATCCTCACTTTTCAGTCGATGATAGCGTGCCAGGGCATCAGTCAGAATAGTCTCCAATGCAAAGCCAATGTGTGGCTTCGCATTCACATATGGAATTGCAGTTGTGACGTACCAGCGAGGTTGCGTCTCGTCTTGTCTCGAATTTGCCATGAGTCACCTTCATTCATATGAGTAATGAGAACAAAAAGAAAGGGCCACCCTGCACGGGTGGCCCTGAAAGTCCTGTGTCGATTAAATCAGGCAACAGAAAACATAAGCAACACTCCGCGCAGCTTCCTGCGCACCGGCATTGCCATAGACATAGTGAAGAAAATTTTCATTTCTGTTGCTCCGTTCTTAACTTGCTTGTGAACTCAATTATAGCAGAATAGTTCTGCCCGTCAAGTGCGTAATTCACTCATTTCCCACATAGTAACATAGTAACTACGACTATTGACACCCCTGTATCCTGCCACGTATACTGCACTTGCCATGACCTCGCATTCACATGGTAAAAGATTTGTTCGCAGGGAAGATTGTAGTAGAGAAGAGTTTAGGGAACAGAGGAACCTATGGAGCAGCCAGCCTTATTAAGCATCATTCGCACAGACAGCGTCTATCGATTTCGTCTTGATCTTCCTGAAGGTATCAAGGACTTCACCTTTGCGGGCCAGGAATACATCACCGATCTCAACTCTGAGCAGTCCGAGCGACTGCGTCGTTCCTTGCAGGCAGCTACCCAACAGATGCAAAGCATTGCACTCACCGAGGTGAAGCAGCAAACCACCAAACTCAACATGCTCAATGATTCCCTCTTCTCACTGGGCCGTCTCCTCTTTGAAATACTCATCCCACCTCCTCTACAAGAAGCCCTGCGTCGTCTTGATACTCCTCTCGTACTCAGCACTAACACATCCGACATTCCCTGGGAACTTCTCTTTGACCCAACGTCGAAGCCTGGTCGCTTCCTCTGCCAACACCTCGCTGTAGGTCGGCAAGCCAGTAGCGGTAATCACCGAACGAATACACATCGCCTTCCTCTACCTGAACGTTCTTCGCGCAAATTGGGGCGACGCGAACCCCAGGGATTTTCAATCCTCTTCCTCGTCAATCCAACAGGTGAGCGTTCGCTGGCGGAGGAAGAGGTTGCGACACTCTGCACAACCCTGCCCGAATCGGTCTCTCGCATCATTTTGTATCGCCAGCAGGCCAACCAGTTAGAAATGCGCCTGCGGGCCAGTGCTGATTTCCCCCAGGTGGTGCATTACGCAGGACCACTGCCGGTTGCTGTAGCGGCGGGCGAACCAATGTTAGCTCTGGCCGGAAGTTCGCGTTTCGATGCAGGCGCTGCCGAGCAGCTTTTCCAGACCCTGCCTCGCCGACCACTGGTTTTCCTGAGTTATTATGAAGGCCGTAATGGTAGTGCAGTTCCATCCAATGAACTAATGGAGCGTATGGCTAGCAGTCTCTTGGCCTCGGGTGCGGGAGCAGTTGTTGCGCTGCGTTGGCCTGTCAATACCGTACGTGCAAGAGAATTCTCCGTCCTCTTCTACCAGGAGCTCGCTGACGGCATGTCCATAGGTGAGGCCATGCGTAGGGCGCGTTCAACCATGGCTCAACATCATCCAGACGATACATCATGGATGGCCTACATCCTTTATGGCGATCCCACCCAGATCCTGGTCACTAATCCTCCTGTCAACAAAGAACGTACCGCCGACGCATCCTTCGATGCCCTCGACGATGAGTCAATGATGGCTTTGCCCTCCTCCAACACGCTTGACCGCCGATTCTTACAAGAAGTCCTCAGCATCGCGCTCATGGAGGCGCGGCGCATGCACAAAGATTACCTAGGCACGCCGCACCTCTTCATTGCGCTCACGAAGCTGGATGGTGGCTGTACCCAGGATGCGCTGCGTAATCTCAGCTTTTCTCCCAAGCAGGTACGTGATGTTATTCGTCTCGCCCTTGGCTCAGGCAAAGCCACCAGCGAAACGCCGATTTTACCCACTCGTCGTTGTAAAGAAATTTTACAAACTGCCGAACGCAACGCGCTGCACGCCGGTTCAACCTCCATCGACGAGCGAGCCATCGCGCAGGCTGTACTCGGTGAAAAAGATGGCGTTACCTATGAACTGCTCACTAAGATGGGCATCAACCCTAGCCAATTGATTGAACTCATCCTCACGAGCAATGCCCGTGCATTACTCAAACTCGTCCCATCGGTAAATGCCAATCCCTCCGCTGCTCCGGCTGATCTCCCGATAGGCATTAGCCCCGAGGGTGCCTCAAAGGGTAGTAATTCAGTTCTAGATCGCCTTGGCCGCGACCTGACAAAACAGGCGAGTATGAAGCAATTGACGCCCTTGATTGGGCGCGAAAAAGAGATGCGCCAGTTGATCCAGACACTGATGCTCAAGGATCGCAACAATCCCATCCTCATTGGCGACTCTGGCGTTGGCAAAACTACCATCGTTGCCGGACTCGCTCAGCGCATCGTGGATGGCAAAGTTCCACCCGAACTACGCGACAAACGCCTGATCGAACTTTCGGCGAGTTCCCTTGTCGCTGGAACTAAATATCGCGGTGAATTTGAAGAGCGCCTTTTAAAAGTGCTCGAAGAGGCAGAAGGTGGTGGCGATATCATCCTGTTCATCGACGAGATGCATCTTCTGATTGGCACAGGTCGTGCCGCTGATGGCAGCATTGATGCCGCGGGTATCCTCAAGCCCGCCCTAGCCGGTGGTCGACTCCGCTGCATCGGCGCGACAACTCCACAGGAGTATCGTACGATTGAAAAGGATGCGGCCATGGAGCGCCGCTTGCGCCCCATCAACATTGAAGAGCCGTCGACCGACGAGGCGCTGGCTATCCTGAGCGGCATGCGCGATTTGTATGAGCAGCACCATCATGTCACCATCACCAAGGAGGCTTTGCAGACAGCCGTACAACTCTCTGTGCAATACCTGCCCAACCTACGCTTGCCCGATAAAGCCTGCAGCGTACTTGATGAAGCGTGCTCCCAAGCTCGTGTCTTTCTCGCGGAAGATGAACGGGACGACGAAATAGTCGAGCAACCGATCATTACTGCCGTGCTGATTGCGGAAGTTATCTCTCATCGCACGGGCATCCCTGTACGTGCTCCCGGTCGCGAGGAACGAGATCGCTTGCTCAATCTAGAGACTCTGCTTAAGCGCCGCGTCATCGGCCAGGATGAAGCCATTAGCCGCGTAGCGCAGGCGATTCAGGTAGCGCGTGCAGGTCTCAAGCCGCGCAATCGTCCCGCAGGCGTCTTCCTGTTCCTCGGACCAACTGGTGTCGGTAAAACTGAGCTTGCGCGTGCACTAGCGGCGGAAGTCTTTGGCTCCGATGAGCACTTGATACGCGTCGATATGTCGGAATATATGGAAAAGCATGCTGTCTCGCGCATGATAGGCGCCCCGCCTGGATACATCGGGCATGATCAGGAAGGCCAACTGACTGGCAAACTGCGCCGCCGTCCACACTGTGTCGTCTTGCTCGACGAAGTCGAGAAAGCGCATCCCGAAGTGTTTGACCTCTTCCTGCAAGTCTTCGATGCTGGTCGCCTGACCGATGCACAGGGCCATACCGTCGATGCACAACATGCCATCTGGATCATGACCTCAAATGTAGGAACCGATATGCTGGGACGCTCCATGCCAAGCGGCTTTCGTGCTAGTGTCAAGGAAACTGCCGAAGAGATGCAGCGTGAGCGTCTCATGGAACGCCTACGCCAGACCTTCCGTCCCGAATTTCTCAATCGCGTCGACGAAATTGTCATTTTCCATCCCTTGGGCCAGGAACAAGCCCGTGCCATTACCCGTCTACAGATGAATGAACTAGCAACGCGCCTCTTAGAGCAAGGCCTGACGCTGCGTGCTGAAGACAGTGCCATCGAACTTCTCTGTAAAGAGGGTTTTACTTCTACGCAAGGTGCTCGCCCTCTACGCCGCGTCATTGAGCGCCTGCTCACCGTCCCTTTGAGCTTACGCATTCTGCTGGCTAACATTCCCGAACACGGTGAGGTACAGGTGAGCGCCTCTGATGGAAAATTGGATATCGATATTACTGAGCCGAGCAGGGTGGAGGTAGAGGAGAACGTTGAAGTGGATGCTATGTAGGGATTGAATTGTTGACTTGCCGACCCTTCATTTAAGCATTATGCTATGTGTTGTAACCTCATAGAAGTCTAAAGAAGACAGCCGTGCGACTGGCATGAAGGATTCAGAGCATAGTGGATACGATATCTGAGACCAACAACAATGAGCGTCCTGTCCAGGTTCCTGCCGGTGCAGTCATACTTCCCGGTATGTTGAGCATCCCTCAAGGTGCTCGTGGGATTATTTTATTTGCGGATGCTAAGAACAGCGACCAGTACAAATATATTGCGCGTTTCGTTCGTGAAGCAGGCATTGCAACCCTATTAGTCGATCTGCTCACATCCGAGGATGAGGCACTGGATAGCGAGACAGGCTTCTTCCGCGATAACGTCGATGTGCTCCATCAACGCATTGTAGGTATTGCTAACTGGCTCAACGAGGATCAGAATACACAAAACCTCAGAATCTGCTACTTTGGTACAGATGTGAGCGGTGCGGCTGTTCTAGTTGCTGCTGCTGAACGTCCTGATCTTGCTGTCTCCGTCGTCTCCGTCGCTGGACGGCTCGATCTCGCGAAAGACTACCTATCAAAGGTGGAGGCTCCCACCTTACTACTCGCTGGCGAGAACGATACTCCAAGCGTCACCGCTAACCGCAATGGACTAGAACAGCTTGCTGGGGATAAACAGTTCGAGACCATTCCTGGGACAACCAATCTCTTCGAACAAGAGAACACACAGCAGCAGATCGCAAAGCTAGCAACTCAGTGGTTCGAACGACATCTAGGTCTAGGGTAGCTGGCTTGTCATCCTGAGCGAAGCGAAGGACGACAAAGTGAGATAGCCGGTTATTTGAAATGTATGGGGAACTGTGGCGGTGATAATCGACGCTTGTCTGGAGCATACTCACCGAGCGACAACCGGAGCTGCTCTCAACAGGCCTTGCCTGGAACAAAGCTCAACAGATCGTAGCGAGAGCAACGCTCAACAGAACAAATAGGCACCCAGCCGATCATCACTCACCACTATCACTAGTGTACACTTCATGCCTTCGCGCCACCTTTTTTAAGACTTCCGTGTCTCTTACATAAGACAATTCAGCGCGAGAGAACCATTGAGCCTCCTTTTGTGGTATGATATCACTGTAGAGGCCCGATTTATCGCGCTCTCTTCACACGTGACATTGAGGAGGTGTTCTTTCTAATGAAAGCCGTAAAAACGCATGTAGGCCGCTGCGATACTTGCGGTGAGCCTGCCGCATATGCTCAACTTCTGCCGGGAGGGCGTACCTTCCGTTTTTGTGAGCAGCATGTCCCATTGTTGGTAAAAAAGCAGGCTGAAGCGGCTGCAACTGCCAATAAAGACAAAAAATGAGGTTGGATTTCATAGCAGGGGATGCGACAAACATCTCCTGCTTTTTTTATGACGTGCTCCGGCTGCACTGGAACACGTCATAAAAATCCCCTGTTTCAAGAGGTGACACCGTACGGTTGAGCGGCGTCACCACCAGCACGTCAGTGCCCTGTACCGAGGGGAAGCGAGCAACATGATAGGCCACATTCTTTATATCCAGAATCATCTCTATCAGTGGATAGCGGTCGTTCTGCTTCACGACTGCAATAAAGCTTGGGCGGTTCGCTTGCAGTATAGCATTGGTATCCGCCGGGATACGATTGAGGAGCGGAATCTGGCGAATCAGTGGTAGTGGATCAACGGCAAGGACGTTACCCTGGGTTTTGAAGAGGATAGGATCGGCGATCCAGTTATTTGCCCAGGCATAGTGAATGTGTTCCTGCTCTAAATACGCGATGATCGCGTCGTTATTTGCTGGTACCGAGGTACAGTAAGGCGACTGAAAGGTACTTGCCGAGTCGGTGAGTCCGTAGCTAAAGACCTGCATGTAGAGCGCAAAAAGCAGTAGCGCCACCAGAATCCCCAAAATTGCCTGGGTACGAAAAAAAAGGGCGATTGCAGAGGCCAGACGCCGCCAAAATCGAGAGATGAGCGTAGGAGCTTGGGATCGTTTCACTCCAATGTGAGAGTCTTTGAATTTCCCTGCAATTTTCTCATGTACGGATGACTCGAACAGAATAACCGTGACGAAGACGCTGGCGACAAAGAAAGGTAATACCAGCATCAGCGGTGACGCATAGCGTCCTGCAAGATCATATTGGCATGACCAAAGACCAATCGCGGCAGTCGTCGTTCCACAGAAGATCGCTGCTGAACAGATTGCGAAGAGTACAGGCAGAGCGGCCAGCCGTCGTATCCTTACGAGCACGGGGAGGTATCCTCGCCATCGAGCGCGTGCTCTCCAGGGCAACGAAAGGAGAACAAGCACAGTCGTGGCAAGCATACAGCTCGTGCCGAGTATGAGCATGGGGGTATGCAAAAAGGCGAGCAAGTCACTTTCTCCTGGTAACCCTCCACCGACTAGGCGTGGGCCAACGCAGGTTCCATAGAGCTGTGTCAGGCCAAAGAATATTGATAGACGCGTTGGATACTGAGCCTGTACTTCCGGGCGCAGGTGCGTAGTCCCACTCAACTGGAACATGTAGGTAAAATTCTGCCACTCGTGTGCTGCTCCCCACAGGAGTGCAGGAGCAAGACCCAGCAGACATCCGGTGAGCAGTGCCGGAAAGGGTAGGAGCAGAGCAAGCGTGGATCGCGCACGCAAAGCCGGAAGCATAGCAGTCGGGCGAGTATCTACAGCTCGCTTCCCCTGCAATCTGGGAAGTGAGACAGAGGTAATGCTTTGTGTGGGTTGTTCAATGATAAACCCAATCTTTTTTCTCTTGACCCGTTTGCCTGTCCATGCGTAGTTCCAGAGTACCCATATTCCTGCCACAATTCCAGCCGAGATGATCAAGGGATTTACCCAGAAACCGAGGCCAATAATACACCCGATACCCGCCCATCGCCAGGTTAACTCATGTGTTGATGCACCCGCCGCCTGTCGGCGTGTCAATTGCGCTGCTGAGGTTAGAAGCAGCAGCATCAGTACGAAAGTCTCAATATACCCACCCAAGGTGCGCAGTTCCACGACGGTATCATACAGCGGTGGAATGGCTGCGAGGAGTGCGCTGATGATCATAAACCAGCGTTTGGCTTGAGCGGGCAAGTGCGCCATATCTGCCAGGATACCGGCTAGCTTCCAGGTGAGCCAGATCACGACCAGTGAAAGCAGGATCGGTTCTGCGCGTAGTGTCCACACTGAGGACCCCATAAGAGCGAAGAGGATCGCCATAAGGTATGCCTCCAGGCTACCCATGTATGGCTGGTTGTAGAAATAGACTGGAAATTCGCCGTGCAAAATATGTTGGGCCTGGATACCTACCAATGCCTCGTCGCCATCAATAAAGCCCTGCGCGTGGATCACCAGCCAGACACGTACGACAATCGCAATCAGCATGCAACACAAGAGAGGCAGATAGAACCGCACTTGGCCCATTTTTTTAATACGGGACACGGGATCGATCTTTTGCTCTGTATGCTGGATTTGATCGTTGGTATGTTTTTCGCTCGGAAATGGTACCGCTATCTCCCCTGGACGGCGAAATTGCGATCTCCGGGGGAGAGGTGCAGGTAAAACTTCGACATTGCGTTCAGCTATGCTCATACGTTCCTATCAGTCTGCTGACCCGAAGGGTAGGAGCGGTAGCTCCGTTGCAGGCTGTCTTTCAAGGTTGGCCTACTCAATAAAACGCATTGAGGAGCGATGACACGAGTATGTAGGATAATCAGGCTAGTGAGTCTGTTCGTAGCAAGCGTCAGCCAATCGTCTTTCACTACTCGCCTGGGGCAAGCGGCAATTGAATGTGGAATGTAGAGCCAGCCCCATTCATACCGCTACTCTCAATCCAGATTTCCCCTCCCATAGCCTCGATAAGGCGACGAGAGATGTATAGGCCCAGACCTGAGCCGCGCACACTGCTATTCAAATCGCTCTCTAAGCGCACAAAGCGCTGGAAGAGCTTTGCCTGATCCTGGGGTTTGATACCCTTGCCTTTATCTGTCACGCTTATGATTGTGCATGGTATGTAGTCAAAAATACCACGAGCAGAGAACATCAGAGGTGTGCCCGGGGGCGAATATTTCAGAGCGTTCGCAGCAATATTGAGCAGAACCTGGCGCAGACGCCCGGGATCAGCCATGACAAAGAGACCCGCTGGAATATGCACATGGACTTCTCGCTGTTCTTGGGTCAGATGCGGTTCGATCAGATCAATCACGCTCTGTACTACATCCGTGACGGAGACACGCTCCATGTGAGCGGGACGTATGCCTGCTTCAATCTCTAAACGACTCGCATCCATCACATTACTCAGCAGCAGCACCAGTTCATCACAGCCACGCCGCGCTTTTTGCAGGAATTCCTGTCGTTGTGTTACGGGTAGAGACGTATCGTATTCGGCTAGCAATTCAAGATAGCCCTGTACCGCTGTCAGTGGTGTGCGAAGTTCATGTGAAGCCGTAATCATAAACTGATCTTTGAGTTGATCAAGCTCCTGGAGGCGATGGTGCGCGCTGCGTAATTGCGCATAGAGCTGCGCGTTGGTAAAGGCAACTGACGCCTGTTCAGCGAAATCCTGTGCCTGCGCCAAATCCGTAATAGTAAACGACTTCTTCTCCTGCGCTCCCGGACGCAGTGAGCGTGCCAGCACCAACAGGCCAATGGCACTATCCCGAGTGATCAATGGGGCGAGGATAACTGTAGGCACGAAACGGCGTAGGAACATCTCACGCAACGAAGGCATTCTTTGCCGACGTAGTCCGCTCGTTTTAGCATATCCTGCATGAGGAGTGGAAATGGAAGGGAGCGAGTAAACCGAAGGTAGTGTACCACTTGTTGTCTCCCGCTGTATCGCTGGGAATTTAGTAGTCTCGCGGTTTCCCGTGGGGATTGAGGTTGAGGAGTCGATCTGCACAAGTATAGGCTGCAGCGAAGTAAGTGCTTGCGCCTCGTATTCACTTGGATGAATAGGTGGCCACTCACTCAGCATTGACCTTGGCTCCGAGTCACCTGTGTACATAGCTACCGGTACGAGTTGCCCATAAGCGTCAACCACGTACAGTAGGGCATAGTCCGCCTGTAGCGCGTTGGCACTCTCCGTGCAGATAAGTTGATGAATATCAGCCCCTACTCCCATTTCCGGGGCAATCGCCGTATTGAGCCGTGTCGCAATGTTCGCCAATGCCTGGGAAAATAGCTCGTGTTCGTGAGCCGCACGGTAAAGATGCGCATGCTCGATAGCTGTAGCAACTGCTCGCTAAAGGCATGAGCCATGTAGGTGCCAATTGATCGCGTCCCTGATGCGAACTGAAGTGTTCAAGTGTACGACTACAGAACCCGAGGCTTCCTTGTAATTTCCCCTGATATGTAAGCGGTAGAAAAAGCGTTGAGCGAATCTGATGCATTTGTAGCCACGTAGAAAGCTCTGCTGATAAAGCTGAAGGCTGCTTCGCCCAGATGACGCTTATTTCTTTCCCTGCGAGATCGGCATAGAATGGGAAGTTTGCTCCTGGTAGCCTCCAGGTAACCGTCTCTGGCGAGGCGGAACTCATTGCACGGATAAGAAGGTTCGATTGTGTGCTAAATGCATGATCAAAGTCTTCGTTAAGGAGTAGTAAAGCACCATCAAAGCCGAGTTCATAGGTGGCCATATGTACAATACGCGTAAGCAAGGGATCAAATTCAAGAATTTCCGTCAGTTTGGCTGTCAGAATACGCAGGTGTTCAGCTTCTTCACGTCGCTGCTCTCGTTCGCGCAAGAGGATTTCATTTTCATGAGTAGCAAGGAGATAACGAATAGCGACGAGGATGCCAACTACCGCGGTCAGTACAACCAGAAAGAATGAGAGATTTTCATCGTTCACAAATTCGCTGTAGAGTGTGAGCGTCAACAGTACTGCTAGTGGGAAGTAGATAAGAAAGCTTTGCAAGAGGGTAGAACGTTGATTTGGTTTCCCATTTCCATTACGGCTCACTGGTGAAAGTTCAACGTCTGTTACTTCCATTGCCTGGTTGAGCCGCTCATTATAGACTTTACGCGCTATCGTCGCATATTGATAGGGTGCGGAAAAACCGATCAGCAAGAATCCGATGAACCAGAAGGTATCAATGTAGAAGGTACCTGTGACATATGTATTGGCCGGAATCGTGATAGCGTAGCCTGTATCAGCAACGATCTGAGCAAGGATGCCTGCTCCACACAGTAACAATGATGGATGCAATATGCGCTCAGTACGTTGATAAATAAGAAGTACAATCGCAAGGATAAGCAAAATATCCCAAAACGGATAGGAGGTAGCAACCAACAGTTTAGGGGTATTCTTCGCTGCCGTAAATAGAGGGCCAATCACAAAATACCAGCTCACCCCTAGAATACAGAGCGTTGTGATCAGCGCATCAAGTCCGGTTCTTAGACGGAAACGTTCTGTTTTTGGCTCAGTAGGCATGAGCAGCAAGCCGACAAAGGTGAAAGAGTAGAAAAGCGTGAAGCCGAGGTCGGAAAAAGAGGGCACAGGATTTAACCGCCCGATATATTCTAGATAGGTGTAATAGGCTCCTCCTATACCATTTGAAAAAAGGGCCAGGCCAATCACAAGCCAGGCCAGTTGGTGCCGAGGCTCCAGGCACAAAGGACCATAGCGTGCCCGATACGCTGTAGTGCAGGCCCAAATGGCTCCAATCCAGGCAGCTATCGCATACATAGCATCAGAAAAGAAAATAGTTTTCTCCTCGCCACCAAAGCGGAAAAGCAACCAGAAGAAGCTGAAGGTGACAATAATCGCAACAGTTGCCCCAGCCAGATAGTTCTGCCGACCTAACTGCTGGAGATAGGTACGCGTTAACTTATCGGTTGCCTTCGTCCGTATATGTAGCGGCTCAGACAGACGTGCTGCCATTCTTTCCCTCTTGCTGGAAATGTGATTCTCTGGATACCCCTCTGAAGACTGACAATAGTACCTTGAAATGCGAGCCTGCAACCGAGCTATCGCTCCTACGCTTCGCGTCAGCAGTCTCGATAAGTAGTATACCTAAACTCAGGCTAATTGTCACTTTTTTCACATAAGACAACCTTGACAGAGCTACTCCACACTACATACAGTGTGACTAGCACAGTACGCCCTGGAACAGAAAGGATGTATTCCCATGCAGCCAGTAATGATTACCGCCGCTCTAGTTGGCGCGGAAGTGACGAGAGCTAATCAGCCCTATCTCCCCATCACCCCACAGGAGATTATCGGGGCAGCCGTAGAATGCTACGAAGCAGGGGCCTCCATCATTCATATCCACGTACGCGATGCAGAAGGCAATGCTACGCAAGATGCGCATCTTTTTCGTGAAGTCGTGGAAGGTATCCGAGCACATTGTGATGTAATTACGCAAGTATCGACAGGCGGTGCAGTCTGGATGAGTGCCGATGAACGTCTCCAAAGCATCGAGTGCAGACCTGATATGGCAACCCTTACCACCGGCACCGTAAACTTCGGAGAGAGCGTCTTTATGAATAACCGCCAGTTGGTAGAAACCTTTGCCCGCCGACTGCGGAACTACGGCATCGTACCGGAGATTGAGATTTTTGACGTTGGAATGCTTGATGAGGCCATGCGCCTGCACCGCAAGGGTTTAATCAACGATCCTCTGCACTTCGATTTTGTAATGGGTGTACCTGGTGGCATCGGGGCCGACCCCGCTCATCTTATCCATATGGTACACTCTCTTCCCACCAGAAGCACCTGGTCTGTTGCAGGCATGGGGCGTCATCAATTGATATTAGGAACGATAGCACTGGCGATGGGTGGAAACGTCCGAGTTGGCTTTGAAGACAATATTTACTACCGTAAAGGCCAACTGGCTCGAACCAATGCTGAACTGGTAGCACGCATGGTGCGTATTGCATATGAATTGGATCGTCCTGTAGCGACACCGACGCAAGCGAGGGAGATGTTACAACTTGAGAGGTATCATCAGAAATAATTCGACGAAATACCGCCATCAACAATCAGCCACGCCCCCGTCGTCCAGGATGACTCATCTGAAGCAAGATAGAGCGCCATGTAGATGATATCATTGACTTCTCCAAAACGGCCGAGCGGGATGCGGTTGAGACGTAAGTTACGAGCTTCCTCACTTGTCCAAAGCGTACGCAACAAAGGTGTCTCAATAGGTCCTGGACAAATGGCATTGCAGCGTATCCCGTCAGGACCATATTGCACTGCAAATGACTTGGTCAGTGCGAGCATCCCGCCTTTTGAGGCGGTATAGGCATCTTGAGGCACAGTGCAGCCCATAAAGGCTACAAATGACGCGATATTAATAATAGAGCCACATCCTCGCTTCACCATATGCGGAATCGCGTATTTGGAGCAGAGAAAAGCGCTTTTGAGATTCACATCCATCACACGATCCCAGGATGCCTCGCTTAAATCGGTGACGCTCCCATCGTCATCTGGCATAATCCCCGCGTTGTTATACAGCACATCCACCTGACCAAAGGCATCAATAGTTGTATTGACCATATGCTTGACTTCATCTTCATTGGCAACATTCGCCTTGACAAATATGGCCTTTCCCCCGGCTTGCCGAATTCTCTTAGCCGTCTGCTCACCGACATCGGCAGCAATATCGGTCACCACAACGCTTGCACCTTCATGTGCGAATAGTTCAGCGGCGGCCTGACCCATGCCACTAGCGGAGCCTGTTATAATCGCTACTTTGTTTGCTAATCTCATAGGAGGTTCCTTTCGATGGATGCATCAGTGGTAGCCGAGATTCTTCGTTGCACTCAGAATGACAAATCCCAGAGGCTGTCATCCTGAGTGCAACGAAGAATCAGCCCTATGTCCGAATGAGGTCAAGATACCAGAACGGCATACGTTTGCGGAGCAGTGGCTTGCCACGTACGGCATTGCCGGGGATGCTGTCACGAATATCGTAATCCAGTTCACCAGTAAGCGAACCTGCCATTTCGCCGGGAGCATAACGCAAAGGTGTCGTTGTTGAACGCCGTCCCGTGCGCTGCTCACGTGTATCGGTCGTCATCATGGTCAAAGCTGGCTCACCTTCCTCGGCAGTCACCTCTATCCACGGATAGGTGGCATCCGAAGGCGAGAAAATGCCACTATTCCCGTTAGCACGTAGCCCATGCATCTGCCCCTTCCAATTGGCTAGCGCCAGGTAGACATGATGTTCCGCAGCACGCACACGCCAGATCAGGTAGTGGCTTGCATCGTATTCTCCCGGATCAACAGGCCGACCGAACTGGATGCTTGTTGGAGCAAGACCAATAGGATCAGGAAAATCCAGCAACGTAGGAGCACATACCAGGTCTACCCCTTTGCCAGCAAGTACCCGTAATGTCTCTGGAAAGAGCACATCATATCCTGTTGCCAGGCCAATACGTCCAGCCGGAGTATCAAAGAACGGCAGCCCCAGATTTCCCGGACTGGCCCAAAGCCGATCAGTACGTGTCAGGTGCAGCTTCCGATATGTACCATAAATGCCTTCAGGATCAATCAACAGAACAGTATTGTAAAAAGTGGGGACGGCATGGCCCGCACTGGTATCTTTCTCCGCGATGCCCAATACCAACGAGATTTGAAATTCAGCCGCTAGTTCAACCAACGCATCCGTTTCTGCCCCTGGAATCATGACAGCTCCGGCTTGAAAATGCTCAATCGCTTCTTTCGATGGGGCAGGGCCTGGCAGCATCAATTCAGGCAGCACCAGCACATCAGGGCGCGCGGGTGCTGCATCGCGCATCATTGTCCTGAGCATCCCGCGTAACAACTCGTAAGGCCCCGATTGATCGCGCCCCCTCTTGTACTCTTGAAACGCTTCTAATTCAGTTTGAATGATACCGACACATGATAATTGTCCAGGAGGAAGTGCGCCCAGGTCATACATACTGTGATAGCGAAGTGGCTCCCACAAATACGTATTGTTGACCAGCGTGATATACTCGGCGGGTCTGCGATCAGCAAGTCGATCTCCTATGGAGTCGTCGTCAGGGTTCGTCGTTACCTGTCCCCCAGACAGGATTCCCCAACGTTTATTCCGACTGCGGCTCAGATCGACCTCCCCATACACAATCCCTTCCCCATCATCGAGGTAAGCTTGGATAGACCCATCGGGTGCAAGAATGCAGCTTCCGCCGCTGAATTGTACGCCGCGCTCCTTGCCATGCCGATTAGCAGCGATGAAGTAGGTGCCATTTTCAAATGCACGTGCCATCCACCAACTGCTGGGACACTTGTCGTCGAACCAATTTGTCGGAAAGAGTAATACATCTGCTCCGTGCAATGCTGGAATACGTGCCGACTCGAAGTACATAGCATCCATACAAATTAGCCCAGCCAGGCGACCTAATGGCGTATCCCATACCGGTATACCCAGGTCTCCATCACGTGCCCAACGCGGCTCTGACATGTACGAATGAATTTTGCGATACGTTCCAATAATGCCCTGCGGTCCAATCAAAACCATGCAGTTATAGTATACATTCGTCGTAGCGTCAACTTCAGGAAAGCTGATGGCGATGAAGCACTCGTGTTGGTAGGCAAGTTGAGCGAAGCGATCCGTTGTTGGGCCGGGGACAGTTTCCACATAAAGCGCAATTTCATTGCGGGATTCCCAGCAGTAACCTGTCGTAGCCATCTCTGGTAGAACGATTAGACGCGCTCCGTTCGAGGCTGCCTCCTCGACCAAACGCAGCAGGTCTGTCACATTTTTTTCTTTCTCACCAAGCGTTGGGTCGTATTGGATAGCTGCAACCCTGTATGTGGTGAAAGAGGGCATGGGTTGTGTGGATTGAGTCATGAGTAACTCTCAGGTACGTTAGCAGGATGATAAATGGAAATTGCCGAATGAGATGATTCAACCATACCATTAGACTCAACCGTCGTCAATAGGGAAAGTAACAAGTATTCGCATCTTTAGAATGTTCAATATACCCATCAATATAGCTTGATGCTAAAACGAAAGAAGATATTCAAAAAGGCGAAACTACATTCACAACAATTGTCACAACACAAAAGATAATAACAACCAATAGCACTATCACATCGAAGCGGTGCAAGCGTAGTTCGCGTCGTTTGCTGCGTCGCCATCCTCGGTGGCTGCCATAGCAACGCGCCTCCATCGCCATTGACAACATCTCAGCTCTTCGGAAGCCGCTTAAAAAAAGCGGAATGAGCAAGGAGGCAAATTTAATGGAGCGACGAAATATATTACCCTGATCGAAGCGTACCCCACGGGCTGCCTGGGCTTTCATCAGCCGCTCCACCTCGGAAACCAAAATGGGGACGAATTTGAAAGCGATTACGAGAACCATAACCAGTGCATTTACCGGCACACCTATGCGCTGTAAAGGTGAGAACAATGCCTCCGAGCCGTCAGTAAGATCAACCAGTGAAGTGGTGAACATAAGCATAGAGGCGAAATAATAGAGAAAGAGTACACGCGCGATTGTCGCTGCGCTGCGGATGATGCCCTCCCAGGAGACCGCGAAAATCCCCCACTGCCAGAGCAACGTCGTATGTTGGGTTGGCGAATAGTAGAAGAGCACCTGAATAACGTAGATAATTGCCAGGAAGATCATAATCGGTTTGAAACTGCGCAAGACATAAGGGACCGAAATATGTGATACCCATTGCAGGCTGACACAGAAGAGCAAGCAGAGAGCAAAAGCCGCAAAACTGCCAACGAAGGAAACCAGTGCGATCAGTACAATGGCGCAAGCAATCTTCACTCGCGGATCCATGTTCGTAAGAGTAGATCCGTTATTAATATATTGACCAAAGGTTACATTTCTTGACAGTTCAATCATGCAGGTCTCGTCGCTTTTGTTGTCGCTTTGTCTATTTCAGCTTCCAGTTCTTCCAGGCTCAGCACGTCGGTGCGAATGCCTGGCATTATGCTGTGTAGTGCAAGAGCGATTTGTGCTGGTTCCGGTAGCGCGATGTCCAGTGCTGTCAGATCGCTTACATGCGTCAGAATTTCGCGTGGTGTACCGCTGAAAACCATGCATCCCTGATCGAGCACGTAGATCAGGTCTGCCAGTTCTATCACATCTTCCAGGCTGCTAGATGTGTATACAATGGTGAGGTTATTACGCTCCTTCAGCTTTTCAATCAACTCCAGCAGTTCACGCCTTCCACGTGGGTCTAGCCCTGCTGTTGGTTCGTCAAAAATAATCGCCTTAGGTTGCAGTGCAAGCACGCCTGCAATAGCTACCCGGCGTTTCTGCCCACCACTTAACGCATAGGTGTAGCGGGTGCGAAAGTCTTCATACGCCAATCCGACGGCTTCGAGAGACTCCTGAACGAGGCGGCGAGACTCAGCTAATGATACTTTTTTTTGCTGTGGACCGAAGGAAACATCTTTGCCCACCGTATCTTCAAAGATCTGAGATTCGGGTGATTGGAAAACCACTCCGACAGTTGTTCGGATGCGCTCAATATCAAAGGAGGATGCACTCACATTAGCACCCTCGAAGAACAATGTTCCTGACGTAGGTTTAATTAGGCCAGCTAATACATCGACAATGGTGGACTTGCCAGACTTCGTTGGTCCCACCAGAGCTACTGTTTGACCTTCTGGAATAGAGAGTGAGAGACCATGCAAAGCCTCAATAGCAAAGGGCGTACCGCGTAGATGTGTATAATGTACATCCCTCAATTCAAAGAGGGGCCGGGCAATCCCTGCAATTGTCTCTACATCTCCGGAAGGTCTAACTGCATTCGCGAAATGTAGGGGCGAAGAAGTCTCCCAGACTTCTTGCCCTTGCGATCGCCTGGACTCCTGCATATGCAGGAGTCCAGGCTCCTTCAATTCCTCGGTTGAGAGTACTACCTGTGGTAGCTCTATCCATCCCTGGGCTTTCAAGTGTTGGCCGAACGTGGTGACCATCGGTACATCTAAACCAACCGCGCGCAGTTCATCTGCACGTGCGAAAATATCGGTGGGTGTCCCATCCATGACGATGCGCCCCTCGTCCATCACAATCACCCGCTTGAAAGCAGATACCTCGTGCATGAAATGTGTAATATGAATAACGGTGATATTCCGTTCGCTTGCCAATCGGCGCACAGTATCGAGTAGCTGTCTCGCAGTATGTCCTGAAATCATGGTTGTCGGTTCATCCAGGAGCAGATAGCTGGGGCGCATTGCCAGTATTCCAGCGACAGCCACGCGTTGTTTCTGACCCACGGACAATTCACTGATTGCCATTTGCGCATAGGATTCCAACTCCAGCAGCGACATGGCCTCTTGCACGCGCTCTTCGATTTCGAAGCGTGGTAGACCAAGATTCTCTGGCCCAAAGGCGATATCATCGATTACTGTGTTCGCTACCAGTTGGTCATCGGGATTCTGGAAAACGATGCCCACACGCTGCCGGATTGTCCAGAGCGCTTCACCTTCAGCATCGGTACGCAGACCATCCACTAAGATCGTGCCGTGAGTTGGCTTTAAAATTGCCGCAAGCAGCTTCGTCAGTGTACTCTTGCCAGAACCGTTCTGACCGATAATTGCGATTGTTTCGCCACTATCAATGCGCAAACTTACATCGTGTAGTGCTGGGGGAGTGTGTTGATCTTCATGACTACTGTAGCTAAAGGTGACATCTCTTATTTCAAGCATGATTAGTATGGTAGCTCATCGCGGGATTTAGTTTCAGGAGCGCGAACAAATCGCCCTTGCACTATGTAAACAGCTCGGGCAATAACCAGTGTGAGGATAGCTGCAAGAATTGCTTCTGCAATAGCCTGGGGCAGAATGAGGGGTACGGTTACCGGTACGGCCTTCAATGGGATGAAGCCACGTAGGATGGCTGCGCCCACCACCAGGATCGTATTAGTGGCTGCACCGACGAAACCCGCAGCCGCGGATGCAACATCCCGATTGAAGCGTTTCAAGCCGACGAAGGTCAGCCATGCTGTCAAGCCAATAAAAATGCGTGGCAGGATAATTACTATAGGATCTTTGATAGCCAAGGGCACGAAGAAGAAGGTCACCAGACCAAAAATCAAGCCCGTTACCATGCCTACAAGCGGTCCTTCGAGCACACCACCAAGTATCGTTGGGATATGCTCAATAGTTGCACGGCCACTGATATTGGGCACAGGGATAAATCCAAGACCAGGAATGATAGCTAGAATAATGGTGATGGCCGCTAGCACGCCAGCAACGACAATGCGTCTGGTCGTCAGCGACCAGGGACCAGGGGTAGAAGTTTCCACAGGAACTTTACTCAAGATAAGGTCTCCTTATAAAGCCTAAACAACCATGGCTGACTTTTTTTCAGTATACGTGCTCGCCTACTTCGTGTCAAGAAAACACCATCCCATCCATCTACATTTAACGCGGCTTCAGGTGTGTTATCCCATCTGGTCCCCCAATGAGTGCCTGCTCCGCCATATTCAGAAACAATCCAGTCTCTACGACACCGACAATACCTCGGATATAAGTATGTACCTGCTGCGGGTCTGCAATACCGTTGGGAAAGGAACAATCCAAAATTATATTGCCGTTGTCGGTGAGAAAGACCTGGTTGCCTAGTTGTCGCACCCGCACCGAAGCACCAAGTGTTTCCAAGCGTTTGCTCACGGGTGTTGCTGCAAAAGGTATGACCTCAATGGGTAAAGGCATGTTGCTGCCGAGTTGTGTCACCTGCTTGGTAACATCTCCGATCACAATGAAGCGTTTTGCGCATGATGCCACGATCTTTTCACGCAGTAGTGCGCCTCCTCCTCCCTTGATAAGGTTCAACTGCTCATCAATTTCATCGGCACCGTCAATATCCAAGTCAAGTTCGGGGTGAGTGTCAAGATTTGTAAGGGGAATACCAAGGTTACTGGCAAGCTGTTCAGTGGCTTGCGAACTAGGAACAGCGCCCACAATGCTTAAGCCAGTTTGAATACGCTGTGCAAGAGCGTAGATCATAAATGTCGCCGTTGAACCACTACCTAGGCCAATCACCATTCCCTCTTCAACCAGTTTCGCTGCCTCCTCTCCCACCCTTTGTTTCCAGGTATCCTGCTGGATGTTCTGCATCATAGACATAACTGTGCTCCTTATTGCAGTGTGTGCAAGAAATTTGAATAGGGCCGGGAACCCTTAATTATCGCGTGTATCATATTATCGCACACATATAGATTCTACTTTTGTGTACTTGCCATTGCTAGCCTATCGTGATACACTCTCCGAGTAACACCAAGCAAAACGCAGCAATATTTTTTTGTGATGGTAGCGATAATGGCTGATCGATATCGCATTCTCGTCGTTGAAGATGACGAAAATCTTAATCGGAGCATTGTTAACTCACTCCGCAGGGATGGTTATTTTGTTCATGGCGTTGCCAGTGGAGCCGAAGCGATTCGTTCACTTTGGTCAGAGGCCTATGATGTAGTGATCAGTGACCTGAAGGCGCCCGGTCCCGACGGATTTGAATTGCTCCAATGGATACGAACATACTGCCCTAACTCACGCATGATTATGGTGGCTCCCGTTGGCTCCTCAGTGACACGCACGCAGGCTCTCGAAGGCGGCGTGGTGAGCTATTTAGAAAAGCCGCTTGACCTGCATGTGCTCAAAGAGGAATTACGCCGCCTGCTCCAACAGACGGGCTTTTCCGCCAGCCTGGATTTATTTGATTTGTTGGATGTGATCCAGATTATTACCATGAGCCGCAAGAATATTGCCTTATTGGTCAATACAGGTCTGGAGGAACAAGGAACACTGCGCTTTCAGGGAGGCGAATTAATCTGGGCCGAATATGGCATATTGCGCGGTGAAGAGGCGTTTTTTGCCCTGGCCGCACACAAAAATGGAACCGTGATCCATCAGCCCTGGAATGAACAAATCACCCCAAATGTAACGCAGCCACTCTCGCGCCTGATCTTTCAGGCACTTCAATACCGCAGCAAATATGCCGCATTTCAGCAGCAAACCGGTGAGCAAGAGGTATTGCCACAGTCACTTACTGTACAAGAAAAGGGTGCAGATCTCGTGAACGATAGCCCATTTGTGACGATAGAAGAATTGTATGTACCCCATACCCCCATCCCCGATACTCCTCAAGTGCCTGAGACACAGTCAATGCCTGCTCCCGTTGGTCGTGAAAGAATGACGGATGAGCCAGCGGAGTGGTGGCAGCAGACGGGAAAGAATTCAGGTGTCACCAGTGAAGTGAATAGATCTGTGACCACAAATGGTGCAAAGCACAAGCAGCCTACCCCACGTGAACGATTGATTGGAAATACTGCAAAAACAAGCGTCCCTAATATCGCTACATTTACGGTGCGCAAGACGCCTGCAAGCCAGCGCACAGATCTACCTTCGTGGTTAATAGATCAGCCAACACAAGCAGATTTACCTACGGTACATCCTTCGTCGCTCGCGGGTACAGCGGAAATACCGGTAATGTCGCCTGTGAAATCGTCCTCGTCATCTGCCGAATGGCAACCAATCCAGGCCATACAGTCCTCGGCAAGTGTAAAAGAGCAAGCGCCATCCAAACAAATCACGGCTTCCCATAAGTTGCCTGTTGTGGACAAAACGTCACCTCAGTTCGTCACACCTGAATGGCAATCGCCTGAAGATGGAAGCAAGCTCTTATCACAGAGTGATAAGATGCGTACCTCGAAACGCAACTATTCAGCCCTGGTTGCGGCGTTGCAAACGTTGGGTTACTCAGTTCCTGGATTTGTTGCCAGTGCTGTAGTCAGCCTGGATGGGCAGCCGATTGCTCAAGTAGCACTGGGTGACCTGGATATTGCACCGGTCTGCAAACACTTCAGCAATATCCTTCAAGGGGTCTTACTTTCCTTAGATCAAGGCAATTGGGGCTACCATGAGGATACAGTAATTACCAGCGGTGAGCACTATATCTTCTTACGCGTTGTTGGTGGCGAGAGAAATGCTTTCCAGGTCCTCATTACTACCCGTGAAGCCGACCCAATGGAAAGTCTGGAGGTCATGGCTAACGTAGAAGGCGCTATCAGCAGCGCTCTCCAATAGCTGGATAGCAGAAGAAACACATGAACGAGAGAACACCAAAAACTGAAGAAGAGAAAAGGAATAACCGTTATTCATTCATTGTAGGAATGGTCATTGCCTTAGTAGTAATTATCATTTTCGTACTACTCTTCAAGTAACCTCTTGAGCTGTGCCAGATCCAATTCTTTAGGATCCGATGGAGGAACGAGAGGAGTAGCTCCGTTCTGCTCTGATGAGCGCTTCGCGCGTTTTTTCGACGGTTCGCTATCCTGTGGTTGGGGACGTAGCAGCGGTGCAGCCTGAGGATTCCCTTCATGCAGCAAAGGTGGCTCTGAAGTCGAATGTTTTTTAGCCTTGAGGTTATTCAACTGATGTTCAACAACCTGATCCTCTGAGAGTTGGTCGAGTTGCACATCGATATCTCTTGCATGTAAATCCGCCATAGCCCGCGCCCGCGCCTCAGCCTCCATTACAGCATCACGAGCACGATTAGCGCGCTCCTTGTCCTTTGCTCCCCCAGTTTTATTTAGCGCGTCAAAAACTCGTTGTTGTAGCACTGCATTGCGTTTACGCGCAACGAGCAGGTCAATCGTTGTTTCAACTTCGGACAGCTTGGCTTCAAGTTGGCGGAGCGCGGTACGCATCGTCACTACTAACTGCTCTTGCTCTTTCTGTTGTTGCTGGTAACGTTGGGCCTGCTTGATAATGTCGTTGTAGCGTATGAGGGCCGCCCTGGCGGCATCATCATTGTTCTGTTGGATCGCGTGCTCCGCTTTTCTCATCCACGTCTCCGCCTCTGCCTTTTTTTCCTTGCTGCGGCTTTGCAGCTTGCGACTCTCGGCAATAGCTGTAGCGACCTGGGTCTTAACCTGCACCAACTGATTATGCATGTCAAGCTGAAGCTGCCGCAGAACCTTCTCCGGGTCATCAGCCTTCTCCACCATACTATTCAGATTGGCGCGAAGTAAGGTAAGCACGCGTTCCAACAAGTTCATAAATACAGCTCCCAGACTTTATAGTGTATGTAACCTGGCGACCCATGCGGGTCGCCAGGTTTATTTACCATCCCCTTTGGTAGAAACTACTTTTCGCCAGGTATGGCATCGACAGCAGAACCTGTACCATTGGCGCTTGCGCCATTCGTAGGGCTTGCATTGTCTTGCCCGGCCAGTGCTGGAACACGGTTCATCAGGTCACCGATACGTGTCCCGCTGAGCAGTTCGAAGAGTGCAGGAACCTGCGCTACCATATTCACGATATCACCAGTGAGGCGACTTGCACCAAGACCACCATTGCCATTGCCGCCACCAGTTGAGACGATCGTGACTTTGTCAACCTTGCTCAAAGGTTCAGCAATAGCGCGGACGATCTCAGGCATACCTGTGAGCAGTTTATCTAGAACGGCAGCCTGGTTGTATTCATGGAATGCTGCGGCTTTGACCTTCATTGCATCAGCTTCAGCTTCACCCTTGGCGCGGATAATTTCGGCCTCTGCCAGACCTTTCGCGCGGATAACTTCAGCCTCTGCCAAACCACGTGCGCGGTTCGCTTCTGCCTCACCGATACCTCGTGCTTTAGAAGCATCGGCCTGGCCTTGCGCTTCGAGGATCAGGCGCTGGCGTTCGGCCTCAGCTACCGTTTCGACGCGCCGACGATCAGCCTCAGCGGCTTTCTGGATTGTCGCCTGGAGTTCCAGTTCGCGGCGTTTAATTTCGGCCTCTTGCACTTTAATCTGGGCGTTCTTCTCTGCCTCGGTCACTTTGACCGCTTCAGTGACAACCTGTTGCTGCATCAGGTTGGCCTGAATATCATAGGTCTTGTCTGCGGTCGCCTGCTGCTTCTTGACCTCTGCATCAAAGGAGGCTTTCTTCAGCGACAAGTTACGCTGTGACTCAGCCTGCAATGCAAGCGATTCGGATTCGGCTTTCACACGCTCTTGATCGGCGGCGGATTTAGCGACGGCTGCTTCTCGTGAAGCATTAGCTTGCTGAATTTGCGTATCGCGCTGTGCCAGAGCTGCGGCAATATCGGCTTGCTTACGAATTTGTACAATTTGTGGACGGCCCATGTTGTTGATGTAATCGTTTTTGTCACGTACATCTTTAATGGTGAAAGAGATGACTTCCAGGCCCATCTTCTCCATATCAGGAGTGACGGTCTTGAGCATCTTTGAGCCAACGTTCTCAGGGTCTTTTATCAAATCTTCAACCGTAAGCTGGCCAACAATACCACGCAGGTGCCCTTCCATGACCAGCCGAATCAGATTTTCGCGCTCATCCTGACGTTTGCTAAGAAACTGCTCTGCGGCGGTCTTGACACTCTCTTCATCAGAACGCACTTTGATCTGGGTAACAGCCTCGACATTGACGGATACACCCTGCGTTGTATACAGGTCTTGCGGGGGTGCAACATCAAAGGACATCAACTCCAGCGGGAAAGTTTCAGCACGTTGGTAGAGTGGTATGACGAAGTGCGAGCCACCAGTGATGACTCTCGTCCCTCCTGATCCATAGACAATCAGGGCTTGGTTCGGACCCACCTTACGCAGCAAGCGTCCGTAGGTCTGAATCAGAAGCAGGATAACGATAACCCCAGCGATGACACCGCCAGCTAGTAGAAAAATGGGATCCATAAACTTACTCCTTTTGCTGGTCTTTTCTCATGACCAATTCTGTGTTTGAATCATTCGACTCGTTGAGTAATGCACGTAATTTTGCTAATTCATCCGAAACGGACGGTTCAGAATAGTGTCCCTCCTCGTTAATGAAATGATCCCAGGTATCAACCTCCGCGATTCCGTGCTGATAGTTGACCACTACTACTTCCTGTTCGCGTTCAAGACGGCGACCATCAGCACTGCGAGCCGGTATACTCTTGCGCATTCCACCGGGAGAGATATAGATGATCTCACCGAGGCCATTCTCCTGGATTGTTGTGCTGACCTTCCCCACCATGCCTGTACGATCTGAAATGTCCTGCACTGTTGCCCCTTCGCTATTGCCAAACATGCGACTCAGCAACATCAGCACAAGCACCGCAATGATCACACCTCCTATCGCAGCCAGAATCAATGTCAGTTGAAGAAGGCCGGGGAGCACATTTAAGAAAACGAAACCGAAGAAGCCGAAACCGAGCAGAAAGAGGGCTATCGACGTAATGTTGATCTGTGAAAGTAACGAGGTACTGTGTGCGCCCTGTTGCAGGGGAGCATGAGCATGGATTGTATTCCCACCGCTACGTGTCGCTTCACCCCCTGGCCCACTCGCGGGATGGCTTGCCACGTGTACACCATGCCCGGCAGGCGTGTGACCGCCTACATGTAGAGGAACCTGATGTGTAGCCGTATGACCGACGACGTGCCCATGTCCCAGATTTCCTAGCAGTGCTGTCACTACGAAGAAGAGCAGTCCAAACAAAAAACAGCCCAGAAAAACAAGGGAAAGGGGATCCATAACTATGTTCCCTCCTTTGACTTCAAAAACAGTTGAGCCTGCAACCAATTGCAACTCACGCGTTCAAGGATTGAACCTTTCAGAGAAAAGCAGAACTCTTTCTCTATAGACGCATGGTTAGGGTAAAAATACAATATCAAACTCCATTTTTTGAGTTGATGTAGCGCACGATGGTTTCAAGTTCTTCTACAGGGGACTGATCCATAAATTGTCTGAAAAGTGCAAGATAATGCCTTGGGTCTTCAACACTGGCAAGACGCTCAAAAAAATCCGCAATCACTGGCTCTGCACGCCATTCTTCAGCACTAGCTATCAACCAGGTACCGAGACGATCGGTCTCGCTTTCCATATCGGTAAGGAGATCGGTACTGTAATCGGGAGGGTCGCTAACAAGATACCCTGGATGTACTTTGAAAAAACGAGACAGCAGGTCGCGGCTTGAAGCCGTCAGGTGAACCCTTTTACCGTTCTCTATTTGCGATAAATAGGCCTGACTGATCGTCTCTTGTAGTTCATCTTGCATAGCCTTGACCACTTCCACCTGTGTCATTGGCCGATTGAGTCCTCGTAACTCACCTTCCACCTCGCGTAGATGTTTGATTTTCTCAGAGAGATTTATAAATGTCCTCACATAGCTATCTGCTATAGCAAATATAGCAGATAGCTATGTCTTTGTCAAGAGATGGACGTGCTTAAAATGAGATTTCTGGAAACTTATTGAAACATCATGGGACTTTTTCACTAATATTAACAAGTTTCTTCACAGCAAAAGCTGAAGCTGTAGTATAATAGATATATGTCGATGTTAGTTGTACCATATAGTTTTGCCAGAAGTGAACGCTGCTTATATCAATGGGGATATAGAATGTCTGAGAACGTATTTTCGTGCTGTGTTATCGTTTTTCACTATAAAGATGTAGCAAAGGCAACAAATTCTTTCTCAGATAACGCATCCAACCTGGGTGCTTTGTGAGGAACATCTAAACTTGAAAGAGATATGCACCAATTATAGTCTTTCGGTCATCTTGCCTGCCCATAACGAAGAGGAGGCAATTGCTGGTACGGTACACGAAGTCGTCGATGCGCTTGCCACATGGCCATGGATATGCGAGTACGAAGTGATTATCGTCAATGATGGCAGCCGGGACGCAACAGGCGCGATTGTCGAGACGATTGCTGCCGCCAATCCATCGGTTCGGTTCATCCATCATCCTGTGAATCAAGGATATGGTGCAGCCTTGGTCAGCGGCTTTGAAGCAGCGACCAAAGATCTGGTGTTTTTCATGGATTCCGATGGGCAGTTTACGATCCACGACCTGGAACCATACTTTCCCCTCATACAAGAATTCGATGCCGTGCTTGGCTATCGCGTCAAACGCCAGGATACCTGGATGCGTAAACTCAACGCCTGGAGTTGGAAGATTCTCATCGGCATGGTCTTCGGAGTATATGTGCGCGACGTGGATTGTGCTTTCAAGCTGTATCGTGGGGACTTTTTCCGCGACAATCACCTGGAGACTCGTGGTGCCATGATCAACGCCGAGATTCTCTATAAATTCACTCGAGCGGGCTATACCTATACACAGGTTGGCGTCCACCATCTTCCACGGCGCGGTGGGCGTGCTACAGGTGCTAAGCTCTCAGTCATTGGACGTGCCTTCCGAGAACTGATCGTGTATGCCCGCAAATGGCATCGCGAAGAGAAACAAGCAGAACATGAAAAGGATCGCCTGGAGCACCTGGAAGTTCGCAAGCAGCGTGGGAAGCCACTCTTCATTCCGGTAGAGGCACACAAAGTGCGAGCGAAAGTACCGAAAGTGTAGTCTCTCCTAAGATACCATCCGCAGTGTTCCCTCAGCATTCGCCTCGATCATACTGCGCTCGAAGAGCATGGGATGATGTTCGACGTTGAGCCAGGGTTTGATAAAGTCGTCATAGTGTTTGCTGGCAGGATGCCCCGACTGCCCCGGTGCATGCACCGAAAGGGATGCCTTTAAGTCAGCCAGATTGACAATCTGGCGATACGAAGGCACTGTAATTACAACCTCTGGCTTGTCCGGTAAAGTCGCTCCCATATTGACGGTGTCGATGTCACCTCCAATTGGGAATGGTCCCCGGTTGAGTATCTTATCGAGCGGCTTGAGTGCGCTTAGCACATGGTTATAGGTCATCTTATGAATTGACCCGTACTTCCAGCGTGAAATGTCATCTCCAAGCTTTTCACGCAATTCTTCAACCGTGGCATGCAAGGCATAAGCAATAGCCGCATCCCATGATTTCGGCCCGTTCGCGATGGCTGAATTTGCAAACCAGCTATCATCATGCGCATTCATCAAACGAATCACTAATGGCCTGCTGCGACTCGAATAACTATTCTCCAGGGCCAGGATAGTGGTTCCAGTGCCCAGATACGTATTGAGCAGCATTTCATCGCCACCTAGCATCGCACTGAAGACAAGTCGTTCAAGCTTATTGAGCAATGTCATGTAGATTGCCGCACCAGCACTATCGGGACGAAGCACATAGTCCCAGGTACGTAAAATATCCAGCGCCGCCTTTTCGTAGGGGCCAGATTGATCGTGCCCCAGTGGTGCATCTACCGCAATCTTAAGTATATGTGGCACTATCTCGACAGCGGGGAGCGCATATTGATCTCCCTGAATCATCGCCATATCCGAAAGAGCCAGTTTCCCCTTGCTGGTCAGAAGATCGCGAATGCGCTGTGCACGATAGCCGTTGCGCCATTCGTTCGTAATGTAATAGGGGTAATCATCGTTCACCACGCGGTTGTTAGCAGTCACAATGAAATGCTGCTCCGGATTATACGTTTGCGGTAACTCATCAAAAGGAATGTAGCCGGTCCATTCGTACTCGCCCGTCCATCCCGGCATAGGAAGTAATGCTTGTCCTTTAGCACGAATGGGAATAGCCCCGGCCATAACATAGCCAATGTTGCCATCTTTGTCGGCATAGATGATGTTTTGCGGCGGCACATCCCAGTCGCGCAGCGCGTTACGGAATTCTTCCCAATTGCTGGCTCGGTTCATTTTCTGTACAGCAGAGACGACAGCATGCAGCTCCAGTCCTGTCCAGCGCAAGGCAAGTGGTAAGTCACCTCCATTAGCAGTCGCGCCATTCTGACTTGTCGAACTATCGTTGCTGAAATGCGGCATGCTTGTCAAAATCGGGCCATGACGAGTGATGCACACTTCCTCGATGATCGGCGTCTTGCTTCCCTTCACGGTAATCTCTTCGCGCACTACCTGTGCCTCTTCCCATTTGCCCCGGTACTTATACAGGTATGGATTCTCAGGATGAAATTTCTCGATGTACAGATCCTCCACGTCGGAGACTGCGTTCGTTATGCCCCACGCGATATGCTGATTATGCCCAATCACGATGCCGGGAGTGCCGGGAAAGCTTGCTCCAACTACATCAATATCGCCTGCTACCAGGTGGCACTCGTACCAGATGGACGGAGCAGCTTGTCCCAGGTGTGGATCATTGCAAAGAATGGGCGAGCCGGTAACGGTCATCGTGCCATCAACAACCCAGTTGTTGCTTCCTCCCATCATCCCAAACCCGCTGAGCTGCTTCAGTTCTTCATATTGCTCCAGCATGCCCAGATTGACGCCCTGATATTTCACTCCGGGAGGAACAATCAAGGGATGATTGGGATCATAGCCCGATTCCAGTTTTGCTGCTCGCTCAGCGCCTAATTTCGTGACGATGCGTGCGCGAATAAGCTCGGTATCCCAGTTACCACCCAGGTTCCATGCCATCATCTTGCCCCATAGAATGCTATGCTCAATCTGCCAGGGGTCCGGTTTGAAGCGTAACAGCCTAAATTCGAGGGAGAGATTATGTGAATTGCGCTCGATGAAGGTATTAACGCCGCGTGCGTACGCGCCCAGAATGCGGCGGATGTGCTCAGGCAACTGCTCTGCTGCGACAGCTGAAGCGCGATGCATACCCAGGCGGCGAGAGAAACGATCCGCTTCAATAGCTATCTCGCCAAAAATTTCACAGAGTCGACCTGACCCAACGCGTCTATTGAGTTCCATCTGCCAAAGCCGCTCCTGGGCGTGCATGTAGCCTTGTGCGAAGAACAAATCATCTTCATTGTGAGCATAAATATGTGGCACACCATAGCGATCAGTGATGACTTCAACCACCTCGTGCAGTCCATGCAGGCGTAGCTTGCCCCGCTTCTTTGGCAGAGGTCGCCGCATCAGCATATAGTATGCTCCGCCAGCTACTCCAGCCACACTAGCGGTTGCCGCCAAGGTTTTTTGCCACCAGGTCGCCATGATGTGCTCCTTTTTGTTTACAAGTCAAATGAAGAATTAGGGCGACTACGATAGCCGCTCCAACATTATACTAACTCCGTCCCCTTAGGGGTATCACGCACTTCAAATCCCAACGCTTTAAGTTGGTCGCGCAACTCATCAGAGCGTTTCCAATTGCGTGCAGAACGCGCTTCGTCACGCTCGCGTACCAGAGCCAGCACCTCGTCGCCAACCTCACGTGGCCTTTTTGCTTCAACCGTATCCAGGCGCAAGCCCAGTACACGATCAAAGTCAAGTATCAAGCGGCGACGTTCTGCCGGTGCAACCTTACCATCTCGTGCCACCTCTCGCGTAATGCTGAGTGCCGTTGGCAGATCCAGATCATCGTTGATGGCTGTGTGGAAAGCGTCGCGCACACGCAGCGCCTCCTCTGACCAACTACCCGATGCCTCATCTGTGGGAAGCACGGCAAGATCGGCCCGCAGATTGTTCAAGCCATTCTGTGCGGCCGTGATCGACTCATCGGTGAAGTTGAGTTTCGATCGGTAGTGGGCTGTAAGCAGCAGGTAGCGATACGCCATCGGATCGATGCCCCACTCTTTGAGCGTACTCACCAGAACGACATTGCCTATCGAACGAGACATCTTGACCGTTGTATTGTCATCATCACCAGAGACCGTGTCTGCTTTCATCTTACGATTGGCAATATTCAAAAATTCGTTGTGGACCCAGTACTGCACAGGTGGTTTGCCGCTCGCACCCTGGCTCTGCGCGATCTCATCCTCGTGATGCGGAAAAACCAGGTCGATGCCACCAGTGTGAATGTCAAACTGCTCGCCTAGGTACTTCCTCGACATAGCCGAGCATTCGATATGCCAGCCCGGAAAGCCTACGCCCCAGGGGCTGTCCCAGTTCATTTGCCTATCGGCAGCACCACGCTTCCATAAAGCAAAATCTTCCGGTGCGTCTTTATCCTCAGCTATCTCCATCTGCTGGCGGCCATGTCCGCCAACACGCAAGTTCTCGACCGTGTTGCCGGAAAGCTCCCCATAGAAAGGAAAACCGCTGACATCATAGTAGACATTTCCGTCTACAGTGTACGCCAGACCACGCTCAATCAGCTTCTCCGTCATTGCCTGCATCTCGGGAATGTGGTCAGTTGCCTTGGGATTGACATGCGCGGGCAGAATATTCAACTCGTCAGAGTCTCTCAGGTACTGCTGCGTGTAATGGTCAGCTATCTCATAGGCCGAACGACCGGTTGTACGTGCCTCGTACTCTATTTTGTCTTCGCCGCTCTCCTCAGTATCATTTTGTAGATGTCCAACGTCCGTGATGTTACGCACAAGGTACACATCATAGCCATTGTATTCAAGCATACGGCGCAGCCAATCCGTCGTCATGAAGGCGCGGAAATTCCCGATATGGATATCTTTGTAAACGGTAGGACCGCACGAGTAGATCCTCACCTGTGACGGGTCTAGCGGTTGAAATAGTTCTTTGCTGCGAGTCAGTGTATTGTACAGGTAAATCGGCTTGGCCGAAATGGTTGTCATGAGCATAACTCCTCAAGTAGGGGTCTGATGTATCGCCCCATTAATGTGGGAATGCAAACAAAGTCGTCGCGAGGTAGTAGCTCAGACGGAGGACGTGCGAGGAGGCATCATTTCAGGTGCAGTATAACATGCACGCCATAACGTTCGCAGAGTGCTGAGCTACTTACTGTTGCTCTGCGAACGCAAAGACAGGTGCAATAATTCGTATGATGGTTCACAGTTTTCATCATCTTCTCTAATTGGCTCAAACTTCCTGGAAAGTGATGCTCATAGTATAGCATATCTTTCCTCATCAGGAAAGATGCTTTTTGCCGAGCTATCATCCTTTGCTTATGACAACAGGGACATATCTTACCCACCGTCCTGCCCTCCTTTGTCATGCTGAGCGGAGCGAAGCATCTATCTCACGTAGACATAGAGATGCTTCACCGCGCTCAGCATGACAAAGGATGCTCAGGATGATGATTGAGCCTGCTATTGGTTAACACTATCCTACTGTTGCAGTCCACTCACCACGCGAGCATACTTCTCCGCAAGCGCCTGTGCCTGCTCATTAGAAACAGACTCCGCAACCACGTGGAAGAGCGGTTGATCCGCATCGGGTAAAACCAGTACCCACTCTTTGCCCAGATCGATCTTGATCCCATCAATCGGTTTCGCACGGCGCTCGCGATATTGTTCGCTCAGGATGCGCATCACCTTGCCCTTGCTTTCCCACGGGCAATTTACCGTTGTGCTGCTCATATAGTACGTCGGCAAATCGTCCACTACTTCCGAGAGGCGCATCTGGAAGAACGCCAACAATTCAAGCAACTTGGCGATAGCCAGCATCCCATCAAAGGCCGGTTGTAGCTCAGGAAAAACAAAGCGACCCAGACCATCACCCACCAGTACAACCCCTTCGCGCCCTGCTGCCGTCATTAGTGCGTGTGGAAGCACCTTCGTATGTTGGATGTACCCCTCGTAGCGTTTTGCGATGTGTTGCAACGCAGTAGGTGCCGTCACCGGTGCCGCAACCGTCCCACCACGGTTTTTGCGCAGGAACAAACTTGTCATCACAGCCAGCATCTTCATACCATCTAATATGCGGCCGCGATCATCTACCACCCAGATGCGCTCGCCACCTGGATCAATACGTATCCCCATATCGTTATTCAGTGTCGCGGTAATAGTCGCTAGGCGCTGCATATCCTTGTCCAGTTGATCCAGAGAACGTGAGAAGCGCGATTCATCCATGCTTGTGTTCAACGGAATCACTTCGCAGCCCAGGCGATCGAAAATTTGCGGGAGCAATTGGGGTGTGCTGCCCTGAGCGTAATCCACCACCAACTGGTATTTACGCGTACGAATCAGGTTGTGATCCACCACTTTTTTGAACCCTTCAAGATAGCGGTTCAGTACCTCGGAGTTTTGCAGGACTTCAATCGATCCCACCTCGTCCAGATAGACACGACGGTAATCTTCACGAAAATACAAATTCTCAATCTTGCGCTCGGTCGTCTTGTTGAGGTCCAATCCATTCTGATCAAAAAACTGGATATCAATCACACGTAGATCATAGGGTGAAACACGTACATGCACCGCTCCGACTGCGTCCGTATTGCGGATGAAGTAGCGTGCGACAGGAAGAGGTGACTGGTTGATATCCTGGACGTTGATACCAGCCGACGGCAAGCCAGCGTTGACGGCGCGTTTAATCATGCGCGATGTTCGATGCCAGTCACGATTAATGTAGACAATTGAGCCTTTCGGTAAGATGCCTCCATAAGCCACCCCTAGCTTGGTAGCAAATTCGGGAGTAATATCGATATTGACCAGGCCGGTAACCCCATAACGACCAAACAAGCCGCGCCGTCCCTGCGAGCCCCAGATAATGCTCGTGTTGATAACGGCCCCAGCCTCGATCTCTTTATCAGGCCAGATCTTGACATTCGGCTGGATAATCGCGCCTTCTTGAATAGTGGAGTTATCGCCGATAACCGAGCCTTCAAACATCACCGCTTTGCTTTTGATGCTGGTGGAAGAACCAACCAAAGCGCCTCTCAATTCGGCTCGCTCACCAACGTACGAATTGTTCCACACGATACTGCGATCCACTTGCGCTCGATCATCGATGATGGTGTAGTGCCCAATCGTGCTCGGCCCATGAATAATTGCCCCCGATTTGACCTTACAATCGTGCGCCAGGTAGATCGGACCATACAACTGAGCATCCTCGGCAATCTCAACATTCTCTTCGCACCAGATGTTGCTACCAATGTTCTTCGCCGGAATTTCAACATCAACACGTCCGTGTAACACATCGGCATTGGCACGCATGTATTCAGGCAGGTTCCCCACATCACACCAGTAGCCGTTGGCAATATAGCCATAAATCGGGTCCCCTTTTCTCAGCATCATTGGGAAAAGTTCCTGGCTGAAGTCGAATTGCTTATTCTTCTCGAAGTACGTGAAAATCTGGGGGTCAAGCACGTAGATACCTGTATTGATCGTATCACTGAAGACTTCACCCCAACTTGGCTTCTCCAGGAACTGTGTAATATGCCCCTCTTCGTTGGTGATAATTACACCAAATTCAAGTGGATTATTCACATGCGCAAGGGTCAGCGTAGCTAACGCCTTCTTCTCCTGGTGATATTTGATGATCTCGCTTAAGTTGTAGTCGGTCAGTGCGTCACCGCTAATCACAAGAAATGGTTCGGTGAGGTGTTCTTCGGCATTCTTCACACTACCTGCCGTTCCCAACGGCACATCTTCCCGTGAATATGTGATGCGCATACCTAACTGCGAGCCATTCCCAAAATAATCCTCGATATTACTCGCCAAATATTGGACCGTGACAATTACCTCTGTAATACCATGGCGCTTCAGCAAGTTGAGGATGTGTTCCATCACTGGTTTCCCCGCAATGGGTACCATGGGCTTCGGACGCCGAATCGTCAAAGGTCGTAGCCTCGATCCTTCCCCACCGGCCATGACAACCGCTTTCATAGAGGCCTCCTTACCAATATACAATAAATATGGAGACGGCGCAGCACATGCCACGCCGTCCCATCTGCTCCTATATTAGCATTGTACAACACTTAGAAAAACGGCCGCAATACTACCTTTCAGCAAGCCTGACCCGAAGTGGCGGGAAGTCTGGGGGACTTCCTAGACGCGAAGCGTCGTTGGCTTGCTGGAATAAGAGGTGTATTATCAATTGCTAGAAGTAGTCGCTCAAGCGACCTTGCTGGATGAGCCATCTGACAAAGCGATGATAATTCGTCTCTTGTGTTGCTCTTCGCTCCTCGTACTCCTCACGCAATTGGATTAGCTTGCTAGCCTCCTCTACAGTAAAGCCCTCATCCAGGAGGGCATCGATGAGCAGATCAATGTACTGCTGCACAGGTAAAGTCCTCCTTATCTCTACAATGATATACCGTGACACAATCGTCATAACAAAAGATGCTGAAACAGCGCTTTGTGGATACAAACAGTCTTACTCAGAAAAGCTCTGCAAGGACCTTTGAAGGTGCGGCGAGGCAGGAGCGGCCCTTGGAGAGATCAGCATGGATCAGTTATTTGCGCACTATCACGACGATATGATGCAGCGCAAATGTCATGCCTTTACACCTTACTATACATAGTATAGCGTGTAAAAAGAAATTTTTGTAGGTTATTCCGAAAAGAGAGGGTAAAAAGAATTGGCTAACTCCCTATGACACATTACGGATATAATGGTCAATTTCCGATTCATTGTCATAGAAGTAGCTGATAGCGTCATAGACCTGGGCTAACGAAAGGCGATGTATGCTGGCAATTTCTTCCGGATCCTTGCCCGATTGAAAGAGAAGGATGACATGGCGCACACCAGTACGCGTACCATCGACGATAGGCTCGCCATTGTAGATAGCCAAGTCCCGAATGATATAGGGATGCGCTGTACGTTCAATAGCCATACCTTGAACACTCCTTTCTGTTTCGTTTATGTTCATCTGTAGTGTAGTCTGAAAAACACAACTCGTCAACTATAGCAAGCGAAAACACTGTAAGCCCGCTTATTCACACATTTTTCACAAAACTAAAATATGCTTCCCATTCCTTTTTAAGCCGCTTTAGCTTGCCTGTATACTTGCTTGCTGTTAACGAATTTTCACAAAAGACTTGACAGAGAGCGAAATGCGAGGTACAATAAGCGCAACGAAAGGAGGTGGTGTGTAAATGAACGAACGTAATCGCTGCACAGGCAGCGAGGTAATTTCCCACACCTTCCAGATGAGAGGTGACCGGCACTAATGTCGGCTCAAGCTCACTGGTAGGTAAAATTCATAATCCCTACCTGTGCAGCGTCCCCCAGAGCGATGGCGAATTCAAGACTTGCCATTGCTCTGGGATTTTTATACACATAATCTGTCCTCGGCCTTTCTCCTCTCTTAGCAAAGAGGAGCTTTTAAATATATTGGCCTGGCCCAAATGTGACGCTCCGATCAATAAACAAATGGGCTCTCTTCTGTTACTAAGCTTCTAATCGTAGAATCGCTTTTTATGGAACCTCAATCTCAGCTCGGCGGCTATATAAGAGTCGCTACTGAAAAACTGGGATCGGAATTGAAATTGGGACTGAACGTGCAGGATACTTCATCACTCAACGTTGAAGTGCTAGAGGATCAACTAGATACTCAGTTTTTTGGAGTTGGAGATCGGTTGTTTTACCTCCCGGTCATTGAATCAACAAATACGTTTGCAATGCAACTGGCCCATCAGAGGCCAGAAGAAGGAGTGGTCGTACTTACTGACAGTCAGACTGCTGGCAAGGGTAGGCAAGGTCGGCATTGGGTAGACGTATCTGGACGCAATGTGCTCTCATCCATATTGCTCCGGCCACTGTTCCCACATCATCTGTTAGTTATGGTAGCCTCGCTTGCCGTCGTTAACACGATTGCTGAAACTTGCAACGTTTCGGCAGCTATTAAATGGCCCAATGATGTACTCATTGCAGATCGCAAAGTTGCTGGTATCCTGATTGAAACCAGCCATGATCTTAAAGGTAAGATGATTGCAATACTCGGCATCGGGGTCAATGTCAACGGGAATATCCAGGATTTGTCGGAACAATTTACGAATCAAACATCACTCGCCACGACGGTAACAACCCTTGAGACAGTATGTGGGCATCCAATTAGCCGTGAGATATTTATCGCTCACCTGCTGAAACATATTGAAACAGACTACTTCGCATTACAACGGGAGGCTTCAGAAATCTCTTCTGTAAGTCTACCAGTATCCAGGCCAGTTTCTCGGTTGATTCGAGAGCAATGGAGAGGCCAATTATCAACACTAGGTCGCACCATTTCGGTGCAGCAAAGGGACATCGTAATCAGTGGTATTGCTGAGGATGTGGATGACAACGGAGAGCTGTTACTCCGTTGCCATTCGGGAGAACTAGTTAGTATTACCTGGGGAGATGTGAACTATCCAACCAGGTAATCACCTTTCTCGTATATATGGGACAGGTGAATGAGATATGGTAAGAGGAGGTAAGGCTCCCTGCCAGACTTATGAAGGGAAACAGAAATGGAGACACAGGAGGTATTTCTCACCGACGATGGTCGACAACGAGCACTGAGCCAATTGGAATTTCTGCGTACTACTAGACGGGCTGAGGTCGCTCAATATCTTCATGATGCCAAGGAAGCGGGCGATGTAATTGATAATGCTGCCTATGAGGATGCTAAAAATGAACAGGCACGTCTCGAAGGGCGCATTATAGAACTTGAGCAACTGCTCGCAAAGGCCAAGTCCATTAGCAGAATAGACTCGGATTTGGTTTCTCTCGGCTCCGTTGTGCGTGTCCGCACAAACGATGATCGTGAGTGTTGCTATACGCTTGTCGGTGCATTCGAAGCCAATCCATCTGCTGGACGCATTTCTAATGAATCTCCAGTAGGTAAAGCATTGCTGGGCCATAAAGTAGGCGATCTCGTGATTGTCTCTACGCCCGGCGGTGTGAAAGAATATACCATCCTCACCATCGCATAAATCTTTCCCACCCAAAAGTAGCAGCAACCGACCGACCTGTGGCCCGTACCGAGGTGCCGCAGGTCGGTTTTTTGTCAGCAGGAGGAAGTTAAATGGCCCATTTTGTTTCCAGATGGTGCAAAACACTAAAATCAATGTTAGAATGGTTCGCAAAATGTCGAAGGAGCATAAGAAAAACTATGGCGGAGAACCAGCAAAGGATTATTCCAGCCTCAGCTAGCTTAATAAGCGAAGAGGAAGCACGACGACAACGTCTGCGTACACTGCAAGAACAAGGTATTAACCCGTATCCGAATCATGTAGAAAGAACGCGCACCATTGTAGAAGTACTACAGCACTTTGAAGAGTGGCAAGGACCAGAAGGTTCATTTACCCTCACAGGGCGCGTTCGCTTGCTGCGCGAAATGGGCAAGGCAGCCTTCGCCCAAATTGAAGACGGTACCGGACGTATCCAGATCTACTTCCGCATCAACGACATCGGAGAAGATGCCTACAAGATGCTCAAACTGCTCGACCTTGGTGACTTCATCCAGGTCAGCGGATTCCTGTTTGTCACGCGTACAGGTGAACGTACTCTGCACGCACGTGAATTTCGCATCATTGCCAAGGGACTACGTCCACTGCCTGAAAAGTATCATGGGCTTGAAGACAAAGAGACGCGCCAGCGCAAGCGCTACCTTGACTTCATCGCCAATGGAGACGAAGCCCGGCAAGTGTTTATCACCCGCAGCCGCACAATCACAGCTATGCGTCGCTACCTTGATGAGCATGGCTTCATCGAAGTTGAAACCCCCGTCCTACAGCCATTGTATGGTGGGGCCACTGCTCGTCCCTTTATTACGCACCATAATACCTTAGATCGCGATTTGTACCTTCGTATAGCTGTAGAACTCTATCTTAAGCGCTTGATCGTGGGCGGCTTTGAGCGAGTGTATGAGATCGGGCGTAATTTCCGCAATGAGGGCATTGATCGCAACCATAATCCTGAATTTACCATGATGGAATGCTACCAGGCCTATGCAGACTACAACGATATCATGCAGCTTGTAGAAGAAATGATCAGCTTTATAGCCCAGGAGGTCAAAGGCTCACAACTCATTACCTATCAAGGGACTGAGATCGACTTGACCCCACCCTGGCCTCGCTACCGCTTGCTCAACGCGATTGAAGAGTTTACCGGCATCGATGTCAATCGTTTCCCTGACAAGGAAAGCCTGGCAGCAGAGATGCGTGTCCAGGGCTATGAGGCCGATCCAAAGTTGGGTCGTGGCCGCTTAATCGATGATCTCAAGGGAGCCATGTTTCGCAAAGGCATTTCCGCGCTGCGTCAAGCATTATTCCTGATCGACTATCCACTTGACGTGTCACCGCTGACAAAGTCCCATCGTGAGCTTCCTGGCATGGTAGAACGCTTCCAACCTTTTGTTGGCGGATTAGAGTTAGGCAATGCCTTCACCGAGTTGAACGACCCACTCGATCAACGCGCCCGTTTTGAGGATCAAATGCGCCAGCGCACCCAGGGCGACGATGAAGCCCAGGTGCTCGATGAAGACTTCCTGGAAGCCATGGAGGTTGGTATGCCACCAACCGGCGGGGTTGGCATCGGCGTTGATCGCCTGGCCATGCTCATAGCCGATCAGGAATCCATCCGTGACGTAATCCTCTTCCCAACGATGCGCAAAACAGCGGAAGAACAGTAATGCAGAAGTTAGAGGGGATAGCTCTGACATATGAATCAGGGCAATCTCCTTTTGCTTATTCGTTGAAACGTGCCATGGAACCAATTTCTTGCGATTTTCCACTCACTTCAGCATACTGCTTTCGAGTTTCGATGGTTTTGGGATGGAGGTCTCCAAGCAACTGCGAACGTATCTGTATTGCACGCTTATAGAGAGACGCTGCTTTGACGAAATGGCCTTGCTTCTGAGAGCAGGTGGCAAAGTCGTACAGTGTTTGAGCCGTCTCGGGATGCTGCTGCCATAGGCGTTCCCGAATGGCCAGGGCACGCTCGTACAATAGTTCTGCTTGCTTGTAATTGCCTTGCTCTGTGTAAAGGTTCGCCAAACCGTTGAGTGGGCAAGCTACCCAGGGATGTTCCGGTCCCCATCCTTGTTCGAAAATGCGTAGCGCCTCCTGATAGAAAAGTTCTGCTTGCTCGTATCGACCCTGCTTCTCACGGATGTTTGCCAGACCATTAAGCTGCTCAGCCACCCAGGGATGTTCCAGTCCCAATTTCTGTTCCAAAATTCGCAACGCCTCCTGATAGAACATCTCCGCCCGCTCGTATCGACCCTGCTCAGTGTAGAGGTACGCCAAATTGTGAAGCGGATATGCCGCCACCTGAGGATGTTCTGGCCCTAGTGTTTGTTGCAAGATATGCAAGGCTTGCTGATATAATGATTCCGCTTGCTCATACTCGCCCCGATCAGCATAGAGAACCGCCAACCCATTCATCAGACGAGCCATAATAGGATGCTTCGATCCTACCTTTTGTTGTTCCCAGATGTGCACGGCTCGCTTATACAAAGGTTCCGCTTGCTCATATCGACCCTGCTCAGTGTAGAGGAACGCCAGTCTACCTACCGAGAAGGCCACTTGAAGGTGCTCCGATCCCGCCTCTTGTTGTTCCCAGATGCGCACGGCTCGCTTATACAAAGGTTCCGCTTGCTCGTACTGGGCACACCCCCGCAGATAGTTCGCCACTTTCAGCAGTAACCTCGCCAGAACCTGGCCACCTGTCCGATCTGGCACTCTAGTAACGCACGCCAGCGCATGCGGCAGGATTCGCTCACACTGCCCCCAAACTTCTTGAGCGGCGATTTCAGGTTCGGGGAACAGGGCTTCGAGCACGAGAAGGGCCCGCTGCTGCCACTGCGCTCGCTCCTGCTCACCCATTCTTTCCCGCAGAACGACCTGGACCAGGCGATGGATGGAGAGTGTTCGCGCCTCTGCTTGCCGCTGCACCAAAGAGAAAGTGCTTAGCGCCGCAATCAATTCATCGAGCTGATAAGGATCCGCCACCACTGGTCCAAGCACCGGCCCCAGATGAGAAGCTCCTCCCACAAGCAACTCTTCAGGAATCCCCTCAGCCGCGAACCACACACACAGGCAGAGTAATTCGGCAGCGGCAGGATGAACCTGTGTCATCCGTGCGTAGGTCAAAGAGAAGGTAGCCATCACTGAGGCGGGGTGATCCCCTTGCGGCCTCCCGCGTCGAGCGAGTAACTGCCCTCGGTGGCGCTCATAGGAGTGCAGATAGTGAGCCAGGCTACATCTTGTTTCCTCCACATAGGCTCCAACCTGGTCTAGGGCTAAGGGGAGTCCATCCAGTAGCCTTACCAGTTCCTGCGATGCTGCGTACTCTTCAGGCGCTTGCTCGGTCAGGTGGTGCATTTGCTCTCGGCAAGCTGTTGGGCCTACGAGCTTGGTGCGCCGGAGCAAGAACAACTGCCCTTCTTCTGAAGAAAGCGGCGTGAGCTCGATCCCCTGAGCCAGGGTACCCAGCGCCTGGCAGCGCGTCGTCAGCAGGATAGTTCCATTCCGCGCAGAAGGAAGAAAGCGGTGCAGCATATCCACATCCTCCACGTTGTCCCAGATCAGCAGCCAATCACGATGCTGTCCCAGCCAGTGCTCAACCGCTGCCACGACCTGTTGCTGCTTAGCTCCCTGCCGTTCAGGTAGCCTAAGCAGGTCGGCGATCTGCAAAATACTGCCAGTGATACTCTCAAGCGTCTCTGCTTGCACCCAGAAGATAGCTGAGTAGTCCTGGCTATGCCGGTAGGCGTACTCCAGCACGGTCTGGGTTTTGCCTATGCCTCCTAGCCCCTGCAAGGCATAGGACGAGAAGAGTGCGTTAGCTTGATCGACCTGCACGTGTTCATGTATGTTGCGCAAGACCTCCTCACGCCCGGTAAAGAGGGGATTTCGGGGGAAGGGGATATACCACGAGGGAGCTAGCGCTGTGAGACTGGCTTCCAGGAGCTGTCGTGTCTCCCAGTCGTCGAGGTGCAGCACACTGGCTAGTTCGAGCACCATGCCTCAACTGTCGGGAAGCACATCTCCTCGTTCCCATCGGCCTACCGTATTGCGGTGGATGCCGCATTGGGCGGCGACCTCCTGTTGGGTGAGGTGGCTGCGCCTTCGAAGGGCTTTGAACAGTTCTCCGAATGGAGAGGATGTACTGCTGTCCAGCATCTCCTGCCTCTAAACATAGTAATGCACTTCGATACACCACGACCCGGTGCATCCTATCCGCTATCATTAGGAATACGCTTCTTCGAGATCGATCCTCACAGACATCTAACGGTCTGCTAGGGCAAAGAGAAGAAGGGCCTTCAAAATTGTGGGCAAGCACGATCCAGCGAAGAGGTCGCTGGATCGATGAGAAAAATAACTTGATAATGCACTCAAATGCACCATAGCATGGTGCATCAAGCGCTGTATCATTTTAGAAACGGTACAAGAAAGGCCACTCCAAGACCTTTCTGAGCAACTCGTTTGGTTCTGGTAGGCAAACCTGCGAAGGCGGGTAACCTGATTCCTCAAGTTTATTTTTTTAGGAGGGAAATGATGTATAAAAAACTGCGACCACGATTTCTGATGCTGGCCTTTTCGATGCTATCGGTGGTGGTACTCCTGCTGGCTGCCTGTGGAGGGCCAGCTACGCCAAGCACTTCTAGTAGTAGCGCATCGGTTCATGGAGGCACCTGGACCGATGACCTATATGAAGAGCCAAATTCGTTGATCACCAATGCCTCGTCGGAGACCTTCTCGAATATAGTAGATCAGACCCTTTATGCGCCGCTCTTCTATGGTGACGCGCAGGGGCAGATTCATCCCGGTATCGTGACCGAGTTGCCAACTACGGCCAATAACGGGATCAGCGCCGACCTCAAGACCTGGACGTTTCACCTGCGCCCTGGATTGAAGTGGTCCGATGGCCAGCCGCTGGATGCCAGAGACGTGGACTTTAGTTGGAGGCTATGGACCAATGCCAAATTTCCTGCAGATACTACCATTGGCTTCAACCTAATCACCAGCACGACACTCTCACCGGACAATCTGTCGATCACCTTCCACCTCAAGCAGGCTTTCTCGCCGTTCCTCTCGATCTGGACCGATAGCTTATTTGCGCCCCTGCCAGCGCACGTTTTCAGCGCAATGGCTCCCGATAAGATCCTGACTTCAGCGGATAACCTGAACCCTTCGGTGACCAGCGGACCTTTCAAGATGAGTGAGAGCAAACCCGGTGACCACTATACGGTGGTCAAGAACCCCAACTACTACCAGGCAGCTCAAGGTTTGCCCTACCTGAATTCGATTGTGTTCCGTGTCGTAACCGACCAGGATACGATTCTCAAAGACCTGCAAGCTGGGAGCATTAATTCGTCGTGGTTCCTGGATGTCACCAAGGTTCCGGCGTACAAAGCCCTGACCAACTATACGCTTTCGGCCAATCCCGACTCGTCGAACTTCGAGGCGATGTACTTCGACTTCCACAATCCGATCCTGGGGACGGATGTGAATGTGCGCAAAGCGATCGCGATGGCCATTGACCACAACGCCCTGATCACGACGGCGCGACGTGGTGAGGCGGTAGCGCTCTGTACCGACCATGGCAAAGCGTATGTGCCTGGGTATCAGGCCAATGCTCCTTGTCCTGCATTTGATCCTACCGCTGCGAAAGCGGTGCTGACTTCCGATGGCTGGAAGGCAGGCTCCGATGGCGTGATGGCGAAAAATGGGCAACGCTTAGAGTTCAAGTACTCGACGACGGCGAACAATTTCTGGCGTGCTGATGATCAGCTGGTCTTGCAGTCCGACTTACAGGCCATTGGCGTCAAACTGGATATCCAGAACTATCCGGCCAGCACCTTCTTTGGTTCATTCCTGACCGGTGGCAAGCCTGGCACGTTTGACATTGCTGAGTTTGAGGACAATTTGGGCTATGATCCTGATGACGCCGCATTGCTAGCCTGCAACCAGATTCCACCGAGTGGGTTCAATATCACCTTCTACTGCAACCATCAGCTTGACAACCTGTACACACAGGAGCAGTCAACCGCTGATACCAATGCGCGCCAGACGATCTTCAATTCGATCCACCAGATCTATCTGACACAATTCCCGTTCGTCACGCTCTACAGCCCAGTAGACATCGCGATGAGTAAAAACGTTGTACACAACTACACTCCAGGTCCCAATGGGGCTCAGGAGGACAACGAAGTGTGGCTCTGGTGGTGTACCGGCGGCACGTGCTAGGTAGCTAGAGCACGGGTAGGCGTGTTTCTCGCATTGTCGCACGTGATGTAGAAGTGGATCCTGGTTGAATACCTCTAGAGTATTCAACCAGGAGTGCTTACTGAAAATCACTGGAGGTGTCTATGGTCCGATATATCATTCGGCGGTTGTTGCAGGCGATCCCATTATTGTTCTTGGTGTCCGTTTTCATGTTCGTCTTAATTCACCTGTTGCCCGGTGGACCCGAGCAAGTGTTGTTCAACCCCCGTTTGAGTGCCGCTGGCCGTGCTGCATTGCGTGCCCACTTTGGGCTGGATGACCCGGTCTACATTCAGTATTTCAAATGGCTGGGGCAGTCCTTGACCGGCAACTTTGGCTTCTCGTTCGCCAACAATCTGCCGGTGTCACAGATTCTTGGACAGCGCTTTCCCGCCACGCTCGAATTATTCGGCCTGGCCTTGCTACTGGCGCTGGTGCTGGCGATTACCTTGGGAGTTATCTCGGCCGTACGGCAGGGTACAATCACCGATTACTCTTTGACCACCCTCTCGTACTTCGGCATTGCCATGCCCATCTTCCTCTTCGGCCTCCTTGGCCAGTATATCTTTGGCGTCACGCTCCATTGGCTGCCCACCTCAGGAACCCAGACGCTTGGCTACACCTTCACTCCGCTTGGCACCTTCATTGATCGCTTCCAGCATATCATCTTACCGATGTCGGTGCTGGCGCTGAGCTTTATTGCCGGGTGGAGTCGCTATATGCGCTCCAGTATGATCGAGGTAGTCAAGCAAGACTATATGCGTACGGCCCGTGCCAAAGGTGTCGGTCCGGTCAGCATCCTGGTCAGGCATGCCTTACGTAATGCAGTGATCCCACTGATTACCGTGGTGGCCCTTGATTTCGGTGCGGTGGCCGGCGGTGCGACGATTACCGAAGGCGTCTTTGCCTGGCCGGGCATGGGCTTGCTCTTTATCTCCTCCTTGGAGGTGCGGGACTATCCGGTGTTGCTGGCGATGTTGATGATTGGCGCGGTGTTTGTGATCTCGTTTAACCTGATTGCCGATATCCTTTACGCGGTGATGGATCCGCGCATTCGTTATTCGTAGCATTTGGTGAGGGCGCGCTACATCGGGCCTTCCAATGAGGAGAGGAGATACCAATGGAAATCTCTGACCAACTCAATATCCCCACCACCCAGGAAGACGTCGAGCCGTTTCTGGAAACGACGGTAGAGTTAATACAGAAGCGGCGCAGCCAGGGACGCATCATCTTTGATCGCTTTATCCGCAACCGGGCGGCCGTCGTGGGTGCATCAGCCTTAGTCCTGATGTTTCTCTTTTGTTTCGCGGGACCGCTGTTTTGGCGGCTCAGTCCCAATTTGATCAGTGTAACGAATGTCTCCTCGACATTGGCCGGTCCCACCTGGGCGCATCCGTTTGGAACCGATGATGTGGGGCGAGATACGATGGCGCGTGCGATGGCGGGTGGGCAGGTCTCGCTGCTGGTGGGATTGACCTCGATGTTCATGGCCATTCTGCTGGGCGTCGGCATTGGCTCCTTCGCCGGCTACTTTGGCGGGATCGTGGACAACGTGCTGATGCGCTTCACCGATGTGATCCTGTCAGTGCCACTCTATCTGCTGCTCTTCGTCCTATCAGCCTCGTTTTCCGATGGGTCGCCCAAATCAGTAATCATCTTGATAGCCATCTTTGGGTGGACCTATGCAGCGCGCCTGGTGCGCGGGGAATTTCTGGCGCTCAAGGAACGCGAGTATGTGCTGGCAGCGCGCACCATCGGAGCGCGCAGCTTACGCATGATGTTTCGCCATATTCTGCCCAACGCGGCCGGACCGATCATTGTCAACGCGACGTTGCTAGTGGGCACCAACATCATCCTGGAGTCGGTGCTCAGTTACTTTGGCTTTGGCATCACCCCGCCGACCTCCAGTTGGGGCAATATGATCGACCTGGGGCAAAACTACATTGATGTTGATCCCTGGCTGGTATTTGTGCCCGGCCTGCTGATCTTCTTGACGGTGCTCAGCTTTAACCTGGTCGGTGATGGACTGCGAGACGCGCTTGACCCCTACATGACCGAACGGTAACCTACGTACATTGTCGTCTGTTTTCTTAAGGAAGTACCTTTAAAGGAGAAAAAAAGTTTCTAAGCTTTCAACATCAATCAAGCAGCACCGAACCTCCTATATTCACGTATTGGGAGGAAGTGCTACCGCCTATCTGGTTGCCCCTCGTGTTAAGCTGCAAAAATGCTTGACATTCCCTCCCTCCGATGCTATAGTGACTTCTGTCACAACAAGGGCGCTTAGCTCAGTGGGAGAGCGCTTCGTTCACACCGAAGAGGCCACTGGTTCGAGCCCAGTAGCGCCCACCCCTTCACCTTCTCATTGTTCTCCTTGACTCGCTTCTATTTACGCACTACACTACATACAAAGATCCCTATAGGCATTTTGTATAGAGCATGCAATATCGTACTGTACTCGACTCAGAAGCAACACTGGAACAACCCAAAGGAGCGCGTATGGCTCCTGACCTGGAAGCACAACGCCAACAGCTTATAGAATCACTGCGTCAAGCAGGCATACAGGATGAGCGAGTCCTCGTCGCTATCTCAAGCACACCTCGCGAAGCATTCATCGATGAATCGCAGTATGAACTGGCATATGCCGACCGTGCTTTGCCTATCGGTATGGGCCAGACAATCTCACAACCTCTCATTGTCGCCACCATGACCCAGGCGTTACAACTTCGTGGACAGGAGCGTGTCCTTGAAATTGGTACCGGCTCTGGATATCAGACCGCCATCTTGTCGCACCTGGCCCAGCACATCTATAGTGTCGAACGCCATTCACACCTTGCCTATTTAGCTGCCAAACACCTCTCGCAGTTAGGACTGCAAAATGTTTCTATATACGTCGGAGATGGCTCCCTTGGTTGGCCCGGCGAAGCTCCCTACGACCGTATTCTCGTTACAGCCGCTGCTCCCGAAGTCCCAACGCAGCTTTTTTCGCAATTGATAACCTGGGGCATACTCGTTATACCAGTAGGTAGCCATGAACGACAGGATTTACTGATTGTCCATCGTGCGCCCTGGGGTCCAGAAATGCGCTCGCTGGGTAGCTGCATCTTCGTCCCTCTGCTTGGTGCTGGAGGATGGAGCGAAGAATAACTGTTGTTGATGCTTAAAATAGACTATAATATATAGTACAGAATACTCTTTAATCTGCGCAGCATACGGATGCTAGGAGGAACAAAGCATGCCAGGTACAGTAATCAGCATACATATCACAAATATCCTGGGAATAATTGGATTTTTGGTGTTATGGCTCATCCTGTTCGGAGCCGCTCATCTTCTGGTAACCTTGCTGCGTAACGATCGACTGATAGGCTGGGCCATAGGGCCTCTCGGTGTAACAATGCTGGTTATGCGTGAACCTTCCACCCTCTATATATTGCTCGATGCCATCGTTCCCGCAATCGTATCGAGTGGTTTCCTCTACCTGGGACTCTTTACAGCCTTTCCATCCCCCATCTTTATTCCGCACCATCCCTTAGTTGAAATCGTTGTAATCGCCTGTGGCATATTCATCACAAGCTTTGGCGACTGTATGAATGCCCTACGCGATCTACGCTACCCATTATGGGGCGAGGCACGTGTCCTGAGAAGCATCCAATTTTTACGCGCAAGCTGGGCCTCTATCCACTTTACACGCTTCGGTCTTTCATACCTGCAAGATCACTTCAATTCCAATCCTCGCGATCTGCTACAGGCCTTATGAAGTAGATCTCTTGCCATCGGAACCGGTTGATCGTGCCCACGCTGATATATCAGCCCTTTCTGCTTAATTACACGTAGGAAGGTAGAACTCTATGAAGTTCGTGGGGTACTCACATAAGGGGCTGAGGGCAACGTAAAGTAGAATGTGCTGCCAATCCCTGAATTACTCGAGAGCCAGATCTGCCCTCCATGCGCCTCAACAATAGCTCTCGCAACATATAAACCCAGACCAATGCCTGAATATTGACGACTGACGGTATTGCGCACGCGGTAGAAACGCTCAAAAATGTGGTCGAAATATTCTGGGCTGACGCCAATACCCTGATCGATCACGCTTACCAGGTAGTCATTATCTCGTTGCTGCAATTTTACCGTCACCTGCCCACCTTGAGGAGAAAACTTCACTGCGTTGTCAAGTATATTGCCAATCACCTGACTTATACGCAGTTTATCCGCCGCTATCTTACTATCTTGTACCTGGATATCAAGATAAATCGTGTGTTGTTCTGCACTTATCTGCGCTGAGCGCACACACTCAGCCAGCACATCGGCCAGGTAAAAAGTGGAATATTGCAGGTGCAACTCTCCCCACTGCACTCGCGACAGGTCGAGTAAATCGTTGACGAGCCGTTCCAGGTGTTCCGTTTGGCTTTGTACAATATTTAAGCTGCGCAGATCATAGCTCTCAGGTGGCTCAACAGCAGAAGCACTCTGCTGTTGGCCCTGGAGCGTTCCCCGCATTTCCCGCAAGCGCCTATCCAGTCGTCGCGCGAGATGCTGCGTGTAACCCTTTATAGCCGTTAGAGGAGTTCGTAGTTCATGAGAGACAACCGAAACAAATTCATCCTTCAGCTTTTCGATTTGCTTATGAGAAGTTACATCATTCAGCACTGCAACCACGCCTATAGGATGCGTGTGTGCCTGGTTTGCATCATGTAATGGCGCTGCACTGATATTTAAGGTCAAAGGAACGGTATCACCCTGAGTACCAGCAATCAATTCCTGGTTCATTACCGTATTGCCTGTCAAAGCCCGATCAATAATGTTAGCCAGATCGTACAGCCATGTGACGTTGCTATTCGCCGCCAACTTCCGCACTGAAGTAACATCTCCCGACTCCACATCAACCTGGGCTTGGGCAAATAACTGCTGTGCCGAACGGTTCAAAGAAGTGATCGCCCCTTGCGCATCTGTAATCAGCAAACCTTCAGCCATGCTGCTGATAATCAGTTCGAGGCGATGCCGTTCCAGTTCGCCATCACGCCACAGCGCCATCTCTCGTTCGCGCAGGCGCACATTCTCTAGCGCGACTGCAGCATAATCGGCAATCATCGTGGTCAATTGCAGCAGTTCGGTATCAAATGCCCCTTCACTCTCATCGAACAGACTAACCATCCCAATGATACGATTCTCGACAGTTAGTGGGATATTGAGACAATCGCCAATGCCCATTCCGCTCATAGGAGCCTGCATTTGGAATGGAGCCAGTTCATCAGGTGCATCAAGGTAAGCCGCTGCCGCCAGTTCGTCTGCTGTCACGTGTGGGAAACCAATTACGCTGGCCGCACGCGCAATCCGAGCAAACATTGACTGTAAAAATGATGCGTTCAGAGGATAGCGGGGGATGATGGAAAGTTCAAAAGGATCACCTTTGAGTAAGATAGAGCAGGCGGAGAAACTGTAGAGTTCTTGCAGGGTAGCCAGCAGTGCTCGATGAACCTGGAAACGATCAATAGCGGCAACAAAACGTTTACCGATAGTGTTAAGGTAGACCATCTCGCGACGAACAGCCGCCAGGCGACCTCCCTCTTGATCAATGAAGGAGCGGTACGCGCTTTCCGTTACCGACTCTGGTTGCACGCTGCTCTCCATGCATATCCTTCTACTATGGCATCTGACTCAATTGGCGCGTCACTTCAGCGTAGAGTGACGGCGCTATGAGATCTCCGGTCAGTTCTTTCAAACCCGCGAAGCATTCCTGCAACAACGAATTGAGTCCCGCGGCAAGTTCTTGTGGCGTAACGCTACTCAACTGCTCACGTACAACGGAAGGAACAACATCAGTGTAGGGCATCTTTACCAGGAAATGAAGAAAGGGATATGTATCCATTACTCGCCTGGCCGCACCTTGCACCAGAACACGAGTGGTAGCTTTACCTAACAGAGGGGTGACTCGCTCATCAATCAATCGTATGGCCTTCAGGTATGCCTCTGTAACCTGCTCACGAGAAACGGAAGAAGAATTCTCAGACATATCGAACATATCTATCCTTCTCCCTTCACTGTTTCAGCGAATTCTCTCCACTGCCTATTATAGCATAGTTCAATTGTAAATTGTAAGTGGGTAGCCATTCAGTAACTACTTAAAAATGGAAATGTCGGCACGTATGAACACGCTTGTATGCATAAAATAGTGTTCATACGTGCCGACGTTGTATGTACATGTGTTTAGTTACCTATAGCAATGTAAACATTTGCCTGAATACAGGTGGAAAATTACCTATAGAGCACTATCCACTTATCCTACGTCCTAGGTTACAAGCCCAAAAAGGCGTGCCAACCATAGGCGAAATCCTCGCAAAGGCCGTTTTGTTCGAGCATCATACTCTCCCGCCATTTCTAATAAACGCTCTCGTCCCACTTCTTTACGTGTTCTCGCTGCATCAGCTTCCTCTTGCAGGGCATAGCGTTCACATTGCTCCTTGATAGCATGGGTAAATTGATCAAGACGAATCTGGAAAGGTGAGGATGCAGACGACTGAGGAGTTTCTTCACTCGTTGCCTCAGCTTTCTCCTCTGAACTGGTCTCCCCATCCTTCCTGTCCTCCGTATCCTCGGTCGCTTCGGTAATCGAAACACGTCCAATACTCAACTTAGGCGCAATCCAATCCCTTAAAGAGAGCAGAGCAGCGCGGCGGCAGATTGCCTCGATATCGGCACCGCTGCGTCCTGGTGTAAGTCGTGCCAGTTCCTCCATTGTAATGTCAGGCGCGAGTGGCCTGCCCCGTGTATGCACAGCGAAGATAGCGCGCCGTTCAATCTCATTTGGATATTCCAACTCCACGACCAGGTCAAAACGTCCTGGGCGCAGCAATGCAGGATCAATCAGTTCGGGCCTATTCGTGGCTGCTAGCACAATCACACCTTCGCGGCCTTCAATGCCATCCATCTCGGTCAGTAATTGCGCGATCACCCGGTCGCCAACATGCCCATCTGCCTCACCGCCACGTCGGGGTGCGAGTGCATCAAGTTCATCAAAGAAGACAAGACATGGTGCGGCCTGCTTTGCTCTACGAAAGACCTCGCGTATACCCTTCTCCGATTCACCAACCCATTTCGAAAGCAGTTCCGGCCCCTTAATAGAGATGAAGCTCGCCTCACATTGATTCGCCAGCGCGCGTGCAATCAGCGTTTTACCCGAGCCCGGCGGTCCTGACAGGAGCAGACCGCGCGGCGGCTCAACCTTCGCATTGGCATACACCTCAGGATAACGCAGTGGCCACTCCACTCCTTCTGTGAGCAGTGCTTTAATCTTCTCCAATCCACCAATATCATCCCAAGATGTCTCGCTAACCTCAACATAGACCTCACGAGTCGTGGATGGTTCCACCTCGCGCAGCGCTATTTGAAAGTCGCCCATTGTAATATTCAGGTTCACCAACGTTTCGTAAGGGATATAGCCGCGCTGGTAATCAATATGCGGCAAGACGCGGCGTAGTGCGATCATCGCCGCCTCTTTACAAAGCGCCTCCAGGTCGGCACCGACAAAGCCTGGCGTAAGTTGTGCCACGCGTGCCAGATCAACATCGTTTGCCAACGCCGCATCTTTGCTGTGAATATGTAGAATCTCCGTGCGCCCACGCACATCCGGGACGCGCAAGGCAATCTCACGATCAAAGCGGCCTGGACGGCGTAGTGCGGGATCGAGCGCGTTAGGTTGATTCGTCGCTCCAATCACTACAATCTGTCCACGCGATGCCAATCCATCCAGCAGCGACAGCAACTGCCCAACGATGCGCCGTTCAGCTTCCCCACCCATCTCAGAACGCTTGGGAGCCAGCGCATCCAATTCATCGATAAAAATGATACTTGGCGCTCGTCTCTGCGCCTCCTGGAAGACTGAGCGCAGGCGAGATTCACTTTCACCATAGAACTTGTTAATGATTTCAGGCCCATTAATCACGAAAAAAGCTGCGTTGGTTTCAGATGCAACAACGCGTGCAATCAACGTCTTACCTGTACCGGGAGGCCCATAGAGCAGCACACCCTTAGGTGGCTCAACGCCCAAGCGGTCGAAAACTGCTGGATATTTCAGTGGCAATTCGATCATTTCACGGATACGCAGCAGTTCCTTGCCCAGCCCACCAATATCTTCGTAGCTGACTCTTCCCAGCCCACCGGGCTTACCTGCGCCCCTTGCCTGCGCCCGCACAATTGTTCCCGCGTGCACCAACACCGCCTCCGTATCCGTTACAGGCACTGGAACTGGTGGCACAATCGTATCAAGGTCGCCTGTAGTATGCTTTTGTTGAACGCTGTAGCTAGGAGTCGCAGGCATCGTACCTATAATCAGAAACTCGCGAGGCGCTGCCCCCGGCGTACCAACGCGCAGCAAATCGCCAATCACCACCGGCAAACCCACCAGATACCGTGCGATATATTGCAGATCGCTCTCCTGAATTGGAGCACCTCCACTGAGCGGCAGGAGTGTCACCTTTTCGGCATTCTGCACCCTTGCCTTATGCACACTCACGCGCTCGCCCAAACCCGATGCACTATTCTGCCGCACCTGGCTATCCATCTGGATCGTCTGCTGACCTCGATCAACCACGCCGGTCGGCACAACCTTAGCCGCCGTCGTGCGCGACCCCGTAATCATCACAATATCCCCCGACTGGCACCCCAATCGTGTCATATCGCCTGGATCTATCCTTGCCACCCCACGTCCAACCTGAAAACCCTCGATCACCGCCAGTTTCAAGCTCTCAACCGTCTCCGTCACCAATGGTCGCGTCTGGCCCTGCCCACTGTTATCCACCGAAGACGACGTTGTAGTATTCCCCGCAGCCTCCGGCGGGAGTTTACTCGTAATTCTATGTGTTACCGGTTCGCTATTGTCCGTACCGCTATCCATATGCCTTGCCTCTTCCCTATGAAAGATAAAGAAATGATTTCTGCCAGAATATATGTACGATTGTTGTTCAACCAACGAAAACTCACCCAATTCCCGTAGGGGCGAGGGCTGTGGAGAGTGGTGAGGTGGGCCTTTATGGTCGCCTGTAGGGCGGTGGGAGCTCCTCTACACTAACTCATAACCTGCATCCACGAAAATCGTGCATACACCCTATTTTCTATTAACTTACCATATTTACGAGGGGGAAGGGGAAAAGTTGAATGGGGGTGTGTAAGGTAGAATAGAAAAAAACTCAATCACTTGAGTGGACGGTGAATGTCATTAGCTGCCTCTATAAGGCGATCTTTTGCGGTACATTCTCATCTTTAGATTATCCCTACCTCTTCGCATTCCAAAGCGCCGTCCTCGCATCCTCACTCAACGTCCTTCCCGCCTCAACCATCGTACGACGCAAAAAGTACCCGCCCATCAGCACCAACAGCGAAACAACAATCCCTCTACCGCTCCGTCTCTTCTGCTTTCCTCCAAGAAACGTCAATGATTGCAGCACCCACGGTAGCACCAGCCCCCCACCAAACATAAATCGCCAGAATGTAGTACCATGCTCATTTGTTGAACTTCCCACCAATGGACGCGCGGCACGAGCAGATGTCCTCAAAAACGCGCACAATCCCGTCAACTCGACAAGCAAAGCGGCCCATTCCAAACGTTCCAGTTTATGCAAGGCTGAAGCAGGTGCGCGAGTCAGACGCAATACCAGCGAAATCAATGCCGTACTCGTAGACATCGCGGAAGCAATAAATATCCCACCCAACAGCTTGCTGCGCGACCAGAGCGGGACGCTCGTTGCCGTTAACAACACACCGGTATAACCAGCCACAAAAAAGCCTACCGCCGTTGCTGGTAGCGCTATCAGCCGTTGAGGAAGTGCAGCAAGCAATCGTGGTCCCCACCATCGACCCAAAATCCCGTCCCGCGCCAACTGAATGACTGCTGTGATGCCACTGAGTATCCCAAAGCTCGTCAACGCCCACGTGCCCATCGACATAGGCGATTTCACCTTGAATACACGCAGCATATGCAAAAAACGCTCAGGCCTTCCCAAATCCTTGATTAGCAAGGGTGGGCAAGGCAACACAGATAAGAGCGAAAGGTAGTAACCCGCACGAACCACAGCGCGATCTTCACGTGAGCCAAATAACGAAGCGATAGTCGCGATAATATAGCAACCTGCCGCCAATCCACCGAAAAAGAAATACCAGATAATCTCCCAACGCCAGGTAGTAGCTTTCAGTACAGGATAATTGTAATATGACCGTTCTTGCTGCTCGTGTTCAGCATCTGGAGTATAGCCCGTAGCCAATGCTGCTAATTGCTCACTGAAGTTTGATAAACGTTCCTGGACATCGTTGAGAGATGCCCTGGCCAGTGGAAGACGAGTTTTCTCCATCAAAAACCCCTATTTCCTATAGTCGCTCTCTAAAGAATAGCATCCCAAGTACTCCCAGGATTGCTGCCGAAACAATGGCCCAGAACGATGCAGGGACAACATTATTCGAGGGACGCTCCGGATTCTCCGGGAGGTTATATACCTCTGGCTCATCCAGTAAAAGGAAGAACGAGTTCAAGCCACCATCGAGGATATTGTCATCTACACCGTAAAGGCGGGCCTCACTCACGCCTCGCTCGTGTAAAATACCCAGGCGTTCACGTGCATGTGCTTTCAGCTGCTCCACTTCACCAAATTGAATTGAATCTGTAGGACATGCTTTCGCGCAGGCAGGTGTCAGGCCATCTTTCATGCGGTCATAGCACAACGTGCATTTATGCGCGTGATGATCACCATGCTCATCACGTGCAATCACCCCGAAGGGGCAGGCAACGACACAATAGCCACATCCATTGCAGATATCCTGCTGCACATACACCGTATCGAACTCTGTGCGGATAATCGCACCCGTTGGGCATGCTTCCTGACAAGGCGCATGAGCACAGTGCTTACACACATCGCTCTGCATCAGCCAGCGCTCACTATTAAAGAAGGGCAACGCCGTCCCAGGTGGGATAAGCGGAATATCAGTATGATCAGTACCAGGGCTATACTCCGCTTGGTGCCCATTCCTGTGTGTAGTAGGGGCGGGGCTTGCCCCCGCCCTGCTGTCATCCCTTGCATTGCTAATGCCCCCTGCTCTGCCTTGTCCAACCTGCTCGATGAACTGCACGTGACGCCAGGTAATAGCGCTTAACTGGGCAGTATTATCATAGCTTGTACCTGTCCAGTCCGGCTCCTGAGCTGGGAGTTGATTCCACTGCTTGCAGGCAACCTCACACGCTTTGCAGCCAATACAGAGACTAGTATCCGTGAAAAAGCCCATAGCAGGCTGAGGTGCTAGAGGTCGCTTCTTGTTGCCTACAAGTGTAGATAACATAGCCTGCAAGGGATTCTCTTCAGTTTGTCCTGGTTGCTTTGTCCTGTAGAGAGAAGGTTCAATCGCCATCGTTTTGCTCCATCATGGAAGGCGTCCAGGGCGTATGTTGCAGGTAAACGCCTTGGCCTCTTCAATACTGACATTTGGCTCCAGTACCATGTGTGCGAGATCGTTGGTGATACTCCCTGTGCTCCTGCCCTGATACCCCCAATGGAATGGCATGCCGATCTGGTGAACTACTTGCCCCTGAACACGCAATGGCTGCATACGACGAGTCACCATTGCACGTGCCTCGATCTCACCACGCGGTGTGCTAATCACCATCCAGTCACCGTGCCGAATTTTGCGTTCAGCTGCCAGTTCTGGGCTGAGTTCGGCAAATAATGCCGGTTGCAGCGCATTTAGCCATGGCATCCAGCGTGTCATTGGCCCGCTAACATGATGCTCAGTCAAGCGATAGGTCGTGATCACAATAGGAAAGTTCTTATCACCTATCGCCGCGAGATGGTTATCCGGTCGGTCGCGGAAGTACTTCGCAGCCGGGTTGCTCTGCTGGTGATAGACAACGTTATGCACCGGCGACTCCGCTGCCTCGTAATGAGCGGGCAGAGGTCCATCTTTTAGCCCTTTGGGGGCAAAGAGCCATGCCCTTCCATCCGGCTTCATGATAAATGGATCACTGCCTGAGTGGGCATCTATCCCTGTTGCGCCAGGCTTTGGCGTAAAGTCGGGTGGTTTGGTCAGTGGGAAGTCTGGCACATCTACGCCCGTCCACTTCTTCTGCTCTTCATCCCACCAGACATACTTCTTGCGTTCTGACCACGGTCGTCCCTGGGGATCAGCCGACGCGCGGTTATAAAGAATACGCCGGTTCGCTGGCCACGCATAGCCCCATTGCAGGAAGGTGTATCCATCCGAGATGCGAGAGCGAGCACGATTATTGCTCGGCTCTGGGTAGACACCGCTGTAAATCCACGAGCCACAGGCGGTACTTCCATCGCTCTTGAGCACCGCAAATCCGGGTACATGAAGTGCATCCCGTAATGTATACACTCGCTGCTCACCCGCTGCTGTATCCTTTTGATCCGGTGGGCGCACATAATAGCCGTTGATCTCTTTCAACACGAGCAGTGCATCCGGTTCGTCAAGTATATGCGAATCGGGTTCCGGCTGCTCACGCTCATAATCCCACGTCAGCGCTTGCAAACCACGATCTTTCCATTGCTTGCTATCGGCATAGAGGTCCTTCAAGCGTCTACCGAGATGGTAGACGAACCAGAGATCGGAGCGAGCATCTCCCGGCGGATCAACCGCTTTATCTCGCCATTGTATAAGGCGCTGTGTATTCGTGAAACTTCCCTCTTTCTCGGTAGAAGCAGCAGCAGGCAGGAAGAAGACTTCTGTCTTGATCTTGCTTGGATCAACAGCATTTGGATGTGGTTCTGCCCCTCGATGCCAGAATGCTGCTGTCTCAACCTCGTAGAGATCGCGCACCACCATCCAATCCAACTGCTCCAACGCTTTGCGCTGCATACGCGAGTCCGTGCTGCCAGCAGCGGGATTTTGACCGAAGAGGAAGTATCCACGTACCTTTCCATCCAGCATCGCATAGCTGGTGAGCAAGTGTGAATGATCTCCTATAATCTTAGGTAGCCAGCGATAGCTGCAATTACCATCCTCCTCGTTGGCCGCTTCACCGTACCATGCTTGGAGCAGGCTCCGAATATATGCCGGGAAGTTCGACCACCAGCCCAATTTCGATCCTTCCGCGTCGATATACTCAGCAAGCGTTTGTTCCGACTGCACGTTTGCAGATACATCTCTCTTCTGCCCCCAAGTGGTAGCATTAGGAGAATTTTCGGACTGAGGTTGTGGTGCAACTAAGGCAGCAGGCTGTGGCATATAGCCCGCTAGCAAATCATACAACGTTGGCACATCAGTCGAACCCTGAATCGATGCGTGCCCACGCAAAGCCATGATCCCGCCGCCTGGACGGCCAATATTACCGAGCAGCAGTTGCATAATGGCTCCAGCGCGTATGATCTGCACACCCTTGGATTGCTGCGTCCAGCCAACCGCGTAACACAGAGCAGTCGTGCGTTCGCGTCCCGAGTTCTCAATTAGTGTTTGCGCGACGCGCAGCCATTGTTCCTGCGGCACCCCACATACCTGCTCTACCATCTCATGAGTGTAGCGTGCGAAATGCCTGCGCATAATCTGGAAAACGCATTGTGGGTGCTGAAGTGTGGGATCGGTCAATGGTTGTCCCTGCTCATCGCACTGGTAGTCCCAACTGCTTTGATCCGCGTAGGTTCCGGTGTCTGGATCAAAACCCGAGAAGATGCCATCCAACTCCTCGGTATCGCGATAATCTTCCCGAATAAGCATGGGTGCGTTCGTATAATGCACCACGTAGTCGTGGAAGTAGCCATTGTTCTCAAGCAAATGGCGAATAATCGCGCCCAGGAAAACAATATCGCTTCCCGCTCGTGTAGGCACGTATAAATTCGCCAATGCCGACGTACGCGAAAAATGCGGATCTACATGGATAACCTTTGCCCCGCGCTCCTTGGCTTTTACCACATTGGCAAACGCTACAGGATGGGCCTCAGCCATGTTGCTGCCCATAATCAAAATAGCATCGCTATTGACGAGGTCTTGTGGAAATGTCGTGGCACCGCCGCGCCCTAATGATGCACCCAGACCGGGTACCGTAGAGCTGTGTCATATACGGGCTTGGTTCTCAATCGAGACGATGCCTAGACCGCCGCTGAAGAGCTTTTTCATCAAATAATTCTCTTCAACATCCAGCGTTGCACCACCCAGGGAAGCAATAGCCAGCGTATGGTTGACCTCTCGCCCATCATCTAGGTGTTCCACAAACGTCTCGTCCCGAGTCTTCTTGACACGCTGCGCGATCTGCTCCATCGCCCACTCGAGCGATTTTATCTCCCAGTGATCGCTATAGGGTGCGCGGTAAAGTACCTGCGTCAAACGACTGGAGTTCACCGTATACTGGAAGGTTGCCGCTCCCTTAGGGCAGAGTTTTCCATGATTGATGGGGCTATCTGGATTGCCTTCGATATCCAGTACCTTCCCATCCTTGACGTAGACATTTAAACTACATCCCACCGCGCAGTAAGGGCAGACGCTATGCACCACCTTAGCATCGCGAATACGCGGGGCCTTTTCAACACTCTCCATGCTAAAAGGCTGTACTCGAGAGCCTACCTCCATGACCTCTGATACTACCTTTACAACAGATTGTACCGGTTCAGGCAATTGTGTACGTTCTTGCATAGGCACTTTCCTCAATCTAGAAGTAGGGGATAAAGACTGTGACCAGGCTGGGATTTTACCTAAAAGTATTGTACCACGTTTCGTGTAGGCTATCCGGGAGGTTTTTCAGAGGCTGGTTGGTATAGAGTGACCGCATTAAAGAGGACAGAATATCCTTCACCTAATTCGACATTAGTACCAATTCCACAAATTCAACTAAACAATACCCTTGATTACCTTTACCGTGTGCGTTATACTAACGACATACCTATTGTTTAGTTGCATACAAGGATGTCTTGTGTCCAAAGAAGGACGCCCCGTCAAAGTACAGATAAGTAATACAGAGGTCAAGCTTTATGCCGTCCACGAGACCTCTCTCATTGGCAAATTAGTAGGGAATGTTTAGTAGTCCATAGAAGGGTATAACGCTGCATCATGCAAATGCCTTCACAGAACAACCCGGAACCGTCAGGTCCAAATTCGACGCAAAAGACCAGTAAGTTGCGCTCGATCGTCATTCGCTATCGCGTACCAGCGCTTATTATGTTGGGCACTATAATCCTCATTACGCTGGTAGCGGTACGTCTGTTGAACGTCGGTATTGGAGCCACCAGTACGCAGGATAGGCCAATCAGTGTTGTACTCAATATGGCGGATCAACATGAGCTGAAGTCGGCAACCATTAGTGGCAACGATGTGTATGCCATCAGTACATCGGGCCAGCACTATCATGCAGTCAAAGAAGGGAATCAGTCAGTTACAGATGAACTCAGGCATGATGGTGTCGTCGTCACTATTGATAATGGGCAGGGTAACCAGTGGGTACAGGGGCTGGCGGACGTAATATTTCTCCTTTTAGTTACTGGTGTAGTGTTCTTCTTCTTTAAACGAGGTGGCATGGGCGGTCAGGCGACTACATTTGCCCGTTCAAAAGCCAGGCGCTTTAACGAGTCGCATCCTTCTGTGCTCTTTAAGGATGTTGCGGGAGTCGAAGAGGCAAAAACGGAACTCGCCGAGATTGTGGAGTTCCTTAAAACTCCCGAGCGTTTCATTGCTATGGGCGCGCGTACCCCCAAAGGCGTTCTGTTGGTAGGCGCGCCAGGTACAGGTAAGACGCTTATCTCGCGTGCAGTAGCAGGTGAGGCGAATGTTTCATTCTATAGCATCAGTGGCTCCGAATTTGTGGAAATGTTCGTCGGTGTAGGTGCTGCACGTGTACGCGACCTCTTCAAAGAGGCCAAAGAGCACTCGCCGTGTATCATCTTTATCGATGAGATCGATGCGGTAGGTCGCCAGCGCAACAACACGGGTACAGGCGCCAATGACGAACGCGAGCAGACGCTCAACCAGCTCCTCGTCGAGATGGACGGCTTTGACAAACAAACCAATATAGTAGTAATCGCGGCCACAAACCGCCCCGATGTGCTTGATCCCGCCCTGCTGCGCCCAGGCCGTTTTGATCGTCAGGTCATGCTCGACAAGCCTGATATTCGTGGTAGACTTGCCATCCTTGAGGTACACGCCCAAGGTAAACCGCTTGCAAGCGATGTCACCTTAACCGATCTCGCCCGTCAAACCGTCGGTTTCTCCGGCGCTGACCTCTCCAATCTCCTCAATGAGGCTGCCCTGCTTGCCGCTCGCCGTGGGCAGAATGATATTCGCAAACCTGAGCTTGACGAGGCAATTCTGCGCGTCATGGCCGGTCCAGAGCGTAAGAGTCGCATCATTACGGAAGCTGAAAAAGCTATCATCGCTTATCACGAAGTGGGACACGCGATTGTCATGCGTTCAATGCCCGGTGCTGACCCCGTGCAAAAAGTTACAGCCATTGCCCGAGGTATGGCCCTTGGCATCACCGTCCAGGCCCCGGCTGAAGACCGCTACCTCATGCGTCGTTCTGAACTCGTGGCAAAAATGGCTGGTGCAATGGGCGGTCGTGCCGCCGAAGAGATCATCTTTGGTGATATCACGACGGGAGCCAGTCAGGATATCGAATATGTCACGAAAATAGCACGCCGCATGGTCTGTGAGTTTGGCATGAGTTCTCTAGGCACGGTAGCCCTTAAAATGGAATCTGATGGTTCCTCTTCAATCGGACCTGAGATGGCGGCTCGCATTGACAAAGAGATTTCCTTGTTGGTCGATCAGGCCTATGCCACTGCTCTTGATATCCTACGCGAGAAAAAGGACAAACTCACTACCATTGCCGAGCATCTGATCGAAGTCGAAACAATCGATGGCCCGGAACTCGACGCCATGCTGTTTGCAGCATGACGCGCACCTTTATCGCCCTTGAAATGAATGACTCCTTGCAGCGCTATCTCGGCAGTATTATCCGCCAGATGGCGCAGGAGCTACCCAATCTCCGTTGGGTTGATCCTGCGGGGATCCATCTCACCTTCGCCTTCCTAGGCGAATTGACAGATCAGCAAGTAGCGGAAGCGATTCAATCCGCCGAAGCAGCCGCGCAACAAGTCTCCCCTTTTGAATATCGCCTCTCAGGCCTTGGCATCTTCGGTTCACCACGCCAGCCTCGCGTCATCTGGATGGGCATCGAAGAACCCTCGGGCAAACTCATCCAGCTCCATCACAAACTCAACAGGGAACTTGAACAACGAGGATTTGAGATCGATAAACGCCCCTTCTCTCCCCACCTGACCCTATCACGTGTAAAATCCCCGCTCAAGTCCGATGAACAACAAGGTTTGCAGCGTCTGCTTGCAAGCAAACAAATGCTTCCATCGTCACCTCTACTTGAGATGCACAACCTGAGTGTCATGAAAAGCGAACTCTCGCGAACCGGCGCAAAGTACACCTGCTTACAGAATTGCCCTCTGAAAGAAGGTTAGACGTAGCTGTTCACAGTGCATTTCCACGTATAAGCAGTTACAAACCTTCACAACTCTGCTATAATAGGCAAAACAAATACGTATATTAAGTATTATTACCTAAGAAAGGTCGGGGACTGGTCTTGCCTCTCATCATACCAACAAAAGTCACTGTCTTGACACCGGCTACGTCAGCCAACCTTGGGCCAGGCTTTGATAGCTTAGGTCTTGCCCTACAGCTTTACAACCGTTTTGAGGTAGAAGAGGAAGGCAACACTAGTAATACCCATCAAACTCCAGTATCGAAGTGCAAGGCTCATTAGGTGCGAGTCTTTCCACTAGGCCGGATAATTTGTTTTATCAGGCCTTTACCTTGCTTTTTGAGCGCCAGCATGTTCAGTTACCGGCTGTACGTATTCATATGAAGATCAACATTCCACCTGGATGTGGGTTAGGCAGTAGCGCTACCGCTGTCGTAGGAGGATTGGTGGCGGCCAATGAGTTTCTACGCCTGCGTGGTGATCCTCCCCTTCCTCATGAGGAACTCTTAGAGCTAGCCGTAGAAGCAGAAGCAGGAAACCATCCAGATAACGTCGCTCCCGCATTACTCGGTGGCCTTGTCGCTACCACCAGCGTCGATGGGAAGATTCATGCAATAAAAATGCCGTTTCCGGACCTGCTGAAAGCCGTCATTTTCACGCCCTCCTTTCCAATGGATACTGTCGAAGGGAGAAAGCTACTACCTACCAGCTATTCAAAAGCAGATGCCACCTTTAATACATCTCGCGTCGCTCTGCTGCTTGCGGCACTGCAAGCCGGACGCTACGAAGTAATTGGCGAAGCCATGCAGGATCGCCTGCATCAACCCTATCGTCAGACGCTTTTCCCTGCCATGCCCGATATTATCGATGCCGCGGTTGCTGCCGGAGCATATGGCGCCTCGCTTTCCGGTGGTGGCTCATCGCTAATAGCGCTCGCCAGTTCGCGTTTTCACGATGTCCTGCGTGCAATGCAAGAAACGGCTCATGCAAATGGCATAGAAGGCACCGGAAGAATTTTACGCATTGACCAGGTTGGGGCACGCGTGCTCAATACACAGCGCAGTCATATGAAAAAGGAAGTAAAAGCCCGTTATGGAGAAGAATACTATTGGCCTCCAGTCGGCCCAAATAGTCGCTAACTAGGGAGGCAAGCCCACTCAATGAATATCCCACAAAAATCTCATACTGAACCTAAATTCCATGAATCTCATGCTGGACAAAAATCTCATGCTGAGCGAAGCGAAGCATCTAAAGCCCTCACCAACATTTCGCTGCATTGCGTTGAATGCAGCGCATCCTACCCCGCCATCGAAGCAGGAGCATCGCCTCGTTATCGCTGCAACTGCGGCGGCGTCCTAGATGTCTTCGACCCCGCCCTGGCAGCACACAATCATCTTCAGCTACAAAACCTCGTAACTTCCAATGAAGACAACCTGCCCAATTGTCATCCTGATCTCCCTTGTCATCCTGAGCGGAGCGAAGGATCTCTCTACGCAACCGATTTCCCACCACTCGCTGGTGCTTCCTTGCGTCAGCTTTTTGACGAACGCTCCGCAACTCCTCCCATCTGGCCCATCAGTCCACATAACCTCTTACTTGATCGCAGTGGTGTCTGGCGCTATCGCGAACTCATCTTGCCCGTGCCTGAAGAATATATCGTCACCCGTCCCGAAGGCAATACAGGATTGTACCCCGTTGGTACCGAAAACTGTGGAACCGGTCGATCTGGCCACCGCCAAATTGGCCTTTATGCCGGGCTGGAACAGTTTTTTGTAAAGCATGAAGGCGAAAATCCTACGGGCAGCTTCAAAGATCGTGGTATGACAGTAGGCGTCACTATGGCCCAATTACTCGGTGCTCGTGCGGTAGCCTGCGCCTCAACAGGCAACACCTCGGCATCGTTAGCCTCCTATGCTGCACAGGCAGGCATACAAGCCATCGTTTTTTTGCCTGCAGGCAATGTCGCAGGCGGCAAGTTAGCTCAATCCCTCGCCTATGGCGCAACAACCATCCAGATTGAGGGCGTTTTTGATGACGCCATGCGTCTGGTCGAGCAAGTCTGCAATGAACTCGGCGTCTACCTGCTCAACTCCCTCAACCCTTTCCGTATCGAAGGTCAGAAAGCTATAGCTTTCGAGCTATTGCAGCAACTCGACTGGCAAGCTCCCGCTTGGCTTGTGCTTCCTGCTGGCAACCTTGGCAATACCTCGGCCATCGGCAAAGCCTTTCGTCAGGCGTATCAACTTGGTCTCATCAGCCGCGTGCCACGCATAGCCTCGATTCAGGCTTCAGGAGCGAATCCCTTCTATCGCAGCTTCCTGCAAGGGTTTGCCCATCGCGAAACCGTCCAGGCCCATACCATCGCCAGTGCTATTAAAATTGGCAACCCTGTAAGCTACATTCGCGCGCGCCATGTTATCGAGGAATGCGAGGGCGTAGTTGAAGAAGTCAGCGACGAAGAAATCCTCGCAGCCAAAACCATCATTGACCGCTCCGGTATCGGCTGCGAACCCGCCTCGGCGGCAACGCTCGCAGGCGCACGTAAGCTTGTCCAACATGGGATCATCAAATCTGACGATCTTGTGGTTGGCATCCTCACCGGCAACCTCCTCAAAGATAGTCAGACCGGTATGTCGCAGCAGAATAGTGGAGTCGTGGTTGAGGCAAATATGAAAGCCGTCAGGCAAGCTTTATCCGCCTATGGAGTGTCATCCTGAGCAAAGCGAAGGATCTGGTTGTCCAAGTGAGGTTTGTAGTTTTAAAATGAATCCGTCAACGTTGGGAGAAAATCAATCTCAATCCGTTAATCAGATGTATCAACAGAACCGTCTGCTTTCTTGGCTTTTTGGTCTGCCAGGGAAGTTTCGTTCCTCTTTTAGCACAAGTTGGGAACTCTATTTCATCCTTCTTATAGCCGCTTTCCTACGCCTCTACCGTATTAACGCAACCGAGTTCGATGAAGATCAGGCAACCATCTTTCGTATGGCTCACGACGCCATTTACCACGTCCTGCTGCCAGCCACTAGCAATATTGCCTCCATTCGCATTGCCAACCCGCCCGGCATCATCTATCTGCTTATGTTCCCAGCCGCGCTCAGCCCCAATCCCCTCTGGGCAGTAGTAATGGTCGGCTTATTCAATACAACAGCCGTGCTGCTCACATATCTCTTTACGCGTCGCTACTTTGGTAGATTCGCAGCGATTGTAGCTACCCTGCTTTACGCAACTGCGGCCAAACCAATTGAATATAGCCGCTTCCTCTGGCAGCAAAATATGATTGCCCCATTTGTGCTCCTCTTTCTATTTGCCCTCTACTGGGGCGTTGTTGAGCGACGTAAGGGCTGGCTTTTCCCCGCTCTTCTGCTGCTAGGAATAATCTTCCAATTGCATGAAATCACCATTCTACTCATCGTGCCGCTCCTGGTAGCGCTGCTTCTTGCACTCGGAACACTACGTTTGCGTGATCTTGCCCTGGGTCTTATCTCGCTCGTCATCATCTTCTCCACCTACTTGCTCTGGGAAATCTCTTCAAAGTTTTTCGACCTCCATATCGTGCTCGGACTAACAAAGCTGCCCGAGCATATCGATAACCAGGCCATCCTCTTCTACCAGCTCTTCCTCAGCCCCTACAGCCTGAATGCGCTCGACGTTCCACCCACAAGCCCACACTCCGTGCTGCGTCCCCTCGTTCCTATCCTCTCCTGGCTACACACTATCTTGCCCTTCCTTGTAATAGCTGGCATCATAACCGCTCTAATACTAATACTCTGGCCACAAACAGCAGGCAAATCCCCCAAACAGGAAACCATACAAACTGAAGATCAGAAAACTATTGCCACCGATGAGCAGTCCGACCTCGCAAACAATGAGGAAATCGCGTCATCCCCCGGGTCCCATCTACGTATCTCTCCCTACAAACGTGGCCTCATAGTCTTGCTCACATGGCAAATTGTGCCGGTACTCATCCTCTTGCGCCACTCAGTAACCCTCTATGCATACTATTTCCTCATGCTCATGCCAGGACCGTTTATCCTGATCGGCCTCTTCCTATCGAAACTAGTTGAATGGTTTCGTAGACTTGAACTTCAGGCTCCAAGGCACATCGGAAGAGTCCTGCTCTCATCTCTCTATATCCTGACCACTCTGCTCATTATCGTCCAATTAGTCGGCAGCGTTCAGGCTCTGAGAGATGATGTGAACGGCAATCTTGGGCATGGCTATACCTACAACGACCTTCACTCGCTCCAAAACGCGCTCTCCAAGGCAGATCAATTAGCCCAACAGCACCATCTCAATCGGGTCTATATTGCCACCGACCTGTATACCCAGGCTTCACTGGATTATCTCGCTGAACAGATGCACACACCCACCACCCTCTTTGACTCCACACATTGCCTCGTTCTACCCAATCCTGCTGATGGACCTGCCGTCCTTCTCACCGGACCCGCCGATGGGCTAACAAACGCCCTGCTCGGTCGATTTGCAAACGCGACACTGGTTGATCAACCTCCACGCTTAGGCAGCGTACCATTTCGGCTTTTTATTGTCAGTCCCCTTGCTGGAGTAGCACAAACCGCCACTTCAAGTGCGTTTGTTCGGCACTTGCAATTGCTTGATATGCACGTGCAGCCCTTCAGATTCAACCACTTATCCTGGCTAGTCAGTCGCTGGCGTCTCCTACGAAATGCGCAGCCCAGCTATCGCACAAGCTACAATTATGTGCTCAAAGCGTCACCTACTGAACACGGAGTTCAGGGTCAACTCAAAGTCAGCCTTTGTACCTTCACATCTATGCGATCTGGTGATCGTCTTCTCGTAGTCTTCGATCCCTCCTCTTCAGGCACCAGCCTGCCAACCTCCCTGACCATAACCGCACAATCCTTCATCCAGGTTCCTCATAACCTGACATATGGCCCATTCCATTTCGAGACAATTCGGAATGATCAAACGCAATTGCTGACACTCCAAACTACCGAAGCAACAGCAAGTATCACTCTTCCTGTCCTGAAGCCTTGATAAAAGAAAATTGCAAGAACTTCATTTACTAATCTATCCTATCCACTTGTGAGCGTAACCATGATATAATAAAGCCGATGTAACCATATAAAGCGAGGCGCAAAAAAGGAACAGACCCATGGCATTAAAGCAAACTCCAACAATGAGTGTTGAGGAGTACTTTGCACTTGAAGAGAACGATCCTGATACATGCTACGAGTATATTGATGGCTACGTGTACATGATGTCAGGCGGAAGCGCCAATCACGCCACAATTAGTGGAAATATCTATGCCCTCCTGAAAAGTTTCTTGCGTGGTGGTCCATGCCGCGTGTATAACTCAGACGTAAAGGTGCGTGTCTCTGAAAAACGTTACTTCCATCCCGATGTTACGGTGACTTGTGATCCACGTGACCGGGGTACTACCGATTTCATTCAATCACCACGTCTTGTCGTTAAAGTCCTCTCTCCGAATACAGAGATACACGATCGGGGAAGAAAGCTTCAATATTATCTTGCTTGTCCCTCTATTGAGCAATACCTTCTGGTTGAATACCGATCCCTCAGGATCGAGACATACCGGAAAGAGCAAAACAAGTGGATCTATGATGCTTTTAATGCAGAAGATAAGGTTGAGTTACCAACTCTGGGCATACGCTTTCCTGTAGTTGTTGCTTATGAAGATGTGATTTTTGACAAGGAAGGCCGGATGTGAGAAACCTAAAACATAAACATGAAATCCTGCCCCCTTGGAAGATGCCCTCAGACCCGGTAAAAGCCGTGTTCTGGTTCTTGCAGTGGTTCTTGCAGGTACTCGTGCGTTTCTTTTACATACCGATTTTACTGGCGGTCATCTACGAAATCTACCTAAATGGAAGGGTCGGAGGTGTTTTCAATGGTCTCGTCGCAGGTGCCGTAACACTCTTCATTGGCCTGATTGTATGGGCAGGGCTAAGCGCCCTATTGCTCTTTTTCAAAATCACAACGGGCCTCTCTCGCGGAATCTCAGAATTGAATCGAATGCAACAAGGCTTCACTCGCCGTAGTCCATTCTCTAATAATAATTATGCTCGGCCCGACGAAAATCACGTCGTAGAAGGTTCCGTCACCGATTTAGAAGAGGAACGCAGAAAACGCAGACCCGAATAAAAGCACAACCCTTCATTTTCCAACACAATTTGTCATCCCAGGCGCAATGAAGTCAACCTCAGCGCAATGTGTCACCCTGAGCGCAACGAAGGATCTCTGCCTACCCTATTCCTCTCATCCCACAACCCCCATGCCTCATTCCCTTGCGTCGGCACATAAGAAAACATCAGCACGCCACTGCCCTCGATAGCATACGCACCCAAATCAGCCGGCAACACAATCGTCTGACCACGAGAAAGACCTTCGTACAGTCCCAACGAAGGACCATAATGCACCTGAACCTCCGCCCCTAATGAGGTAAGAATAACGCAACTCCCTTCAGTTCTCCCCTCCATGTAGGGACGCAATTCATTGCGTCCTCTCGCCCCAGCACCCTGAAAATTCAGTTCGCGAGTCACGAAATATTGACAGGCTACTAAACAGCGATCCTCGTACCCCGCGCCGCCAGCTAACGGCACAGGCTCCATCTTAATATGTGAAGAAGTATCATAGTATATAACATCAAGCGAGCGTTCGATATGTAGCTTACGAGGGGTCCCATCCGCGGTAAGACGGCCGTAGTCATACAGGCGGTAAGTAAGGTCAGAATATTCTTGCAGTTCGTAAAGCATCACCCCGGCACCGATAGCGTGAACAGTTCCGGCAGGCACAAAAATAACATCTCCCGCGCTTACAACCTCTTCATGCAGCAGCCCTTCCAGCTTCACATCGCGAATTGCCTGCTCTACTGCCGTACGTGAGGTAGCTGCTTTGAAACCATGTACAATAGAAGCGCCCGGTTCAGCAGCAAGAATATACCAGAATTCTGTCTTGCCCAGCTTACCGTTCTCATACTCAGCAGCATACCTATCATCTGGATGAACCTGTACTGAAAGTTTGGCATTAGCATCAATAAACTTTGCCAATAGCGGAAAGCGCTGCCCAAAAATCGCTATAGCCTGTTCACCAAGGAGCGCAGGCCCCAAATCCTCAACAAGTGCCCCTAGCGTCTTGCCCGCATGCACTCCATTCTGGATAACCGTGCTGATTTCCGTTTCCCAGGCCTCACCGATGGTAATCTCACCCGCAGGAATCTTCTTCCACCCGCCACGCTCAAACCTCCGTCCGCCCCAAATAGTGCTGTGCAACGATGCTTCTAACCGAATAGGATAAAGATACTCCACAAACCGCTCCTCCCATATATAGAATAATTAAGTTGCGAGCAAGGCACCTTCAATTTGACGACGCAACTTGTCCCGCATCATAATCCCTTTAATGCGATTGATTTCTTGCCCATTCTTAAAAAAGATCAATGTGGGAATACCATCCACGCTCCACTGGTTGACTAAATCCTCACTCGCATTCACATTCATCTTCGCGAACGTCACGCGTCCCTGGAACTCTCTGCTGACCGCCTCGAACTCTGGATCAAATATCTTGCACGAGTCACTTGTATCGGAAAAGAAGTCGACGACCACCATTTGCGGCGCATTCAACACTTTTTCAGCAAAATCCTGGCCCGTTACCTCAATGTAACTACTGGTGTTATTCTTGTGGTTCGCCATGATAACCTCTCTAACATTCTCTATCGGCCCATACGTTCTTTTCAGCATGCTGACTGTGAAACAGTAGGCGCGAGAGCGCCGTTGCAGGCTGTCTTTCAATATTCGCCTTCTCTTTTGTTAGCAGGTTATCACCCGCTAACGGCATTGTCAAGGAAGAGCCTTACAACGTCTTTAGATGGCTAACAACTCTTCTGCATCTTCTATCACATAGCGATAGCCCTGCTCGGTCAGGAAAAGTTGACGATTGGCCGAGAACTCCTGGTCGCGTGTATCGCGGGTCACAATAGAATAGAAGTATGCCAATCCTCCATCATCTTTGGGACGCAGGATTCGCCCTAAGCGCTGCGCTTCCTCCTGGCGTGAACCGAACGTGCCTGAGACTTGAATCGCAACATTGGCATCGGGTAGGTCAATCGCAAAATTTGCCACCTTGCTCACAACCAATCGTTTAAGTGTGCCCCGCCGGAATTGTTCATACAGCTTCTCGCGCTGCGCATTCGAGGTACGCCCGGTCAATAGAGGAGCATGTAACTCTTCAGCCAGTAATTTCAACTGGTCAATGTATTGGCCAATAATCAATACCTGGTCATTGCAATGGCGCTCTGTCAGGTAGCGTGTGATTGTCATCTTCGCGGGATTCTCGGCAGCCAGGCGATACTTCTCACGTTCCTCCGCCATCGCATAATTCAACTGCTCGTCCTCGTTCAAACCCACCCGAATCTCATGGCACTCAGCCGTCGCAATCCATCCTTGCCGCTCCAGTTCTCGCCACGGTACATCATACTTCTTCGGACCAATCAAACTGAACACATCAGCCTCTCGTCCATCTTCGCGTACCAGCGTCGCTGTCAGACCTAATCGCCTGCGTGCCTGAATCTCCGCCGTAATGCGGAAGACAGGAGCAGGTAGCAAATGCACCTCGTCATAGATAATCAAGCCCCAATCATAACTCGTGAACAGAGAAAAATGCGGGAAATCCTCTTCTTCGGAGCGACGATAGGTCAGAATCTGGTACGTACTGACCGTGATTGGGCAAATATCCTTCCGCTCGCCCGTATATTCGCCAACCATCTCTGGCGGCACATCCGTCTTGTCAATAATCTCTTGAATCCACTGCCGCACCGCTATGGTATTGGGTGAAAGGATCAATGTAGCACGCTGAATATCGGCCATCGTCGCCAAACCCACAATAGTTTTACCAGCACCACATGGCAGTACCACAACTCCACTCCCTCCACTCGGTGCTCCACCCGCGTAGAACGCTGCCGAAGCTGCATACTGATATGCGCGTGGCGCAAACTCCTTGCCCTGCAATGTTGTCAATCGCAACTGTATCGGCAATGGAGAACCATCGGTATAGCCCGCCAAATCTTCAGCAGGAAAACCAATATGGATCAGCGCCTGCTTAATGTGTCCTCGCCGCGAAGCATCCACCTGAATGGTATGACTATTCACTTGTCGCAACAGATAGGGCAGCGTGCGCTTATTCCGAATAATCTCGGCCATCAACGCGGCATCATTAGAGGTAAGCAGCAGCGCGTCTCCCTCACGAATCAACTTGACGCGCCCATAGCGGCTGATATATTCACGAATATCCACGGCAATATTTGACGGAATATCGTATTTGCTATACTGCGTCAGTAGTTCAAGGATCATATTCGCACTCATACCTCCGGCAGCCGCATTCCAAAGCGAAAGTGGCGAAAGGCGGTAGGTATGAATATGTTCCGGTGACTTTTCCAACTCCGCAAACTGGGCAAGTGCATCTCTTGCCTCTGCATGCTGGGGATGATCTACCTCAAGCAAAATGGTGCGATCACTTTGAACAATCAAGGGGTTACTCAGGTTCATGTTCTTTCACATTCTCTATGCTTCAAATGCCCGGCGTTTCCGCCCACGTCTTGATATATTTCACGATAGTATTGACCGTCGCCTCCTCGTGCCCACGCATCAAGTGACGAGCACCCGTAACCACTTTAATCCCTTTGCGGCCCTTTTGTCGCTCAACAAACGGTTCCAGCTTATACAGTGGACAAATCTCATCGAATTCGCCTGTGACATAGAGCTTTGGGCCTTCAAAATCTCTGGGAAACCCACTCGCCGCACGAAAAAGCGGCAAACTAATTGCCACAATCGTACGTACGCGGAGATCAAATGGCGCGTACAGCAGCGCAATATAAGCTCCAAAACCATGCCCTACGACACACAGTTTACTCGGATTCGTCCCACTTTGTGCCAGTGCGCTATCGATAGCTCCCGCGAGATCAAGCGGCTCCATACGGCCATCGGTTTGTTGCCCCTGGCTATTTCCCACCCCCCGAAAGTTAAAACGTAGTGCTATCATTCCCGCCTCAGCCAAACTTCGAGCCAATGCCACTGTCAGCACGTCCTGCATATCGCTGCTCGCGGGTTGGGGATGGCAAAGAACGATCACAGGAGCATGTTTCGCCTTTACAGGTTCATGTAGTATGCCTTCCAAAGGAAATGTAGGATTTCCTCGACTGTTAAATGTAATCGGTCGTTCAATATAAGCCAATGCTGAGGTCATCGTATACCTATTCTTTTTGACGTTACTTCAATGTGTCTCTTATATTATCGCAGGAAGCATCCCCCGTCAATCACCATGTCCGGGCTGTCCGGGCTGACTACAAAAGTGCATAGTTGGAGTGCTCCCTTCACCCTTGCGGATAACGAGATGAAAAAAATTAGCGCAGATATATACCAAAAAGTCATATTTTTGTGAGAAAGTCTTCATTCGTACCGAAAGTATACCAATTTGTATCAACTAGACCTTTGCATATGCCTTTGAGGATGTTATACTGAGTAAGAGATATTTAACATCCATGTTTTTTGCTATTTATTTTTTATGATGTATACCTCAAAGGAACTCATTCTAGCTGGCTCAGTTGGTTTTATACTGGTATTTAGATAAGCAAGCGCTATAAAAAAAGCAATAAGAGTTAGGGATTAAACCCACTATTTTGTAGATCCCTCTCTTGACGCTTTTCGCCGCAGCAAGATCCTTCGGGGGAGGGATTTCGGCTGGTTCCGTATGGCGAACCCATGAAGCAGCCTCGAAGGCAGGCACATGTGAAACAGCAAAGTCAGCTTTGCTATTTCGTCTGTGACTTGCATAGAGTCCCGCGCGTTGGAGGCTACAGGTGACGAAAGTCTGGCATGCTGAACCTTCGCTTAGTTCTACTGTCGGTAAGTAAGTAAGTACGTGTGATGCGCAGGAAAGGGCTTGCTTCTGCCCTTGTGGCATCCGGCAGCAGAGGAAATTTTAACGTAATACTAGTGAAATCGAGAGGCAGACACGCATATGGCAAACATTTTAGTCGTCGAGGACGAACGTTTGATTGCTGGGTTACTAAAGGAAACCCTGGAGATCGAAGGATATCAAGTTGTGACCGTCCTCAATGGCGAAGATGCTGTCCACTATGCTTTACGAGAAACACCACACCTCATCGTTTTAGATCTCATGCTTCCGGGAATTGATGGTTATGAAGTGGTTCGACGTTTGCGCAACCATCCTAAAACCATGCACATTCCTATCGTCGTCCTAAGTGCTCTAAGTGATATTGATGACAAGGTACGAGCCTTTGAATTAGGTGTGGATGACTACATCACAAAGCCCTTCAACACAGATGAATTGCTTGCGCGTATCCGTACGCAGCTTCGTCGTGTCCAGCAAAACTTCCTATCTCCACTTATCGGTTTGCCAGGTGGCTTGCAGGTCGAATTAGCCATCAAACACAAACTCAACAGCCTCGATCCCTGGAGCATCCTCTATCTCGACCTGGATAACTTCAAAGCCTTTAACGATGTTTACGGCTTCCTGACCGGCAACAATATTATTCGCCTGGTGGGCCACATTTGCCAGCAGATGGTGCGTGAATATGGAAACGTCGATGATTTTGTGGGTCATATTGGCGGCGATGACTTTGTGATTGTTACAACACCTGAGCGTGCTAAGCCACTCTGTCTGAAAATTATCGACTGTTACAAAAAAGAGAGCACAGCCTTCTACCATACAGAAGACCTCGAACGCGGTTCCATCAGCGGCATAGATCGCAAGGGCCGACCCTATCAATTTCCCCTGGTATGCCTATCCATCGGCGTTGTAAGCAATCAAGTACGACGACCGCATAGCATCCAGGAGGTAAGTTACCTTGCGGCCGAAGCTAAGTACCATGCAAAACAATCAACTAGCAATATTTGTTACATCTCATCCCGTAGAGAGATAGCCCACCAGGACTCCGCTCACGCGACCCGTTTTTCATCCTCCTCCCACATGCCCCCCTCATTCTCCCTCTTTGTCTCCGGCCACGCACGCAATGACGTATTCCACTTCATCGAAGAAGATGCCCTTTCAGAATACGAGCAACACGTCCTCTAATGTGCTATCCTAAAAGAAAACGGAGAAAATCCTACGTATCAAGAAGAGTCAACAACTAGAAAATATCTATAGCAGCGAAGCAGATGAAACAACACGTGAAGCCGCACGTCAGAACGCCAAACACATCTTACAGCAAAGCGGCCTCGCAGATATGCTCCGCGCAATCAACAAAGACCAACTCAAAGGAAGAGGCAAATTTGAAGAGTACGACACCATCGTCCTCCTCAGATGGGGTACTGGCTACACCGGTCGCCACCTATGGATCGAAGTCAACGGAGACACCATCCGTTTCAGACTCCCCCCTCACCTTAAGTGCGCTCAATCAGCTCCCATCTGTGATGGTGAATACCACACCTTCACCACCTCCATGTGGACCAATCGTGATCTCCTGCGCACAGAGCTAAACAAATACTACGCCAAACCGGTAGCCGAAACCTCCTCCGACTAAACGACCACAGTAGGGGCCGATGTATCGCGCCTATCGCCGATTATGAATTTTACCAACCAGGATCGGAGTGTTTGTCATGCTGAGCGAAGCAGATAGGACCACCTTTGGAGCAGGGCAACTCATCGTCCAATCATTTGTTAAGTGCCCACCCTTATCGGCTCATAATGGCTCAAGGCTAAGCACCTGCACCGTCCCTATATTGTTTAAAAAATGGCTCACAGCTTGATACGCCTGATCAGCATAGAAAGCCCTACGCTCCCTCTCGCCCGGCCAACTCAACAAATTCAAGAAAAGCGTACTCTGTTGGGAAAGTATGCCATCCGTAACGTTATTATTTGGCGTTAACCCTATCTGAGGCAGCAGAACATCCTCATTTGCGCCGCGTGCCAGGAATCCAAACGCCAGCATCGGCTGCACCACTTGCCGTCGCAACCCTTCAATCCACCCCCGTTGCGCGAGTTCAACCTGATCTGAGCGAATAGCCGCCACATGCGCCGCTGCCAGCACCGGCGACGCAGCAGGACGGCTATAGCCCCAAAGGTATTGCATCCACCACTGCTCAGGAGATGCCGAAAGTAGCTCGCCTGCCGACGCCAAAAGCAGATGTTGAGGATTATATCGTTCCTGCGCCTTCTGCCATACCCCCTCATCCTCCCACGTCGTCAACATAAAGTAATACGACCTATGCTCCTGACTGCGATAAAAGCGAGCCGTAATCATCCCAGGCGCATTACGTACCGTATCCGAGATCAAACGAATCCGGGCCTGCGCATCCGCATCCCTCCCAGGCAGCATATGCGCCAACGTAACAACCAGTAATTCCATATCTTTCGTTATCTTCCCCTACGCATTTATTGTCCCGTAGCATGATATAGCTCTTCTTTGTTGTCAACCTGCTTCATTACCAACCGCCAGCGGCAGCGTAAACCAGAAACTCGACCCCACCTTGGGAACACTCTGAACACCAACCTGCCCATTATGTCGCTCAATAAACGTCTGGCAAATATACAACCCTAATCCTAACCCTCCCACCGGTGCGCTCTGCACCTCAATCCCTTCTACCTGATGGAAACGTTCCCAAATATGTTCCTGTTGTTGAGCGGTAAGCCCCAGCCCCTCATCGCATACCGAAACTCGAGCCGTTTGCCCCTCAATTTCTAAACAAACTTCAACAGGTCTGTCTGCCGGTGAGTATTTGAACGCATTAGTCAAATAATTGGTGAGCACTTGTCCAATGCGATCAGCATCCGCAATCACCGGCACTTCCTCCACATTAGGTATCATCAGGCGAATAGTCCGTTGCTATGCCTACTTCACCCTACAATTGAAATACTGCCATCCTGCTGAATACCAAGAATCACAGGCAAAACCCTTGTACTTGTCACAAGCACATTATCCCAAAGATGCAGCGAAATGGGACAACTCACTCCCGCCAACTTCTCCTGGCTAATGCGTTGCACAAGTTGAGCTGTCGTCGGAAACTGGCTGGCTGTCGTAATCGAGCCAACACCCTTCGCGACCACTTCCACCCCATCCGCAAACAGGAGCGCGCCCTGATCTAAAGCAGCCGCACCGCTACAAAAACTTCCTGGAGTCGCGAATGACGTACAGAAGCTGGCATAGAATTGTTTCTGCCAATCACCATCACCTGGTGGACGTACCGCTGAAGAAAGCGTCACGAAAATACGTGGTAGAGCCAATTGTTGCTGGCGTGCCCATTGCACCAACTCCTGTAGCGCTGCAGGCTGTACAAACTCCCCGCCGATTACAAGAATAGGTTGTTGTCTTTGAGGAAGACGCGCAATAGCCTGCGCCAGCGTTATCACATCGTTCGTAAGCAAAGGCGCATACATAAGATCAGGCCTTGGTTGGGCATGCAGCGCATCATTAAACGCCGCCAGCAAATCTGCTCGTGAAGCCTGTGGCCGTCCATTTGCATCCAGCAGCCCGCTCGCAACCGCTGTCTCTTGAGCAACGATCCGAGTGCCGGTATGCGTAGAGAAACTGGCAATAAAGGATTGTGCCGATCCAGCGGATGACGGATTACTCGGATCGTAAAAGATAGCAGCATTTCGCGCATTGAGTGAAGTATAAGCATAGTCAGCGCCCCATTGACTCTGATGCGCATCATCCGGCGAGAAACGCACAAACGCAAATCCCTGCTTGCAATGGCGATATAGAGATGTCTGTGATAGAAGATCAATAATGAAAAGTCCCGTCGCCGTTGGAGCAATCAGCGGAACACCGGCTCGACAAAGCACCGGCAGCACAACCTGAACCAGGCTACTAGGCCCCAGGCCCAGCACCGCGAGCAATGGTGCATTACCACGAGCCAGCAGTCCAAACTGCTGAAGGTCAGGGTTATTCGTGAGAGTAGCAATCGAATTAGCAACTTGCAGCGCGCCCTGCTCAACCCCTGCCGTATTCGCCAGCACGAGATAAAGCAAAGGTGCTCCCGCCGTTTGCATCTGTGCAGCGTTGTACGATTGCTGGGCAATAAACGCCCCTACCAATTCCTGTGTATACGCGGCATACAGAATATGCCGGTCTGTCCCACCTCGCGGGTCAGCATTTCCCGGGCCACTATCAAAGCTCACAACAACCATACCGAAGGGACGCCCTGACTGCCGCACGTGCAGATCTTCACGATAGATAGCCGCCTCTGCCCCATTGCACCCTGTTGTATCTGTACTCACCGCACTTGTAGCAGATGCCAGCAGCCCATCTGCCTTGGAAAAGTTACCTTGCTGCATCGTCAGCGCGGCTTCTCGTTTTTTCGCGTAACTGTTAGCATTGCAAGCGTCATATATATTCAGGCCATCGCTTAAACCAATACCATCAGGTGTAGGAATAGATGTAGGCGCAGGATGGTAGTAGCGTGCATCATCCCAGCGCACACCCAGATAGACACCGAACCCCGCGGCCAACAGCAGCAGGATAAGTGACCCGTAAGCCAAAGCCCTTGGAGCTATCGGCACCAGCCCCCCACGAAAGAACCCCGTAACCTCCCAAACCATCACACTGAACGGATTACGCACCGGCCGCCGTCGATTCTTACGATTAGCCTTCGCCTCCTGACGGAAAAGATCTAGCAACACCAGGCATCCAGCCTCACAACTGAAAAGGTGCTCCTGCACCTCAGGGTACAACGCCTCCGCGTTCTGCCCATCCTCCATCGCCTCCGCGTAATCCCGCAACAACTGCCTGCACTCCAAACAATCCAACGGCCGGTCAACCCCATCTGTCACCGACCGATCATCCATCTCCGTCCCTGTAGGGGCAGGGGCGGTGTGTACGGTGGGGGGCCTTGTCTCCTCCTGCTGCATCCCCACAGGTGCCCTCGTTCCCAACTCTTGCTGCGTGCCCGTAACCCTCGTTCCTTGCGTCGTTTGGGGAAAATCGTCAGGCGCTATAGCGAGGGCAGCAGATTCAGTTCGTATATCCAACAACGGCGTAGGCTCAAATTGCGAAGGGAGAGGAAATGCAGGTTCATCATGGGAAGTCCGTATCGAAGTCTCAAAGGGGGTATCCAGTCCAGCCGCACGCCGCACTTTTTTCTTCTTACGTTGCAACGTACTCGCGCCTGGAGAAATCAAAGGCGCACTCAAACACCGTGCGCAACTCGCCATATGCTGTTGAGCCGCCTCCACCGCCTCCTCAGGCACAGAGTCAGGATCCGCATCGCGTTCTGCCAGCACAGAAATCGCGAACGCGCACGCCGGTGGCAATAAATCATCCTGTGCCATCAATGCCTCCAAAAATGGCTATGATCCCCGCGCAAAAGACCGCAAAGCAAAAGTAACCTGCTCCTCCAGCGTCATTGCCTGATCCTGAGGAATCTTCGCCAACGCTGCCTGCGCCTCCGCGGCCGAGTACCCCAAACCCATCAACGCCTCAATCACCTCCGCTTGTATCCTCCCGGAAGGAGACCCCGCACCCGCGGCCCCACCCAGTGCAGCCAGCGAAGGCAGCTTCCCCTTCAGCTCAAGTACTAGCCGAGCCGCGAGGCGCTTTCCCACCCCTGGAGCCAGCGCCAATCGCTGTTGATCCTCATCCGCAATCGCTTTAAAAAGCGTTCGCGCATCCATCACCGAAAGCAGCGCCAACCCAACCTTCGGACCCACACCGCTCACCGCAATCAACTGCTCAAACGCATCCCGCTCCTCCTCACCCGAAAAACCATACAGCGCCATCCCATCCTCGCGCACCTGAAAATGCGTATACAGCGTAATCTCTGAACCAACCTCACCCAATTGGCTCAGCGTCGAAATAGGCACGAAAACGCGCACACTAAAGCCGCCAACGCGAATAATCGCGTGACCCGCCCTGCTCGCCTCAAGAACACCATGAATGCTGGCAATCATACCTTGCCTAACCCCTTCTGTACATAGATTAACACTAATTCATTCTCTTAAGTAACTAATACACCCTTTTGGGTAGGAGAAAATGCTTTTATGGGGGGTGCAGGGGCGAAGCCCCTTGCCGGGGATCGGAGGAACGCGGTCTGGGGGACCCTGTGGCCCTCGCACGGGAAGGTTTCTTAAAAAAAACCTACCTGTGTAAGACCGTGTGGCCTCCCCCGAAAATTCTTTTTTTCTTATGTGCCGCGGCAGGCCATACAGAGCATCACCTGGGCGACAGAGAAATCTCTTGAGAATAAGATGCCGTATGCAAATGGCAAATCGCCACAGCCGCAGCATCCGCGGCATCATCCGGACGAGGAATAGCCGAAAGACGCAAAAGAATACGCACCATCTCCCCCACCTGCTGCTTATCTGCCCCACCATAACCCGTTACGGCCTGCTTCACCTGCTTAGGCGTATATTCAGCAATAGACAACCCACCATTTGCCAGCGCTAGCATCGCCACCCCTCGTCCATGACCCACCGTCAAAGCCGTACGCGCATTCTTCGCAAAAAAAAGCTCCTCCATCGCTGCTTCATGTGGATGATAGGTACTCACAATCTTGCTCAAACCTTCATAAAGAATCTGTAATCGCTGTGCCAAAGGCATACCGGCCGGAGTAGTGATCACATCGCAAGCAATCATGCTCAGTTCACTACCCCGAGCCGCCACTACCGCGTAGCCGAGAATAGCCGTGCCCGGATCAATACCAAGCGCAATCCGAGGACCAGAATTTGGAGCTGAAGAACCATGTACAGTATTCATTGTTCCCATCATTATTCCTCAGCTCCCAAATACCCTCCACTTCTCATATGCACCTGACTCTCACTCGTAAGAAGCAGCAAATTCCTCAGGGAAGTCGGCATTCGTGTACACATTCTGCACATCATCCAGATCTTCCAACTTCTCAACCAGCCGCATAACCTGGTGAGCCACCTTTTCATCGTCCACCTCGATCTTCGTTTTCGGCAGCAGCGAACTCTCCGCCCTCACCACACTATACTTTTTTGCCTCCAACGCCTGGCGAATCCTCTCAAGGTCTGTTGGATCAGTATAAATCGTCAGCGTCGTATCATCCGGCCCCACAGGATCAACATCATCCGCCCCCAGATCAAGAGCCTCCAGGCTCAACTCGTCTGGATCGTGCCCTTGCAGTTCTACTTCAAGAATACCTTTCGCCTCGAACAACCAGTCCACACATCCATTTTCACCCATATTTCCAGCATTGCGGCTGAACGCATTGCGAATCTCAGCAACCGTCCGATTGCGATTTTCTGTAAGCGTCTGCACCAGAACCGCCGTACCCGCCGGTCCATATCCCTCGTAAGTGATCTCCTCGAGCGAAGCCCCCTCCGAACCCCCCATCGCACGTTTAATCGTACGATCAATATTATCCATCGGCATATTCGCATCGCGAGCGTGTTGTACCGCCATACGCAAACGGAAATTAGCATTCGGATCGCCACCTCCGCCTTCGCGTACCGCCACCACAATTTCACGCCCCAATCGAGTAAACAACTGTCCTCTGCGAGCATCGTTGACGCCTTTCGAACGGCGAATCTGTGCCCATTTTGAATGACCTGACATAGCAATGCTCCCTAAATATTTTTCAGGCTAACCTCTTCCAAAAAATGCAGCCTTTGTGCCCAAATCTGTGTCTATCTGAGAAAATCTATGGCAGTATTGTAACACGAACAGCCGCCGACCGTTGAGAGGTTTACAATTGTTGCATCCACTCTTCAATCGCCTCATTAACCTCCTCCGGCTGTTCACGTAAAACATAATGTCCCGCTCCTGGAATAACGCGCAATATTGAACCCACAATATGCGCATGCAAATACTCGCTATACTTCACCGGCGTCAACCGGTCCTCGGCCCCACAAATAATCAACGTCGGCAGCCGAATCTCACCTAACCTCCCAATACAATCAAAACCATTGCACGCCGCCAGGTCCCGGTACAATACATTCGTCCCCGCCCTCACTTGCTCATCCATCAACTCACTACTCATACTCACAGGCGTACCCGAAGACAACGCCATCGTCTTCAACTGCAACTCCGCCTTCTGTGGTATCGTTCGCGCCGTTTCCAACAATTCCGGCAGCACCCGCAACCGCGCCCCCGTCCCAATCAAAATCAACCCTCCCAACTCCTCCCCATACTCCAACCCCATTGCCAACGCAATCGCCCCACCCAACGAATGCCCGGCAATGATAGGATGATCCAGTCCTAATTCACTCACAATAATCTCATACACTGATCTCGCATAGTCCTGCACTCTTGCGGTCTCTGGTAAATTATCTGCTCGCTCTCCATGACCGGGTAAATCAATTGCTAGTGCGCGAGAATGGCCGAAATAGTCAAGTTGCGGACGCCAGATACGGGCGCTATCGCCCGTTCCATGGATGAAGACGATGGGGTTGTTCATGCTACGCTCCCTCCTCAATGGACTCACTACAAAATGAATAGACAACGGACGTGAGGTGAGTCGCAAGTTCTTTCTCTTTCCTATTTTAGCCTGCAGGGGAAGGGGTGTTCATAGAAGTTCTAGTGCCTGAGAGGCCTGGGAAAAGAATAGCTTTCCAATAGCTTTCAAAGTGCGCAATAAATTTTGAACTGCTGAGCTAAGCGGATAGTAGCTTTCCGATACCTTTCAAAGTGCGCAATAAATTTGGAATTGCTGAGCTAAACAGGAGAGAGCTTTCCAGCGCGTGAAACGGATAGGAAATTTCTGGGTGATGATTATGAGGTTGTTAGAGATGGAAGAGATGTGCATAGTACCATTATACTTCATCTGTAACTTACCTATCATTCTCCTCGATACGTGCCTGCCCCATTCCCATTGTTGTCTTATAGCCAATACCTGCGTAACGCGCAAACTCTGCCAGCACCATCAACTGAGCAGCATATTCCCTATCCATCTCCACAGCATAGTTGCAAGTACCGGTAAAGCCTGTTTGAGAATAGCGAGGAAAGTATAGACACGTGGTACGGAGATTATAATTGCTTATAGTCACATGCTGCTTAACAAAATCTCGCATGGCGGACTTGTCGATGCGTAAGACTTCAGGGGAGTAGCGGTTCCAGGTGCGCATCAGGCTGTCCCACACAAGTGTAGGTTCTGGGAAAAGCGCAAAGCGTCTATCTCCCATACTAAATGCACAGGGGCTGGCAAAGCGCATCATTATAGAATGACGCGGCGTACATGCTGCTAGCGTCTGCCAGTCGGTATGCCCTAGCCCAACCTGTAACATCGGCACCAGGAGTTGAGAGAACGCGGGCAAGCTGAAAGGCGGCTTTGCCAAGATACAATATCATCGGACCTGCTTCAAGAAAGTGAGCGCTCAAACACTGCCAGAGTGATCCCCCATCCAGCAACGTCACCCGCAAGCGATACACCTGCCCTGCCTGAACAAAAGCAGTATCACCGCGAATATTCGCCCCACTCAACATCGATACGGTAAAAGGTCGGTACTCCTGCTCATCATGCAGTCGTGACGAGAGGGCAGGGTCAACTTGCCGCACCAGATCGAGAAACAAGGCATGCGCCTGGTGCCCCATCGATGCAGGTATGCTTGTTGTACTCGTCGCGGTGAGTTCAAGGATGGTGGAGTAGAGGAGATTGGTCATATTATTTACGATTGACTGACCTCACCTTCTGCTGAAATTCTGGGATTGTAAAGCGCATGTTTACAGGTAAGCCTCTGGCAGGTCCTCCAACTTCATAATAGTCTCCACTCAATCTCGCATTTGTAACCAGACTAGAAGGTGGCACGGACACAATGTCAAATACCTCAAGTGTTCCAGCAGGCACATCGAGGGGATTGAGCGCACAGGCTGCGATAAAGGTTCCATTACGCTTTCGCTCGATCACCATCACAATAAGCTGCAAAGCAATCATTGATGAATATCCGGGCAAAATCGTCGATCTTTTGCCGTGAAAGTGTTAACCGGGTCTTGTAATCTCCTAGCTCTTTATTTTTCATTACTGCTTCAAGTTCTTCAGGTGATAACCCGGGGTGTAATTGTAGGTAACGAGCTGAGTCGGTGTCTCCGCGCACTTCTAGTAATTTGTGATATGCAAGACGAGGTGCTAGATCGGAACCGAACAGCGTATCCAGTTTCTGGCGCAGGTTATAGGCGATGTCGCGCCCACGTGCGTCACGAAACTGAGCATCTGAAGGTGAGGTGATATGCACCAGTAAGTCGGTTATTGAACTGAGCATACGAATTGTTTCGCGCTGGTGCTTGTCGAGGCGTAGCCTGTAATCTCGTAAATTGAGGTTGGCACCTACTACTGTCTGATACTAAATTGCGTTCCGTGATAGAATACAGGAGGTGAGATTTCCAGAGAAAGGTGATACATCGACTGATGGGTGGAAAAATGATGTGCTGAGTGAGAAGCATGTGTTCCATCACCTCTTCATTCCTCTCCCGTTCGGGAAGCCCCAGCGCAATCTCTCTTGAAGGATACTGGTGGCGAATTCGGGCAGGGTTGCCCCACCCCGCTCCAGGGGCGCCATAAATGTGGCCCCTACGGAGGGGGCATCGCTTCTTTTGGTGGTCAGGAGTAATTCGCCACCAGTATCTTGAAGGGAGACAAGAAAGATGACCCAATCGCAGAGCAGCCAAACTAACCGCTTGTTAGGGTATCCAGACGACACTCGTTTATTGATCATCAACGCTGATGATTTTGGGAGGTCTCATGCGAGCAATGAGGCGACGCTTCGCACCCTCAAGGAAGGCGTGGTCAGTTCTACAAGCTTGATGGTTCCTTGCCCCTGGGCTTTGCATGCCATGCATCTGCTCTCGGACCATCCTGATATTTTCTTCGGTGTTCACCTGACCGTCATCTGCGATGTGGTCCATTATCGGTGGGGGCCGCTCACCTCCAGGGAAAAGGTGCCATCCCTGATCGATGAGACGGGCTTTTTCTATCAGGTAGAACACATCCCCGAATTTCTGACTCAGGCAAAGCTCTCTGAACTGGAAGTGGAATTTCGGGCGCAGATCGAGGCCGTGCTGGCGGCTGGGCTTTCGCCGACCCATCTGGATTGGCATTGCTTGCAGAATGGTGGCCGGGCGGATATTTTCGAGATGACTGTTGGGCTGGCGAAAGAATACGGCCTGGCTCTGCGGGTCCATGATCGTCCCGTGATCGAAATGGTACAGCGTCAGGGCTTGCCAACCAACGACTACGACCTACTGGATAGCTATGCTCTTTCGAGCAGCGAGAAATCAGCACACTATACTCAGATGTTGCGCGACCTCCCGGTTGGGCTAAGCGAGTGGGCAGTCCATCCAGGTCTCGGCAATGCTGAGTTACAAGCGCTAGAGCCTGAGAGCTGGCAGGTGCGCCAAGCGGATTTTGACTTTCTGATCTCGCGGCAAGCTCGCGAGATCATCGAGCAGGAGGGGATTGTGCTGCTCAGTTACAAGCCTCTTCAGAAGGTGTGGCAAGAGAGATGGTCAAGCGCCACCTGATTGGCCACTTTCCCACCGTTCAGTTCACCATCGCACTCCCTTTGAGTCGATGGACCAAAAGGGGGAAATCATATGGCAAGAGTCACGCGGGCAGCAAGCCATCTGTCAGCCGAAGAAGTCAAGCGGCGACTGAAATATGATCCACGCTCCTGGTGTCAAGGGCGTTGGCTCATCATCTATCATGCGACTTCACGAGCCCAGGAAGGCGGAGGAGATTGCCAGGCATTGTGGCGTGTCAAAGGGTATGGTGCATCCGCATGACCGACAGCACCAAGCGGCTATTTCTCGAAAAATTTGACGAGCGCATGCAAGAAGTCATCATCCATCCCATTTTTGGCTACAAAGTGAGCTACCGGCGTTGTATCGAGTTGCAAGGGAGGCTTCTAGGGAAGTTTCTCACCGGCGAACTGGAGGAATATCCGCCGTTTCTTATGCGTTAATGGGGGAGCAATGAAAACCAAAGCCAAGATCAAGAAGGGCAGTTCGATCACTTGTTATGTGGTTGCGTACGATATTGCCGATGACAAAAGGCGGACGAAAATCCACAAAGTGCTGTTGGGTTTTGGAAAGTGGACGCAGTACTCGCTCTTTGAATGTTTTCTGAGTCGAAAGGAACGCATCCTGCTGCAATCAAAGCTGGTTGACCACCTGGTTGCCGAAGAGGATAGTGTGCGGTTCTACCCGATGTGTGCCAACTGTGTGAGTCGGGTAGAAACAGTCGGTGGGCCATTCCCGAAGGAAGATGCGTTGTACATCGTGTAATCTGAGCAATTGAACGCGGGTCTCAGCGATGAAGAGTCTGAGCGTAGACCCGCGCCTGCCTCTACAAGCCTGTCCAGACGAAATGAGGGCTGCTCTCGCCCTTATTTTTGTGAGTAAAAAGCTCTTCTGTAGAGAGATCCGCGAAAACGCTTGCATAAACTGGCTTCTCATGCTATACTAGAGGGGTAGCAGGCTAAATGGCTTGGGAGGCCCGTTCGGGATTGAAACCATGATGATGCTTCGTAACTGAGTCGATTGACATCTGCAGTATCGGGCTAAATGGCTTGGGAGGCCCGTTCGGGATTGAAACTGCAGATCAGTAACGTCTGCGTGACAGTCTGCACTAGTCATAGGCTAAATGGCTTGGGAGGCCCGTTCGGGATTGAAACGTGATACTGACAGCTATCGATGGACATACTGTACCATAGGCTAAATGGCTTGGGAGGCCCGTTCGGGATTGAAACCATTGAGTCTCTGTTGAGATCGCAGTACTTGAAGGCTAAATGGCTTGGGAGGCCCGTTCGGGATTGAAACAGCATCAGCTCGATGCTAGTTGACTCTGTACTCGAGGCTAAATGGCTTGGGAGGCCCGTTCGGGATTGAAACACAGCACAGCTGCTAGATACTGTGCATCGCATATCAGAGGCTAAATGGCTTGGGAGGCCCGTTCGGGATTGAAACGCTGACGCTGATGAGTCACTAGCTCACAAGTCTTGTGGCTAAATGGCTTGGGAGGCCCGTTCGGGATTGAAACGACAGTCTGATGCTGTACAGCGACAGTCTGCTCACGGCTAAATGGCTTGGGAGGCCCGTTCGGGATTGAAACATCGTACTGGTCATAGCAATGGTACCTGTCATCTAGCGGCTAAATGGCTTGGGAGGCCCGTTCGGGATTGAAACATAGCAATCTGCTAGGCTTGATCAGCAACTTCACTGAGGCTAAATGGCTTGGGAGGCCCGTTCGGGATTGAAACGCATGACTCAGCAGTTACCGTAGTAGCTGTAGTCACAAGGCTAAATGGCTTGGGAGGCCCGTTCGGGATTGAAACATGACATAGCCTCATGACAGTAGCAACTGACATTCAGTTGGCTAAATGGCTTGGGAGGCCCGTTCGGGATTGAAACTACGTACATGTCTAGCACGTACTGATAGTCTATACATGGGCTAAATGGCTTGGGAGGCCCGTTCGGGATTGAAACATCAGATTGATACTGAGCAGCTGTCAGCAGCTATGCATAGGCTAAATGGCTTGGGAGGCCCGTTCGGGATTGAAACCATGATGTCAGAGCTCGTAGTCGATCGCAGTTCATGGGCTAAATGGCTTGGGAGGCCCGTTCGGGATTGAAACCATGTAGCATCAAGCTGGTACATCCGCATCATTGCATGTGGCTAAATGGCTTGGGAGGCCCGTTCGGGATTGAAACCATGCTACTGCATAGGCTGGACGTGCTACGTCACTACGGCTAAATGGCTTGGGAGGCCCGTTCGGGATTGAAACTAACTGATCACGATGCTGCATGGATCGACTGCATGTCTAGGCTAAATGGCTTGGGAGGCCCGTTCGGGATTGAAACATATCGACATCAGTCCATATGCATACACGTGCTACTAAGGCTAAATGGCTTGGGAGGCCCGTTCGGGATTGAAACATCGTATCAATCTGATGAGCATCGAATTGCGCTACTGAGGCTAAATGGCTTGGGAGGCCCGTTCGGGATTGAAACTGATCTGAGCATCTGCAGCATACCGATAGTAGCTCACGAGGCTAAATGGCTTGGGAGGCCCGTTCGGGATTGAAACGATTGACATGATTGCTAGACGTCGATCATTGCCTATATGGCTAAATGGCTTGGGAGGCCCGTTCGGGATTGAAACGATGCAGCTTGCATCTGCAGTGCAGTCATCGTTCAACGGCTAAATGGCTTGGGAGGCCCGTTCGGGATTGAAACCTCAGAGTCTTCACTGGATGCATCAGACAGTATCACTAGGCTAAATGGCTTGGGAGGCCCGTGCGGGATTGAAACGTGACTCCTGTTGACAGTGATACATCTGCCAAGGCTAAATGGCTTGGGAGGCCCGTTCGGGATTGAAACATATCACGATAGGCGACTTCGATCAGGCTAAATGGCTTGGGAGGCCCGTTCGGGATTGAAACGATATGAGTCTGATTGACCATACTGAGGCTAAATGGCTTGGGAGGCCCGTTCGGGATTGAAACGACTCATGACCTACAGTAGACGCTGAGCGATTCAAGGCTAAATGGCTTGGGAGGCCCGTGCGGGATTGAAACATATGCTCATGATGCTGCATAGCGCAGCGCAATTGCCTGAGGCTAAATGGCTTGGGAGGCCCGTTCGGGATTGAAACCCAATCTGCACACTACAGTGGCACTTCGAGAAAAAGAAGGGAAGCCAGACCCATCCCCCACTCAAACAACCTCAGCCGCTACTTCAGATGAGCTTGGAGGGTGGCTGCTGCGTGTTCTAAGACGGCGCTGGTCAGCTCGTGGGTCTGGCCCAGATGCAGATTGTAGGTGTGATTGCGGAGCTTGCGATAGGCGCGCCAGGCGGCGTTGGGCAAGCACCACGTAGTGCCCGTCACGGCACGCCTCGACCAGTGGGATAACGTGGGCAGGCGTGCGAGGCGGGGTGGGTCAATTCTTTCTTGGCCTTCATGGGTCAATTATACCTTGGCTTCTATACAATTATACGTTGGCTTCTATAGAGGGCTGCTCGCTCTAGAAACCGACAAAAGAGTGTGTTCGCAAGATGTGTTTTCACAAAGGACATGTTATACTCAAGAGTACAACGTACTGCATTCTTCACACTAGCCCACAGAAGTTTAAAGAGCGCAAGGACTGAGACTGGAATGCTACTCGGCTCGGCACGAGATTGAGAAGTAGTAGAAGTGCATGGCAGGGACCACCTGTCTTTGAGGACAAAGGTGAACGGGCAGTACTAGAGACACAGAACGATTGACTAGCAAAGGAGAAAATGGAACCATGACAGAAATTGAACTTACTGAGAGTACAATGATTGTCCACGTCAGGGGCGCAGACACATTCTGGGCCTTGAAGAGTCATCTTGAGATTCCGCTCATTCATGTCGTAGGTGCAGAAGTAGATCCAGCCGTAGGAGAGCATTGGAACGACATGACCAAAGGGATAAGATTTCCGGGGACTCATCTGCCAGGGGTGATTGCTGCGGGCAGTTTTTATTATACTGGAGGATGGGTATTTTGGGATGTTCACAATCCCGAGAAAGCTTTTACCATCAAACTTGCTCATGAGAAGTATACCAAGTTAATCATAGAGGTAGCCGATCCCGCTGCCGACATCGCAAGGATTGAGGAAGCTGTCCGATCACACCAGTCTTCTTGAACCCCATCTTTCGTAAGGTAAGACATGCTTGCTTAGACGACAAAAGGGAAACCCGGAGTTCACGAACGGTTTCCAGATGATCTATGGGTGGGGACGCTGGTACCCGGTGGAGCATGTGCTCATCGTTGCTGCGCGGACTGAGCCAGCGCTCTCGCGACCCCCCTCTGAGGTCTCGCTCTGAAGAACAGATCAGCCAGGCATTTCCGCACGTTTTCGCTACAATAGCAAGCAAATCAATCTTCTTTGCACGATCTTGCGTGAGAGAACGAGTGAGCAACGCCACTCGTCCAGGAGCTTCTTCCAGCATTGCCGATTGTCCCTCACGCTGTTGGAATAAGAGGGTAGACCTACTTGCAATTTGCAAGTAGAAAACGAAAGGAGACAATCATGCCTACTTCGCAAGGAGACGTTGGCCTGCTTCACGATCCGGTTGCCCAGCAATTATTGCAGGCGAAGGGGCCTGCCCATTTGGCCTACAACTGGCGCGACGGCACGCCCCGCGTCGTACCCATTGGGTTCCACTGGAACGGAGAGGAGATCGTGATGGCGACAGCTGTGGATGCCCCCAAAACAAAGGTGCTCACCAATGGCTCAAAGGTGGCTGTGAGTATCGACCGTGACTTTTCGGCCTCTCAGACCCTCCTCATTCGCGGGACGGTACGTGTCGACACAGTTGAGGGCATCGCACCGGAGTATACGGCCATGATTCATCGGACGATGAGCCAGGAAGACGCAGAGGCTTTGCTCAAGGAAGCAGCTCGCCTCTACCCTCGCATGACGCGCATCTTCATTCATCCAGACTGGGTTGGCATCCTGGACTTTGAGACGCGCCTGCCCAGCGCGGTTGAGCGCGCAATCGAACGGGGCTAAGCTGGTGTGCGAGAAGGCGCATCCTGAATGGGCTTTTCGCGCGAATGTGCGCAAGAGAGATACATGAATGGGAAAGGAGAACAAACATGAGAAAGCTCTGGGTGAAGGCGTGGATGACCCTCGATGGAGTTTTTGATGCAGATACGATGGATCACTGGTGGCATCCGTATGACAGTACTGAAAGGCAACAGTACATTGTGGAGGAATACTCGAAAGGCGATGTGTACCTGCTGGGACGGGTCACCTATGAAATGCTTTGGCCGGGCTGGTCCACACAGACGACTGGCGATGGTCCTGGGCCAATCCTCAACCGCATGAAAAAATATGTGGTTTCGACCACGCTCGAAACCGCTCCCTGGAAAGAATCCACCATTATCAGAGGAGATGTGGTGGAAGCAATCACCAAACTGAAACAGCAGCCGGGCAAAGACATTATTATCGACGGCAGTGCCACGCTTGTCCAATCGCTGATGGGAACGGATCTGATCGACGAGTATCGGTTCTTAGTCGAGCCCTTCATCATGGGAAGGGGAAGGCGGTTCTTCCCAGACGGGACGCCTCAGACGAAGCTGCGGCTTGTCGAAAGCAAGATGCTCAGTTTCGGGTCCCTTGCTCTTACCTACCAGCCAGACAACAAATAACCACCTGGTTTTGAGGAAGAAGGGGTTTGGTTCCTCCCGTGCCCAAACCGTTGCTAAAATTGTGAACTATCCTAAGCAAGATAGAGCTATCCACACAATCGTAGGAACACAGCCTTGGGCTGTGACGATTGCAGAAAAGCCGAACCATACCAACCAGGATAGTAACAGATTTTTCCCGACAGAATCGGGCGAGCATGAGGACTCGTCGGCGGCAACAGCAACGCCGAGCCAGTGGCCGTATAGATCACTGGCTTAACTCGTGGGTCAGAGACCGAGCAAGAACGCGCCTTGCCAGTCTGTTTCATTTGCACAAGATACGTAACGCCCAATCTCGCAATATTCACGGACGCGCAATAATCCCGATCACCAGTGTAATGACAAGCATCGCAATACATCCACCTTCCCCATTTCACCGCTTCTGTGCGATCACTTGAAGAACGATAGGTTTTAGCCGCTTGACCGCAATGGGGGCAGGTATGGCTGGTTCCATGTGGGTACGAGGTCAGGAACCTCAGCCCGATCAAATGACACTTGTAGCGCAAGAGCCGCCAAATTTCCCCACGTATCGTCGAGTTATTGCAATAATTTCTCCAGCGCCCTCGGATTCCTCTCCCGCGCCCGGTAGTTTTCAGGGTTTTTAAGGACTCCATCGACAGAAGCGAGCAGCCATGGACGCGGGCAAGCAGGAGCAAGACATTGCTGGCAAGATGAGCGAGCGCTCTATTCCGTTGCTCATATTTGCGCCAACATCGGTCTATTTCTCGCCGATACAGCACCAGTTTCTGTGTGTACCAGGTTCGTTTGGGAAACTCTTCCGGCAACGCATCCCGTTCCTGCTCATACCTGGCGACCTTCTTCTTCAACTCGTCAATTTGTCGGCGGGTACGAGCTTGCTTTCCATCGAAGCTGCCAGTATCAAGGAAGAATGGCCTACCCACCTGGTAAGAGTGTTCATCCACAGCCGTAGCAGTGAGTAACGAGTGGACGCCCCAATCTGCCCCAAGCACCCGCTCAACGCTTTGCCAATCGGGCAACGCCTCTTTTTCCACCTCGATAATGAAATCCAGCACCGCGAACCGCTCCCCGTCTGCTCGACGTTCTTCGCGCAGCGTGGGAGCCATCAGCTCCCCATGGGGGAGACGTTCTTTCAGGCAATCGGGCAAGGCAATGATGGTATCTACCTTGCGCCAGTGCCAGATGCCTGCCGAGTCCGGATAGCGGAACCGAAATCGAACGACTCCTGCATACAGATCCAGGACCAATCTGTATGCCTGGCCTTTGTCACGCCCGTCGTCGCCTGCATACGTCAGCATCCCGACCTTGAGCAAGGGAACCGACTGGAGTTCCTCGTACGACGAGGGAAAACGATCCTGTTGGAAAAAGAAATTGCAACACTGCTCTATCACATTCTGGAGCGTGACAAAGCTGGTTTCATCCTCATCCAGACTCTTCTGCAAGGCGGCGATGGCTTCCTTGATCGCTGGACGGTTTTTGCCCGCCGGTCGTTTTTCCGTTTTCGGTCGAATGAAGCCATCGGAGAGAATCGGTGCGACCAGTTCAAATGCTTTTTTGCGTTCGGCTTGCTGGCGTAAAAGCCGCCCAACGACTTCACTCTCACATCTCCATTGACGGTCACCATGTGGCAAAGGGCTTCCAATGTACTTCCCCACGTGTTTCCAAGCAGGTCCGGCGCGCTCACTCCCAAACTCATCAAGATAGGGCCACAGGAGAGTAAGCGCCTGGTTGATCACCTCACGCGTGGCATCAAGCAGACGAAGCGCGTCAGCCTGGGCTTCATCAGGCAAGCGCACATCGTAGGTTAGGAGCTGGTGAGTACGGCTTGTGCGCATTGCAGCAGCTCCTTTTGCTTGTGCGATCTCATCCCATAAAGCCGACCAGAAAACGAGGCAATCAACGCAAGTAAATCGTCGGTTAACTCTTGCTCTGGCGTTTTTTCCTCTCCTGGCTCCAAGACAGTCAGCGTCACATCAAAGCAGGCAAACAGCGTTTCCAAATATTCTTGCCCGAAGCGCGTGAGCCGATCCTCATAGGTGATCGCCACCTCGGCCACTTTGTCCTCACAGACGAGCTTGAGCAGGCGTTGCAAGTGCCGTCGTCCCGCTTTCAGCCCAGAGCCAATATCAGAGAGCACGAGTGTCCCAACGCCCTTGCGCTCGGTCGCGGCCCAGGCTTGCAGGCGTTGAAGCTGCGTTTCCAGATCCGTTTTTTGTCCATGTCCGCTGACTCTGGCATACAGCACCAAGAGACGCCCATCGAGTTTGCCTACCATCCGTTCAATCTCGGTGCGCGGGATACGGACCTCGCGGCCCATGGGCACCACCTGAATACGACCGGCTTTAATCCAACGCCGAACGGTGATGGGATGTAGGCCCAGTTCATGGGCAGCGACACTCAAGCGTAAGAGCTTTGGTTCTCGTTTGGCCATCATCTCTTTCCGAGCATACGAGCTATTGACAGCGTTTTGATCGTCAAAGCGTGCCACAGAACGGCTTCGATTCTCCCGTCTCACTTCGCGTCAATGGAGTGGTTGATCTCCCAGAGGTTGCCTTCGGGATCGGCAAAGTACGCTGTGCGCAGCCCCCAGGGCTGGTCGGTTGGAGGGCGGAGAAACCGAACCCCCTTGGCGATCAGCATCTGGTAGGCGGCATCGACATCCTCCACCCCAGCGGCCAGGAGCCCGCGTGGCCCACCCTCGATCTTCAGCTCAAACTCTTGCGTATGGATCATGTGGGCGGCGGCTCCTACCTCCAGCAGGAGGAAGTATACGTTGTCCATATGGACAGCGACATGCTTGGGATCGTACTCTGTCACCTCAAGGCCGAGCGTATCCCGATAAAACGTCTTACATGTATCCATATCTTTGACAAACATCACCGTCGCAGCGATACTACGAAACATAGGTTCCACCTCTTCTTTCTTTGTTGGCCCATCATGTGCCCATGCTGCTGTTGAGCAGAGGCTAGGACTATCAAGATATGCATCAGTGTTCAGATGTCACCATCTGCGACCTCTTCCCCAAAGCTATTCTTGTCGTCCCGTCAAAATCCGGTTACAAAGATAGGGATAGTCTATAATAGACCATCCAAAAGAGCAACTGTCACATACCCCTTCTTCCTCAACCAACGGTGCGCTTTGCACCGAGCGCTGAGTTCGACGCCCCTACGTGCCAAGTCGATAGGCTACTACCACTGGGTGCTGCGTCGCCGTCAGTGGGATGCCTGCCCCAGCGAGCAGCGTATTCCCAACGATGGCCAACGTCGCATTCGAGCCGGCCGGGAGTTGCGCCGTCCAGACGACCGATCCATCCTGGCGCGAGAGCGCTATGAGTTCGCCGGTGAACGTGGTCGTAAACACGAGATCATTGGAGACCGTCGCCCCTCCAAACAGCGATTGTGGCAGTTGGGTTGCCCAGCGTGGCTTCCCTGTGGCGATGTCGATGGCCACCATCTCACCTTTGCCCTGGAAAAAGTTTGACGTGCCAACCGGGGCTGTGGCAGTCGCGACCGTTTCTGGCAGGTTATCAACTGGCACATACACCATGCCGTCCGCAGCCGCCATGTTCGTCTCCACCCCGCCGGCTTCTCCTGGTTCCAGCGTGTACGGGGTCTGTAGATGGAGTGTGCCGTCGAGGGCCAGTTGATCATCGTTGTCATGTCCGTTATGGATACCGACCGCCGTCTTCCAGAGCAACTGACCGCTCGCGGCGTCGAAGGCGAACACGAACCCGCCTTTGCCGGCGGCGAGCACCACCGGGCGCCCGGCCGCGGTAGTGGTGTAGATGGGCGAGATCTGCAGGTCCCAGTCATGAAAGTCGTCGGGGAAGGCCTGGTAATACCATTCCAAGTGACCCGTCGTTTGATTGAGCTTGACGATACTATCCGTGTACAATTGGCGGCTGGGGGTCGCCTGCGCCTGCTGGAGCGAGAGATAGGGATTGCCGATGCCCGCGTAGACGGAGTTATCCGGGCCGATCAGCAAGGCATCCCAGGCACCTCCTGCGGTCGCTTTGAGCTGCTGACTGACCTTATCCACCACAGTCTGGAAGCTCCAGAGCGTGGCACCGGTGGCGGCGTTGAGGGCATAGATGATGCCGCCACCAAAGGTGAGCGCCGATGAGACGAAGACCTTCCCGTTGGCCACCTGTGGGGCGATGTCGAAGTTGACCTGGCCTGTCGCGAGTTGCGTATTATACCACACTTGTTGACCTGTGTGCGCATCAAGGGCGAACACTCCACTCGCTGTGACGCCGTAGATCCTGCCATTGGCGATGGTCACGCCGTTTGGCCCATAATCCGGAGCGTTGTACGTGTGTGTCCAGAGTACCCGGCCAGTCGCATACTGCACCGCGATCACATTCGAAGCCCCATCCTGAAGATAGGCGATGCCGTTGGCAATCACCGGATTGGCAACGTCCCAACCAGTTGCACCTTTGCCTTGGAGTGGCATCGTCCAGGCCATCCCCAGCTTCGACACGTTTGTCGAAGCAATGGTTGAGTGCGCGACCCGCGTGTTGTACAGGTTCTCATTCGGGGAGGGCCACTCCGTCGCGTAGCAGATATCCTCCACGGGGGCACCGGGCGGTACAGATGTAGCACTGGCTGCAGCCGACGTATTGCATGGCAGCGGTGTAGGGGTGCCTTGCGGCGTAGGGGTGCCTTGCGCTGATGGCGAGCCGCCGCACGCTGCGAGCAAGGCAGCGAGTACCAGGGCGGCCACAAAACCTCTCCATGTGCCGGGTCGTTTCAAGATAGGCATCTTCAACTCCTTCTGAGTCTCAGTGACAGCTGGGGATGTGTATAAAACATGAATCCCGATTATAGCTCTGTCTGACAACTAGCAATTTTGCCGCTGACAGGCCAGATAGACACCAGGGGCAAACATTCCGAGTACCAGCAACAAGATCTCGGTATCAAGAGCATGTTCCTTGTCTCCTTTACGCCTGGAAAACGAGCTTCTTCGTCATTTTACCGTGCCCCTCGGCCGCTTTGCGCGCCAGGTGTCCAGTGAAACAACACATCAAGGAATATCACAATTTGCTAACTATTATATAACATAATGCTATTTCTGTTGTCAAGGTCTCCCCTTGCCTTTGCGAGACAATGATGCATGTTTCAGGCGTACCTCATCCCCAAAAGTTTACAAGGAATCAAGAGGATGTTAGCCTGTTTGGACACCCAACGTTTGCCAGTTTGAACTTCCCATCTACGTAGGCCAATGCAGAAAAATGGGCCGCCAGCGTGCAGGTGCCGGGGTACGCGATTGATGATCAGACCGCCATCAAAGTGATCGATGGCGTCGTCGAAGTTGTCTCCGAAGGCCATTGGAAACGGTTTATGCCGTGATGGGCGTTGCCTGGCCCTTGCAGGTGAAGTATCTGCGCCCTTGGCGCAGTAGTTCGGGCGGACACCCCGCACATAGCTCGGCGTGAGCCGAGAAGCCCCCGGCACAAGCTTCGGGGAGTGTCACACGCCCTGACGAAATCCTTCCTCAATCCAGGTAATGTGCTCAGCCGCATGCCCCGCTCTCCCGGCAAACAAGTTACCAGCGGCCTGGTCACCGACGACGGTGGGCACCGGAGTGGCCAGCTGCTCATCGGTGAACTGGTGCAGGAGGTTCACTGTGTCCTGCCGCGCAGCCAGGTAATCCGCTGCCAGCATCTCCATACTGTCGTCATGGTGCGCGTTCACATAGGTTTGATTGACGTTGGCGACGGCCATCTCCAGCCGCTCCTCCTCCTCCGGGGTCAGCGCGCTCAGATCGCCCAGGATGCCCGGCAACGGCATTCCCGCCGGGTATTGAAGGCGTAATAGAACGTCTCGAGTATCGCCGGCGAGTGTACGGCGCAGTAATTGCTGGATGTTGCGCTCGCTTTTCACCAGGTGAGCAAAATGATCCTTGGCGCGCCACGGAGCTGCTCCGGGAACATCACTCGCCGTTGCCGGGCGCTCCAGGTCTTGCGGGCTCAGCCCTTGAAAAAACGCCATGACCTGCGTCTGCGATGCCGCAAGTGTGTCCAAAATCTCTGCGCGAGTTGGCATGATGACCCTCCTAGAAACCAGTGGGAAGCACAAGGCGTGTCCAGACGACTCTGCCAGGCCGAGAGGCGATAGGCAAGAGGGTCGGCCCACGTCTACGAAACAATACATCGGCATGTTGTGGACGTCTTCCCCAGGTCTCAAGACCCGGGGATTCCTCCCTCACGGGGGGTTCCTGCTTAGATGATACCATATGTGGTACGCTTGTTCAAGTGAAGCGAGGCCGCTTCTATCCCTAGTGCTCAAGCACAGGGTTTTACGCGGCCCTTGATAACCGCTTTCCGCCCTGCTCCTTCTGCTTGACCTGTCTGATGCTTCCCTCTCGCGCATCAGGGGGCTCTGGTTATCTGGTTGGCTCCGCGTATCGGTTACGTGTTCGTCTTGGGCTAGAGACTGGGCCAGCCGGGCAACAGGAACAACATCAGCGACCACAACCCACGCTACCTTACACAGGGAGGTTTTTCAGTGCAGAAGCCACCTGCGCGGTAGCCTGCACGGACCTAAGGCACCCGCAAGGGCTTACACGGGGAGGTTTCTTAGAGAAAAGGCCTGAGAGGTAGGGCGGCCGAAAGGCACCCGCAAGGCAATAACGAGTAGGTTAGACAAAGCTCTTAGCACTGCCTGAGAGGTGGGGCGGCCGAAAGGTTACCTGTCCCCCAGACAGGGTTCCCGCAAGGGGCCCCGCACCGCTCCCAGCCACCCCTGCCTCTACAGACCGGTAGAGTCTCTTGCAAAACACCTACCCGTGTAAGACCCATGCCACGCGGGGTCTGCGAGTAGGGCGGCGCAAACCCACCCGCGATCCTGTAGCGACGGTGACGCGGTCTTAAGCCGGAAAGCGGGTCGTGCCCACTTCACGGGTTTCCGATTCTGAATGTTCTTCAAAGAAAGAAGAAAAGACGGACGTTTTCTTGCCCAGTTCTGTTTTCTGAACGACATGAGGTCGAGAAGAAATTGTACCGAATTGTATCGACAGGGAGTGACACGATGAGCGAAACAAGCGAAACGCTGGCCTTCTTTACCGAGGGCTGGCAAAACTACCAGAAGCACTTGAGCAGGGCTCTCGCTCGACTCACGCCGGAGCAGCTTGCGCTCCGTGCCGCGCCGAATCTGCGTTCCATCGAAGAGCTGGCGCATCATATCATTGCGGTGCGGGCCGGGTGGTTTCATTATCAGTTGGAAGAGGGAGGTGAGGAGTTGCGCGCGTTTACGACGTGGGGCGAGCCTGAGAGTCCGCCACGTTCAGCGGAGGAACTGGTGAGTGGATTGGAACACACCTGGCGGGTCATCCAAGATGTCCTGGGACGCTATACGCTCGCGGATTTGCGGTCCACTGTTCAGGATGAGTGGAACGGCAAGATCTACTCCCTCAGCCGCGGCTGGGTTCTCTGGCATGTCCTGCAACACGACCTCCATCACGGCGGCGAGATCGCCTATTCCCTTGGTATGCACGGCCTTCCTGCCCCATCTAACACCGACTTATATGGTGAGTGACACCTGGTGAAAGTCCCCCTTGCAAGAAAAAAGGCAGCAAGAAGTGGTGACTGGAGCCGATAAGGAGTCTTGCCAGTTCGCCAACCCATCCTTGACAGGATCATCTCTCTCCCTGTATAGGGGTGGAGTTAAGGTTACTGTCACCAGCCGCAAAGTAGAACCAGAAGAGAGAAGAGAGCCAAGTTCCGACTTATGCATTGGAAAGTGAACTTTACCTCTTTTGGCTATTTTTCCCTTTGCCCCTTGTGCTCATGGATGTCTCTCACTATACTCAGCCGTGAGTGGAGAGTGCCGACTCCAACAATTCTCGGCACTCGATCCCTCAGTATGATTTGATAATTTCATACCTCCTCACTTACTCTTTATTTTCGATTTGGCTCGTATGTGAGTACCACGACACCAGAGCCGAATGTGTGCGATTGAACAAGTTTGAATTCCTTTTGCTGGCTCTCAGCATGAAAAAGCCGCTTCCCGTTTCCTACGACAATGGGGAAGACCATGAGACGGTATTCATCAATGAGATCCTCTTGCATGAGCGAGTGAATGAGATCAACGCTCCCAAAGATCAATATGTCCTGACCAGACTCCTGTTTCAATCTGGTAACTTCCTCTCCAACATTGTCCTTGATAAGGGTGGCATTCCACTCAGCTTCCTGCAACGTTGTGGTTGGAACATACTTGGGCATAGTGTTTATTCTCTCACCATATGCACCAGTAACACCAGGCCATCCGGCTGCAAGTTCCTGATAGGTGATGCGCCCCAGAAGGAGTGCATCGCTGGCAAAAAGCTCATCGAATTTATATTTTTGTGATTCTTCACTTCTAAATTGAAAAGTCCACTCTGGATTTTCAACCACACCATCCATCGCCATGAGCATCGAAGCAACTATTTTTCTCACGTTTTTCTCCTGAAAAGGAATGTCGCAGTAATGTACTTGCACATTGCAAGTGTTCGCACCAAGCTATTCTCACGTAGCCAATCAAAAACGGAAAAGCTGTTGCAGATAGTATTGTCTCGAAAAATTGACCCGATATTTCCATGTATTCATTACCTCAACCGGCGCGGCTCGGCGAACATGATGGCGTTCTGGCTAGAACGTTTCGTTGGGTTGGGTGAAGGGACTCGCATCTTGTTCCTGTTCAAAAACGGGGTGATAGTGCGCCAGTGCGAGGCTCGAAGATATTCATCATCCACAGAGTGTCCTCCCTCGCTCTCGTCGATCAACCGTTGACCATAAGGAAGGTCAGATGCCGCAAGCTGTTGAAATGTATATGCTCGCTGCAATGACCCCACAGTATCAAAAGGCCCTTCGAGGATATCCTGGAGCGGCTTCAGTGAAATCTTGAGGAGTATGCTGTCTTCTCCTGCCAAAAAACGCCGAGAGGTTCGATGGATCTGATTGTTACCTTGCGGCAGGTGACAACAACCTTAACTCCACCCCTACCAACTGATGACACAGTAAGGTAAAATATCAACGGGTTGATTCATTCGAAATTCGGTGAAAGGAGACTATATTTATTCCATGAGTTACAATCCTTATGAAAGCTTGCCAAAAGTTTCCTCATTCCAGGTGACGAGCACCGATGTGAGAGATGGCGAGAAAATATCCACGCCACACCTCAGCGGTATCTTCGGTGCGGGAGGTCAGGATACTTCACCCCAACTATCATGGAGCGGATTTCCAGAAGGAACGAAAAGTTTTGTCGTAACCATGTACGACCCCGACGCACCCACCGCCAGCGGCTTCTGGCACTGGGCAGTCGTTGACATCCCGGCCAACGTCACTGAACTTCCCACCGGAGTTGGTGACGAGCAGGGTTCAGGCCTTCCCAAAGGCGCATTTCAGCTTCGCAATGATGGTGGAACGGTTGGATATATCGGCGCGGCTCCTCCTGCCGGTCATGGGCCGCATCACTACTACATCGTCGTGCATGCTGTTGACGTTGAGTCACTTGGTGTAGGCAAGGACGCTACGCCAGCTCTTTTGGGCTTTAACCTCTTCAGTCACACCCTTGGCCGGGCCATCATTGTCCCATGGTATGAAGCATAGGATACTGAACCTTTTCCTCCGGCATATATTTTTCCATGTGGGGCCAGATGCCCATCAAGGGCATTACCAATGGTGCACACTCCCTGACCACTCCTACTATTGTGCGAGAAGCAGCAATTGTGGGAGTGGTAGGGAGTAGGCTTGCACTTGCAG
>CAVZTX010000003.1:0-83432 GCA_963778375.1 uncultured Chloroflexia bacterium | reverse complement strand
GTAATGTCTGTTTAAAACCAAGGAATACCCCCCTCATGCCTAACCCACCAATCAACATAACCCGAGGCTTCATCCCCTCCAGCTCAGAACACATCTACTACGAATCAGCCGGACAAGGCGACACCATCATCTTCTGTCATGGGCTTGGAGGAAACCACGCCAACTGGTTTCAACAGGTACCCGTATTTGCCCGCACCTACCGAACTGTCATCTGGGACCAACGCGGCTTTGGTCAATCAACCAACCATGGGCGAGAATGTAGCCCAGCTCTTGCCGTAACCGATCTAAAGGCACTCGTAGACCGGCTTCAGATTCAACAGGCCCATCTCATCGGCCAATCCATGGGAGGATGGGCCGCAATGGGCTTTGCCCTCGCATACCCGGAGCGTGTGCAATCGCTCGTCCTCACCGACACCTTTGCCGGCATCTCCACAGCAGAAATCCAACAAGGCTTTACCCAACTCATCCAACAGACAGAAACCATGCCATCAAATCTACGACTCGGTCACCATCCCGCAATCGGAGTTACCCTATCACAGAACAACATAACCCAGGCATACCTCTATCAACAACTCGGCAGCTTCGGGGAACCTCCATCCACCGTAGAAATGTTCAAAATCCTCCAAAACACATCCTACCCCAACGAAGCTCTACAAAAACTCTCCCTGCCAATATTCTGCCTTGTAGGAAGCGAGGATCAACTTATTCCGCCGCCCCTGCTTCGCCAGGCAGCAGCAATTCTACCAAACGCACACATCATTGAAATTCCAGGAGCAGGTCACTCACCATACTTTGAAATGCCCGACACCTGGAACCAGCTAGTACTCGATTTTCTTTCTGCCCAAAAGCGGGCTGTTGTCTAGGAAACCCTCAAATTGAACCTTCGCTTAAGAAATTCCTCGACAAAAGTCGCTCCAGACACCGCTAATTCTACGGGTACGGCACCAGGTGGTGTTTCCTGATGAGCAATGAAGCTGGCCATAATCGCCGCGTGCCAACCTGTCGTACGTTCCATTGCGGTGAAGTTAGTGATTTCATCGTAGTAGTCAATGAGGTCGATAGTAGCTTCCTTTTCCTGTCCATCCTTTAGCCCGCGTGCAATCACCCGAATGATAACCATATCGTGTTCGTTGGGATGAGCGCGGATTTGTGGTTCTAGCAGAGCGTGTAGGAGGTGACGTGGTACTACGGACGCTCCATCTACTTCTATAGGTTGAAGGCCAATGAGACCGGCGTCGTTGAAAGCTTTCCATTGGGCGTAGTGACCAGGCCAGCGTAGAGTCTTGTTTTGCAGTGTGCGCAGTTTGCCAGCGTAGGTCCATGGCATGGTGCTGGTACCTCCGGCGGTGGTGAAGGCTTCTAGTTGACCGATTGGCGATGGAAAGTCGAGCAGTTCATATTCCTCAAAGCAAGGCATTTCAATGGGTTGTCCTTCACGCAAGAAAAGCGTAGTGCCAAAATATTCGTTGGTCAACCCTTCGACGTTGAAGGTTAGGATGTAGTTCCAGGGCGGTCTGGGATGCTGAGGAATACCCCCATCGTACATTATTATGTCGCGAGGTTCATCCAATAGGGTCAGAGCGTAGGCACAGAGGGATGTACCAAGGCCAGGTACCTGACCACAATCGGGAATAAGGGTGATTCCGGCGGCTTTGGTTTGCGAATCGAGTGCCAACTGCTCGCGTACCTGGTCAGTATGCCCTCCAAAATCGCACATGCTTGCGTGGGCGCGAATGGCTGCATGTGCCAGTTTAAGGTTGAAGAAGTATGGCACACCGGAGATAAAGACTTGGATTGCGTTGGTGGTGAGCAATTGTACAACCGCATCCTCATCTGCCACTTCCACCTGGCGTGCAGAAGCTATATCGCGTCCAATAAGAGAATTGACGCGTGCTACGGCACTTTGAGCTTGAGCCAGTGATTGGTCGGCTAGAAGCAGAAAGTCGGCTTCGCCAAACCGGGCCAGGTCATAGGCTGCGGCAGTACCTTGTCGCCCGGTACCAAGAATAGCGTAACGATAGCCCATCAGTTTCTCCTAATCCAGTCTTGCCAGTACGAAGTCGGCGAATTCGCGGATGTGGCGTTCGGAGGGTACGTAGATACCTCCGGATTTGAAGGCTCGCGAGGGCATGCTGAGTTGGGTTAGTTCGCAGACTTCCCAGTCCTGGCGGTTGACGATGTCGAAGATTTCGACGGCGTCCATGGGGTCGAAGGTGGGCAACGTGATTACGTCTGGGTCGAAGAGCCAGTCGCAGATGATACGGGTACGGTCGGGGCCTTGAGGCAGCAGGGTGTGAATGACAATGTGGTCGTCGAGCAGGTTGAGCAGGATGTTGGGCAACAAAACGATACCATAGTAGCAGCGCAGGTCTTTGGGAAGCAGTCCTTTAAGTTTTGGGCGGTTGGACTTGCCCGTGATCGAGAAGGCTTCGACATCATCTGCTAAGGTTGCGGCCTCGCCCTCCAAATATGACTGGCCTGATCGAAAGCCGGGAAGTAACTGGCAGAGTTCTGGATGCATTGGGCTGCAGTGATAACACTCCATAAAATTCTCGACGATGAGCTTCCAATTGGCATGTACATCGTAGTTGATGGATTTGCCGACTTTCAATTGTCCTATGTCGTAGCGAGCGAAGAGGGTATAACTGCCAAAACGTTCGATAATCGGTTCGTTGACCTGGGTAGCAATTGGTGGAGGATCTTCGGCAAGGTTCAGCCAGATAAGGCCTTCCCAAACCTCAAGGGCTACTGGCAACAGGCCAAAGGCGAGACGATCGAACTGGGCATCATTTAATATATTCGGCGCTCCAAGCAGTTTTCCGTCGAGTCCATAAGTCCAGGCATGATAGCGGCACTGGATTGATCCCTTGAGCTGTCCCGTTGCCTCGGTGCATAGGCGAGCACCACGATGCCGACAGACATTGAGGAATGCCCGGAGCATGCCATCTTTGGCACGGATGACAATGATGCTTTCTTGCCCGATGGTGGCTGTTAGATACGCACCGGGATTCGGAAGTGCTTCGGCGCGGCCAACACAGACCCACATGCGGGCAAAGATTTGCTCCTGCTCCTGGTCATAAATGGCCGGTTCGTAGTAGTAACGGCCTGGAAGGGTGGAGGCGAAGGAGGACTGAGATGAGATGGTTGTTGTCATGTTCGATACCTCGGTTGAGTGAATACTCGAAATAATTCGGACAAGCTAAAGGAGATCTGATTACCATAAAGCATGTGATCAATGCTTCCTATGAACCCGCTATAGTTCATAGTGAACGAGAATCTTCACCGGTGGAGAATGCTCTCTTGCCAATTGTTCAAATGTAGGGGTGAGTTCAGTGTGAGCAATTTCTTTTTCAAAAAGCTGTTCCAAATGGTTTGCCTCCTGCTGAATTTCGTGAAAATACCAGTGTGCATGTTTCTGATAGTCCCAGCCATCACTTGAGCCAACAATGTTGAGTTCTTTTTCATGAAAGGCGGGGATGAGCGTGAGAGGTTCGAGATTTCCATCGGCAGTAATACAGATACGCCCGTTGCGCCGCATATGATTTTGTAGTAAGGCGCATGCTTCGTTTCGGCTTGAACACTCAAATGCAACTGGGTAGGTTTCGCTGGTCGATGGAAGATCATGTGGGAAGAAGACTGTTCTTGCTCCAAGGCGAGAAGCCAGGGCATGTCTTCTTTGCTGGGGTTCAACTACGTCAATGTACTGGGAGCCGTAGGCTTTGAGAATAAAAAGGGTGAGCAGGCCCATTGTGCCAGCGCCAGTAATCAGGACTGGTTCTTCGGGCAAAGAGGCGAGTTTGCGCACTCCTTTTGCTGCGTCACATGTCAGAATGACTAAAATGGCGAGGGGATCAGAAATGTCGTCCAGGACTTTGATCACTTTCGTTTCGGGAACGACTGCGTGAGTGCTATGTCCATAGAAAGAGACGATGCGATCACCTGCTTGAACTGTTTGGACTTGTGAACCACAAGCCAGAACGATGCCAGCGCTTTCATAACCGGTCATACGTGGATACCGGGTGGGTTTGCTTGCTCGTGCTGTGCCGCAGTAGAGGGGAAGTTCGCTTCCAATGCTGATTGCTCCTGTGCGCGTCTGAACGAGGACATCGTGAGCGCCTAATGGTGGCAATACGGCAGGAAGCCATTGGAGACATTTTGGGGAAGTTAGTAAAAGTTTTTGTGCTCTGAGGCCGTTCACATCCAATCCTTTTTTGCTTGCACACCGGTTGAGGATCAGGTGTGTGACTGATATCTATTGTTAAGATTAACATGTAGGAAGGGATAGCGCAAGTGTAGCCGGATCAAGTCAAGCATTGAGGAGCTGGTTTTACCCTGCCAGCGAGCAACCGACTCTGTAGCACAGCAAGTCACGATGTAACCAGCAAACGTAGAGATAGATGAGAAATTTGTACGCTCCTACTATCAGAGATTGCGGAGTATTTTATCATGCGATTGGTAGAAGAGAGAGGAGACCATTCATGAGAGTCAGACGCATCATGCCCCTTACGCTGTTGCTGGTTATGTCGCTGCTCCTGGCGGCTTGCGGCAGTTCTGGTTCGACCGGTTCCAGTAGTTCAGGCGGTTCGGGTAGTTCTACTAGTTCGGTCATCCAGACAGCGATGGTCACGGTCAATGGCACCTCCCAGACGATTCTAACCAATATGCAGGGCATGGCCCTGTACTACTTCACGCCCGATACTACTACGAAAGCTGCCTGTGCTTCCGGGTGTACATCCACCTGGCTACCTTTGCTGTTTCAGGGCAGCGGTACGCCAGCCGCCAGCACCTCGCTTTCCGGCACTCTAAGCGCTGTCAGCGATGGGAATGGCATGCAAGTTGAGTATAACGGCCATCCGCTCTACACGTTTTCGGGTGATACCGCGGCAGGGCAGACGAACGGCGAAGGCAGCGGCGGACAATGGTTTGTCGCCACACCTGCTCTCCAGTCACAGGGAGCGCCATCAGCAACGCCAACCCCCTCTCAGAATCCTTATGGCGGCTATTAGCTAGCCAGGGGCTTTTGATGCGCTCGCGGGGCGAGTTTACCTGGCTGAGGCGCTGAGCGATCTGCTCGGGACTGAAATTGATGTCGAGGCGGTGTTCAACGAGGTCGATGTTGATTCTGTCTCCATCGATGAGGGCAGCAATGGGGCCACCAGCGGCAGCCTCAGGGGAGACGTGGCCTATGCAGGTACCGCGCGTACCGCCGGAGAAACGCCCGTCGGTGACGAGGGCAACACTTTCACCGAGGCCCATTCCCATGATGTTATCTGTGGGTGCTAGCATCTCTTGCATGCCTGGGCCACCGCGAGGTCCTTCGTAACGAATCACGACAACATCACCTGGCTGGACATGCCTGTTCAGGATACCGGCCGCGGCCTCTTCCTGAGAATTGTAGATGTGGGCAGGGCCATAATGTTGCATCATGGAGGGGCGACGGCTCCGACTTTGACGATTGCGCCTTCGGGAGCGAGATTACCAAAGAGTACGGCGAGTTCTCCTTGTTCGCTGTGTGGAGCTTCGACGGAGAGGATTACTTCAGGTTCCTTGATCTCGGCACCTGCAATATTCTCACCGAGCGTTTTGAGCGTGACGGTGGGGCGATCCAGGTTGAGTGTGCCGGGTTTCTTTGAAAGCTCTTTTAAGATTGCGCTGATACCACCTGCGCGGTCAACATCTTCCATGTGCCATTTCCCGGCTGGGCTGACTTTGCAAATGTGGGGAGTACGAGCGGCTACCTGGTTGATGCGTTCGAGGGAATAGTCTATTCCTGCCTCTCGGGCAAGGGCCAGGATATAGAGCACGGTGTTGGTCGAACCCCCCATTGCCATGTCCAGGGCAAAGGCGTTATCAATTGTCTCCGCGTTGACGATTTGACCTGGGGTCAGGTTCGCTTGAACCAGGCGCATGATTGTTTTGATTGATACCCACTGCAAGGCTATTAGTGCGATATAATTGAGGGATGACAAACAATTAGTTTTAAGGGAAGCGAGTAAATACAATGGAAGTCGAGGACACAATTGCTATTCGCCCAGGCGAGGAGTTTGATCTTTCGAGGGTAGAGCAGTACCTCCGCAATACCATTCCGGAAATTGGTGAAGGCTCATTACGCGTGAGGCAGTTCCCTTCTGGTGCCTCTAACTTGACTTATCTAGTGCAGATTGGGGATTGGGAGGGAGTACTGCGGAGACCGCCATTCGGGCCGGTGCCGCCGAAAGCGCATGATATGGAGCGCGAGGCAGGCCTGCTGCAAAAGATTGCCACTGTCTTTCCATTGGCTCCGATGCCCTATGTTATATGCAATGATCTGTCTATTTTGGGGGTGCCTTTCTACGTTATGGAGCGGCGAAACGGTGTGGTGCTGAATAGTAGCTTTCCTGCGGATGTGAGTCCAACGGAGGAGCTGTGCTTTCGCATTTCTGAAACGGTGGTTGAGACGTTGGTACAGATACATGCGATTGATTGGCGGGCAGCGGGACTGGCTGAATTTGGACATCCAGAGGGCTTTCTGGTTCGGCAGGTGAAGGGCTGGATTGAACGCTATTTTCGTGCCCAAACGGATGACATTCCGCAGATTGAACCGCTGACGCGCTGGTTGGCGGAGCATATTCCTGAAAGTCCGGCAGCAACGCTGATTTATAATGACTTTAAATTGAACAATATGCTGCTGAGCAATGATGATCTGAGTAAGGCAGTAGCAGTACTAGATTGGGAGATGGCAACGATTGGTGATCCTCTTTTTGATCTTGCCATTTCGTTAAGCTACTGGGTCAACGCGAATGATCCGGAGGAGCTGCGGTTGATGCTGCCAACCGTGACGACTTTACCAGGATTTATCAGTCGCGAAAGGTTTATGCAGCTCTACGCGCAGAAAAGTGGGCGCGATCTTTCTTCGTTGGACTTTTACATGGTTTTTGCCTATTTTAAATTATCGGTAATTATTCAACAGATTTATGTTCGTTGGAAGCGGGGACAAACTCAGGATGAGCGTTTTCGTGTGTTTGGAGACCGTGTTCGCAGTTTGATTGAATATGCTGCGCAGTTAATCACCTCTTGACAATCTTTGCATATAAGTGTAAAATGCATATAGATGTTAAAGTTGTATTCCAGTGAAGAGCATATCTGCTGAAACTGAAGACGAACAAGGAGAAGATAATGGCCGAAAATAAAGTAAACGAGGCGGCATGGAATTTTGCCACTTCCATTCGTGAGACAAACCGGGCAATTGCTGATAGTGCTGTTGCGGCTCAGGAACGCAATGTGCGGTTTGCGCAGAGCACTTTTGAGAATGGTGTTGAGCTACTCAAGAGCCACACTGAAGGCACCCGTTCTTTGATGCATGAGGTACCTGAGCAGCCTGAAGATGTGCAAGGAGCGTTTCTGGCTGTGATTGATGGTGCCTTTGCGGCTCAACAGCGCAATATCCGTTTCGCTCAGACAACGTTTGAGAATAGTGTTGAGCTACTCAAGAGCCACGCAGAGGGCACACGTAATCTTATGCAGTCCGTCGTAGAGCAATCCCAGCAGCAGCAGGAAGTTTTTCGTACTCTGGCTCGTGAGTCAATGAATGCTTATGCCGACTTCTTCCGCGCTCCATTCTCCTACTACCAGCAGGCATTGGATACCGCAAAAACAGCAGGTGAGCAGGGACTGGAGAATGTCCAGAAAGTTACGGAGAACGTTCAGAAGGCCACTCGTCAGGGGCTTGAGAACGTGCAGAATGTTGCTCGCCAGGCACAAAGGAAAGCGCTACTGAATAACTCAACGATTTCCTGGTAAGGGTCGTAGCTAAATGCTACGGCCCTTTTCTTTTTATGGTATTCTTTACCTGGGGTAGTCAGACTTATTTGTGCAGTTACTTCAGGGAGGAAAAGAAGATATGAGCAAGCGACTGGATGGTAAAACGGCAATTGTTACCGGATCTGGGCGAGGCATTGGTAGAGCCATTGCTAAAGAGTTGGGAGCAACGGGCGCAAATGTGGTGATTAACTATAACACGAGTGCCGATGCAGCAAATTCTTTAGCTGACGAGATTCGAGAATATGGACCAAAAGCTCTGGTCGTTCAAGCGGACGTCACCGATTTTGAGCAGGCGGGTGAGATGGTACGGCGGACCATCGAAACATTTGGTCAGATTGATATTTTGATCAACAATGCCGGGATCACTCGCGATAAAACACTCAAAAATATGTCCCGAGATAATTGGGATGAGGTGATAGATGTTAATCTGGGCAGCCTTTTCAACTGTACCAAGCATGTGCTCCCTTTCATGCTGCAACGCAAGAGTGGCAAGATTGTGAATATTAGCTCTTTTGTTGCGCTGGCGGGTAACATCGGGCAGGCTAATTATGCGGCAACTAAGGCGGGTATTATTGGATTTACCAAATCGGTTGCCCTGGAAGTCGCTCGTCATGGTATTACGGTGAATGCAGTTTGTCCGGGCTTCACAGAAACGGATATGTTGTGGACTGTGCCGGAGAATATACGCCAGCGTATCCTCGATAAGATACCAATGGGCCGTTTTGGAAAACCTGAAGAAATCGCTGAATGTGTGAGGTATATCGTTACAGAAGGGGATTATATGACGGCTCAGGCGATTAGTATCAATGGAGGAGTTTATATTTAACCGGTAGTTCCCTCTAACTGCCAGGCTCCTCTAATCAGTAGTTTCCTCACTCGGCCTAAGGGCCGATGCATCAGCAATTGGCACGATCAATCAGCCCTTAGGAGGCGATTTCGCTTGTCGTCGTGATTCCCTGTACAAAACATTTAAGAAACGCCAGATGAGCCATAGTGTTACTGGAATGGAGAAAGAAATGTACCTCTTTGTTTCGTAACGCTATCGTAACGATTAAGGGACGCTCTGCCAGTACAATGTAGATTAGAAAGAAGAAAGTATTGAAGATGAACTTGAAGAGTTCACTAGAGCGATGTAGTTGAAGGAGCGTGTAAAATGTTTGCAGCAGCAAAAAATCAACTCTCTCAAAACAAATTTAAGACTTTGCGCACACGAGGCTTCACGATTGTAAGCGTACTGTTTATACTCGCCTTGCTAGGGGCGGGAAGTTATAAATTCTTACTGGCCTGGATCATTCGAGACCCTGTAGAGCAAATTCACCTGTGGCACGTTTCGGAGCTGGCAGCTTTAACCATTCTTCTCTTCGGAGGGACGTTGATATGGCTGTTGGTGCAACCAGAAGAGAAGCCAGCACTGGCACAGTTCTTTATTGTGGGTATCACTATTCTGGCTGTGCTCTTCACACCTTTTGTGCCGCAGGCACCAGGGCTACTCGTACTGCTTGCGCTGTTTATTGTGCTTTATCCCAATTTCCGTAGTCTGCTGAGCTTCTCACGCGAAGGTCGTGTTAGTAAGCTGTTACTCGGGCTTAGCGTGGTCGCGGCTGTGGTTCTGCTGCCTAACGCCTGGAAGGAATACCAGTGGCAATTAGCCGGATGGCAGTATGGAGAAATCCACGCGCTGGACCTGCACTGGGTTGGCTCTGCTGTACTGACGCTCCTGCTTGATTGTAGGTGGCTTGCTGGCATCGACGAAACGTACTGGTTGGAGAGATCTGGGTATCATTGTAGGCGGCATCTACGTCTACATGGGTGTGATGGCAATGCTTACGCTGGGGCAGGCGGGAAGCTGGGGCGGTGCAGGTGGACTCTTCGGCATGATTGTCGGTGTGTGGTACATCATTATCACTGTGCTAGAGTCACAGAGTGCAGGCAAGCAGGTAGCGGCAACAAGTGTTGAGTCAACAGTTGCTCGCGAAGCAAAGCCCGCTGATGAGATGATGGCGGTTCGATAGTTACATACAACAAAAATGAGTTTCGAGATAGTAATCGGGATGTGCATATAGATGGAGGGTACGTAAGGAGCAATGGAACTGGGAGCGGTTTTACAAGGACTTCTACAACGTTCCGGTTCCATTGCTTCTGATGAACCCGAAGAAAGGACGGCAAATTATGAAAATCGTAGTGTTTGGCGGTTCAAGCGGTACAGGTCTCGCAGTGGTTGAGCAAGCGCTGGCGGAAGGGCACGAGGTAACAGCTTTTGCGCATATTCCACCGGCTGTAACTATAGACAATCCAAATTTCCACTTTGTTCATGGCGATGTTTTCAATACGACGGATGTCGAGGCAGCAATCGCAGGTCAGGACGCTGTAATTTGCACGCTTGGCGTAAGGCCAGGATCGACGAAGCCTGTCTGCTCCAAGGGCACAGAGAATATTATCGCGGCGATGAAGAAGTTGGGAGTGAAACGCTTCATCTGCCAGTCTGGGCACGTGGTAGCAGCGTTGGATGGAGAGAAGCGAGAAGTTCCGTGGATTTTGCCGGTCATCTTACCTTTTTTCCCGAAGGTGAAAACGATGTTTGCAGATAAGGTTATCCAGGAACGGGCGATTGAGCAGAGTGATCTTGATTGGGTGATTGTACGCCCGGCACGCTTGACCGATACTCCGAAAACGGGTCGCTACAAAGTTGGCGTTCCACTGTCTATGGGGTTGAATTCGAAGATTGCGCGGGCGGATGTCGCGGATTTTATGCTGAAGCAGGTGAATGATGATACATACCTGCACAAGGTACCAAGGGTAAGGTATTAATTTTTCTAAATAAAAGAACGCTCCGTGGCACTGGCCACGGAGCGTTCTTTTATTTAGAAAAGGACTTATCTCCCTTTCTTTTTCTTTACGGGGCGACCTAGTTTAGCAATATTGGGGGCCGCCTTGAGTCTATTCGGTTTAGTGATCGCGCGGGTTGCCTTCGTCATATTGAGCACCTGACGTGCTACGAGAACGACCTCTGCATCTGGATCGATGCGCTCTGCTTCCTGTATATACTCTTCTGCCTGATCAAGATCGCCACTTTCGATGTAGGTAGTGGCCAGGAAGATGTTTAAAGTAATGGAGTCGGGATTGTTTCTTAAACCCTCTTCGACTACCGAGATGGCCTTCTCTGGTTGGTCGATCTCTTTATAGAGGTTATTGAGATCCATGTAGTATTCTACTTCATCCGGACCTAAGGCGATGGCGCGCCTATAGCTCGTCTCGGCCTCTTCATAGTTGTTGAGCTTCATATGGGCGACAGCAACATCGGCCCAGGCAACAGGATCGTTCGGGCTGAAATCCACGACATATTGATAGTGACTGAGGGCTTGCTGGTATTGCTCGCGCTCCATAGCGATCTCGCCGAGGTGGAGTTCGATGTGGGCAAGGTCGGCGGGTTCGGTAGCCTCGTCTTTGGCCTGTAACAGATGCTCTTCCGCCTCATCAAACTCACTTAAGTCTATGAGTATTTCAGCAAGCGAGATATGTGTTTCAAATCTATCCTCAAGTGTGAGTGACTCGTTCAGGGCTTCCTCAGCGAGATCTAGGAAGCGGTCGCCACGTTCTTCATCATCTTCATCAAAGAATTGGCCACTTAGTTCTCTTTGGATCGCGGCCAATTGTCTCAAATTCTGGGCACGATTCTCGGTAAAACGCTGCGTTAATTGTTCGAGGTAGGCAGCGGAACGCTCTAGTTGACGGAACATGAGTGTGCGACCAGCGGCATCTTGGTAGAGGGTACTATCAAGTGGTAACTTTTTGATAAGCGCATCGGTATAATAGACCGTTTGCATGACGCGTCGTATAACTTGACTGAGATATTCCAGTGTCTTTTCGTCGGTCAATTGCTGTAGGTCTTCCGGTTTGTGTTTTTGTGTAAAATCGTCCAGGAACTTATCAAGGTTCTGCTTTCTCTTCTGTAACTCTTCGATAGACAGTTCCTGAGCACTCACGCCTTCATCGGTCATACTCTGGATGCGCCACTCGTCTTGCTCTTTCACCAATGCATAACTTGTCCAGAACCAATGCCGCCCTGTTTCTTTGTACACGACGGTGGGTTTGGGTAGTTCTGGTATTGTGTCATCGAGGGAGGTTTCGTCTAGCTCGATAGACCAGCCAACCTCAATCTCTTTGCGTGTGGATGAGCGATTTGCACTAAAGGGATTGGGAAGCCAGAGGCGGGATTGTTGCGTTTCGCGTTCAAAGATGAAGTTTGGTTGCAGTTCAGCCGGAACGGCCTCTTCTGCCCAGTCCTCACGATGCTCAATCCATTCATCCTTCGAGAGTCCTGCGCGAAGTGGACTATCAGATGAGAGGAGTTCATAGGCTATGTCATAGTTTTCATCGACCCAGGACTCAACGAAATTGATAACGACTTCCTGAGGAGTCAGGTCATGGAGATTAATTACATCCTCCTCCTCATCGTCGTCGTCGTCATCATCAAAATCAATATCATCGTCAAGTTCGGCATCATCTTCGAGTTCTGAGGATTCCAATACCAATTGATTGACGAGCGAGGCGTTCAGGCGGTAGTCTTTGTAGGGTTGGGTGCCAGCACGTTTGTTTACCCCAAGCGCGTCGAGTAGCAGACGACGGCCCTGGGCCAACGAGCAATCCTTTGTTTTAACGTCGCCCAAGCGCTCGTTCATCTCACTGAGGAACTTCTCGAAGCGCCGCTTGCTCTCAATTCTTGTGAAGAAGTCTTTGACTCCCTCGAAGCCGAATTCGAGCAAGAATCCCAGGACTCTTATCTCTGTAGGGTCTTCTTCCCGTTCAAAGCAGAGCAAGAGTTGAACTTCGCCTATGTTGCGTGAGTCGGTCACGATGCCTTTCCAGAAACGTAGAGGGCCGGTGGGGGCCTGGAATTGTATGATGGATAACTGATCAGTGGGTGGGGTCCAACTGGGATAAATTCTTGCCTCTTCAAGGCGTATTAATGAGCGTTTTGCTTCTTTACGGACGTTTTTTACGGGACTTAATTCGTCGATGGCGGCTAGAACATCGGCGGCGTCGGTATGAGTTTCTTTTGCCAATGCCTTGACCAGGGCTATCTGTGCACCTTCGGACATGCTATTGATTTCGGTCAATACAGTTTCCACTTGCTCCTGGTCTGCGCTTGCGCGAAAATTATTGGCGATCCTGTGATATTGTTCAAGCATTTGCTGTGCCTGTCTGTTATCTTCCTGAGAAACAGATATCTGTGGGTTCTTTTTCTTTGTCATAACTCGCCTCCTTGACCCGATAATGAGGTCACTATCTCATTCCTGGGATGTATTGTACTCCTTTCAGGGATGTTGCACAATCACCAGGAGGAGGGATAGATGAGCATCTCAAAAACAAACTGAAAATCGTGGTATACTATGAAGTGATAGATAATAGGGCCATCTTCCTGGTGAGCAGACATTCCCACCAATGTATTTGAGGTAGCGGACAGAGTTCCGTCTACTTTTTTGGCCTGATTCAGGGTTCAAGCTTCGTGAGGCCGAATCATTAAACTCCTCTTTGCCTCAGCAACAATGCTCTATTTGAACATAAACTTTTGTGAAAAGAGCTATATATACGTCAATAGGAATATCTAGAAAGGATATACGTGTGATCCTGCCGAAAATGGGCACTCTGCGAGCATCTTTTTCTCTTGAAACGTGGAAAACTAGCTTACGCATCTATAGGCGTATACTAGGATTGCTTCGTCCTCACTGGATATGGGCGCTTGGCGCGGTGGTTTGCCTGGGATTCTCTACAGGCTTCGCGTTGATTGTGCCGTGGCTGCTAGCATGGGTGATCGATACGGGGCTGCAACATGGGCAATTCAGTACGCTACTACTAGCTACGGGTGCGATTCTTGTCACTAGTTCACTGCGCGGTCTTTTTGCCTATGGGCAAGGCTATCTGTCACAGGCACTCTCGAACCTGGTAGCTTATGATCTGAGAAATAACGTCTATGACCATCTGCAAACGCTGAGTTTCTCGTTTCATGATGAAGCAGAGACGGGCCAGTTAATGTCGCGTCTGACTGTTGATATTGAGGCGGTGCGCAACTTTATTCCTTTAGGTCTGCTGCGTGCCTTGCTGGCAATTGTCACCTTCAGTGCGGTTAGCTTCATACTTTTTCAGCTTGACTGGCAGCTGGCTTTAATCACGATGATCTGTGTTCCGGTACTGATCTTACTTTCGGTGCAGGTAGCAAAGCATTTGCGCCCGCTATGGTTCGACGTGCAGAATGAAACAGGAGCGCTGGGAACCGTGATGCAAGAGAGTCTGAGTGGCGTGCGTGTGGTAAAAGCGTTTGCGCGTGAAGATTTCGAGATAGCCAAGTTCGGCGCGAAAAACCGCGAGGTACGTGAACTCAATATGAGTGCGATGCGGCTCTCAGCATGGAACCAGCCGTTGATGGTGCTTGTACTTAACTTGGTGACGGTATTGGTTGTCTGGGTAGGAGGCATTGCGGTGATAGGCCATCAACTCAGTCTCGGCGTACTTGTGGCCGTCACACAATATATTCTTCTGCTGGGCACGCCTGTGCGAACCTTTGGCTATATGGTCACGTGGTTTATGCGTGGGCTTTCAGGGGGTGTACGTATCTTTGGAGTGCTGGATACCGAACCGACTATTACTGATGCACCAGGGGCAACGACCCTACAGCGGGTAGAGGGGCACGTGCGCTTTGAGAACGTTTCCTTCGCGTATGGAAATGGGCAAGAGGTGCTACACAACATCACTATCGACGCACAGCCAGGCAAGATCATTGCTATACTGGGCGCTACAGGAAGCGGTAAAAGCACAATTTTGCACTTGCTACCACGTTTCTATGAAGCTACAAGCGGGCGGATTACAATTGATGGGAAGGACATACGCGAGGTGACCCAGGCCTCTCTGCGGCGGAACGTGGGGTTAGTGTTACAGGATGTTTTTCTGTTCAATGCAACGCTTCGTGATAACATCGCTTATGGCGTTGCTAATGCAACCACCGAACAAATTATAGCGGCGTCCAAGGTAGCACGTCTGCATGATTTTGCTACGTCATTGCCAGATGGTTACGATACTTGGGTTGGAGAGCGAGGCGTGACGCTCTCCGGTGGGCAGAAACAACGCGTAGCGATTGCACGCACGTTGCTGCTTAATCCCCGCATTCTCGTGCTTGATGATTCGACTTCGAGCGTGGATATGGAAACAGAGTATCTTATCCAGCAGGCATTGGATGCTGTGATGCGAGGACGCACTACGTTTGTCGTGGCCTCGCGCCTGCGCACGATCAAGAACGCGGATTTGATTCTGGTATTGGAGAAAGGGAGAATTGTGGAGCGAGGAACCCACGAGAGCTTATTGGCGCGAGGAGGGCCATATGCCAGGCTCTATGATTTGCAATTGCGCGAGCAGGAGGAGTTTGAGGCACGGTATGAAGGGGGGAAGATAGCGGGATGAAAATCAGTTCTTACACGGCTCATCGTGAGCGGAATCGCTGGCGCGAAAATAGTTTGGAAGGGGCGGATGAAAATATTACAGGGAAATTTGACCGACGAGTGATTACAAAATTTGTCCCGTATCTTGCCCGCTATAAGGGATGGACGTTCGCGAGTTTAGGCCTAATGCTACTGTACACGGCGTTGAACCTGGCAAATCCTTACTTGATCGGGCTGGCAATCGACCAATTTATTAGCCACAATGATTTGAGAGGACTGGCGGTTATTGGCATTGTTTTGATTGTGGTCAACATTTTGATGTGGCAGGCACAGTACTGGCAGGTATGGACGATGTCGTGGGCAGGACAGCAAACGCTCTACAATCTCAGTTCGGAGATGTTTACTCATTTGCAGCGCCTTTCGCTGAGTTTCTATGACCGCACACAGATTGGGCGTGTGATGTCGCGGTTGCAGAGTGATATCGATGTGCTGGAGTCGATGCTCAGTTCGGGATTACTATCGATGCTCAGCTCACTCGTTGCGTTGATAGGGATTGTAGGAGCAATGCTGGTGATGAATGTACCGCTGGCGTTGCTTTCCTTTACGGTGCTACCTATCATGATAGTGATTGCTGGCTTCTGGCAGCGGTACGCTCAACGTTCGTTCCGGCGAACGCGTGCCGCCATTTCTATGGTGAATGCGACGTTGCAGGAGAACATTTCGGGGATGCGGGTAATTCAAAGCCTTGTGCGCGAGGATCGCAACCGGGCCGAGTTCGATGAACTCAATGCTTATAACCGCGATACGAATCAGGAAGCCAGCCGCGTTGCGGCACTCATTTTGCCACTCGTGGAGGTTGTGGCAGCTATGGCGATAGCGATTACGGTGTTGTATGGGGGCGTGCTGGTTTCGCAAGGGAAGCTACAGGTGGGCATACTCGTTGCATTCACCCTCTATATCAACCGTTTCTTTGATCCAATTCGCGATATCAGCCAGCAGTACTCGCAACTGCAACGTGCGGGTGTGGCAGCGGAGCGCATCTTCCAAATTCTGGAGGTGCCTGTCGAGATCGCGGACAAGCCCGGTGCTGAGACGCTGCCGCAGATTCGCGGGGAGGTGGAGTTCCGTGATGTGGGATTTGGCTATATTCGGGATTTGCCGGTATTGAATGGGCTGAATCTGCATATTAAGGCTGGTCAGACGCTCGCTATTGTGGGTCCGACCGGGGCAGGAAAAAGTACGATTGCCGGACTGGTGGCACGTTTCTACGATGTGCAACAAGGGGCGGTATTGATTGATGGGCATGATGTGCGGGATGTGACGCAGCGTTCTTTGCGTAGTCAGATCGGTATTGTACTGCAAGAGCCGTTTTTGTTCACGGGTACGATACGTGACAATATACGCTATGGCCGCCTTGATGCAACGGATGAGGAGGTAGTGGAAGCTGCTCGCGCTGTGGGAGTGCATGATCTGATTATGCAATTGCCCGAGGGCTATGATACGCCTATTCGTGAGCGAGGGCGCAATCTCAGTGTGGGTCAGCGTCAACTGATTTCATTCGCTCGTGCTCTGCTGGCTGATCCTCGCATATTGATCTTGGATGAGGCGACGGCCAATATCGATACCTTTACGGAGTTACTGGTACAACAGGCTCTCAAGAGATTGTTGCGTGGACGTACAGCGCTGGTGATTGCCCACCGCCTCTCGACGATTAAGGGGGCTGATAGCATTGTGGTGTTGCAGGCGGGGCGTATTGTGGAGCAAGGTACACATGATGAGCTGCTACAACGGAAGGGAATATATGCCAACCTTTACGCGATGGGTTTTCGACATACTGCATAAGATCGACAGGTAGATAGGATTATGCTAGAATAGCCTCACAAAGCTAATCCTATCGTCAGGTTGCGTGCGGGGGGACACGCTAAAGGAGCACTTCATGAGTCGAAAATATCAAAGACGTCGCGTATTTTTGGCACTGTGTCTACTTGCCGTATTGATGGGTGCCGTGGCTTTTGTTTACCTGCCAGCTGCGCATGCAACACCGGGACAGCCGAAAGCTGGTAGAACGACGATACGACCTTTCATTGATACCTGGAATAATATTCATGTGTTTCAACCCTTTGACTATAACATAGCCAACCCAATTCCGGTCGCAGCACAGTACGATTTAGTGTGGGGCGCAAGTACGTATAATATTGCTGCCTGGCGGCAGGGAAATCCTAATATCTTCCTCACTTACTATATCCCTTTCCACCGAGATTACGGTACCTTCGATGATAATCATGCGCTGCATAGCCTGGCATGGTGGCAAACGTATCATCCCGATTGGGTTCTCTACAAGTGTGACAAAAAGACCCCTGCTTATTTCGGCAGTGACCCCAATATGCCACTTGATTTCTCTAATAGCGCGGTAATCTCGTGGCAGGTGCAGACCTACGGAGTACCAGCAAGTCTAGCTGGCTATGATGGTATTGCCGCAGACAACGTGGACCTGGGGAATTGGGCCAATGCGTGCGGCGTTTATAGAAACGGGAAATGGGTCCAACTCTACACAGGTCTGCAAGAAGATGATCCAGCCTGGCAAAACAATATCATCTACTGGCTTACTCAGATGCAAAATGCACTGCACGCACTCAATCCCCCACTGGCATTAACTGTTAATTCGAGCTTCGCTGATATTCCGGCTACAGACCCGCTCGTTCAGCAAATGGTGAACCATGTTGACGCGATCGGAGAAGAGGGCGGATTTACGCTTCAGGGGGGTGGCTATCTGACCGACACTGCATGGGTACAACATATGACATTCATTGCATACGTGCAAGCGCAAGGCAAAGCGTACTATTCCGGAAACCAATTTTCTACTCTTGGAACTTCAGAGATTCAGTGGGCCTTGGCCTCCTATCTTATGTGCAAAGGTCATGCAGCGGCCATCTCCATTAACGGAATTCAACAGTATGGGAGTGTGAACTGGCTTCAGGAATACTCAGCACAAATTGGAAGTCCGAGTGGAGCTATGTACCAGAATCAACAAGTATACTGGCGCTCCTACTCGAATGGACTGGTTATTGTGAATCCCAGTTCAACTCAGGCCTATACGATCACGATGCCGCCGGGATCTCAGTACGTTGATCTATATGGCAACGTTATTGGCTCCACAATTAGCATGCCCATCCATTCAGGGATTGTGATGCTGAAGGCGTCATGAGGGGACCTTTGCTTGAATTGCAAGGAACGCTCGGCATATAGCTATCACGCATCTAGCAGCTTTGTGTTAGAATGGCCTCATGTTAAGAACTGTAAATGCAACCCGCTATGTGCAGCCTCTGAGAGAAGGAGGCTCGCTTCCTGCAATCGTCGAGGCGGATGACGATGGGCTTTATGTACTCAAATTTCGGGGTGCAGGTCAAGGAACGAAGGCGTTAATCGCGGAGTTGGTGGCGGGAGAGATTGGCCGTGCGCTTGGTTTGCCTGTGCCTGAGATTGTCTTTGTTGAACTTGATCCTGTACTGGGGCGTTCCGAGCCTGATTTTGAAATTCAGGCGTTGATTAGGGCGAGTAGTGGCCTTAATCTTGGGCTTGATTTTCTACCTGGTGCACTTGCTTTTGATCTCCTGGATGTACGTCATCTTGATTCTCTACTCGCCTCGTATATCGTCTGGTTTGATGCTTATGTGACCAATGTTGACCGTACGCCTCGCAATCCCAATATGCTGCTGTGGCATAAGCGTTTGATGTTGATCGATCATGGGGCGGCACTCTTTTTCCATCACACGGGCAAACCTTTTATGGAAGTGAGCCGTAGCCCATTCAGACAAATTCGGGATCATGTTTTGCTTTCGAGAGCCACTTCGATTTCTGAGGCGGATGCACTGTTGAAGGACCGTTTGACTCCTGAGCTTTTACGAGAGATCGTTGCGATGGTCCCGGACGGCTGGCTTGATAATGATGCGGGCATTAGGAATTATGATGAGCATCGTGCGACATATGTTGCTTACCTGCTGGATCGGCTGGCTTTTTCGCATATCTTCGTGGAGGAGGCGCTACATGCACGCAGTCAGCTCGTATGATTATGCGATTATTCGCATTGTCCCCTATGTGGAACGCGGTGAGTGCATGAATGCCGGGGTGATCCTGTTTTGCCCTACTCAGCGCTTCCTGGATGCGCTTATTTCCTTGGATCATCAGCGCCTGGCTGCATTAGCACCTCAACTCGATTATGATGCTTTGAGTAGTCACCTTGATGCGATTCCAGTGATTTGTAGAGGAGGTGAGGAGTCCGGGATGTTCAGGCATATGTCGCAATCGGAGCGTTTCCAATGGCTCGTTTCGCCTCGCAGTACGATTATTCAAACCTCTTCTCTGCATTCTGGTCTGTGTACCGATCCTCGGGAGACTCTTGAGCATCTACTGAAGATGATGGTGCTGTTACCGGGAGATGCGCAGAGTAATTGATCTGGTTGTTGTAGGAAGCAATTAAAGTTGTACTTGTTCCAGAGGGGTTTTGTGGCCTTCTGTCCAGGCTGATTGGAAGGCTGCTACACCTAGAATTTGGCGGGCAGTAGCTACGGCCTGATTGTAGGAGGGGCGGTAGACCGGGGGCATGGGGGACATGATTGTGGCACGAACGGTGGCGGCTGTCGCCCAAAGCTGCACTGCCCGCTTCGGCTCTCCTTGTGCTACAAGAGTTTCTCCGTAGCCTTCCAGGCAATTGATACTCAGTTCTTTCGCGTCTATGGTTTGCAGTAAGGCCCAGCTTTCCTGGTAGGAAGTTTGAGCGGTTTCGGTATCTCCTTGTAAGGTTGCGAGCCGACCGAAGCTAATGAGTACATCGGCTATGGCAGAGGGTTCTTTTAATACCCGGAAGGTTCCTATACTCGCGTCCAGCATTGAGTGTGCTCTGCTCTCGTCGCCTTTGATCAGCAGCATCTGAGCGAGTAGATGGCGTGCGTACGCCACGAGGCGGCGATTGCCTGCTTCTTTGAAGAGGTTGAGGCTCTCTTCTACAAGAGACTGCGCCTTCGCGAGGTCATCGCGCGCAAGGAAGCGTATGCGCGCCAGGAAGTAGAGCGAGTAGGCGGCGCTATACTTTTCACCTGTAGCTTTATAGGATGCGAGGTCCTCCTCCATGAGCAAACGGGCTTGGGCATAGTCGCCTTGAGCGATAGCCACTTCTGCTAATGCTTTGCGCGTGGGGGCTATTTTCGCTGTATCTCCAAGTTCTTTATAAAGCGCTAGGGCTTCTTCGAGGAGACGACGGGCAAGCTTATATGTATTCTTGAACAGAGCAAGATTGCCCTGCAATCGTAAGATGTTTGCCATGCCGACTTTATCGCCACTTTCTCGGAATAAGAGTTGGCTCTCGCGTAGGAAGGCTTCTGCTTTAGCGTTGTCATCCTGCATTAATGCGAGAAAGCCTGCTCCGTGCAAGGCCTCCGCTCGCACAGCAGGTGTGATGTTCTGACTTACACTCAATGCACGTTCCATGAAAGTCAATCCCTCACTGATATAGCCACGTATTTCCCAGAATCCAAGGAGCCTTAGGCAAAAGCGTAATGCCTGTTCCGCTCGTTCTGCCTCTTTTCGCGCATGGTCTATTAACCATTCGAGGGCCGTCCGTACATTATCGTAGTCGTGATCCAGGCGATCTAGCCATTCTGCTTGTTCTGCTCCTGACAGCAGTGGAGCAAGTTGCTCTATCCAGGCAAGAAAGTATTCGGCATGGGCAGCTTGTGTCGATTCCAGTTCTCCTGCCTGGGCCAGGCACTCTAAGCCGTACTCACGTAACGTCTGCAATAAGCGATAGCGTACATCATTTTCCTCGCGATCTTGGGACCGTTGGAGCATGCTTTGATCAACCAAGGCGTCCAGGGCATCCTGAACATTTCCTACTAACTTGCTTGCTGCTGTGCAGATTTGCTCGGCGGTCGCAAGTGTGACTCCCTGGGGGCTAACTGCGAGGCGGCGGAATACGCTTTGCTGTGTAGCTCCCAAGAGGTCATAGCTCCAGGCGATAGCGGCGCGCAGGGTTTGTTGGCGGGCAGGTACATCATATGCATCAACTTGCAAGAAGGACAGTCCTTGCTTCAGGTGCGAGAGTAAGGACTGGGGGGTGAAATGGCGCATACGTGCAGCGGCCAGTTCGATAGCGAGGGGTATGCCATCAAGCTCTATGCAGATCTCGGCGATAGGGGTGATGTTGTTTTCGGTGAGTTGGAAATCGGGTTGGACGGCTTGAGCACGCTGGACAAAAAGAAGGATTGAGGCGTAGTTTGATGTTGCTGCTGTCAGGTCTGGTAGTTGTGTCGCCTGTGGTACGGCTAGAGGAGTTATTTCCAACAGGTGTTCTGCTCTAAGATGAAGCATGATGCGGCTGGTGATGAGCATTTTCAATTTCGGACAGGCTGTTAAAAGATCGGCCACGAGTTGGCGAGCCGACATGATGTGTTCAAAGTTGTCTAAAATGAGCAGGAGCGAGCGATCTCGTATGGCTATCACGGTTTGCTCGAAGAGTGTGGAGTCCTTTTCTTCCTGAATATGAAAGGCCTGGGCGATGGCGGAAATAACTCCTTCAGCATCGCCAACTTGATCCAAAGCTACAAAGCAGGCACCATCGGGAAAGGAATCGTTTAGTTGTGTTGCTACCTGGAGGGCCAGGCGAGTTTTCCCCACTCCGCCTGTACCGATGAGGGTGAGCAGGCGTACGTCTCGTTGGCGAAGCCGTTCGGTAGCTGCGGCAAGTTCATGCTTGCGTCCAACAAAAGAGGTGGTGGGAGATGGAAGGTTTTGAAAGGGACGTTCAGGTCCCAACGATGATAGAGGAGGAAAATCATTGGGCAAGTCCGGGATGTCCAGTTGGTAGAGGCGATTTCGCCCTATGATGTCTTTGAGGCGGTATTCTCCGAGATCACGTAAACTTATTCCGTCCGATAGGTCATGGAAGACGATGTCACGGGTTGCGCGGGAGAGTAGTACCTGTCCGCCATGCGCAATGCTCATGATGCGTGCTGCACGATGGACGTTGAGGCCAATATAGCCCTCTTCGGTGGGTTGAGGTTCGCCGGTGTGTAGACCTATACGAACGCGAACAACCTCTCCAGCAGGCCAGCTCGCGTTAAAAAGTGCTTGCTGGGCACTGGCGGCCGACAAAATTGCATCCGCGGCGCGTTCAAAGACGACGAAGAAGGCGTCACCCTGGGTATCGACTTCGTAGCCGTTGCCCTGCTGAAATGCTCTACGCAGTAGTTGCCGAGACTTTTTCAGGACATCGGCATACTGTTCACCGAGGCGTTGGAGTAGACGCGTTGATCCTTCGATATCGGTGAAGAGCAGTGTAAGGGTACCAGTTGGAAGGTAACGCACTAAATTCTCCTGATTATATCTAATTGATCCAGCAGGTATGATTATAAATTATATAATGTTGCGATGAAAGTGACTCTTTAATCCTCATAATATCCTCTTATTCCCATCTCTACCAAGAAGATAGTGAAGTGTATAAAGTGGCTTCAGAAGTGATGCGGTTAAGAAAACATCACCATGAATTGTTAAGCTCTCCTCGATGTTAATCTTTTCTTACTACCTTTCCTATTTATAATGAGTTATATTATGCATGGGTTATAGTGTATATAAGTAGAAATACCTACTATTAAGCAAAAATACCTATGCACTATTTAGAAATGTACGATCCAGTTTTGTCGTGACTTGGAAAGTTTTCCCCTTATGATCTCATTCAAAGCGACAAATTTTTTAAGAGAGGTTTGCTGATGCCAGCACACAAAGATGAGCCGCGCAGCGCAGGTTTCATTCTATCACCCGTAGATGGAATACCATCAGAAACGAAGAATTCATATGGTGATCATCATGGTTTTTCCCGCCGTACTCTGCTGAAAGGGGCCGTCCTGGGAGGTTCATTGGCTACTGTCACGGGCATAGCGTTTGCAACCCAGGCAGCAAATTCACATTCAGCAAATGCCAGCGCCGGTACACAGGTTCAGACATCCGCAAGTGGTCGCTTGCGCGAATACTGGATTCAAGCTGATTCATTCTATCATAATCTGATTCCAAGTGGATATGATGGACTGATGGGCATGCAATTCAAACCCAATCAGAGTTCCTACTGGGCTGTCGGCTATCGCGCCTATACACCTGGTTGGGGACAACCGTTGCCCGGCAGTAGTGATATTGGGACAAATACCGGCATCCCTGGACCGGTTTTGCGTGGCGCATTGGGCGATACCATTCGCGTGCATTTTCGCAATCACGATACGCATTACCGGGCTGCACATAGTATGCATCCCCATGGGGTCACGTATACTCCCGAGAACGATGGTGGTTGGTTCGCTTCTGATCCTAGACCTGGGACGGTAATCCATGTAGGAGAATCATATACTTACGAATGGATTGTGCGTCCGAACTCTATTGGTACCTGGGTTTATCACGATCACTCACTGCCATTTGGGCCTAACATGATGATGGAATACGGATCAGAATTGGGCCTGTTCGGTTTTCTTGTCTTGACTGATGCTTCGACGACTACGGTGGATAAAGAATTTTTCACCTTCTTTCATGATATGTATCAAGACGATATATCGGTGTTGTCACAGGACTATGATTGCTTCAATGGGGCTTCATATGTGGGAAATACTCCAACGTTCCAAGCTCAGGTAGGGGACCGGGTACGTTGGCATATTGGTGCGCTAGGTAAAGAGTTCCATGTGTTTCACCTGCATGGTCATCGATGGCTGTCCAACGGTAAGTATGTGGATACTATGCATCTTGGTCCTTCTATGGCAAATTCGTTCGAATTTGTCGAAGATAATCCCGGCAAATGGCTCTATCATTGCCATGTGACGGATCATATGATGGGTGGCATGTCCGGGCTGTATGTGGTGACACAGTAAGGATAGGACGTCAGGATGCGAGGAGTGTACTTGCGTCCTGGCGTTTTTTGTTTGTAACGGGACGTTTGAGGATATGGGCTATGCCTATGAGACGATTGTGCAACTGATGATATATCCTTCTTCTTTCCTTAGGGCTTCGCTGAAATAACCTGACCTTCCTTGTACAATTGAACGTGCAGCGTGCAAAACACAGGGCTTCTGTTGATCATGCTATTTGTATGAGACGCCTTAGTGCTGATGCGACTCAGCAAGAGTATTTTCTCTCTGTTGAGCAATAGTCTCAAGCAGCTTAAGCTCCTTACGATATATCCGAGGATTGGCGAGTGAAACAACGATGCGTTCAACAAAGCCTCGTAAACCAGTACTCATGTTCATCGTCGTGGAAATCTCGACGTAAGACTTCTGCCCCTGTTCTAGAGGAGTCACTTTAAAGGTAGTGATAACATTTTGGACGGAATCGATATCTTGCTCGACCAATACCTTGCCTGGTTCTGGCTCGCTCACACGCTGGTAAAAGGACTGCTCGACTCCAAGAATGCGTGCTTTGAAGCGATGAATGGTGCCAGCGCCATAGCCTCCTTGCTCGACTTGTAGATCATATAGGCTCTTCTTCGGGAGTATTTTAGGGTGCCCATCACGGTAATCAGCGATCGTCGCGTAAACGTCTTCTGGTCGCGCATTCAGAATAGCTGCCGCCTTCACCTCGATTTGTCTCATCTGTATTTCCCTTTCCTCTTCTGTCAAAAGAACGAAGCACTAAAGAAAGAGTAGGGTCAACAGAATTATAATAAGTAGTGAAAGTGCTATCTGGCTGCACTCATCGTACTGTGTAACGGTCAAATGACCAATCAAACCTGAAGGAGATTGACCTTGAGCAAGCTACCTTACGCGCAAGAACGTGTCCGTTCGCCCCTCTATCGCCCCGCATTCCTGCGTTTATGGTTGGGATTGATGTTTTCACGCGTAGGCGACGCCCTCACAACGGTGGCCCTTATCTGGTTCGTGCTGCAATTAACGAGGTCGGGCATCGCAATTGGCCTGGTTGTACTCTGCTTCCAGCTTCCGGCGGTCGTTGCCAGCCCACTGGTGGGCATCTTGTTAGATCGTTATCAGCCCCGCCTGGTTATGGCAGTGGATAACTTTGGCCGCGCTTGCATCATTGCTGCAATTCCCCTCTTGTACCTGTTCGGCGCGTTACAGCTCTGGATGGTCTATGCGCTTGCCCTCGGTGCTGGCATGCTTTCACCTGCGACTGAAGTTGGCTTGAAAATTATCATTCCCAGGCTGGTCCCTGACGAGGAACTTGAACGGGCCAATGCACTCTCCGCGATCAGTTGGGATTTCTCCACATTGATAGGTCCAGCCATTGCGGGCTTTCTGATCATTTTCCTGCGAGCGCCCATCGTGCTTCTCATTGATGCCTTGACCTTTTTGTTAATGGGTGCAATGGTGCTGGCGCTCCCTCGTATTCAACGCGCCAATGGTGAATACGCCCGGGACGGCAAACGCTCCAGAAATCTGCTCGGTTTCGGCACCCTTTTTCGCATGAAACTCGTGCTTTTGCTCTCCATGCTGACACTGCTCTTCCTCTTCATACAAGGATTAACCGAGATTGCCATTCCGGTGTACAGTCAGAAGACGCTTGGCTCAGGTTCGGCTGGCTATGGTCTACTCATGACCGCGAACAGTATAGGTGCGCTGCTAGCCCTGACCTTGATCAGTCAACGCTGGACGCGCAGTCAACACAAGGGCATCACGCTTGCCATGATTGTTTTGTTCAGTGGTCTGGCGCTTGCGCCTCTGATCGTTGTTCATACATTCTCCCTTGCTCTCCTCGTAGTGGCCTTGGTAGGACTGATGTCCGCGCCCTATTACGTGGTGGAACAATCGATCACGCAACGTCTAGTTCCTGAACAAGATCGCGGACAAATATTCGGTGCTCGCGGAGCGCTGAATGTAGCAGGCTATCCGCTTGGCGGTATACTCGGCGGTGTGCTATTGGGAACGCTCGGTGTGCCGTTTGCATTTGGTACAGCAGTGCTGCTCTGCCTGGTGATGGGGGCAATGTGCTTGGCTTCTCCGTCGATCAGGGGACTGCGCCAGTCCGATTGACAGTCCGCTTGCTTTATAGTATACTTTTATATAAGTAGGAGCAACCATCTCTGCTCCCTAGCCCACCAACTCCGTCCGAACTGAATGTCCGACCACAGACCAAAGGAAATGTCCCATGTCCCAACTCCCCTTCACAATCCTTCACCCCTGGCTGACCTCCAACCCAAAATCAAAATATCGCAATCCTCATGTCCCGAACCAACTAGGCGGTATTCAAGCTAATGAAAAATCGTCCTCAAATCGCAAATGTCCCAATGTTCCCTGCCAATCAAATGTCCCGAACCTCAACCGTCATGTGGAGAGCCCAATTTATCGCGTCTCAAAAGAGGCAAAATGAAAATCGAATATCCCGATGTCCCGAAGCAGGCAAACGCTATTCAAAACAAAGAAAACATCGAATCCATCCCACAAATGTCCCAATGTCCCAAACCAACCAGGTAATATTCATAAAATGAAAAAATCATGTCCCCGATGTCCCAAGTCCCAAACCAACCGGACAATGTTCAAAACAACGCAGAAACTAAACCGTATACACAAAACCGCATCGTCGAGTATAATGAAAATCCAACCGCATTTGGCAACAACAAAATCCGGCTAACTACTGAAAATAGGCCAGAAAACACAAAAATCCCTTTTCGTAACGTTTTCGTAACGATTAGGGGACGGACGATAAGTACAATAGTATACAGAGACGAAGAAACATCTCACACCTGCGAGCAAAAGTGCACCGCAAAGAAAGAGATGAACACCGAGTACAATGGAGTTACGTGATATGGCTACAATACTGCAACGCTTCCGGCAAGCGCGGCCAGGAGGGATCAAGCGAGAGTCCCAGGTGTTACGGACGCTTAGCGCGAGTCAACCCCAACAGTTGATTTCTCCGCCGATTGATATTGCACCCAATGATCCCATTGTGGCATATTTTCTCAGTGCCCCCGGTGCAGTAGAGATCGACAAGCTTAACCTGGATTCGCCTGCATTGCGTGCCTTGAGGGAGGCGGGTGTGCAGATGGCCATTCCGCTTGTCAGCCAGGGTGAACTGGTTGGCCTCCTCAATCTTGGACCGCGCCGCAGCGAACAGGATTATTCCACAGATGACCGTGGACTGCTCAACACACTCGCTACCCAGGCTGCCCCCGCTGTACGCGTCGCTCAACTTGTGCGTGAGCAGCGCATGCAGGCGCGTGAGCGCGAACGCATAGAGCAGGAATTACATGTCGCACGCCTGATCCAGCAAACACTTTTGCCCAAAGACCTGCCTGCACTGCCAGGATGGCAATTGGCAGCGTATTACCAGCCTGCCAGAGCCGTCGGCGGTGACTTCTACGACTTCCTCTACTTTGATGATGGGCGTCTTGGCATCGTAATTGGAGATGTGACCGATAAAGGCGTACCGGCCGCCCTGGTGATGGCTACAACTCGCAGCATACTTCGTGCCGCCGCCCAGGGAGAAGTCTCCCCTGGCAAAGTCTTAGAGCAAACGAATGATTTGCTCTATCCTGACATTCCACCGAAGATGTTCGTTACCTGCCTCTACGCCATCCTCTATCCGGCTAGTGGCCTGCTGCGTTACGCTAACGCTGGTCATGATCTGCCCTACCTGCGGCATAAAGATCATGTCAGCGAACTACGTGCTACTGGAATGCCCCTTGGCTTGATGCCTGGTATGCACTACGAAGAAAAGGAGATTTCATTGTCACACGGAGAAAGCATTCTTTTCTATAGTGATGGCATCGTTGAGGCTCATGACTTGAAGCGCAATATGTTCAGCTTCCCACGTCTGATAAAGTTGCTGGGGGAGAAAATTGAGAACTTGACGCTAATCGATTTCCTGTTACGCGAACTGGCATCATTCACCGGTCCAGACTGGGAGCAGGAAGATGACGTCACCCTGGTGACCTTGCAGCGTTCGGAGGGCTACGGTTTCGGCGAAATTACGACCCGCTTCCCAATGGAATCAGATCGCATGTCTAATGACAACTGGCAAGTTCTCGGTGAGTGGACCTTACCTAGCGAACCTGGCAACGAGCGTCAGGCCCTACAGCTAGTCGCTGAATCTATCCAGAACCTCAATCTGCCTGATAGCCGACTTGAGCGGCTCAAAACAGCAGTAGCTGAGGCCACAATGAATGGTATGGAGCATGGCAATCACTATCAGCCCGATAAGCCTGTTTCTATCCAGGTACTGACAAATAAGGACGTCCTGGTGGTGCGGATCACCGACCATGGCGGCAACCAACCAATCCCGGAACCGGAAGCGCCCGATTTGGAGGCCAAACTGGCTGAATTACAGACACCACGTGGGTGGGGCCTGTTCCTGATCAAGAATCTGGTAGATGACATGCGTGTCACGAGTGATGAAACCCATCACACAGTTGAGTTGATTATGCATTTGGAAGGAGTAAACCATGCCAGCTAAAAGTCTTGAAGCAAGTGTGCGCTACCAACCGCGTGTTGCCATCGTTGATCTACACGGAGAAATCGACGCTTTCGCCGAGGATGTGCTCAACACTGCCTACGCCGAAGCCGAGAGCCGTGGAACCGATGTGATTATGCTCAATTTTAGTGACGTAAATTACATCAACAGTACCGGTATCGCTCTCATCGTAAGCCTGCTTGCACGAGCGCGTAAAGCCAAACAACGTCTCTTAGCTTGCGGCTTGAGTGACCACTACGTCGAGATCTTCCAGATCACGCGTCTCGTTGACTTTATGAGCGTCTATCCCGACGAAGCTAGCGCCTTATCCGAAGGCTCCACAACCATCTCGTAATTCTTACAAACTGAAATGCAGTGTCAAACTTCATCCAATCGAAGAAGATGCCTGTCATCCTGAGCGAAGCGAAGGATATCCGCTCGGATTAGTTTGTTGACATCTATCATTGCGTCAACAAAAGGAGATATCGTATGCCACAAGCCAATGTTGTGATGAACGTCCGTCGCATAAATACTACAACAAGCATCATTGATATCCAGGGAGAGGTCTCGGCTTTTGCCGAAAATGTACTCATGCAAGCATACACAGAGGCCAGTACTCCTACCACCCGCACCATCATTTTGAACTTTAGCGGCTTGGAGTACATGAACAGTAGTGGGATCGGTTTACTGGTCACCCTATTGATTCGTGTCAATCGACAAAAACAGCGCCTGCTATCCTACGGGCTGAGCGAGCACTATCAACACATCTTTGAAATAACCCGTCTGAGCGATGCAATTAAGATTTATGATAGAGAGGATCAGGCTCTGGCCGCATCGTAATGCTACGTCAAGTCTCATTTGATCTAGGAAATGTAGCGGCACCCCTTGCGGGTGCCAGGTTCCCGCTTGCCACTGATTGAATTTGCTTCAACAGGAGGAAAATATACCATGACTACTTCATCGAACATCCCTGAAGATAAGCAGCCTCGTGATGCTACCTATTGGGCACAGGTTGCGACATTCAAAGTGACACAAGTCCCCACCGGTGCTTTAAACCTGAACGTAGAAGGACGCCAGGGCCTCAGCCCTCTCCAGGGCTTCGGTCAAATGTGGCAAAAAATCTACCGCATTCAGCTCAAAAGTGCAGATGTAGCACCGGCTGAAGTTGTCAGAACGTGGAAAGAAAAATTTTCGAGCTTCTGGCCCAAGAAAAATCGTTTTTATGCTCCCTTGACTGGTATTGCACCTGGCGAAGTCGGCCTCATCAATATGTCGATCCCTGGCAATATACCTCTCTCCACCGGTGTGCTCGTACTCTACGCTGATGAAGAGTCCTTCACGTTCATGACCCCTCCAGGCCATGTCTTCGCTGGCTGGATTACCTTCAGTGCGCATAAAGAGGATGACACGACAGTTGCACAGGTTTCGATGCTTATACGAGCCTTCGATCCGGTCTACGAATTTGGTTTTCGTTTTCTTGGAGCATCGAAACAAGAGGACAAATTCTGGCAGCAGACGCTTACTGCACTAGGGGATCAATTTGGCGTGAACGAGCCGGTAGAAACCCAAATCGTCTGCATTGATCCCAAAATGCAATGGTCGCAGTTCTGGAACGTCTGGCTAAATTCTGCAATCCGCACTACAATCTATAAGGTGTCTGCTCCGGTGCGCTGGGTAGGTAGGGGAGTCCGGCGCAGGAGCTAGTAGAAACTGGCGCTTGCATGTCTACACGTAATGCATACGATGCGATTGTGGTTGGTTCAGGTCCCAATGGTCTTTCAGCCGCTATCACTATGGCTCGCGCGGGCCGATCAGTGATCGTGTACGAAGCTCGAGAGACCATTGGCGGTGGGAGCCGCTCGGCGGAATTAACCCTGCCAGGCTTTGTGCATGATATATGCTCAGCCATTCACCCAATGGGGCTTGCATCGCCTTTCTTTCGTACATTGCCGCTTGAGGAGCATGGTGTGGAGTGGATTCATCCCTCTGCTCCGCTGGCACATCCCCTCGATGATGGTACCGCAGCGATCCTCGAACGTTCGATTGAGGCAACAGGCGAAACCCTGGGCCGTGATGCTGTTGCGTACCGCAAGCTAATGACGCCACTTGTCGCCAACTGGGAAAAAATACTGGATTTCGTGCTTGGTCCGCTGCGTCCTCCTCGCCATCCATTTGCCCTTCCTCGCTTTGGCTTGCAAGCTATCCGTTCAGCCAAAGGTCTTGCGGAAAGCGTATTTAAGGGAGAACATGCTCGTGCCCTCTTCGCGGGTATGGCCGCACACTCCATGCTCCCTCTCGATCAAATTGTAAGCGCAGGCTTCGGCTTGATACTGGGCATGCTAGGGCATGCCGTTGGCTGGCCAATGCCTAGGAGTGGTTCCCAACAGATCGTCAATGCCCTGGCATCCTACCTTCGTTCTCTAGGAGGCGAAATTGTAACAGGCGTGGAAGTGAAATCCATAGATTCCCTGCCTTCTGCCCGTGCTATCCTGTTTGATCTCACTCCCCACCAATTGCTGCGCATTGCGGGTTCGCGCTTACCGCAATCCTACCAGCACCAGCTCCAACGCTACCGTTATGGTCCAGGAGTGTTCAAAGTCGATTTTGCCCTCGACGGCCCGGTACCGTGGAAGGCTAAAGCATGCCTACGGGCAGGAACCATCCATATCGGAGGCACCTTGCCAGAAATTGCCGCATCCGAACGCGCGGTTTCAAGGGGTGAGCATCCTGAAAGACCCTATGTCTTAACCGCGCAACAGAGCCTGTTTGATTCAACAAGAGCGCCCGAGGGAAAGCAAACCTTCTGGACGTACTGCCACGTTCCCAATAGCTCGACATTCGATATGACCGAGCGCATTGAGGCGCAGATCGAACGCTTCGCCCCTGGCTTCCGTGACCGCATCCTGGCACGCCATGTGTTCAATCCCGTTGAACTTGAACACTACAACCCCAACTATATAGGCGGCGATTTCAACGGTGGCCTCCAGGACCTCTGGCAATTCTTTACACGCCCCACAATGCAACTTATCCCCTACCCTTATGCGACACCGGCCAAAGGAATCTACATCTGCTCATCCTCCACCCCGCCAGGAGGCGGCGTTCACGGCATGTGCGGCTACTACGCTGCCCGCTCAGCACTTGGCGATGGCTTCTAGCTACCACTCAGTGAGCTTCCATATTTCAGGCTGCAGCGTACCCGCCTCCTCACCGATTTCGCTTAAAATACTCACTGACTTCGTCAAGTGAGACATCGCATCCTGGGTCCTGCCTGCCGCATGCAACAAATCGGCCATATTGCTGTGTAGCGCCGCTTCTCGATGGCGATCCCCCAGCGAGGCACAGAGTGCCAGAGCAGTTTCAGACAGCGCAAGCGCTTGATCGATAGCGCCGCTGTTTCTGTAAGCAAGGGCCAGATTATTCAGCGCCGCCACGCGGATAACCGGATCATTCAGACGTTCTGCTAAAGCAAGACTGCGCTCAAGGAGGTGGCGTGCCCCTTCAACATTTCCCTGGCTATTAGCCAGAATACCCAACAAATTATGGGCCTGAGCTAACGCCCGCATATCCTGAGCGGTTTCTGCCAGCTTCAATGCCTCCTGAGCTAGCTCCAACGCCTGGCTAATCTCGTCCCTGTGATGCGCGATAAGGCTCCAATCAATATAGATTTTGGCTCGCTCACCAGCCGACTCTGCATCTTCAAGGGCGTGCAGTGCGGCCTCCAGATGGCTTTCCGCTAGTTCCCACTCACCACGGCGCTGGTAAACGATACCAAGTTTATGCTCCACATTTGCAAGCGCAGCCGGATTACAAAGGGCAGCCGCCGTTTCATAGCTTTTCAACGCCGCATTATATTCCCCTAGTAGTGTATGCAGGTCGCCTATAGCCTCATGTAGCCCCGCGCTATCAGGATATCCTAGTGCTAACGCCATGCGAAAATGGGCCAGGGCTTCCTTATTAGCATACAAAGCCCGTGCCCGTTCACCCGCAATCTTGAAATAATTCGCAGCCGCTGCGTCATTTCCGGCCATCTGGTAATGCCGCGCAATCGTATCAGGCAGCACACCGATTTCTGAATGTCCTCGCGCACGACCTGCAAGTGCTTCGGCAATGCGCCGGTGCAGGAGACGTCGTCTCGCGAGGCTGGTTTCCTCGTATACCAGCGCTCGCAGGTTCTCGTAGCAGAAGTCATAGGTCAGCGCTCTTTCGTTTGAGCCGCCTCGCACTTCCTCGACCAACCCTTGCGCAATCAACTCTTCCAGCGCTATCACCGTCTCTTCCTCGCTGCGACCACTCGCCTCCCGCAGAGTATCGAAATCAAACGACCGCCCAACAACAGCAGCAGTAGTGAGCAACTGCGAACCGATTTCGCTTACCGCCGCCAGCCGTGAATGCAACAAATCACGTACCCCGCCCGGCAGCGCCCATTCCTTATTTTCAGGAGCCAATACCCCTCTTGCAATCGCTGCCAGATATTCTGTGAGAAAGAATGGAATCCCCTCCGTCTCCTGGTAGAGCCGTTCAGAGAGTCCTGCGGATTCTTTTGATTCCCCTGTAATAGACTGCACCAATTCTTTTATAGTAGACCCGCTCAAACGCGACAAAGCCAGAATTGTTGCTAGGCCAAACCTCTGAGCCTCGGCCAATAGATGATTTAATCGCGAATCCCCGCTTAACTGTCTGTTGCGCCAGGTAAACATCAAACACAAAGGTTGTTCGCGTAGCCGCCGCACCATATAAGTCAGCAGTTCCAGCGATGCTCCATCCGCCCAATGCACATCATCGAAAAAAAGCACTCCCGGATGTTCACCATTGCCACCATCCCTACAAACCGCTAACAGCACTTGTCTTAGTCCTTCGAAGAATTGGCTCTGTACGCCTGGACTATCGAGCGGTGGAGCAGGTGGCAGACCAGGACGCATACTGACAAGTTCTGGTAATAAACGGGCAGCTTCGCTCAACCAGGTAGCAGGTATTCCCTCCAACCAGCGAGTGTCGTTCTTATGCGCAATGGCAGAGCGCAATCCCGCGACCACAGGCCCATAAGCCAGCTCCGTCTCCCCTTCATAACACCGTGCAGCAATCACAGTTGCTCCTCTTGTCTGAACCTGGGACAGGTACTCCTCTGCCAGTCGCGTTTTTCCAATACCAGCTTCCCCCTCCAGGATGATCACCCGACCGCTATTCCCGATAGAATCATATGCCTGGAGTAACGTTGAGAATTCGGCTGTTCGTCCTACTAGGGGATAAGCGGCATTTGAAGCAGGAGATTGCAGTACACCGGCAAGAGCCGAGTCAACCAGGATGTCCTCTACCAACGAACTGCCATGCTCCGCACCCTTTTCGAGAACAGCAATAGCCGCCTGTTGTTGAACGGGAGGTTGTGGTGCCTGATTTTCTTTGATGGCCTGGTAGAGCCGTGTTGTTGACTCAAGGGGAGCCACACCCAGTTCCTGTTCAAGTACCTGCACGCATTCCCGGTACTGGTGCAGAGCAGCAGCCCGCTGATCCGACCAGGCATACAACTGCATCAAGACACGGTGTGCAGGCTCGTGCAAACGATCAAGCGCCAACCAGCGTCGTGCGTATGTAATGGCTGCCTCAAAATCACCAAGAACACTGTGGCAATGTACAAGCCGCTCGAGCGTCGAAGCAAATTCTCTGCGTAAGCTATCGGCCTGATAGAACTGCCAGTCGTCAAAGTTGGGACTATCGCGCAAGCTGAAGCCGACCAGGAAATCATCGCGATAGAGTGCTACCGCCTCAGTCAGAGGCATCAGGCAATCTAGGCAAGTCTCTGCTGCCGGGTGCCCGTGTGTACGGCACTCTTCCAGCCGCTTGTAAAAGACTACCACATCTATCCAGAGATCAGGACTAGCTTCCAGCCCAATCGTTTCGCGGTCAACATTCAACCAGGGACCCTCAAGCGCCTTGTTAAGTGTGGAAAGCGTACGCCGTAGAGTAGCGCGTGCGTGCGGCTGATCATATTCCGGCCACAGCAGATTTGCCAATGCATCACGACTCTGCCGTTGCCGACTGACAGCAAGATAAGCAATTAACGCAATCGCCTTGCGCGTATCCACATCGATCAGTATATTGTCACGCTCTATCCGTGGCGAACCCAGCAAAGAAATGGCAAGCCTTGACATACATTACCTCCATTTGCAATGGAGATTATATGCTATTTAACCCAAAATCGCAACGAGATAGGCGCTATTGTGTAACTCGTAACGCTTTTATGATGTACTAATTGGCTATTACATCTTAAGATCGAGACGAGTAAAAGGCTAATCTCAGCTTGCACTAGGAAGACACTTTGAGGATCAAATTGGTTGAGAAAACTTAACCGAACACGTAAAGAAATTACAACAAAAATTATTGATAAGTATGCAGGCATACTTATATAATACTTGTATCTCCCTCCTATTTCTCTATGAGAAATGCATTCAGTATTATTCATTTTGTGGTAATTCAGGCTTATGTGGAGGTGTTATGACCATTACTTCAGAACTTATGACAGATAGTATCGCCCCAGAACTATTAGATAATTTTCAACAACTAAACGAAGAACAGCGCGAAATTGTAATCCATGATAATGGACCAATGATGGTCATCGCAGGCCCTGGTTCCGGCAAAACCCATTGCTTGACTCTGCGAGCCATGAACCTGTTGCTCCTTAAGAAGGCCTCCCCACAGCAACTCGTACTCTGTACCTATACTGAAAAAGCAGCTTTCGAGATCCAAGATCGCCTTTCCGTAATTGCTCACAAATTAGAATATCCTGAAGATATATCGCAAATGCGTATTGGTACGATTCATGGTATTTGTAATGGCATCATTACAGAAAACTTGCACCGTGTACCGACTGCTGACCATCAGTTGCCACCTCTAGGCACCAATTATGTGACATTAGATCAACTAACTCAACGTCTATTCATTTTTGAAAATCTGGATGTAATCTGTGGCAAGAACATCCATTTTTTCGTGAATTGATGGGAATTGAAATGGGCTATTGTAAAACAGTTGCAAAAGTACTTTGAAAAGATAACTGAAGAGCTGATTAAAGTTGGGCAACTCATTCCCTTGCAAGATTATCTCTTATCGAATTTAGCAAAAGCGTATAGTGAGTATCGAAACTTACTGGTTCAGAACAACTGTATAGATTTCGCTCACTTACAAAAGATGGCCTATGGGCTCTTAAAAGAGCCGAGAACCTCAGCTTATATTATGAAGGATATTCGTTATGTGCTTGTCGATGAGTACCAGGACACAAATTATATCCAGGAGCAGATATTGATCAGGTTGGCTTCTCAGACCAATAATATTTGCGTGGTTGGCGACGAAGACCAGTCCCTCTACAGGTTTCGAGGAGCAACAGTGCAAAATTTGCGCAATTTTCCGCAGAACTTTGATGTCGGCATAAAAGTAGAGGAAGTACGACTTACAACAAACTACCGTTCTCATCCTGCAATTGTAGAGGCCTACGACAACTGGATGTCTTCGATTAATTGGGAGGGTTATCGATTTAGGGATAAGATGCAATCTTGTGCTGAGAAGGAAGATGCAGAATACCCGGCTGTCCTTTCTATCTATAGACGAGACCCCTATGATGAGGCGCAGCAATTCGCAGAATTGATTGCCTTTCTCTTTGAGAAAGGCAAAATCACTGATTACAACCAGGTAGCTTTGCTTTTGGAAAGTGTCAAGACATTCAGAAGTAATGTCTATGTACAGGCGCTACAAGAAAAGGGTATCGAGGTATTTTGCCCGCGTACCGGAACCTATTTCGATCAGGAAGAAGTACAGCTTATAATCGGTTGCTTTAGGCGCATTTTAAACTACATAGGCGGATTATTTCGGGATACCGTAGGGCATACGAACCTGTATCAGTATTTGAAAGACTGTTCTACAAGCCTTATTAAGGTTTGTGAAATGCATAGCTCGCTAGAGACACTTTTAGAGACATGTACAGCAGAGATTGCTCAGCTTACTGAGGGGCAGAAGCTGAATAAGTGTCTTGCCGATTACTTCTATGCTCTTCTCGCGATGGAACCATTCACTTTGTTTCTCAATGATGAGAATAAAATGCAAAATCTAGTGATGTTCTCCCAACTATTGGAAACGTTTCAGAGGTATTACCACTATGAAGATATCTGTTACGAGAATAGAGAAGAACTGACCTCGTATTTCTTTAATAAATTCCTGTGCCTCCTGCATGAGGATGGGATGAACCAATATGAGAATCCTGAACAACCCTTTCCAGAAGGTCGTGTATTGGTGATGACAATTCATCAGGCTAAAGGGTTAGAGTTTCCTGTCGTAGTGGTTGGGAGTCTCAACAGACAATTGTCATCTGTAGAGGAAATTGATAGAAGGCTACAGCGTTTTTATCAGAGGCCACAGTCTGAACCTGCTGAGAAAATTCCCCTGTTCGATTTCGCACGATTGTACTACGTTGCCTTCAGTCGAGCCATAGATTTACTTGTATTGACAGGAAATCAGCATAAAAGAATTTCGCCACACTTCTATGGAATAATGCGAGGATTACCAAGATGGCCTGATGCTCGAGGAAATTTGATGGGCATAAAAACATTCGAAAGAAATAAGCGGTCGTTAACGAAGCCTCGTTATAGTTTTACCAGTCATATTGCGATATACGAAACCTGTCCCAGACAGTATCAATATTATCGTCATTATAAATTCGCTCCATCGCATACCGCTGATAACTTCTTTGGCCTCCTGGTGCATCAAACGCTCGAGACGATTCACCGCATTGTGCTTGATGGTCAGTTTGCGGTCCTGACAGAGGCAAAATTAAAAGAATTATTCGACCAGACGTTCACATTCCTTTCCAAAACCAATATGGCTGTAATAGACGCCAGCAGAAAGGAAAAAGCTTTCGAGCAAGTCATAAACTACTTTCGCCAGAATCAATTAGAGATATTTCATATAAAGCAAGTTGAGGAGCGGATCTCAATTGATAAGGCAGACTACATACTTACTGGTGTCTTAGATGTAATCTTGGAACATAATGGATCGCAGGAGATACTGGATTTTAAAACAGGCCGACAATTCACTGATGACCCTGACTATCTGGAAACCTGCGAAAGACAATTGTACATGTATGCTCATGCTCTGGAACAACGTAATAACAAACGACCTGAACGACTGCTTCTCTACTGGACTGAAGAACCGCTCAAGAAAGATGCTCTAGTTGTCTTTCATTATCAACAAGAGAAAGCAGAGAGGACGGTAGAGCAGTTTGAAGCGAAAGTTGCTCATATCCAGGCAAGAGACTTTGACATAACAATTCCTCCTCATCCTAATGTATGTAAGAAATGCGATATGCGAAGCCTTTGTATCCGTGATGGTGTGATCGAACCTTTTTGAATGTATACCCACCATTGGAGAAGGCCTGGTGCAAAGATATACAATACTTGGTCATCTCAGACATCTTTTAGTTATTGCATTCCTTCCTCACACCAAGCGCCAATTTTTGGAATAAACCAACAGGTCAGCAATGTTATTATGAGATGCACGTGCTGAACTCATTTCAGTGGCTGCTTTCCTTTGAAAACTTTACATAGCACACTGAACCAATGTTATTTACCTACCTGAGAACCTTGTGACTCCTGGGTTACTTATGTGTTAGACATACTTTTCTTGAGAGATTCTAGCCGCTTTGAGGGAGTATACCAGCAGTCCTTGCATTGCTTTCTAATGCGCTCCGCGAGATCATCTGTCTCCTTGCCGCCATTGCTTTCTCCAGGCTTCTCCGATCCATTGGGAGCATCTGCATCGGCTTCTTCCGTACTTATAGCCTTCGCATAGATTCGATGACCCTCGGATGTAAGGCAGCGACCAGTAGCTAGCTCAAATTGCCAGCCATGCATTGTACATGTCAAAATACCATCCTCTATGTGTGCGAAGCGTGTGAGATCAGCCTTCAGATGAGGGCAACGACTCTGAATGCGATAGCCGTGGCTTTCCCACAGTTGCAGCACAGCTGGTTGTTGCGCATAATACCTCTCGGCATATTGAATTCGCTCAGGGGCGAGGCAGCGGAAGAAATTGTACAGGTACTCGTTGTATGGACCCTTGCGCCAAGCTTCAAAACGGCAGGAGAGAAATATCGCGTTGACCCAATCTTCCTCGTGATGCACAATGCAGTACTCGATTAAAGCCGGGTCAATATGGAAGCGGTAATCCCAATCCTCGCCATCCCATGCATACACGCGACGCAGGTGGAAATCAAGCACTATCTGTTGCACATCACAGTCGATCAATATACGTCCATTGACGCCCATAGCAATCAGGTCAGCCTTCTCAAGCAGCGGTTCGAACCATTCACGCAAAGAAGCCAGAATATCTACCTGGTTGCGTGGCCATGAAGCTTTGATTACATCGATGCGCGGCTGTTGACGTGCTTTATAGGCTTCCAGATAAGTACGCTTCTCCCGAAATATGGCCTCTACTTGCTCGTCAGACAACGGATGTTTCACCCTACAATCGCTCTTGCTCAACGTAGCGACGCTTCCAGGAATCATTAATCGGCCGTTATTCAATCCATGCTCTTGCAAATACTCCAGAAAGACCGTTTGGTCAGGAAACGTATTTGTTGGATCACGATCGAAATCGTTGTAGGTAAACAGGTGTTCATCCAGGAAGCAAGGCGGTCCTGCCGATGGAATGACAAATGTGGCATCGAGTTCGCATACATAGTTCAATGCTCGAGCCATCTGGTTTTCACGTTTCTTACGCCCCAGAGCTTGCACCATCTTCTCCGGGAACTGATAGGCCATGGGGTACCAACTGGCACCCGAGTACTGAACAAAGTGGGCGTCGAAAGGCCCAAAACTTTTCAATAGGTCGATATCCACAGGCCGCGAATCATTCTGATCAAAGATGCGCACCTCGCCATCGTCCACCATCAAGCCAGAATCACCAATAGCGCCATCATTAGGCGCAATCATCGCCATAATCATGAAGCGCAGTCCGTCCACTTCTACTGCCTGCCCATTTTTCGTCTGTATAAATTTGCTAAAACCAAGTTCACGTAAAGCGCGTTCCAAAAAGTTCAGCGGATAGTCGGGGAGTAGCACTATGGCCTCTTTCCAAACATGTTCACGCAGAAACTCTGGATCGAAATGGTCATAATGCAGATGAGAAATGTATAAGTAAGTTGGATGGGCCAGTTTTTCCAGGTCCACATCCTCGTTGCTAGGAAATGGGAACCAAGATGCAAAATATGCTGGATTGAACCAGGGATCACACAAAATACTGCCATGCTTAGTTTCTATGAAAAAGCCGGCCTGACCCAGCAATGTAATATCCATCGAACATACTCCATCACTACGTAAAAATTGCAGTTGGAAGAAAAAGACAATAAAAATCCCTCCTGCAAGAGGATAGTATCTGAACGTGACTATTCAATATTCATCGAGGTAAAGATTCAGTGTTCCTTTCTAAAAGGAGTATAGAAATCTTCCTCCAACCTTCGGACTCACCTTCTGCTCTATTTCATTTTGTCAGTATCCAGGTTGCGCTGGATATATTTGTAAACATTAGGCATCGGGTATTCGCTCATCATCAGTGAATCTCACTGCACAAGCGTCACTACTGTCACTATCGCAATCCGCTCACCGCCTCCAGAGCGTTATGCGTGGATGGCTGAATGCATAGCTTGGAATAAACCAACAAGCCAGTAGTGTTATTACCAAATGTACTCACCGAATCCATTTCCGTGAGAAGTTTTCCTCCATGTACTTTACATAACAAGTTTGACTAATTTTATTTATATGACTCGAGTTTAGGAAGCAATCATGACCAAACAAGCAAAAATAATCGTCACCATAGCCCTCATGCTCGGCATGTTCCTGGCTGCGCTTGACACCACTATCGTAGGAACGGCACTGCCAAGCATCGTTGGCAAACTGGGCGGCATCTCTTTATATTCATGGGTGTTTTCCGCTTACCTACTCACTTCAACCACTACCGTCCCTATCTACGGCAAGTTGGCCGATCTGTACGGCCGCAAGCCCATATTCCTTTTTGGTTCTGGCCTCTTCCTGCTCGGCTCTATCCTTTCGGGTGCCTCGCAAAGTATGGAGCAACTGATTATCTTCCGCGCAATCCAGGGTCTAGGTGCGGGCGCAGTCCTTCCTCTCGTACTCACCATCATCGGTGATATCTATGCCCTCAAGGAACGTGCCAAAGTTCAAGGATTGTTTAGCGGCGTGTGGGGCTTATCTAGTGTAGTTGGCCCTGCTGTAGGTGGAATTATCGTTGATCATTTTTCATGGCGCTGGGTGTTTTATATCAATATCCCCTTTGGCTTGATCTCGTGTGTACTGCTGGCCATCTATCTAAAGGAAAGCGTTGAGCGGAAGAAACATTCACTGGATTACATCGGCACCTTGACGCTTACAGGAGCAATTGTAGCACTACTGTTTGCCATGCTCGAGGGAGGTACCGCCTGGGCATGGAACTCGATTCAAATACTCGGTTTGTTTGCTTTAGCCATCGTACTCACTGGTGTCTTTCTCTGGCAGGAACGGCGGGCTGCCGAACCGATTCTGCCCTTGACGCTCTTCGATAATCGCATCATCTCGATTTCCAGCATCGGCGGCGTCATCTTAGGAGTGGTCATGTTTGGGGTTTCCTCCTACGTACCTCTTTTTGTGCAAGGCGTCAGAGGAGGAACCGCTACCAGTGCAGGGCTTGTGCTGGGTCCAATGTTGCTAGCGTGGCCAATTGCATCCACAATCGGTGGCAGGATTGCCATCCGTTATGGCTATCGTTTTATTGCCAGTATAGGTATGGCTCTTGCTACCGCGGGTGTCATCATGTCAACCCTCTTCACGGTAGATACAAGCCTACCCTTTATTATCGTAGCGATGCTCTTGATCGGTGCTGGACTGGGATTTGCTAGCATCGCCTTTACGCTTGCTGTACAGAACGCTGTCCCCTGGAATTTGCGTGGCGTAGCTACCGCCTCAACCCAATTTTTCCGCACGATTGGCGGCACCGTTGGCGTTGCTGTGATGGGAACCATCCTCAATGCCCAGATGGCTATGCGCTTCCCGCCGATCTTCGCTCATTTCACCAGTGTCGTGGCACAACTACCCCGCAACATTGCTCCCGCCAACGTGCTCCTTACTCCCAATGTACGTACCTTGCTACCATTCACCTTCCTGCATTCGTTAGAGGTAGCCCTTTCAAATAGCCTATTCTGGGTCTATGGCCTGATGCTCATGCTATCGTTGATCGGTCTGGCTGCCATGTTCCTGCTCCCCGGCGGAGGTGCTGACCAGTATTCCTACAAAGCATCGGCAGAAGCTTCCGTCATCCTCGACCCTGAGATGAACCCGGAACCGCAAGCAATAGATTCTATAAGTTTTCACTAAATCCTTCTTCACTTTGGCAGCGTTTTGTAAAAGATGACTGTGCTGTCAAGCTTCCCGTTTACGTTTCGCGCATACGCAGGAATGACGCCTACTTCGCAATACCCCAACGTACGATAGAGTTGTTCGGCGCTATCCCCCTGGCGCGTATCGAGCACGAGCAACGTTCGCTCACGCTCACGAGCAATCTGTTCTACCACATCCATGAGCGCTCCCCGATTCCCCGTCGGCGTTGACTGGAAAGGACAAAGAGTTTCTGCACTTCTGCCCGATGCCTGGCATTCGGTTTCGTTGCCAAGGCCAACTGGACCGAGCCGACGATCTGGCCAGCGTCGCTAGCCACGAGCAGCACGCAGGTGCCCTGGGTGACGTCCTGAAAGACCGTCCTCCAATATTGCTGTGCATCCTCTGCGCTCAAGGGCGGTAGAAAGCCAACCGAAGCTCATTGGTAACAGTATCCTGCAGGAGATGGATCAGGTGAGGGAGAACGACCAGTTCCTCTTCTGGAGAAACGCTCTTGATGGAGAATACAAGTGGTTCGTGCATCATTTCGCGGTATTCCTTCCTGGTTTTGAAACAACGTCTTCCGCTTAGGTATTTTATTACAACTCCTTATCACGCTCCTGGGACCAAGTGGGGAAATTATACCCACATTTGCACCAGCATCTAAAACGTCAGACACATTGGACACATCTGCTACATTTGCCTACCCTGCCGCTTTATTAGCTAGCTTAGCCCTACCGTCCGTATCTTCTCGTCGCACATTGATGCCTCTCAACATCTATCTTCTTGTAAAGGTGCGATCTCGCTTACTCCGGCGCTTCCCCAATAGTACATGCCTTTCCGCAAATCTCGCACCATCCCACAAGCATGCCCTCGTGCTCCTGCACATTCGAAAGTCGGCGTGCGCAGCGGCAGACGTATCCATGCTGGCGTGCAGGGTTGCCAAAGACGAGCGCATGTGCAGGCACATCTCGCGTCACCATTGAGCCTGCCCCAATCAGTGCGAATGCTCCAATAGTCACACCGCACAAAATCACTGAGCCGGCTCCAATTGACGCGCCATATTTCACCAGCGTCGGCGTAATTTCCCAATCATCGGCACTTTTGAGCTTGCCATCAGGTGTAATAGCGCGTGGCAGAAGATCGTTGGTGAAGCAGACATGCGGTCCAATAAAGACCCCATCCTCAATCGTCACACCTTCAAAAACAGAGACGTGATTCTGTATTTTCACCCGCGAACCAATATATACATGGCTATCGACGTAGACACCTTTGCCAATATTACATTCTTCACCGATGTGCGCATGTTCTCGCACATGCGCCTGCCGCCAGATGCGTGTATTAGCCCCAATCTGAGCTTCAGGAGACACCTCAGCAGTAGGATGGACATAAAAAGAAGTATCAGACATTTATCTCCCTCCATAAAGTATTATCAGTCCGAACATGGGCAGATCATTTAGGTGGAAGGATTTTCGATGGATGTAGAGGCAGGGGTGGCTGGGAGCGGTGCGGGGCCCCTTGCGGGAACCCTGTCTGGGGGACAGGTAACCTTCCCCTCCACGTCTCTGGCCTTGTCTTGAAAAACCTTCCTGCGTAAACAAGCTCCACCCCTACTTTCCACTTCGCATCGCATTCACAACATTTGCCAGCCCATCACGAAAACTCACTGTCGGCTTGTAGTCAAGTAATTGCTGAGCGAGGCTAATATCGGCCAGGCTGTCGCGTACATCACCAGCGCGTGGCTCGCGATAGTCGGGATCAACATCTACACCCAGAAGTTCCCCTGCTATCCGTAATACAGTATTGAGGGAAACCTGCTGACCACAGCCGATATTCATAGCGTGACCAACTGCATCAGGTGCCGTGGCCGCTAGCAGGTTTGCCTGCACAACATTCGCAATATATGTAAAGTCGCGTGTTTGCTCACCATCTCCAAAGACAATCGGGCGTTGTCCCTCAATCAGCGCTGTCAAGAAACGCGGGATCACTGCTGCATACTCCGAAGCCGGGTCCTGCCGTGGACCGAAGACATTGAAGTAGCGTAGCGCAACGGTTTCAAGTCCGTAAATCCGTGTAAACACTCCACAGAGCAACTCTGCTGAGAGTTTTTGAACCGCGTAAGGAGACATTGGATGAGTTGGCATATCCTCACGCTTAGGTAGTGTAGGCGTGTTGCCATAGACAGATGAAGAACTTGCATAAACTACGCGCCGTACTCCCGCATCGCGAGCCGCCAATAGCACATTCTGCGTGCCGTTGATGTTTGTTTCCAGTGTCGTAATTGGATCTGAGATGGACCGAGGTACTGAAGCTAGTGCCCCCTGGTGGAATACTACTTCAATGCCCTGCATCGCAGCCTTTACAACATCGAAATTTCGCAGGTCTCCCTGCACAAATTCGGCCTGTCCCTTAAGGGAAACTAAATTGCCTTCTCTACCTGTGGCAAGATTATCGAGTATACGCACAGACTGCCCATCATTGAGCAGTGTCTCAGCGATATGCGAACCAATGAAACCCGCTCCACCAGTGACGAGATACTTTGCTGTTGCCATGTCTAACCTCCTATTTTTTACTGCATGCTGTTTTATACTAGTTGAATGTTATGCTATACTGGGTACCGTAATCGATACTCTTACGAGTACGAGTGCGAAAAATCGCTCATATCTCACAGTATACTGCTACAACTTGTATGGAGAGTACCTTGTGATAGTTTCGATCCTATTGAAAAAGCTTTTGCCTTACTGGCCTATTGGTCTCACACTTCTTTTGCTTTTCAGTTCTTGTGGTCCATCAAGGGATCCTAGCTTGTCGCCTCCTGGGGCACATTCTGTTCCGCTAGCGCCAATACCCCAGCCAACCTCTACGCCATCTCCTATAAGTACGCGCTCTGCTGGGAATATTTTGATACGTCCCTTCATTGATACCTGGAACAATATTCATTCTTTTTTGGATTTTGATTATAACATATCCAATCCAGCGGCCATTGCAAAACACTACGATTTTGTATGGGGGGCAAGTCCACAGAATGTTTCCGCATTTCGCTCAGGTAACCCGAATATCTTCCTCACTTATTATATTCCTTTTCACCGTGATGGCGGTGCATTTTCCAACAGCGAAAAACACGCTGATCTGAATTATTGGACAACAAATCATCCGGATTGGGTACTCTATAAGTGCGATCGCGTCACCCCAGCATATGAATTTGGCGATCCCAATGTGCCATTCGATTTTACCAATCCCGCAGTGGTATCCTGGCAGGTACAGACTTATGCACAACCCGCGAGCAAAATCGGATACGACGGTATCGCAGCAGATAATGTAAACTTACAAAATCAGTTTGGAGCCTGTGGTAGCTATATTCAGGGTAAGTGGGTCCAACGTTATACTGGACAGCTCGATGATCCCCAGTGGACCACCGATGTTATTACCTGGCTCACGCTCATGCAGCAAGCTCTGCATCACCTGCAACATCCTTTAGCACTTATACCTAATCTCTCTATAGGTGGTCTCTCTCCTGATGGTCCATCTGTGCGGCAAGTCCTCAGCCACGTGGATGGTGTGCTAGATGAAGGTGGTTTCACGAACTTTGGCGATGGCTACCTGACCAATAGCAATTGGTTACAGGCTATACAGTTTATCCAAGCTGTGCAGCAACAAAATAAACCATACTATATCATCAACCAATTTCCCTCTATCGGTCGTGCTGAGATTCAATGGGCGCTTGCTTCCTATCTGATGGCTAAAGAACATACTTCAGCCTTGTACATTTCTACCCTTCAAGGCTATGGAGGACAATCCTTGTACAGTGAGTATGCTGCACAGATAGGTAGTCCGAGTGGACCCATGTACCAAACACAAGGCGTCTATTTGCGTCAATACAGTCAGGGTTTGAGCCTGGTTAACCCTGGTAACACCAATAGCTACACCATAACCCTCATTCTCGCTATCACTATAAAGATTTGTATGGTAACTCAATTGGACAAACCCTTACACTATCCCCTTTATCAGCTATGGTACTCTTGACCAGTTCCAGCTAGCGCCCAGGAGAAATCTTCTCTCAAAACGTATGGATAATCGGTTCATACTCAGGTAATCATTTAGCTAGGATACTCTTGACGAGTTCTTTATCTTTTGTTGCCGCATCGGAGGCAGAGACGACTGATTCAGAACTTCCAGTTGTGAGCATCTTATAGGCAAGCAAAAGTTCCTTTTTTGAATGTTCCCAACTGAGCTTTTCCTCGATCCGTTTCCGTCCAATTGCTCCCATGGTGCATCGAAGTGCTGCATCGTCAAGTAAGATTTCAATTTTGTCGGCGAAATCTTCCACAATGTTTGGCATAGCATAGAGTGCAGCCTCATGGGCTGAATAGCGCGTCTCGGAAAGATCGAACGCTACTACTGGCATCCCCATCGCCATGTATTCCATAGTCTTAATCATGGTAGAGTGCTCATTCAGCCCATTTTGGGGATCGGGTGATAGACCTATGTCCGCAACCGAAAGATAGCGCAGTACATCTTTGCTTTCCTGCCAGCCGACAAAATTCACATACTCATCCAGTTCCAAATCATGAGCAAGTGTACGTAGCGTCGGAGCGTGATCACCATCACCAATCAACACTAAAGAAGTATCCATGCGTCCACGTTTGTGTACAAGTTCATCGAGGGCATAAAGGGCATATTTGAATCCCATCTTGCACCCCCATCACTCCAACGTAGGCCAATAAATACGACCGCTTCCCTTTTAACTCAGGCTCAGGATCGCATTGGCTCCATTTGTTGTAAATTCGGCCCGTTGCGTACAACAAACACCTTGCCGGAATAGCAATGGCCGCGCTCAACAGCCATATTTTTCTGTGATGCATTTGACGTAATAACCACGTGTGCTGTTCGATAAGAACATGCTTCCAGATATAACTGGAGCCGGTATAGCCACTTCATACGTTCCTGAAATTTCACTTTGAACATCTCAGGTGCTAGGTCATGCTGATCGAATATATATTTTTTGCCAAATGCCCGGTAGAAGAGGCCAACTAGAAAGAAGAGGTCGGGAGGATTGGCTGCGTGAATGATGTCAAAGCCACACTTGAAAAAAACTTTGAAGCTGAGCAAGAACGTCATCAATAAGGCTACGCCGTATTCTGCAACATAGGCCATATATTTATTGGTGGTATTAGGCAATCTATATCGATAAATTGCGATACTATCAGTGCAAGCATACGACTCTTCATACCGTCCATTGCCTTTAGGGCAGATGATACTTACCTGATATCCGGCGTCACGCAGCGTCTTTGCCTCTTCCCAGACACGGCGGTCTCCAGGAACCGGGAGATTTTCTACCAGCATCAGAACTTTTGGAGTTTTTGACATGCTACGCTCTCTTCCTATAGGGCCGATACAGTGATTAGGATCTGATATGCGGATTGTTTCCCACGCTCTTCTCCCCTCTTGCGTACGATCTGGTCGTAGATTGCCAGCACCTGCCTCGCTATGATTGAGCGTTCCAGGTGCGCAATATCTGTTCTGCCCGTTGTTGGGTCCCCATGTTCAATCGCTATTGCCAGTCCTTCTGCGAAGGCGTCTGCATCGAGCGAGCAGACGCTGCACCCTTGTGTACGACCTATGACTTCCGCTACATCACCGACATTTGAGGCCACGACCGGTACATTGCAAGCCATTGCCTCCTTCACAACATTAGGAGATCCCTCGGCAATGGATGGTAGAATGACTGCATTGCTCGCGTTCATGTACAACACAACTGTTTCGTGTGAGATCCCATTAGCAACTACTAGCTCGGCGTCTATGCCTTTGGCTTGCAAGCGTTCGATTGCAGCTTCTGCTAGTCGAAAATTCTTCACAGGGATCTTAGGATCATTACAAAAGAGGATATAGTTGCGCTCTGGATCCCAACCTAGTGCGGCACGAGCTTCTGCCCGTGGGATAGGATGAAACACCTCAAAATCCACACCGTTAGGAATAACGAAGACATTGTCGCATCCTGTAGACTGCTTCATCCCCTGGGATTTGACGATGACGGCATCAACCCGTCGGCAAAGCCAGCGGCTCATGCGCACTATCAATGCACTCATCTTGCTATATTCACCTTGCGCGTTGACGGTGCCAAGCAGATCATCACCCAGGAAGGAAGCAACTACAGGAGTAGTCCACTGCATACGTGCAAAGAAGCACCATTGACCATAATGACCATGAACGATATCGAACCGTTTCGTCAGCGTCTTGCGGAAAACCTGTAGAGCAGCACTCGCATAGCGTAACGGCACAGGGCCAGGTTTCGGATGGATGATCTCTACTTCAAGACCTTCGGCAATCAGAGAGTCGACCTGGGATTTAATAAAGGTTCCTTTATGAGGAGCCTGCTCTGTTGGGTAGACTCCTGTTACCATTAAAACCCGGTATGGTTTCTTTGCGCCTGGGATGCTGGCTCTGCTGCTCAGCGTATGTAGTAGACACGATAATTAGGCTCCTTCCTCATTTCAAATTCCTTATGGCTGGGCGCTGAAGAAATGTAGTGGCGACCCTTGCGGTCGTCAGGTAAACCACTGTCTTCCAATAGCTCCTCTACCGATTGTTGAGGATAATCCAGTTGAGTGCTATCGATAAAGACCCGGAACCACAGTTCCAGGCTGGCAAGGAGAAATAATTGTGCCTGGTAGTTTGTCTTTCCTTCGAGATGGTCACGTAACATAGTTGCCACGAACTCGCTGTTCAGATATCCACGGCTGCGTGTACGTTCAGAAAGCAGCAACTGTGTGATAAGGTTTCGTTGACCCTCGCGAAACCATGTGCCTGTCGGTACATTAAAGCCCATCTTCTTCCTTGTCAGAATGGGCTTTGGCAAGAAGTCAGCGAAGGCTCGCTTGAGCAGGTACTTGGCTTGAAATGGTCTGAATCTTGACGTTCGAGGGAATACTGGCTGCATACTCGTCAGCTTGTAATCAAGTAGCGGCATACGGGCCTCTAGCGAGGCGGCCATCGTCATCTTGTCGCCCTTCATGAGTAAGTTATCGGGCAGCCAGATTTTGGTATCCAGGTAGAGCATCGCTGACAGATTGTCCCTTTGCGGGTTTTTCTCCAGCCAGCGCCGGAAGATGCGACTCGCATCGGTATCGATGCTTGCCCTTGTGCTCTCAGAAAGGATATTTTCTTTCAACGGGCCATTAAATATCCCGAACCATGCCATCCAACGTTGTGGAGCAGGTTGCGACAAGTTGCGTGCTGCTGTCTTGAGTTTTCGCATGCTGTAAGGAAGTGGATCGAGCAGTGGCATGATCACGTTGTCGCGCATAGCGGCAGGAAGGATATGGTAGTAACGAGCCATCCAATCGACGACATATTTCGGATAGCCTGCGAAAAGTTCGTCACCACCCTCGCCTGACAGTATGACTTTCACGTGCTGACGTGCCAACTTAGAGATCAGATAGACCCCAAGATCAGAGGGTTCGCTGACCGGCTCATCGCGGTGCCAGGTAAGGAGCGGCCAGTATTGGGAGAGGTCTGAACATTTCACAACCAGCTCGTGATGCTCGGTGCCAAAATGATCAGCGACAAGGCGTGCATAAGGTAGTTCGCTAAACCCGGAACATCGAAGCCGACTGCGAATGTTTGCACCGGCTGATTCGTCAACTGGCTCATAATACCGGTGACGATGCTGGAGTCTACACCGCCGCTGAGGAAAGCACCTACCGGCACATCGGCTATCATTCGTTCCTCGACCGCCCGCTGAACATGTGCCGAATCCCTGGATATACTCATCGATGGAAGATGTTCAGTCGACCAAAAGTATAATCCCAGTACCACTCTTCGTGAAGTTTATCATCCTCACAAGTAGCCAATGGCCGGGCAGCACTTTATAGATTTTCGTAAAGAGAGTTGCTGGACCAGGAACGTAGCGCACACTGAGAAAATCCCCCATTGCTTGTAGGTCTACCTGCCTCACCGGGGGTCGATAGAGCGATTTAATCTCAGAGGCAAACAGAAATCGCCGTTCATGGTGTAGTAGAGTGGTTTCTTTCCAGCGCGATCTCGTGCCAGCAGCAACCGTCTTTGACGGCTTCCCAGAGAGCGAAGCCGAACATACCGTGCAGGCGGGCGACACAATCCACGCCATATTCCTCATAGGCATGAACCATTGTCTCTGTATCGGAGTTTGTACGGAATTGGTGTCCTGGCTCCTCAACTCTTTGCGAAGCGACCTTAATTCCAGATCTCGCCATTGAAGACGATCCAGATATCACCAGTTTCGTTCGACATCGGCTGATGGCCACCGCTCAAGTCGATAATGCTGAGGCGTGCAAAGCCCAGGCCTATGGGGCCATCGAGATAGACCTCTATCGTCTGGCCCGCGATGGGATATCAGGTGTGTCATGCGCTCGATCAGATTCCTGGAGACCGGTTCCTGACTCCGTACATTATAGATACCGCAAATGCCGCACATTTCTTTTCCCTTTCGCTTAACGGCCAGTTGTGATATATGCTTGGGCATTCTGCTCAATATGAATGGACGGTTCGTCCATATAGATCTGGAACCAGAGTTCCAGGCAGAGTAAGGCCCAGATCGCGTCGCTGTGGTTTACCAGCTTTGTACTGGCATGTGCTTTCAGCAGATCGGAATGACTGTGGGTTAAAGATGCCACGTTGTTGCGCTCGTGGTGATTCGAGCAGTTCATGGGAGTAGTTAACCAGGTCCCGACGAAGCCAATGCTTAATCGGTACGCCAAAGCCTTGTTTGCGACGGTTTAGATTCTCGGCGGGTAAGATATCTGCTGCTACCTTTTTCAGCAGGTACTTTAATGTGCCATCGTGTGTGCGAATGGTTGAAGGGAGGGACGCTACGTATTCAACCAGATACTGATCGAGCAGTGGTGCGCGGGTTTCGAGTGAGTTGAACATGCTAGCCTTATCCACCTTGACCAGAATATCGTCAACGAGATATTTTCGTGCATCAACATACTGCTGCTGCGCTGTTATGTCGAGGTCCGATACGGCGAAATTACTGATTTAGCCGTCGTAAGGATCATGGTCGCTCACAGCAAATATTCAGGAGTGTACATCGAGGAACGTGAGTCGGGAGAGAAGATTGCTCCTGCCTGCACGCAGCGAGTAGCCAGGTCCTTGCGCAAGTTGTTAGACGTTTTTTACCACGCATCCCATCTGGCATCAGTGTGCTTGCATATCCAAGCAAGAAGCGAGTGGGTTTGGAATGCGATTGATTGCCAATTCACGCTGATAGCTGGTATAGCCACCAAAGATTTCATCTCCTCCATCGCCTGTCAGAACAACCGTCACATGTTCACGTGCCAGCTTAGAGACATAATAGGTTGGCAACATGGATGAATCTGCAAAAGGTTCATCATAGGCCCAGACGAGTTGTGGCAGCACCGATACAAGCTCCGGACGTACGAAAAATTCGTGATGATCGGTACCGAAGTGTTTTGCTACCTGCCGAGCATAGGGAAGTTCGCTGTAGTCATCCTCTTCAAAGCCGATGGAGAACGTTTTAACTGGCTGAGACATCATCTGGCTCATCAGCCCTACGACGATACTCGAATCAACTCCACCGCTCAAAAATGCCCCTAGAGGCACCTCGCTCATCAAACGGACTTGCACCGCCTCTTTCAGCAGTTCGTATGTCGCTCAATCGCTGTTGCTTCATCATCCTGGCATGTCGGCGTAAAGGGCAAATCCCAGTAACGTTTTGTGCGAATCTGTCCATTTTCATAGATGAGAATATGAGCAGCAGGAAGCTTCCAGACTTCCTTGAAGAGTGTATTTGGAGTAGGTACAGACCAAAGCGATATAGTTATCAAGAGCAATAGGATTGACTTCGCGAGGAATACCCGCTTCAAGGATGGATTTGATTTCAGAGCCAAAGATCAATCGTTGCCCATCCCAGTAGTAATTCAGAGGCTTCTTGCCGAAACGATCACGCGCGGCCAGCAGGCGTTGGCGTTTTCTGTCCCAAAGGGCAAAGGTAAACATGCCACGCAAGTGCTTGACGCAATCGTCACCATACTCTTCGTAGGCATGCACTATCGTCTCAGTATCACTATTTGTGCGAAAATCATGACCACGCGCTTGAAGTTCTTCCCGCAACTCTCGATAGTTATAAATTTCCCCGTTGAGGACAACGAGGATACTTTGATCTTCGTTAAAAATGGGTTGATGCCCACCTGCTAGGTCAATAATTGAGAGACGGCGCATGCCTAGTGCAGCTCCATCACCAACCCAGGTTCCCTGATCATCTGGCCCACGATGACGAATAACTTTGCACATGCTGTCTATGAGTTGCTCCGCGTTGTTACGACTACGTTCTACATCAATAAATCCAGCTATTCCGCACATTGTCTTTCATCCTTTCGCATATCTATCTTTATGACTGCTGGTAAACCTTAGGAGACGGTATATCCTCCGCAATCTGCTCGGTGATCCGTCACGCTTTGATAAAGTTCTATATATCTATCCATAACTTGTTCAAGTGAATAGTGCCTTTCGATCGTTTCACGAGCTGCATGTCCATATTCCTGGATCAATGCTGGATCGCGTAGGAAGGTAAGTAGTGCCTGTGCCATTCCCTCATAGTCTTCAGGTTTGACAAGTAGGCCGTTGACGCCATGCTGAATGATATCCTCGCTGCCACTGACACGAGTTGATACACATGGCAAGCCACATGCCATCGCCTCCAGAACGGCATTGGGCATACCTTCCCAGCGAGAGGGCAATATTGCTATACTGCCCCGGTGCAATTGAGCTGGAATATCGTTCTGTAAACCAGCAAATTCGACGCTATCTGCAATATCGAGCGCTTCAGCCATCGCTCAAGTTGATTTTGTAGAGAACCTCCGCCTACAATGATCAGTCGGGCCTGTGGAGCCTGTTTGTGTACCAGGTACCAGGCCTGTAGTAATACATCGATACCTTTTTCATAGCGCAATCCAGATACGCATACAACGACTTGATCTCGTTTAGTGGAGGAAGTATTTGCATTGACGAGTTGAAAGCGTCTGGTGTCTACTCCGCTAGGAATGAGTTGTACGTCAGGCAGATCGAAGTTATATTCAGCAAGAGATTTCTTCATGCGTGAACTCAGTACCACCATGACTGCATGAGCGCTTTGGAGCAAAAAGCGGGCCAGTCGTAAAACGGGCCTTCCCATACGTGCCAACATTTCTAAATCGCTCCCAACGTACACTCGCCCAGTAGCCTGCAGTCGCCCGTCAACTTGTAACCATGCTGCTGTAGGATCAAGGGCTCCAGCGAGCAACATGGCTTGATTATGATACTTGGTAACTCCACCTGAACCTGCTGAACGTATTGCAATAATCATTGGTTTACCGATCAATCGGCATACCAGTGCACTGGGCATTGCCAATACGCTGAGTTGGTAGACGTGTAATACATCGTAACGGCTTCGATCTCTCCATAGTGACCAACCCATTATCAACAAAGCCATGAGGTATGCTAATTTTTGTATGAGCCGTGGCAGCTTCCAGCGATCTATAAGTACTCTTCCAGCCACACGTATGACCGGTACCCCTTCGATCATTTCACACTGTGGCCAGGAGGCCTCGTGTCGGAAGGTAACAATCGTCGCATCATAGCCCCTCTTGCGCAAGCTTGCGGCTTGTGCAAAGGCCTGCTTTTCGGCCCCGCCAACTGCTGGAAGAAAGGTGCTAATCACGATATAAATACGGAGTTTGGTCATCAATTCTCCTTTCTTTCTAATACAAGGGGCACAATACGTTTCTCTTGCGAAAGAAGACCTTGATAAAGTTGCACACATTGATCGACAACATTGGACAACTTATAATCGCGGACAACTGTTGCTCGTGCCTCAGTTCCAAGCTGCTGGGCGAGGTCAGTATTTTCTATAATGCGGCGCAGGGCCAGAGCCATCTCAGCAGGCTGCTCCGGCTCAACCACTAAACCATTGATGCCATCGAATATGAGGTCTTCATTTCCACTGACGCATGTAGCAACGCAGGGCAAACCACACGCCATAGCTTCCAGCAAAGCATTGGACATGCCCTCCCAGCGGGAAGGTATTACGAATGCCCATGCCTGTTGTAGGAGATCGATTACGTCTGTTCGCAGCCCCAGAAACTCCACGCTGTCCGTGATGCCTAGCTCTGCAACGATGCGTTCCATTTGGGTCCTGTATGTGCCTTCGCCGACAAGGCGTAAACGTGGTTTCAGGTGCATGCGCCATTCTGCCGGTTCACGCATCATCCTTCCCCAGGCATGCAGTAACACATCGACTCCCTTTGTGTAATCCAGGCGTGCCACACATATGATATCTCGCTCTGGCGTTATAGGATTGGGCCGCCGTTCGGGGGCCGGACGAAACTTCTCAGTATCGACGCTACCAGAAATGTATATAATCTTGTCCGCGGGAAATCCATGAGAGGTGAGATAGGAACGGCTGCGTGTACTCAGAATCTGGTAGAATGCATTCGACTTCCGTATAATTCGCAACATCAAGTTACCTAGTGCCAACTGAGGAATATGGGCAATGTCGCCTGCACCTGCGATCCAATCCTTCGTATCGACTGTCAGGAAGGAAGTATCAGTCAAGGTATCGGCCATTAACCTCGCTCCATGTTCAAGCTGCTTGAGTTGTGACTCACTTGGTCCCGCACACTGGATGCTGAGTATGAGTGGCTTATGTAGAAGCTTAGCGGCGAGTGCGGCAGGGGGAGACAACTGGAAGCATAAATCACGTCATATGAATGACGTAACCGCCAGAGGGCAAGGAACGTTGTGATGAAATCGGCAAATATCCAAGTCTGCCGATGCGTAACCTTCCTCCGCGTTTATATATTCCGCCTACACGTATAACCGGTAAGCCATCAAGCATCTCTGTTCGTTTCCAACTCTTAGCATGCCGTAGTGTGACAACTATTACATCATGTCCAAGAGCCTGAAGTTGACGCGCCTGTTTTTCCGCTCGCACCTCTGCCCCGGCCACCGAAGGCGAGAACCAAAAAGAAATGTAACAGATGCGAAGACGATCTTTCACAAATTACTCCTCACCTATGATCATAGGTATTATCTTGAAGATTAGATACAAGTACATCGCTTTCGGTTTGACTCCACACTTCTGGCACATGCGGCTGTGTTGTGCCATCCTCAAAGTCTTCTTTAGAAGGTACAAGTTGTTGCTTTGATGCGGACCAGCAAAGCGCAAACGGCAATGCCATGATGATCCAGAGGTAAATACTTATTGATTGGTTCCGAATATAGTTAAATCAAGAGACTGAAGTAAGATATTTACGAAGACTGCCAATGCTACCGCAAACATCACACGTTGTTCGCCCCTCGTTTTTAGTGCTCCTCTGATCAAGCAGATGGCTAGCGATGCAAGGGCAAGGATCAGTAAGCTCACTCCAATGACGCCATGGTCGTAGAGCGTCCCTAGAAAGAGATTATGTGCGGCGGTACCGATCACGCCTCCTCCAAAGCCCACGCGTAGATTGGTCAACAGAATATCGGAAGCATTGAGACCGTTGCCAAGGATCTGTGTTGGGTCAAAGTGGTCCAGTAATGCTTGCCAGATGTAGGTCCTCCCGTTGAGCGTCGAAATATCCTGATTGAAAAATCGATCAAAGACAGGTACATTGCTGGCTACGAGCACAAACACTATCAAGGCTGCTAACGTCGCAGTAGTGATAAGCAACTGGGTCCTCATCTTCCCGGAAGGGAGGAAGAGGATCAGGACGAGAATGCTTAGGGGAACGCTGATCAAAGCACTACGTGTGAAGGTCAGCCCAAGTGTTATCAGAAAGAGAGCTGTTACCAGCAGTCCACCAATACGCTTGACGCCATGAAGCTTGAAAGTGCGGTAGATTGCTAACGGAATGATCATGGAGAGGAAGAACGCTAATAACGTCGGTGCATCACGGAAAATTGACCAATACGGAAGAGCGATGTTGTAGAGTCTGGGACTCCATTTTGCTTGGTGAGATAGCCATAGACACCATATAGAGAAATTATTGTTGAGAGAAGTATAAGAGCATCAATAAGTCTCAATAAGCGTTTCCTGAGGTAAGCAGATTTATAACTAGTACAGCCACTGCCACATTATCAAGGAGGAGCAACCAATTCGTAAGGAATAGTCCCAGGCCAATACTGGAATTCCAATGCTGGCAAATACCCACAAGAAGTAGATCAATAGAAATAACAGCGGTCGCATACGCCGAAATGCCTGTCCAATTGGCATGCATGTCATTAAAAGCAAGGTTGGGATAGTCAGGCCTGTATCGATATTGTTGCCCTGGAAAAATTGTATGGATGAGCCAATGAAGACATCGACCAGTATCCAGGCGATCAGAAGAGCATAGCGATAGCGTAGGAAGGCGAGCACAACGATCGACCCAAAGGCAGTTCGCAACATATAAAGACCATTTTGCAAGACACCAAAAATTCCAATTGCAAAGAGTGCCAGTATGAGACCGATACGTATAACCTCTTGGCGCAATTTATACGGTATGCCAAACCATGAACTTTCTAACTGTGAAGCAAGGCCTATCTTCTCCAGGACATTTGACAGTTCAGATGGAGGTGTGAGTAGATTGAGCTTGCCAATCCTGCATTGTAGTACATAGAACAGGATGCACATAGTGCAAAAGTAGACGGCCGAGGTAGCCACGGCAATGCCAATCCCCTGCCAAAGGCGAGAAAAAATATAGTCAAAGAATGCATTAGCAAATATACTGAATGCCGTAACTCCCATTAGCACCCTGGTCTTCGGAGGCGCTAAATGCCCTGGCTCTACTAAAGCCAACGCCATAGGCGTCCGGCCCACGATAAAGCCGATCAATATCGACGCAGTACGATTGGAATCTTCAGCAGTGAAGGCTCCCCATTGAAAGAGGATTTGCACCAGCGGATATACAGTCGGTATCAGCGCTATAATAACGGGATGTTTCCAGCGCCTACCGCCCACAAATAGAGGCGTAGCGTTTCCTTGAAGGCCTTCATATCATTTATGGCAGCTTGCCGTGAATATAAGGCAGGACGGCACATCCAGGCGGAGGCAAAAATTACACCGACAGAAAACTTATGAGTTTGAGCGCGTAATAATGGAAGAGATACTGCCGGCAGAAAGATAAGAGGCAAATATCTGATCATCTAATGGACTTGCCTGACTGATTAATGCGCCGAGAAGTGCTACACAGACTTCTACCAAAATGTTGTTGATCGCAGGGATTGCGCAAATCTATCACGTCCATCGATAAGTTCGTGCCTGCGCGTCGTACGCGGAGGATTGCACGCAAACATGAAGGCAAAGTCCTACAATGGTTCCTATGCAGAGGATGACTACACCCTGTGGTCCACCTAATGTGAATACAAGTATAGCAGTGGCGAGTGGTACTAGTAGTTCGGCATATGCAGGCGAACCGAACTGCCCCTTCTGTATTAAGCACGTCTTCCAGCAAAGCTATTCCCACCATTAGCACGATGCTGGGAGTCGAACGGTGTCAGGTTTACAGCAAGTTTCTGCCCGAATGAATCCAATGCTGGGGCCGAAATGAAAATCATCTGACGACGAAAAATCAATAGGAGCACCGTCAGCAAGGCGGAAACGAGAAGTATGAGATTGAGCAGTGTACTGAAAAGTATGGAAGCCTGCTCTTTTCGGTGACGCACTTTTGCATAGGCCGGAATGACCCGAAGACTCAATAGCGCTAGCTCCCAATGAAGCTATGAGTGTAGGCAATGCCGAGGCAACAAAGTATGCATCCCTTATTGCCCCCGCTCCAAATCGTTGGGTAACAATAATCTGATTGAGCATACCGAACACACGGACTAACAGGGTAGCGGAGGCAATACTCATCAATGCCCGAAAAATTTGTTTATTTGCACTTTTCAGATGCACTGCTATCAGATGTGCACTGGTATTGCTTAAAGCCCCATTAGACCGCGACATGTGTTATAAAACCTTTTCAAATTTTTTTTTTTTTTTTTTTTTTTCAGAGCCGGAAAATTTTTTCATCGTTGTGACCCTGTGTCATATTGCGTGTATCTACAATGCAGCGTGCCTCGCGGATAATCCAGGGAACATCATAATAACTATGGTCTGTGACAATGACTACACAGTCTGCCGCCTGCAGCAAGCCGCTACTCAGAGTTTGTGAATGTAGTATCGTGCCGCGAACTGCCAGAGATGGTACATACTCGTCGTTATAGAGCACTACTGCTTTACGAGCCATCAGATCCTGAATAATGTCAATGGCGGGCGATTCACGCATATCACCTACATTGCGTTTATATGCGACACCCAGCACAAGCACGGTCGCACCATTGAAACTGCGGCGTTGTTCGTTCAGTGCTTCGCTGATCTTATTCACGACATAATGTGGCATGCTGCTGTTGATTTCAGCGGCGAGTTCAATAAAACGGGCTGTGTAATCAAGGGTTTTGAGTTTCCAGGAAAGATAATGAGGATCAACTGGAATGCAATGTCCACCAGTCCTGGGCCTGGTAGAAAACGCATGAAACCAAAGGGTTTCGTTGCCGCCGCATCAATAACTTCCCATACATCAATGGAAAGTTTTTCGCAAATAATGGCGATTTCGTTTACCAGCCCGATGTTAACGGCACGAAATGTATTCTCTAGCAACTTCGTCATCTCTGCGACGCGAGGAGAGGAGACTGGCACGACCTTCTCAATTGCTGCTCCATAGAAGGCTTGTGCTAGTTCCGTACATGCAGGTGTGATGCCACCGACAACTTTTGGTGTATTGCGTGTCTCGAAGTCGGGATTACCTGGGTCGATGCGCTCTGGTGAAAAAGCCAGGAAAAAGTCAATACCCACTTTCAGACCGCTCGACTCCAGCTCTGGCAGCAGGACTTCATCGGTCGTACCAGGATACGTTGTACTTTCCAGTACAATGAGTTGCCCAGGATGCAAATGTGCTCGTACCTGTTGTATCGCTGAGATGATATACGAGATATCAGGGTCTCGTGTCTTCCGCAGTGGAGTAGGAACACAGATGCTTACCGCATCGATATCGTCTAGCACGGCAAAATCAGTGGTAAAATCAATGCGTTTTGTATCAATGAGTGACTGTAGTGTGCTGCTCGCAATATCGGGAATATAGCTTTCACCGCGATTAGCCGCATCAACTTTTTGCTGATCTACATCAATACCTGTAACATGAAAGCCTGCTTCCGCGAATGTAGTCGCGAGTGGTAGTCCTACATAGCCAAGGCCGATAATTCCCACATGTAGGGACCGTGCAGAGATCCCTTCTCGTAGTGTGCTAAATACCCGCTCCTTCTCCATTGATTGCTCCTTATATCAATACCCCATGAAGGTGTAAGATCATTTGTTTTCATTTTCGGGGTTTCGCCGAAGAGGCAATGTGACTGTCATATTCGGATCCCCTTGCCATTTGCTGACTCATGCCCATTGCCTGAAAGAGGTATCTCAGGGGAAAGTATGCTCGAAGTGGTATGTGTTCTAATCCGGTTGCGATACCGATCAGCTGTGTCAGAGTCTAATTGAGATGGCCAGAGGCTCTTATTGAGAACAACGCCAAGTATTCTCGTATGTGTTCTATTCAATGCTCGCTTTGCCTGTATTAATGGCTGGCGAGGCGTTTTAGACGCGTCAATGACCAGCAACGCGGTATGTACATACGATGCCAAAATTTGTGTCTCGGCTGCAGAAAGCAACGGAGGAGTATCGAAAATGACATAATCGAATGGTGCCTTTTTAAAATGTTCAAAGAGTTGGTCAACCCAGGAAGACTGTAGCAAGTCTGTAGAGGCAGAAGCGAGTGCTCCCGCTGTCAGAACGCGCAAGTCAAGTACGCCTGCTGTCACAATAAACAAGTTCGGAATAGTTGTTGGCTGACCGTTCAGGTGGTTTTCAATCTCTTCCAGGTTACTACAAGCCCGCTTGCAAGTTCTGCAGGTGTTTTGATGTCAAAGTGCGAATCTAATGCTGAACTATGTAAGTTGGCGTCGACTGAAGCGTGCGTTCCCCGTCATCGCCAGAAAAGCAGCGAGGTCGCTGGCGATGCTGCTTTTCCCTTCACCCGATCGTGCGCTGGTGATCATTACCAGCTTAAAGGGATTATTTCTCTGTACGACGTTCAGATTAGCGCATAATTTGCGACATCCTTCTGCCAGGGCTGGTATCTCCTCAATTGGCTTCATATATTGTTTACGTGATAATCGAGGAAGGTTTACCAGTATCTCCATACCTAACAATTCTTGAATTTCTTCGGGGCTTGATGGGCGATCATCGATCCATTCAAAAATAACAATCAAAGCAATGCAAGGCCAAGACCTACTAATGCACCAAGCGCTGCATTTGGTAATGGCTTGGGACTTACAGGAAGTGTAGGTAGCTGGGCAGGTAGAACTTGCACATTAGCCGGAAGTTGCGTATTGACGTAATTTGCAAAGCTGTGACTTACATCATTAGCAATCTGTGTTGCCAATTGTGGATTGGTATTCTTGACATCCACTTCGATAACCTGCGTATTAGATTGAGGTTTCACCGCGAGCATATTATTAAGCTGGTCTAGTGTTAATCCCTTATGCTCTGCCAGAACCGGATTAAGCACTACAGGGTTTGTGATTAGTGAAGCGTATGTTGGTAATGCTGCTAAACTGGCGGAGGTACTATCATAGGGTGATGTAGTAGACGAACCCATAATAAGAATGATGAAAGCAGAAGATTGATAAACAGGACGTATAAGCTTACTGGCGATGTATGTTCCACCACCACATATGACTATTCCAAGTATAATCATCCACGCCCAGCGTCTAGCGAGCGTTATATAGCGACTTAAAGGACTCTGCATCTGAACCCATCCTTAATAGTTTAGTTTCCCCCATATATGTCAGGTACAATCTATCAAAGTAGCCTATTGCACATATGTATCTACCGTACCTTCTCAAGATTACCGCCTTTCCTATAAATATCTGGTTGTTGACAAAGTGGAGATGTCGTTGCGAAAGTAGTGCCCTGGTATATGTTTCTCTTCCTCAAGAAATTGCTTTTTGAGAAAAGGAACATTTCTGCACTATTTTCTAGCCAGTGTCACTGATTCTTTACCTCGATGAACATCGGATTAGTACATTTGGATGCTATTCTGATGTGGAAAGGGCTTTTGTTCTTTGCCCTGCTATACTTTTTACCATGGTTCATGAGGCTCTCTAGAGGTATTGGCTTGAAACTACGAATTATTGTGAGCGTTACAATATTTTTTGTGGTGGTTGCGGGTGCAGTAAGTCTACTGTTATTTGGCCCTGCTCTATTTTCTCAGGCAGGTAGTGGAAGTGTAAGTACAGATACTGTGCCACCAACTCCGACTATAAGCGCTACAGGCAACGTGATCGCACGTGAGAATGCTCAACCGGGTACAACGAGTTGGATTATACCCACTAGAAAAGCGGCCACTATCCAAATTCAGGCATATGCCAGTGCGACATCTGTACAAGCAGGGCAGAAACTCTCCTTCTATGTCAGTACACAAGTTCAGGGTATGCATTATTCCATCGATATCTATCGATTGGGATGGTATGGTGGTGATGGTGGTCGCCTCATAGCTTCATTCAACGATCTGATTGGTCGTGCACAGGGCTACTATGATGCGCTCAATCATCAGCTTGTCGGCTGCAATACCTGTTATGTGAATAGAAAAATTGGGCTTGTTGAGGCCAACTGGCATCCATCTTATACAACTACAGTTCCATCAAATTGGGTCACTGGGGTCTATCTGGCTAAGTTTACTGATGCAAATGCGATGCAGACGTATGCTACATTTGATGTTAAGGGGTAATTTTTCATCCACTTATGTCGCGGTTACACCAAATACAACGGATCAGGCATATAATACGTGGGGAGGATACAGCTTGTATGAATCTGATGGGAATAACAATGCATCTTCTTCAGAGCAGAATAGCACATCGAGGGCTGTCAAGGTATCATTTGATCGGCCTTATTCAGAGGCAACAGGATCGGGAAATGTTCTACTTTATGAGGTGAACGCCATCCGTTGGATGGAACGCCAGGGTTATGACCTTTCTTACATAAGCAGCGTTGATTTACATCAGAATCCTTCACAGTTGCTAAAGCATAAGGCTTATCTTTCTCTTGGCCATGACGAATACTGGACAAAAGAAATGCGTGATGGAGTAGAGAGTGCACGCGATCATGGCGTGGGTCTTGCATTTTTAGGAGCGGATGCCGCTTATTGGCAAATGCGCTTTGAGCCAGATAGTTCAGGAGTGCCAGATCGAACAGTTGTCTGTTATAAAGTAGGAACATCAATCAGTGACCTAGCACTTGACCCATTCTATGGTAGAGACAATACGCGTATAACTTCTGAGTGGCGTGATCCTGTACTTCATCGTCCGGAAAATGCACTGATCGGCATCATGTTTTCTGACCTGACGCATGTGCGGCAAGGTTTTTCGTGGGAAGTCGATTCTCAGGCAACATCTCCGTTGTTGAACGGAACAGGGCTGCAAGCGGGGCAGAAATATGGCTGCGACCTGGTGGGATATGAGTGGGATCGCGTCTACAATAATGGTGCCACGCCTCAAGGTCTCCAGGTACTTGGTACAACACATACGCAAAGCTCGGATACCGCCTCAGGTGCCATCGCACCTGACTTAAGTAATACTACCTATTATATCGCTCCATCAGATGCGATGGTCTTTGCTACCGGTTCTATCTATTGGACAATTGCACTTGACAGCTATCGATACCAGGTGGACGACTTATGTGCCAGCCAGAATCCTGTGATCCCTGCTATCCAGAATTTGATGACACATATAATGAATGCTCTGGTGAATCCTCAAATTTTGAAGCAGTGAACATTAGGAGCAATCATCTTTAATTTGCCGTAACTGATAGGAAAGCACGTTCTTAGGAGGATGCCTCTGTGAACTTATCGGATGAGAGATCTGGGTTAAATGGAAGAGCTGAGGCTCCTATTGGGGTTTTTGATTCGGGTGTAGGAGGATTAACCATTCTCTCAGCTCTGCGCAAGGAGTTACCGCACGAGAACTTCATCTACTTCGGTGATACTGCTAACTGCCCCTATGGCATGCGGAATGATGCTGAAATCAGCAAGCTGTCGATCCAGGCCAACCGTTTTCTCATCGAGCAGGAAGTGAAACTTATCGTTGTTGCATGCAATACTGCTTCATTAGCAGCACTCAATACGTTACGCAGTACCTTCTCGGTTCCTTTTGTAGGAATTGCGCCAGCCGTGGAGTTAGCTGCATGCGCTACTAAAACAGGACGAATTGGCATTGCTGCTACAAATCAGACGGTTAAATCTCTCTACTTGCGTCAACTGATAGATGACTTTACTGATGGTATGCAGACATTTGCTATTGGCTGCCCAGAGCTTGTTACACTGGTTGAACAGGGAGAAATTGATGGCCCTATCGTGGAAGGAACGGTAAGGCAAGCGCTACAGCCCTTACTGAAAGAAAATGTTGATGTCATTGTGTTAGGCTGCACACATTTTCCAGTGTTGCGTTCTGTGATTGAACGCATTGCCGGGCACAATGTTCAGGTCATTGATAACGCATTAGCTATAGCACGTTGCACACATTCAGTTCTGGATGCAGAAGCATTGATACGTCCCGTTCATCCAAAGTATCCCGCTTATGGAAAGCTTCAGTTGTGGTGTAGTGGTGATCCTCGCACTTTTAGCCAGATTTCTAGCCAGTTGCTCGGCTACCCCGTCTTTGCTCAGCAAATCCAGCCAGAAAGAGAACCCTCCGGGAGCAATTTGTAGTCGAGCATGGTCATAACGCTTTTGCGGTACCAGGGTTGAAAGTTGCGCTTGTTGATCCTTCAGCAGCAGGAGAGACCGATTTTCTTGTGAGAATCAGATAATGTGCACCGGTGGAGCGCAAGAAGGGGACATTACAATCAGCAAGGCTCTGCAACCGCTGGTGGAGTGCAATACCTCGGGAGTCTGAGAAGACTTTGCGCCGCAAGAAGGTGAATGGGCCAAACCCGATTGTCATGCCTTTGATCTTCATGAGTCCGGCGCTCGCCAGAGTCCGGTTGATAAAGTGGGGCGTGTGATAGGTTGCCTCCGTACTCTTCGACGATTGGTGATGTAGCCCAATTTGTTTGAGCTTACCTCCGATCCATCTTCTAATCGGCACTATCACTGGATTTAGTATTGGGTCAAGAAGGTTGTCAAGACGTTCCTTATTGTCGGCTGTAACCAGGATGTAACCCTCGGATCGAGTTACGCGGGCCATCTCGCAGATCGCTAGCTCTGGATGTGCCAGCCAGGGGATGACACCAAGTGCGATTACCAGGTCAAAAGAGCCATGTGCGAAGGCCAATTTGTAAACATCACCGATGTCCACCGAAACTTGTCCGATGACTCCAACTTCCTGGGCATGCTCACGAGTCAATTCTACCATGGCTTCAGCAGCATCAATAGCATGAACGCGCAAGCCACGCTGGGCAAGCGCGACTGAGAGAAAGCCTGCCCCGCAACCGATTTCCAGTACACGAGAGTCCGGTGGTAGGGCAAGCTCATCGACCCAGGCAAGTGCGGCAGCCTGGCGCTGCCGATAAATCTCGGCAGAAAGGCTATTTCCTCTGTAGATGTCTTTCCAGTACGATGATCGAGCGTGAAAGTAGGCATTCACCTCTTCTTGTTGTTGACGATACGTGTTATATGGCTTATCCACAATAATGCTCCGAAAATAGAGATTTGGCAGAATAGACATGTAAAGTTACCGAGATAGTATAGCATAGGCACATGAAGGAAAGATTAAGAACGGGATGTAAAATCGGTTAAAAAATGCTATTTAAGGTGTACGTTTGACTCTCGCACCCAATAACTATCGATCTAAGCATATCTGGGAGGAATCGTATTGTATCTCTGCACCAGCATTGTAGAGTATCACCCGCATCTCTACCGGCATCAACATCCTATCATCACCAACGAGCAGTATAGTCCTTGTGAGGGAGGGACTCATTATGCGCAGGCTGATGGGAATATTCGTTGCCGCATGCTTCTACTACAGTGGGTTGGTAAGGCTCGCACGCTGGTGGAGACAACGTTTCGGGCCATGCCTGATTATACTGAATTACCATCGTGCAAGTGGAGGGGATCTGCGTAGGCACCTGCTCTATCTGCGTCGTCACTATCGTATGCTCCACCTTGAAGAAGCTCTCGAGGAAGTCTATTCATCAGTAGGAGAGAGCAAAAAAGGACGTGGCCAACGTCCACCGCTGGTGCTGACCTTTGACGATGGGTATTACGATAACTATACTTATGCCTATGAGCTAGCGTGTGAGTTGAATGTGCCGATCAGTATCTTTCTCATCCCGGGCTATGTTGAAAGTGGTGATTACTTCTGGTGGCTGGAGGGACAGCGCCTCGTGCATCTTGCGCAGGTGGAAAATGTAACCCTTGAAGGGCATACCTATCACCTGAAACGAGCAGAGGAGCGAGGATTGCTTACGCAAACAATCGATGAGCGTCTACGTCATGCCGGTTCAGTTGCAGAACGTGAGGCATTCCTTGTGAATATTCGTAAAATGCTGGGTGTGCCCGTGTCTGTAAGCACGAAATCGGAGGCATTCCGACCACTAACGTGGAAAGAGATACATGAGATGGAAGAGACCGGGTGGGTTTCATTTGGGGCGCATACAATGCATCATCCTATCCTCGCCTACCTCTCAAGTCCAGAAGAGGTGAGGCAAGAAGTAGGCAAGTGTAAAGAGATATTAGAGCAACAGTTAGGTCATCCAGTGCGAACGTTTGCCTATCCTGTAGGAAAGTATGAGCACATTGGTAATGTAGCTTTGCAGGCAGTTCGGCAAGCAGGTTACGCCTGGGCGGTAACGGCTAATAATGGCATCGTTACTGCACAAAATGATCCCTATCAACTCCCGCGTGTTTTGGGTGATGTTACTCGCCATTGGTTAGTGATGGCGGCGGAAATCTCTGGCGTCTGGCATTTCTTTTCTCCTCTATGGAAGTGGGTTGAACAAGCGAAGGAACGCCGCACTAAACGACGGTCTGCGGTAAATATAAGGGAAAGATTATGGAAGATTCTTTAGGTAATCATATCGAAGGAAAGACGCCTCTGCAAGTTGCGGAATTTGTCCAACCGCAGCTCGATTCTATGCAGCATGAAGATCGGCAGGTAATCTATGATGCCTTGGTGCTTGATGCTGTACTGCGACAATCGCTTGCTAGCGTGCGTTCACTCGGTAAAAGAGGACTGAGAGTTGCGGCTCTGGGAAATACTGGTAAGGAGCATACCTTCTCATCACTCTGGTGCCAGCAAGCGTTTATCTGCCCCGCAGGTGAAGGTACGGATGAGTATCTTCACTATCTAGAGCAGGTGCTAGAACATACTGGCACACGTGTCCTCATCACCTCATCGGATGCAACTATTGCATTGGTACGTCGGCATCGTGAGCGACTGGAGCGAAGGGTACATATTGGTTTGGCCAAAGAATCGGCTCTGGCAATTGCCGTCAATAAACCACAAACTCTCAGTATTGCCAAACAACTGGGGATACATATCCCTAGAGCCATTGGTGTGAAGGCGGTCAGCGAAGTAGATGCCGCTCTGTGCGAGATCGGGCTACCGGCGGTGATTAAACCTGTGGAGTCCTGGATAGGTGACGAGCATCATGGAGTCAGGCTAGCATCGCAGCTCGTAACAACTCCTGACGAGGCCCGTTATGCAGTTGAAGAATTGACGAAATCCGGGGGCGCAACGCTCTTCCAACAGTTCCTCTCTGGTCGGCGTGAGTCCTTAACTTTTCTCTATGCCAACGGTACAATCTATGCGCGTTTTGCCCAGTGGGGGAAGCGCACACAGCCTCCATTGGGGGGCCAATCAGTGCTTGGCCAGAGCATTGCCATGCCGCCCGATATTGGTGATCAAGCCGAGCGCCTTGTGCGCGAAATTGATCTGGAAGGAGTCTCGCATATCGAGTTCCGGCGAGATAGTAACGGGGTTCCCTATCTGATGGAGATTAATCCGCGTCTGGCAGCATCAACAGAGCTTGCTGTACGTTCAGGTGTTGATTTCCCCTATTTGCTGTATCAATGGGCAAGGGGAGAGAAGATCGACATGGTGACGAGCTACCGTGAGGGGGTGTGGCTACGTGACCTGCAGAACGATCTCGTCGCAACGATAGCAACAGTGAAGGAACGTGGTAGGCCAGGAATAGCACCACCAACTAAAGCCGTATTTGATTTTGGCGCTTCTTTCTTCAAGCCAATGCATTATTATTATTTTGATAGAAAGGATCCCCGGCCTGCCTGGATAGCAGTGAAAGATTTTGCCCGGTATTTGTCGGGACTGGCAAGAAAGAGTCTCACAAAGAAGAAGTCTTCCTTGCCTTAATTCTGCGAAATCCCTTATTGTGGGAGTAACTCCGCCGACAGCTTGACTACCTGTTCGCGTTCAAAACGATAGACCTCGTTCAGGTCGTCAATATGTGTCAAAATGTAGTCCATATCTTTGGCCTGGTTAGTACGGTAGAGATATGCTGCACTTGCACCTTCTGCGATGACGTTGATGGGTGCACCGCTCCAACGCTCAATGATGGCTGCCGTACTTGCATTCTCTGGTTCATATCCTGCTTTGAGTAGACCCTCCGCAATCCACGCGCAACCTAATTGATCCTCTTCGCGAAATTCACCTTTGGTTCCGGCACCAATCAAAGCAACCTTAGGGTGATAAGCCGCCAGATGGGCTGCTTGCGCACTATAGTTGCGCAGGCAGGCAACATACATTGCCTGTGACTCCTCGGCACCACACATGAGTTTTGTGCCCGAGCTTGAGACATGGATCATTGGACGATGGATATCAGTTCGTAACTCGAGATCAACGGGGCTGTTATTCAGATGGAAACCTTCCGGTATTAATCCTCCGACCTCACCTACGAGGAGTGGATCGGTCAACTGTGCAGCGAGGGCATGCGCAGCACTGACTGATGGAACCGGAAAGCACTTTCGACCAAGGGCGACACAGGTCACGGCGGTTGTAGTTGCTCGAATGATATCAATTGCTACAAGCGCGTAGTCACCGCGATAGAGCTGCACTCTTTCAGGGAAACAATCGATCACTACTGTCTTCCGCATAGCAGGCTCCTCTTTCCGCTAAACCGTCTTGTGACTTGTATCATTTGGCCGTAGGTTAGGCATCATGTACGCATCTGCATGCATGCCGCGCCGATAAATCTCGACGCGCAGTATCTCCTCCAGACGCACATTACTGAGTTGAACGCGGCGACCGAAATGGTTGAGAAAGGCGAATTGACTCGCCTTATTGGGAGCCTCAAATATTGCAATATCAAAACCAAATTCTTTGGCAAATCGGTCTGCATAGTCACGGTTCAAATTTCCCTCATTATCAAACATACCTACTCCACGTGCACTCTCACGAGCCTCAACAACAACTTGCTTGGCTCCGGCTTCGAGCCACCTTTTCCCCCGTGCAATGGCCTCGTCGAGCGAGTCCTCGGTGAAGGCTCCTTCCTGCTTCTTGCCCATTTCGTACTGGATGTCCAATCCCCTCTCCTGAGCCATCAGCACTACTGCGCCTGGCTGGAGCGGTACTTCGGTGAATCCTTCTGCACATTCGATTCGTGAAATGCCGAGGCTTGCGCAAAGATCAAGATACAATTCGAGCTTTTTTGGACCACGGCCACCTCAAAAGGAGTACCTCCCGTAACTGTTGGCACATTGTGAGCTCTGGCTGCTGCTATCTTGCGCCTGGTTGCAGCTTCATTGGCAACTAACCAGGCTGCTGTTGAAAGCTTATAAGCAGCCATGAGATGGGAACTCTGCTCTATATGGCTCTCGGCGGTAGCTGGATCGTAGCCGGGATCAAGTGGATGTGTTAGCGGCGGAAGATCCTCAACACCTACCAATCGTAAATACTCCCACGTACTAAGTTGTCTGCTAGTATCTTTCATTCATGAACCTCCAAATTCTGGTCATTATCCTGTTGTGACACTGGTAAGAAACTCCTCCGCTTTATCGCTTGGTAAAGCTCGGAAATGAGGTACTCCTAATCAAAGTGCCTTAACTCCAGCATATCGTTCCCAAGATATAATAGCAGAGGTGTCGGTGAATTGTATAGTGATGTTGGTAATCAAATGTATAAGTAAGATAGTAGTAATCAGTTGTGAGTGAGGCTATTTCAGCAAAAATAACCACTTATATGGCATTTATGTCAGCTACCTAAGACCTATAACTTCTTTCACTATCCGACTACTGTTGTGCTGGACCTCTCCTGGTTTTCTAGTGCCTTTTGCGCTGCCTCCAATATGCGCACAACTGCCAGACCGACTTCTCCGTTGGCACGGGGTTGTGCGCCAGTGCGAATGGCCCTGGCAAAATCTTCACACTCCAGGTGCAGCGGTTCAATCCAGTCGATATGGGGGATGGAAATGGCCCCGTAGCGGTAGGAGACGACAGGATCGGCGTTTACGTCTGCACCCTTGTTGTAAATCTTCAGCATTTCAGCAGGGTTGGTATCGTCATAGACTGCCATGCGTAGATCTCCGATAATCGTCACGCGGCGTATTTTGCAGGGATGCAGCCAGCTTACATGAATATGCGCGGTCATTCCATCAGCAAAGGCAAGATCAAGGTGGGCGATGTCATGAATACTTGGTTGCAGGTGGGCATGTGCCTGCACCTTGATTTGTTCGGGCTTCTGATCCAGCAGGTAGAGCAAGATCGATATATCGTGCGGAGCGAGATCCCAGATTACATTAATATCTGTGCGAAACAGTCCCAGGTTCACGCGCTCGGCTTCGATGCAGTAAATCTTTCCCAGATCCCCACTGTGGATTAGCTTGCGTAGTTCGTTGACTGCAGGGCTGTATTCAAAGGTGTGGCCCACCATTAAGATGCGTTGCTGCGCTTTTGCCAGAGCCACGAGTTCTTCCGCTTCCGCTGCACTGGCAGTCAGAGGTTTCTCGACAAGTACATGTTTGCCTGCCAACAAGGCCCTTTTTGCCAGATGATAATGTGTGCGAACTGGGGTGGCAATCACAACTCCATCGACATCGGAGTGGAGAACCTCTTCTATCTGGGTCGTTGTTTGTGTCCGTGATTGGTTATCTGATAGCGATTGTAAGCGATGAGGATCCAGATCAGCTACAATGGACACAGTAGAATTTGGTAAGCCATTGAGATTGCGTGCAATTTTTGGTCCCCAATATCCCCAACCAATGACTCCAAAACGCAGTTCTTCCATATTTGAAATAATCCCCCTAGTTTATGTTGGTTGTGTACTTTCCTTAGAAGGGCGTTTCAGCTCGTATCCCTTTGATAGTAGAAACAATGTGGTGTATTTGCTCGGTTGTTAATTCTGGATACATAGGCAACGAGACAATGTGCTCTGTTACGGCTTCAGTGATTGGTAGCGTACCGCGTTTATAGCCGTAGTGTGCGCATGCTGGTTGCAGGTGTATAGGGATGGGATAATGAATGCCGGTAGCTATACCCTCCTGCTCCAGATGATGGCGGAATTGATCGCGCTCTTCTACCTGCACGACATAGACATAATACACGTGGGTTGCTGGTGGTTGGACAACAGGTACTGCTGTCACGTGCCCTTGTAATTGCTCGGTATAGGTACGTGCATGTTCTTGCCTGGCGGTGTTCCATGCATTGAGATGACGCAGCTTTACACGTAAGACGGCAGCTTGCAGTTCGTCCAGACGGGAGTTGACTCCGAGTATTTCGTGTTGATAGCGAACGCGTGAGCCGTGGTCACGTAAGATGCGGAGCGTATCGGCAAGAGCGGCATCATTCGTTACGCAGATGCCAGCCTCGCCATAGGCACCCAGGTTTTTGCTATAGTAGAGGCTGAAACAACCTATATCTCCAAATCTGCCAACTGGCTGCCCCATGTAGGTTGCTCCATGTGCTTGTGAAGCATCCTCGATCACGCGCAGTCCATGCTGATGCGCAAAGTTCATTACTGGTTGCATCTCTACCGCTTGACCGTATAAATGCACAGGTATAATGGCACGAGTACGGGGAGTCAGGACGGAGTCGAGCTGCTGGCAGTCCATAAGGTAGGTATCCGGGGAAATATCGACGAAGACGGGGGTGGCCCCTACCAGGGCAATGGCTTCAACCGTGGCAATGAAAGTGTTGGCAACGGTAATCACCTCGTCTCCTGGACCAATGTCACAAGCCCGTAAGGCTAACACAAGCGCATCTGTCCCTGATGAGACACCCACACCGTACCGGCATTCGCAATAGACTGCAAATTCCTGTTCAAACGCCTGTGCTTGAGGTCCTAGAAAGAGTTGCATGTTCTCAAGTACATCCTCAAAAGCTGTGAGAACTTCGTGTTTAATTGTCTGATATTGCGCTTTCAAGTCTACTAGAGGTATGTGCATAGAGTGGTGCTTGCTCCTTAGGTTGATGATAGTCCTCCACACTTACTATAAGAATAGCATGTATGTGTGTTTACCCGATGCCAGGGATGGTTGAAAAAAGGTTGCTCCTTTTTGAATACGTGCAGAAATCCCCACGATAACGTGGTAAGACTTTTTATGCTGTTTGTGTTTTGATCAAAACTTTTCTGCTTGCTTTTCACCCATATCTCTATGTGTTTCCTCACCGCTTGTACACCTGAACCGGCTATGATCTACATAGATGGCATTAGATGTAATAGTTGGAGGATATATGGCTGTTCAAACAGCGGCTGCTCAGACCACAATTTTTATTAGTCGTGGCTATCTACGAGCAAAACGTCTATTCGATGTGATATTCACTCTACTTCTTCTGATTCCTATTGGTATTGTTATCCTTATTGTAGCGGTATTGATCCGATTGGATTCAGAAGGACCTGTCTTTTTCCGGCAGAAGCGAGTAGGGTTGGATGGGGTCGAATTTGAAATGTTCAAGTTCCGTTCCATGTATGTAAATAGTGATGATGCCAGGCACCGTGAGGCTATCAAGCAGTATATGAATGGTGAGAGGCTAAATGGTGAAGAGGATTCGGATAATCCATACAAATTGGAGCATGATCCTCGTATAACGCGAGTTGGTAGGTTTATCCGCAAGACTAGTATTGATGAACTGCCCCAATTCTGGAATGTTCTGCGGGGTGAGATGACGCTGGTTGGTCCTCGTCCGCCGCTTTCCTACGAGGTTGAATACTACAGTCCTCGCGATTGGTTACGAATGCGTGGAAAACCAGGATTGACGGGCACATGGCAGGTCTACGGACGCAGCCAGGTACCCTTCCCAACCATGGTAGATATGGATATTGCCTACCTACAAGAGCAATCCTTCTGGAAGGACCTCAAGCTGATTGTTCTCACGGTTCCTGTGATGCTCAAAGGGCGTGGAGGAGGGTGAGAATTCGCTTGTCTCACATAGAAACAACGCGTAGTGTTCGGACTACTTCCTTGGAATTCTGTTCTTCGGGAGAGTGGGATGTCATAGTGTAGCCCACACCTGGAACGGTCAGAATATAGCGGGGATTAGCTGGATCCGGCTCTATTTTCTGACGTAAGTGACGGATATGAGCTTTGATTAAACCGGCATCGCCCTCGTTACCGAAACCCCAGATATGGGAAACAATTTGACTCGCTGTACACACGTTATTTACATTGACAGCCAGGAAATGCAGTAATTTGCTTTCCGTGGGAGTAAGGCGGGATGCTCTTCCGTCAATGGTCACTTCGTTTTGCAGTGAATCAACACAAATGGGACCGACCTTAACGACAGAGAAAGGACGCTGCGCCAGTGTTGGACGCACCCTACGGCTCATTGCGTGTAGATGTGCCAGGAGTTGAGATGGGAAGAACGGTTTACGTAGATAATCGTCTGCTCCCGATTCCAGGCAACGAACCTCGTCCTGCACATCTTTGGCATCTGTCATGACAAGCACCAATGCATCGTGTTTGTAGCGCAACTCATGGCACATAGCCAGGGCATCCATGTCTTTCAATGCGGTATCTAAAATCACGAGGTCTGGTTGCTGTTCTTCCCATACTACCATTGCGCGTTCGCCAGTATAGGCCCGGTATACTTCATAGCCCAATGTTTTTAACCAACCGGTGAGCATCTCAACTAAATCACGATCATTATCAATAATCAATAGTTTCATAGTATTGCTTTTCTTACCCTTCTTGGCTTGCTATTTGCTCCCCCCCATACTATATCTTGTGTAGGCATAAATTTCAATCTATTGAGGTATTTTCACGAAAATTTAATGTTGTGCAGATACTTTCTCCGGTGGTGCAAAGGAATTTGAGGCTAATTGTAGAGAAGCTGAGAAGGTGATACAATCAAGCAAAGTAATCCTCGCGAAGGAGCACCATTATGGAGACATCACTGTCCTCGAGCAATTCTGTCGTTATCCTCAATCCCACTGCTAATCGTGGCAACATGCATAAATACCGCGCATTGATACGTAGTCGGCTGGAAGGTGAGCAGGCGAACTATATAGAAACGACGAAACAGGGAGAGGCGCAAGAGCGTGCTATGCAAGCTGCTAAGGATGGGCGTCCTGTGATTGTGATTGGCGGAGATGGTTCTGTGCATGAAGTGGTGAATGGTATTCTCTCTGCTGGGAAGCGTGTGCCGCTCGGTATTGTCGCAGCGGGGTCAGGCAATGATTTTGCCTGGAATACGCTCAAGCTCCCACATGATCCGGCCGATGCGATTGAGCGAGCGTTCACAGGAAAACTTGTTGATGTGGATGCGGGGATCGTCAATGGACGATACTTCGCCAATTCCTTTAGTGTTGGGATTGATGCTGATATTGCGGCTGCGGCGAGTTGGATGAAAAAGGTTCCTTTCATGAGCGGGATGCGTCTTTACTACACAACGACGGTCAAGCAGCTTATGTTCGGCTATTATCGTTGTCCCTGGCTGGATTTTCGCCTGGATGGGGATGTTGGGGATACGCAGTTCAGGCGTTATGTTTTAATGGCAGTGACTAATGGACCTACATATGGTGCTGGTTTTCGTATCAATCCTACGGCAGATTGTGCGGACGGGTTGTTTGATGTCTGTACTATTACTCATGCTCCTTTGCTGCGAGCTTTGAAGTTATTGCCAGTAGTAAAAAAGGGTGAGCATGCAGGGCTGCCAGAGGTGACTTTTTTTCGGGCGAGGGCGGTGGATATTGAGAGTAAGAAGCCAGTGAATATACAGATGGACGGGGAGACGACCTGCGCAACGACCTTTCATGCCGAGATTTTACCCGGTGCATTATCGGTAAGAGTGTAAACGATGCTCTATAGTTTTTTGCGTGCGTGCTTCCGGATATTTACGCATTTGATTTGTCGCTATCGTGTTCGCGGACTGGAGAATGTGCCAGCTAATGGCCCTCTGCTAATTGTTGCTAATCACCTCAGTTGGTATGATCCTATTCTGTTAGGGGTAATATTGCCTCGTCGAGTTTGGTTTTTTACGAAGGCGGAGATATTTCGCTGGCCTATAGCGGGGTGGGCGTGCCGGGCTACAGGCCAGATTCCTGTTCATCGTGGTTCAAGCGATCGTGCTGCGTTGGAGAAGGGACTGGAATACCTGGGTGAAGGTAAGGCTCTGGTCGTCTTTCCAGAGGGGACTGTTGCACGTCATGAGCAAATGATTGCTGCACATACCGGAGCAGCGATGATGGCAGTACGTACAGGTACGACTGTGCTGCCTATTACTCATACGGGAACCAGGCGCATTCTGCGCTCACTGCGTACGCTCTGGTTTCCGCGTGTGGAGATCCGGGTCGGCGCTCCCTTTGTGCCCACAATACCAGAAGGTGTGGCACGCAAGGTCGAGTTGAAGGCAGTGACGCAGGAAATTATGGGGCGTGTTGCTGAGATGCTTCCGCCGGAGTCGCGTGGTGTGTATAGAGGTTTATAGTTGGAGCAGAGATCCTTCGCTATGCTCAGGATGACAAAGTGAGAAGGTGAGGGATGGCGGATGGTGTTGGGGAGGCGGTTTACCTAGCGATGAATGCGGATGGACAGAGGGGTGCCAGTGCACATTTGTCGCAAGCGGGTTTGCGGGCATAGCAGATGGCACGCCCGTGAAAGATCATGAGGTGGGAGAGGTCGAGCCAGTCTGTTTGGGGCACTATGCGCATCAGGTCCTGTTCTACTTTGACAGGGTCTTCATGGGTGGTCCAGCCGAAGCGGCGTGCGAGACGACCGATATGTGTATCGACGACAAATCCTTCAACGATGCCGAAAGCGTTGCCTAAGACGACATTGGCGGTCTTGCGCGCGACGCCTGGGAGCGTGAGTATGTCGGTCATTGTGCGGGGGACTTCGCCGCCAAAGTGGGTGATGATGCGTTGGGCGGTACCACGAATGTTTTTGGCTTTGTTGCGGTAGAAGCCGGTTGACTTGATGTCTTGCTCCAGTTCTTCCTGGCTTATTGTGGCGTAATCTTCCACGCCTCGATACTTTTGAAACAGTTGCACGGTGACGATATTGACGCGCTCATCGGTGCACTGGGCGGAGAGCTGCGTTGCGATCAGTAGTTCGAGCGGATTGGTGAAGTTGAGCGAGCATTTGGCGTCGGGGTAGAGGCGGCGCAGTTCCGAGATGATGGCCTGTACCTGTTCGGGCGAGCCTGGTTGTGGACCCGCGTAGGCCGGGTTTGTTACAACTTCCAACTTATTCCTTCTCTCGCTGTTCTCGTAGAATGGTTCGCAGAGCGTCGGCCTGGCCACGATGCCAGGCGGCTGATCGCACATCTGGACCGACAATGGGCAACGAACTCTTCTCACGAATTTGCGCGGCGCGTTCGCGGTGTGTGATTTCACGCACGAGTTGTCGTTCGGTCAGGTGCCAACCTCGTCTGTGAGCTTGTTCCGCAAAGCGCATTACACGTGCAAAGCCGGCGTGGTAGTCACGCTCTATCTCTTCTTTTGTTGGCATGTGTTGCATAAGTCATCAGATCTCTCATGTATGGGATGATTGGTTTCAATACGATTATCTCAGAAGATGCGTGGCTGTGTCAAATGGGTGGTGATGTATCTATGAACTGGCATATGTGGATTGGCAGGGTGTAAGCCGACAGCGGTTCGAGGAACTGTTCTCTGAGTGGCGCGCGCTTGCAACTCGCATCTCGGCGGGTGGCGAGGAGATTGGTCGTCATTTGCAGGTGACTGCCCAGCACTTTGAGGAAGTTGACCAGACTGCTTAGCGGGTACTGCCTCCCGGCAAGTGGGGGCGATGGCCGATACATCGGCGATGGGCACGATACATCGGCCCCTACAGGGTTATTCTTCGATGATTTGGAAGGTATTGGTTATTTTAGCAGTTTTGCTGAGCATGGCGCTGGCACCGCAATAACGTGTTTCGCCTAGTTCAATGGAGCGTGCTACGGCTGCTGGTTGGACGTTATGGCCTGTGATGGTGTGTTCAATGGTGATCTCTACGAATACTTTGGGGTGTTCGGTTGCGCGTATGCCGTGGACACGGAGCTGATACGCGGTTACATCCTGGCGTTTCTTTTGTAGGATTGAGATTACGCTGACGCCCATGCAGCCTGCCAGTCCGACCAGCAGCATTTCCATTGGGCTTACGCCTTTATGCTGTTCTCCTCCTCCGCCATCTATTGGGATGTGATACCCAGCGCTTGTCTGAATATCGAATTGCATTCCTATGTCGTAGTTTGCTAGAGTGGTTATTTCGCTGGCCATAATTGTCCTCTTCCATTCCTTCAAAGTCTCTGTATCAGAGGTATCAGATGTGTCTAATATGTCTGATGTGTCTAATGTGTCCAATGTTTCACTTGTTTCACTTGTTTCACTTGTTTCACTTGTTTTAATGTATCACTTGTTTCTGATATTGCGGGCGAATCAGGAACAATTTGTCCCCACACTAGTGCGCGATCAATCGTGCACCTACACTTTTGGCAGCGCTATTGTGCGTTCTGGATAGGCGTATGCAGTCGAAACGCTTTTGTTAGTGTCACCGTGTTACCAATACCTGGAACAAAGGTATTTTGACTATAGATGTGGAAGGCATTGATAATGACACAGCATCGGATGCGGAAACAGGATGACGAGGGAGCCAGGAAAGGACGCCTGTCGGCCCGGCTAACGCAATCGGTTGTGGAGACAAGACCGGGTGGGCTTTACTCACTTGAGCTGGGCAAAGACCGCGATGGTCTGCTTTATGTACCTTCCAGCTACCAGATGACTGCTCCTGCGCCATTTGTGTTGATGTTGCATGGAGCGGGCAGTAATGCTCGTTCTATTCTTACTCCTTTCATACCTCTGGCAGAATCGTCTGGACTACTCTTGCTCGCGCCGGACTCACGTCAGCAGACGTGGGATTTCATATTGAACAGATTTGGCTCTGATGTTAGCTTTATTGAGCGGGCGCTGGAGGTGACGTTCGGCCGGTATGCTATTGATCCAAAGCATGTGGCAATTGGAGGATTTTCTGATGGTGCTTCCTATGCCCTCTCTCTTGGTCTGACAAATGGTGATTTATTTAGCCATATCGTTGCGTTCTCGCCTGGTTTTATGGCACCGGCAGAGAAGCACGGTTCGCCTCGTATCTATATTTCACATGGTATACACGATCGGATTCTCCCGATTGAGCGCTGTAGTCGACGGATTGTGCCGGAACTGCGAAGCGAGGGTTACGATGTCTCTTACCAGGAGTTCGACGATGGTCATACGGTTCCCGGGCCAATTGTAGGCAATGCGTTTGCCTGGTTTATGGGGACGATGGATGAGAAGGTGCTACCAGAGGCGTTTTAGATTATCCTGGGTGCAATACACTGGTTGCAGTCATAAAGGCTTCGACCTGACCTGGATCAAAGTTGGCGATACGGCTGGGATTTAAGCCGTCGAGTTCTGGGGTTGGGTGACCGTTGATTTGATCGGCTACGGCACGACCGACGGCTGGGGAGATGGCAAAGCCGTGACCAGAGAAGCCAAGCGCGAGGGTCAGATTGTCAAATTCTTGGATGGGTCCGATGAAAGGGATGTCGTCGAAGCTTTGTGCTTCGAGGCCGCACCAGACACGATCGATACGCTGTTGACCGACTGCTGGCAGAAGTTCGCAGGCGGTTGACCAGTTGCCTTCTATGCTGTTTGGACGCAGTTTGTAGGAGCGTCGATCTGGTGTGGGGTCTCCGGGCCAGCCACCACCGAGTAGAAATGCGCCGTTGGACAGTTGCTTGAGCGAGAGGTTGCGACCGAGGGCGCTGAGTACGGGCTTCAGGGTATTGGAGGGTGCAGGGGTGGAGAGGATCATTTGCAGGGCAAGGGTGCGGATCGGTAGGTGCAGACTGATGCTGGCTGCGAGTTCGTCGCTCCAAGCACCTGCTGCCAGTACGACGTGCTCGGCTAGTACTGTTTCGCGCTCTGTTTGTGCTCCTCGTATCTGCTTGTCGCTCAATAGTAAGGATTGGACGGAGGTTCCGGTCCAGTAAATTGCTCCGTGACGTTGGGCCGCGGCGGCAAAGGCGCGAGTTGTGAGGGCGGGATCTGCCTGACCATCCCCCGGGCTATAGCTTCCGGCGGTGACTCGGTCGTTGAGGCCGGGTGCGAGGGTGTGCGCTTCGTGGCGGTCTATCAGTCGTATATCAGCGAAGCCTTGCTCGTGCTGGCGTTGGACAAATGCCGCGAGTTGCTCGGCTTCGGCTGCGGTTTCAGCGAGCATGAGGTTGCCTCCACGACGGTAGTGGAGGTCGGCTGAGAGTTCCTCTTCGAGCGTTGGCCAACGTTCGATGGCTTCGATGGCTAGCTTTGCTTCTGCCGGGTGACGTCCCTGGCGACGCACTCCACCCGCGCTGGCCCAGGAGGCGGCTGGTTCGACTGCAACACCGGACCGCTCTATGACGAGTACCTTGCGTCCCTCGCGTGCGAGGTGGTAGGCGATGGAGCTGCCTGTTACGCCTGCGCCGATGATGAGTATCTCAGTGCTTGTTTTGCTCATATTTTCCTAAATGTACATACTACTCTACCAAAGTAAATTGTTTCCCCATCGTTTATCATGACTGCCTTCTGCGGTTCTAAACGCTGCCCATGTATGAACGTGCCGTTGGTGCTGTTCAGATCGGTTAGCATACAATTGCCACCATTAAAAGAGAGTATGGCGTGCGTGTGCGAAACTGTACCTGATTCTGGTAGGCCATTGAGATTGATTTTGGGTCTTTGGGTTAGTGTACCAGAGTCTAGCGAAATTCGGCCAATAGATACACGCTCACCGGTAAGTTCTATTTTTCTTCCATCGGCAAAGAGGAGATAGCCCCAGCCCGTGGTAGGCATTGACACAGCCGGAGGTGTCCTTATGCTTCTCGTTGAGTTTCTACTGCTACTTTGATTTGAGAATAGGCTTATCCTTCTCTCGCTCAAATTTCATTTTAAGAAGACATTTCTCCTGGAAGCATATCAGGAAAGGGACTCAGGGACTTCTGTAATATTACCCATGTTGGAAGGTGCTTTAGTATGTGCGTTCTTTCTAAGAACTGGTGCTAAAGTTGAGTATCTAACAGGAGTTACTATAGCATAAAAGGTGGCGTAAAACAAGCCATTGAGCGGACTACGGGCAAGTGCGCAGTTCTGCATGGTTGCGTTACCTTTCATGCATGTATAGTGGAGAACTGTGGGAGATTCCACGGTGGGGAAGATTTCCGGGGACATTGGGACATTCGGGACATGGGAATTGAATGTTTGATATTGAGTTGGGAACTGACCGGGGAAGAAGGATTGTAAATGGGAAGTTGGGACATGGGACATTGCTCCTGAAGATGGGACGAACGTTGTAGAGGGCCGCGAGGCAAAGATGTTTGGCCTTCTGATTTAAGTATACTGTGGAGCAAGCGAGCTGCCAAGGTTTGGAATGGACTTGCATACAGGCATACTTATGCCTGGCGGAATGCTAATGCTTTAAGTGGATGAGAGGTTGTGTGGACTGGTAGAATGAGGGGCATGAATGTAGAGAATATTCCCATAGAGATTATTAGCAGGAGGGACGAATGAGTAACGTTCCACAACAGCAACAAGCAGCGCTGCTTGCTGCTCATGGACGGATATGTGACGAGTATGGACGCCTGGAACAAATGCGCTCAATGCAACTTACTTCTGTGCCGAGCGCTACTGTATTGCTTGGTGGTGCCAGTGTCTTTTTAGGCGCTACGTCGTCATCTGCTTTGTTTACACATTTTGTTTTAGCGCTTGGATTTTTGGGGATGTTTGCGACGTTCGGTTTGTATTTCCGTGAGGTGGAGTTGGAGTGCGAGAGTAATAACGTGATACGTCAATTAATGACTTATGAGCAGCTATTAGGAATACCTGATACGATTGTTTCTGCACGTAATTCACATCGGTTTTTAAATAGAGAAAACTCAGCAACTTTGATCTATGCGAGTTCATTCACTGCCTGGTTTTGTGTGGCTACGTGGTTTGTTTTGCCAGGGATTGCGATCTTTATTGCTATTTTTGTGTTGGTGGCTATTCTGGTGGTGCAGAGGGTGATACGGGGTATTCGATTACAACATTCGGGACAACAGGGTGTGGTTGGGGTATGAGAAGTAATGGCTTCTGGCCGACTGGACTGAACCCCTGCTGTTTGATCAATAAACTTATGGGATGCCAGTAACCAACAATAACCTAATAGTTAATGTTCTTTTGGATTGCATGATATGACGTTCCTCTGTATAATAAGGCTCAACATTTACCCTTGTTGTATCGGCTGCTTGTATTATGGGGAGGGGATGCATGAAAGAAATTATTCACCAATATGCAAACGTCTTTGAAGGGCTTTATTTATGAAATCCGGGCAAATGGAGAAGATACACTGGCGGGCTAGTGGTTCCTACTTACTTAGACTGGCTTCTAAGACCAGTTTACTTGAAGAAATCAAGGCAATTTCTCCTGACCTATGCCCGTTTACGCAATGTCGAAGCAACACGGCAGGCGCTGATCAATGGCGGCTTGCCGCAACGTTCGCGAGCAACACGTCAGACGATTCTTGAGATTGTGCAGATACGGCTTGTGCGGTGGATCCCCCTGCCTGGGTGCTGGATGATCTTGTTACCTTTGCACAGGATGGACACCAGACCGAACTGCAAGCGGCTTTACTGTTGCATACCGCCCGGCAAGATAACCTGCTTTACGACATCATTCAACAGGTTGTTGTCCCTCGTTGGTTTGCCGGGGAACGTGAACTTATTCGGGCTGATATTCAGCGTTTTCTTGATGATGTCAGGCTATTCACCCAGAAATTGCAGGATGGAGTTACTCTACAAGAGAAAAGTTATCCAGCAATGCACTCACTACCTTACGTGACTTTGGCTTGCTTCAGGGAATAGTTTCAAACAGATCGTTGAGCCTATTGTGCCCCTACCTGTTGTACAGCATCTGATACGGTTGCTGCGCGAAGAAGGAATTGCACAGGCAGAGCTTGCTGAGCATCCTGATTGGCAGCTCTGGCTCTGGGATGCTGCACGCGCTCAGAAAGCCATCGACACCACCTGCTTCAGGAGCGTGTTGTATGAGTGATGAATTCCAGCAACGACTTGATGTGCTCATTCATCGATTGCGGACCACGTATGATGGCATCGGACATAGCAGTGGACGGCCCTATATCTACTTTGTCTATCCGCCAGAACAAGAACGAGCGATGCAACGCATGGTCGATGAACAATTACGAAGCGATACAAGACTCTCCTTTCACCATATTGATCTCTTACCACTCACCATTGAAAGCCTCGCTGGACAGGAGGAGCGTCGCGAACAACTGCTCAATGATCCGCTCAAGACAAGTGGTGTGACTGAGGCTATTATGCGGCTATGGGCACGTACCATCAGTCGGAATATTACTACCAGGTTGGAAACCGCACAATCAGAAGAAGGGCGTCCGGTCGATAGTGCTGCGAGGACTCGCTGCGCTTCATCCATTGGGAAACCCGACCGGCCTTATGGAGTTCCTGGCGAACACGAACCACGCAATCCCCGGAATAACACCATCGTGCCGATTGTGCTGCTGATACCGGGTATTCGTCCACCGCAAACCAGCCGCCGCTATCTCTTTTTAGGGCAGGAGCGCCTGCGTCTCGATTTTTACCGGGGAGAGGAAATGTGATGCTGATTAAAGACATCTTTGCTACCACCATACAGGAGCGTATCGAACCTGTCGTGAAAGTAGCTGACCGCACTCCTGCCGTCCTGCTGAATGAATTACAAAATCTGGTCGTTACTCCACAATGGGAAAAATATCTTCATCGTATGCTCGAAGCCTATACCGAGGCTTTTGATCGAGATGATGAGCAAGGAATTGGTATCTGGATTAGCGGCTTTTTCGGCTCAGGAAAGTCGTTGCTGATGAAGGTGCTGGGCATGTTGCTGGAAGGGGCGAGCTTCTGGGACAGTCTGTCCATCAGGTATTTCTCGGCCGTCTCCCTGGCAATAGCGCGGAACGAGCCGATCTGGAACGTTTTCTGGCGTTTGCCAGCGCAAACTTTCGACGTTGGTCATTGGTGGAAACCTTCATGCGCAATTGTCGAGTGGGAATGATCCGTTAGCACTGATCGTCTTCAAACTGTTTGCCAGAGAGCATGGATACACCCATAATTGGCCGCTCGCGTGGGCATCGAATATCAATTGGACATTCGAGGATTAAGCGACGAGTTTCATCGCGTGGCCAGCGAATTAAGCGGCGAAGAGTGGAACGATGTCGCCAACGATCCCGATTTCTATACCGATGTTCTTTGTCAGGCTGCCGCAACCGTTATGCCGGAACACTTCAGTGGGCCGGGCGCTGTTGAGCGAGCGGTCATGGGCAGCGGTACAAAGCTGGTGTCACCCCAGAGATGCTCATTGATCGGCTAGAGCGCTGGTGTATTTGCAAAAGATAACGCCGGACGTCGTCATAAGCTGCTGCTGCAACTGGATGAACTGGGACAATGGATTGCCAGTGGGAACGCCAATGAACGCATTATGCAAGTGCCAGCACTGGTCGAAACTGCCGCGCAGGCTGGTGGGGGCCGTATCTGGGTTGCGGTCACGGCACACGGCGACGTCCAGGCGCTCCAACAGAATGTACAGCAGGAGCAGTACGCGAAGATTAGCCAACGTTTTGCTCTTTCGTGCAAACTCGGTAATGAAGATATCAACCAGGTTGTTGAGGAACGCCTCTTACGCAAGACACAGGATGCGCGTATCGACTTGAGCCAGCGCTTTGCCCAGCGGAGTGGCGATATCATGGACCTGGGAACTGTACAGCAGGCACAGCGTATCTTTCCCTCATCCGGATGCTGAAAACTTCCCGCTCTTCTACCCCTATCTTTCCTGGACGGTTACTGCTATACCCGCATGTGGTAAAAGGAATTGCCCAGGCAACCGGGCGCGATGAGGCGCTCACCGGTTC
>CAVZTX010000002.1:0-230179 GCA_963778375.1 uncultured Chloroflexia bacterium | reverse complement strand
GCGTTATCAGTCTTGGCACGAATTTCCGATCCGGCTGAACGCAAACTGGCGGCTGTGAGGCTGCATGCGGAAGGAGAGTCAATCACGAGTATCGCTGAGTATTTGCAATGCACGCGCATATTAGGCCTACCTGACGTACAATAGTAGATTCGGTCATTGGCCACTAATGAAGTGACATCCCCCATAGGCGTTAACTTAAACCCAGGCAGACCAACTACACCGGTCTGTTCCTCCTCTCGCTGATCGCCCGACGCAGCTCGCAGAGTCGTTTCGTCTAGAGTAGGGGCAATCCCCATAAGCGTTAACGTAAGCAATCTTCCAGGGCGCGGGAAAAGCTGGACAAGCCACCGCCCCTACTATGGGACGATCTTCTCTACCGAATACGTATACAAGGTAAGGCGGCTTTCTCCCGATTGGCTAGAGAGTATGAGACCCGCGGCAGGGCGCGGGAAAAGCTGGACAAACCGCGCCCCTACTATGGGACGAGCGGCCCTGCCGCTCATTCCGACAGGGTAGGGGCTGGTTCGTCTACGGTAGGGTTGAGGAAATTGAGGGACAAAGGGCTTCCACGAAGGCGTGCAGTTTGGTAGAATAAGCGCAGCTATTTTACTCATCCATGGGGGATGGAGAAAGGAACATCGATGAAGAAACACCCCTATAACCCCGATATCTACCATCGACACTCGGTCCGACACCCCACACACGATTATCGCTCAACCGGAGCCTATTTTGTCACCATCCGTGCAGCCCACCCTGAACCCATTTTTGCTCTCCCTGAACTGCGCGCCATTTTGCTAGAGACCTGGAACGGCTTACCCAAGCGCTATCCTGGTGTCACACTCGACGAGTTCATAATCATGCCCGATCACGTCCACTTTGTGATCTGGCTCGATCTCAGCCAGGACCACCCTCCCACCTTAGCCGATGTCATCCGCGTCTATAAATCCATCACTACCGTCACCTGGATCAAGCACATCAAAGCCCATCACCTAAATTGGCCCGGACCTCTCTGGCAACGTGGCTACCATGACCGCGTCATTCGCGATCAAGCCGAACTTGAACAAAAACGCCACTACATCCGCGACAATCCCAGACGCCTTGCCGAGAAACTGGCAGCCCAAGCGAAAAACACTCCTCACACCCTCTCGCCAAACAGAGGCAAGCCGTCCCCATAGTAGGGGCGGCGGCTTGTCCCCGCCCTGTCCGTCTTGTCCCCGCCCTGTCCGTGCCTCTCCCCGCCCTGCCCCTCTAGTCTTTCACTAGGAGGTTTTTCGTCAAGCCGCCTCCTGAGGGCGATGAGCTTTTGTTTTGCTGTTCGTCTTTTTCTTCGGCGTCGGCGGAGACGAAGGCCAAGGTTCGGGGAGAAAGCGGCCTAACACGAGCCCATCTCCTCGGATCACGCGCCAACAATGATCAGAACACCACGGGCAAAGCCACTCATCATCCGTGGGCGCGACCGTCCACTCGCTTTGCGCCGAGCGATACGTGTGAGGCAACCCGTCCAAACTACTCACAGGTAGGGGCGGCGGCTTCCCCTCCTACACTGACAACCCACAAGGTCGCCACCGCAATCGCTAACCACAGCCGTTCCGCACGTTCGGGATCCACCATTTTAGTCTGGTGCCACTGCCAACCACCCCGTTTGGTATCTTTAAAGCCCCCTTCAATCCAATTACGCATACCATACCATACGACGGTTGCTTGTTCTGGCGTCAGGTCAGTCACCGCGAGCCACACTTCCTCATAGCCTTCATCCCAGCGAGCCAGCAGGCTACAGCTCAAGCGACTCTTCGCCTCGCTAAAACATTCTACTTCTCCACACCAGGCACTCCTACCTGCGGTGCCGCTGTCGAGAGCGAACGGTATTTCGCTTCCCCAACGGACGAAAATCGCCTTGCTTATTGATGCGCATGAACGGATGCCAGCCCACTCTCACGAGGTGCTGATAGAGCCAAGGCGCATACAAGCCGCGATCACTCATCACGATCACCGTCCACTGCGGGGGCACGCTGTCGCGTAAATGGTGAGCAATCCGATCCAATGCGGTCGCCATGAGCCTTTTCCTCCGCTGCGACGATTTTCCAGGCCACCGGAATCGCACAGCCCCTATAGACCACGCTGATACACAGCACGGTAAAGCGTTTCTTCAAGGTCGTCGCATCCAAGGCCAACGCCAGACGCTACTCATCCGCAGGCCACCACTGGAGTATCTAGCCAAACAGGGGCGCAAAACACGTACTCACGTCCAGTTCTCGACGCTTGCGCCCTCGTTTATCTTTGGCGCCATAGCACCATTCCCGTAAGCGTTGCACCAAATTCGTTTCTGTACAGTCCTATTGTATGGCCAGAGCCGCACACACTAGAATAATCCCGCACGATTTGGCGAGCACCATTCCGTAACTCCATAACGCGAGAACCGTCGCTTGTGTACCGCTCAACTTGGTAAAGGCGGTTGACACGGTTGCTATCCATTGCGATAATGGGTCAAGGTGAGACATGTTTTTTCTCCTGATACCATAGCTGATTAGGTTTTTTCTATCGTATCAGCAAAATTCGCCTCACCGCTCATTTTCTCTTTTGGGCTAGCCTTCTCCTTCTCTCAAAAACCTACTAGTGAGGCGGCTCTAGTCCCCGCCCTGTCCTCTTGTCCCCGCCCTGCCCCTCTTGTCCCCGCCCTGTCCGTGCCTGTCCCCGCCCTGTCCGTTCCCGTGTCTCTCTCGCCCATCGTTGACAACCCGTCACCATGGTAGGGGCGGCGGCTTGTCCCCGCCCTGCCCCTCTGTCCCCGCCCTGCCCCTCTTGTCCCCGCCCTGTCCGTGCTTGTCCCCGCCCTGCCCCTCTTTATCTACGAACAGCCGCACGTAGCCTTTTGACTCAATTCAACTTTTCCTGCTTACCTGTTAACTTTGAGCTTTATCTACGAACATCCGCCCTGTCCCTCTTTTGACTCGGCCAGGGAGCCCGCCTGTTGCAGGCGCTGCACCGTTGGCTTGGTCTTCCCGCGCTCGCCCTGCATTGACGCGGATTCACCTTGGAATCACAGTAGCCAACAAAGTCCTTGATGGACGCAGTCCCCGGGGGGAATGTGTGGACCGCCGGTGGGGCGCTCGCTCCTCACCCTTACGTTAACGCCTATGGTAACATCCCCGACTGCTAGCTCTGCGGCTTGTCGTAGTTCATCAGCCAGGTGACACCGAACCGGTCGGTGCAGTGGGCAATGATGGCACCCCAGCCGCTGTCGGTCGGCGCAAACACCTCTTTGCCGCCGTCCACCAGCTTGGCGTAGAAATCTCGCAACTGTTCCTCGCTGTCACAATTCAGCACCAGACTGGAACCGTTACCGCGCTCCAACCCAGCCGAATCACTTTGGAGGTCGCTACCCATAAAGTGAATACCGCCGGCTTGGAAGTCCAGGTGTATAACGCGCTCGCCCTCAAACTGCACCTCGGCATCACCACCGAACACACCCTTGTAAAACGTGATCGCCTCCCGGCCATTATCCGCGAAATTAATGTACGGTACAATGTTTGCCATAGTCTTTCCTTCTCATTCGTTCTACCTACTAGCCTACCTTTTTCTCCGCATTATTGATGGTATATCATTTTAAACGCATTTTGTGCCTTAGTCAGATGCCGTTTCCTTCCTTGCATGGTAGCACTTTTCGCCAGGGGGATCAAGACAAACTGAGGCGTTGCCAACTCGCTCTCCCCAACTACGTGCAGTGGTTTATGAGGAGCACTCTAGCTGTACATCCCGCTTGATTTATGAGTAGTTTCCACAGTATGCTCTTGATAGCAAAGGAAGTCTCGAATTGTGCTGAGGAAACGGCTTGCGAGGGAAGTCCAGTCCCTCATGGCGATCGAAACAATTGGAGAAGGGAACTGTCGTATGATTTCAGGAGGATTGTCCTGTGCGGACCGGCACTCCCTCTTACGCGGCAGCGGAACTCACCTGGGGGCTTGTGCTTTCGGCAATGCGAGACATTCCTCAGCAGGTTGCGGCGCTGAAGAGCGGGAGATGGCAGACCGGGGTAGAAAGCCGCCTCTAGAGCGGCTTGTTGTACACCGTTTCTGTAAATTCGGAAGGTCGGTGTTGTGTTCATCTCCTCGAAAAATGTTTCGGGTTTGCACCCACCAGGAGCAGATGACCCTGTTCATTGGTGATATTGAAGTGCACCTGCTCTATCTTGCCCGCGCGCATAGTCCGAGCGATAGCGTCGCGTGGTTGCCCCAATCGCGCACCTTGTTTACTGGCGATCTCCTCTTCAACGCCATGGTTCCAGCGCTGCCTCCCGGCGGGAGCATGGCGAACTGGATCCAGGCTCTGGAACAGCTCGAAGCTCTGGAAGTTCAGCACGCCATTCCTGGTCATGGTCCAATCCAAACTCCTGAGGCTCTGGCTGACTTACGACGTTGGTTTCTCTCCCTGCGTACTCAGGTTGGAGAAGCGCTCGCTTGCGGATGGGACCGGGAGACCACCATCACACATGTCGCACAGCAGCTCCAGAAACTTGCCCCTCGCCGAGATGAAGAACGTCTTCCAAACGTTATAGGGCAAGCCTTCGATGAATTGAGCAGAGCATGACGTTGTACTCATTTCTCCCTATGATTACCGTGATATTCTGCCTGGGCTGTCAATCCCAACAGTAAACTGGTAGCTTTCACAGCAAGTATCCTGGTGAGTATGACCTCTTAACTCGTTTGCCCACCAGGATAATTGTTGTATTTTCGCGAATACTGTTGGGATGTAGAGTCAAGATCTGGCAGAGAGTTCCCGATCATCCTGCCGTGAATGTACAGACGATGTGTGCTGTGAGCCGCTTCTGGAGCCGAGTGTTCAGGTAGCCAATGCCCGATCCCTACCATTCACGCTGATTTCCCAGGTTTCGGCTCAAAAATCGTCGAACATTCACGCTATTTACTATATGGCTACTATACCGGCAAAGTCACCTGTCTGATTTGGAAGTGGATGCTAGAGAAGAAGGTAAGCCTGGGAAAGCAGCAATCTAGTTACGCCTCGTGCTGATGCCGTCCACAGGTCTATTCTGCTTCATCTGCTCCAGTAGCATGGTGTAGTTCTTGCGAACGGTTACTGTAGAGGGGTGAGTGGGTCCGAACACGTGCTCAAATATCACTAGCGCCCGTTGGAAGAGGGGTTCGGCTTGCTCAAACTTGCCTTGATCCGAGTAGAGGATCGCCAGGTTGTTGAGCCGAGTGGCCAGATCAGGATGCTCAGGGCCTAGCACCTTTTCGCCAATGGCAATGGCCCGCTGGTAGAGGGGTTCGGCTTGCTCATACTTGCCTTGATTCTTGTAGAGGTTCGCCAGGTTGTTGAGGCCGAGTAGCCAGATCAGGATGCTCAGGCCCTAACACCTTTTCGCCAATGGCAATGGCCCGCTGGAAGAGGGGTTCGGCTAGCTCATACTTGCCTTGATTCTTGTAGAGGAGTCGCCAGGTTGTTGAGCCGAGTAGCCAGATCAGGATGCTCAGGCCCTAGCACCTTTTCGCCAATGGCAATGGCCCGCTGGATAGAGGGGTTCGGCTTGCTCATACTTGCCTTGATCCGAGTAGAGGTTCGCCAGGTTGTTGAGCCAAGTGGCCAGATCGGGATGCTCAGGACCTAACACCTTTTCGCCAATGGCAATGGCCCGCTGGTAGAGGGGTTCGGCTAGCTCATACTTGCCTTGCATCTTGTAGAGGAGCGCCAGGTTGTTGAGCCAGGTAGCCAGATCAGGATGCTCAGGACCTAGCACCTTTTCGCCAATGGCAATGGCGCGCTGATAGAGGGGTTCGGCTAGCTCATACTTGCCTTGATCCGAATAGAGGTTCGCCAGGTTGTTGAGGTGAGTAGCTAAATCGGAATGCTCAGGACCTAACACCTGCTCATCAATGGCAATGGCGCGCTGGTAGAGAGGCTCAGCTTGCTCATACTGGGCACTATCGTGCAGATAGCATCCTGCTTGCGTCAGTAAGTGCGTGGCTTCTGGAAAAGTCATATTCCATTCTTCGATCAGTGCTTTGCAGACCTGCACTTGAGGCATGTACTGTTGGCAGTGGAGCCAGTTGCCGTAGTCGACTGCGGGGAAGGCTGCGCTGACGGCTCGCACTGCTCGTTCTGCCCAGCGGCGCTGGGTGGTCTTGTTCATGCTGTGTTTGAGGACGGCCTGGACGAGGCGGTGGATGGTGAGGGTTTGATCGGGATTGCGGCGGATCAGGGAGTAGGTGAGCAGGTCTGTGATGGCTTCGTTCAGTTTGATGGGGTCGGTGGCGACGGGTTGGAGGGTTGGGCCGAGGTGAGGTGCTCCTTTGGTGATGATCTCTTCTGGGATGGAGTCTGGATCGAGGAAGGCACAGAGACGCAGGAGGTCGGCAGCGGCAGGGTTGGCTTGTTGCACTTTTTCAAAGGAGAGGGACCAGGTGGTGGCGACGGATTCTTCGTGATCGGTGACGTATTTGCCACGGTGCTTCAGCAGGTCGGCCTGGCGGGTGCGGTAGAGTTGGAGATAGCCGGAGAGGCCGCATCGAGTTTCGTCGATGTAGGCTCCGGCTTGATCGAGGGCGAGGGGTAGGCCGGCCATGGCCTGAACGATTTGCCGGGCCTGAGTCTTGATCGATTTGGGAAGCGGCTTCAAGTGGAGCGTCTGAATCGAGGATATAGGCACGACGCAGGAGGAACAGCATGCCTTCTTCTGGTTCCATCTGGTCCAGTTCGATGCGTTGGGCGATGCGGCCGGTCACCTGGGAGCGGGTTGTCAGCAAGATGTGTCCCTGACTGCCTGTGAGGCAGGAAGTCCCGCAGGATGTTGAGATCGTCGGCGTTGTCGAGGATGAGGAGCCAGCGGGTGGAGTCGGAGAGCCAGCGTTTGACGGCATCGATGGCACGTTGTTGCTCTTGTTCGTGCTGTTCGGGGAGGTTCAAGAGGTGTGCGAGGGTGACGAAGTCGGAGGTGAGCGATTCACGCGATTCGGCTCTGACCCAGAAGATGGCATCGTAGTCGTGCTGGTAACGGTAAGCGTATTCTATGGCGGTTTGGGTCTTGCCGATGCCACCGAGGCCGCTGATGGCCTGCGTCAGGGCGGTGGTTTTGCCTGAGTGCAGGGCTGTAGAGAGGCGTTGAAGTATGTCTTCGCGGCCTGTGAAGAGGGGGTTGCGGGCGTAGGGGATATTCAGGAGAGGCACCTTTGCCAGGCCCATCGAGGGGGTGCGTGAGAGCGGTCGATGGGCCGAGCTAAGGGTTTGGGCGGACTCCCTTCTTGATCAGATCGTCTACTGCCTCTTGAATGCCGATAGCTACGTCTTCAAAGGCATCATCGTGAGTGGGCCAGCGAGTGACGGGTTTCGCATCGGTGGGAAGTATCTTGAGTTTGGCGAAGGGAGCACCTTTCCAAAGTACGGGACGAAGGATGATGGGGATGACGCGGGCCTGGTCGGCATCGTGTCTGGCAATGGCCTGGGTCATTTCGGTGCTGTAGCAGAAATCGGAGGCCATGAAGTCGGCGCTGATGAGCAGGAGGATGATTTGGGCAGAAGCGAGGTGTGCCAGAATTTGCGGCTTCCATTCGGTTCCTGGGGGAATATCTCCATCGTACCAGGAGGAGATAATTTTTAGGCGTTGGAGGTTAGCGAGGTGTTTTTCAAGTTCGTTGCGGAATTCCCGGTCACGGTGGGAGTAGGAGATGAAGACTTCGAAGGGCATGTTGGCTTCCTCCTGTGTTAGTCGATTTAGTTATATTGTATGTTTTGGTTTTGCGATGATGTCATTATACAGGAGTTTTTTGGGGAGAGCAATATGGAGGTTGAACCCGTGGAAGAACCATGCTAGTCCTTGTTGTCTGGCTGGGAGAGGTTAATGACAATGAAGGTCACGTTATCCCACGCATTGTGGATGCCGATGAACAGGAGCAGCACTGTTGCCGCTGCAATGATGAACAGTGCCGGGGAAGGATTGCCAGGGAGCAGAATTGCCGCGACGATGAGAGCGATGTAGGAGATGAATGGAAAGATTGTATGATACAGCCAGTCTTCCAGTACCGGTTGATAGTCGGTTTGACGGCGGGTGCGCCGCAGCACGATGATGGCGTAGCCCACTCCCCATAGACCAGTGAGGCCGAGCAGCAGACCGGGAGTCCAGAGCGCTTGCCAGGGCGCACTGAGAATTGCGGTGACCAGGAGCGCGGCACAAAAATGGAAAACGGTTGGGGTGCTGAAGGCCGCAATCGGCGCACCCGCAGTTCGCCGCTGAGTTCCCGCGATCAAGGTGATCACTATGAACATCAATCCGGTGAGCGCCGCAGAAGCGGAGCCGATGATGACGTAGAAGTTTTGCCAGGTGCTAAGTAGCGATACCGCGGCCTCTTGCACGATGGATTCCCCCTTCGATGTAGATGCCCTTCATACTATCACATCTCTCAAAGGTGGTTCAGGTATTGTGTGTTTTGGTTTTGCCATGGTGTTATTATACAGAAGGTTTTAGGGGGAGCAATAAGGGGATTGAGGCGTCCATAATACTTCGTCAAGATTCATCCGAGAGAGGAAATGTAGTGGCATCCCTTGCGGATGCCAGGTTCCCCCTGAATGCCAGCTTCCCCCTGGATGCCAGGTTCCCCCCTGAATGCCAGGTTCCCCCTGAATGCCAGTTCCCTCCTGAATGCCAGGTTCCCCCTGAATGCCTAGTTTTTGTCATCCTGTAGGGGCAGTGCCTTGTGCCTGCCCTCGCTTATTGTTTTTGTCATCCTGTAGGGGCAGTGCCTTGTGCCTGCCCTCGCGAAGGAGATGAAGTATACTGGTAACATGCATATTCTTCCATCTCCAACAACCCACTCAGCATCACCCAGCAATTTTCAGCTCTCTCCACGCTCTGGAAAGTTCCTCTCCTGCCAAACTCAACAATTCCAAAATTTATTGCGCACTTTGAAAGGTATCTGAAAGCTATATCCTCTTAGCTCAGCAGTTCAAAATTTATTGCGCACTTTGAAAGGTATGTGAAAGCCATCATCTTCCCAGGGCTGACTACAATTCCAACCTGGACTAACTACCAGTGCTCTATCCCTCCTTCCTTCCGCCGAGGGGGAATTGGTCCCAGGGGTTCTGGTTGGCGGTGATGCGGTAGCCATCGGGGTCGGAGAAGACAAAGGTGCGGCCGAAGGGGCCGTCGTAGGGTGGGGTAAGGATGGGAGTGCCTTGCGCTTCTAATCTGGCGTGCAAGTCGTTGACATGGTCGCAGTCGATCCAGAGGATTATCCCCAGCCGGGCTGTGGTGACTTCGTCGAGGTTGACACTTGCCTGGGTGATGGCGAAGGGGATAGAGTTGGTGTCGAAGAGGACGAAGTCGGCTGTGTCGAAGCGCGGATCGACTGTTAAGCCCAGGGTTTCTGTGTAAAATGTGCGCGAGGCAGTGAGGTTGCGTACTTGCAGGCTGATAAAATCGGGTCCGAGTAGTTTAGCCATGTGTGTGCCTTCCTTTCAAAGCTGAGGGCTGTTCTTCCTTCAGCGACTCTAAGTGCTCTGTCAAGCTTGATTTGACCGAGGAAATGTAGTGGCATCCCTTGCGGGTGCCAGGTTCCCACTGTCAAATGGAGGTTGACGCGACTCTTGATTTCTTTCATATCAATATTTTACTCGATGGGTGTGACAACGGTATGTCAGTAGCAAAATGGGGTTGTGGATGTGTGAGAATTTGGTCGTTTTGGAGACGTAAATACTTTTGGAATGTTCATTTGCATGTTAAGAGACCAGCCAGAGAGGTGCAGGGGCACCCAAGGTTTTAACACGGGTAGGTTTTTTTGAAGATACTCTGCTGTTGTAGAGGCAGGGGAGGCTGGGAGGGGTGCGGGGCCCCTTGCGGGTGCCTTGCGTGCCCCTGCGCCTGGCTAGCCCCTTCCCTGTAAACACCTACCCGTGTAAGCCCTTGCAGTTGCCCTGCTGGGGCGGGGACGGCTTTAGCAACCGGAAGGAGTGTTTATGAAGCATCCGCCATTTAGATGGAGTTGTGTGCGTTGGGGTGTTGCAATGCTATGCTGCGTTTTGCTGGCTGGCTGTGGGCTTTTCTCTTCTGCTCCTTCCCGGTCTGTGTCAGGGACTGTACCTGGAAACTCTGGGGATTCGGTTGGGCGGGTTGTGGCTTCGGGAGGGTGCGGGCATGCTTCTGTGGTGATGCCGGGGACGAGTGCGGATGAGAGGTTCGCGGTGAATCCGGCGGAGTCGCTGGGGCAGGATACGCGTATGTACCGGGTGCATGTGCCATCTGGCTATCGTGATGATGTTGCTATTCCGCTGGTTATGTATTTTCATGGGTATGGTGGCAATGCTCTGGGTGGGGACCGGAGTTCGGGGTTTACGGGGTTGAGCGAGCAGGATCATTTTATTGTGGCGTATGGGCAGGGTTTGCAGGATGTGAATACCGGAAAGCCTTTCTGGGCTGATGTTGGGCCGATTGATTATGGGATTGATGATGTTAATTATGTGGGACGCATGATTGATGATCTGCAACAGAAGTTTTGTATTGATGCACATCGTGTGTTTGTGACGGGGTTTTCCAATGGTGGAGGCTTGAGCAATTTGCTGGCGTGCCGCCTGGCGGGTCGTATCGCTGCGGCGGCTCCGGTTTCGGGTGATTTTTATGTGCTTCCTGATGCTTGCCGTCCGAGCAGGCCAATAGCGGTGCTGGATATTCATGGTACCGCTGATCCGGTTTTACCATATAATGGTGAGTCCGTGGATGTGAATCCGGCGTGGCCGAGGGCGTCGATTCCGCAGTGGTTGCAGGGGTGGGCCGGACGTGATGGTTGTGGTATGAGTCCTGCGGTGTTTTTACAGACCGCGCAGGTGTTGGGGGAGCGGTGGAGTGGTTGTAAGGGTGGAGCGGAGGTTGTGCATTACCGGATTGAGGGTGGTGGGCATTCATGGCCTGGGATGCTGGGAGGACGCTCTGCTGTGGAGGTGATGTGGGATTTCTTTGAGGCGCATCCATTGCCTTGAGAGAGGTTATGGGAGGTGGAAGGTGTAGAGTTTGTGGTCGAGGGAGGCAACGTAGAGGGTTGCGTTGGCTATGATGGGGGAGGATTCGATGCTTTCTCCGAGGGCAGGTGAGGTCCAGATGGGGGAGCAGGGTGAGGTGGAGCAACCGGAGGCGTTGAAGGCATAGAGGTGTGCATCGACTGAGCCGATGTAAATGACGCCTCCTGCTATAGTGGGAGAGGATTCGATGATGCTTTCGGTTGGAGTTGAGGTCCAGAGGGATTGGCAGGTAGGGTTTGCCACAACCGTTGGCGTTAAAGGCGTAGAGGCGATGATCCCAGGAACCGAGGTATACAGTGTTGTTGATGACAGCCGGTGAGGATGCGAATGGGACGGTAGTTGAAATTGAGGTCCAGAGGGGTGAGCATGGAGCATGGGCGCATCCCTGGGCATTAAAGGCATAGAGTGTGCCATCGTTTGAGCCAATGAAGACGGTATTGGCGGCAATAGCAGGTGAAGCGGTGATCTGGTCTTGAGTGGGCGTGGTGTACCAGCGCGGTGCGCAGGGGGAGTGGGCACAGCCGACGGCATCGAAGGCATAGAGCCGTCCATCGAAGGAGCCGATGTAGACTGTTCCGTTGAAGAGCGCGGGTGAGGAGGAGAAGCCATCATGGGTATCTGAGGTGGCCGGGATTGGAGGGCAGTTTGGATTGCCGCATGGTGTACGCATGGATGCTGAGTACCAGAGCGGTGAACAGGTTGTTGAGCCGCAGCCGGTCGCCCGGAAGGCGTAGAGTATGCCGGCATCGGTGCCAAAATAGACGATACCTTGCTCGATGGTGGGTGAAGAACTGATGGGGCTGTGTAGATCGATTGAAGTCCATAATGGGGGGCAGGTGGACTGTCCACATCCTGCAGCGTTGAAGGCATAGAGCTTTCCGTTATATGAGCCGATATAGACGGTGCCATTCAAGACAGCAGGGGAGGAAAAGATACGGGCTCCCGTCTGGATGGAAGTCCATAAGGGGGCACAGGAGGATTGAGTGCAGCCGGTACTTTTATAAGCATAGAGATGTCCATCAAGTGAGCCGATGTAGATGATGCCGCCGATGACGACGGGTGAGGAGAAAAGGCTACCTCCGGTTGGAAGTGAAATCCAACCGGGGACGAGATGTGAGACTGTTTGAGGGGTGAGTATGTGCTCAGTGGAGATTGTGCGGGTGTGCTGTGCGTCAATGCCGAACATGACTATTTGATGGGTTCCGGTTCGCGCTGGGGTAGAAGGGGTGCCTGGCGAACTGTGGATGCTGAACCAGGTGAGTAGGGCGCCTGCTAGCAGCACAATAATTGCTCCAGCAAACAGCAAAACACGCTTCGTGGGGAGATGGGAAGGCTGTTGATTTGTTAGCAAGTGCCTGGAAAGGAGGATGTGTTGTGGTTGGTGTGCTGCCTGCTGCATGTCTGCTCCTGTTGCGTGGGTTTGTTGCTCCAGGTGTTCATCTGTTCTGCTAGAATTACGTTGGTTGTGGTGATTTTTTCACATACGGAGGGAGGGTGGAATGGGGTATTATGGGAGAAGATTCCTTAGCAGAGGAATAGAGTAGTGCTTTGTCCACCATGTTTTGATGAGTGAAATGTAGTGGCACCCCATAAGCGTTAACTAAGCCTCGGTAGGCTCGTTCCAACGAGATGGCCCTCTCTCGCTGATCGTCCGACGCGGCACTGCGAGCCATTTCGTGTATGGTAGGGGCGACCCTTGCGGTTGCCCTGGGCCGGGTGTGGCCCGTGCTTAAGTTAACACCTATGCTGGCACCCCTTGCGGGCAAGGAAGTCTGGGGGACTTCCAGTCAGGCCTCCTACCCATCAAATGACGATGGACGGACCAGTAGTTACAATGCGCTTGAAAGGAAGATGAAACAATGGCAGATGAATCGCGTGGCATGATGACCTATGATGGTGAGGCAGGGCCTGTACAGACCTACCTGGCAAGGCCCAGTGTGGACAGGCCTCGTCCTGCTGTGATTGTTATTCATGAGATAGTGGGACTAACAGATCATATTAAAAGTGTTGCGGATAGGTTTGCGGAGGAGGGATATGTTGCATTTGCGCCGAATTTGTTCTCGCGGCCTGGGCTGACGGAGGTGCTGACTCCGTCAAATGTCGAAGAATTGATGCGGTTCATGATGACGATTCCGAGAGATAAATGGGGCGACCAGGGATATATACAGCAGGCGGCGGCGCAGCTTCCACAGGAAAAGAGGGAGATGCTGCAACGGGTGCGTTCGGTGATGTTTGGCAACCTGCCGAAGGATAGCTTGACGCAGGACTTGGTGAGGGCTGTGGCATATTTGAATGGTCAGAGCTTTGTGCAGAGTGGGAAGGTTGTGAGCGTGGGCTTTTGCTTTGGTGGGGGGATGGCCATCAACCTGGCCTGCCGTGCTCCATTGGCGGCTAGCGTAATATTTTATGGCGAGAATCCGAACCCAATTGAATTGGTCGAGAATATCACCGGTCCTGTGCTTGGCAATTATGGCGCGGAGGATATGCGTATCAACGCGCATCTTGATATCCTGGTCAAGGCTATGGCGACGTACAAGAAAGACTTCGAGATGCGTATCTATCCTCATGCCGCGCATGCCTTCTTTAATAATACGACACCTATGTATAACGAGGCGGCAGCAAAGGATGCCTGGGAGCGGGTGCTGAGGTTCTTTAAGAGGGCACTGGAGGATTGAGTGTCCTCTTTTTTCAAGTGCTTGCGTGATAAAGGTGTCTATTCGATACGAGGGCTGAACAGGGTTTTACCCTAACAATCGGCCCGAACTTGTAGATGCTTTATTATGCAGATAGGTAGAGAAAGTGAGAGTAGGTTATGCTTTTGAGAGACTATGTCAATGAGCGGCTCGATGAGGGTGAGGCAAATGCGGTAATCGAGGGGCTTCAGAATGATGTGCGCTCTAATCTGGATCAGGCCTTGAACCATGTGCCACATGAGGACTGGCAGGCGGAGATAAGCAATCGGCAAAAGGAGACAAATGGGCAAACGCTCATCTGGCTTGCAGGGCGTTCAGAGCCTAGTTACAGCATTCAGGAGTAGTAAGGGGTAGGGCATTAAAGCGGGTGAGTGACCAACTGTTGCTTGCCCACTTTTGCTTACAACAGGTTTATGCGCTCTTGCTCAAGCGAGTCACCATGTTGAGCACGTCCTCCAGATCAAATGGCTTCGCCAGTAGCGCTGAGTAGTGGCAGTCGGTGAAATTGACGGCTCTAATCACGGCGCTCATCAATACGAACGGGATGGATCGGTAGCGCGGGTCGGCTTGCATCTTGCGACACATTTCTCGTCCGTTCAGCACGGGCATCATCAGATCGCAGAGCACTACATCGGGTCGTGATATCTGCAGGCGGGTCATGCCTTCCTCACCATTGCCTGCCGTTATGACCTGGTACCCCTCTTCTTCCAGGAATCGGCTTAACAGGTCAATAATCGCATGTTCATCATCGACCACCAGAACCTTTGTCATGGCTGCTGTCCTTCTCCGTCTGATGGGCTTGCTTCAAATGCGGACGGGGCATTTGGCCTGCGAGCGGGAGAACGAGCTAGGCCCGTCAGAATATCTTCTGCACTCTCGAAGGTGGAAGCTACTTCAATACCCTTCCTGCTAATGCGAAATTCACGAATGGATGAGTCATAGCCGCTTTCACGTACCTTCAGAATCGAGATGAGCCTATAGAGTTGAGAGCGAAGCTCGACATGACGCAAGAACAAGATATTTTCGACCAAAGCTGTCGTTCCAATAAGGGTTGTGGGGGGAACAAGTGTGGGACTGAAGAGGTCAGGCAGTTCTACCGAACAGATAGTTGTGACATTGAGGATGTGCAAGGTCGTGAAGAGGGCAGTGAAGAAGAGATCGAGGCGCTCGGTCGAAGCCACTGTCCTTTGAAAGCCACCCAGACCATCCAGGAAGAGCCGTCTCACTCCCAGGAGTTGGACAGTTTCCAGGAGCCGCTCGGCGAGTGGATCTAACAAATCCTGTAGAGGTGGTTGCCAGAGTAGGGTAAGTTGTCCCTGCTCCACAAAGCGATTGATTTGGAGATCAAAACGATTCATCTTGCTCATCAATTGAGTGGGTGTCTCATAAAAGCCAAAGTGGAGAGCAGGCTGTCCTTGTGCTGCTCCCTGGTAGAGGAAATGACTGCCTAGCAGCGTCTTGCCTGTACCTGATGCTCCCAGTAGCAAGGTCGTCGAGTTGGGAGGTAGTCCACCGCGCAGCATCTCATCCAATCCCGCAATTCCGGTGTTTAATCGTGGAAGATGTGCCTGGGTTGAGGGGGAAGTTGGTAGATCGGCTTGTGAAAGCGCCAGGATAGTCTCAGTTCGTGGGTAGATAGTGATTCCATCTGTGGAAATGGTGTAGAGATGTTGTCCTGACAGGAAATCGCTGCCTCGAAACTTGCGTATCTGTGCCTGGCGGACTATACGTATGTCTGCCGAGCGGGTCGAGAGTTCGAGTACCCCATCAACCATCGTTTCTTCTGCACGGGGGGTGAGAGAAAAGTCAGGCTGCATGAGTAGAAATGTAGTACAACCAAGAAATTCAGATGCAACGTGCAACTCATGTAGGAAATGTTTCCATTCGGCGGGGGTGGGAGCGACTTGTTCGGCGGTCACAGTGCCATCGATTACGAGCATCGTTGCCCGCTGGCGGCGCATCTCGCTCTGTAGGAGGTTCATGAGTCCTGCTAATCCTTCCTGCTCCAAGACGGCATAGCCGCTGAGGTAGTGGATAGTTTCAGCAATGGGTGCGAGCGTGAGAAACCTGAAAGATTGCATATGGGCTAACATTCGGCTGCTGGTCTCGGCGAGCAATGAGATATAGAGTGCCCGTCCTCCGGTGGCGATATGGTGAAAACAAAGTTGGTTGGCGAGGATAGTCTTACCTGCTCCTGGTGGTCCTACGATGATATAACTGTCTCCTTTGAAGAACCCACCATGCAGAATACGATCCAGCCCCGGAATGCCACTTGGAAGGCGTTCAAGTACCGGGAGCTGGTTCTCTGCGTCGATCATGGACGCTGTCTCCTTGTTTCATTGAAAATAGAGAAGGAGAGATTCTCTCACTTCCTATCCTACCACGCGTGGAAATAATTTTTGGCTTCAGTTATTCCGATTAGTGAAGATGCTACTTACTTCTACACCCCTTACAGTACGCCCATACATGGTCGTGACGCGATTGTAGCTTCGTGGCTGGAACAACCTGATGCACCTGGTACATATGATGGTCATTATGAACCATTGCTGATCGAGGGTGAGCGGGCTGTGGCAAATGGGAGGAGTCGTTATTTTGAACAGGATGGTACCACGCTCAAGCACGAGTGGGATAATATCTTCGTTCTGGAATTCGATGCTGATGGTCGCTGCAAGGAATATCGAGAGTGGTATATGAAGCGACCTGAAGCTTAGCTCTACTCACCCTCACTCGAAGAGCCTGGTCATGAGGGGCGAGTTGCAGGCATTTGCGAGGCAAGCTAATCCCCATAGCTGCTCGATTGTTGCGAGTAGGGAGTAGTGGTTGTATGAGGCATCGCTCAGTACGATGTGACGCGGACCGTTTGAGGTGATAACAATTAGAGGTACGTCCGCGCCACCCAGGATTGCGCCGTTGAGTCCTGTTGGGCTATTGCAACAGCCACTCGAGCCAGCATAGTTTTCATCCCAGGTGATGACGATGGCGGAGCCTTCTTTCCACGTAGGTGCATTCATGATCTGGGGTACGATGGTGTGGATGAAGTTATCACCGCGAGCAATGAGTCCGGCGTATGTAGCGCAGTCGGGTATTCCCAGCGATTGTGCTTCGGATGAGGATACGCCGTGCATATCGCTGCATACATCGGGAGTGATCCACACGAAGTTAGGAATAGTGCCCGACTTGATATCCTGGCTGAACTGCGAGAACGGCACAATATTCTGCATACGGGTGGGGTTATTGCGAATGCTTGTGAAGTACATAAATGGATTATGCTGTTGCCCGTATAATGCGGTGTATGTGCCGGTAAAACCAACGGAAGGCATTGATTGCATATAGGCTTTCCAGGTCAGGTGATATGCCTCAAGCTGGTCGACGAGGGTTTGTCCATTGAACATGTGGGGATGATTGGTGGCGCTTGCGGCTTCCTGTCTAGTGAGTAGAGGTGAGCCGGATATGAATGCTTGAGGTGTGCATGTTATGCTGGCTCCTGCCGGGCAGTCATCCCAGATACCCTGAAAATCGCCCGAGATGGCGGCGAGGTAGTTGGGTAGACTTGGATGTGTTACGCCGAAATAGTGGGTGGCTACTCCGTAGCTGCTTGTCAGGGAGTTCAGGTAGGGCGCGTCTGATGTATTACCGATAATATCGTTGGTGCCGTGGTTTTCCATCATAATGTAGAAAATGTGCTGTAGTTGCGTACTTTGCGGGGTAGGGCTGCTTTGTGGGGTGGGCGAATTTTGTTGAGCTGGTGGAGGTTGTGGAGTGGGTGTACTCTGCTGCTTAGTTGTGGGGCTTCCGCAGGCTGCGAGAACACTCACTAAAGTTATGCACACTATGATAAGGTAGCGAATACGCGGCATAGGTCCTCCGTGCTGAACGCGAAAAGATACAGATAAAACATACAGAGAGATTACTGTCCTCTCGTGAGAAAAGTGTACATCTCTATTGAATGTCCCCCTTGTCAGGCTTGTATCTCCCATGTATAGTGAGATTGGATTCTAATATGTAGGAGCGATGTATGCAGAATTATTATTCGGTACGTGTATGGCAGCTTAAGCCGGGAGCATCTGCTGGCGATGTGGAGGCATTGGCTGCTTCTGGTATGCTTGAGATGCAGCGCTGGATACCAGGCGTGAAATATCTTTCATTGATACGTTTAAGGGGTGAGAGTGGGCGTTATTTACTTATCACGACTTTTGAAAATTCAGAAGCATATAGACGCTGGCGACAGGTGGAGGAGGAGGGGCCGGATTACTGGGAGCGCTACGCGTCGGTCTTGATGCATTGGGAGCAATTGAGTGCCCTGGTCGAAGAATATGCTGGGGAAGCAGTAGTGGATGCGAGCGTTGAGGAGGAGTACAGATAACTAGCCATTAGCTCTTTAAGCTGTTATATTACGGATAGTCAAAAGGTGATAAACGGGTGGCCATGCAGACAAGGAATGCCAGGAAGAGAGCATGAGTCAAAACTATGGCGTGCTGCGCGTTGTGCGAGTGCGTCCCCCTGCCAATAAAGCGAACTCTGAAGTTCGATATCCAGCGGGCTGGTTGCCGGAGGAGGGGCTGGTACATGTTCTCACACGCCGTGAGACGACCATTGGGCGTGCGCTAAATAATCATATTATTTTGATGGATCCAACTGTGTCGCGGGAGCATGCACGTCTGATGTTAGATTCGCACGGCTGGCATATCATTAATCTTACGATGAACAACGTTGTGCGTGTCAACGGGCGACCTGTACCAAGCGGTGGCAGCCTTCCGATGCACCCTCAGGATGTCCTTGTCCTCGGTAGTACGATGCTGCAGTTAATCGCTCCCCAAAGGCCTGTTGCTGGCGAATCTCCCCAAGACAATGATATTACTGAAATACTTCCCGCAATACACCCATCATCACATGATTTATTGCCTATAGTATCAAGCAATATTCCTATACAATGGGGACGAGAACCGCATACTGAGGATATGGAACGCAGCCTGCCAAGCACAGGGGACTCTACAGTGCAATCTTCTGCCCCAATAGCGAGGTCAGCATCGTATCCGAAGGATGCCCAAACTCCTGTGAATCTCCCTGCTATGCGGGATGTATCGCGCAATGTTACTCCCTTGCCTGTGCAACCTGAGCCGGAGCAGGCAGCGCGTCCATGGGAAGAGGAGGAGCATGCAGGTGTGCTGGGCGGCGTGACGATGCAGTTTGCCTTGCCACAGCGTATGGGCGTACGTACACGCTGGTTAATTGCAGGCGTGGGCATCGTTATTCTAGCCGTTAGTGCCAGCATGACGATTGTGCTCAACAGTTTAATAGGTCTCTCTGTGTTAGGACGGTATGGTCTGGGGAGTATTATCGCTGCCCTGATTATCCCGATAGTGCCGGCGATTGGTATCTTTCTATTGGTGAATTTCATGGATCGCTTTGAGCGTGAACCCTGGTTTTTGCGACTGGCAGCCTTTTTGTGGGGAGCGATTATTGCTATCCCACCAGCGCTTTTTATTGAGCAAAGACTTGATTCTGTTGTACAGAATCTACTTGGACCAAGCACGAACGATATGGTGCGTACAGCTTTGCAGGGCTTGAATGCGGGATTCACAGAGGAGACGATCAAAGGGTTGGGGCTGCTGTTGTTGTTCGTTATCCTGCGCGACGAGTTCGATAATGTGACCGATGGCATTGTGTATGGTGCGCTGATTGGTGCCGGGTTTGCGATGGTGGAGAATTTTGCTGTTTTTGCACGCGATTCCAAACAATTTCTCGTCTTTCTTATAGTGGGGAGGATAATCCTGGGATGGTTGGGTCATTCGACCTTTACGGCTTGCTTTGGAGCGGCACTTGGCTATATTCGGCATACAAATGTGCGTTGGAAGCAGATTGTGATTCCATTGGTGGGCTATCTAGTCGCGGTAGGATTGCATAGCTTCTTCGATTTCGTGGATTTCCAGGCGAGCGCTGCTGTACGTGCCGCGCCAGGGAATAGCAGCGTGGCATTTTTCTCGCTGGTTGCGGTGATTGGAGATTACGTTCCACCTTTTCTTGCTCAGCTTGGTTTGCTGTATATACTCACTAAATCTCTGGCGCACGAGGCGGCGGTGATCCGTGAGTTTCTGGCCGTAGAGGTGACGAATGGGGTTGTGATGGTGGATGAGTATGCTTTGCTGCAAAACTCGTTCAAGCGTACAAAAGAGGAACGGTGTGTGCTACGGAGCAGTGGCATTCAGCAGTGGAGGCGTGTCAAGGCGCTGTATCAAACGGAGATAGGGCTGGCTTTCCGCAAGTGGCATGTGAGTATGGGCGATAAGCCTAAGCTGGGCTATGTTCAGCCGGAGGATGCGTATCGTAAGAGGATTCGACGATTGCGCAATGAGATTCGAGGTGCTGAGAAGAGGACTGGAAGTAGCCTCAGGACTACTTAAGGGTTCCTACTCATACACGACTGGCCACAAACTCGTAATCGGAACTTCCAAGCCAGGAAAGAGTTCAGGAAGAGTTAGCGTATCTCCATCTCGTAGAGTCGTTGCCTGTGGGATAGACTCTCCCGTGTCGGCATCTTTACTCAATCTACCAGCACGGTAGACACGCACGATATGTTTATCGGGATCAATGAGAATGCCTACTTGTACCCCTTGACTTAAAAAGAGGGCGATTTTCTCTTCAATCCCGCGAACACGGTCCCGGCTCGATTTAATTTCGACGATTAATTGTGGAACGACTGAGGCATAGGTACGAGGATTTTGCTTGAGCTGCTCTCGTGAAACAAAAGAGACATCAGGAGAGAGCAGATCACCATTGGGCATGCGAAAACCTGTACTCGAATCCAGAACGCGTCCCAAGTTATGGTTATACACCCAAGTGCCTAGTAGGATACCGAATCGGAATCCGATTTCGCCAGAGACGCTATCCGATGGACTCATAATACTAATTTTACCTTCTCTCAATTCGATTTGGTGGTCTGGGTAGAGCGCCTGAAGCTTCTCCACATCGTGCAAGCTCATAGACATGGCGAGTGTTCTTTCTCCTCAAAAGTTCGGTATTATGGACATGTTGTCTTTTTAACTCTCATCTAAAGCATAGCATATGGTTCACAAAAATTCTATAGCATGGGTTAAATAGCTCTGCGTCATCTCCATCATCAAACTTGACACTCCTTTCTGCTGCGTGCTAGCATGAACGAAGAATAGCTCTAATGTAAACATGAGGGGGCGCGACGCACTGCGCCTCTATTATTAGGAACAAGGAAGTGATTGCTATGGGGCTGGAGCGGGCTGACCTGCTACAGATCTATTATTTTATGCGCCTCACACGTGCGATGGAAGACCGTACCCGAACTTTGTTTTTACAGGGGCGAGTTGTGGGTGGAGTCTATACGGCGCAGGGACATGAGGCTACGACCGTCGGGGCAGCAATGGTGCTGAGCGAGGGTGACTGCATTGTGCCGCAGCATCGTGATCTGGGAATGCATCTTGTGCGAGGCGGGTCGCCACGCGCTGTGATGTGCCAGTGGCTGGCACGCGGGAATTCACCGACTCTGGGGCGTGATGGGCAGATGCATATCGGTGACATGCATCATGGCATCGTTCCAATGATTAGTATGCTTGGCGAATCTTTGCCGGTGGCATGCGGTGTGGCTTTGACGATGAAGATGCGCAAGCGTTCAACGCTTGTTCTGGCTAGCTGTGGCGATGGCGCGACGAATACTGGGCCGTTTCACGAGGCCTTGAACTTTGCTTCGGTGCAGAAACTGCCGATTGTCTTCATTATTGAGAATAATGGTTATGCTTACTCAACACCTACACGTAAGCAGTTCGCGCTTGAAAATCTTGCGGATCGTGCTCTGGCTTATGCAATGCCAGGAGAGAGCGTGGATGGCAACGATGTATTGGCGGTGATGGAAGCTGTTGGGCGTGCGGTTGAACATGTGCGCACTGGCAAAGGGCCAGCGCTTGTGGAGTGCAAGACCTTCCGTGTGCGGGGCCACTCGGAGGCTGACAAGGCCGATTATGTGCCGCAGGAACTGCGCGAGGAGTGGCTGGCGAAAGATCCGATCCGGCGTTTTGAACAGTATTTGACGGAAGAGCATGTGCTCAAGGCAGAAGAGAAGGCCGAAATCGAAGCGAAGGTTAAGGCAACAGTTGACGATGCTGTGAGTTTTGCTGAAACGAGTCCCGCACCAGATCCGACGACTGTTGCGGAGTATGTGTTCGCACCTGATGGCCCAATAGCTATTATTGGTGAACCAGCGGCAGAAGACGCTCGCTATATCAATGCGCTAGATACTCGTACCGGTACTCCATTCAACACCTTTGTGGGGCCTGTAGCGTCCGTGGGGACTCGAATGGTAGCGTCCCCGGAGGAGGTGGGAAGGCGATGAGTGCAGTCACCTATTTAGAAGCGATTAGCCAGGCCATTCGTGAAGAGATGCAGCGGGATGAAGCTGTGTTTTTGCTGGGCGAGGACGTGGGGACGTATGGCGGAGCATTTAAGGTCAGCGCGGGCATGCTTGAGGAATTCGGGATGGAGCGCGTCATTGATACACCAATGGCGGAAAATGCGATTATCGGGTCGGCGGTCGGCGCGGCTTTGATGGGCATGCGACCCATCGCTGAGATGCAGTTCATCGACTTTATTACCTGTGGCTTTGACCAGATCATCAATATGGCCACGAAGATGTACTGGCGCAGCGGTATGCCGGTACCAATGGTTATTCGCGGCCCATCTGGTGGAGGCACGAAGGGTGGCCCATTCCATTCTGCCAGTCCAGAGGCGTGGTTTTTTCATACGCCAGGGATCAAAGTGGTGGTTCCTTCGACGACGTATGATGCGAAGGGGCTGTTGAAAGCGGCTATTCGTGATAATAATCCTGTACTTTATCTTGAACATAAGCTGCTTTATCGCTCGCCGGAACTGCGTGAAGAATTGCCCGACGAGGATTATATTGTGCCGTTAGGGAAGGCAATTACCCGCCGAAAGGGTGAGGATATGACGATCCTGACTTACGGAGCAATGGTGCACTCGTGTTTGAAGGCGGCACAAACGCTTGAGCAGGAGGATGATCTGTCGATCGAGGTGATCGACCTGCGCAGCCTTGCACCGCTCGACCGCGAGGCAATTCTCGATTCGGTGAAGCGTACAAATAAGGTGTTGATTGTGCATGAGGATACGTTGACGGGTGGCATCGGCGCAGAGCTAGCGGCGATGTTGGCCGAAGATTTGTTTGAATACCTGGATGGTCCGATCACACGTGTAGCCGCGCCTGATGTGCCATTTCCTTACGCGCCGCCACTCGAGGTAGCGTATCTACCGAATGCTGAAAAGATTCTTTCTGCGGCGCGAAAGCTTGCAGCATATTAGCGTGTATAGGGCCTTTGTTCTTACAGTATTTTACGAGACGAGGCCGATCAATTGGCGGTAGGCGTGAGACATCGGCCCTACAGCCGTCCTGAACAAAGGAGTTCTTGATATGCCAACACCAGTGAAGATGCCCAGGTTAGGGGAATCGGTTGCAGAGGGAACTGTGGGGAGCTGGCTTAAAAATGAGGGCGATTGGGTTGAGAAAGACGAGTCGCTCGCAGAAATCATTACGGATAAAATTAATGCTGAATTGCCGTCTCCTATTGCCGGTCGGCTGGCAAAAATTCTGGTCAAAGCCGATGAGACGGTACCAGTGGGTGCCGATATCGCGCTAATTGAAGAGAACGCGGATGTTTCAGCCTCTCCACCCGCCGAACCCGCCCCAGGTCCAGATGCAGCTCCCATTGAAACGCCTGCGCAGGCCGCCACACCTGTGATGGAACAGAAGAGTACGAGCGCTGGGAATGGTGCTAGTGAGGTGCGCGAATCATCGCCTTCCTATAGTCGCGTAGGTGAAGAGGAACGGCAACGTATTTCGCCGTTGGCGCGGCGACTGGCACGCGAGCATGATATTGATTTGAATTCAATTGCGGGGACGGGTGCGGGTGGGCGTGTCCGTAAGGAGGATATTCTGGCTTATGTTGCGCAGCGACAAACGGAGCAGGCTGTGCCTGTTGCGTCTGGCAGCGCAGGGGAGGTTGGTAGGATAGAGACGACCAGGGCAGAGGAAGTTGGTGTGACCAGGGCAGGGGCAAGCCCTGCCCCTACAATACCGACGCCTCCGGTGGCGGCTGAGCGGAAGTTTACAGCGCCTATGATACCGCAGGCAGAGCCGGTTCCTACGACGGTAGGACCTGATGAGGAGCTGGTGACTCCGAGCAGAATGCGACTGGCGATTGCCGAGCATATGGTACGCAGCAAGCGCACATCTCCGCATGCGACAACCGTGATGGAGGTCGATATGACCAACATCGCGAAGTGGCTGGAGAAGAATAAGGACGACTTCCGCAAGCGCGAGGGATATGGCATCAGTTATGTGCCGTTTGTGATGAAGGCGGTATGCGAGGGAATCCGCAAGTTTCCCTTGATGAATTCGAGTTGGACGGAAGATAACAAGATCATCATTAGGAAGCGTATCAACCTGGGAATCGCGGTCTCAACCGATGTGGGCTTGCTTGTGCCGACTCTTTATGATGCTGATCAGTACACATTGGCGGGGTTAGCAAAGCAGATCTCGACCATTGCGCAGCGTGCGCGTAACAATAAGCTGACGATCCAGGATATGCAGAATAGCACTTTTGTGGTGAATAATCCTGGCACCTTTGGTACAATTATCTCGGTGCCGATTATCAACCAGCCACATGCAGGTATTCTGAGTATGGATGCAGTTGTCAAGCGACCCGTGGTGACTGAGGATGATGCCATTGCCATACGCTACATGATGTACCTGTGCCTCTCCTTTGATCACCGTATTAATGATGGGGCTGGTGCTGCCGGATTCCTGCAAGCGGTGCGCACAAAATTGCAGAGCTACAGTCGTGAGATTGATGTGTATTAATAACGGCACTATCCGTCCCGCCAACGACGCTAGCGAATGGTTCTTATGCAAATCGGCAACGATGCTTTGCATCTACGCTTCGCGTCAGCCGATCTGAACAGAAGTGCCTACTGTTACGCAGTCAGGCTGGACGAGCGGAGAGGAAACAACTATGGCGACCATGATTCCTGAGCGGCGTCCCGAATGGCTTCGGGTGCGCGCGCCAAAGGGAGAAAACTACGAAAATCTGAAGCAACTGATGCGCAGTAAAGAACTGCACACGGTATGTGAGGAGGCACGTTGTCCCAATATTGGTGAATGTTGGGGTCATAAGACAGCCACCTTCATGATCCTGGGAAGTGTCTGCACGCGTAGTTGTGGCTTTTGCGCTGTGGAGACGGGTCGTCCGATTGGTTTGGATTGGGAGGAACCAAAGCGCGTGGCGGAGGCTGTACAGAAGATGGGCCTGCGACACGCGGTCGTGACCTCGGTCAACCGCGATGAATTGAAGGATGGCGGAGCGGCCATCTTCGCCGCAACGATTCGCTGGATTCGTCGTCTGAATCCCGAGTGTAAGGTAGAGGTGCTCACGCCGGACTTCAAAGGGGTGTATGACGCTTTGCGGGTGGTGATTGAAGCGAAGCCGGATGTTTATAATCATAACGTGGAGACCATTCCACGCCTTTATAAGCGTGTGCGTCCGCAGGCTATCTATAAACGCTCACTGCAGGTGCTGAAGTGGGCGAAAGAAATGAATCCTAATGCACCAACAAAGTCGGGCTTTATGCTTGGCCTGGGTGAGACATGGGATGAGGTGATCGAAGTCATGCACGATATGCGCGAGCATGATGTTGATATCCTGACGATTGGGCAATACCTGCGCCCCTCGTTTCAGCATTTGCCAATCCAGCGCTACGTGCCGCTTGAGGAGTTCGCGGCATTGAAGGCAGAGGGTAAGAAGATGGGCTTTCGCCATGTTGAGTCGGGTCCATTTGTGCGCAGCTCGTATCATGCTCACGAGCAGGCGGATGGGGCAACGAGGTCTGAATAAAGAAATGTAGGGTCGATCCCCAGGCGTTCATTGAAGCAGGGTTGCCATCCTGAGCGGAGCGAAGGATGACAATCAAGTGGAGCGAGGATGACAGATGGCGGCTCTTGCGGCCGCCCGGCTTATATGGAGTTGGAATGAAGACAGCAATTAATGGTATCAACATAGCTTATGATGATCATGGCATAGGAATGCCGGTGTTTTTTCTGCATGCATTTCCTCTGAATCGCAGCATGTGGGTAGGTGAAATGACGACGCTCCTGCAGGAGGAGCGCTATCGACTTGTTTCTCTGGACTGGCGAGGTTTTGGGGAGAGCGATATTACGACGGATGTTTCGACGATGGAGACATTTGCGGATGATGTGGCGGGTTTGATGGATGCGCTGGGCGTTTCGCAGGCGGTGTTATGTGGGCTTTCGATGGGTGGATATGCGGCGTTTGCCTTCCTGCGGAAGTATCCTGAGCGGGTAGGAGGATTGGTGCTTGCGGACACGCGTCCAGGTGCGGATACTGCTGAGGGCAGGGCGAATAGGGAAAATGTGGCGCGTATTGCGCTTTCGGAGGGAACGCGGGCTATTGCTGATCTGCAGTTGCCGAAGTTGATCTCGGACTATACGCGGCAGAATCATGCAGAGGTGGAAAATCGTATTCGCCAGATGATTGATATGGCAACTCCACAGGGTATTGCGGCTGCCTCTCGCGGTATGGCGCAACGGGTGGATTTGAGCGATTTGTTGTCTACGATTAGCTGTCCGACGCTGGTGTTGGCGGGCGAGCAGGATGCTTTGATTCCGGCAAGCACGCAGCAGGACTATGCAGCAAAGATTCCGGGCGCGCAGTTTTCGGTCATTCCGAATGCGGGGCATCTGGCGAATTTGGAGCAGCCGGAGGCGTTTGTGCAGATGTTGAGGGGGTTTTTGGGGACGTTGTGAGTGGGAGAAAGTAACTGAGGTTCTCGCAAAATAAATAGCCACAACACAGTTTTCCTTTCTGAGTAGTAGTCAAGGAGGAATTCATGACACAGCCACGAGGGTATGTTGATCCTGAATATCTACAGGTGATGGCCGAACTGGTTCAGCAGGAGAAGCAACACACGTATAGCTGGATGCATTTGCAGCCAGGCTATGCTGTGCTTGATGTTGGTTGTGGCCCAGGGACGGATACCATTGCTTTAGCCAGACTCGTTGGTCCTACAGGGAGCGTAGTGGGTGTGGATGCTGATGCAGATATGGTTGCAGAAGCCCAGCGACGTGCGGAGCAGGCGGGATGTAGCGCCTGGTGCACCCATCAACAAGCAGATGCTACTGACTTACCGTGGGAGGCGGGCACATTTGATGCATGTCGGAGTGAGCGACTCTTCCAGCATTTACACAATCCGGCAGGAGTCTTAGCAGAAATGGCTCGTGTCACGAAGCCAGGGGGATGGATTGTTATCTGGGATGCAGACTGGGGTACCTTGTCCATTAATACACCGGAGGTGGAGATTGAGCGTTGCCTCGTGCGTGTCCATGCGGAACGCCTTGTGAACAATGGATACGCAGGTCGCCAACTCCCTGGGCTCTTCAGACGACAGGGGTTAATAGATATCGCGGTGGAGGATCGACCATATCAGATCACTAGCTATGGGCTGTTGCGCTATCTCACCTTAATGGATGCGGTTGAGGATGATGCGTTGGCAAGTGGTCTCATTACCGAGGTGGAATTACGCCGTTGGCAGCAGAGCCTCGAGCAGGCCGAAGCTGAGAGTACATTCTTCGCTCATGCTAATGCAGTCCTGGTTGCTGGATGTACCTGGGAGGCGACTAGTGGCGAGTGATACATGATTGATTGCGATGCGCTGATCATGCCCTAGACGGGGAATGGATACAGACGTTCTTAAGTTAAGAGAAGTGCAGCGTATCTTCCTTCTTAACCATGCACTATTGGCGATAGTATGTTGTACTTTTACAGACTCCTCACATGAGTTGATACTCCTAATCCAGAAGTACCATTTCATCGTTTTTTCCTCTGTGCCTTTCAACCAACATTTAAGCGAAGTGCCGAGGTAGGCGGGCGACCATAAAGGCCCTCTCCGCCCATCCCGACGGCCCTCGGTCCTACAGGCGGTTGGACGATTACTACAAAACCCCTACAGATGCGTTGAGGTTCTCTTGGGATATGCACGGAAAATGTGCTGGGGGGCGTTCAGATTAGGTAGGACAATCCCGGCCATTTCTATGTATTTTGTTGAAGAGAGGCCTGTATGAAGTTTCGTTCAATATATCCGGTGATTCTGGTGCCGCTGCTGAGTGGGTTGCTGGCGGTTGCGCTGCTGATGCTTTATCTTTCGCCTTTTACTCATGCGTCTAGCTCTCCACGGGTTGCTTTGTCGAGTAGTATTACGAGCTATACGAGTCAGAGCAAGGTGTTGTCGCAACCTGCGGCAAATTCGCCTATTTCGCTTGCGATTGGGCTGAATCTGCGCAATTCGGCGGGTCTCGCGGCGTACTTGCAGGAGATCACGTCACCGCAATCGACGTTGTATCATCACTATTTGAGCCCATCGACGTTTGCGACCTTATACGGTCCATTGCCTCAAAGCGAGGTAGCGGTGAGTAGTTTTCTGCAATCGCAGGGCTTTAAGATTACTGCTACCTATCCAAATCATCTGCTGATTGATGCCACGGGTACGGTAGCACAGGCGGAATCGGCCTTTGCGGTACAGATTAATAATTATCTAGCGCCGGATGGACGGCAATTTTATGCAAATGCGAGTAACCCATCGCTGCCGGGCGATATAGAACCATTAGTATCCTCAGTGACCGGCCTCGATAATGTTGTCCAGTATGGACGCTTGCCGTTGACCGGGAGTTCGGCAACACCAAAATTACAGTCTTCTTCAACGGGACAGGCACCGGTTACATGCCCACAGCCGGGTCAGCCATCTGTTCCGACTTCTTATACTCCTCCACAAATTGCGACGGCCTATGATTTTAGCAAATTTTATAATGCAGGAATGTATGGTGAGGGACAGACGGTGGGGTTGCTTGAACTGGATGGCTTCTCGCCGAATGATATTGCTCTATATACATCATGCTTTGGTGGTAACCATACCGTTATTAAGACCATTCCAATCGATGGTTATAATGGGGCGGCGGGCATGAATGCGTCGGAGGTTGAACTCGATATGGAGATGGTGCTGGGGTTGGCACCTCACCTGGCGACGCTGCGGGTGTACGAGGCGTCAAATGCTTCGCTGACGGCTTATAACGATGCCTGGGCGCATATCGTGAGCGATGTGGTGCCGGTGGTGAGTACGAGCTGGGTCTTCTGTGAGCAAGGACCGGGTATGGCGAACGAGATTGCGCAGGAGAACATCTTTTTCCAGGCTGCGGCAGCACAGGGACAGACGATTCTCGCAGCGAGTGGCGACCTGGGAGCGACGGGATGCTATAACCAGAAGACGGGAACGCGGTACCGCTCCTGCCGTTGATGATCCCGCGTCACAGCCGTATGTCACCGGAGTGGGCGGCACAACACTGCATGTGAATTTTGATAATACCTATCTCTCCGAGTCCGTCTGGAACGATCGTACTCTTCAAAATGGTGCGAGTGGTGGGGGTATTAGTCAGGTGTGGCATATGCCGAGCTGGCAACAAGCGCCAGGGGTTGCGAATGCTTATTCGACGGGCTTTCGCGAGGTACCCGATGTCTCTGCCAATGCCGATCCGCAAACGAGTTACTGGGTATATTGCAGTGTTGTGAAGATGTTGCGGACAAATGCCGGATGGTTGACAATAGGAGGTACGTCGGCTGCTGCACCAGTTTGGGCAGCGGTGATAGCTCTGGCAAATGAGGCATCGCTAAAAGCCAATGGATTTTTGTTGGGTTTCCTCAATCCTAGCCTGTATGCGATTGCGCATGGTACTCCTGGCACGTCGTATACCGATGCATTTCATGATGTTGTAGGGGTGCAGGGCGCGGCCAATAACAACGACTATCTGGGTAATAGCGGAGCCTATCCTGCCTACGACCAGCTATGATATGGCGACGGGCCTGGGTTCCTTTGATGCCTACAATCTTGCGCAGAACTTGATCACGCTCGGCCAGAGCGTGGTGCATAGCAATGTATCGACCAGTACTACGTGGTACTTTGCCGAGGGACGTGCAGGCGGCGAGTTTCAGGAATATTTGACGCTGATGAATCCTGATCCGATCCAGACCGCACAGGTGCAGGTGCAGTATCTTTTTGAAGGTTCGACCGGTCCGAAGATTGTGCATAATGTGCCACCCCAGACACGTGCAACGATCAATGTGAACTCAGGAGCTAGGCTATCCCTGGTCAGGCGCGGGTCATTCGCTTTCGATGATTGTGACCTCGTTGAATGGAGTCGGCATTGTAGCGGAGCGTCCAATGTACTTCCAGTGGCGCGGCATCAACAGCGGCACGGATGCTTTAGGTTCGACGCAACTCAGCCAGGATTTCTACTTTGCCGATGTTGAGTCGGAGCGCAACTACACAAGCTTCATTACCGTGCTGAATCCGCCGGGTGGGCAGACCGCGCATGTCACACTAACCTATACGGCGCACGGACAATTGGCTGGCAACACGCCACCGATGACACTGGCGGTTCCTGCCGGACAGCGTGGTACCGCTATACCCCAGACCGTAGGTATCACCGCGCAGGTTGCATTGCATGTCCATTCCGATCAACCCATTGTGGTGGAGCGACCGATGTACTTCAGCACTGCCCGCGCTAATATTAGCGGACCGATAACAGGTGCCGCAACGGTTGTAGGGACACCGGCAACGGGTACGGACTGGCTCTTCGCGGAGGGCTATACAGGAGCGAATTTCCACGAGTACCTGGTACTGGCAAACTTCGATCCGACCCTGACAGCTACTGCCACGATAAAGCTGGAGTATAGCAATGGTGCTGTAAACGCTACCACGGTGATGGTTGCGCCACAGTCGCAGACCATCTTTGACGTGAATGCTGCATCTGCGGCGTTTGCACAGAGCACGCCGGAGCTATCAACCGAGGTAACATCCGATAATCCGATTGTCGCAGAGCGGCAAGAATACTTCCGTTTCAACCAGTCGATGCCCGGCGGCACCGATGTGATCGGCCAACCGGGTCCTGCGAAGACAAGCTATAGCTTTGCCGAAGGCTATACCGGTCCCGTTTTCAACGAGTTTCTGACGTTGCAGAACCCCAACACTACAACCGAAACCGTTGCGGTAACGTTGTACCTTGCCAACAGTATTACGACGCAGCAAATTGTGACGGTCGGGCCACAGACGCGGGTGACGCTGAATATCAATAGTCTTGTGATACCGGTTGCGCAGGCGAATCCGGGAGCAGGCTACGAAGTGTCGATGTCGGTGCAGGCATTGAGCGGTACGATTGTGGCTGAGCGCCCAATGTACTTCAGCTATCTAAATGGCCTGGCTCTGGGCGGAACGGATGTGGTGGGGTTTACGGGATAGACTTATAGCTCTTCTCTAGCTCCATCCCACCTGGTCAATGTAAACATCTCCGCTTTCAGCGATATTCGCTGCATTGCTGAATTGTATACCCACCAGGCGCGGCTGCCTACTAATGCCAGAGGGCAACGTAAACGTCAGGCGATTCCACTGGCCGGGAGTCAGGGAGACCATTGTGTTATTGGAGAACCAGTGGTAGTTGTCGTCCATGACAAATAGCTTGGCGGTGAAGCTGTTGGAATTGGCTGGTTGATATACGTAAGCTGTAAGAGTTTGGTCTGCTTGTGGGTAGTTTGGCAGGTTGGAGCGACCGACCGAGACATAGGGATAGTCATTATTAGCGAGATTGGTTAGTGTGACCTGCAATGAGTGCGTATCGCCCATGCCGATGGTTGCACTATTTTGTACGTTAGCTATCTGCGAGCCGTGACCACTCCATCCATCGGTGCCACCGTCCTCGAAGGAGAAAACTGCGTTTGAATTAGTGATTCCGGTTGGTGTTGGATTAGGTGTGCTGCTGTTTGTTGTCGGCATTGCTTGCACAGAACCAGATGCTATTGGGGTAGATAGTGATGGAGGCTGTTGTCCGGCGACGATCATTTGTTGGTATTGGCCCTGGAAGACCGTTCCCTGAGTAGTGAGCGTACCGCTACCGTTGATTAAGGGGATAGCGGTATCGGTGCAGGAATATTGCATTGAGGCGAATACACGATTGGCAGCGAGTGTTTGTAAGGCTTTCGTAGTCCAGGTTGTCATGAAAGTGCTGTTGTTGTTTTTCCCATCGTTTGGCACAGCGTTGGGCGCGTAGTTCCATTCGGTAATCATGATGGGGAGCGCGACGCCAATCGTGGCAGTCATGGCGGTACGGGCATCGCTGATGTGGGTTGTCCAGTGATCGATGTGCGAGATACAAATATCGCTGGCCCAGGAGTCATCGCAGGTGTATTCGTGCCAGCTCACTTCGTCTGGACGGGGATTCGCATTGCGCAGGAAGCTTGTGAGATAGGCACGGTCGTACTGAAAGTTTACTGGACCGACAAATTGCCCGTGTATGGCTATGCGCTTCAGTTGCGGAACGATGGCATTCCATGAAGCGGTGTAGCGAGTGACATTGACACCGAGCAAGTCTTCTTCGTTGCCATATTCGTAGTAAACAACGCCGTTACCAAAGATATGGTTCATGTCGTTGATGATGCGGGTGTCGTCGGCCAGCACAGTGGAGTCTACTGCTCCGCGTAATACGACTAATGGAATAGCTCCAATGCTTTTGATGGTCTGTGCCGCCACAATCTCGGTCTCCTCGGAAAGGCTGGAACGCACGGGCATGCGAATGATGCGCATATGCATTTGCGAGAGAGCAGTGCGTGTACTGGCCGAATTCAGCACCTGATCATTGCTATCGAAGAGGCCGAGGTTTGTGCCAAAGAGGAGCGGTGAGACGGTAGCATCGGTTTGTGTGCCTTGAGCTTGTGTTGCGGATGGAGTGACAGTGCTTATGTTTATAGGGTTGTTATGAGACCTATTTAATGAGTTCCCGATAATTAACCCCACGAGAGCTACCACTACTGCTATGCTGAGAATGAAGGTCCAGAGCTGTTTTTTGTTTGCCGGCATCCGTAGTCTCGGCAGCATATGCCTTATACTCCTTTTTGCTTGCGTCAGTTTCTATTGTACCCTTTATAGGGTACGGTTCCAACAAGCCGACCTTACGTACTACACCTATCTACTAAACGCATATCTTGAGGCGCTTGATCTGCGTATAGAGATGGAGGATCAGTTACTTCCAAAAGTGCTACAACTACTCGATCATTTAGATCGGGCACACGGCAAACTCAAAGGATTGGAACACCACTATCGCAAGCGGCGAGAGACGTAAACATGAGTGCGACTGGGGAGAGATAGAGACTTGTATTTGACGCTCATCTCATGTTATTCTTCTAGTAGAACCCCACCTGTAATTGCGTCATTGGCGCTGGTTGACCTGCATCGTTGTGATCCTGCGTTATTTTCTGCTGATGCGTGGATGCATAAATGTATCCAGAAAGGACGGAAGGAGATGGAACCTTCTCGTTTTGACGACCTGACTAAAGCCCTGGCGACTGCGACTTCACGTCGCCAGGCCCTCAAGGCGATTGGCGCGACCCTTGGTGGCTTGCTCAGTCTGGGGAGCATCAGCACCGCCTTTGCTAAGTGTAAACCAGGTGGTATCGGCTGTAACACGAATAGCCAGTGTTGTAGCGGAACCTGCTGCCACGGGCAGTGCTGCGATAGCGGCCAAACCTGCCAGAACGGCCAGTGCGTCACATTTGGGTGTCCGAATCCTGGGGATTGCGGCACTGCTGGTTGTAATGGCAATATAGAGTGCTTGTGTGATACAAAGGTTGAGGGTGGGAGTTCCTGTGATAGTATCGCTTTCCAATGTTATCCCTGTTCGAAGGATAGCGACTGTGCGGCTATAGGCTGGTTGGTCTGCGCAAGGTGTTCCTTTGGATGTCCTTCTGGCACGTATTGTACGGTTCCCTGTGGAACGACCCCGCCTCAAGTAGGCATAACCCTCTCTGTCAGAAGAAGGTTCTGATAGGGGGCTGAGGTGGAGATGAACTGAGCCAGGGTGGCTCATCGTCGCCGTGCCGCTTACCTAGCAGCACCTCACAGATTTCCTTGTAGAGTGAGTGAACTGAGCCAGCCTGGCTCATCGTCGCCGTGCTGCCAATGAAGTGGAGCAGGGAACGCGAAGCTCCCATCAGTGCGGGAACCATCCTCCCTGACTCTGGTTGTTACGAGCCTTATCAAAAAGCACCCATAAGTACAATCTCATGGATGTTTCTGTGTTTTTGGCACACTATTCTCATGCTGACCTTAGGACACCATTACTAATCCCATCTGTGATGATATAAGTAGCATTTCTTGAGACTTTCTTGATGTTTCTCTGTTAGAATAGCATCAGAACGTTTAACATGAAGAATTCTGTTGCAAGGTATGCCAGCTCATTTCCTGGAGTTTCATCTCTAGGAAATGAATGGAGTGAGAGCAAAATCTATGGATACAGAGCAAGATATAAATAATGAGCCTACGGAGAAGCGACTACCACTCCGTCAGGTTCCAGAGGTACCACCTGGACAATACGTTCCTCCTGCTTCTACCGGACAATTGCCGGGACCCGTTGTAGCGCCGAAACGCCAGTGGTCACGTCGCAAGTTCATGGGTGCGTCGCTATTAGGATTAGTAGGATTGGGTGGAGCGGCAGCCGTTGGTGGATTCGAGTTGGAACGGTGGTTGCAAAACGGCGGATTCCACGGACCGATAGCAAGCAATGTTCAGGCTGGGCACTTGCTGCGGCGTGCAGGCTTTGGCGCTAATTCCCAAGATTTGGCGACATATACACCTCTAGGGTTTGATGGTGCGGTAGATCGACTGCTCAACTACTCGCAGGTATCCGATGATGCATTGGAGAATAGTCTGAAGGCTTTGAACCTCAATCTCAATAAACCTGCTGACCAGCAGCGATGGTGGTTGTTGCGTATGGCCTGGACACAGCGCCCGTTATTGGAGAAAATGACGCTCTTCTGGCATGGAGTACTCACAAGTAGCTTTCGTAAGGTGGGCGGTGCCAAGAACTATATGCGCATGATCGTGCAAAATCAGTTTTTACGTGCGCATGCTTTTGATACCTTTGATAACATCATGCTGGGCATTACCAGTGACCCGGCGATGCTTTTCTACCTTGATCTGACAAAAAGCACGAAAACCGCGCCGAATGAGAACTATGCCCGCGAAATGATGGAATTGTTTACGCTGGGGCTTGGACACTACACACAGCAGGATGTCTATGAAGGCGCGGCAGCTTTAACGGGCTGGCATGTCAATGGTTTGACCTCGCGCTATATACCTGCTGACCATAACGATCTGACCAAACGCTACCTGGGACAGACCGGGAACTTCGATTATAAAGATGTGGTTCATATTCTCGCGAATCATCCGGCAACGCCCTGGTTCATCAGTCGGAAATTGTTTACCTTCTTCGTGTATGAAAATCCCAGCACCGACGATCTCGCGCCGCTGGTGGATACCTATGTGAAAAGTGGCCACAATATGGGCGCTGTGATGCGGACGCTCTTGCTCTCACCGCAGTTTTCTTCTCAGAAAGCGTATCGAGCGCGCCTCAAGTCGCCTGTGGAGTTTGCTGTTGGAGTGTATCGGGCCTTGAACCTTCGGGGCGATGGAACTGGATTGCCGGGGCTGGTCACGCTGATGGGGCAGACGGTGTTCGATCCACCCAACGTAGCGGGTTGGCCGGGCGATAAAGTGAGTGCACTCTGGCTGAATAGCGGCACCTGGATGACGCGCCTGAACTACGTCGATTTGCTGTTAGCTCGCGGTTCTCTTGCTGCCAAGGCGTCCAGCGGAGGAAGTGCAGCCCCATTGCTGGACCTGCAGGGTATCGTGAATGCCAATAAGCTGAACTCGCCGGAGCGGTTCGTCGATTACTTCTCCTCGTTCTTGCTGGATGGGATGGTGGAGAGCGACCGGCGGACACAGTTCCTTGACTACTTTACGACAAAGGATACCAGCCAGGGTGGTGCATACATTACGCTGACAAATGGACAACGCTATCCGCTAAATCGGGTGCGTGGGACGCTTTACCTGATTATGGCGTCGCCAGAATACCAGCTCAATTAAAGTAAATCGTAAGGGCCAATTTATCGGCCCAGAGGAGATATACATATGAAACTTTCGCGAAGAGCAATGATAAAGGATGGGCTGCTGGTGGTGTCTGCGGGTATGGTGATGCCGTCCATTTTTAGTCGCGGCGTGGCTTCGGCACGTGCTCAGTCATTGGAAGGTTCGCACGTGTCGCAGGCAGCAAGTGATCGAACGCTGATCGTAGTGCAGATGGCTGGCGGTAACGATGGTCTGAATACAGTTGTCCCGTTTACCGATCCGTTGTATCACCAGATGCGTCCAACGATAGGCGTGCCGGAGGCCAATGTGCTTCAATTGGATAGTCGGCTGGGACTCCATCCAAACCTACAGCCGTTGAAGCCGCTGTGGGATGCCGGGCATTTGGCAATTGTTGAGGGAGTGGGCTATCCCAATCAGAGCCTCTCGCACTTTCAGGCGATGGATATCTGGCAAACGTTGGATCTGAATGGGAATGGAAGCGAGGGCTGGCTGGGTAAGCTTGTCTCTGGCTGGGTTGACTCGGATGGGCATCCATTCAAGTCGCTTGATATCGATGTGCAGACGGCACAAGCATTGGCATCAATCAATGCACCTGTACCGACGCTGGCGAATGTGAAGAGTTACCAGGTCTATCCTGATCCGGCAGATAGAGATGGCGGCAATGCGCGTTTGCAGGCGCTCATGAAGCTCTACAACTCTTATCCGAAGACGGCTCCTTATGCTGCCTTGCTGGATACGACGGCATTGAATGCGCAGGAGGGATCGCGCCAATTGCGTACGGCTGATGCGCAATACCAGCCTGCTGTGACCTACCCAACGGGAGCATTTGCACAGGGACTCAAGATATTGGCTGAGGCGATTGTATCGGGATTGGGCTTGCGTGTTGGTTACGTGACGTTGGGTGGTTTCGATACGCATGCGAACCAGGTGCAGACGCATAATGCGCTGATGACGATGCTAGCGCAAGGTCTCGCGGCCTTTTACACTGACCTGGAGAAGCATGGGAAGGCCGATAACGTCGTGGTTATGACGTGGTCTGAGTTCGGACGGCGCGTGGAAGAGAATGGCAGCCTGGGTACCGATCATGGAACTGCGGCTCCGCTGTTTGTGCTCGGCAATCCGATCAACAAGGGCATCTTTGGTGAGCCTCCTAGTCTGAGCAGCCTGGATTCAAATGGCAATCTGAAGTATACCGTCGATTTCCGTTCTGTCTACGCTACGGTGCTGGATCGCTGGCTTGGTGCCTCCTCGAAGGATGTGCTGGGTGGTTCATTTGGTTCACAGAATTTCTTGCCGCAGGCATGATAGCGCAACCTCTGTTATAATATGTCCTGGTTCATTACATTATGTACAACCAGGAGCATAGAAAGAGTATGGTACAAGAACATAGTTCGACATCGCGAGGAGTACGGGTCGCGCTCGGGATAGTGCTTATATTAGTGGTTACCGTCTTGGTTTTCTTCATTGCCTATAGCCATTTACCAGCAGCAAATCTAAGTAAAGGAACGAGTAGTGATCTGGTGACGCCACCGGCGGTCATCACTAATTCTGCCGGTACATTGACGGTGAACCGGGGCGTTGATTTCAACGGTGCGCATATTACGGTGATGCAGGTGCAAGAGGCGGCGTCTTTTTCTGATGATGCCAAACAGGGTGGGCCTTATACAGTGCGTGTGTATTTAGAGGCAAAGAATGGAGGGCAGGCTCCTGCTGGTATCAACTATACCTCAGATGTTCGTTTGCTCCTTCCCAACGGACAAACATCTACGCCGCTCTATTTAAATATAGCCCCGGTAGTGTTGCCGGGCCAGATGCAGGATGGATATCTTGATTTTCCTGTGAGTAGTAAAGTTAACTTGTCCTCATTGACGCTGCGTTTTGGGAGTGGAGCGATGGTGGCGTTTGGTGGATGATGCAAAATTTCTACTCCTCATTCGGTGCCCCTACCTGTTCGATACGATGCTGTACGTCAGCAAGTGCATTCAGCCAGGATGAGGATGTCTGTTGTGAGGCTTGTGCTGCCTGCACGAGGTCTTCGAGTGTGAGGTAGTATTCGACCAGGACGCGCTCACTGCTGGTGGTGTGGGCAATACATTCTTCTAAAAGAGATTGAGATTCTTCATAGGCGCTTAGACGCTGTTGGGCTTCGGTGAGTGAGCGTTGTATTCGGTCTAGTCTTTCGCGCTGAAGCTGTTGTTCGCGACGGCGCATGCGCGTATCGGATGGCTCCTCTTGCATGATTTCTTGCAGGGCGAGGGCCGCTTCCCCTACTTCGATGGCTGCTTCGTCATGGCGACGTGCTAGCCAGGCACGCACGGCATGTAGGCGCACAAGAATGTTGGCACTTTCGGGTAAACGCAGATTCTCGTCAGAGAGCAGTTCGTCGCTGCCTATTTCGGCTGCTTCACTGGATGTGTCATCTTCGTCGTCTATGTTCATGTCTATATTGTATTACTATGTGAGCCGAGTTGTTAAGAGGATGGTACTGCTTCGCCTGTTCTCTTCAACATTGCGAGGGCAACGGGGATGCTGCCAAGCAGGACCAACGCGAAGCCGAAGACCTGGAGTATGCCCTGGTGCGTGGGATAGGAGACCGCCTGGAAGAAGGCGCCACCGATGAATAGGCAGGCAGCCCACGAGGGAATCACCCCTGCTCGACCGAGAGCGATAGCCAGCAGGACGTAGCCGAGCAGATGGCCAATTACCCAGCCGAGGAAGAGTACGGTGATCGGCCACGTTGAGGCGGTCTGGTTCAACAATGACAGAGATATTGCACTTCCTCCCATATGTGCTATTGCATTGATCAGGATGACTTGCTCTACAATGGCGGTCCAGGGGAGAGAGCCTATCAGCCCGCAGGCGATGCCGAGAGTTGCCAGCCAGGGAGAACGCTTCATAGCGGCCAGTCCCAGACCGAGGTAGCTGAACGGATAAAGGTATGCGACTACGAGAGTGACGGAAAAGAACCACTGCATCAGCAAGGGATTCACGGCTCGGAAGGCGGCGAGGGCTGCGCCGGTTGTTTCTGGGCATCGTGGTACACCATATTGGGGACAGAGGACGAACCATGAGGAGAGGGCTAGCGGGGCAAGAATAATGCATACTGCCAGGAGCACGCGCTGGAATTTGCGATAAACAGGTTCAGCAGTCTGTGACTGGTTGGATTTGTGGGATAAATCCATGATGAGCAATTCCTTTCCGGCGTGAGGTAACGGTTGGGTTCGCCAATTTCATACGGCTCAAGGAGGGTGAACCTTTACGTTTGTTTCCCTGCGGTACGCGCCGATGAGACCGACGAACGCATCTGGCGAAGGAGCCGAATAGCCAGGAGCGCGATCCAGACCCAGCCGATGATGATGGCGATGCGTTCCAGCAGGCCAGTCGGCGCGTTGGGGAGGATGCCTTTTTCATCGAGCACCGCCACGGCGAGGCTAGCGATGAAGGATGCCACGAGTATAATCCCTGTGACCAGTGAGTAAAGAGCCCAGCCACGCCAGTCTGGATCGCTTGCGAAGCGCCACGTCAGCACGAAAATGGTGACCGTCAGAGAACCGAAAGCGATAGGTGCATTGGCGCCATGGATTGTTCCATGCAGTGTGTGAGTACTACTTGAGGTGCCCGGTGGGTAATAGCCCAGGCTTGGGTCGGTGACAAAGATGCCAGCGATGATGAGGGATAGTCCGAAGATGCCTAGCAGCAGTGGTCCCCAAGTGGAACCTTTACCTGAGCGAAATATTTGCCGGAGTCCGAAAGCGAAGCAGAGTACTAATACTCCACAGATGAGGAAATTCGCAATCTGTAACCATCCTTGATTGCTCAGACTGAGGTCGCTTACGAAATTGTGCCATGCACTGTAGCCGGGGCGTATGGCACCCTCGACCAAAAATACCAGGATGAAGAGGAGCGGGCCGATTGCCCCGGCTGCAATCAGTAGCCTGGTCACCAGGGGATAGTTTAGCGCCTGATTGTTTTCTGTTAACATACAAAGATCTTCCTTTCGTTCGATCCCAATTTGCATCAGTAGTGGGTTCACTGGTCAAGTCTTTCTTGAGTTGCGCTAGTTCTTCTTCTATCGTCATGCTCCAGTCCTTTCCCGTGCTGCTCGAAGCGCAAGAGGATTTGTGCACGGAGAGACTGTCCCCATGCCAGTTCGAGTTGCCATTGCTCTTGCTTGAGTTGTATCAGTGCAGATGCGGCCTCGCGAAAGGTAGGATGCAAGAGCTCTTGTTTGATGGGATTGTTAGCCATATCCCGCAGGTCAGATTGCTTGGAGCGCAGAATCTTCCGGCAGTGGTCTAGGAAGTGCTCTACCAGGAAGAGCTGTTGCTCTCGGGATAAGAACTCCAGGTGTAGTGCTTTGATGTGAAAAAGCCTGCGATACATGCCTGGATGAGAGGTGGTATCCATCATCAGTTCAACGAAGCGCTCGCGTCCGGCAGGTGTAATGGTAAAAACACGCGAGGGACGGTCTGAGGAAAAGGGTGTCGTATCTGGATTCGCAGGGATAATTAGTCCGGCTTGTTCGAGTTTGCTGAGTAGGGTAGAGAGCGTACCGGTGCTGATCTGCTCCTCCGGGCCGATAATGTCGTTGGTAATTTTGGCGATGCGGTAGGCGTGCAAAGGCCAGTGCATGAGCAAGGAAAGCACGAGCAATTCGTACATCGAATATGCCTTTTCTGGTTTTCTAGTAGAAAAGTAGCTTTATTAAAGTCACTTTGTTAAATCTAACATGAAAGAAGTATATGGAAGAATAGCGGTGTTGTCAAGGAGAAAATTTGCGGAGTGATACAATTATTAGCGCCTGCAGCCTTTGGCGAACTGATTACATGAAGTGGCCGGTGAGGTGATCTGTGACCACTTCACCGGCCACTTCATTATGGGGAAAAGAGCCGAGAATGAATTTTCACGAACAAAGCCAGGATTGTCATGCTGAGTGAAACGAAGCATCTGCGGCCAGCGTGAGAGATGCTTCGTTTCACTCAGCATGACAAACTATTGCCGATGTTGGTCGTTGAAACTCATTCTCGGCCCATATACTTATTTATTGCCCTGTCGATAATGTTCCAATGCTTTCCGCAGGAACTCTTCTTCCTCCTTGCTGTAGCTATACATTGATAACGGCCTCTCTCCGGCAGGCATCTCGTTGTGTTGCTTCCACCACTGCTGTAGACCGGCTGATACATCCGCGTCACCTCGGGTGAACTGAGCGACGAGTGCACTCTGCTGCTGAGCTAGTGCCTGACTTTCAGGACCGGTGGGATCCTTACCTTCGGCAACGAGCCGCCTGAGTTCTGCGTACACCGCATCCCATTGCTGACTCGCGCGTTGCTGATCCTCCTCGGTCCAGTTCTTGCCCCATTCTGATAGCTTTTGCGCGGCCTCGGGACTGTAGGACTGACGAGAGAATTCCGCCATCTTCTGTTGCTGTTCGGGTGTCAGGTATTTATTCACCCATTCTTTATTCTGTTCCATTTGCATCACCTGGATCACGTTGATCAGCGATTCCCAGTCTCCCTGCTTATTTCGCAACAAGGTTTCGGCTTGCTCAATAGCCCTGATTACTGCGTCCAGTTGGCTGTGTTTCTCACGCATCATCAGCTTCTGAGTAGTCAGTGTCTCCTGCAAACGCTCCGGATCTGTTTGCAGGCAGACTTTGATCTCTTCGAGTGAAAGACCGAGAAATTTCAGCGCCAGGATCTGCTGTAGGCTCCACAGATCTTCGTCCGTGTAGAGCCGGTGCCCAGCCTCTGTATATTCAGAAGGCGAGAGTAGACCCACTTTGTCATAAAAACGCAGAGTCCGCGCAGTTACCGATGCCTTGTGTGCGAATTGACTGGTTGTATAATGCTGCCGATCCAAGTGTTTCCTCCTTTCATAAGGAGTATAAGGTATGACGTAACGTCATATGCAAGGCTTTTTGGGGCAATTTGGGAATTTACTTCTAACGAGTTGCGGGACCGATTCTCCGAGAATCGATCCCGCAACTCGTTAGAGGTGTTATGCCTGTAGGTACAGGTTTGCTTTAGCCAAGCGCTTCCGGTACAGGCTCTTTTGCTTCTGGTGCTGCCTCATAATCTGCAGGGCTGGTGACATCCTGTCCAGATGGGATACCCATTGCTTTGAAGACGGGGGTGAGTACAACAACCAGGATGAGGTTGACGAGGACCGCTATAACGGCGGCATAGACGCTAAAGGAAGTTCCGCCAATCTTGAACGGGAAAACAGAAACGAAGTTTTGTGATACAGCCATCACTGTGCCAAGAATGAAGCCAACAACTAGTCCAGTGGTCAAGGCCCAGCGGTGGAACCAGTTCGTATAGAGGCCGAGGAATACAGAAGGTAAGGTCTGTAGTATCCAGATGCCTCCAAGAAGCTGGAACTGGATGATATTGGTAGTTGGAAGGAAGAGAATGAAAAACAGCGCTCCAACCTTGACTACCAGAGAGGTGATCTTTGCGACATTGGCTTCTTCACGGTCGGAGGCATTCCTGTGGAAGTACTCCTTGTAAATGTTCCTCGTGAAGAGGTTAGCCGCAGCAATGGACATAACGGCAGCAGGTACTAGTGCTCCGATGGAGATGGCGGCAAAGGCGAAACCTGCAAACCAGGAGGGGAACATCGTCGAAATCAATGTTGGAACGGCGTTGTTGCTAGAAGCTGGTGGATGCGGTAGGGCAAGTGCCATGAAGCCGAGCAGAGCGAGTAGACCAAGCATGAGCGAATAGATGGGGAGGAGCGCGGTGTTTCGCTTGATCACTTCACGGCTGTTGCTACTTAAGGTGCCGGTAATCGAATGAGGGTACAAGAACAAGGCGAATGCCGATCCAAAGGCTAATGTGCTAAATGCCACAAGCTGCGCTGGAGTCAGGAGCGCGTGGAACTTTGGGTTATGCACCTTTTGATATGCGATTGCAGTTGAAAAGATATGACCAAACCCACCGAGTTGGGTCGGGATGTAGATAATTGCCACGAGTACTACGGTCAAAACCATGACATCTTTGACCAATGCAATCATGGCAGGTGCACGTAGTCCGCTTGTGTAGGTGTAAGCGGCCAGGATGAGAAAGGCTACGATTAGTGAGATCTCGACGGGGAAACCTAACTGGGCAATGGAGACCTGAATGCCAAACAACTGAAGCGCAATGTAAGGCATTGTTGCAAGGATACCGGTAAGGGCTACTGCTAAGGCCAGACCGCCACTGCCGAAGCGACCACGCACAAAGTCGGAGGCGGTGACATACCCATGCTGCTTACATACTGACCAGAACTTGGGCATCAGGATGAAGATAATTGGGTATACGAGGATAGTGTAGGGAACGGCAAAGAAGCCAAGAGCTCCTTGTAAGAAGACGGCTCCGGGTACGGCAACAAAAGTGTAGGCGGTGTAGAGGTCGCCACCCAGCAGGAACCAGGTTACGACTGTGCCAAAGCGCCGTCCCGCCAATCCCCACTCATCGAGCAGGTTAAGGTCACCTCGCCGCCAGCGAGCCGCTACGAAACCAAGCACCGTTATGAGAATAAAAAACACGATGAAGACGATGAATGCTACCAGGTTAAACTTCATCGATGACTGCCTCCCTCCTTAAAGGATGTAATCTTTGTTCAACTCCAATGGCTTGCATGAAGCGTTGCCATAAGGCCGTATGGCTGATGGACTACGTTGAGCTTGTCAGGCTCCTAGAAAGTAGATCACTGCCATTAACAGAGCAGTAATGATGATCCAGAGTAGTTGGAACCAGTAGAAGAACGGGATGCCTATGAACGTCGGGTTGGTGAAATTGTAGAAAGGTGGCCAGAGCATGGCGATGAACGGGATGAGTAGGAGTAGAAGGAGCCACGATCGGCCTCTTCTCTGGGGACGACTGAGCATAATTTCCTCCTTTGCGTGTTGGATAATGACTGGGAATGTTGAAGGGCACTCGGTTTAGAAATCCGAAACACCTCCCTTCGTTAGGGATGCTATATGAGGAAGTGCCATCTCATAAAACATCCCAATTTGGATACGTTTGAGCGACACGAAGTAGCATATACAGGTGTGTGCTAGAAGTTTGCTATGGTTCAATAATATAGCAAATGGTTCAGCAATGCAAGCGGGGCTGTTTGTAATTTGAGCCGTTTTAAGAGAGGCTTGACTCTCTCACGATCAGTTCAGGCTGGTAGATAATGTGCTGGTGTTGGTGAGTGGCGGGATTATTGGCCTCGTCGAGAAGAAGTTCGGCGGCTGTTCGTCCCAGTTCGTATTTGGGTTGTCGAATTGAGGTGAGTGGGGTGGAAAGGACGCCCGCGAACTCAACATCATCGTAACCGACCAGGGCCATATCACGAGGGATGGAGATGCCACGCTTGATGAGAGCACGCATCACTCCGAGCGCAAGGAGATCGTTGGCACAAAAGACAGCGGTAGGTTTTATCGTGGCGCTCAAGAGCTTTTCTACGCTCTGTTCGCCCTCGCGAGCGGTTTGAGCCGGGGTGCTGATATCGACAAGGGCATGGTCGGGATTAAGACCGGCGGCTTTTATCGCCTTGAGCACTCCACGTCGGCGGTCTGCAATCTGGCGGATACTGAGGGGGCCGTGTACAAATGCGATGCGCTGGTGTCCCTGTTCAAGAAGGTGAGCGGCAGCGAGTTCGCCGCCTCGTACATCGTCGACGGCGACCGAGCAAAGGTCCTTGATGCGACTGGGACGATCAAGTAACACGACGGCAATGCCGCGCTCGCGAAAGCGCTGCAGGTAACTGGCATCACTCTGTACCGGTGTAATCAACACCCCTTGAGTGCGCTGCTGCTCGAGCACTTGCAGGTAGTTGTTTTCCTTTTCCACTGAGTCGTCTGAGTTGCAAAGAATAACGACATAGCCGGCCTGGTTAGCCAGGTCCTCAACGCCACGCGCAACCTCAGTGAAAAAAGGGTTGGCGACATCAAGCACGACGAGGCCAATGTGCTGGCTGCGGCCAACGCGTAACTGGCGTGCCGATCCATTGGGAACGAAGCCAATTTCCTCGATGGCTATCTGCACTCGTCGTCGTGTCTCCTCAGCGACTATTTCGGGTCGATTGAGTACGTTCGATACGGTTCCAAGCGAAACGCCTGCACGCTTTGCCACTTCACGGATGCTTGACATTGAACTCATTCTTCGTAATCTTTCCCGTCTGTATGAATTGCATAAGGCCAAACCAGATAAGCAGGCTTACTCAGCCTTATGCATATAGTATGTCACACAAGTCGCTCGAATGGATGTGAAAAAATTCACGGGCAAATCTCTTGACAATCTGGCAATTAGAATTTATACTTCTTATAATTGAAACGTTTCAATTCCCAAAATCTTTAGAAGTGTCGGAGAATAATCAGTTCCCGACACTAGCAAGTTTTTATTTTTACCTTTGGTTGAAACGTTTCAACCTCTTAAAAAGAGTACCGTATCGGGTTCCAGTCCGTCAAGTGTGTCCAAAGGAGGGCAAGGAACGTGACGCAACCTCTCGAGCCCATCGTTGAACTCAGTGGCATTACCAAGCAATTTGGTGCTGTGCAGGCCTTGCGAGGCGTCGATCTGAGCCTTTATGCTGGAGAAATACATGCGCTTGTCGGTGAAAACGGAGCGGGTAAAAGCACGCTTGTTAAAATCCTGGCCGGTATCCATCGACCTGATACAGGGGCTATCAAAATTGATGGGAAAGAGATCGAACTGCACAATCCCATGCAGGCCCGCAATGCTGGTATTGCCGTCATCCACCAGGAACCGACGCTTTTCCCCGATTTGAACGTTGCAGAGAACGTCTTTATGGGGCGACATCCACGCGACCGCTTTGGACGGGTGGATTGGAAATCCATGTACTCGGAAGTGGCACGCCTGCTGGCATCACTCGATGTAAAGTTGAACGTTTACACGCCTGTGCAGGGGCTGGCGGTCGCCGATCAGCAACTCGTGGAAATCGCGAAGGCGCTTTCCCTACAGTCCCGCGTGCTGATTATGGATGAGCCAACGGCGGCGCTATCAGCACATGAAGTCCAGCAGCTTTTCACTATCGCCAAACAACTGCGCGAGCGTGGTGTGGCTATTCTCTTCGTCAGCCACCGCCTGGAAGAAATATTTGAACTGGCCGAACGTGTGACGGTCTTTCGCGATGGTATGCGCGTTGCCACAGCGCCTATAGCAGAATTGACCACCGAGGAAATCATCCGCCAGATGGTTGGTCGTTCGTTGGAAACGCTTTATCCTAAGAGCGAAGTTGAGCCGGGGGAGGTGGCCCTCGATGTGAGCCACCTGACGCGCAGCGGGACGTTTGAGGATATCAGTTTCCAGGTACGGCGAGGCGAGATCCTTGGTTTCGCGGGACTGGTAGGGGCTGGACGAACCGAGGTTGCCAGGGTGATCTTCGGTATTGACCGGGCCAACGCGGGTGAGATTCGCATAAATGGGAAGCCGGTACAGATCCATTCGGCCAAGACTGCTATGAAATATGGTATTGCCTACGTTCCTGAGGATCGTCATCAGCACGGCTTGATTATGGATTTCAGCATTACGCGGAATATGACCTTGCCCGTACTGCTGCGCCAGGCGAACGTGCTTGGGTTGATGAACTCGCGGCGAGAACACGAGATCGCGAAGGATTACTCGACGCAATTGCACGTGCGCTCATCAGGGATAGATCAATTGGTCAAGGCGCTTTCCGGGGGTAATCAGCAGAAAGTGGTGCTGGCGAAATGGCTGATTACAAATCCGACGGTGTTGATCCTAGATGAACCAACGCGCGGTATCGATGTTGGCTCGAAAGCTGAGGTTCATCGCATTATCTCCGAGCTTGCGGGCAAGGGGCTGGCCATTATCCTCATTTCAAGTGATCTACCGGAAGTGCTGGCGATGGCCGATCGCGTGCTGGTAATGCACGAGGGACGCATCGCCGCAGAGTTTACCCACGCAGAAGTGGACCAGGAAAAAGTTATGTTTGCAGCAACGGGGCAGGTGAGCAATGACCACCACTAGTGAGAAAGTACAGGAAGTGCAGGCTCCTTCGCGAAGCAGCGGAAATCGACTCGTCGCATTAGTGAGCCGCGTGCGTGAATTGGGATTGCTAGTCGTGCTCCTGCTGATTGTCCTCGTCGTTGGGGTGCAGGTGCCGGAGTTTTTAACGGTCTCCAATATGGTACAAATTCTGCTCTCCGTTTCTATTCTGGCGATTGTCGCGCTCGGTGAGACGCTAGTCATTCTGACGCGCAATGTAGACCTGTCTGTCGGCTCGGTCGTTGGCTTCTCCGCATTCCTTGTGGCCAACACGTTCAAACAAGCTCCCGGCACAAGTCTGCTGGTTGGTATTTTGATTGGATGCGCGTTAGGGCTGCTGCTGGGAGCAATCAACGGGTTGGTTGTCACATGGGGCCGAGTACCCGCTATCGTTGCAACGCTCGGCACACTCTACGTCTACCGCGGCTTTGTATTTCTCTATGCCGGGGGAAACCAGGTCAGCGCTTCTGATGTCCCGGATAGCTTTCTGAGCCTGGCAACAGCTCCTTTCCTTGGTATTCCACTCCTGATCTGGTTTGCTGCTATTCTTGCTATTATTTTCGGCTACTGGCTACATGCCTCGCGCACAGGCCGCCAGTTGTACGCCATTGGCAGCAATCCTGAGGCGGCTCGGCTCGTGGGCATACGCAGTGACTGGTTAGTTTTCGGCGCTTTTGCCATATCGGGACTACTGAGCGGTTTCGCGGGTGTACTCTGGGGAGCGCGTTTCGCCACGGTTGATGCGACCGCAGCTAGTGGACTTGAACTACAGGTCATAGCGGCAGTCGTAGTAGGCGGAGTGAATATTTTTGGTGGATCGGGACAAATTTTAGGGGCAATGCTCGGAGCGGTTGTGCTGGGAACGATAGATAATGCGCTCTCCTTCTTGCGGGTATCGCAGTTCTGGCTGCAAGCCATCGACGGAGCAGCCATATTGATCGCAGTCACACTTGATGCCTTTATCACACGCTGGGTGCAGCGTCTACTCATCTCGCGGAGACAACGATGAAGCAACTAGGCAAATATCTGAGCTTGTGGTCGTGGGAAGTGCTGTTGGTAGTACTGCTCCTGGTGGTCATTGTGCTAGGGAATTCGCTTTCCCCCTATTTTTTAACACCGTTCAATCTGTCTCTGATGGTTGAAAACTTCGTGGAGATTGCCATCATGGCGCTCTCCATGACGCTGATCATTATCGCCGGTGAAATCGATCTTTCCGTTGCGTCAGTACTCGGTCTAGCCAGCGTAATGATGGGTGTTACCTGGAACGCGGGGCTTCCACTCTGGCTAGATATCATCATCGCGCTGGCAGTTGGAGCGGTTGCCGGCCTGTTCAATGGCTTGCTGGTGACTCGTTTGGGCCTGCCCTCCCTGGTAGTGACGTTGGGAACGTTGGCACTGTACCGGGGACTGTGCTACGTCATTCTGGGTAGCCAGGCTGTAAGCAATTTCCCTAGCGGCTATGCAGCCTTTGGCATTGGCGATGTCCCAGGCACACTGATTCCCTGGACCTTCGTCGTCTTCGTCATTTTAGCGCTGTTCTTTCTCGTAGTGCTTCACTGGAGTTGGATTGGCAGACAGATTTACGCCATCGGGAACAATAAGGAAGCCGCGCGTTTCGCAGGCATCCATGTGAATCGCGTGAAGCTGTTGCTCTTTGTGCTTTCAGGCGTGCTGTCCGCGTTGGCTGGTATCGTACTCACCGCTAGGATTTCGAGCGCACGTGCCGACAACGCGATAGGCTTCGAGCTGCTTGTGATCACGGCTGTCTTGCTAGGAGGCGTCAACATCTTCGGTGGGCGTGGAAGCCTAGTAGGCGTCATTCTAGCACTGTTCGTCATAGGAGGGTTACGCGATGCGTTAGGGCTTATTAATGTCAGCGGGGACGTACAAAACACGGTTATTGGTGTGCTCCTGGTCTTCTCAGTCCTGGGGCCGAACATTGCCCAGCGTATTCAAGTTGCACTATCCCGCAGGCACTTCCTTGCGACCCGGCTGACTGAGAAGCAGTAGACGCGCTAGCGTCGTTGCCGGGTCGCATTTCAAGGTAGTTGGCCGCGGGAGGTGCCCAGGCAAGTAAGAAAGAAAGTATGAAGGAGGATGAAACGATGAAGAAGCTGTTTCTAACGCTCGGATCTAGTTTTTTGGTTTTCGCAGTCTTGCTCCTAGCTGCCTGTGGAGGTGGTTCCGGCACGACTACCACTGGTGGAGGTAGTTCCAGTAGTGGGAACAAACTCAATGTTGTGTTTCTTCCCAAAGCTATCAATAACCCTTATTTTGATACAGCTGCGAATGGTGGGAAGCAAGCTGCCAAGGAACTGAACGGGTCATTCAATCAGGTAGGGCCGTCCACAGCCAGCGCAGCCGATCAGGTCACCTTTATCAACAACCTGACTGCCCAGCATGTGAGCGCCATTGTTGTCTCGGCTAATGACCCTACCGCGCTGGCACCCGCTCTCAAGCAAGCTATGGCGCAGGGGATCAAAGTGGTCAGCTATGACTCTGACGTTGAGCCTGATGCGCGCGCTATCTTCGTGAACCAGGCGAACTCTCAGGATATTGGTACTGTCGAAGTGCAAATTCTGGGGAAACAGTTGAACTACAGTGGGCAGATTGCTATCCTCTCTGCTGCCAGCACTGCGACGAACCAGAATACCTGGATTAATTACATGAAGCAGGAACTAGCGAAGCCGCAGTATAAGAACATGCAGTTGGTCAAGATCGACTACGGCAACGATGATGATCAGACCAGCTTCAATGACACACTCGCACTGATGCAAGCGTATCCAAATCTGAAGGGCATCATCTCCCCGACCACTGTAGGTATCGCGGCGGCGGCTCGTGCTATTGAATCCGTGGGTAAGGGCGGCAAGGTTGCTCTCACGGGCCTGGGGACGCCAAACCAGATGCGCAAATACGTGGAAGATGGCACGGTGCAACAGTTTGCCCTGTGGGATCCAGGGAAGCTTGGTTACCTTGCGTATTACGCGGCTGCTGCTCTGGTGCAAGGAAAGATCACCGGCCAGCAGGGGCAAACCTTTACCGCTGGTACTCTGGGTAACTATACAATTGGCGCAAATGGAGTTGTCTTGCTAGGGCCACCTACGGTCTTTGACAAGACGAACATCAGTCAGTTCAATTTTTAGGGAAGAACTTAAATGTCCCTGTGGGTGAGGGTGACGGGAGGACGGAAGGCATGCGGAAGGTGGAAAGTGTCATCCTGAGCGGGTAGCGAAGGATCTGCGCTCATTCCCGCGAGAGATCCTTCGCTCTCGCTCAGGATGACAGATGAGGGGACGAGCGCATAGGCAGAGAAGATTGGCGGAGACCATGCAGCGAATTGCCTTTACGATGAAAATCAAGCCGGGCACTGAAGAAGAGTATCGCAGGCGTCACGAACAGGTTTGGCCTGAAATGCTGGCCGATTTGAAGAAAGCGGGATGTCGACGGTACTCGATCTACGCCAGGGGATTAGAACTCTTTGCCTACATGGAAGTTGAGGATTTCCAGCGCTATCTGAGCGTTATGGCAGAGAGCCAGGCGAGCCAGCAATGGGAAGCGTACATGAGTGATATCCTCATTCGAGAGGTTGATCCTGCTACGGGCTTCCCCCCTGTGCTTCCTGAGGTGTTTCACCTGGATTAGTTTCAATCCCGTAAACGGGTTCAGGAAAGGGTTTGGCTCCTGCTGCCTCCCTGTGGAGCACTATAGCTGCCAAACCCGAAAAGGTCAAGTGCAAATGCATCAGGCAGTGAGAAGCCAAGAAGAGAAGACCAGAGTAGTTGTGGCAGATCGAACAAGGTGAATTATTCCATGAAAGACAGTTTGGGGAAACAAAACAGAGACATCGAAGCCGTTTTAGAGAGCGTTCAGCGGTTCACCGTTGAGACTCCTTCCTGGGGCTATGCAGATTCGGGGACGCGCTTCAAGGTCTTTCACTGGCCGGGGGCAGCCAGTACGCTGCGTGAAAAGTTGGATGATGCAGCTCAGGTGCAGAGAGTTACCGGCATCTGCCCAAGCGTTGCCATTCACATTCCTTGGGATAAGGAAGATGACTGGCAGGCTGTGAAGGAGTATGCCAGCGCTCTTGGCCTACGAATTGGTGCGGTCAATCCGAATCTTTTCCAGGATGATGCGTATCGCTTTGGTAGCCTGTGCCATTTCGATTTGCAGGTGCGACAGCGAGCTATCGAGCATGTGCTTGAGTGCATCCAAATTGCTCAAGAGGTGGGTTCGGACATTATCAGCTTGTGGTTGGCGGACGGCACCAACTATCCTGGACAGGATGACTTGCGGCGGCGGCGGCATCGTTTGCTGGATTCCTTGCAGGCGATCTACGCTGCTTTGCCTCAAGGGATGCGCCTGCTGATCGAGTACAAGTTCTTCGAGCCGGCCTTTTATTCGACCGATCTGCCCGATTGGGGCACGTCACTGCTGATGGCGCAGAAGCTGGGCCCGCAGGCTGACGTGCTGGTGGATACCGGTCATCATCCGCAAGGAACGAATATTGCACAGATCGTTGTGCAGTTGCTCGATGAGGGTCGCCTGGGTGGGTTCCACTTCAACGACCGCCGCTATGCTGATGATGACTTGATCGTCGGCTCGAACAATCCCTTCGAACTCTTCTGCATCTTCAATGAGATTGTTGGTGCCGGGAGCGAAGGCAACGCTAATGCTGGTCGCATTGCCTATATGATCGATCAATCGCACAATATCGAGCCAAAGATCGAGGCCATGATCCAGAGCGTCGTCAATATCCAGACTGCTTATGCCAAGGCCCTGCTAGTGGATCGCGCGGCTCTACGCGAGGCCCAGGAAGCCGCTGATGTGCTGGGTGGATATCGTGTGCTTCAAGAGGCTTATGAGACGGATGTGCGTCCTCTGCTGGCCGAGTTTCGTACACGTCAGGGGCGCAATCCTGACCCTATTGCGGATTTCCGTACCAGTGGGTATGCCGAACGTGTGGCGCGAGAACGAGTTGGTAATGTGGTAGGCAGTGGGTATCCGGGAGCGTAGGGAGAGGATTTAAGAAAATGGAAAATAACTCAAAGTCGACAACGTTGGCGCAACTGGTTGCGCGTTCACGTAAATTAGGAGCAGATCGATCAATCGCGAACTGGGGGGGTGGCAATACCTCGGCCAAGGCGGAGGAGATCGATTTTCGAGGTCGGCGGGTGCGTATTCTGTGGGTCAAAGGCTCCGGTTCCGATTTAGCGACGGTGACGGAAGCATCGTTTACCGGATTGTACCTGGATGATGTGCTTCCCCTGCTGGAACGTGAGCACATGAGCGATACTGAGATGGTCGATTATCTCGCGCACTGCTTCTATGAGCCGGGCAGACCCCGTCCCTCCATCGAAACGCTTTTGCATGGATTCCTGCCGTTTGCGCATGTCGATCATACACATGCTGATGCGACGAATTACTTTGCCTGTGCATCTAATGGAGAGGAACTGGCGTGGGACTGCTTTGGCAACGATCTGATCTGGATTCCGTACCGCCGTCCTGGCTTTGGATTAGCACGCGAGGTCGCGCTGGCGGTGCGGGCTAACCCGCGTGCGAAGCTGGTCATTCTTGCTAAGCATGGCTTAATTACCTGGGGGGAGACCGACGAGGAATGCTATGCCTCGACTCTCGCAACCATTGCCCAGGCGCGTGATTTCGTCGAGGAACGCGTTGCTCGTGCTGATCGGACGGTTTTTGGTGGTCCTCGTGTCAGGATGCTTTCAGCCGAGGAACGGCATGATGTTGCTGCACAGATTGCGCCCGTTTTGCGCGGACTGGTCTCGGCAGAGAAACGCCAGATATTGCGCTTTGAAGATGGCGAAGATGTGCTGACCTTTGCAAGCAGCCAGGATGCGCCACGACTGACGAAGATTGGCGCCGCCTGTCCCGATCACCTGGTGCATACCAAACCCTGGCCGCTCCTCATCGAATGGGCACCCGAGCAGAGCATCGAGACGCTTGCGGAAGCCTTACGCACCGGCGTGGCGGCGTATGTGGAGAAGTATCGTGGCTACCTGGAAGCAAACGCGCTGCAAAATCTTGATCCTGATGCCACGACTCCGGTCTATCACGCGGCTGATGCGACAGCCGATCCACATCCACGCGTGATCCTGATTCCCGATGTGGGCATGTTCACCACCGGCAAGGACGCTATGATGGCGGATGTCTCTGCTCAGCTCTATCACCGGGCTATTGCCGTTATGAGTGGAGCGGAGGCCTGTGGTGGCTTCATCTCGCTCAGCGATGCCGAAAGTTATGCCGTCGAATACTGGCCGCTGGAGCAGTACAAGCTCAAACTGGCTCCGCCGGAGCGTGAGTTCTCGCGGCATGTGGTGCTGGTAACAGGTGCAGCAGGAGGTATCGGTTCGGCTGTCTGTCGGCGCACGGCGCAGGATGGAGCGCATATCGTTGCTACCGATATCGACCTGGTGGGCGCGGAACAACTGGCGGCATACCTCAACTCGCAATTTGGAGTTGGACGAGCCGTGGCGGTGAAGATGGATGTGACCAATGAAGAGAGCGTACGGGATGCTTTCAAGCAAGCAGTGCTGACCTTCGGTGCTATTGATGTTATTGTTAACAATGCAGGATTGGCGTCGAGTGCGCCGATTACCGAGACGAGCCTGGCGGAGTGGAACAAGAACTGGAATGTGCTGGCGACGGGCTATTTCCTGGTAGCGCGTGAAGGCTTCCGGCTCATGGAGGCACAGGGACGGGGAGGCAACCTGGTCTTCGTTGCCAGCAAGAATGCGCTTGTTGCAGGAAAGAATGCTGCGGCGTATTCGACGGCCAAGGCAGCAGAAGCACACCTGGCACGCTGCCTTGCGGAAGAAGGTGGGCAGTTCGGCATTCGCGTGAATACTGTGAATCCAGATGCAGTGCTGGCAGGGTCACGGATTTGGGATAGCACCTGGCGGCAAGAGCGTGCGGCAACGTACGGTGTGGCACCTGACCAACTGGAAGAGGTGTATCGCAAACGAACGACGCTGGGGGTCAATATCCTGCCGGAGGATATCGCCGAGGCAGTAGCGTTCTTCGCGTCACCTACGCGGTCGATCAAGAGCACAGGCAACATCCTCAACGTCGATGGTGGTGTTGCGGCGGCATATCCACGCTGACGAGACTATTATCCTGAGTGGAGGATACCAGTGAGAGGGAGAGACGCATGGCGACACGCAATGTAGCAGCCGTCGATCTGGGTGCTGAGAGTGGGCGCGTGATGCTGGCGCGTTTTAACGGGCAGCATCTCGACTTGGAGGAAGTACATCGCTTTGCCAACCGGCCGGTAACGGTGCGCGAGCATCGCTTCTGGAATATTCTCGCACTGTGGGACGAGACGCTAACGGGATTGCGCAAGGCGCGGAAGCTTGCGGGAACACTGGACAGTATCGGTGTCGATACCTGGGGAGTCGATTATGGGCTGGTAGATGCGCAAGGTTTTTTGCTTGGACAGCCCTTCCACTATCGTGACTCCCGCACAGACGGTGTGATGGAACAGGTCTTCGCAGGCGTTCCTCGTGACGTGCTATATGCATGGACGGGCATTCAATTTCTGCCTATTAACACGCTTTTCCAGCTCTATGCGCATGAGCGTATGCAGTTGGGTGAATTGGCCCATGCCTACCGGCTGATGATGATCCCCGATCTGCTGCATAGCTGGCTGTGCGGCTCGCTCACAGGTGAGCAAACCAATGCTTCCACGACCCAATGCTGGGATCCCATCGCAAAAGCATGGGCGACCAATCTATTGAATCAGTTATCTATCCCTACCAATATGCTTCCGCCTGTGGTCGAAGCTGGCACAGTCCTGGGCAAGGTCTTGCCAGAATTACAAAGCGATCTCGGCGCAACACAAGTGATTGCACCAGCGACGCATGATACCGGTTCTGCAATTGCTGCGACACCCGCTCAGCCTTCGGGGAATTGGGGCTATATCAGTTCCGGCACGTGGTCGTTGATTGGAGTGGAGCTTCATCGTCCGGTGATGACGCCTGAAGCGCTGGCTGCTAATTGCACGAACGAGGGCGGTGTTTTCGGCACTACTCGCTTTCTCAGGAATGTGATGGGACTGTGGCTCTTGCAGGAATGCCAGCGGCGCTGGGCACGGAATGGGCATAGTATAGACTACGATACCCTGCTTGCTGATGTCGATGACGTTCCACCATTTGCTGCTCTGATCGATCCAGATGATGCACGCTTTTTGGCACCGCAAGATATGCCTGCTGTGATCAATACATATCTACAGGAACATGGACAAACACCGCTTTCGGCACCGGCAGCTTTCGCACGGTGTATAATGGAGAGCCTGGTGTTGCGTTATTGCGAGGTGTTTCAGCAGATCAGCCGGTTGACGGGTACACCAATCAAAACAGTGCATATCCTTGGTGGTGGCGCACGAAACGCACGGCTCAATCAGTGGCTGGCTGATGCACTCAATGTACCGGTGATTGCCGGGCCATATGAGGCGACAGCACTGGGCAATGGGCTGATGCAACTGGTGGGTCTGGGCGAATTGCGCAACCTGGAGGAGGTGCGTGCTATCGCTCAGAACGTACCCACACGAGTCTTTTCGCCGCGAACCGCTCAACTTGCAGCGTGGAATGAGGCGTGGCAACGATTCGGGGCGATGGCCTCTGGCACGCGAGTCTCATGAAAGGAGCTGCCGATGAGGGTTGCGCTCTTCATCACTTGCTTCAACGACACACTTTTTCCCAATGTCGGCATTGCCACCACGCAGGTGCTGGAACGGCTTGGCCATGTTGTGGAATTCCCTGAAGCGCAGACTTGCTGCGGACAGATGCATTTCAACACAGGCTATCAGCGCGAATCTATTCCACTGGTGCGTCACTTCGTCGAGGTCTTTCGCAATGCTGAAGTTATTATCGCACCCTCTGCGTCGTGCGTGGGCATGGTGCGTGAACTCTATCCCAAGGCTGCCGCGCTCTCCGGTGATACCGCACTTATTGAAGCCGTCGAGCAGCTTATCCCACTTGTCTACGAGCTGTCGGAGTTCCTGGTCAAACGACTGGGCGTCACGGATGTGGGAGCATACTATCCGCACCGGGTGACCTACCATCCTACCTGCCATAGCCTGCGCGTGCTGCACGTGGGTGATGCACCGCTGCAACTGCTGCGGGCAGTTAAAGGAATTGACCTGGTAGAACTGCCCAATGCGCTCGAATGCTGTGGCTTTGGCGGCACCTTTGCCATCAAGAATTCCGATACTTCCCTGGCAATGCTCAGCGACAAAATGCGCTGCGTGCTGGATACCGGCGCGGAGGTGCTGTGTGCCGCCGATACCTCCTGTTTGATGCACATCGGTGGAGGGTTGCATCGCCAACGGGCCGGGGTGGCAACCGTTCACCTGGCCGAAATCCTGGCGAATACGGAAAGCGAGGCCGCGTGATGGCATCTAAATCCTTGCCCAAATTTCCCAAAACCGCCAAAGCTGCACTGGCTAACAGCCAGTTGCGCCGCAACCTTGGCAAAGCGACCACGACCATCCGCAACAAGCGCGCGGATGTTGTGAGCGAACTACCCGACTGGGAAGCACTACGCACGGCAGGATCGGCTATCAAAGCGCACGTCATGCGCCATCTCGACGAATATTTAGTGCAACTTGAAGCCTCAGTCCAGCGTGCCGGAGGGCAGGTGCACTGGGCACGGGATGCTGCCGAGGCCAATCGCATCATCACGGAGATTGTGCAAGGAACTGGCGCGGATCAGGTAGTGAAGGTCAAGTCGCTCACCACCGATGAAATTCATCTGAACAAGGCGCTGGCGACCGCGGGCATACGCGCCATCGAGACCGATCTTGCCGAACTGATCATCCAGCTCGCAGGAGAAACCTCTTCGCATATCCTGGTGCCTGCCATCCACAAAAATCGCAGCGAGATTCGTGACCTCTTCCGCCGTACTATCGCTAGGGGAGAGGACCTCACCGACGAACCGAAGCAGCTTACTGCGGCTGCACGGCGCTACCTGCGCGAACAATTCCTCTCTGCTCAGGTAGCTATTAGTGGTGCGAATTTTGCTATTGCTGAGACTGGCACGGTGTGCGTGGTGGAGAGCGAGGGCAATGGGCGTATGTGCGTAACGCTGCCCCAGATGCTGATTACTGTGATGGGCATCGAGAAAATCCTGCCCACGTTCCAGGATTTTGCCGTCTTCCTGCAATTGCTGCCGCGCAGTTCGACGGGCGAACGCATGAATCCGTATACGAGTTTGTGGACGGGAGTGACGCCTGGGGATGGCCCGCAAACTTTTCATCTGGTATTGCTTGATAATGGACGCACGAATGTGCTTGCCGATGAGGTGGGCCGCCAGACGCTGCACTGCATTCGCTGCAGTGCCTGTCTCAATATCTGCCCAGTCTATGCGCGCACAGGTGGTCACGCTTATAGCTCGGTCTATCCCGGTCCTATCGGCGCCATTCTCACGCCGCAGTTGGTGGGCATAGAGCATGCCAAGACCTTGCCCTACGCTTCCACTTTGTGTGGGGCCTGCTATGAGGTGTGTCCGGTCAAGATCAATATTCCTGAAGTGCTGCTGCACCTGCGTGGAGAGGTGATACGTCACACATCGTCCCTCAACCCTGAAGCGCTGGCGATGCGTGAACTGGCGTATATCTTCGCCAGCCCTCAACGCTACGAACGGGCGCAGCACCTGGCACGGAGGGGGCAGCGATTCTTCGTGCATGGAGGAGTGATCAACCACCTGCCAGGGATGTTTGCAGGGTGGACAACAGCACGCGATTTAGCTCCGGTCCCCAAGCAAAGTTTCCGCGAGTGGTGGCGCGAGCGGCAGAAAGGTGGGCAGTCATGAGGGAGATTGCTAAAGATGTCATCCTGGCACGCATTCGTAAGGCTATTGCCAACGCGCCTGAGCCACCCCCAATTCCACACGATTTCCGTGAGCGGGATGAACGGGATCGGGCAGCCATTCTCGAAGTCTTCATTGATCGGCTGATTGATTACAAAGCCATTGTGACGCGCACCGATGATACCAACTTACCCCAGGCTATTGCAGATGCTTGTCAGCAGGAGGGCATCACCCGACTCGTGGTTCCGGCTGATGTGCCTGACAGTTGGCTTCCTGCAGGTATGACAATATTGAGGGACGATCCGCCGCTCACCTATACCGAGTTGGACGAAAGCTCTGCTGTGCTTACGGGTTGTGCTATTGCCATCGCTCAAACGGGGACGATCATCCTGGATGGCGGCGTGACTCAGGGGAGGCGAGCGCTGTCGTTGATCCCTGACTTGCATCTGTGTATTGTGCGTGCGGAACAGGTGGTGGGAATGGTTCCTGAAGCTATCGCGAAGCTAACTGAGCGGGCAACGCATCCCATTACTTTGATTTCGGGGCCGTCGGCTACCAGCGATATTGAGTTGAGCCGTGTGGAGGGTGTGCATGGGCCTCGCACGTTGCATGTCTTTGTCGTGACGGATGGTTGATGTGAGTAGAAGATCAATCTTCTTTTTTCATTGTATCAAATGCGTCCAGCATTCCACATCGGTCATTTGGACGATGTATTTTCATGTGCTTCCAGGTATGCTTTAAGGGGGCAAACGATGATGAGAACAGATGCTTGAGGGGGAAGAAGCGATGCCCGACCAACTGCAAGTCGCCAAGGATCTTTCACATGTCTTGTGGATTGCTGGCTCCCCGTGTTCTGGCAAATCCACAATCAGTCATACCATCGCGCGGATCTCGGTCTTCCTCGATTACCATGTTGATGCCTGGGCTAGTAATCATTTTGCTCGATGGATTGCTGCTGGCGATCCTGAAGCCCGAGCGTTTCTGAAGATGAGTATGGATCAGCGCTGGATACAGCGGTCAGTTGAAACGCTTGTTGAGGAAACCATCAAGTCATGGACTCAGGATTTTCAGCTCATGATTGAAGATCTGCTTGCGCTGCCAAAAGAAAACATCATTGTCGCAGAAGGAAATTTCTTTCCAGCTTGTGTACTACCTTACCTTTCTCATCCCCATCAAGCGATCTGGCTGATTCCAACAGATCCTTTCTGTGAACAAGCCAGGCGACGGAAACGGGCTGAACTGATTCGACGGCAGAAACGACTTGGTGTATACAATGAAGGCAGTGATCCAGAGAAACGCATGCGCAATCTGATTGAGCGCGACTGTCAATTAGCCCACTATGTCAAACAGCAAGCGGAGGAACGGCATCTTCCCATCTATGAAGTAGACGGGAGTCGTTCTCTTGATGAGATGACCGAACTGGTCGAAGGACACTTTGACCCCTACCTCATCCAACATTTTAGTCAAAAGAAGTCATTCTAAGAATGCCCTAGAGTCCCCTTCACTTATTTGTCGGTTAATCGGCTTTGAACCGATAGCCTACGCCCCAGACGGTCTCAATCTTATCGCCAAACGGCCCCAGTTTCTTGCGCAAACGCGTGATGTGGTTGTCGATGGTGCGATCAAAACCCTCGTAGCTCTCGCCCCAAATCTGCTGCAAAAGCACCTCGCGTTTGAACACCCAGCCAGGATGAGAGATCAGCAGAACTAATAGATCATACTCTTTGGGTGTCAGGTCGATCTCTTGCCCATCAAGCTGTGCAGAACGCTCCGCAGGAGCGATACGCAAAGGGCCACGTATCAGCGGTGGAGGCTGGCTAGGAGCTGATGACAGCGCTTGCTGTGAAGCGCGAGGACGAGCGTCCGTTGTGCCCCGGCTATCCAATTCAACACGGCGCAACATGGCACGGACTCGCGCCAGCACCTGATGGATACTGAATGGCTTGGCAATATAGTCATCGGCTCCGACCTCTAGCCCAAGTAGCTGATCTACCTCTTCGGTGCGCGCTGTGAGCATAATAATCGGCGTGAGATGAGTTTTCCGCAAACGCCGACAGACCGACAGCCCATCCATACCAGGCAACATCCAATCGAGGAGAATCAAATCTGGATGTTGTTGCTCTACTGCCACCAGGGCCGAAGGACCGTCAAATGCCTGCACCACTCTATATCCTTCCGATTCTAAATGGGTGCGCAAGAGATCAGAGAGTGCGCGATCATCCTCGATGACCAGAATCGTCGCCACGCTGGTTTGCTCCTCTGCCAAATTGCCCACGGAGGGCTGCTCTATCTATGAATCCCAGACGTATTCTATCATTTTGGCTCGGCTGTACGCAGCAGGACGCAGAAGCGGCTTCCCTGTCCTACCGTACTTGTGACGCTGATAGAACCGCCCATCGCGCTCACAAGATCGTGAACGATAGCTAGACCCAAACCAAAGCCACCGCTAGCACGAGAATGCGAAGCATCGGTGCGATAAAAGCGCTCAAAGATATGTTGCAACTCTTCGGCGGGAATACCAATACCACTGTCTTCAACGACTAGCGCGAGATGCTGCGCGTCCGCTACTTCCAGGCTGAGTGAGACGATACCACCTGCTGGCGTAGAGGTAATGGCGTTGCGCACAAGGTTCAATACCACCTGCACGAGCCGCTGGCGGTCCGCCTGTACAGGTGAGAGATTGGGTGCACAGCCACGCACCAGCGTCACCTGCCGCTCACGTTGCGCCAGAGGCATCAGCATCTGATAGACCTCTTCAACAACCTCACTCGCCACAACCTCTTGTATAACCAGACGCAGCTCACCGGCTTCCATGCGAGCCAGCGAGAGCAGCTCATCGACCAACAACCCCAAACGCCGGGCCTCCTGGTGAGCGATGTTGAGATAGTTATAGAGCGTCTCTGGCGGAGGCGTCTGCGTCCCTTCTTCAGTAGCCAGGAGCAGCGACTCTAGATGACCGGAGATGCTGGCCACCGGTGCACGCAACTCATGGGAGACATTCACGACCAGCTCGCGACGGCGTTGATCCGCCTGTTCAGCACGCAAGCGCTCCTGCTCCGCCAGTGCCGTCGCCGCTTGTAAGCGCATAGCCGTATCGCTCATCCCCAACAACGCGCGTGCCAGTTGTCCCGCAACAAAGGCCAGTCCATTCAGCAATTGGAAGGTCAATATATTCAGACCAAAGCCGGTCAGAGCAAACAAGAGATACTCGCGCAGATGCTGTCCCGGCCCAGGCACATGCTGTAGTGCACCAATAAGTGTGAAGAGAGGTGCAGTAATGCACCCGAGCACCAGACCGACGATCATTATCGCCAAACTGAGCACAAGCAAAACTCCGGTGATGACACAGGAGCAGAGGCCGAGCGGCAACTTCAGCAGCAGATAGGCCAGCATTTTCCAGGTCATAGGATTGCTTAAACGCGCTGGCAAGCTTCTCCATGAAAAGATCGATGTTGACGCTTCCATTGAAATGGGCGCGATTTCCACGCACAACCAGTTGACTGCCAGGCGACGCTCGAACATAGCCAGACGCCAGCAGATATTTATGAACACGAGAAGGATAGGTATTCCAATCCAGATAGACAGGGTGGGTATGCCCAGAGTGATACCGGCCAACAGCACGTTAAAATAGAACACACCAAGCGGAAACGAGAACAATAGATAGAGAATATTTTTGTAGGATTGACTATCCCACATCACGCCATCGATCGAGGTTCTATTCTGCATAATATCCACCATTCTCTTTCACCTGATAGTTGGTGTATCCTCACGGTGCCTCTCTTGTAGCGGGAGAATAGGCCGGGTAGATATGCATATGATAGCGCGAAATTGTCCCAAAAGTATGTCATTTCGGCGCTCCATGTAACACTTTTTGGTACAGATTGGAGATATTTTTAAGACATCTATCAGCGATACTCATAACATCGGAAACGCCTCTCACAAGTATATTACAACGAGTTGTCATTCCCTTTGTAGCAAGGGGAATAGAAAGGAGCTTCAGCTATGAGTATCCAAGCAATCTCAATCTCTATTCACACTACCTCTGATCAGCTCTCGGCCCTGGCCGCCAATCGTATCAAGCGAGGCGGATTCCTCTACTGGGCTGCCCTCAGTACGTTAAGTGCAGCCACTATCCATTTCCTGTCCATCCTACTTCAGAGACCACCATCCGGCCTACTGATCGCGCTCATACTGCTCGGCGCAGCTATTCAGGCTATTAGTGCAGTCAGCGTTGTGGTGTGCCCCGCCCGCCGTTTGCTTATCGCAGCAGGAGTTGTCGAGGGGCTTGCGCTGCTCCTCTGGCTGCTCGCGCATACGACCGGGGTGCCTGTCGGGCTCACCCTCTGGCGAGCAGAATCGCCCAGCATCGCGGATATGTGGGTTCCCATCATGGAAGGGATGGCAGCCTTCTTCTTCTTCAGCCTTGCGGCCCGCACCTGGACCATGCTCTCTCGCCCCTGGCGCATTCTCGTGAACGCATTGCCGTACTTGTTTCTGGTAGGGCTTATGATCCTGGCGCAACTGCATCAGGTCACGATGGCGCTGTTCATGGTGGCCCTCTTTACGGTCCCCGGCACCATTCCAACCAGTCTCCAGTTGATCTTCCTGCCTGCCTGCGGGCTTATTGTCCTCTTCCTGCTGCTTCGCCTAGTCTTCCCACGCCTGCGCGAAGAGACGCCCAGGGCATGGCTTGTCTCCCTGAGCGTCTTGCCTGCGCTGCTCATTACGAGCCTGTTGAGCTGGCCTGCCGTCACTTTGAGTGCACCGAACGCGATCTGGTTCCCTGCGTCTCCAGCTTCAACGGTCAGTGCACCTGCTGGTCAGATGACCACGCTAGAGTATTGCCATCCCGGTGGCGACCCCCTGGCGATGGATCTCTCCGAACCGGCAGCAACCTTCACCCGACCGGTACCCGTCGTCTTCTATATGCATGGCGGTGAGGGGCTTATGGGAAATCGTCAGTTATCAAGCCTCGGCCCCGATACCGTCTACTTCACTCAATTGCGTAGCAATCTGCTCGCTCGCGGCTTTGCCGTTGGTTCAATCGATTACCGGTTCCCCCCACTCTACACGATGTTAGACCAGGTGGTGGATGCCAAGTGCGCCGTTCGCTTCCTGCGTGACCATGCCCACGAACTGGGTATCGATCCACAGCGCATCGGCGTCTATGGAGCCAGCGAGGGTGGGTATCTGTCCTCGATGCTGGGCCTCACCGGACCCGATGCAGGCTTTGACAAGGGACAGTACCTGGATCAATCAAGCCGCGTGCAGGCAGTAGTCGATATGTGGGGACCTACTGATCTCACGGATTGGAGGGGTACGCCGAGTTGGGTCTACACGCTAGGTGCGGGACTGGGTATATCGAGGCAGGGTACGGCCCTCAGAGCAGATCAGATACCTACCAATGCCAGGAAGAACTATACCAGCCCGGTCAGCTACGTCACTCATGATGCTCCCCCCTTCTTGATCATACAAGGTGCCGACGATTGGTTTATCGCGCCGCATCACTCTCAGAAGTTGGCGAGTCTGCTCCAGGCTGCCCACGTTCCCACCACGCTCGTCATGGTTCAGCATGATGAGCATGGGCTGGCCGCCTCCACTCCTGGTCAGATTGAGCAGCCAAGCCCCGACGCGCTGATCCAGATGATACAAGATTTCTTCGTCAAGACACTGGCTGCATAAGCCCAGAACCAGACGACGTTGACAGAGCAAGGGAGGCCGGGGTCTCTGAAATGGGATACAGTAACCGGCCTCTCTTTGTGCGCTGCAAGATGCCGTTGGCATGGATGTCAAAACCTCCAAAAGAACGAAATGAGTGAATACTTCAGTCGTGTACATATGGAGGGATGATCCTATACGGCGTGGGTTTACCAAGAGGCGAGCGATGTTGAAAGGCGCTTACGTAATCTGATTGAACGAGATTGGTTGCTGGCGCGTTATATATAGCAACAGGCAAAGGAACGGCATCTGCCGGTTTGTGAGGTAGACGGGAGTCGTTCTCTTGACGAGATGACTGCGCTCGTTGAGAAACACTTGGAGCCATATATTGTTGAGCGTCTGAGCCGGTTGAAACGCTTGTAGCCTCGACAAGAGCAAAAAGGAGCTTTGCATTGAGCACTTCAACATTACCATACACGACCGGTTCTATCACATCGGCGGACGGCACGACGATTGGATATCGACAAATCGGCACTGGCCCGGGCTTGATCATCTTGCCTGGCGGCATGCAAGCTTCGCAGCACTATATGCGTCTGGCAACAGCGCTTTCGGATGCCTTTATGGTCTACGTGGTAGATCGGCGTGGACGTGGCTTGAGTGGGCCGCATGGTGATCAATATAGCATGACCAAAGAATGTGAAGATCTTGATGCCCTTCTTGCTCAAAAAGAGGCGCACTTCGTGTTTGGTCACAGTTCTAGCGCACTCATTGCCTTACAAGCAGCACTGACACTCCCATCTATCTCCAAAGTTGCCATCTACGAGCCGCCACTTTCTCTGCATGGCTCTATCTCTACATCATGGATACCTAAGTTTGATCGTGAGATAGCGGAGGGCAAGCTGGCCTCGGCACTGATTACCTTTGTCAAAGCGGATAAGCTCAGTCGGCTCCCGCGATGGTTGCTTCTGCCGCTCTTGAAATGGTACCTCTCCAGAGAAAAAAAACCACTTTTACCCAATGACATCCCTATGAGTGCGCTCATCCCCACACAGCGTTTTGACGGGTTACTGGTTAAGGAAATGGACGGCAGCCTTGAAAACTTTGCTAAGGTGCGAATAGAAGTCTTATTGCTGGGCGGTGCGAAAAGTCCGGCGTTTTTGCGTGACATCCTTGACGCTCTCAACCACACGTTGCCACATGTCAAGCGTATCGAGTATCCTGATCTCGATCATAGCGCGCCAAATCAGACCAGACCAAATCAAAAGGGTCCAGAGCGCATCGCCAGGGATTTGCGAGCATTTTTTAGCTAGCCCTGATGAGTTTAAAGATATTGAGACCCTCCACAAAGTTGTGAGGAGATGGTTCTTCTCACTCCACCAGTCCCATTTTATGTCAGAACCCCAAAACCACCCGTTCAATAGGGTACATCATGTAAATAACAGCCAATCAGCCGATTGTATTTAGTAAAGAGCATTTCATCAAGTTGTGTCTTTGTGGGAGAAGAGGAGGCTCAACAGGAATTCTTTAGAAGGAAGAACTTATTATATGCGACGGATGCGGATATATGAGCAAATCACTCCTTTGCAGATATTTTTAGCTATTGTCCTGGTGCTCATGGTTGTGGCAGTGCCGGTAGTTGGCACGGAGTGGACATCGCAGGGTGCACATGCAAGCGGATTCGATGGGTCAGGCCTGCCACGTGTCAAAAGTGCAACGCCGATATTTGGCCCATCGACGGGTAAGAACGCGAATCGTATACGTCCGAATGCATTCATTCCTGGACGGCAATTGCCGGGAATAGCGGGTCACGCGGCGCAGCGAGCTGGACGTAATGTCGTATCAGTGCATACCGTACATGCAAATGCTGGCTTTGCCACCAATGTAGTAGTAAGCAGCGATACAACCCCTGCGCCATTTGGACCGGAGCCGCGCAATGGCCCACAGGCAGCGGTAGACCCGACCAATCCGAATATCGTGCTGGTTGCCTATAACGACTATACACCCAATGGACACGGCGGCAGATATGTTCCCGGCTATGCACTCTCAACTGATGGTGGTAACACCTGGTCGCAGCCACAGACAGTGCATGGCCTGCTTAAGGTTGATGGTGGAGCGTATGATGGTGCCGCCGATCCAGGAGTCACCTACAGCGCCAACGGCAATGCATATCTCGTTACTACGACCTTTGATGACGATGATTGGAACACTGCTATTTATGTCACAGAAATGCCCTCTTCCTCTTCCTCGTTTGGCACACCTGTCAAAGTGGTGTCCTATACCGACTCCCAGCATGTTGTTGAGTTTGCTCGCCTAACAAACGTCAATAGTACGACCCTCTATTTGACATTCAATGCGCTGAGCACAACTCCTCAAGCCCCAGACTCTTCACTAGCCTCTGCTTGGACTTCGCGACTCTATTTCACGCGCTCACTTGATGGTGGTCAGACCTGGAGTGCGCCGGTTGCAATTAGCGCTGGTCAGCAGGATTACTGGGGCGTGCCCGCCGTCAATAACACGACGCTCTTCGTATTTTTTAGCGGTGCGCTCGGCCTGGAAATGGTGCAGTCGAGCGATGGAGGAGCGACATGGACGGCACCAGGATGCGTCAAATCATCCTCGACCGGTACGTGCCAGACAATGTCAACTGTGGGTGAGCAGCGCGGGCTGAACGAAGTGTACATAAATCCTGGGCCAGATGCAGCCGTTGATCCTGGCAGCCACAGCATGTACATTGTATATGATGGTGGCAAAGTAACGATGTCGAGTGATAACGGTGCGACATGGAGCCTGCCACTAGATGTGCTGGGCAGCAGCTATGCTCCGACCTACCTGGCCTCGATCAGCGTTGATCCACTTAGTCACACAGTCAGTGTCGGTGGTTATTCCAGCGCGGGTGATGCCAGCGGGAACTCGTTTAACTACTATTATGCGCAATCCTCCGATGGTGGGAATCACTTCTCCAGCCCGATTTTGATCAGTTCCAATGCTTCATTGCCCCCGGCTCCCGCCTTTGGCTCGATTGGCCGTGTAAGTAGTATTGTCAGTGGAGGCCACATGGCGCACCTCTTCTGGACAGATACGAACGGAACGGGCGGGAACGAGCAAATTCTGTCGGCGACGGTGGACGTGAGCCAGCCGTTGATGGGCGCACTCAAGGGTACATGGGATTCAGGGCAGTCCGTGCTTCCCTGGGGATTGATCTTTAATGCCTCTGGTACTCAGAATATGGGGGTAGGCAATTATGGACAGGGAGGGCCAGACGGGATTGGTACTGTCAGCGTCTCTACCTCCGGCGGCAACTGGCTTAGCGCCTCGATTTCAAATGCAGGCAATGGCTGGGTTATGTCAGTGACAGCATCGGCCAATGGGAGCAACCGCAGTGGTTCGGTCACGATCACTTCGGCGAGCGGAGAGAACAGTTCGATTACAATTCCGGTGCAGTTGCTTGTCACTTCGCCGACTCCTGCTTTCTCCTTAAGTGGGACGACGCTCTCATTTACAGTGATGCAAGGGGTTGATCCACCACCCCAGAGCATACAGATCAACAGCCTGGGCGCTACGATCGATTCATTGCAGATCGATACGGAGAATGACCCAGTCTTATATGTTGCCTCTCCAGGCGGTCCGCAGAATCTCACGCTTAATTCAGGAGTACCATCCGGATTGGTAGTCCAGATCGTCACCTCTGGCCTTTCAGTAGGCCCAAGCAGCCATCAAGTGACGGTGAGCGATGGCACAACAAGCCTCACGCTGCATATCAATGTCACGATCAATGCTGCTCCGGCACAGCTTGTTGATCCCGGTTCGGCATTGAGCTTCAACTACCATGTGCAGGATGCCGCGCCCCGGGCGCAGTCTCTTACCCTGCAAAATAGCGGCGGTAGTACGCTTCACTGGCAAGCGATGAGCGATGTTTCATGGATTTCACTTGGATCAACAAGTGGTACGGTGAACTCAGGAAATTCGCAGCAGTTAAGCGTGAGCATCAATATTCATGCTATGCCGACACAAACGGGCACCTATATTGGGCATGTCATCTTTGGTGGAGATGCGCAGGCATTGAACCTGCCCGAAGTGACGAGCGTGTACCTGGTAGTCAGCCAGCCAAGGTCGCAAATTTCGACGACGTGGTATTTTGCGGAAGGCTACGTCTCGTCGAATTTCACGGAATTTTTGACGCTGGAGAATCCCAATTCGCAGGTGGCACATGTGCATGTTACATACCTCACACAGCCGGTAGGCCAGGCGCCAAAACCTCCATTTACGCTCTCCTATACGGTCAACTCAAATACACGCTATACCGTTGCGGTAAATAATCAGCCCGGCGTGGTACAGAATGACCAGATTTCGCTGGTCGTCAATTCGGATGTGCCGATTGTTGCTGAGCGCCCGATGTACTTTAAATATACCCAGTTGACGCCAAATCCGAATGGCGGGACCGACGTGGTAGGCGCAACCCACGAAAGTTCAATCTTCTTCTTCCCCTTCGTGCAGTTCGGCACCGATCAGCAGATCGGCTCTCCGACCTATGGCACTTCCTATGTTACATACCTGACAGTGTTGAACCGCAACACGACGCCGGTCAATGTGACGATTACATATAAAGGAGCGGACAGCCTTTATTCTGTAACTCACCAAGTAGCGGCTACGACTCGTGGAACCTTCTCATTAGCTAGCGACTTTCCACTTGCTAACAGTTCTTATAAGAATAGCTACCTGTATGCCGAATCCTTAACTGTGACGACCGATTTGCCGGTCGTGGTGGAATTGCCGTCATACTTCACTCTGCCGAAAAATGGCACGCAAGGGGCGCTTGCTTCCGGCACCGACGAGGTAGGAGCGGCCGCCCCGCAGATCAACTGGGATTTTGCCGAAGGATTTACAGGCACCAACGACAATCCGTTCCTGACCTATCTCGACCTGGCAAACCCCGGTGATACTGCCGCGAATGCAACGCTGACGCTGGCTGTGACCAATGGCACAACTCCACTTGCGCCTGTGACAAAGCAATATGCCATGCCACCACAATCAAGCATTACTATCGAACTGAATGCTTTAGTTTGTCCTCAAGGCGTGCTATACTGTGGCTACTCGATTGGAGAGCACGTTGCCTCCTCGCAACCGATTGTAGTAGATCGTCAAATGTACTTTAATTATCAAGGGACAATTCCTGGATCAACGGCTGTTGTAGGCTCTCTGGGGCCGCAGTCGCAGTTCTACTTTGCCGAAGGGTATACGGGTACCGGTTTTAGCGAGTACCTGACTATTGTCAATCCTGCGACAAACAGTAGCGCCGAGACAGTAACGATCCGTTACTTGATCCAGGGTGGTACGCCGAAAACGATCAACTTAGCACAGCCTTTGCAACCCGGCCAGCGCTGGACGGAGATAGTCAATCGGGATGTGGGGGCAAACCAGCAGGTATCGGTTGAGGTGAGTGCAAACACGGGCACGCTGATTGTAGAACGACCAATGTACTTTAATTTCCACTCATTTGCCTTTGGTGGAACAGACGTGATTGGCTATTCACCTGGGAACTAATATGGACATGGTATGGATGATATCGAATCCCAGATGCTCCTCTCCCATGTGGAAACATGGATAGTGGAGCTTGAACGAGAGGTAAGAGCATTCGAGGCCGCGGTGGAAGAGGTGGAGGAAGTCATGGATGATGTGGAGTACGCAGAAGGATGTGACAATGCAGATGGTCAAATCGACTCCGCTCAGGACCTCCAACAACTAGAGCACGTGTTTGAAGCCACAGAGCGCATCGCGCAACTGGTGCAAGCGGCAGATAATGCCCTGAGCGGGGCCATTGTTACCGCCTATCAAACTATAGAGGGCGAGGCCACGCAATCTGATGTGCCTCTAGAGGAAGGCTCACTCATCCTCAACGACCAGTATCGCATCATCCAATTGATCCACCAGCGTCCACGCCTGAATCTTTACCTGGCAAAACGTCAATCTGCCAGAAACCAGAAAGCTTCGTTTCCCTATTCTAATCACGCCGAAACTCCTCCAGGTGCACCCCAGTTCATTTCATTCACGAACCAGCAAGAACCCCTGGTAGCTATTCGAGAACTGGTACTCACCGGTCTCCCTCCGCAGATTCGCAAGCAGGTCGAACATGCCGCGTTTGAAGAATTTGTCTCGCCAGGAGTGCTTGGTACGCCGCTCCTACCGGGAGCGGGTGATCGTCTACGTGTCGAAGGCGAGCGACACTACCTGGTAATGCAACTGCGCAGAGCAAAAGGTGAGCGACCTACCGTAGCGGTGACACTGGCTGAACTGCTGCTGAGCAAGCGACAATGGCCCTCATGGCTGGATTTAGAGACAGCCTTGGAATGGGGTAGACAACTGTGCCGTATCGTTGCGCGGCTGCATCGATTGGGTACTGTATTGGGTGATCTTGACCCCGCCACTGTGCTGGTCGATAGTGAGGGTGCGGCACAATGGGTGCCTGTACTGCTCGTCTCATGGCCCCCTCCACCACAATTCTGGCCAGCATTCCCAACTAGTCTGCCTGCTGTCGAACGTCATACGCGCATCTTTCCCGCTGCCCACCTCTCTGCCAACAAAGCCTTTGCCGCACCCGAAATGCTCAACGGAGTATGTGACCCATGTTCGGACGTGTATTCGCTAGGTGCGCTGCTCTACTTACTGCTCACGCGCTATGCTCCTGCCTCAGCAGCGCGTAGAATGCGTGCCTCTTACCGCAATGCTCAGCACGTTGATCACAAGAATCATCATGAGGGGCAGAGTCAGGGAGGGCGGGAAGCAGGGCAGGGGGAGCAGAGCAGAGCCTTGCCCCTACTATATACGGCGAAGGATGAGCATAATAGTATAAAGAATGGGCATTCGCATCAGAATGGTTTTGTGCCGCAAACTGGTGCTGAGGGGATGGCGCTCATTCCTCCACATCTGTTTAATAGCCGCATTCCGCCGGTACTGGAGCAAATCGTATTACGCGCCCTTGCCATTGATCCAACAGAGCGCTACCCAACAGTGTTTGAGTTGGTGGAGGCATTGGAATCTGAGGAAGTGAAGTCAGCGTTGGCTGAGGCTTCTGGCCCCGCAAATGAAGCACGCAAGGCTTCGCGAGTAGGAAAGATGGTTGAGTGGTTGAAAAGGGAATTGAATGAGTGAGGCAGTACCAGCTAGTGCACGGAAGGAACTATTGCAAGGACTCGGATTAGAAATATGGAAGAACACGAAGTTGAGTGCGTTCGCGACTTATGGTTACAGATGTGCATAGAAGCAGGGACGCCACTTCCAGAAGCATCTGCACAGCTCATTCTTAGCAACCTGAAACAATATGCCACTCATCAGTGAGTTCATCGTTTCGTTGCTGAAGAACAGGGCAGCATCATAGGCTTTGTCACATGCAATGTGATGGGCCATCCTGTGATACCAGGGCTGACAGGTGAAATCGAGGAACTTTGCGTACAGCCAGGTCCGCTCCGACTCAAGGCCCAGACCGACCTTGTGAGGCAAGCGGTCTTGTTTATGCAGGTGCAAGGAGCGGGAAGTATTCACGTCAGGACTTGCATCAGGAAAGAATGCCAGAGGAAGCGGAACAGAGAGCTTTCTGGCAATCGCTTGGGTGGGAGAATGATATGACGATCTACTCGATCTACAGCAATGTCCCAGGAGATCCAGCCCTCCAGCATATCTGAGACGGGTACAAGACAGCACTGAGCGGGAATTAGTGAAAGAGAAACATGAGTTTCATTTCTTTCCCTGGACCGAAAGCTCTTCAAATGCCTGGGTGGTAAACCATCGATGTCTTTCTCGCATGATTCTTTCTGTAGCTTCGTCTAGACCCCATTGGGCGATTTGATCAATCGGCCATAAAGCGGCACAGAGGTCCCAATACGGAAGGTTAGTGAAATCAATGATGGTTGTAGATTGATACTGCTGCGTGAAACTCCCCATGGCGTCGATGCCGAAGGCCCACAGTATCTCGAGCCGACTATTAGCAACATCAGCGAGTGGATCTCCCAACGCCGCATCCTCCCAGTCAATGATGGCAACAAGCTGTCCATCCTTCCATAAAATATTGCCCGGCCAGAAATCTCCATGCAGTACCACCGGCGGATTGCGCTGTGAGAAGGGCCAAACTGCTTCCAAAGCATCCCGAATATGCCCCTCATCTAAGAATTCATCCATGTCTGTTGGTCGTGCTCTCAACTTTTCGATATATTTTTGCTCGATTTTTGGCAGAAAGGACACTTCCAGCTTCGAGCAATCTAGCTGGTGGATCCCGGATAGATGTGTAGCGAACTGATGGATGAAATCGGGTAAATTGGAGGGAGCAAATTCTGTCTTGCCCTCGATGTATTCAATGACGATGTATGGCGTGGAGAAAATCTCGCCGGATTGATCGAGGTAATACGGCCTCGGCGTGAGCACTCCATTAGAGTGCAAGAGTTGCAGGAGCGCAAATTCGTCTGCTGCGACATGTGGGTTGCGTTTGCGGTCCGCCTCCCCGTGCTGACGCACTATCATTTTTTGCGTATGGCCATCATCTCGCTCAATCTCAAGTGCCGTCACCTGCGCTGAAACCCCTCCAGTCAACTCCCATATACGCAGCAGCTTGCTGTCGGGAGCAATCTTTTGGACGCCTTGTTTAAACTTGTTGTCTGATTGTGATGGTGTCATGTAGGTGGGTCTGAAGTAAAGGGACTATCGGGAAGCCGATGGTAGTGCTGTAGCTAGCATGATTATAGATGGATATAAAGATAAATTCAAGTGAGGAATCCCGCGCACGAATCAAAGCTCCGCTATGCAACTTAGGCAACCTGTACCACCAACTTCAACCACCAATGTCCCGAAGTCACTGGTATCCCAGCCAGACAACCCCTATTCGCAAAACCATCCCCAAACATAAATTCAGTGTCCCGACTATCCCCGCTATTCCAATCTCGATAGTCATCTAGTACTTCGGATTAATTGGTTGACGGCTCGGTCGAAAGCATGTACCTTTGCACTGGTGAGTTTAAATCTAACCACGACTCGAGGAGTTTCGTAATGCGGAAGATATATCTTGTTCGCATGCCAAAGGACGAACACAACCGTAGGGGCCGATTGATCGTGCCCACCGCCAATGTATCGGTCCCATCGTCCCCTACTGATGCCTCACCCTCCATCACCTCCTCCGCATCCAATCAAGAAATAGTTGTCTTTTCTCCCACGTCTTCGTCGCACAATGGGGATGGGGCCATCCAAAATGTAGGGACAGGCCTTGTGCCTGCCTGGCGTACGGGGCGAGGTCCTCGTGCCTATCCGGTTACCTACCCTGTGTGGCTCTTGCGCCTATGGCGCAACCGTTGGGTCTATCTGCTACTTTTGCCCGGCCTGCTCTACTTCCTCGCCTTCTACTATCTACCCCTGTTAGGCAACATCGTCGCCTTCCAGGACTACTCACCCTACCTGGGATTCTTGCGTAGTCCCTGGGTTGGGTTCACCAATTTTATCCACGTCTTCACGGACCCCGAGATCGGCATTGTCATACAGAACACGCTTGTCATCAGCGTCCTACAGATCATCTTCGCCTTCCCGGTGGGTATCGTACTCGCTTTATTGCTCAATGCCATCATCAGTGAACGTTTCAAGCGTTTCATGCAGAGTATCCTGTATCTCCCACACTTCCTCGGCTGGGTGCTCGTAATAAGCATCTGGCAGCAAATGTTTGGCGGCGACGGTTTCTTAGATCATTTCCTGGTTGGAATAGGTGGCAAGCCGCTTGATATTATGGCCAATCCCGATTTCTTCAAGCCATTGGTGGTCTTGCAGGTAATTTGGAAGGAGAGCGGATGGAGCACCATTATTTTCATGGCCGCCATTACTGCCATTGAACTCAGTCTCTACGAAGCAGCGGTAATGGATGGCGCTGGCAAATGGCGGCGCATATGGCACATCACCCTGCCCGGCATGCGCGGCATCATCACACTGCTGTTGATACTTAGGATTGGAACTATTCTAAGCACCGGCTTCGAGCAGATTTTCCTGCAACGCACTGCTGTAGGATTGAACGCCTCTGAAGTCGTTGATACCTTTGTCTACTCTCGTGGCATTGTCAATGGTGATTGGGGCTTTGCCGCGGCTGTGGCCCTGATCAAGCTGCTCATCGGCGCGCTCCTGGTTTTCGCTGCCAATAGGACCGCTAAAAAGTTTGGAGAAGGGGGACTATTCTAAAATGATGCCCTGGCTGGAAAAACAAAGCCTTCTGAGCCGGTGGGGCCTACGAGCGATCATGCTTGTCCTGGCAATCATCGTGCTCTTCCCCTTCATCTATATACTGGCCGTCAGTCTTTCAAGCAGTACAGATGTTGCCGATGGCAAGCTGATTATATTTCCGCTGCATCCTACCCTGGACGCCTACAATTGGGTGCTACAGGGGAGTGGAATTGTCCAGGGCCTTGAGATCAGCATTTTTCTGGCCGTGGTGGGGACCGCCTTTAATATGCTCCTGACCGTCACTATGGCCTATGCCCTGAGTCGCAAAGGCGTACCTGGGGGCAAGGTCGCGCTCTGGCTCGTCCTGCTTGCCCTCCTTATCACCCCTGGCCTCATCACAAAGTATCTCGTCGTCAGGCAATTCGGGCTGATCGACTCCTTGTGGTCCTTGATCATTCCGAGTGCCATTATTCCCTTCAACCTTGTGGTGCTGCGCCAGTTTTTCCTGACCATTCCAGAAGAACTCATAGACAGTGCCCGGCTAGATGGAGCCAACGACCTGCGCATACTGTGGAACATCGTTTTACCACTATCCAAAGCAGCCCTGGCCGCCATCGCCCTTTTCTACGCCGTAGCCCACTGGAATGATTTCTTCGAAGCTACCATTTACCTGAATAACAGCCAATTGTACCCGGTCTCGGTCATCTTGCGGCTACTCGTGCTCCAGGGAGGACAACCAATCAGCCAGACCCTCCCGGGACAGACACCACCACCTGACCTGACCATCACGATGGCAGTCGTAGTGATAGCTACATTGCCGATTTTACTTGTCTATCCGTTCTTGCAGAAATATTTCTCCAAGGGCGTCTTAACCGGGTCGATCAAGGGGTAGTTCATCCAATTATTAAAAGGGGGAACCATTATGAACGAAGAGAACAACAAAACAGAGGATGACGTATCTAAATACAGTCGCCGCCGCTTTATGCAAGTAGCGTCAATGACGGCTGGGGGCGCATTACTTGCTGCCTGTAATTCGTCAGGTCCGGCACCGATACATAAACTACCTACCGTAGGACCGGCCGCCGTCACGGCTACCGCTCAAGCCTCGCTTAACAAAACCTACTTCCCATCGCCCGCTGCCGGCGTGCCAGATGCCTTTACCGTTCCACTACCAGCCTTCCAATCGGTCAGTACTCCGCCTGGTCAGGGTGGTACGGTCAATGTCTTCTCAATAACATATGTCCCGCCGGAAATTCCCCATAACATGAACAGGTACTGGCAAGAGTTGGAAAGCCGCCTGAATGTGACCTGGAACGTGAACCATGCGCTTGGCAATGCCAACTATGCTGAAAAGGTAGGCACGTTGCTAGCGAGCGGAAACCTGCCCGATCTCTTTTACATGGATACAGGCATTGCTCCTTCGCTGGCACAGGCGATCCAGGAGGGTGCCTTTACCGACCTGACGCCCTATCTCACCGGTACTGCGCTCTACGAATATCCCAACCTGGCTCGCTTTCCATCGCTTCTTTGGAAGAATGTAGCGATTAACGGTAAGATATATGGAGTACCTCGCCCCTTCGGCTTCACCGGTGGAACTATGCTCTACCGCAAGGACTGGGCACAAAAGGTCGGTATCCCCAATCCCAAGAATGCCAACGACTTTTACAAGCTGATGCTAGCATTCACAAAGGGTCATCCCGCTGGTAGCAGTCCTACCTGGGGCATGGGATTTGCCGCAACCGGTATCGAGACACTTGCCTTCTTCATGAACATGTTCAACGTGCCGAACCAATGGAGGCAGGAATTGAATGGAAGTCTGACCTACTTCATTCAGACAAATGAGTACAAAGAGGCCGTTGCATTTATGACGAAGATGTACTCGGCAGGTCTCTTTTATCCTGGCTCGCTCACGCAAACCGGCCTACAGACGAAGCAAAACTTCCTGGCCGGTAAGTTCGGCTCGTTCGTAGATGGCTTCAGTGTTCTATACGACATGAGGACGAAATTCAAAACGCTCAATCCAGATGCCGATGTGGGTGTGCTGGTACCGTTCGGAGCCACTGGTGGCCCTGCCAGCTATTGGCTCAGCCGTGGTTTCCTCGGTTCCACAGGCATTCCATCGTCGATCAGCGATCCTAATCGGGTAAAGGAGCTTTTGCGTATCCTCAACTACCTGGCTGCGCCAATATTCAGCGAAGAGGCTACGTTCCTCTCCCTTGGTATCGATGGTTGGGACAGCAGAGTTGGTTCGAATCACATTCGTGCGCTCACTCCGACGGGTACAAACGAGATTGGCAGCCTGGTAAATGTTGCGTTCCCGAATCCCGTTTACTACTTCCCTGCCGATCCACCCCTGGCTCCCGTCGCTCAGCAGTATACGCTACATTTGCTTCAGATGGGCATTGCTAATCCTACCGCTGGCCTGATCTCTCCGACTGCGGCAAAACAACAGCCCGTTCTCGACAGCCTGATCAATGACCGTGTACTGCGCATCGTCAGAGGTCTCGATCCACTTACCGCCCTGAACACCCTCATCAGCGAATGGAAATCTCAAGGCGGCACCCAAATTGCCCAGGAGTATACCAAAGCATTGCATGGATAGAGTCTTATCTGCGTCAATTTAACGTCGACCTGCCCAATGTCCGTAGGGGCGAGGGCGGTGGAGAGGTGCGGGGTGGGCCTTTATGGACGCAGTCTGGGGGACTGTGTGGCCCGCCGGGGAGTGGTGGGTAAGACAACATGTAGGGACAGGCCTTGTGCCTGCCGGCCCGGTACTCGTGTGAGGAGCCGGGACTAGAAAGCATTTGGCATGACGGCTCGTCCACATATACTAATCTTCAATCCTGACGAGTGGCGCGGCGATGTAATTGGTCACATGGGGAATCCAGCAGCATTGACACCAACGCTCGATGCATGGATGCAGACCGACGCCGTCTCCTTCCGTCATGCCTACTGCCAGAATCCGGTCTGTACCCCCAGTCGCTGCTCATTTCTGACCGGCTGGTATCCGCATGTACATGGTCATCGCACGATGCACTACATGTTGCAGCCTGACGAACCAATGCTGCTGAAAACCTTGAAGGACAATGGCTACTTTGTCTGGTGGGGTGGTAAAAACGACGTGGTGCCCGCGCAAAATGGCTTCAACGCCTACTGCGATGTAAAGTACAAGCCCGACCCTCCACAATTGCCACCACTGGGGAATCCACCCAGGGAGAATTGGCGCGGTGAGCCGGATAGCGACACCTACTACTCTTTCTACTACGGACGGATTGATAAAGCTCCTGACGAGCCTTATTATTACAACTACGATTGGGCCATGATCCTAGGCGCTATCAGCGCCATTCGGAATGCCCCCAGCGATCAACCCCTTTGCTTCTATCTCCCGCTACTCTATCCACATCCACCCTATGCCGTAGAAGACCCCTGGTATAGCTCAATTGATCGATCTAAGCTGCCTCCACGTACTCCCTGCCCGGAGAACTGGACTGGCAAACCAGCCACACTCAAAGGCATTGCCGAGCGGCTGCACCTGCGAACCTGGACCGAAGACCGTTGGACTGAGCTGCGTGCAACATACTACGCTATGTGTGCCCGCGTCGATTATCAATTCAGCCTCATCCTGAATGTCTTACGCGAGGCGAATATCTACGACGATACAGCTATCTTTTTCTTCTCCGACCATGGTGATTTCGCTGGCGACTACGGATTGGTTGAGAAAACGCAGAACACCTTTGAAGATTGTTTGACCCGTGTACCATTGCTCGTCAAACTACCCGCTTCGATGCTGGTCAAGCCCGGTATTCGCGATGCCTTGGTCGAGTTGATCGACGTGCCCGCTACCATTGAAGCCGTAACCGAGATTGCACCGCAGCACAGTCACTTTGGGCGCTCACTTCTGCCATTGCTGACAGGTGAAAGCGAGGAGGGACACGATGTGGTCTTCTGTGAGGGTGGTCGCTTACACGGCGAGACGCAAGCCATGGAGTTGGAGAGCATCTCTTCTCAGAATCCCCAGGGCCTCTACTGGCCTCGCTTGAGTTTGCAGTGCAGCGAAGGCCCTGAACATGGCAAAGCCACTATGTGCCGTACGAAGGACTTCAAGTATGTCCGTCGCCTCTATGAGTCTGATGAACTCTACGATCTACGTTCCGATCCCCTCGAATTGCAGAACCGCATCGACGATCCATCTTTAACAGAGGTGCTCGCACTGCTCAAAGACCGCATGCTTACATTCTATCAGGAAACCTGCGATGTTGTGCCATACCATGCTGATTCGCGATAAGGAGATGCGCAGATGAGTGAAATGATGACGCTTGCACCCTCGGCCTTCCACGTGATGCTCAAACCGCGTGGAGCCATCTGTAATCTCGATTGCGCCTATTGCTACTACCTCGCGAAGGAATTGTTGTATCCAGGCAGCCGCTTCCGCATGGCCAGAGACCTGCTTGAAGAGTACACCCGTCAATATATCGAGGCCCAGCGCGTCCCCGAAGTCACTTTTGCCTGGCATGGTGGCGAGCCTACACTCATGGGTCTGGACTTCTTCCGCCTTGCGCTAGAGTTCCAGTACAAGTATGCGCGACCAGATATGCGCATTTCAAATACCCTGCAAACCAACGGTACAACACTGAACGACGAATGGTGCCAGTTCTTCCACGAAAATGATTTCTTAATCGGTCTCAGCCTCGATGGCCCCCGCGAACTACACGATGCCTACCGTGTTGATAAAGGCGGCAAACCCACCTTTGACCGCGTCATGGCCGGTCTCGCCCTGCTCAAAAAACACCACGTTGAATTTAATATCCTCACCACCCTCCACGCCGCCAACGTTCACCATCCATTGGAGATCTACACCTTCCTACGGGATGAGGTCGGCACCCAGTTTATACAATTCATCCCCATTGTCGAACACGATACATGTGACGTCCCTGTAGGGGCAGGGGAGGGGCCCCTTGCGGGAACCCTGTCTGGGGGACAGGTAACCCTCGTCCCCGTTTTCCCATCCAACATCTCCGCCCGTTCCGTAACCGGTCGACAATACGGCGATTTTCTGATCGCCGTTTTCGACGAATGGGTGCGACACGACGTCGGCCGTATCTACGTACAAATCTTCGATGTAGCCCTCGCTGCCTGGGTCGGCGAACGTCCAGGCTTATGCATCTTTGAGAAAACCTGCGGCAATGCCCTTGCAATGGAACACAACGGCGATGTCTATTCATGTGATCACTTCGTCGAGCCTCGCTACAAACTTGGAAATATTCGGCAACTCCCTCTGCTAAAGATGGTCAGCTCGCAACAGCAGCAACAATTTGGGCGAGACAAACATGACACCTTGCCCGGCTACTGTAGAGAATGCGCTGTCCGCTTCGTCTGCAATGGTGGATGCCCCAAAGATCGCATCCTGCTCACCCGCGATGGTGAACTCGGCCTGAACTACCTCTGTGATGGCTACAAAGCTTTCTTCACCCACATCGATCCACCCATGCGTAGAATGGCACAGGAACTGCAAGCTGGCCGTGCACCCGCCAACATCATGTACTACCTTGCCCAGGAGGAACTGGACTTACAACGCCGCCTTGCCCAGGCCAGTCGCAACGACCTCTGTCCCTGCGGAAGCAACCGCAAATTCAAGAAATGCCACGGAAGATAATGCGAATACTCTACATCGACATCGATTCATGCCGACCCGACCACCTCGGCTGCTACGGTTACCGGCGTCCAACATCGCCCGTCATTGATGCCATAGCCCGTCGGGGTATCCTCTTTCGTAACTGCCACACCTCTGATGCACCCTGTCTGCCCAGTCGGGCCGCCCTCTTCTCAGGTCGGCTCGGCATCAACAACGGTGTGACCTGCCATGATGGCCCTGCCAGCCAGTTGCGCTATGCCGGACGCGGCAGTACACACGATACCAGCCGCCGCATGTGGATGCGTTCTCTGCAATTGGCCGGCTGGGAGACCGTCAGTTTCTCCAGCTTTGGTCAACGTCACCTTGCCTGGTGGTTCTTCGCAGGCTTCAGCCAGCCCTTCGGTAATCAGTTACGCGGTGGCAGCGAAACCGCCAGCGAGGTAAATGACAAGGTCACCAATTGGCTGCAAACGAATGGAACGCAAGACAACTGGTTCCTGCACGTCAACTACTGGGATGTCCATCATCCTTATGCTGCTCCCGAAAGGTACTTTGATCGCGTTCGCAGCCACCCCGGTCCAGTTTACCCAGATGCCGAGACAATCGCTCACCACGCTCAAGATTACTATGGTCCTCGTACCGCTCGCGATTGGTGGTGCGAGAGCAATTGGCAAAACCCGCAAACGGCTCGTACTCGCCGCATGCCCCAGGGCAATCCTGATACCTACGAAACCTACATAGGCTTTATCGATGGACACGATGCCGGTATTGCTTATGTTGATGAGAAGATTGGTGAGTTGCTTGATCTGCTCGAGCATCTCGGTGTCCGCGATGAGACAGCAATCATTATCAGCGCCGATCATGGTGAGTCAATCGGCGAGCTTGGCATGTACTTCGAGCACGGCAATGCCTGTGAAGGTACGACCCACGTACCGCTCATCATCTATTGGCCCGGTGTGATGGATAGACAAAATATATCTGATGCCAGCCGCGAAGTGAATGGCTTGATCTATCAACTGGACCTGGCTCCAACGGTGCTCGACCTGCTGGGCATAGAGGTGCCCTTACGCTGGGATGGCGTCAGTTTCACCAAAGCTCTGTACGGAGAATCCTTTACTCCTCGCGACTACCTGGTACTTGGCACAGGCATCTACTCGTTCCAGCGCGCAGTACGCACTCCCCGTTATCGGCTGATCCGCACCATTCACTCAGGCCTGTATCCTTACGATCCATTGTATCTGTTCGACATGCAGATTGATCCCAACCAGACACAGAACATTGCCAGCTCGCATACCGAGACCGTTGCACAACTCGATCACCTGCTACTCGAGTGGCTCTGGAGCTACACTACGGGACCTGATGGCATACGCGATCCATTTCAAGAACAATTGCGCGTCGGCCTCGATCCCGACCTGTACTGCCCACGCCAACGCATTGAAGATCGCCTGATCGCCCTCGGACGCAACGATCAACTGACTGACCTACGTCGCCGTCGTGACCGTCACCCACCCCTACGTCCCTGGTAATAGCTCAACAGTCTCCATAGTCCGTAGGGGTGAGGAAGGAGTGGAGCGGGGTGGCGGGCCTTTATGGACGCAGTCTGGGGGACTGTGTGACCCGCCGGGTGGGCTCTGGCTCGTGCCGTACTGGTGGGATGTGTTTGACGGATACTGACAGAACCTGTTGGAACATCGCCAAGTGGGGCGGCTCAACGCTTCCGTTAACGCGTATGGGCACGCCAACCACTTGTTTGGCTTAATTTATTACAAAGGAAAAAACATGAACACAACAACGAACCGTCCAAATATACTCGTGATTATGACCGATGATCACGGCCAATGGGCTGCTGGCTGTTATGGAAATTCTGAGATACACTCTCCAACACTGGACTACCTGTCGCAGACAGGCGTACGCATGGCAAACGCCTTCACCCCTACCCCAATCTGTTCTCCCGCGCGAGCCTCATTTTTTACCGGACGACTCCCGTCCCAACACGGCATACACGACTACCTGGAAGAGAGGGAAGAATTTGTCAGAAAGCATATTTGGATGGCAGATGAGATAACCCTCGCTCAATTCCTTTCAGAAGCTGGCTATCAGACAGGACTCGTTGGAAAATGGCACTGTGGCCAGGGAGATGTCCAGCAACCTGGTTTCGACTCCTGGTTCAGCCTCGGACCCTGGCAAGGAACACATCGCGGCCCGCACACCTACTGGAGTAACAACCAACCCATAGAATTAACCGGCTACAAGTCCACTATCATCACCGATCATGCTCTTCAGTTTCTCAACATACGCAGCGCAGAGCAGCCATTTTTCTTGTTCGTTGGCTATGTCACGACCCATACCCCCTGGCTCGAGCACCCTGAACGTCTCGTTGCCCCGTACAGAACCTCCACCTTTCGAGATATTCCCAACGATCTAACCTATCCTTTCGGCACACTCAGGGACGGATCAAAACCCGAAACGCGCCTCAATCGCCGTGAATCACTGGCCCAATATTACGCCGCGGTAACTGAAGTTGATGAGCAAGTAGGTCGCCTTCTAGACCAGCTCGATGCCCAGGGACTTCGCGAGAACACACTGGTCGTCTATGTCGCTGATCATGGCATGAACTGCGGCCATCACGGCGTCTGGGGCAAAGGTGGAGGTACCTGCCCTCTAAACATGCTTGAGGAGTCCATTCGCATTCCTATGATTTTCAACTATCCCATTCAGCTCTATCCCGGCCAGGTACGCGCAGAGTTCGTAGATCACTGCGACCTCTTCCAGACCCTGCTCGACTTTGCCAATGTTTCCCTACCCCAGCAAGTTGTAGAGACCCGCAACTACCCCGGACGCAGCTTCAAACCCCTCCTACAAGGCATCGGTCTCCACGACTGGAAGACCCAAATCTTTGGCGAATACGGCGACCTGCGCATGATCCGCAACCGTACCCATAAATTAATCCGCCGTTATCCCGATGGCCCCTGCGAACTCATTGACCTCGTAGCCGACCCCCGCGAAACCATCAACTTATTCTACCTTCCAGAGCACCAACCCCTCGTCCACGACCTCACCACCCGCCTGAACACCTTCTTCTCAGCATACCAAGACCCTATCAAAACCGGCCTGCGTGTACGCGAACTCCCCATGCACAATAAGGGAGAGCTGTGGAGAGAGAAATAACATTGCAAGCATCCTACCATGACCTTAAACATTTGGAAATAAAGTGCGTCATCCCGAGAAGATAAAACCTGTCATCCTGAGCGAGAGCGAAGGATCTCTCCGTCCAGTAAGCCACATCTTGAGTCAGCACGAAGAATGACAGCCAGAGCATCTCTCGAAGCTCGCTCGCGGCAGGCCCTATCCCTAATTCTTCAAACATCTGCTTGGCAGCTCGCTTGCTCCATCGTATAATCAGAATAGCAGAGCCGCCCTCTTTGCTCGATCGTCCTCCCCTCAGCAGCTATACATCTTCAGGAGTCATTTCCCATGTCCCAACTCATTCTCAACCATTCAGCTTCCGCCTTAGTGACAAAACGTCAATCCTCCATGTCTCAAATAAAAATATCCTGAATGTCCCAAACAAGCAAACGAATGTATCCTCTCAACAAAAGGAACAGAAAAAAGTCACAAATGTCCCGAACATCCCAAGCAACCGAGCATATATGCTTAACAAAAGAGACAGACAAAACAAAAAGTCACAAATGTCCCGAATGTCCCAAGCAAGCAAACGCATATACGAGCAACAGCAAGCAAGCAAACCAAAATGTCCCAATGTCCCCGCAAAGTTTCACCACCTTTGTCTTCCCCCACCCTCACCAATTATTCTGATACGCCCGCGCCAATATCACAATGATTATTGAAAGCATCAGAATACTCGTCAAAGCTGTACTGATCACAATAAAAGGAAAGTCCGAAACAATGAGCACAATCGCAAAAATTACGAAGAACACCGCAAAAATGCATATTAGATATATCCAGGCAGGAATGCGACGCATAATCCACCAACCTTTCTGCTGCTTGCCCCAGAATGATAGTATATCAGGTATGAGGTAAACCAATGGCATTAACACTAATGGATCGCTTTCATCCTCATCTGCGGCGTGAACAGCAGTCCGCGATAGATGCGGGACATATACGTATACGAGAAGAGTTAGAATTGCTAGGGCCGGAGCAGTTACGTCCCCTCGCTCAATTTAGCCTGTTCATGTTAGCAATCGGCGGAGTGTTCTTTATAGTGCTCAACTTTGCCGCCTACTACTGGCACAAGCACACCCTCTCCCCAAACACAGCAGGCTGGGGATTGCTCCTCTGGTTCGCAATCAACGTTGTAAGCTATATCGTCATCTTGCCACTACACGAAGTGATTCACGGACTCGCCTTTGCCCTTTGGGGAGGGCATCCATACTTTGGAGCCAAATTGCCACTTGCACTCTACTGTGGTGCAAAAAACCAGCTTTTCCGCCGCAATCAGTATCTCGTCGTAGGCTTAGCTCCCCTGATCGTAATCACCCTGGCGGGCATCATCTTCACACTCCTCTCACCCTCACTCGCCTCCTATATCATCTTCGCCACAATCGGCAATTTCTCCGGCGCAGCCGGAGACGTATGGGTCGCTAAAAGGATCTTGCGGCAACCATCTTCAGTGCTGGTGGAGGATACGCAAACGGGATACAGGGTGTGGGAGCTAACCGCACGTTCGCAAGTTGTGGCTGAGTGATATAATGGAACCGGTGCACGGGGCAGATGCTCTAATCGCCGTAAACAAGAGAGAAAAAAACCAATGGCAATAGAACGTAGTGAACAGAAAGAAAGAATAAGCCGAGAGGAATTCTTTGCGCTCCTAGAGAGCGATCCTGAGCACCGCTACGAATACATTGACGGCTACGCCTACATGATGACAGGTGGGTCGCCCGACCACTCGATCATTGGAGCCACTCTCAATAGAATTCTTGGCGAACAACTTCGAAAACGTCCTTGCATCGTATATAACTCAGATGTGCTCATCGAATTAGCTGATGAAAGTAATTGCCTCTGTCCCGATGCGTCTGTCAGTTGTGATCGACGAGACCGTCACGCGGTCAAAGTTATCCACTACCCTTGTTTAGTCGCTGAGGTTCTCTCACCTGCCACCAAAGCACGCGACCGGGGCATCAAATCTGAATTATATCAAAACATCCTAACGGTCCAAGAAATTCTCTTCATTGACACACAAGTGATGCGAATTCAGCTTTACCGGCGTGAAACCGACTACTGGACCATGCGCAGCTTCACGCAAGATGACACCGTCGAGTTAACAAGTGTAGGCGTCCAATTTTCTGTGGCCGAGGTGTACGAAAAAACTACTTTCGACAACACCTTCACTGAGGAAGATTAACTTCCCACCTGGGTGATAGCTAATCTGATGACGCCTCATCTCTTGCAAAACCCCACAAATTCTTATAACTAGAGAGAACCATGCCTGAATTACCTGAAGTAGAATACACCGCACGCCAACTGCGTGACCATATCATAGGAGCCACGATTAGCGAAGCGCTCGTCTTCTGGCAGCGCACAATCGGCCATCCCGATCTCCCTGATTTTCTTGCGGAAATTACAGGACGACAAATCCTGGGCGTACGCCGGCGGGCTAAATTCCTCGTGCTTGATCTCAGTGGCGATCTTTTACTCACCATTCATCGCCGTATGACAGGTAACCTCTTACTGCTTCCTCCTGGATGGGAAGTGGATACGAGCCTGCAACAAAGTGATCCCATTGCCTGGAATACAAAGGGCCCATCCTTCATAGCACAGGGTGGGGATGATAAAGGGAATGGACACAATTCGTCGCGTATCTATGACTCGGAACTGCTCTATTGCCGGGTTTGCTTCAATCTGGCGGATGGAAGGCGACTGCTCTTCACGGACCTGCGCAAATTTGGGCGCATTGAATTGTGGCCGCGTGAGCGCGAGTTGGAGGCGTTAGAAGGATTGGGACCCGAACCGTTAAGCGAAGAGTTTACGGTGGAGCGATTAGCGCAGGCTCTTGCAGGACGCAAAAGTGCAATCAAGCAGGTCTTGTTAGCCCAGGAAGTGATTGCCGGCCTGGGTAATATCTACGCCGACGAATCGCTTTTCTACGCCTCGATCCATCCCCTGCGCCGCGCTAACACGCTCACTCGTGCTGAGGTAGAGCTGCTGCACGAAGGAATTGTGTCTGTACTAACCCTCGGCATTGAGCATGGAGGAACGTCTTTCAGTGAGTATCGCGACCTCTGGGGTGAAGCTGGTGATAACTACAACCATGTGCGGGTCTACCACCGGCAAGGACAGCCCTGCGTTCGCTGCGGCACGCCTATCGAGCGTATCATTGTCGGTCAGCGCAGTACGCACTTTTGCCCGAATTGTCAGAAACTCATTGAGGAGTGAAAAACGCCTGCTGACATTGTAGCGTTCCCCCAGGAAAGTTGCTGAAGGTGACGTCAACCGTCGCCGGAATCTTAGATGGTTGGCGGCCCTGAAGTGGCAATACAAAGGTCACATAGCCACCGCTATCGCTCGTCTGTGGGTCGAGGGGCTGATCAAAATTTTTAAAATGCACGACGGCCTTAGCCGTTGCCCCACTGACTCCAGTAACGTCTTTCACAAGTTTCGCGTAGATGAAAATGGTTGAGTAAGCACCTGGAGCGTTGTTTGATGACCATGCGCCGCAGCGATAAGTGGCGGGACTGGGTATCGGCGAAAGCTGATTCTGAAAAGACTTGTTGATAGTGACCGTCTGCTGTGATTGGACTCCACTGATGGTAGGGCCACAAGCTGCCAACAGCAAGAGTAGTCCCAGCCCACAGAAAGCGCTCAGGATCACACGGCGAGTATTGTTCATTAAGATCATATTCTGCTTATTGCTAAAAAATCCTATGTAGCAACCATAAATTTGGAGCTACGAGTACATTATAACATAGGTGGGGAAGGCGAGGAAAAGCTGTGTTTTCAGCAATTTCGACTTGTAGTAGGATTTCGAGTCATTGTTGGCTTGCTCATTTGGTTCAACTATGTTAAACTGTGACTGGTTGGGAAACTCCCAGATGAGAAATTCTTGTCCAGGCTCTAGTAAGGATGTATTTTGTGGGCCATCAAACTGATGAGCAATTGGAACTGCTTCACCACTTGCTCAATCAGCAAACGTTCAAGCAAAGTGTTAGCTTAAATAAGCAAGCAACTGAGCATGAAGGTGGTTTGCCCCTTTCTAGCAGCTTAGAGCAGGAATTGCAGAATTCTGAGAGTAATGATGTCTCACCTGTAATCGAGATTCGCCCTGATACTGAACGTGAGCAACGCAAAGGTACACCGGAAGTCATTTTCGGTGAGACTAAAGAAGTGGCGCAAATCATCGCGATGGCGCGTCGACTTCTGGCAAGTTCAGGACGAGCAATTATCAGCCGGGTTCGTCCAGAAGCTGTAGAAGCTCTACGGGAAGCGTTTCAAGAGTGTACTCTTCGCATTTACGAAGCGGCTCATGCAGTTGTTATCTACAGACCCGGCTATGAGCGTCGTAAAACGAGTGGGCATGTTGGTGTGATCAGTGCTGGTACGTCTGATATCCCGGTGGCAGAAGAGGCCATGCTCATTGCAGAAGAAATGGGATGTCGTGTAACGCGTATCTATGATGTGGGAGTGGCAGGATTGCATCGCTTGATGGAACCTTTACGGAATCTGCTCTCCACCGAGGTAGATGTGATTATTGTGGCGGCTGGTATGGATGGGGCGTTACCCTCAGTAGTGGCAGGGTTAGTTCCAGTCCCTGTTATTGGCTTGCCAACCTCGATTGGCTATGGAATGGGCGGCAAAGGTGTTGCCGCGTTGCTTTCGATGTTACAAACGTGTGCGCCAGGTCTCTCTGTGGTAAACATCGATAACGGTGTTGGCGCAGGGATGACAGCGGGTTTAATTGCCAATCGCGTGGCGCGGGCGCGAGGGCATCAGTCGCAGTAAGGAAGCAGCGAGATGTTCTACATCAGAATGTCTCACCGCATTGTATGTACGTTGTGGGTAAATGTGGATGTTCGTAAAAGAGAGGCGGGACTTTCTATGGCAAATAACAAACGCGGACCAGAACCAGGATCGCAAAAAGCAAAACGTGGTGGACAGGCTGTCCGTGAGAAATACGGCCCGGAGTTTTATTCCAAGATTGGTAAGAAGGGCGGCGAGACCGTAAAGGAGAAACGGGGACCGCAGTTCTATGCCGAAATTGGTAAAAAGGGTGGTGAGTCTACCAAGCGCCAGCAGGGTTCAGAATTTTATTCTAAGATCGGCAAGAAGGGTGGTGAGCGCGGTCGCGCTGTTGCTGCTCCCGAGTAAAATTAGTAGAGGTATTGTTTGAATTATGGACCTGGCCGACGTCGTTGGCTGGGCCTACCCTTTCTCAGGAAAGGCATCAAGTGTATTTCCTGAGAAAGGGTGGCAGATCTACCGCATCAGCCTCCAGTTCCCCCTCCTCATCCGTCTGCTTCGCATGCATTCTAGAGGATTCCTGGCGGCGACCCATGCTTCGTAGACCTCGTAGATCATCTAGGCTGCGCTGCGGACGCGCTGGCAAATTATGTGGAGCAGGGGAGATAGTTCTTGGTAATGCCTGCGATGCGAGTGGAGCAGATGGAGGCATTGCCGCAGGCTGTTCAAATTGGTTGCTAGGGTTTATAGGCCGAGCCTGTTGTGGTAGAGATGGAGTTGGTGTGCCGAAACTCTGAGGTGCTTGACGTAGAGATGTCGGACGAGGTGAATCCGCATGGATGGCAGGTAATCGAGCGGTTCGCAGTTCCTCCATACCAGCCGCGATCAACGTCACACGGATGGTATCGCTCAATGTTGGATCGATAACCGCTCCGAAAGTAATATCTGCTGTCGTATCTATGGCTCTACCGATGTTTTCGGCCACCTCATTGACCTCGAAGAGCGTCATATCTTCGCCACCGCTGATATTGAAGAGAACGCGCTGTGCACCACGGATCGTCACATTCAGAAAACCACCTGCAATAGCCTCCTCGGCCGCACGTTGAGCGCGATTGCGTCCCTGACCCTGACCAATGCTCATCAGCGCCGTTCCTGCCCCACGCAGCACGCTGCGAACATCGGCGAAATCGACATTGACCATCCCAGGCACATTGATAACTTCGGCAATGCCCTGTACTCCCTGGCGAAGCACATCATCGGCTATCTTGAAGGCTTCAGATAGGCTGAGATCTTTCCCCGTTACCGACAGCAGGCGATCATTTGGAATGGTAATCAGTGCATCAATCTCCGCGCCCAATGCTGCCAAACCTTCTTCCGCAATGCGCCGACGACGTGATCCCTCAAATGTAAATGGAAGTGTGACGATGCCAACGGTGAGCGCACCAAGTTTTTTTGCAATCGAGGCGACGACAGGAGCGCCACCTGTTCCGGTACCACCACCCATACCAGCGGCAATGAATACCAAGTCAGCATCGCCTAAGGCGGCGCGAATTTCTGCCGCACTCTCGGTCGCGGCTCGTGTGCCGACAGATGCATTACCACCTGCTCCTAGACCTTTCGTATGATGTTGCCCCAGGCAAATGCGGTCGGGAGCCTGTGAAAGCGAAAGTACCTGGGCATCAGTATTCATTGAGACGAAATGTACCCCACGTACTCGTGTGCTAATCATGCGATTGACAGCGTTCATGCCAGCGCCACCAACACCGGCAACCACGATATCCACAGTATGTTGTGCGGGTTCTAGCGTATTAAGCGCATTAAAGGATGCTTGGCGAGAGATGACTTCTTCACCGGTATCTCGATTTGTGGATCGCTGCTCCCAGTTCGCTTGCACCCGTTCATCTTGCTGTTTCATAACTTCCTCCACCTCCACCTCGTGCCGTAGTACGGCCCACTGATCCTCAAATCCCGAGTACGCTTCCGGACTATGTTGTGCGGGTTTAGTCATCCCTGGCGGCCGTTGTGGGGCATCCTTGCGCATGTGTTCATCATCATGAGACATCGAGTGCATGCGAACCCCCATTTCTTCTCATCATTCTTAATAGAGTGGCTTCACCGAACCGAATCGGCTCCACTTGCATGAGCAGGCATCATACGACCTTGGATGGCATTCTAACCGCATTGTAACAACTGTGTCAAGTCCACAACTCTCTGATCCACTCATAAGTCGACTCACATGCGCTGCACAAATGGCACAAGCGGGACAACTGTCGCAAGTGTCACAAGTGCTACAATCGCACCCACTCACCGCTCTAGGGCATTATGAGTGAATGTGCAATGTGAGGATCATTGCGGGAAATGCCAGGGCGACTGCAAGATTGCTCCTACCATACACCAGCTAGTGTTCAGCTTTCGCGTATAGTAGGGGCGATCCTCGCGGTCGCCCTGTAATACTGAGTATAAATAATAGCCAGGCACTATTCCTTCTTTAAGCCACTGGAATTTGCCTTAGCTGCCTTCTTCTCCTTTTGCATCTCTTTCTTCTGTTTGTTCGACTTAGGTGGTGCCTTCGCCACTTTTTTCTGTTCTTTATTCGCCACGATAGGTTACCTCCTTTGATATCATTAGTCGGTCACTATTGCCAGTAAGTGGATGACTGTATTGTACCAGAAAAACGTTGTTTCCTCTACCTATACACGGCTCTGATGCGTTTAATGGTATTGTTGGCTCTCACTGAGGCGCTGTTCCTCGAACGTTGCTAGAGCATGGGTAATCATGCGAATTACATTGCCGATATCCATAGGCTTACGCAGTTGATAAATGCCACGACGTTTTAGTTCTTCGGTTGGCAACGTAGCGCTCATCATGATGGCTGGTACGCCCCGCGTCTCCTCTTTTTCTTGTAGACGGTCGTATATTTCTATGCCATTCATGCCTGGCAATCGATAGTCCAACAGGAGAAGGCATGGATGAACTTGTTGGGCCTTCTCCAAGGCGAGAGGCCCATCCGATACCACGGTTGTATTATAAGGAGTTTCCTCGTCGATGAGTTGTTGAAGGAAATGCCTGATATTTGCGTCGTCTTCGACGATAAGGATTGTCGCGCTACGTTGATGTTGTGCCGCCGGTGGAATGAACATTCCTGGCAAAGTACGCTCCCTCCTAGAATATAATAGATGAGTAAAAAAAGTACAACTTATCTTATATGTAGGTGTAACGTACGTTGGAATATATTAGTGACATAGAATAATACTAATATATTCGTGGCTGAATTTCAACGGCTATTTAGCGTCTCGGCGGGGGCTTTGTCGATGTAGAAGACCTGTCAGAAGGAGTATAAGTCTCAAATCGATTGAGCAATGTAGCCGGATCATGTGCTTGTAGTAAAAGATGGGCATTGTCCCGCGGAATGAAGCCTTCTTGGACGGCATGTGCTATAAGTGCCAGCAGCGGCGCAAAATAGTCCGCAACATCCAGGACTCCAATTGGCTTACTGTGTAACCCTAGTTGTGACCAGGTGATGATCTCGAAGAGTTCATCAAAGGTTCCATAGCCGCCCGGTAGTGCAATGAACCCGTCCGCGAGATCAGCCATCAGCGCCTTACGCTCATGCATACTCCCTACCTCGCGCAGTTCGGTCAGGTTCCTATGCGGTACCTCGCGGCTAAACAATCCACGTGGCAAAACACCGATGACTTCACCTCCAGCAGCCAGTACCGCATCGGCAACGACTCCCATTAGCCCAACACTTGCTCCTCCATAGACTAATCCCAATCCCCTTAAGGCAAGTTCCTGACCCAGAGTATGAGCTGCTTGCTGGTATTCGGGGCGCGTACCTATATTTGATCCTGAGAAGACGCAGATACGATGCATGGATGAATCCTTATGCTAAGGCAAATGTACTAGCCCTTTGTGCCCCACACGCTTAAATAAAACCAGGCAGCACAGAAGTCCTCTAATTGCATATCCACCAGAGCCTGCTCGTACAGACCTTCAAACTCTTCGTCTGTAGTCGTCTTCATTCTAACTAAGAAGGGCTGTAACAATCTAAGGCCAATTCGAAAATCTTGATAGAAACTGCTGTGTGCCTCCGTGCCCACTGAGCAATCAAGGATATGCGCCTTTTTCTGAATATTCTGGTAATCGGCGTTCTGTAGGAAACGTCCTATCATAGGCGTAATGCCAACGTGCCGACCATCAGGAGAAAAGCTTCGCTTCCCAGCCTGTAGCGCTTGTGAAATCATCCCATATAGCCGTTCTGAAGCGAAACTATTGCTGAGGGGAGATTCACATTCGGTCAGACGCAGAATACCACCAGGGCGTAAGATGCGTAAGCATTCCTGCATCAATCGTGGCCATGCCTCCTTGGACATAAATCCGAACAGAAAACGAGCGTTGACAAAGTCAAAAGAGCCATCCTCGACTTCCAGCGGCTTCAACGCATCCATCGTTTCAAAGTGCGCGTTGTTCAACCATTGCACCTTTGCCTGAGCACGTGCGTACTGGATGATCAGATTACTAATGTCAATCCCTGTCACCTGTATCTTGGGATACTCATGAGCCACGTTGAGTACCCAACCTCCAGGGCCACAAGCGATATCAAGGATGTCGTGTGTGCTTGAGATGTCGAATTGCTCTGGGAAAAGCCCACCCATACCCTTTGTGAGGAGACGGCCCTGGTGCATCAGGCGAGCCATTTCCGCTGCATTTTCAGCGTCAATAAAATAAGTATTCTCGCTCTTCGGCTGTTCTGTTGGCATGAAAAGAGGCTCTTTCTATTTCCGTTGGTAGTACAGTATCTAACAGAGCTATTATACAGTGGTAGCTTCTGTGTAGCAATATGTATGCCTGACTTCTGTAGTCCACTGATAATCAGTTAGTATGCGCTGTACAAACGGCACAAACGGGACAACTGGCACAAGTGTCACTTTCGCAACCACTCATTGCTCCTAGTGCGTTATGAGTGGATGTCATCTGACTTCCCTTGACGTAAATCTGATGTAAATGTTACTATTCAACCATGAGAAACGTAACACCACAAGTAATCCAAATGAGCTACTTTGCCGCGTAGGCACATATGCCGAGCTTATGCGGCAGGAAGTGGCACCATTCAATCTACCTGTTCACTCCTATGTTGAATGAGTAGCGTCGCTTGTTGAACCTGGTTCTGGAATTACCTTCCTGCTTCGATTCTTTCCTCTCGGCGTATGTCGCCGGGCACGTCTCGCTACGTTGCTGCTCGACCCGCGCCGCTGCGTTCTTCTGTACCCCATCGCAACAACCCGCGAAAATGTGTCCACCTTTCGAGAAATGACATTCATGGTAGTTTTCCCTTATTGGCATTGAGATATTGTCAAACTAACCAACGGAGCAAGCGCTATGTCACAAATACAGGAAGAGTTTCTCAACGCAGGAAAAGCAACAGTACCCAGGCGGCTAGTTCCCTTATGGCGCAATCGCGCTTATATGCTCCTCTGGAGTGGGCAGATGGTCTCTTCAATCGGCACACGAGTCTCGCTGCTTGCCTTTCCGCTGCTCGTTCTCGCGATCACCCATTCGCCTGCTCAGGCAGGATTGGTTGCTGCACTGAGAGGATTACCCTATGCCATCTTTATCCTGCCCGCCGGTGTGCTCATCGATCACTGGGATCGCAAGCGCGTTATGATTCTCTGTGACGCTGGTCGAGCGCTCGCGCTGGGAAGTATTCCAATCGCGCTTATACTGGGTCATTTGACAATCCTGCAGCTCTGCCTCGTCTCGCTCATTGAAGGCACACTTTTTACCTTCTTCAACCTTGCTGAGACTGCCTGCCTGCCACGTGTCGTGCCAAAAGAGCAACTTCCCGCTGCTACAGCGCAGAACATGATGATCGACTCAACATCGGGATTGCTTGGCCCCTCACTGGGTGGCGCACTCTACAGCATCGGTAGACTGATTCCATTTTTAACGGATGCCATCTCTTATGGTGCCTCGGTCCTTTCCTTATTCTTCATCAAGACAAAGTTTCAGGAAGATCGAGTAGCGAGGCCAATCCGCTTATGGGCAGATATCACAGAAGGCCTGAATGGCTCTGGCATCAACCGCTTATACGCTTCATTGCTTTACTCACCGGTGGTATCACTGCGCCCGTTGTAGGCTATGGACTGATTCTGATCGTGCTTGCGCAGGGTCAACATGCCTCGGCCTTCGTTATTGGCCTGATCTTCGCCTGCGGAGGCGTTGGCAGTATAGTTGGCGCTCTACTGGTGGGTCCCCTTCAGAGGCGCTTTCGATTTGGGCCGCTCATGATTGGCTCGACATGGGCCTGGGCACTGACATGGTTGTTCTTTGCTATTGCGCCAAATCCACTTGTACTCGGCATAGCGACTTCACTGAGCTTTATCGTTGTTCCCATCTATACCTCAGTGCAATTTAGCTACCGCCTTGCTCTGATTCCCGACTACTTGCAAGGCCGTGTCAATAGCGTCTTCCGCCTGCTGGCCTTCGGCAGTGAGCCAATTGGTCTGGCTGTCACCGGATTGCTGTTGCAAGCTATCGGACCCATTCCGACGATACTGGTGCTCTTTGTTCCACAATGTGTGCTTGCGATTGCCGCGACGATGAATAAGCATTTGAGGAATGCAAGGCCAATTGGGGAGATTTAGAAGAGATATCTGTCTTCAATAACTATCTCAGAGTTGGGTTAGTATATCATGTTGGTTGAAATCCATGATAAAATTTGGTACCTTACGACCATAATTGACAATTGTGATATAGTATTGTCGATGCACCTGTAGCTCAATGGATAGAGCACTTGACTTCGGATCAAGGGGTTGCGGGTTCAAATCCTGCCAGGTGCGCTTATAATCTCTATTGATCGAGGATTGTTAAAATGTAGAGCAGCCGCCTGCATAAGATAGGTGGCTGCTCTGTTTGTGTCGTGCTGTCTAGCTACTTTTCTCGCATTATGAGCGACTGATATGGAAACTGGGTCAATAGGAAGACGATGCCTACATTTGCTGTGCAATCGAAAGAGCTTCTGTCGGTGAGGCGGCCATGATTTGGCTTGCTGCCTCAGGAGCCGCAGGAGCCGCCGCCGCCTTGCTAGCGGCAAGCGTTAACAGCTTCTTGTCAACCTCATTGGTGAGCCATCGTGCTCCCCCAACGCCTACTAGGGCAGCGCCAAAGAGGGCTGAAAGAGTCAGGCTTCCTGTGACAGATAGTGAGGCAAAGATGGAAGTCAGGCTCAGTGGCCCATAGAGTCCCCATGAGAGACCGGCCGCAAAGGTGCCAATGAGCATATTTCCAAGAAATCCTGGATGAACAATGCGCAGGTGATTCACCTGTTCGGTGTAGGGAAGAAAAAATCCCTGGTCGCTGAGCAGGGCATTAACCAGCCCACCAAGTGCCCCAGCAATACAGACAATCACTAAAAGGAGCCATATGGAGATCATTGATGTGTCCTTTCTTCCTCAAGAACTTTTCTGTTTTCCTCCTCGCGAGAAGTTCTGCTCATAGTCTACATGCATCAATGCTCCAATACACCTGTAAAATTACCTGTATTGATTACCTGTTTTTAGATGCGTGGAAGTATCCAACTGGCGGATTACCTGGGAGGCTTACTGAGCCTTAAGGTCAAATCAATGCTCAAGCTAATATATCGGTGAGCACGATCAATTGGTACCTATAATGACTTGCTATGTGACCGAACTTTTCTGCTGTACCTCTCGGTTCGAGAAACGGGCCAGATGGAAACGGTCGAGTGGTACGATGGGCTTGGTTTCACGTACCATGCTGCTCAGTAGTTCGCCCAGAAGCAGGCCGAATTTGAAGCCGTGACCGGTAAGCCCTGTGGCGAAGATGACGCGTGGGTCGTTGGGCAGACGATCAAGGATGAAATCTTCATCGGGGGACACATCGTACATGCATGAATCGATATGTGCAAGCTCGGCTTGTGAGAGCGCTGGCAGCAACTCACGCAGCTTTCCCACAATCTGAGAGATGGTGTGCCTATCGGGAGGCGATGTGTCGTCGGGGTCTATGGATGGACCAAAGGTGTGTGAGGCTACCTTTAACCAGCTTGGGCCATGACTATTATGCATGCTGAGCAGCGGGAAGCCATAGAGATCATCGGCGATGAAGGCAGGGAAAACATTTGCATTAAATAATGCTGTCGGCAGACCTGCAAAATACAGTAGATACTGGCGTGTCAGCCGGACGGGAAGATACAGGTTTGCCAGCAGGCGGTGTACCCAGGAGCCGGTGGCAAGCACCACATGATCGGCTTGCAGTTCCTCACCTGTGGCGAGGCGCAGACGTACAGGTCGTAGCATATCGTCACTTTTAATAGAAGTGACGCGGCAAGACTCGTAAATTGCTCCACCTAGATCGGTAATGCAATCTTTGAGTGCGTGCAAACAGGTCGAGGCATGTAGAACGCCTCCCTCGGTGTTATAGGTTAAGGTGTCGTAAGCATGCGTAGCAAATTGAGGGAAGTGTTGCTTGCAGGTCCACTCAGAAAGCCGCTCTATGGGTAACCCTTGTTTCCGTAGCACCTGATAACTCGGTTCTACATAGTTGTCATCTTCTGTTCCAAGCACAAGCACTCCAGTTTGAGAATAAAGCGTTCGACGTGTGATTTGTTGAAGGCTTTTCCAGCGGTGTAAACTAAGGTGCACCATGGAAGAGTAAAAAGAATCAGAACCATACTCGAAGCGTAGTAGGCGGGAGGGGCCATGAGAACTGGCTCGTTGATGATCGACTGCCTCTTGTTCCAGAACGATGACGTGCCGCATGCCCTCTGACAAGAGAGCATAGGCAGTAGACAGTCCTACAATACCAGCTCCCACGATCACGATGTGTTGCTGATGTATCATACTACCTCGTCTTCTAAAAATATTTTCGTAGTAGCGTTGAGTATAGCAGAACATATACTGTAAGTAAATTAAAATCACGCAAATGCTCAAATAACATTCTCTTGGAAATGTGTATATTTTGCACTATATTTTGTTATGACAGAGCAATACCTTTGTATATTCATGGGAAGAAATTGTTCTTGAAGATGTTGAGGAAGGTGAACAATCATAAGCGGTTGAAACACAAAAATGTTACATGGTTGCATCTTTACGAGTACAATCTCTTGCAATTCATTCGTTTACATTTTGAAGGGTACGAAAGAGCATTCCCTCCTTATAAAGGGTTGACGAGAAGAAGCCGATACATTGATCTATAGAGAAACCCGGAAGGATGTTAAAAAGGGCATATATCTCTATGGTAAAATGTCTGCTAGAATGGTACAATAAGCCTCGATCACAAAGAAAATCATTGTTGAATGCGCGGTCTAACAAAGGGTACAGTTACATTTCTCAACCGAAAGGATCAGGCAATGTATAGGTACAAAGGCTTTGATAGCGCTCTGTGCGGAGATAGCATGTCTGCACTTGAGGCAATAGTCAATGCCTGGATGGAAGAAGAGCGACCACGCATTCGTCATGTGTGCCAGAGCATGCGTGGTGAGCATATCCTGCTGAGCTTTGTGTATGAAGAGACACGAGAACTGGAGCAGCGTGCATCCGCACGGATAGAGTCGGGTGCTTTGCCTCGTTTCTTTGATGATGACTTTGTTGACGAGCGGCCAACCGGCGCTCGTATTCCAGCAACGCCGCCACCCATGCATTAAGTTTGGCGCTCGAATTCATACAGACCAGCAAACTACGTCTATCTAAAATAAGGATGCTATGCCAATTCCGTATCTCATTTATTGTACTCCCGAAGGAGAAATACGCGAGGAGCCGCGTTTGCGGGCGCTTGCCTTCGGAGATCGACCTTTAGAAGCTGCCAATCTTATTCCTCTACCTGATGGTGTAACACTTTCGATGATGCCAGATCGTCTGGCGGTTGGACAGAAACACAGGGGCGAACGACAGGTGCTGGCAAAGTCTCGTGGTTGGGCAGCAGCAGCTTTACTGCCAATCGGTTATACCCGCACAATGTTACCTGCCTATGAGAAGGTGCCGAGTACAGAGCCTTTGCCTTTCTTTGGGTACAGCGCAGTGGCTGGTATAAATGGGCGTTTATATGTGGCCGCACTGAGAACCGATGATCCGCGCAAATGGCATCCCCGTGCGTTCAACAAACGCACATTAACGCGCCTAGTAAGCGAGAAACAGGCTGCATATTCCAATAACCGTGTCGTAGCGCAGCATGCGCACTGTGCGCTTGACTACTCTTGCCCAACGGCTAGCAACCTTTTCTTTGGGCGTTGGGAGATGGCGATTGCTGTCTCACCTGGCTGCAATGCGCGTTGCATTGGCTGTATCTCGAAGCAGGAAGAAGAAGATTTGATCTCGCCGCAGGATCGCCTGACCTTCGTTCCAACGGTAGACGAGATAGTTGAGGTGGCTGTGCCGCACCTTGAGCATGCTGAAGATGCGATTGTCAGTTTTGGACAGGGCTGCGAAGGTGAGCCATTATTGCAGTGGCGACGGATTGAGCAAGCTATTAAAGTGATACGCAGCAGGACTGACAAGGGAGTAATTAATATCAACACCAATGCCAGCAACTCACGGTGGCTGCAGCGACTCTATGATGCTGGGTTGGATACCCTGCGCGCAAGCACAATCTCTGGCCATGTTGAGACTTACACTGCCTACTATCGCCCTATTGGCTACAGTTTTGAGGATGTCAAGGAGTCTCTGAAGCGAGCGCGAGATGCCGGCGTGTATAGCTCTATCAACTTGCTCTGTTTCCCTGGCATGATAGACCGCGAGCGCGAAGTAGAGGCGCTGCTTGCCTTCGTGAAGGCAACGGGACTGCGGCTCATCCAGTTACGCAACCTCAATATTGATCCCGAAGTGTTGCTACCACGTATGCCTGCTTTGGATTCGATGGGAAAGGCTCTGGGAATGCGCAAGATGATCGAGATCATTCACCATGAAGTGCCTGATATCGAGATTGGGAACTTTACGCGCCCTGTGAAGCGAACGCAGCATATCACGGTATAAAAGATATATTTACCTTCGTTTCCTGTTCTTCTTACGTGACTGTTTTGCCATCTTGTTTTTGGCTTTCTTTTTTGTGTTGTGTTTGCTGGGTATCGGTGAAGACAGGGAATAGGTATTCTCGCCGACAAAAGGTGAAGCAAACATGCTGGATGAGTTACGGGGTTGGTTCTGCGGGTGACGTGTAAGTGGTTGTGTCCATAACAATCTCCCAATGATTACTGGATTAACGGTGTAATTCGTTTTTCAAATCCTCGGACTCGTGTGAAATTTTCTTGCCTTCGCGTAACAGCCTCCTCGCACTGACCGCTACAGGATCGACACCAAGCCAGGCCAGGCAATCGCGGGTCATGCAGCCTTCTGGGGTGCCAAGGAGATGACCGCTGTAGAAACAGGGCATGCAGGGCAGGTCCAGGCGCACTACTGTGGCTAGCTTGCCGGACGTGTTGCCTATATAGGGTCCCCATGCTTTCCAGTTCGTCAGTCCGTATATCGCGACGGTGGGGCATCTTGCGGTTACTGCAAGGTGCATGAGCGAGGAGTCATTGCCTACGAAGAGATCGACCAGCTCCAGTACTGCTGCTGCAACTTTGATGTTGCCTTTGCCTGCTAGACTGCGAGTAGGCATACCGGATTGCATCATGCCCATGATCTCTTGATGAAGGTTGATTTCTTCAGGGCCGCCCATTAAGAGCAATTGTCCACCAACGTCGTGATAGAGTGTGTCAGCTAGCTGAGCAAAGCGTTCAGGTGCCCAGCGACGGGCTATGCTGTAGCCACCGCTGCCGGGATGCATTGCGATGATCGGGCCCTGGATAGTGGCGACTGATTCATGTTCATAGACCAGTTGCCAGGCTCTTTGATGGTCTTCGTCACTTAGAGGCACGAACAAGCGCTTGTTGGAAGTGGTTGCGCCAACGGCTTTCGTGACTGCAAGATAATACTCAGCCTCGTGCATAGCACCAAAGCCATTGTCCTTGACGCGGACATTGAGGAACCAGCCGTGTCCGTTGTCGAGTCCAACTCGCCATTTCGCTCCCGTTGCGCGCATCAATAGTTGGTGCTTCAGGCGCCCAAAGGGAAGTGTGAGGTGATGGAGCAGGAGCACGGCGTCGTAGTGACCTTGACGTAGATCATGCCAGAGTGGTCGAAGACGTAGCAGGTTGCGTGGATGTTTGAGCATCTGCTGTGGATAGTCAAAGAGGTACTTATCCAGAACGATGATCCTGTCGATGACCTGCCAGCCATCGAGTATGCCTGCGGAATCGGGTGTCACGAGTAGATCGATACACGCCTGGGGGTAGGTTTCGCGCAAGGCGCGTAATGCAGGTGTGGCAAGCAGGAGATCGCCAATGCCGGCCATTTTGACGACAAGGATATGCGCGTTTGATGGCAGCATGATATGTTGTGTGTGCTTAGATAGCAAGTTTCTCACGTACCACCTCAAGTACCTGGCCTGGTAGGATATTTTTCATGCATTGCGTTGTAGAGAAACGGCAATTGGCAGGATCTTTTGCATTATAGCATGGGCTACACCAGATGCCACTTCTCAGCACGGTTGCGGTAGGACTTACGGAACCACTCAGCGCGGGATCAGTAGGACCATGAATGGCGATGAGCGAAGTTCCGACAGCACCTGCTATATGCATAGGCCCACTATCGCCAGTGATGAGTAGATCAGCACGTTGGAGCAGGGCTGCAAGTTGTGTCAAGCTTGTCTTACCGGCAAGATTAATTGGGCGTTCGTGCATGCGCTGTATCACCATTTCAATGAGTGGCAAATCACCCGGTGCGCCTGTCAAAACGACTTGTGCGCCATCTTCGCAAGTCAGGCGATCAATCAGGGTTGCCCAGTAAGGGATGGGCCAGCGTTTGGAATAACCATTGTTCGAACTTACGTGGCAGGCAATCAATGGTTTGTCCGGCTGTATACCCTCCTCGCGCAGCAACTGTTCAATATCCTGGTGGGCCTGCGGATCAACATACAGATGTGGTGCGCGATCATCCGGACTGGTAGTTGTCCCTGCCGCCCGCGCAAGTTCCAGGCAATAATCTACCTCATGTTTGTGATCGCGAGGATCCCAATGGCGTCCAGGCACGCTATCGGTCATAAAGCCGGGATAGCTCTCACGCCGAAATCCAACACGTCGCTGTGCACTGCTCAGTACTGACAGGATTGCTGCCCACTCTCCGAAGACACTTACTGCTAGATCATAGTGACGTGCACGAAGTCTGCGCAACAGAGATAGTGCTTCTCGCCAGTTTCTAAACCGTAGCAGCGCCTTAGGACGACGCCAGATATTCGGATCGTAGGCAATGATTTCGGCTAAATCAGGATCATGCATCGCCACTTTAGCACTTGAAGGAACAGCCAGCAGATCAATCTCTGCCTCGGGATAAGTGCGTTTCAGTGCACGTACAACGGTCAGCGAAAGAACCAGATCACCAATGAGATCAAGACGAATTACTAGAATGCGCTTCGGATGAAAACTCTGTGGACACAACGGTGGGTATTTCTTTCCTCGCCTGCTGAGCCAGAGTAGACCTCCTATAGTGCTCAGAACAAGATAGATGGCCGCGAGCAGGACGCGCTTGCTGGTATGAATCCCAATTGTGCGTAACTTCCTGCGTGTATCTGGCGGCAAAGGGTAGCCGTAGTTATCAAGCTTATTCAGTTGTGTGTCTGATTGTGACACTTGTGACATATATGACAGTTGTACCTGTGTATGATGTAATCATTAAGATTTTTGAGCCGAATTGATATTCTGCATCAAGTGTAGTTCCAGTTTCTTTATCGCTGCAAGCACCTGCTGTTCTGGTACGACGCGCATGCAGAGATGAGCGGGCAATTCTTGCGGCGTGAAATCCAGGCGTCCACAGGGGATGGTTGGGCACGATAGGCAGCGTCGTGTAGATGCTAACACAATATGTTTTTGCTGTGCTCCCCATGGGCCAAAAATGCGTGCGTCGGTTGGCCCAAAAATCTGCACCGTTGGTGTACCCTGCGACACTGCTAGATGAAGTGGCCCGCTATCGACTCCAAGCACCATGCCTGCTCGACTCAATAGCGCCGCCAGTTGGCCCAGGGTTGCGTCTGTTACAAGCATAGGGGGTGAGGCCATACCATGTGCGATCTCATCCAACATTGGGCGCTCCCTCTGGCTTCCAGTGAGGATAATACGAGGTTGTGAGGGAGATGTCAATAACCCTGGAAGCGCGTTGGCACAAGCTGACCAACCTTCCGTTCGCCATAACTTGACTGCTGCACCACTGCCAGCGTGGATTACCACCACCGGCGTTTCTGCATCGATACCCTCTTTATTCAAGCGGTCAGCTACCCATTTGTGTTCTTCGGGCGTGGGCGTGAACTGGAGTGGGTACCGTTCGGTCGTATATGGCTCTTCCAGAGGCGGATAGCCTAACATTTCCAGTGCGGCGCTGACAAGGCGAAGATTGGAAATGGTTGCGTGTTCAGGTGTCTGGAATGGTAAGCTCTGCGTCAGAAATTGGCGACCAGGCTCAAGTGCATAACCCACACGGCGCGGAATGCGTGCCAGATAGAACAAGGCTGCTCCCCACCAGAAATCAGGTCGCAGGTTAATAGCAAGATCATACTTCCCACGCCGTAGTTGTCGTGCAACACGCAGCAGGAGTGTATACGGTGCAAGGGGCTTTTGAGATGTACGCTGAAAGCCAGGAAATGGGCAGGTGAGCAGTTCGTCGATATCAGCGTCCCACGCCACTACCTCCCTTGACCACGGTCCTACCATAAAGGTTATATGCGCTTCAGGCATATGTCTTTTAAACGCATCCAATGTGGGTGTCGTGAGTAATACATCACCGAGGTGATCAGGACGCACAAGTAGAATTCGGGGAGCGGGTGAAGCAGGTTTTCTTGCCCTTCGTTCTGCTAGCAAGGTACCGAGCGCACCGAACAAGCGCACAAGCATTAGCATCAATGTGCGAAGGAGATGTTTCAAGGTGCGACCTCTTTGCTAGGAATGAGGCGCTGTACGGCGTTCCGCACGTCATTCACTGTTATCGCTTGCATACAGGTGCAGTGAGTGCATGGTTGCATCTTACCCAGGAAGAAGCATGGCTGTCCCGTAGGATGCCGCCATAGGGCAATATGTTTGGGATCATCCAGCGGATAAGGACCATACTCTTGCGGGCTTGTCGGACCAAAGATGGCGATTACAGGGATACCTACTGCGGCAGCAAGGTGCATGGGACTGCTATCATTGCCGATGAAGAGATCACACTTTTCGAGTTGTGCAGCCAGTTCTCCAATGCTTGTTTTGCCTGCGATATTGCTCACACTTCCTGTCGGCACATCCAACTCATCTAACAAAGCCTGATTGAGGACTACATCGCCGGGGCCACCGATAAGCAGGACATGTGCGCTCAATTCGTAAACCAGTTTCCGTGCCAGTTCCCTATATCCTTCGAGTGGCCAACGTTTAGCTGTCAATTCCATGCCTGGATTGCTGCCTCCACCTGGAAATAGTGCTACTTGAATACCCTTAGATTTGTTCGTGGTACGTCGTTCCTCTTCAGTTGGTACGAAGCGCATACGTGGATGATTGACAGGCAATGCGAGGGCGCGAGCCAAATCCAGGTAGATCTCTGCTTGGTGCTGCAAATGTGCAGGTGAGCTAGAGACGGGCACGCGGTCTGTGAGCGAAAAGCCCCGCCCAAGACTATCAGGTCCAACGCGACGAGGTATATCAGCGAGCCAAGGTAAGAGAGTCAGTATAGGCGAGCGATCAAGAACAAATGCCAGATCGAAGTGACGCTTGCGCAAAGTTCTTGCGAGCTTCGTGTAGTCGGAGATGTTATAACGACCTGGTAGCCCGACTGTGCCGCTATCAATTACCTCGTTGACTGCCGGATGATGCTCCGGTATGACTTTTGACCATGTGCCTGCGACGTAAGTAATGCTGGCTTTGGGATACGCCTGACGAATTACGTTGAGTAGGGGAGTGGTCATAATGAGATCGCCCAGGCAGCAAGGTTTTATGACTACAATGGCTTGTGGATTTTGCCTGGCGCGTTTCCGAAAGGGATACAATACTGCATCGAGTAGGGCAAATGGGATGCGCAGTATGTAACATAGCGCTGTGATGATGTGCTGGCGCAGTTTCGATGATACCTCTTTGCGTTTTTGGTTTGAGTTTCTGGATATGATGCTTTCTATCGACCGTTTCCATTATATCAGAGTTGGAGGGTGAGGGGAGAATTTTGCGTATATCTTCCTAACAGAAGATCGCTAACCGTCCTTGGCTGCAGCAGCAACTGATGCGAGTAGGTAGTGACAAGTAAGCCTAAGAGGCTTGCTTGTCACCGGGATCTCTACGGAGTATTTTACCTAAAAACCTACTTGTGGAAGGAAATAGGCAAACGAGTAGCCAGCGGTCGTATTACTTCTTCTCAGAACCGAGAATGGAGTAGACAGTGGTCCCGCAGACCGCGCAGTGACCCTTCAAAGCAGGTTTCCCGTTCTTTGTCGTAACCCGCTCTGCGTCCTTCATATCGGTCTTCTTTTTGCATTTCACGCAATAATACTGATCTGCCATAATAAAGTTGCCTCCTTACTTACGTCACACTAGTAAAGACAAATAGTTCCTGCACCAGGGTAAATGACACGCGACAGGTACACTTTGTATCCTTTTGCATGCAGTTGCTGTTGTGCTCGCCTAGCGCGAGCCAGTTCAGCAAATGGCGCAAACAGCGTTGGGCCACTTCCTGAGAGTCGAACGATGGAAGCTCCTGCCAGCAAGATGTCTTGCCTGCAATGGGCCACCTCTGGATAGTGCTCCAGCACACCACGCTCTAGAGCATTATGCAGGTCTTCTGCCCGTGGCATACTATTCGCGTTTAACGCTTGGCAAACCGCTTGACTATGCGTTCCATCGGTGTAGTCTTGAGCAGGCAGATTACGGAAAACTGCCGCGGTCGATACACTGATGGCCGGTTTGAGTAGTAGTAGCCAACGCATCGATGATGGCCAGTGAGGAGCGAGCGAAGTCACTCGTTCGCCGCGCCCCTCACAAAGTGCAAGCCCTCCACTAAGAAAGAACGGAACGTCCGAACCAAGAGAAGCTGCTAGGCTGAGCAGGTCGGATGAGGAGAAAGGCAACTGCCACCACTGCTGCAAGGCGAGCAGAACAGCGGCGGCATCACTACTTCCTCCACCTAAACCTGCCGATGTTGGGATACATTTGTGTAGTTCGATCATAACCCCTTGTGTAAGCGTGAGCTGCTGACACACTAATTGTGCCGCACGTGCAGCCAGATTGTCATCGTTGCTAAGTGCAGGTATGGTAGAGATCATTTGCACCCGATTGTCATTGGTAGCAGTAAGACAGATGGTATCGTACAGATCGATTGTCTGCATAACCGTCGCCAGCTCGTGATAACCATCATCCCTGCGTCCTAAAACATCGAGCGTAAGATTGATTTTAGCATATGCCCGAACAAAGCAAATACCGCTAGAGGTTTGTGCTCGCTGTGCGTGACTCATGCGTGCATTGTGCATAGAAATAAACGACTTGTCAAGCTTCATTCAAGAAAAGAGGCGAAATAGCCTATATTTGCCCCCTTTTTGATCTTTTGTTCGTAAACTATGGTATACTCTAGTCCATAAATATAAAGATTCTGCAGTTCTTTCTGTTGATACTGCTTATGCCGTCTGTGTAGGTATCATGGATATAACCGTTGCGTATTTTCATCCACTGCTTCATCCTGAGATTGTGAAACACGATTTCGACCGGATTCGTGCTACAGGTGCAGGAAGTATTATCTATGCAGTGCACGAGTTGGAGCAGCAGCGCTGGCCTCACGACCTTGAACGAGGTTTTCGTCAAGCCAAGGATGCTGGTTTAAAGATCCATTTGAGTTTTGGCCGCTATGGCAATCTATTTGCCGGACCATCGTTGATACCGAGCTGGTATACAGTTCGTCACCCACAATCACGTGTGATGGATCGGCATGGACGCCATCATGAAATCTCCTGCTTCAATCACCAGTCGTTTCGAACGTGGCTGTTCAAAGAGGTAGAGTATTACTTGGATACCTATCCTATCGACGGTATTTTTATCGATGAGCCGCGAGGGCTGGAGATAACATGCTTTTGCTCAGTCTGCCGTGCACTCTGCCCTGATGTTACCGACCTGCCGCGCTTTCGTCGGCGTTCTATGATCGATTTTCTAGGCGATTTGTGCTCATGTGCTAAACGAGTTAATGCCAATGTAAAAACAACGGTGGTATTGCTGCCGCAGGACCTCTACCAGGTTGACGAACTGGCAATGCTGCCGCAAATTGATACGATAGGTTGTCACCTCTTCTGGAATTTATTGAATGAGGACGTAACAATGGTGGGAAAGCGTGGGAGCAGCCTAGTTGAGATGACGCATAAGTACAATAAGCGCAGCCAGTTGTGGCTACAGAACTTCAATCTAGATGAAGGTAATGAGGAGCAATTAGCGCAAGCCTTTACAGAGTTGCTGAGCGCGGAACCTGACGAACTTGGTTGTTATTATTATTGGCGCAATAATATCGATCCTGATCGTGTTTGGGAATTAACGCGAGGATTGCTGCGGCGTATACCTCGCCGTCAGTTACACTGGCAAGCAACTTTATCGAACCAGTAAGGGGAAAACAACATCTATGACTACCGAATCTTCTGTACTCCTTCCACCTGGAGGTCAACGCATTCTGGTTATTATGGCTCATCCGGACGATGCAGAGTTCATCTGTGGTGGGACAATGGCTCGCCTGGCAGCAGAGGGGCGAGACATTCATTATCTACTTGTCACGAGCGGCAACAAAGGCAGTCACGAGGTAGGCATGACGCCGGAACGCCTTGCAGAGATACGCGAGGACGAGCAGCGCCGCGCCGCCGAGGTTTTAGGTGTGCACGAGGTGACCTTTTTAAGGCATCATGATGGAGAGGTTGAGGCAAACCTCGCGTTGCGTCGCGAACTGGTGCAGGCCGTGCGTCGCTGGCAACCAGAAGTGGTATTTACCTTTGATCCCTGGCGGCGGTACGAGGTTCATCCAGATCACCGGAATACGGGCACGTGTGCTATGGATGCCTTGGCATCTTCACGCATGCCTATGTACTTCCCTGAGCAGTTGACCGAGTCGATTGAGCACCACCGAGTCAAGCAGGTGTACCTGTTTTCCACGGATCAGCCGAACCACTGGGTTGACGTGACCGACTTTATGGACAAGAAGCTGGAAGCTCTACATGCCCACATCAGTCAGGTCAGCAATCCCGAAATAGCCGAGATTATCCGTCAGCGCGCCCGTATCATCGGCGCAGAGCATGGCTATGCCTTCGCTGAGTCTTTTCATCATCTGACAATGAGATAAAAAACAAGATGTGTCATCCTGAGCGGTAGCGAAGGATCTCGTTGTCCAGCGAGTCAGATCCTTCGTTTCACTCAGGATGACAATTGACGACATACCGGCTGACGACGAGACTGTCGCCCTGGAAAATCGGCCATACCTCTACCATTAAGCTGTAGGACTCGGCGCAGGTGTTGCTGTTGGCGTCGGAACAGGGGTGATAGGCACAGTAGGCGTTGCTGTTCCACCAAGATTGATACTCAGATCATCGAAGGTCGTGAAGTTCACAACAGTACTGCCTGTGTTCGAATAATTGCCGGTGACCGTATCACCCGACTGCACAAGTGGTAATTTAGGCGAGAGCGTAAGGTTCGCGGTGAAAATCAGATGTTGTCCCGCGATCTGAATGTAGTAAACGGTATTGCTGCCCTGCTGCACTGATGATATACGCAATACTTTCCCCATCACAGTTTGTGACGTTCCTCCACTGGATGCTCCTCCGCCTCCAATACTCAGTTGTGTCAACCATTGTTGGTAATCCTGCAGGGCTGCGGAGAGCGTTGGCTCGAACTGCACATTACTGCCGTTCAGATTTCTGGCATCTACAATACCTACTGCCTGGAAAATGTCGCCGCTGTCCGTATTTTGTGCGAAAATGGCCACCCAGGTAGGCGTATTGAAGATGGTATACAACTGAATATTGTCTACTGTGTAGTTACGAATGTTGGCGCGTGTAGATTGGATGGTACTTTGGACATTACTTCCAATGCCCAGCCCTCGAAGTGGATAGAAATCTGCCTCGTTTTTATGAGTATTGAAGAGGAAGACTCCCGTGCTCGAGTTGTCGTTTGAAGATGACGAAGTCATTGGCACGAGCCAGACCGGTTGATCGACATTGTTATAGAGCAACTGTGGGTCTCCCGCTGGTGATTGCTGCCCTGCTCCTGAAGGATTGAACCATGGAGCAGCATGATAGAGCCCCCACCATGTTAGATAATCGGTCACAGTCTCGGCAGGCATGACCCGGTCTACCCAGCCTGGTACGCTCGTTGGATTGTAGTCTTTAATGTCACCCGTGTGAGCATCTACAATGAGCACTTCACTGAGCATGTTACCGGTATAACCGCGTGTTGGCTTCATGAGGGAGATCGTCCAGTATGGATGGAAGCTATCATCAAGCTCCAAAGTGGGATCGAGAAGCCGCCCGTAGGTATAGCCGCTCAGGTAGACATGCCGCAGAAGGTCCTGGTTCAGCAGCGCTCCTGGAAGATAGGCGATAGAGGCACCCTGACCAGGACACCACGATGTTGTGGATGAATTGGTGCAGAGTTGGGGTTGGGCCTGGGGATCTTCAGCATCTACGACAACGAATCCAGGTGTTGTAGAACTGGCAAGATTGGCGAAGATGTTGTTGTAGCTCAACGGAGCGACGTAATAGAGATGGTGATTGATCGATTGCAGCGTATAGCTAGCCGGATCAAGGTTATAGGTGGAACCAAGGTTTTGTCCATTGGAACCAAGCACCTGCTGGCCCTTATATGATGCGACGCTCTGGCTGACCAGTACGATGTTGCGCTGATCGGTCTGTGGCAATGCGGGAGATGGCTCAGTGATGACATGTGGAATAGCTGCAAGAGCTTTCGCATTGCTGTCGAACCATGTAGTGAAGACGACTATCAGGCCCGCGACAACAATGCCGATGGTGCCCGCGACAACCAGGCCAAAGATACCTGCTGCCACAGCTCCTCGCGAAACATTAGCCGGAAGACCTGCTCTAGTGGAACGTGATGAGGGAGAACGTCCCTGACTGGCCGCTGAGATGTCTTCTAGCGTACCCAGTGCCGGACGAGCAAAGGCGAACAGGTTACCGATACTACTGAGCACAAGCGGCCAGATGAGCCATTGCCATCCTCCAAATGGGCCTGTCAGTGCGGGTTCCCCAAAGTAGAGAACGGCAAGGCAGAAGATGTAGTTGAAGACGAAGTAACCGGCAAACCAGCGAATAAATTTTCGGCTATCGAACGCTTCACGACGGCCAAATCCAAGTCGGCCAATGGTGAGGATAACCATGACGATGAGAGCGCCAATGAGTGCTAGCAAGAAGATAATCATGAGAGTCTCTCCTGAGTTTTTGTCGTATTGCCCTGGTGGATATGGTATTGTATCTATATTGACGCATCCATCAGGGGGATGCCCAACGTAGTCATAATGTCGGCACCTATCCATCGCTGCAATGACGCTAGCGCGTCTACTGCTTCGCAGTCAGGAGCGATGTAAGGAGACGGAATAAACCTATCCTATTGTAGTGTTCTCTGGTATATTACGCAACTGTTTTCGAGGCAGAATCAGAGCATATTTTGGGAATGGGAAGCTGGTAGGATTCCTTGCTCTGGTGTGCTATGTAACGTTTTATGATGTTGTTAGTCTAAAAGATCGTATCTTCCTCCTTCATAAGGAAATAAACAAAGGAGCAATAAATCCATGCCATTGTTTGGAAAAAAATCTAGAGTGGAAATAGAGAAACTCCCTGATGGTAAAGATCGACTGCCACCAGGGCAATACCTGACTCAAAAGTGGCCAATACTGAGCTATGAACGGACACCAAAGTCGCTGCCACCAGACTGGAAACTGAAAATTAGTGGCAATGTTGAGAATCCCTTTGAATTGACCTGGGAAGAATTTCTGGCACTACCCCGCACAATGCTCACGACTGATATCCACTGTGTGACGACCTGGAGTCGCTACGACAATGCTTGGGAAGGCGTGCATATCCGCGAAATTTTGCATCGTGCTAAACCTCTGCCGAGCGCGAAGTTTGTCATGGCCCACTCCTGGACAGGCTATACAACCAATCTGCCACTAGCCGACCTTGACGATGACGATGTACTCATTGCTATCAAGCATGATGGTCAGGACTTAGAACTTGAACACGGCGGCCCTGTACGCCTACTCGTACCGAAACTCTACTTCTATAAAAGTGCCAAGTGGCTCGACGGCCTTGAATTTATGGAGCGCGACCGCCCCGGCTTCTGGGAGCAGCGCGGCTATCATAATCATGCGGATCCCTGGGAAGAGGAAAGATACTGGTAACCAGTAAGGCTGGCGGAACTTATAAATTTGGGAAGCGAACAAACAAGCTCTGCCACTACGTTTTTGTAAATATAGTGGTGGGGTTTCTCATTTAGGATTTGCATCAGGTTAAACCAATAAGCAGATTTCAATTTTTAACAGGGCTATTTACTTCTCTGCCAGAAGTCCTGCAAGCTAAACAAAAGGGATCCGTCCTCGTTTCCCTGATGATAACCAAACGTCACGAAACGAGGAGTGATCTCAGATGAACTAGAGCATGATCAAAGAGGCGAAGGAACTGGCAGGATGGAGCGCGGAAAGCGAAGCCTTGTCAGTGTATCAAGCGCTGGAGCAGCTGACAGACCCACGAAGAGCACAAGGAAAACGATATTCGTTGGCGCTCCTGCTGACGTGTGTACTGCTGGCAAAAATGGCCGGAGAGACCACGCTGCAAGCGATCACCGAATGGGTGCGCCTGCGTAGCTCCTGGTTGCAAGAGGTTCTGCCAGAAACGCGAGCACAATTTCCCTGTGCGGCCACCTCTAGCAAGGTGTTGCGCAGCATTGATCCCGAGCAGGTCAATCAGCTTCTCATGGAGTTGTTAACGCGCGTCAGAGCCTCAAAGCGGGTCGAGGGTGAGCAAACGCATGTGGTCTTAGATGGAAAGACGTTGCGAGGGACTCAGGGCCACCTGCGGGAAGATCAAAAGCGCATGCACCACATGAACCTCTATGAAGCGCAAACAGGCATCGTCCTCAAGCAGCGCATGGTCGCCGAAAAAGCAGGAGAGTTGACGCACATGCAGGACTTCCTCACTCCGACCTTGCTCAAAGGGCGCATCATCAGCGCGGATGCCCTCTACACCCAGCAAGCGTTCTGCCAGGAGGTGATCGCGTCGGGGGGCGACTACCTGCTTTTCGTGAAGCGCAATCAGCCCACGTTACATGAGGATTTGCGCCTGTTTTTTCACGAACCTCCGCTCGATTGCCTGGATTGGCGCAGCGATAGTATGGCCGAGAAAGGGCATGGACGGCAAACCAGTCGCCTGATTCGCGTCTCTACCGAACTCAATGACTTTTTGGCACGCGACTGGCATGAGGTCGGACAGGTCTTTTGTGTGCGTCGAAGAGTCGACTACCCGCTCAAATGTACGCAAGAATATGTGTACGGCCTCACCAGCCTGACTGCCAAACGTGCGGGAACCTTCCGCTTACTCGAACTCATCCGGGAACAATGGGGCATTGAAAATCGACTGCACTATCGACGAGATGTGGCCCTAGCAAAGGATGCCTGTCAGGTTCGCAAAGGCAGCGCGCCTCATGCTCTCGCGGTCCTCAATTCCTTTGTTCTGGCTCTCTTCGATTACTGGGGCGTGACCAACGTCAAACAGCAGATGCGACGCGTGGAGGCTCAGCCGCTTCTCGCTGCTCAGCTTTTACTCAAGTCTTTGGTGGAGAAGTAAATAGCCCTGCGTGGCATCCAATCATACCGCTCTGGAGCGGAAAGTGGATGGCGAAAGTGACAGTAGTGACGGTTGTGCTGTGAGATTCACTGATGATGAGTGGATCCCAGGATATTCGGGTGGTTACATACAGATTGGTGAGGTGAGAATCTAATGCAGGAACAATTGGTCTTATCCCTGCATTGTGTTTGGCTATTTTTCCAACGTACTCTTGGAGTTTCGTTCCCCATCATACGAGATCAAAATGCGCTTCCCCTCATAGACCGTCTCTAGATGCACGGGGCGGCCCCATAGTAGGTAGACGTGTTGGAGCGTCTTCTCTGCATAGATCAGGTCAAGTTCCTGGCCCTCGAAGAGGTGCTTGATGTAGAGTTCGCGGTTGCCGCGATAGTCACCATTCTCGACGACCAGATAGGGATAACCGAAGTTGGTTAGGCTGGCAACGATGCCATCGCGCACCTTCTCCCAGTTTTTCTCGACGATCACCCACTCATCACCTTCTTTTCTATAGAGATAGAGATCGAGGTCCTTGACAAGTTCTTCGGTCAGATAATTGCGCAAGAAGGAGACATCGTTATCTAATTCGCGCACCTCAAAAATCTTCTCACGGCCCTTGCCTGGCTTACGACCGAGACGTTCCCGCTCCTCTTCGGTTGGATTATCCCAGCGTCGCTCGATGTCCTCGAGTATCTTGAAGCCCAGATAGTAGGGGTTGAGCGATGTACGCGAGGGCGAGAGTACGCCTGAATGCAATTGGGCGAATTCAAGTGTTTCGGAATTTGAAATGACTCCATTGTCACCCAGTTTGCGCATTATGCGCGAGTGCCATAGGCTGGCCCACCCCTCGTTCATAGTTTTAGTTTGCATTTGTGGCACGAAGTAAAGCATCTCAGAGCGTACAATCTCGATGATGTCGCGTTGCCAGGGCTGGAGATGTGGAGCGTGCTGGTTGAGGAAGAGCAGGAGGTCCTTTTCGGGTTTCTCAGGGAACTTTGGGGGTTTGCCGGGACGTCTGTCGCGTTCCTCTTCGGCTCTTTTCGCTCTTTTTTCCAGGCCCCACAGGTCATCGTACTCACTTGATGGTTTGGTATGCTTCTCCTCTTTTTCGGCGGGGTCATCGTCGCGAATGAGCAAATTGTAGTCTACATGCTCCTGGATCGAGAGGACAGCATCGAGGAAGCGCTCGACTTCGGCCTTGCCATGATCAAACTCATATTTGGCGATACGCTCGGCGTGAATGCTTACCTTGTCGATCATACGACGCGAGGTGTGTTGGAAGTATGCGTTGTTCTTGAAGAAATCAGTATGGCCAAAAACGTGTGCTGCTACAAATGTATTTTGCAGCAGGTCGTTCATGTCCATCAGAAAGGCATAGCTCGGGTTGGTGTTGACCACCATCTCATAGATTTTGCTCAGCCCAAAGTCATACTGCATCTTTTGCCTATGATATGCTTTCCCGTGCGTCCAATGACTGAAGCGTCCTGGCAAGCTATACGAGGCAAATTCGTACATGATGGTTGCGGGTACCAATTCGAAATGTGTAGGGAAAGGATCAAGCCCAAAGTTGCGGGCCTCCTCCCAGGCTTGATCTATTGCATCGCGTAATCGCTCGATATCACTATCGGCCATGTTAGGAAGCTCCTTCTATTTGAGATGCAGAGCAACTCTTGCAAGCAATTGGAAATTCCTCGGACGTTCCTGGCCCGCAAAGAGTGCCTCTACGTTCTTGTAGGGATGGGATCACGTTGCGCAAAGAATTTGCGCAGCGCTGGATAGACCTCTTTTTTGTCTGAGATGGTCACAGCGGTAAACTTATTGTCGGTGATTTTGTTATAGGCCGACATAAGCGTGCTGGGCGAGCGATAATGCCCCTCGCGAATTTCGCCGTAGCCAAAGATGTTGCAGAGTTCCATCAGCTTATTGACCAACTGCACACAGCGGTCGTTATCCCAGGGCAAATTATCACCATCGGAGAAGTGGAAGGGATAGATGTTCCAGTCATCCGGGTTGTAGCGCTCTTTGATGATTTCAAGCGCCAGTTCGTAGGCGGATGAAACTTGCGTGCCGCCACTCTCACCCTTGTGGAAGAACTCCTCCTCGGTGACCTCTTTTGCCTCAGTATGGTGGCTGATAAAGACGATCTGCACGTTGTTGTATTTTGTGCGCAGGAAGCGGACCATCCAGAAGTAGAAGCTGCGGGCAATGTATTTTTCAAATTCGCCCATGCTGCCCGAGACATCCATCATAGCTATCACAACTGCATTGGATTGATAGCGAATTGTGGGTTCCCACACCTTGAAGCGTAGGTCTTCGGACTTGATATCCTGGAATTTGGCTTCACCTTTGGCGGCGTTGCGCTTCATGTTTTCCATGATAGTGCGCTTCTTGTCCAGGTTTGTGAGGGGGCCTTTCTTACGCACGTCAGTAAAACGTACGGCTTCGGTCTGGAGTTCCTGCTGGCGTTTTTGTTCGAGATTGGGCAGACCAAGATCCTCAAAGATCATGGCTGCCAGTTCTTCCATGGTGATCTCGGCTTCGTAGTAGTCGTAGCCAGCCTCTTTACCGGCATCACCCTTCTTGCCTCGGCCAGGGCGCGGCTCCTGGGCAATGACATCACCGACTTTGCTCTTGCCGTTGCCCTCGCCAGCGTGTTGCTGGCGACCAGGGTCATAGCGGAAACGATACTCGTTGAGTGAGCGAATCGGAACCCGCACCATTTTCTTGCCATCTGAAAGGATGATGCCCTCTTCGCTGACGATATCGCCTAAATTCTTCTTAATCGCTTCGCGGATTTTCTCTTTGTGGCGTTCCTGGTCGATCTGTCCCTTGCGGTGTAATGACCAGTCATGTTGGGAGACTGACATCGAATACACTCCTTTTCATATTGGAAGGGTCCAACCCGATGTGCTCATTCCTCATCCATTCATTGCCGTATCTCGTATGGAGCACAAAGGTATTGGACCCTCTAGCCACTATCAATTCAGCAAGCTCCCTGTATAGCGAAGTATCTCATTCGCACATACAATACAGTAGCCATGCTCAGCCATAAGGCGATTGACGACCTCATTGATCTTGCGCAGTTGTTCCTTGTCAGGTGTGCGTGCTGATGTTGTGATCTTCACGACATCGCGCAGGTCAGCGAACAGCTTCTTCTCAATGGCCTCCTTCAAGCGCTCATGACTGGTATAGTCGAACGTCATTCCCTTACGAGCTAGCGAAGAAATGCGAATGAGGATTTCCTCGCGGAAGGACTTCTTGGCATTCTCGGTGATACCGATTTGCTCTTCAATCGAGCGCATGAGTTGCTCATCAGGATCCATCTCTTCCTCGGTGATGGGGTCGCGGAGTTTGGTTTTATTGCAATACGATTCGACGTTATCGAGGTAGTTATTCAACAGGGTACGTGCCGACTCTTCATAGGAGTAGACAAAGGCCCGCTGGACCTCTTTTCGCGCCATATCGTCGTACTCTTTACGTGCTTCGCTAATGAAGTTCAGGTAGCGTTCGCGCTCTTCACGTGTAATGCTGGTATGCTGATCGAGTCCATCGCGCAGCGCACGTAATGCATCAATGGGGTTGATGCAAGTGGTGTTCTGCTTGACGAGTGCATTGGAGAGGCGATTGATGACATAGCGTGGAGAAATGCCATCCATACCCTCGCGCACCGCTTCCTCCTGCAACTCTTTGAGGTCTTTCTGCTTGAAGTCCTCGATATCCTCACCATCATAGAGCTTCAGCTTCTTCATCAAGCTCATACCGGCTTTCTTGGAAGGCTCCAGGCGCGTCAGGATGGCGAAGATGCTGGCAATGCGCAGGGTGTACGGAGCGATATGTACGTTTTGTAAGGCACTCTGCTTGAGCAGCTTTTCATAAATTTTGACTTCGTCGGAGGCACGCAAGTTGTAGGGCACCTTGACCAGAATGATACGGTCCTGCAAAGCTTCCGATTTCTTGTTGCCTACAAACGATTGATACTCGTGCTCGTTGGTATGGCTGACGACCACTTCGTCGGCGTAAATCATGCTGAAACGCCCGGTCTTGATGTTTTGCTCCTGGCTCAGCGTGAGCAATACATAGAGGAACTTTTCATCGGTTTTGAGCATTTCGACAAATTCCATCACACCACGGTTTGCGATGTTAAGTTCGCCATCGAAGCGATAGGCACGGGGGTCGCTTTCGACGCCGACTTCACCGATGGTGGAGAGGTCGATTCCGCCGACAAGCTCACTGATATCCTGGCTTTTAGGGTCGGACGGTGTAAAGGTGCCTACTCCCACTCGATACTTTTCGCTAAAGGCGAGACGTTTGACCGGCACTTCCTCGATGTGCCCTTTGTATTGAGTATCGATCATGTAACGGCAGTGCGGACACAGGTCGCCCTCAATATATATCCCGAACTCCTTCTCTACATCGGGTCGCAGGTCATTGGGGATCAGGTGAAGCGGTTCTTCGTGCATAGGACAGTCCTTGATAGCGTAGACCGCGCCTTCTTCCGAACGAGTATATGCCTCCAAGCCGCGTTTAATCAAGTACACAATGGTAGATTTGCCGCCTCCGACAGGGCCCATCAGCAACAAGACGCGCTTACGCACTTCCAGGCGCTGGGCTGCGGAGTGGAAGTACTCCACAATCTGCTGCAGCGGCTTTTCAATGCCGAAGATCTCCTCACTGAAAAAATTATAGCGTGGTTCGCCAGAGCGGGTCGTTTCGACGCCCGCGTCCATAATCATATGATAAATGCGCTCATGTGAAAGCCAACCCACTTGCGGCTTTTTGGTCGCGATCTCAAAGTACTGAGCAAAGGTTCCTTCCCACTGAAGTCCCCGTTCACGGTCTCGATATTCTTCTAACCGCTTCACCAGGTCCATAGTCACCCTCTCTGTTCTATCACTAACTGAAGTTTCCTACACGGACGAATTTCTGAAAGTGCGGGGTTTTGCTTCACCCCGTGTAACAACGTGATTAATGGGAAAACGCACTACGCAATGAAGTAGGGCCAGAATTATCGTGGCCATCACCTCGGTGAGGCTTGCGAGGACCATATCAATACTTCGGCCAAGCAATGCTTCACTGAAGCCTCCCCTCCCAAAGATGAAGATCGAATAAGTCCAAAAAGGCTGGCTTCTTGCTCGACACGTCGAGATAGATAACCAGCCCTGCCTACGTTACAGAGGATATTTTTGAATGATCTTTTTTCATCCATGATCCAACCTTTCGGCTGGATGCACTTCGCTATTAATGTGTGATGCATCTTGCTGATGCTCCTGCAATGTTCTAAACGGCCCTTTCAATCTAACCACATTCAACTGAACCATAAGCAATCTAACCACGAATGATAACCCTTATCCAACCTCTTTGTATGGATGCTATGAACATTGCTGGTAATCGTAGCATACCGTACAGATAGGTTTGTGTCAAGGGCACCTCTGCACTACAACTATATACGGAGAGGCGATGAATGAGGATGCAAAGCTGAGAAAACTCTCATAAACGTATCAAAAACCCCTACTTTATGAGACTATTCAGAATGAAGTCTCGACAAGCGGAAGTTCGACTTCAAGAATAGTACCATGTTCCTTGCCAGGGAGTAAAGCGATGTGGCCCCCAAGACTCTCTACACGCTCGATCATACCAGGTATTCCATAATGCCCATGTGTCATAGAGGATTGATTTTCATCCGCAATGGATTTTCCTTCTGCATGCATCAAGCCATTTTCGTGTGACTTGCAAAGCTGTGGAGGTAAGCCTAGGCCATCATCTTGTATCCGCATCAAAATGTGGCTATCCTGTCGGCTGATGTGCAATAGCACATTGCTGGCATGGGCATGTTTCTCTACGTTGGTCAGAGCTTCCTGCCCTACTTTCCAGAGTGTTTCCTCGATCTGCTCAGGCAGTCCCTCAATATCGCTGTGGAGGTCGTAGGTAACACGCAGACCGGCCCTTTGCGCCACCTCTCGAGCATAGCGGCTAATCGCACGGCAGGCTGGTTCACGTTCCAATGCAGGCGAACGCAAATTGGCAATAGAGGCTCGCAGTTCCTTCATACTGTTGCGCACAATCTCCCCAGTTTCCTCCAATTCACGGCCACATCGTTCAGGATCGAGTTCGCGCAGTCGCTGTGCTACTTCTAGTTTGACGGAAACCAGCACCAGTGCATGCCCAAGTGTATCGTGCATCTCGCGTGCCAGACGGGTGCGCTCGCGCAGGACGGCGATTTCCTGATCCTGTACTGCCGATTCTGCCACTCGGCGCTGAGCTTCTTCTAACGCTGCATTCGTTGCAGTAAGTTTTTGTAGCAGGATATTGCGTTCGTAGCGCTCACCAATGAGATGTTGGACCATCATGCTGAAGGCTGTCATAGCGAAGATACCAATTCCTTCGCCAAACATAGCCCAGAGATTGTTTGCGGTGAGAGGGAAGGTAAGTAACCCCTGGTAGATGCAGAGCGACACAAAGATGATGCTCACCGGCAGTACTAGGAAATACGAACTAAATAGGCTAAAAGACATGCCAAAAACTATAAAGAAACTCCATACAAAATTTTGATCTATCAACGTAAGTAGCGTCACCAGTAAATATAAGCAGAGCCAACGAGTCAGTGCATAGCGGATTGACGGAGGCCATTGATAGTTAGCATGGTGTCTGAAAACACCTGCAAAATAGATTACTAGCATACTGATGGAAAGGAGAATGATTGCAATAACATGCCAATCATGCAAATAGGTAGGTCTGGCGCTGAATGCAGCAATAGCTGATGACGTAAGAGAAACAATAGCAATGACCAACCACATCACATTCACCCGGCGGAATATGCGATAAAAGCGTTCATTTGCTAGATTGAGAGATGTGTTGATATCGGTTTGCATATGATGTGATGAAGCGTCCCGGCGCTTTACCCATTCCCCTTTCTCGTATCTTCATGTACAATGCGCCCATTGACAAGCCTGACAACTACATCATACCCGCTCAGTTGCTCCTCTGCAATGGGGAGAGCAACTGTGATCAGCAACGTACGACCTTCGCTCTGCATCTGCTTTAAATAGTGCCATAGTAGTATAGAATCTGCCGCAGACAAACCCGCCAGCGGTTCATCAAGCAATACCAGCTTTGGGTCATGTACCACCGCAAGTGCAAGGCTCAGGACACGCCGTTGGAGCAGCGTAAGCTGTATCACACAGATCCCTGGAGAGAACAAGTGCAAAGATGGTTGACTGGTCACATAATGCTGAATATATGTGTCTACCTGAACCTGACTGAGTGAAATGCCATGATACGCCGCGAAATGCCTCACACAATCAGCCACTGTTTCCTTAGCATTAACATCTACATGCTCTGGCATGACGCTGACCCGCCGCTGCATAATAGGAGTCAGCGGTAGTAATTCGGTACCGAAGACAAAGATGTGCCCTGAGACAGGCTGCACTCGTCCCTGCATACATGCCAGCAATGTACTTTTACCTGCTCCTGGTGCTCCACATATCGCTACAGCTTCCCCTTCATAAACGCTCAGTGAAACATCGTTCAAGACTATCTGCTCCTGATACCTGACCGATACAGAATTCAGGACAACGACTCGTGGACGTGCCTGTTTCCCAAGTGGCCCTGTAATATACCGTCGGCTCTGCAAATTCGGTTCTGCCATAGAGATGTCTTTCTAAAAGGCGCAATGATATGAAAATAGGGGCGAGATGTATCGTGCTCAATACCAGTATAGCTTGTTCACTACTTACGCGTTAGTGCAGGATGACCTATCAAGCCGATGTGACCAAAGTAATAGGCATGCCATACCTTAGGTTCAACACATGTGCAGCGTTCCCATTACGCACGGCAATCCCTATATAACCAGAACTATCAACATATAGAAATGGCTGTCCATCATCTGGCCCTTCTGCAAAGAACCGCTTACGATTGCTCACCTGTGCGCCTGAGCTAGGAAAGATCGCTCGTACCTGAGGAAAATTGAACAGGTCGGGAATCATTGTGAGGGGAATATTGCTGATAAGGTTGCCAAAATAATCAATATGAGCGATATATCCATCAATAGCTCTCTGACGCTGAATAGGTTGTGGTAGGTCAATCCTCTGAAGCGTTGCGGGATCGATAGGCGTTCCAAGTTCTGTAAGTGCGACGCCTCGTGCAAGATGTGCAGCCACTGGCGCAAAAATGTCACGCCCATGAAAGGTTGAACTGACCTGTGATAAATGGTAGGCCGGATTTGATAGAATGCAAGCTGCATGTACAGGCTGTTCCGCGAGCACATAGCTGAAGAGTCCATTATCGGGACCTACAAAGAACCACCTGCCAGCCGAAACTGCGATGGCCCCACGTGAACTACCAACGCCAGGGTCAACCACGCAAACGAAAACCGTTCCTGCTTTCTGTGATGGTTGGGAAGATGGCATATCAATAGAGCCTTCTGATTTTTGTGAAGCCGAGAGTGTTTCAAATCCTGGAAAGTAGCGATAGGCAGAAGCCAGTATCCATGCACCCGAATGAATGTTTTGAGGTGCAATAGCGTGCGTAATATCAATGATATGTGCCTCCTGCGTAATACCCATAATCACTCCTTTCATCACGCCGATATAGCCATCGCTCAATCCAAAGTCCGTCATTAGAGCAATCACACTTCGACGAGGCATCAGGATACTTTGATTCATATCGTTTATCCCCTCCCCAGGATTTTTTGTTTGAGTACATGCTGTAAGGCCTTCGTTCGCATAGCCTAGACTCAAATGAATATAATCACCTTTTTACTGTATCAACATGTGTCAATGGTACTGGTGTCTATTGCTCTGGTAGAGTTCTGTGCTATACTAGCGCCAATGTCAAATGTAGGCGGTAAACAAAGGAAGTGCAGGTATGAACGTCAATAGCGGAGGCCCCCACCTTCTTCTTTTTGAACGCGATCAACAATTAACAGCTTTGCTTACCAGCGAGTTTCAGCTTGCTGGCTATGAGTGTCATGCGGCCCGTACGGCTGTAGAGGTTTTTGATGCAATCGCACGCTATCCCATACGACTTGTACTAGTTAATTTAGCGCAGGCAGCAGCAGGACGGCGTGAATTTTGGGTAGCGTTGGACGCGCAGCGGAGGGGACGTGGAGTGCAGGTGTTTACCTTCCGCTGTATGAACCTGGCTGGTTATGGTCCAGATGATCCTGATGAGCGGGGACGTACCGTGTTGGCTGACATGGAAGTGGATGGTAGGCCAGGTGTTATGAATCTCGTTGATGCAATACGAGCACGTATTCCTGGAACCACGACGGGCAGTAACCCACGGCTTTCGGCTACCTCAGGTGTATCTCGGCAGGTGGGAGCACGAGAAGTAGCCTCCGCGGATGCAAAAGGATTGATAGGCGCTCCGCTCACAGCCCCTACTGGGCAAACTACCTCACCAATGCCAACGTTGGTTAGCAATGGCATTTCTGCCCCATCAGCGCCATCTTCGCAGCCTGTTTCCTCACCTACACTTCAGCGTCCACAGTCATCAGCACCGAGATTGCCTGTTCCACAAACTGAAATGCCCACCTCATCTATGCTAGCATCATCAACCATGGTGCCATCGTCTCCCTCTTTGTCACCTAGCCCCACCGTTTCGCCGTCACCTGCGGGTTCCGGTAATACTCCTTCTGGCTTTACCGACAAGATTCGAGCCGTCATTTATCCTAGCGACCGCAATTTCTCACAAATACCAGCAGGGCAAGAGGCCGGTGAAGACCAAATAAATGGCCAAAATTCACAAAACCAATCACCTGCAAACTCGTCTCGCAACGAAACAGGCCTAGAACAGTTATCACGCATGATTCGTGAGCAGACTCCTCCTGCTCAAGAGGAGGAAGTACACCGGGACCTAGGAACCCAATTGGACCCACCTAACAGTTCTTTCGTACCTCAGCCTTCAACGATGGATGCTATGTCTAATGGACAGATGACGCAAGGTCTCATGGATTCTCCACCCATCAGTGCAATGTCGTTACGAGCATCACCAATTCAAGATATAACTATCGAACGTGAATACAACGAATCAGCTTCCGGCGCAACAAATCGGCAAACCGTAAGCCGAAAAGTGGAGCCTCCCGTAGAGGCCAGATTGAGTGTGCCTACAAGCCAAGTGCCTACTGATTCTTTCTCGCCTGTGGCCACCGATGCACCATCACGCACTCATTCCGCGGCCTTTGTGTCGCCTTCAACACCGGCTTTGCCTCCCGCATCTGTATCTACAATGAGTTCGCTAAACTCGCTGTCTATACCTCTACCAACAGAGGTTTCTACACCTGATTCGCCAGCACCGTCAAAACCAGCTTCTACCCCAGTGCCAGCATCCATACCTACATCCGCACAGGCACTAGGGTCAACGTCAGAACTGATGTCAACGCCAACACCAACGGCAATCGAGCCGGAACATGGGGATGTGAGATTACCTCTTGCCGATGCCCACAAGGATGAACCATCCTTGCCATTTACGGAAGACAAACCTAACAATGGCCTTGCACCTGTAGGGGCTTCAATGGAAGCTCAGTGGGAGAGCGTTTTAAATCCTTCGGAACCAGCGCAGGTGTATCGGTCAGAAGAGAATTCGATTGATCGAACTCTTGTAGAGTCACCTCTTGCGGATGCCTTGAAGGCGAGTGTAAAGAGCGTAATTCGGCGGAATGAGACGGGAACAAGTGTGTCAACCGACGAGACGCTGCTGAACATTGTGCAAAGCTTTCCTCCTATGCCAGCGCCTGCACAATCGCCACAGCAGGCACAACAATCTCAACGGCCTGTGCTTAGTGGGAGAGCAACCCGTTCGTTGGGAAGTGTGCTGCTTGAAGGTCATCTTGTGCCGCAGCATCGCCTTGAAGTCGCTCAGCATATTCAGCGTATGCTGCGAGGGGTTGATATGAACTACCAGCTTGGTGAAATTTTGCTGATGTTCAAGCTCCTCACACCCGATCAATTGCTGGCAGCGAGTCTGGTAAGCTATGGCCTGATTTCGACGATGCAAATCAGCGCACTCGGTCGTATCCGCCAGGAACTGCATGCGATTGGCCTTGAATATGACCTTGAGAGTCTGCTGGTGCTTTTCAGAATTCTTTCACCCGAGCAGTTGCGTGAAGTGAGGGCGAGTTGGTCGGGGTAAATGTGCCATCAAAAAAGATTATGATTCCTCGCCGCCGAAACGTTCTATCTTTGCACCTAAGCTGTTGAGCTTAAGGTGAAGGTTCTCGTAGCCACGCTCGATGTGCTCGATGCCGTAGACCTGCGAGGTACCGCCTGCGCAAAGAGCGGCTAGAATGTAGGAACAGCCGGCTCGAATATCGGTAATGTTAAGCTCCGTGCCAGTGAGGGGGGTTGGGCCACGTATGACGCAGCTATGTACATACTGTTTTTCACGGAAGCGACAGGGTACTTCCCCCAAACACTTGGTATAGAGGCCAATGTGAGCGCCCATGCCTTCAAGGGCACTGGTATAGCCGAAGCGGTCCTCATAGATGGTCTCGTGTATTACCGACATACCATCTGCCTGGGTGAGTAGAACAGTGAAGGGCTGCTGCCAGTCGGTCATAAAGCCCGGGTGAACGTCGGTCTCAAGGGCTATTGCGGGTGGAGGTCGGTCATTGCCGATAAAGCGGATACCTTCATCATCTATTTCGAAGCGTAATCCCATCTTTGACAAGGTATTCAGAAAGGTAAGCAGCGTATCTTGCTGAGCGCCCTGCAGGTACACGTCACCTTTTGTCAAGTACGCGGCGGTTGCCAGTGATACAGCTTCATTGCGGTCACTCAAAAGCGTGTGACTGGCTCCATGCAATCGATCTACGCCCTCAACGACGATGCGGCGGTCGACTTTGATTTCAATAATCGATCCCATTTTTTGCAGAAGCTTGATCAGATCGATAATCTCCGGTTCAAGCGCAGCATTTTGAATGACGGTAACGCCTTTTGCAAGTGAGGCGGTAATGAGAAAATTCTCCGTCGCCATCACGCTTGGAAAAGGGAGGTGGATGGTTGCGCCGTGCAGTCCACGAGGTGCAGCGCAGTAGTAATGACCCTGCTGCTCAATAATTTCCGCGCCCATTTGCCGTAGCCCATTGATATGAAAATCGATTGGACGTGGCCCAATACGATCTCCGCCAGGGGCAGGTATAGTTGCCTCTCCGCAGCGATGCAGGAGCGGACCGATGGTCATTACCGAGATACGATTTAAACCACCTACCTCGGTGGATACGATACTAGAATTGATGCTGGGAGTACAGATGGAGAGTGTATGATCGTGTAGCTCTACCTGAGCGCCCATATCACGACACAATGCAATGGTGAGATAGAGATCACCAAGCAATGGCACATTTCGCAAGATGCATAGCTCATCTGTTAGAAGGGTCGCAATGACCATTTTTGTAACGGCGTTTTTAGCACCACTAAGATGGACCTGTCCGTGAAGCGCCATGCCGCCTTCAATTAAATAACAGGGGGTGGCAGGATTTCGAAGAGGTGGAGCGAGATTCACATGAACGTTTTTGGATGTATATACGGGCTGAATAGGTTGCATAGATCGTCATATCTCCTTAGTCATTGTTAGACAACATATTCCCGTAACCACTTATCAACCACCATTGTTGCATACACTATGTCTCAAGAATTACCAGGAGCCTCCCATAACCAGCGTAATGCACGAAAGCGAGACGGTGGTGGTACAACATTACGTGTGTGACGAATCGAAGGCATGCCAGGAGGTCCATCAGCCTTGCCTTGCTCAATCGCATCGAGTAGGTCAAGGAATGAATTAACACTTTGTGCAACACCCTCAACCATTAAATATCCCGAAGGCTTGACTGCATCTCCCACTAAATACAGACCTTGCACAGAAGTCATAGGCAGGACATCCGCTCCCTGGGCTACACGGTTCACGGGCCATTCTCCTCGATACGCACTCATAGTAAGTACACGGCAGTGTTTGTCAAAAGTTTCGCCAAACAACGTGTGTAGATCGGCCAGGGCCAGTTGTTTTTCCGATTCAAGATTATCGCTTTGATGCGCTGGAATCACCTGGTGACTAATGAGGAGATGTTTGCCAGTTGGGGCGAGGCGTGGATCACAGTTTGTTGGCTGTACCATACCCGCAATACGTTGAGTATCAAGGCAATACATAATGCCCTTGTGAGGAATCAACGAGGCATCGCTCAGGATATGTACTTTCAGCCCAATTGCTTCTTGCTGATCTTCTCTGTCCCCTGTGTTTTTTAGCACTTCTGCCTGCGTGATCTGCTGGTTGGAGAGTAGAGCATTTGTAGCACGTGGGCCAATGTCGCTCACAATCAGAGGAGCATGAAGTACGCATTCCTCCCCGTTTGCCTTGTTGCGAACACGCGTCCCCGTTACATGACCATCTTCCTGCAGGATTTGCAGTACATCGTGACGCAAACGCAGGTCTGCCCCCTGCTCACGGACGCGCCTCTCCAACTCACCGGTTAATGCGCCGCACCCTCCTTCAACAATTCCAGGTGCCCCATAACGAAACATATTCTTGGTCGTCGAGATTACTTCGGAGGTACTGACTTGCTTCAATTCAAGGCTGAGCGCGAAACGCGAGATACACTCGAAGATAGCCACGAGTTCAGGATTGCGTTTGACATCAATGTGGCGTGCAAGCCAGGTGCTGAATGGGATATCGCGCTCGTGAGCGGGAAGATGGTGGAAGAACATCAGGTAGCCGATGCGTGTAAACCAGAAAAATTGGCGAGGCCTAAGCACCTTGAAGACACCGAGCAATCCCCGTGAACGAATTTGCTTGCCGTGCACATGGAATGATGCAAAGACATCGGCATCAAAAAGGCGATGGGGCACATTCAAACGCCGCAGCATGCGTGCTAATACGCCGCTGCTGCCAAAGGGGATCATATGTACGGCTCCGGTACTTACCTGAACACCCTGGAATGTTTTTGCGGTGAAGCGTCCTCCACAATGAGGTAATCGTTCTAACACAACCACGCGCTTGCCTCGTTGGAGCAACTGAGCGGCACTGAGCAGACCACCTAAGCCTGCACCAATGATGATTGCGTCATAGTTTTGTTCCGGCATGAAATAGTCCAATATATTGTTTGTAGTTGCTATCACGGTCCCCTGATAGCAACTACAAACAAGAAATCACTCTTTGTCTTCCCCAAGCATGTTCCGCAAGAGGCTATTGCACTCAGCCATCGTGTTGAGAACATTCTGGTGAATCTGGAAGACTTTATTCAACTCACGTGCTTTACGAGCCAGCTTTGTAACGTACTCGATATCACGTGGGTTATTCATCACGTCTTCCATTAATTGTAGTAAATCAGCCCATGCCAGTTGTTCTCGACTGCGGGCCACATCGGCGATAGCATTATTCATACGATCGGACACCCGACGTACTCCATCTCGCAATTGGTTAGCGGTCTGTGTGATGTCAAAATCGTGGTTACGTATGGCTTCCTGAGAAGCATTGAGTTGCTCTTGCAGGGATGTCACCTGTCCATCCAACGTTGCCAATGCAGCCGTCAACGCAGATACCTCGGGCAGTGTTGGTTGCGGGAGACTGGTCAGGCGGCTGAAGGTCACTCCCCTTTCTGCCGCCAACGATGGATTAAACGAAACATTGGATGCGGCCATATCTGCTGTAGGACCTCGATTTATGGCTGGCTCCGGTGTAGACACGGGAACAGGTACGGGCGAAGGCGGTGGTACGGGTGCTGGTGTGTTTGGTATAGATGCAGCCAGTTGCGGTGTTGCGGCAGCGCTAGATGCCTGCTGGGAAGGTGCTGCATCAGGCGCACCTGAAAGACTATTATCACCATTCATTGAGCGTGTGCTAAACTCATCACCGGGTGTTGCTGTCAATAGTTCATCCTCACGTGTGCGAAAGGTCACTTCTCCTGGAGGGGCGCTTACGGAGATAGTCGGCATGCTCTCGATATCAATGTCTGACGATGGAGATTTGTAAGCATGGAAGGTCATTTCGTGCTCCCCTATGCCGATGTGATCGTTGTCCTGTAAGGTGCGAGGAGTTTTGTCCTCCAGTTGTTGTCCATTGACAAAGGTACCATTTGCGCTACGCTCATCATACAAGACATAATTGCCATTCTCGTAGCGAATAGTGGCATGACGACGCGAGGTGAGCTTGTCCTTTGAGAGGAGAACGTCACTATTTGGAGCGCGGCCAATACTCGTTTCCTGCTTCTCCAAGGTGTAGTCTTGTAGAACTTCGCCGTTATCGGAGCGTAAGATGAGATGTGCTGGATGCTCAATTCTGTCGATGACTGGAGCGGATACATCGCCACGTACTGTAGGCGCATCCGGAGCTGGTGCCGCGATGGTTGCTGCATTGGTGTCAGCGGCCCAGGTACCTGGGGATGTGGGTGCAGAAAATGCTGCCTGGGGAGAAGATATACCCATTCCCTGACCAGGTAATCCCCACTCATCTGCTGCTGGAAGTGTGGCGTCGCCCATCACCGGCTGTGCCTGCTGAGATGAGGGAGTTGCTGGAAGCAGGCGATTGCCGCAGTTTAAGCAAAAATTATCCCCTGGCCGTGTTTCGGCACCACAATAGGGACACTTATCCATAAGAATGTTCCTCCCTTTGAAATCATGTTTGTTTATACATTCAAAACTGGAAGGGCCGCAAAAACCAGACCCCTACAGAAAAAACTGTTGCCATTATACCAGAAGTTATACTTGAGCGGTAGTGGCCTCCCTTGCGGATGCCCTATCGCGACCATGCTTCCCTCGTTTTTATGAGGCTGGTATCCAATTAACATGTGGCTGCAACATGTTGAAAAAACTTTGTAAGCTTTCTGTCTTCCCTCGTGCAGAAAAGATGATATTTGTTGTATTCATCACACCCGAACAAATCTGATCAGGGTTTTGTGTTGGTGTTGGACTTGCCGACGGTTTTGTAGAGGTAGAACTTACGGATAGCGTTTGAATTTCTGCCCCTGTATGACCACTACTTGTCGTTGCGGTGGTAGATACGTTGCACTGAAACTGCGTACTCTGTCCACGTAATGGGCCTTCTGCCAGACTGATCGAACTGTGATCGGGAAGGAGATAGCCTATAGTGAAGCTCCCCCCAAGAATGGGATCGTGTATTGTACCCAACGCACTCACAAGGCAGGTGTGCTGTGGGAGCGTAGCTGGTAAGTAGACGGTAAATCCAAGGTTTGGCTCAACCTGAGTCCAGTCGGTTATCGTTTTAGGGGTACCTGTGACCGGGGGTGTTGCTGTGCCAGTTGCCGTAGAAGTTGGGGTGGAAGGGCTGGTACCCGTCCCTGTTAGAGCGCCATCATCACGAAAAAGCATGATCGGTTTTCCACACCAATGAAGCTGCGCAAGTTCTACCTGTGCTGTTGATGGCGATGAAGAAGGCGCAGTTGGACCAGAATTAGAATTCCCTCCAGGGTTTGAATCTGAACAGGCCGCGAAAAAAAAACTGAACAATAGCATGCTCATAGCCAGATACAGCCATGTACGCTGCCAACGCGCTACAAAAAACAAAAACTGAGGTACAATCATAAAGAAGCTCCCTGTAGTGGCTCGATTTATCGTGCCTGCTTGATTGACTCTTTGGCCTAGTATATCGTAAAAGACGTAAAATGCATATGATCTACTTCTCACTTTGGTACCAAAAGTGGACTTTACAGCGTTTTGATTTAGTGCTACCATTACCCTCTGCTATTAAAAAACGTCTGTATGAAACTTGATGTGCCTATAAATTACTTTTGTCTCTATTTAATACTACGTTTAAAATGCCACATGAGAGGTAACAACGTGTGAATGCGAAACAGATCTGGCAAACAACCATGGAGCGATTGCAAACTCAGGTCCAGCCAGCCGTCTTTACAACCTGGTTTCAAGGTACAGCCGCCCTTTCTTTTCAGGATGGCGTCTTTGTTGTACGCGTACCTTCAACGTTTGCCAAGGCACACCTGGAAGGACGTTTCATTGATCTGATCCGTTCGATCCTCTCAGAAACTATAGGGACTCCGGTTGAAGTACGTTTCGTCGTGGCAAAGGAAACAAGTGACACGCCTGGCGAAATTCGTTCAACGCCTGCTCACCCAAAGCGGCCGTACCGCGTTCCCAAAGATCGTCTCGCTTCACTGCAAAGAGCAAAGGGAAATACAGAAGATATGTCCATTTCTCCAGGCTTGAGTCTCACCGATGCCTCGACCTCAAGTGCTCCAACCATTGGTCGACCGGTACCTCATCGAAGCGCTGGAAATGATGAGTCACGACCAAGTGAATACAACATAGATACACAATTATCGGGTAAGAGCACGCAGCCTGGACTGTTACCGTTAGGGGGCGAAAGCTTATTGAATCCTCGCTACACCTTCAGCGCGTTTATTATGGGCAAATCGAACCAGTTAGCCCATGCCGCTTCACTTGCTGTAGCCGAAAACCCGGGACGAACCTATAATCCGCTTTTCTTCTATGGTGGCGTTGGCTTGGGCAAAACACACCTGCTGCATGCTATTGGACATGTGGGCGAGGCGTCGGGGCTGAATGTACTGTACGTGACATCAGAAAAGTTTACCAACGAAATTATCAATGCCATCCGCTTTCAAAAAACCGAAGACTTCCGCATGAAATATCGTCAGATTGATATCCTCCTCGTCGATGATATCCAATTCATTGCCGGCAAAGAATCGACCGAAGAGGAATTTTTTCACACCTTCAATACCCTGCATGATGCCAACAAGCAAATCGTCGTTACCAGCGATCGTCCACCCAAAGCCATTCATAGTTTACAGGATCGCTTGCGCTCGCGTTTTGAATGGGGTCTACTGGCCGATATTCAACCGCCGGAATATGAACATCGTCTCGCCATTTTACGCTCCAAAGCTGAATCGCTGCGTTTTGCCGTTCCCTCCTCGGTGATAGAATATATTGCGCGTCCTGATTGTAGTAGCGTTCGTGAGCTTGAAGGTGCGCTCAATCGCGTCATTGCGTATGCCACCTTGCACGATGCGCCGCTCTCGGTGAATTTGGCGGCTCAGGCACTTGAAAATATTTATAGTGACAGCAAGCAAACTTCACATCTGACGGTAATAGAGGTGTTAGAGGGTGTCTGTCGTTACTATAACGTTGACGCCGAACGCCTTCGTGGTAAACAACGTGATCGCGAAATAGTTTGGCCGCGTCAGGTTGCTATGTATTTAATGCGTGAAGAGACCGACGCCTCGCTCCTGCAAATTGGCGCTGAATTGGGCGGGCGCGACCATACGACAATTATGCATGGATGGGAAAAAGTACAGTCCGAGGTGACGAATAATGACCGGGTCCGACGCGAAATCGCCGCTGTACTAGAATCTCTCCAACACAAGTAGAGGGAATTACTCATGACCGACGCACTCGCATTGTACTTAGAAGCTCACGAAGATGAAGCACAATCCATACTTGAACAATTGTGTCGTCAACCGAGCATAGCAGCGCAAAATTTGGGTATAGCAGAAATGGCTGATCTCATCGAGACGTTGTTGAGCGAGGTTGGTTTTCACACACAGCGCCTTCTCACAGAAGGCGCACCTCCCGCGATCTATGGAGAGTTGCGTGGTCGCAGCAACTACACCCTCTTGCTGTACAACCACTATGATGTTCAGCCTGCCGAGCCATTAGAGTTATGGCAATCGCCTCCGTTTGAGCCAACGGTACGCGATGGAAAGCTCTTTGCGCGTGGAGCATCCGACAACAAAGGTGAGATAGCAGCGCGGCTTGCCGCCATTCGTGCATTGCGTGCAGCATATGGTGATATACCGATCACTATTCGCTGGATTATCGAGGGGGAAGAGGAGATCGGTAGCCCGCACTTTGAAGCCATTGCCAAATCGTACCCTGAACTGTTGCAAGCCGATGGATGTATATGGGAAGGCTCGGGCTTCGATGTTGAGAAACGGCCAAAGCTCGTACTGGGCACGAAGGGCTTGCTGTATGTACAACTCGATGTGCAAGGTACTGGCATCGATGCACATTCGGGTTCGGCACCAATTCTTCCTAGCGCGGCATGGCGGCTTGTGCAAGCGCTCGCCACCTTAAAAACCCCTGAAGGCCGCGTTCGCATTCCTGGCTTCTACGATATGGTACAGGCACCATCACCGGCCCAACTAGCGGTTCTGGCCGATCAACCAAATCAGGATGCACAATTACGCGAAGCCTACCACGTAGAGCAGTTTGTCGATGGATTGAGCGGAGCTGCGTTGCTCGAGCGCCTCTCCTTCACACCAACCTGTAATATTGCAGGTCTCGCCAGTGGCTATACCGGACAAGGTTCGAAGACTGTTCTGCCAGCGAAAGCGATGGCTAAGATCGATTTCCGCCTTGTTCCCGACCAGGACCCGCAGGATATCTTACAGAAATTGCGGGCGCACCTGGAAGCTGAAGGGTATGATGATATCCACATTACGACCTTTGCTGGTGCGGAGCCTGTTGTGACACCCATTGATTCTCCCTTTGTGCAGCGTATTACCACTATTGCGGAGTCCTACAACGGGAAGCAACCCTCGGTCACTCCAATGATAGGCGGAACACTCCCTCTGCTTGGAGCGTTGCGTCGCTACGTGGGAGTGCCCGGTCTTTCCGCGCCCACCAATCCAACCTACTGGGCCAATGGCGCCCATGCCCCCAATGAGCATATCCGGCTCGCCGATTTGCATGACGCGGTAGGGTTTGCTTGCCATCTGTTTCAGTCGCTGGCAGAACATGTATGAACGCGAAACTGCCGGGGATGATATAATTTAGGAATACAAATCGCCTGTGACGAGCGAAGGGGTTGATATATAGCAATGCAATCCGCACAGCAAGATATGTCATTTGAACAGTACTTGCTGCTGGTTACTAACTCTAACCGGCATTATGAATACTATGATGGCGAATCATCAAACCAGGACAGGAAAATGACTGAGCAGCAATTTCACTCTAGACAATTATCTATGTACAACTGGTCGTTGTGCCTCTTGCACATGGTGCGCCATATCTTGGTGATAATCACCGTCGGTGCTACTTGGATCCGTATGGATAATCACCTCTGAAACGCCCTTAATGTTGTGGAAAAGGCGATGGCGCACCTCTTCTGCAATAGCGTGCGCCTTTGCCAACGTCAACTCTGCATCAACTTCGATATTCATGACGATGTGCAGCGTATGCCCAACCCAGCGAGCGCGTACATCCGTCACCTTTTCTACCCCTGGAATCTCGCGAGCGGTCCCAATGATCGAAGGAACAACGCGTGGATCAACTGCGTCGAGCAGGCGCTGTAAGACACTTCGTGAAGTGGAATACACAACCGTAACGATTACAACGGTAATAACGAGACCAGCAATAGGGTCAGCAATAGGGAAGCCAAGTTTTACTCCGATCAGGCCGATGAAAGCAGCCAAGGAGGTAAGACCGTCGATGCGCGAGTGTTGTCCATCGGCAATGAGTGGCACACTATTGATACGCTTGCCGACTAAGATTTTATATTGTGCCAGTACCTCATTGCCAGCAACACCGACCAGAGCTGCCGCCATGCTCAAATAGATCTGTGTGACAGGACTACCATTTGTCAGCTTCAGAATCGACTCCACTGCACCTGCTACGGCGCTTCCAATAATGACGAGCACGATAAAAATGCCTGCCAAGTCTTCCGCCCGGTAATAGCCATACGTATAGCGTTGGTTTGCAGCACGTTGAGAGTACGAAAAGGCGATCCACAGTGCCACCGTCGTCAATACATCGCCCAGGTTATGCAGAGCATCTGCAAACAGTCCCGCGCTTCCCCCGAACACTGCAATAGCAAACTGAATTGCGGCAACAAGGAACATGCCAGCGGTTGAAATCTTTACAGCCCGTAACCCCGCCTGGTTGCCATACAGGTCAGCATCAACCTTACCATGTTCGTGACCATGCCCTCCATCATGACCATGACTATGTCCATGCTCATTATGATGGTCATGAACGTCGTGATCGTGCCCGTGGTCATCATGGTCATGGTCATGCTCATGTTCGTGCTCGCGCATCGTATTCCTCCTTTTCCAGGGCCGATACATTAGAAATGGAGCAATTTATCGTGCCCTATGATTCACCTGACCGTATCTATTCCTACTCTCGTTCATCCTCTCCTGCAACGAGACCAGCGGCAAGTTTCCAAGACAGCATTTCGGAACCCTTTGCTTCATCCTTAAAACGATAATCATGCTTGCGAATCAGCTCACCAAGTTGGGAATCCAGGCGCTTCAGGCAGGTCAACTGCGCACTTCGTAGCGGCCCTAGCCAATCTTCGGCTGGGGTACCAGGCAGCTTCAGCTGGCAAGTGAGCCTGAAATGATCCAGGCACAACCCATCTGAAGCCGAGAAACGAGCATAGAATGAGGCATCGAGCAAAGCCTGGCGCAACGAGGGAATCAAGCGCAACAATGCCTGCTCTTTAAAATGACAGGCAGGACAGGGAACATGGCGTTCAGAGGAACCCTCGGAGCGCAAGTCAATTTGATCACGCCATCGTTGCAACAGACCCCTATGGGTTGGTGATGAAGCCGTAGAACCTTTGCCTTCCAGTTGATCCGCTGTGTCTGAAAGGATATCACGATATGCTTGCGCCAGTTGAATAGTCGCTCCCATATCGACCAGCTGCCAAGTATGGGTATTGCAGAATCCCTGCGAACGCCGCAGTTCCTCACGTATCCCAATATCTGTAAACAGCTCATATTTCCACTCGTCCAGATAGCGCTGAGTACTCTCCTGCGTCAATCGACACAGGATGCAGCCGCCCTGGGAGCATGCTTGTAGTAAGCGGTCATAATCCTGTCTATCTTGCATCGTTACTACCTTTCGCAGCCCTGCTGACACGTAGTGTAGGAGAGAAAGCTCCGTTGCAGACTCGCATTTCAAGCATACAACTTTTAACCTTCTTATACGTCTATTACATAAGATACCTTTTTTGGTCAAGTGTTATACTATGAAGTTATGGATCCATTCATCGATTATTATGCAGTGCTGGGTGTCGATGCACAAGCATCCCCCAGTGCCATCAAAGCAGCATTTAAGAAGCTTGCTTTACAATATCATCCTGATGTCTATAAAGGGGAAGATGCGCAGGAACGCATGCGTATCTTGCTGCTCGCCTACCAGACCTTAAGCGATCCAGAAGCCCGCAGAGCATACGATGCCCGTCGCTCGGAACATTTTCTGGATGGTCCATCACGTCATGTTCGTGTCGCCACCGAGACTCTCGAAACTCCTCGACGAGAGACTGGTACAAGGACATCTGCAAAAGCGAGACGAGACCGACAACTCCCCTATGCCTTTCCCGAACTACAGAATGGTCTTTCTGCTCAGATTGACCTGGATGATATAACTTACCATCTCTCTCCAGAGGAAGCATGCACGTTGAAGCAAGAGGGCATGTTGCGTGGAGTTTCACCTGAAGCACCCGATGGTCTTCAAAATTACTGTCATCGCTGCCACCATCACTGGAAGCTAAGCTCACAACACAGCCTCTCCCAACCCTGGGAGGATTTCTGCCCTGCATGCAATGCAAGGGACTGGCGCGAATATCTCCTCCTGCGCTGTGCTCGCTGTTCCGCCGTCTTCGAAAGCGAGCAGATTCGTTACGAAATTGGCACCTACAACTATGGTCATGGTATGCTCTGTCCACCCTATGAACTCTTCCCACTCTGCCCCTACTGCGGTGCCTCCCACTGGTGTCCTGCCGAGGACGCGCGCGTCAATGCCCTGCGTGCCGCTGCCGCCAAGCGCGCTGCACTTATACGGGTCCTATGGATCAGTGTGGTTGTCGTAGCGCTGGTGGTGCTGGGAGTAGTGGCACTCGCTTTGTTGAGATGAATCAACAAGGCGGCCGTGAGGTCGCCTTGCATGTCATACTGTACTCTGATCAAATGACTAGCTGTTCGCGCTGCTGACCTTGCTAACTGTTGCTGTTGTTCCCTGATACTGCACTTTCACCTTCACCGAGACATTGTTCCCAATAGCCTGAGCATTGCCATTAAAGTCTCCCAGGTCTGTGGTAGAGCCAATCGCGTAGTTGAATGCTTTGTTGCCAACCTTGAAGTGGAGCACGTGATCGGAGCCTACCGCGCTGGTCGTCACACCATTGAACTCAACCGTGTTCTGATCCTGTACATCGCCACTATCGGCAGGTTTCAAGTGAGATGCCAGGAAGCTCCCATCGGGATTTGCTGTGGCATCGACCTTGATAAGCTGGTTGACACCTGGCAGCGCGCCATGGAAGTCTGACAAATCGGTCTGACTATTCAGAACGGCCATCGAGAGTGCTGAGCCATCGGGCAAACTCACTACAATGCTACTGCCGGTTACATTTCTCACCGTGCCAATAAATGAGATGCTGCCTGGCTCGTTCAGGCTTTGTGGCTCATTCGTATTGGTCGTCTCGGTAGCCTCCGGCGTCCCATCATTATTATCCTCGGTCATACTGTTGGGGTTCGTGCTAATTGTATACGAACCGTTGCTATTCTGCGTCACATTGAACGAAAAGTTCGTGTTCAGATGAGATTGGAGTGCGGACTGCAGTTGGGCGATTTCCGCGTCGGTCAGTCCACTAATCGTGATCGTCTGTCCATTGACATTCAGTGAGGCACTATGTTGCTGAGCGTTGATTGAAAGCACCGAGCCTCTTACATTGGTATTTGCGCCAGCAACTCCGGCGCAAGCACTCACCAGTACCATAAAAACAACAGCGACTACACATACAGCGATAGATGCGCCTGCTCGGCGAAAACTTGAAATCATTTTTTGAGTCATTTTTTTACGCTCCTTTTTTGTTTTGTTTGTCTTTATTATTTTTTATTCATGTAGGGCCTAATTTATTGCGCCCTATTTACTCTTCACTTTAAGTACGATTGTACCCGGTTTTTTTCGGGGTCGCTATGCTTTAGGACACAATTTGGATGTGATCTAGCGCATAATAATTTGCTCAGGCAACCCTCGTCCATTCCTTCTGCTCTATCTACAATTCTACCCAGCTTTTTTCGCAGCTACAATGCTTGAGGGCACACTACACACGTGAAATACTGCAAAATGGAGTGGCATCTCTTGCGGAAATCCTGTCTAAGGGACGGGTAACTTATGCTATAATGCCTACATGAACCCAGCATTACACTCATTATCGACCCAGAGGAGCAACCATCTCATGCCACAAACGATTCGTCCAGGTATTTATCCCCCAGTTCCCACGTTTTTTGATGAGCGCGAAGACCTTGATCTTGCCACCTTCCGGCAACATATTACACGTTTATCAGAGAGCGGTATCGCAGGCTATGTTGTGATGGGCACAAATGGCGAAGCCGTCCACCTCACAAGTATCGAACGGGCGCAGGTGATTGAGGCTGCACGCGAAGCAGCGGGAGACGATGCGCAGATTCTCGCGGGTTGCGGAGACCAATCGACACGAACCACGATTACTAATTGCCAGCAAGCGATGCGTTCGGGAGCCAACTTCGCACTCGTCTTACCACCTTTTTATTTCAAAGGTCGTATGGATGCTCGTGCATTGATCACCCACTATAGAACAGTAGCCGACAAAAGTCCCCTACCGATTGTGATCTATAATATGCCCGCCAGCACAGCAAGCCTGGACCTTGATGCCACCACTATTTGTACCCTCGCCGAGCATCCCAACATCGTTGGCGTAAAGGATAGCGCGGGAAATATCGCAAAGCTGGCTCAAATCGTTGCGTACATGGGACATGCCGAAACTTCTCATTTTCATGTCTTTGCGGGAAGTGCAGGCTACTTACTTCCCGCGCTTGTCATAGGCGCAGTCGGCGCGGTTGCCGCACTCGCCAATATCTTTCCTCAAGAAGTCTGTCGTGTGCAGGAACTGTTCAACGCCGGTCAGCTTGAGGAAGCGCGCATCTTGCAGGCACTACTTGTCCCGGCCAATACCGCGGTCACTACCACCTACAGCGTGCCCGGCCTGAAAGCCGCCCTTGAACTCACCACTGGCTATGGCGGTCGCCCGCGCTTGCCTCTCCTACCTTTAACTGAGCAGGAACGTGCGAAGCTGGCGCTGCTCTTGCGTGGTGTGACAGACCCCAACTATCAACATCTGTAATTGTGCCAAAGGGCTAATGTATTGCAGGTGACCGCTCAGTACTAATCATTCCGCCCCTGTTATATCTATGGAGGAGCAGCATATGGCATTAGATATTGAACTCTACCGGCGCACAATCTATGCCCCTATTGGTACACATGCAACTCCCCTGCGCCGTCTCAGCGTGATCGACATCGAACCCGAAGGTGCCTCAAGCACGCTCGTTTTCATCCACGGTTATGGAGGCGATGCCTCACAATGGATCTATCAGTTGCGCTACTTTGGACAATTTATGCGCGTAATCGCACCCGATTGGCGTGGTCATGGGTTAAGCGATGATCCTCCGGGCGTCACGTATAGCATGGAAAACCTGGTAAATGACGTGGAATTGCTGCTGAAAGCGTTGCACATTCAGCACCCCTTCTATCTCATTGGGCACTCTTTCGGCGGTGCCATCGCCTGCGAATATATCCTACGTCATCCAGACGACGTACAAGGTCTCGTACTGATTGGCGTGCCGACGCGCTTTCTCCTGCATCCTATCGTGCGACGCCTCATGAACGTCCCGGACCCCCTCTTCAGCTTTCTTGCGAAGCGACTCAAGATTGCCCTGCATGCTCCACAGCGCACGCTCAAGCGCATGCACGATTCCGTGATGTCCGTCTGGCGCGGTGATGAACGTATGGGGCTTCTACGCGTTCCTACCCTCGTCATCCTTGGACAACGCGATACCGTCTTCTTACGTGAACATTACGAGGATGTCTCCCGCTCTATCCCTGGGTCTCAGCAGGTTGTCATCCCTGTCTCGGCCCACCTTGTCCAACTGGAACGTCCCGATGCCGTCAACCGCGTGATCCGCCGTCTGATTACCCCTAAAGTAATAGGCGGCACATCCATCAACCCTCCGGCCCCACTTGCCCACTCCCCGCATATTGTCCGCCTCTTTGAAATGCCCTGGCTCCATCACTATGATAGCGAGGTACCGGAGCAGGTATCGCTCCCGAAACAACCGTTGCATGACCTGCTCACGAGCGCCGCACGCGCCTTTCCGCATCGTCCTGCTATCATCTTCTTTGACCAGAGCGTGAGCTACCGCGAACTCGACGCCTTGAGCAATCGCTTTGCCCATGCTTTGCAGCAACTTGGCGTACAAAAAGGCGACCGTGTCGCTATCGTCCTGCCCAACATTCCCCAGTGCATCATCGCCTTTTATGGTACCCTCAAAGCAGGAGCGGTGGTCGTCCTTGCCAGCCCCCTTGCAAATGAGGAAGAACTGGACTATGAACTCTCGAACTCAGGAGCTACTGTCTTACTCACACTCGCCTCGTCCCACGAGAGCGTCAAGGGCCTCGTCAATCGCGCTCCCACCTCATCGAATGGAGGAACGCAATCAATCGTTCCCTCTCTCAGTGCGAATACTGCTATCCAGCATGTCATCTATACCAACTCGCCTGTCATCCTGAGCGGTAGCGAAGGATCTCCCACGATGGACAGAGAGCCTGAGCGAAGGCGAAGTAAGACAGCACGACACCAAAGTGCTCTTCTTCTCAGGCTTTTCAGCAAGCTGCGCGTCTCCATGCCTCATACACATGGCGTTCCCTCTTCCATCCTCCCATTTCGTCGAGGCCGCTTGATCGCGCCTCTTCCGGCAGATGCTGTATTGTCCCAGAAGCGTGTGTCCTACCACTCCTTCTCATACCTCCTGCGATGCCAGCCTTCCTCGCCCTTGGACAGCGGTATCACCGCTGGTGATCTGGCCCTGCTCCAATACACCTCCGGTACTACCGATACCCCTAAAGGCGTGATGCTTACGCATCGCAACCTGACCGTCAATGTCTCGCAAGTGCGTCACTGGATGCCCGATGCCAGACGTGGGCGTGAGGTGCTTCTCTGCGTCTTACCACTCTCTCATTCCTACGGCATCACCGATTGCATGAACCTCTCCATTGGCCTTGCTGCTTCAATGGTGCTGCTGCCTACTCAGACACGCACGGGCGAGCTACTAGACGTTATCAAACGCACGCATCCCACCATCTTCCCCGGCGTGCCCGCCCTCTACCTCGCCATTGCAAACTACCCGAAGGTCCGCAGCTACGGCGTCGCATCCATTCGCATGTGCGTTAGCGGCTCGGCCCCACTCCCCGTTGAAGTCCAGGAAGCCTTTGAAAAACTCACTCGTGGACGCCTGATAGAAGGCTATGGTCTCACCGAAGCCTCGCCCGTCACGCACTCTAATCCACTCAAGGGAGAGCGCCGTGTCGGCTCCATTGGCATGCCTCTGCCCAGTACCGACGCCCGCGTCGTCGACTGGAAAACCGGTCAGCCGCTGCCCATCGGCGCAGTCGGTGAACTGCTTATCCGTGGCCCCCAGGTCATGCAAGGCTACTGGAACATGCCCGAAGAGACAGCCCTTGTATTGCAGGACGGATGGTTGCATACCGGTGACCTGGCAAGTATGGACGAAGATGGCTTCTTTACCATCATTGATCGCAAAAAAGACCTTATCCTCTCTGGCCCCTACAACGTCTATCCTCGCGACATCGAAGAAGTTCTCTACGAGCACCCCAAGGTCCTCGAAGTTGCTGTCGTCTATGTTCCTGCTCCTGCACCCACAGCCGTTACGGGGTCTCTCACTTCAAGCGAATCCCCCGCCATCCTGAGCGAACCCCCTGTCATCCTGAACGAGAGCGAAGGATCCCAGATGGTCACCGGAGCGAAATATGACAGCGAAACGAAGAATGTCGGCAAAGCGAGGATTGACGGCCCTATTATTAAGGCGGTTGTTGTGCTCAAACGTGGTGAAAAGGTCACTGCTGGTGAACTCCAAGCCCTCTGCACCGCACGACTTGACGCCTATAAAGTCCCACAACAGATAGAGTTTCGTACCGAACTTCCCAAAAATGCGGTAGGCAAGGTCCTCCGACGCCTGCTCGTCGAACCATCGTGAGCCATCAAGCAGTCACCGTGAAATTCACACGCTGGGCCAGCACTTTATCGGTACACCTGGTCGTGCTGGCCCAGTACAGCTCTACATAGCCCGAGCCGGTACCACCATAACTCACATAGGAGTAGGTCGTTCGCTCATTTGGATATACCGCCAGCGCGTAGGGAAAGAACATTCTAGTATTCGCATACCACAGTAGACATACCGCGCCACTCTGTCCGGCAGGATGCACCTGGAAGAAAATATAGATTGGCTGTCTCATCTTGAACGTCGTCGTCAGTTGGATTGGCTGATGGCTCACCGGGTCTATACTACTGGCCAGTTGTGCATGATCGATATATTTCTGACCAAGGAGCGGGGTAGCTGTCGGTGAAGATGCAGGTGAAGATGCTCTTGTGGGTGACGAAGCATTCGCGCCAGCAGTCTGCACTGGATTGCTGCCGGTTGCGCTCCCTGGCAAACCTCCCGCCATGACATACACGAAGACCAGGATCAACCCACCCATCATCACGCATAGTCCTGCCGTGATAAAGCCAACTGCCTGTTTCCTCGCTTGCCTCGACCTGATCGTGTCTTCCCGTAGGGATCGATTCACAGGTGCAATCCATGGTGTCCCTCCACCGAATGTAGGGGAGCGATATATCCCACCCGCTGATGTATCCACCGTCGATTGATCAACCCGCACGCTCAACCGGTCGTCAGCTACCGCAGAGTGAAGCTCTGCATGCAGCGGAACGCCCGTATCCCCGAGACGATGTAGGTGGGTATCACCCATCACTTGCTCACCCACCTGCACACCCCTTGGGATTGCCTCGCCATAAGCTTGCACCTCCCCCTGTTGGACCGAGGAACTCTTCTGTTCTTCACTTACCGGTGTAGGAAGCCACATCGGATCAAGCTGCGGTATAGGCTGCGGCATCAACGATGGTGCGGCGGGCGAAGTAGGTGGAAAGGGAACAGGAGCATGCACATGAGCCCCTACAGGCTGAAACACATCAGACCTGAAGGGCCCCAGCTCATCATGTCCTTCCGGGCGTGCCATTGGACTTCGCACCAACCCTGTAGGCACCTGGTGTATCGCCTCTCCTTGCGGCATCCCTGCTTTCCACGAAGTCCCCTCCGCAGAGGCGATACTCTGAGGTAATGACTGGTGCCCTGCCAATGAAGAGAACTTCTTCTCCGAAACAATAAGTGTCCCACAGCGAGGACAGCTCTTCATCGTACGCGCCGGTGAAAGTGGTAATCCGCAACTTGTGCATCTCATGTTCATATCCTCTGCTCTTCTGTACTAGCCCTATTACTCTGAACGTACAACCACCAATACAGTAAATACCATCTTGCTAAATGGGCTATCGTGCAGTGCTTGTGAATGATTACTGAGGGGGCTTTTCATGTTGCTGTGGGCAATGCATCCTTCTTCCTTGAGCAGCGCATAGTTCGCTCTTTAAAGCAAGTATATTTGAGATCTTCGGCAAGTGCTACTCTTTAGAAGAATGCATTTCCTTGACTCCACCCACGCAAGTTCGATCACTTTGTAAAAACTTTACACACTTTTTAGATTTCTTTCATGAAATTCGGACAACGACCACGTACAATATAATAGGTAAGCTAAAGTGCTTCGAGAGGAGTGGTCGTTGTCTTTGACAGAGACGAAAGAAATACAGGCGCAAGAAGAATCTTTCAATGCAGCCCAAGATACTGATACCAATCGATTGCATGGATGGAAAAGCACATTCAGGCAGTTTCTTCGCTATTGCCTTGTGGGTGGCGCGAACACACTTTTTGATTTGTTAATGCTCAATATCCTTCTATGGCGCTTTCCCACGAACAATGTGCAGGTTCTAGCGTTGTACAATGCCATTGCATATGCTAGCGGCGCATTGAGTAGTTTTTTCTTGAACAAATATTGGACGTTTCGACGTACACAGAAAACAACCTCAAAAGAAGTAGTACGCTTTACTATAAGCCTGGTTCTAGAAGTTATTTATAGTAGTGCTCTCATCTGGTTAGCTGGTAAGGCGTTGCAGCCATTGATTGCCAATCCCACCTTATGGGGCAACGCCTCAAAACTTATAGCCATCGCTATTGGTACAGTTATCTCATACAGCTTTATGCGATTCTGGACCTTTGCCGGTAGCTCACAGGATCAACAGACAAAATCGTAGGGAGAAGATACATATGGCTGATACAGCACCGAGAATCATTTCGGCTGAACCCGAACCTGAACATGTTATAGAGCAAAAAAGGAGAGAGAGACGCTTCCGCCTTCCCTCCTGGCCCCCAGCCTGGCATCAAGTGGCGCTAGCAGGAATCACGCTCATCTCCATCTTCATGGACTTCTTCCAGTTGGGGGCGAACGGCTATGGCAGTTACTATCCTCCAGCCATAAGAAGCATGATGGACAACTGGCATAATTTCTTTTTCGCCTCCTACGATCCAGGTGGCTTCGTCACTGTCGATAAGCCTCCTGTCGGGTTCTGGTTCGATGTGCTCAGCGCCAAGATCTTTGGCTTCAATTCTTTCAGTATCCTCTTGCCCCAGGCACTCGCCGGGGTGCTGTCGGTACTCTTGCTCTATTACCTTGTACGACGCCACTTTGGTGTGGTCGCTGGTCTGTTAGCTGCGCTTGCCCTGGCGATCATGCCCATTAGCGTCGTGACCAATCGCAATACTACCATTGATAGCATCCTGGCTGTGTTCCTCCTTGCAGGAGCATGGGCGGTGATACGTGCCGCTGAGACCGGAAAATTACGCTGGCTGCTGCTGTCAGCCGTAATCGTAGGTATCGGCTTCAACATCAAAATGCTTGAGGCCTACCTTGTCGTACCTGCCTTCGGACTCCTCTACCTGCTCGCAGCCCCTAGGAGCATCTGGAAGCGTATCGGGCACCTGGCCTTAGCTACGCTGGTGCTGTTGGCCGTCTCGTTCTCCTGGATAGCGGCGGTAGACCTTACACCGGCCTCCCAACGCCCTTACGTTGACTCGACCACGAATAACTCGGAACTTACCCTTGCCCTTGGCTACAATGGTATTGAGCGCCTGCTTGGTGGGATATTTGGTGGAAGAGGGGGCTTCAGAGGAGGATCGCGTCCGAACGCTCCTACAAACACTACCACCAGTTCCGGAAATACTACTAGTGGGAATGGGACTTCATCGACGGCTGGAACCCCTCCCACGACTGGAACGCCTGCCACGAACGGGAGTGGAGGATCAACCAGCACCGGAACCCCACCAGCAAACGGGAATGGGACTTCATCGACGACTGGAACCCCCCCCACCAACGGAAATGGAGGAACATTTAACTTTGGGAGGAATAGGGCAGGGCAGCAACCGGGAGCAGGTGGTTTTGGCGGGATCTTTAATACTGGCGCTGCCAGTCCGTTGCGCCTCTTCCAGGAAGCACTTGGAAGTCAGGTCTCTTGGCTCCTACCAATAGCGCTCCTGGGCTTACTGGCTCTTGCCTGGCAGCGGCGTCCACGCTTCCAGGAAGACCCGCAGCAGAAATCACTTATACTATGGGGAACCTGGCTGCTCACAACGGGTATCTTCTTTAGTGTAGCAGGCTTCTTCCACCAGTACTACATGACAGAGATGGCACCGGCGATTGCCGCACTCTTCGGAATCGGCTTGGTGATCATGTGGAAAGACTTCCGCAACGGTGGTTGGAAAGGCTGGCTACTTCCACTGGCCCTTGTCGCCACTGTAGCCGAGCAGATATACCTGCTCAGCGCGTATCCAACGTGGGCAAGTTGGATGGTCCCAATCATAGTCGTCCTGAGCATCATCGCAGTGGTAGTGCTCGCAGGCGCTCGTATCGCCCCTCGTCTGCGTGTCAAAGCACCCAACGAACGCTTCCTCCTGCCTGCGCTCGGTGTTGGACTGCTCGCCCTGATGCTTGCTCCAACGGTGTGGGCCATCACTCCCATCCTCCTGAGTAAGCAAGGCGATACCCTGGTAGCAGGACCGCCCCAGGGAGGTGACTTCGGTGGCTTTGGTGGAGGTGGAAGAAACGATGGAACTGCCAATACAAATACGAAGCTGATTAACTACCTGGAAGCCAATCAGGGCACTGCGAAATTCCTGGTCGCTGTCCCCAGTTCACAGGGCATTGCCGACCAACTCATTATCGAGACGAACAAGCCTGTGATGTCACTCGGAGGCTTCTCCGGCAGCGATCCTATCCTGACGACTAGTCAATTGGCATCCCTGGTTGCGAATGGCACAGTACGCTTCTTCCTATTGAATTCGTTCAGAGGTGGGCGACAACTATCACAACAGACGATTAATCAGATCATTAATCAGCTCCCCGCGCAGCTCAAGAGCCAGGCGCAGCAATTCTTGAAGCAAGGGGGGTTGGCCGCAGGACCTGGTGGCTTTGGCGGGCAACAGAGCGCTCTGACAACCTGGGTGACGCAGCATTGTAAGTCGGTGCCAGCAAGTCAATGGCAGCCTGCTTCGTCCAGTTCCGGTACTGGTGTTGGCGGAGGCGGCTTTGGTGGTGCCTCCCAGTTGTATGATTGCGCCGCTGCACAGTGATCGTCATAAGGGTTTGGGCACCATTTCATCATAAGTCAATGCCCAAACCCTGCACTTTTTTTCTAAACAGGATGTATATATGGTCAAAACCACCGCTTTTTATCGCATCCCTGGCAATCATACAACCATATTTACAGCCCTAACTATCCTTGTGGGCAAACTAAAAATGTCTCGGAATGCAAAAACATTTTGAAAGGTATCATAAATGCTCTATCCAAAGGAAGAAATTGCTCAGGCCTATGATACAAAGGCAGAGCTGACTCGCTACTATGGCAGTCATACACTTGCGTTCTTTGGTCTGGCCCAACAGAACTTGCATTTTCTGGCCCCGGGTGAAGAAGGATTGGTAAACTATCGAGTGGAGGGTAATGTCGCAGTAGTGCTTGGTGACCCGGTGTGCGCACCCGAGGCATTTGAGCGCGTGACCCGTAGCTTCCTTGATTTTTGTACCCTTCGAAATTGGCGCGTGGCTTTCTATCAAACATACCACGATCATCTGCCAACATATCGTGCCCTCAAATTGCGCGCATTTAAAATTGGTGAAGAAGCCATAATAAATCCCCAAGTCTTTACACTCAATGGCTCGGCTATCGCGAATGTACGGATTAGCGCTCGGCGCGCCGAACGTGACAATGTGGTCATCCATTGGCACGAAGGGATTCCCTCTACGGAAGCAATGTATCAACTGGAGCAAATCTCAAACGCCTGGTTGGAGCACAAAGCTGGTCAGAACGCATCGGAGATGGGTTTCAGCATGGGAAGGCTGAATGAGTTGCCGGATGCTGCTAAACAGGGGGATATGCTGACCAACATTCCTTTACCGTCAGATATCGCTCATAGAGTTACTCCACGAGTCGTGACCGCGGTAGCAACGACGAGTGTAGGTGAACCATGCGCATTTGTAACCTTTCTACCCGTCTATGGTTCTTTAGCAACAAATGCCACTGCTAGAGGCAACGAAGCCGAAATGTGTGATTGGGGATGGACACTCAATTTAATGCGTAGGTCTCCAGATGCGCCCCCAGGAGTGATTGAACTCTTACTCGTGCGTGCCATCGAGCGCTTCCGCTCAAGCGGCGCGCAAGTAGTCAGCCTCGGCATGGTCGCAATGGCGGATACCCGCCAGGAGATGACTCTGAGTCAAGGCCAGCTTGCCAGTTTTGTCACAGACCGCCTGCATTTGTTAGAGAGCCGCCGTTCTCTCTTCAACTTCAAACAGAAATTTCATCCGGCCTGGGAAAGCCGTTATATCGTCACAAGCACAACCCTTGCTTTGCCAAAAATCGTACTGGCGATACTCCGTCTACGCAACTACTCCGGAGGCGGATTAGTCAGGCTTATAAAATAATGAAAGAGCAATAGATTAGCACTCTTATCACAATGGAGTGAATATGGGCATCTCTGAAAAACGTTTGGGATCATTGGCAGGCTATCCTGCCATACAAGAACACGGTGAGCGCATGCCAGTCTATGGAAATGAGAGCAAAGACATGCCTGACATCAGGCATAGCCTTTCCGTCGTCCTACCTGCGTACAACGAAGAGCAAGCTATCGCACTTACCATCTCAGATATTCTCGCCGTATTACAAAGTTGGATCAAAGACTTCGAAGTAATCATCGTCAACGACGGCAGTACAGATGGGACTGCAGCCATTGTCACTGCCATGGCCGAAAGTGACCCGCACGTCCGGCTTGTCTCCCACGCTAGCAATCAAGGATATGGTGCAGCACTCGTGAGTGGGTTTGCCGCCGCAACCAAAGAACTCACCTTTTTTATGGACTCCGATGGGCAATTTGATATTCGAGATCTCTTTCAGTTTTTCCCTTTCATTGATGCATACGACGCAGTCATCGGCTATCGCATACATCGTCAGGACTCCTGGATACGCAAACTCAACGCCTGGGGATGGAAATGGCTGATCAGACTCGTGCTAAGCGTGCACGCAAGTGATATCGACTGTGCCTTTAAACTCTTGCACACCGAATTCCTTCATACCCATCCACTGGAAACGCGCGGCGCAATGATTAACGCCGAATTGCTCTTCAGATTGAAACAAGCTGGGTGTACCTATAAAGAGGTAGGGGTACACCATCTGCCTCGTCAAGGTGGAAAGGCAACTGGTGCCAAATTCACCGTCATCATCCGCGCCTTCCGAGAATTGTTCGTCTTCGCTCGGGAATGGAAGCAAGAGCAACATCAGCCAACACATGTAATTAGTGAATAAAGAAATAACCACTCAAGAAACATACATTCCTAAAAATTATGGAAAACATACTAAACATGTATTGTAAGAATGAGAAACCTGAGTTACAATGATAATAGGTGAATAACAAATATAGGGCCGATACATCGTGTTCACCCACCAGTATCGGCTAACTTTCATTCTCAAAGTAACTCTTAAGGTCATATCAATGAAAACGTATAGTTCTTATCCCTCAACCCTTTTAGGTAAAAGTGAAGCAAAGCAATTTCCAAAAGAAACTATCCAGGAGCAATATCAAAAATCGGCCTCGCGAAAGGAAACATTTGGCACCAACATTATTGGATGGGTACTCCAGGGCGGCGTAATACTCAGCGCAGTCATCATTGCACTCGGGTTATTCCTTTTACCATTAAAACCCGGTGGTCTATCCCTTCAACGCTTGCTCACCTTCCCGCAAACGCTCGGTCAAGTCGGACAAGGCTTGCTCATCTTGCGACCCCAGGCCGTAATCGCACTTGGCCTGCTGCTTCTCATTGCAACACCGGTCCTACGTGTTGCAGTTTCAATTATCACCTTCTTACTTGAACGAGATCGCAAGTACGTCGTAATTACGTTTATAGTCCTGGCTATCCTGCTATTCAGCATCTTTTTTCTTGGCAATACGGCTCCCAGCCAGCAACACACGGGCATTTCACATTTGCACTTTTCTTTAAGCGTCGTTCTACTCATTTTTATGGGCGCGATTGCGGCAGGATTGCTTGGTTCACTTGTAGGACTAGGTGGAGGCGTGTTGATTGTTCCTTTACTAACCCTCGTCTTTGGATTTCCGATTTACTTCGCTATCGGGGCAAGTATCATCTCCGTTATCGCCACCTCAAGTGGTGCAGCGGCAGCCTATGTGCGTGACCACCTGACCAACATCCGTGTTGGCATGTTCCTTGAGCTCGCTACCACAGTCGGCGCGATCAGCGGCGCATTCCTGGCCGGTCTGCTCGCACCCAGCCTGCTCTCCGTAATCTTCGGCGTTATTCTGCTGATCTCTGCCGCCCCCTTAGTCTTCAAGATCGGAGAAGAATTGCCACAGGGAGTCAAGGATGATCGTTGGTCGAAGTGGCTCCATCTCTCAAGTTCCTATCCAGATCGCTGTCTAGGACGAGATGTCTCCTACCAGGTCACGCGCACTCCATTCGGCTTGGCAATGATGTATGTCGCTGGACTCATTTCAGGACTGCTCGGCATCGGTAGCGGCACCTTTAAAGTCCTGGCCCTCGATGCCTTTATGCGTCTGCCCCTCAAAGTCTCGACCACCACAAGCAATTTTATGATTGGTGTCACAGCCGCCGCCAGCGCAGGCATCTACTTTTCGCGTGGCGATATTCCCCCACTGGTCGCCGCCCCCGTCGCTCTCGGCGTCCTCATCGGCGCACTGGTAGGCGCACATCTGCTCACCCGCATGAGCAACAAAACCCTACGTTTCATCTTCATACCAGTAATCGCCCTGAGCGCACTCGAGATGATCCTGCACGGTATAGGCATTGGCCCATTTTGATGCGGAATACCTTATGGCCGCTGATGGGGATTAAAAAATTGATCGAGGTAGTTGTTGGACGCGATTCATCGCGCCACCGCTGATAGTGGATGGTCGGTATTGTCATGCTTCGCTTCGCTCAGCATCTCTCTGTCCATTGAGAGATGCTTCACTTGTATCTCTTGCCCCTCTCAATCATCTCAAGCTCAGCAATGCAATCAACCCGAAAATGCCAATAATACCTCCAGAAATCCGGTTGATCCACAACAGCCAACTCGCATTCAGTTTCCCTCGCATCAGGCTGATCAGGCTTGTCAAGATGCACCACCACAAAGCCGAGCCGAAAAACACCCCCAGCACCACTATAGCTGCAGAAAGGTAGCTTTTACTTGCCCCACCCACGCCAATACCCGCGAAAATCGCCGCGAATGAGAGGATGGTCAGCGGATTGGTCAGCGTCAACAGCAACGTCGAGGCATACGCGCCAAAAACCCTAGTCGTTTTAGCCGTGGCTGCTCGTTCTGCTGGCCGGCTCAAAATCGTCTTAATACCCAGGTAGACAAGAAACAGTCCACCAATCAGGCTAATCCAGATGTGCTGACTAACCAGGAAACTTGCAATTACCGTCACTCCAAACGCTGCAATGCTCCCGTATATCGCGTCAGCCGTAGCTATACCCAGTCCAGAAATCAAGCCATGACGTTGTCCAAAGTTCAACGTACGGTTGATGCATAGAATACTCATCGGCCCAACCACAGCAGCTATAGAAAGGCCAATCAACAGCCCTCGTACAAAGAAACTTACATCCATTTTCTTTCTCTCCTTTAGCCGATAAATTGGCCCTTACAGTCAAGTCAATGCAGAACTACAACGCACAAAAAAATCGCCAGACCTTCAAGAGGTCTGGCGACGTGTAGCGTCTGCTTTTATGTGCTGAAAGGCATGTCGAGCAAACCAAACCTCCAATCGATTTGGTGTACCTGCTGGCTCGAAATCAAAGTATGAGAACAGTGATTGCTCATACTCATGGACATACTTCCCTCATTACTTTCAGCAAAATCGCTCGTAACGTACCGTTAAACGAGATATGCTGAGTATAGCATATCCTGCTTATGGGAACAAGAGATTGTCCCGTCAGGAAACGACCTGATCGCTTGCTTTTATGTGAGATATATGGCTATATTTAATCATATATTGTAGAGGAAACATCTTTCCTTCGCATTTCCGATTGAAACAATGTGATACTAGTAAGGAGGCATAACATCCTCTCTCCTCACGTTAAATGTTGTAGGGATCACATGTATCATACTTCGTCCTTCCAGGCAATCATATGCTAGAAAGGTGAGCGACAACGATGTCACAGCTACCAAACATTCGATTTTTTCGTCCTTCATTCAAACAACTCGTGTTGGGCGGATTGGGTAGTGGTATCGGGTTGCTAGGAATACTGCTGAGTATAGCCATCTACGTAGTGGAGGCACTGACACGTCCCACAAGGCAGCCAAATTATTATGAACTCTATACCTATTCTCCCTTTGAACTTGATCTTCCCGCCGAAGCCGTCGTCTTCCCGCCACTGCATGGAGATCACAAAGTAAGTGGCTGGTACATCCCTCGTCCAGATGCCACCACTACCATTTTAGTCTGCCCCGGCTATCGTACCAGTATGACCAACGTTCTCGGCATATCTGCTCACCTCTGGAAAGCTGGCCATAACGTTCTGGCCTTTGAGTATTATGGACATGGAACAGCAGTTGGGAAACCTGTGACCCTTGGCTATCGTGAAATCAACGATTTTCTTGGCGCAGTCGCTTATGCCAAAGAGCGTGCACCTCAAACACGATTAGGGGTAGTCGCCTATTCAATGGGAGCTGCGGTTGCCATCATGAGTTGTGCTCGAAGCAACGAAGTAGAGGCTCTGGTAGCAGATAGTCCCTTTGCCACCCACTGGAGCGCCGTCGAGTACAACTTCCGCCGTACCGTTCCATTGCCATCGGCCCCCTTCATCTGGACTGTCGACCGTCTATTATGGTGGCGTGCCGGCTATCGTTTTAATCAGGTCGAGCCACTACGTGATATTGCTCGCATTGCGCCACGTCCCATCTTGATTATCCATAACGGCAAGGACTCCGTCGTCGATCCTCGTGACGCGGTACTCTTGCACGCCGCTGCCCAGGAACCCAAGGAACTATGGATTCAGCCCGAAGCCGACCATTGCGGCGCATACTTTGCCGATCGCCCCGCCTACGTCAAGAAAGTCACCGAATTTTTCGATCTCCACCTCAAAAACATCCGCCCACGCCTGCAATTGGTCGAACCTTTACAATCAGAGACGAAGCAGATAGAGCAGAGTAAACCACTTTCTCATGATTTACCCGAAGCAAGCTAGGTAGGGCTTGATTATGAACTGTAGGGCCGGGTTGTCATCCTGAAGAGAAGGCCATATTGTCATCCTGAGCGAAGCGAAGGATCTGGATGCCCCACGAGAAATCCTCAACGGAGCGAAGGATGATAGCCTCCTTATCGACCGCTATGAATCATAATCCAACGTCACCACCATCCCATCTCTCCCAGCACGCGTATTCGTAAAAACGCGCCGTGCCGCCTTTTCCGCCTGCGACGGATCAGTAATTTTCGGACTGAAATGCGTCAGCAAGAGCGCATGTGCACCCGACACCTGAGCAATACCAGCCGATTCCTCCGCCAGCATATGCCCATTGGCACGCGCTAACGGCAGATCCTCGACATCATCATACATACTCTCACAGATCAACAAATCAACATCCTGGACAAACGTGCTGAGCGCCTGCGTGGGCCGCGTATCAGTAATAAACCCCAACGAAATACCGCGCCGTGGCGGACCAAGCACCTGCTGTGGGGTGACGATTTGGCCATTATATTCCAACGTCTCACCATGTTGTAGCCTCGACCACAGTTGTACCGGCAACCCCAACGCCCGCGCCTGCTCCGGCAGAAAAGAAGGACCGCGCTCCAACTCAATGCGATAGGCCAGGCAAGGAATACCATGCGAGGCAGCCCCGCAAGAACCCTTCAACCCACCCGGTAAGTTGAAATGCTCGCCACCTTTAATCTCGTGAATCTGTACCGGAAACGGCAGTTCAGGAACAATCCGCCTCAGCCCATCCACAACATAAGCAGTGCCAGGAGGGCCATAAATATCCAGCGGCTCAGTCCTACCTGCATGAGCCACCATAAAAAGCACCCCTGGCAAACCTGCTACGTGATCCGCGTGCATATGCGTAAAGCAAATCGCTCCCAACTGCCGAAACCCCCATCCCAGCGACTTCCACGGAACCTGCGTCCCCTCACCACAATCCAGCAGCGTCAAAGTTGAGCCACTACGCACCAGGGCGCACGAAAGCCAGCGCCCCGGCATCGGCATCATTCCGCAAGTCCCCAATAAGCAAATATCTATCATAACCGATTCTTGCTACCTAACTGCTAAAACGCGCTTTCTGCTGTTGATGGAATGGTGCCAGCGCAGCATTAGCAGAAACCGTCGTCTGCAATCGTTCAACCAGCCCGGCAAACTCACTGCCAGGAACCGTCAGCACCAATTCAGAGGGCGTTAAGCCAACATACGTGCGTGCCCCCACACATCCAAAACTCATCGAAGTTGCGCCCGTCAGCATTGTACGTGGAATAACCGCGCACGTTGGTCTCCCAAATGCCGCTTGCCCTCCCGACTGCAACCAATTCATATTGCCCATAGCCTCCGCCACAAGCATCGCCTGCTGCGTATCCAGGATGCACAGCACAACATCCGCCTCAATTGGAAACTGGTCCAACCGTCCATACACAATACTCTTATGCGGCTTCTTCACAACTGGTAAAGCGCTCACCTCGTCTGGCGAGAAATACTGCACCTCCGCCATCGTCTGTACTAACGCCTGTGCTCGCTCCTGAGATTCTCTCCGGCATCGGAAAACCCATCGTCATCATACCAATCGGACATTCCGAGTGATCCTCCGCCGTCGCATAAAACACCCCTTGCTCTCCCAACCGCCAGAAGGTACAAGCAGATGGCACACGCGCCTTCGTATGTTGGACACTTTCAGGCACCTCATCCACAAAGGCCAATCCTATAGGCGGCTGTTTCAGTTGTAGCTCGTCATTAAACCGTTGCGCCAGTTCTTGATACAAATTGCTCTTCTTTCTTTTCACGTCTTGAGTTAGGGACAATAGGACCTCCATGTAAAACATAAGGCCTGACGTATTGCCACCACCACCAATAATGAACTGTAACGAAATACTCCGGATGTCGTGAATGGACACGTCATCCTCGTAGGGCGCGATTCATCGCCGCCACCGCCGATTTATCGGCCCGTATCCACCCCTACATACCCTGATTCATTTTAAAATCCATTATCGGCCCGTTCCACAGCATCTGATTCTATCACATAACGAAGAATAGCCCGACAATCTGTAGGGGCGAAGATGATAGAGTGGCGAGGAGAAGGCCTTTATGGACCCAGCCTGGGGCGCATAGGCGCTCACTGAACGAGGAAGTGCCCACTCGTCCGTCGTGTAGGGACAGTGCCTTGTGCCTGTCCTTGGGCTGGGGGCGACGGTCTGGTGGGCTTAAGTTAACGCCTATAGTACATCTCCCTCCCCATTCAAAGTCGCTTTTCAAACCAGTGATGAGCATACGGCTCGTCGTCGAAAGCTTCTACCTCCTGGTATCCAGAGTCTCGGTACAGTTGAATGGCCTCAATCAAGGAACCGTTCGTTTCCAGGCGAAGAACCCCAACGCCCACTTCCCTGGCCCCGTGCTCCAGTGCCAAGCAGCAGACGCCGTCCCAGCCCAAGACCGCGCACTCGTGGAGCGACCCACATACGCTTGATCTCCCCGATAGCATGCTCGTAAAACCTTAAACCGCCACAGCCAACCGGCTCCTCCCGCAGACGTGCAATGAGCAACAGCCCAGCCGGAGGCACCAGTTCATGTGCATGCGCCGGTCTGCTCACAGTCGGATCGAACCCCATCTCAAAGCGCTCACCCAATTCCATGAAATATTGTTGAATGCACCATTGAGCCTCCGAGCTGGCCGGATCAGCAACGCTGATCTGAACCATCGACGCGATCAGCAGCCGCTCGACCTGCGCCATAGCCGTCCCCAGTTTCACCCGTTGGCTCTCGCTAAGTGGCTCCAGCATCGAACGCGCAAAAGCATCGGCCCGCTGATCCAGCTCTGCTCGCTCACGCACCCCGGCCTTAGTAAGCCGCACCACACGCACTCTTCCATCCTCCTCACTCGCCCTCACCACAATCAAACCTTGTTTCTCAAGTGAGCTCAGCAAGCGGCTGACATAAGCAGAATCAAGCCCCAATCGCCGTCTCAGCTCCCGCACGCTCATCCCCTCTGCTCCAATCTCCCACAACAACCGCGCCTCCCCAAGCGGATGGGTTCGACGCAGAAAATGATCATTCAGGGCCCCAACCCGCTCCGTCATAGTCCGATTAAATCTCCGAACCTGTTCAACCAATGGCATATCCATAAAACCCTCCAGACATGCTCAATCAGTAACCTCTCATTCTCTGATTATAGTCAGATAATTTAAGCTGATGCAAGGGATGGCTGAGCTGATCCGAATTGTAGCCAATAAACAAGAACAAATCATAGTTGAACCACTTTGATACTCTCATCTTCTCTTAATACCTAAGTTTGGCCCAAATTAACGACCACGTGAATGGGAGCCAACAAGCTCCCCAAGGAATGGACTAAAGCGGGAGCCAAAGGAGCCGCTTGATTGAGGACAACCTGGATAATCTGGCCCGCCGCATCAAAGACGAGAAAGCCACTGATATGCAAGACATCACGGACCATGCGCAGCATCCCATAGCGATGCAAGGGGGGAACAGCCAACCAGCGGCGCGCCCAGATGATGACATTGTGGGCCAGCGAGCCCAGCAACATCAGCATCTGTTGGGCTTCAAAGCGTTTTTTGCTGCGCTTGCTCATGCCCAATCCTTGCTTGTCGCCCTTGAAGGAGGTTTCGACGCCGCCTCCGCGCTGATCGTAGAAGCTCACATAGGCCAACAACACCGCTGCTGGGTCCTGCAGCAGCGCGAGGGGCTGACCCGTCAAAGTGAGCACCTGCTGGGCCGACAAGGCAGAGATCAACACGGCATCAGCGAACTCGTTGTTCTGCTGACGACAGCGCACCGCGATGCGCTTGACCGGACGCACATAGGCATCGGTCGCCTCGCTCACCCAGCCAAACTGACGCTCGGGCTGCTGGGGGTCGACATACCACTGCGTGACGCTCTTGGCCAAGCGTTTGGCCTGCTGGCCCGAGTAATCTTTGCAGTGCACCAGGTAGCCGCGCAAAAGCAGCCAATTGACATCAGCCAGGCTGCCCCCGCCAGCATCTACGCGCATAACGGTGTGGCGACGCTTGTCCTCATCCAAGTGCAACGTCTCTTCGGTGGCCAGCACCAAGGGCTGCAAGGCGCGGGTCAGTTGCGTCTTGCCATCAAAGAGGCGATCCACCACGACTTCCCCATAGTGACTGGCCACCACGCGCCCCAATTGGCGTCCCCGCCGATTGCGCTGCTTGGCAAAATAGCCCTTGGTGGCCAGGGCCGCTTTGGGACCGCACGGCAGGCCACTCATATCCACATCGAGCACCTGCAAGCTGAGCTGATAGTCATGCTGGTAGCCCTGACTGTGCTGGCGATAGATCATATCCAGGGCGTATTCCATTTGTTTCACATTCTCGGCTGTACAGGCGTTCAAGGTATCCTGCACCACCGACTGCTCCGCACAGCGGTTCCGCCCAAAGGCTCGCTGCAAGGCAGCATCGGCGCGCAGGCGCGTATTGATCTCGACCAGTCCATGCGCTCCTGCCAACATGCTGATCCAGGCGTCATAGAGTTTGTCGCTCGGCGTATCCTTGATCGTCTTCTGGGCAATCTGCACCCGTTGTTCAATCGGCTCAAACAGCTTCAGTTCCCTCAACTTCACTCCCAGGGCGGCCAAACTGGCACAACCCGTAAACTGTTTCGTCGTCAATGTGGTAAATTCGTGCATGATGATCCTCCTCTCGCAAAGTTCAGACTCTACGAGAGATATGGCTCATCATCGTTCTTTTGGCAAGCCCCTTTCTGTGGCACAATGCCACTAATTGAGGCCAAATTTAGGTACAATAACCAATGGTGCTACTTACTGATTGAATATGCCTTATCTGGTCCAATAAGCTCAGATCTTCGGGAAGGTCTGCTCTATGTTCGACAAAATGAGCCTCAAACTCGGCAAAAATTGACTCAATCGGCCATTTTTAGGGCTATTCAATGTATAAGTAGCACCATTGGTTAAATAGAGAAGAGGTAAGTAAAACACTTCTAAAAGTACCACTACATAGTCCTCACTTTTTGTCCATGATATAATCGGCGGCAATTATGGATAGAGGGAGCCTCATGCAGCAATTAGAAGCCTTACTTGCGGATTTCAATAGTAAATATTTCTCCTCAATTGAAGAACTTACCGCCAATGCTGAGAAAATGAAGGTTGCGTGTGAACGGATTAGAGATTCTTGGAGCGGCTCTTGTATTGGTTACCATAGCAAACTGTACTATGGAAACTTTGAGAAGCCACCTAAGGATGAAAAGTTTAGTGTTGAATGGGGCGATATCAATGGCCTATCAGAAGCATGGAGAGAACGAACGGCAGAGGAAGTAAAGACTGCAATAGCACGACTGATAGGCAATAATTTTAGTGTAGACGCGTTTGAAAAAGACACTAAGCGATTAGCAGTAGAAATTGAAGATTTTGAGATGCAGATAGGCCTTCTTGTAGCTTCTATCGCAACCAACAGCGTTACTCATCCATTAGCGGATTTTGAAAAAATTGAACCTGACAACTACATTCAGGCCTATATAGAAGGCTCCATTCCTCAGAAGGTAATGACAAGAGATAATGAGGCGCTTGCTCAGGGGATAATAGTACCCGCAATTATCTATTACCAGGCTCTTGTGCATGAAGCAAGGTCCGTGGTCAGTAATATTCGCCAGTTTGTAAAAGGATGCAGGCATTTTATGAAGTGGTATGAACTGCAAGCAGCCACATGTACAAACTCTAGACCACAATACCCCCTTATGGATTTATCTCTACTATATGCTGACATTCTTAGCTAGACTTTATCCAATCACTAGACAGAAAAGGAAAGGCAGAGTAAGCTTCTCTCAAAATCAGTTTGATAAAAGAGAAGAGAATGCTGACTTTGCCTAAAAGGATTATACAGGTGTTGCGCTACTTTGAAGAGGTTTTCAGCGAACGAGTGTGGGAATGGGCCAAAGTGCTCGTGATTGGAGCCATTTTGGTTCCCGGAGATCGAACAGTCGCTGCGGTCTTGCGGGTCATGGGCCAGGCGAATGAAAAGCAGTTCCAGAACTATCACCGGTCCTCAATCGAGCGAAATGGTCGTCGCGGGTGCTGAGTCGCGTGCTGGTGCTCCTGTTGGTACAGATCTTCGTGCCTGCGGGGGCCCCAATTGTCATAGGGATTGATAAGACCATTGAGCGACGCCGAGGAGCGCAGATTGCTGCACGGGGCGTGTATCGTGATCCGGTTCGTTCGAGCAAGGGATTTTTTGTCAAAACGACTGGGCTGCGCTGGATTTGTATGATGCTGTTGACCCCGATCCCGTGGGCACAGCGCGTGTGGGCTTTGCCCTTTTTGACGGTACTGGCTCCTTCGGAACGCTATCACGACCAGCGCAAGAAGCAACACAAAACCATCACCGATTGGGCCAGACAGATGATCAAGCAACTGCATCGTTGGTTGCCGCACCGGACATTGGTGATCGTTGCTGACGGCACGTATGCGATCCTGGAGTTTCTCAGTCAGGTGACCCGTTTGGCTCAAGTCACGGTGGTCACCCGTCTGCGCCTGGATGCCTGCTTGTACGACCCGCCCCCAAAGCGAGAGGCGGGTACAAAGGGCAGACCTGCGCTCAAAGGCAAACGGCAGCCCAAGCTGGCAAAGCGCCTGCAAGACCCACAAACGACGTGGCAGAAACACACGGTAGCGTGGTATGGAGGTATCAACCGAGAAGTGGAAATAGCGACTGGCACTGCCCTGTGGTATCAGTCTCCGGTTCCACCTGTCCCGATTCGTTGGGTGCTTATTCGTGATCCAGAGGGCAAGTTTGAGCCCGTCAGCTTGCTGTGTACGGATCAACATACCGCTGCCGTTCAGATCCTACACTGGTTTGTCTTGCGTTGGAATGTGGAAGTCACCTTTCATGAAGTGCGAACCCATTTGGGGGTGGAGACCCAGCGCCAATGGTCGGATTTGGCCATTCTGCGCACGACCCCGGCATTGCTGGGCCTGTTTTCGCTCGTGACCATTTTTGCTCATCAGTTGTTGGACGGTCACTCGTTTCCTGTTCGCCAGGCTGCCTGGTATGCGAAAACGTTGCCCACCTTTTCGGATACGCTCGCTTTTGTTCGCCAGCATTTGTGGCCCTCCACCTTTTTTTGTATGTCGTCTTCCGAACACGATGTCGTGAAAATTCCACGAGCCCTGTTTGATCGCCTTGTGGATACCCTCGCTTTCGCTGCGTGATCACAATCACCTTTGATAAATCTAGTAAGTGCCGACATTTATTTGAAACGGGCGCATATTCAGAAGCCGTTGAGAAAAGCTTCAAAGTAGTCAGAGATAGGCTTAGGAATTTAACTGGTCATGAAACTGGTTCTGAAGCTTTTGGCAAAGGGAAATTGCATATTAAAGGGGCTGCAGCACCGAATGTTGATCGTGACTTTAATGAAGGGGTAAAGTTTTTGACGATGGCTATTGATAAGTTTCGAAATGAGAAAAGCCATACATCTGATGGAAATATTACTGATCCTCAACACGCCTACGAGTACCTCGTCCTCAGTAGTTTAGCAATGCATTTACTTGACCGAGCAGAAATTATTCCATAGTAATTTTTGCTATGAGGATACGAGCAGGAAAAGGAGATTATGTACTTTACTCAAATGAAAGTCGCATAAATATATGAGATGCAAATGGGTCTGTTATATCAGCTCAAAAATGAATAAATATAAGCTTAACCCTAGATATTACTCTTCGTGTTCCCACCTGTCTCCATAATAAAAAGTGGGAAAGATGAGATCATCTCGTAACTTCCTTTAGTATCTCACATTCCGCAGTTTCGAAATGCGTTTTTCTGAATATGAGCTGTTACATCTTTTACCCATTTTGTCACACTTTAAAAGACCTGTTGAAGCGCTGTTTCGTTTTGCACTTTGCTAAACTCGTCACATAGGATGGGCAATACCTGTATTTCGTGCATAAAACCATTGTTTCACTGGCAAATCACGATATTCCGCAAAAGTTGCTACCAAACTGCGGAATGTGGGTAGTATGCTATCAACCTAGTGGAAAACAAGCACATCAAAATCCCTTTACGGTCATCCCTCATTTGCCAACCACTCCCAAAATATCGTATCCTTCCCAAAACACAACATTGCACAGCCTGATCCCGCCAATGCCCTACTCATTGCCGGATCACATCCATACCCATATCTAAAAAGGAGAACAACCTTGAAGCTCGGTCTCTATGCATGTCGCTTCACCTGGCCCGGAGGCCCCACCGAAATCGCCCCAACCCTCGCCCGCATCGCACAGCGAGCAGAAGAAGCTGGCTTCGCCAGCATATGGGTCATGGACCACCTCTTCCAGCACAAGCATCTTGGGCCACCCGATATGGAGATGCTCGAAGCATACACCACCCTCGGCTACCTCGCCGGAGTCACAAACCGCATCCGCCTCGGCACCATGGTCACCGCCGTCACCATTCGCAACCCCGGTCTGCTCGTCAAAGCAGTCACCACCCTCGACGTCCTCTCTCGAGGACGTGCCTACCTTGGCATCGGCGCAGCCTGGTTCGAGCGCGAGCACGCTGGCCTCGGCATCCCATTCCCGCCAACAGCCGAACGATTTGAGCGTCTAGAGGAAACGCTCCAGATCGCTCTGCAAATGTGGTCGGGGGAAGTAAAACCATATCAGGGCCGTCATTACCAACTCGCCGAAACCCTCTGTTCACCACCACCAATCCAGAAGCCTCATCCCCCTATTCTCATTGGCGGCAATGGAGAGAAAAAGACACTACGACTCGTAGCCCGCTACGCCGACGCCTGCAATGTCTCCCCCGCCCAGGGATTAGAAGTGCTCCAACACAAACTCGACGTCATTCGCCAACACTGTGAAGCCGAAGGCCGTCCCTACGACGCCATCGAGAAAACCGTCCTGACCCATCTCAAAATTTCACGTGATGGTTCCAACGGTACGCTAACCCCCGCTCAGGTCATAGAACGCTTCCAATCCTGGCACGAACTCGGCATCACCCACGTCATGTGCGGCCTGGTGAATATGTACGAAGAAGACTCCCTCGAACTACTAGGGAGCGATATCATCCAGGCCGTCAGCAAATTTTAGGCGATGAAATAACGCTCAATGAAGGAAGAAAACCATGTCCGTCTCACGACTTACCTACATCACGAAGATTGGTGTTGAACAGATGGGCGATCTTGCTGACAGCCTCAAAGACCCTGACATCTTGCGCCTCGAAAATCTCGACACTGACTTGCGCCCACCACAAAGTGCCCTCGAATTTACCAAACGCGCAGTGGATGATGACGCTGCCAATAGCTACTTGCCCTTCTTCGGCCTCGATGTTCTGCGACAGGCTGCCACCGCTTTGGTCGAGCAGCAATCAGGCCAGCACTATGACTGGCAGACCGAGTGCATCATCAGTGCTGGTGGATTATCGGGCATCTTGAATGTCCTGTTGGCTGTTCTAGAACCCGGTGATGAGGTCTTGCTGACCGATCCGACCTACGTTGGGCTGATCAATCGAGTTCGCCTTGCAGGAGGAGTTCCGCGCTATGTGCCGTTGCTCTCTTCAAGTCAAGGATGGCGATTGGATCTCGAAGCATTGGCTGCACTTGATCCGAAGCCAATAAAGGCAGCATTATTGATGAGTCCTTCGATGCCAACAGGGGCAGTTTTTACTCATGAAGAGTGGCAAGCATTGATTGACCTTTGTCAGCGTGCCAATTGCTGGCTGATCAACGACTCGGCAATGGAGCGCATCCTCTATGATGGTCGCAGGGTTATTCATCCCGTATCCTTCTCAGGAATGCGAGAAAAGGTCATCACCGTTGGTGCTGCGTCAAAGGAATATCGCATGATCGGATGGCGTGTGGGATGGGTTATTGGACCTGCTGGCATTCTGGCCGATGTTGCCAGAGTTAGCATTACGAACGTGGTATGCCAGACCGGAATTGCGATGGGTGCGGTTGCAACTGCCATCACTGATTCTAATGACGGTATTCAACTCTGTGTTGAGGAATGGCAAAGCCGCCGCGATGTCTTACTAGAAGAGTTGCGCGCATTCACCGTAATTCCACCTCATGGTGGCTGGTCGTTCTTATTGGATGTTTCACCATTCGGGTTGGATAGTACAACTGCCTCAAGTCGCTTGCTCGAATTAGGTAAGATTGCGGCGACACCAATGGTCAATTGGGGCAGTGCCAACAGCAATAAGTATGTGCGCTTCGTCTTCGCCAATGAGCCAGTCCACCGATTGCGGGGGATTGCAAAACGTGTCCAACAAGCACTAACGTAATCTCAGCTTCAAAATTTTAACGCAGCTAAGTTTTTTGAAAGGACTCACACAAACCCCGCATCCCGCTTCTCCTGATCAATAGTCGATCCAAAATACACACGAATCGGGGCCTCGCTCTCAATCACCTGGTCATCCAACCGGGCTGGCAGCGCCTGCCCAAGAAATTCCTCAAGCAACCCTCGTCGATACTGTCTCTCGGCTGGATACTTTTCCGCCACATTCACAAGCTCACCTGGATCCTCCTTCAGATCAAAAAGAAATTCCTTCGCATCCGGCTCCTCGAAGTTCACAAAATAATTCCATTCCCGATCCCGCACCGCCGCAAAACTACCCCACCCCGTAATCACATACTCCCTTTGAGCAGTATCCCCATTCTCCACCCACTCCCACGCATTCTTCCCCGCCACCCCATCATGCGCCACCCCAAGCAGCGCCAACGCCGTCGGAAAAAGATCATGATTCTGCACAAACGCGTGACACTCGACACCCGCTCCTCTAATCACTGCCTCCAACCTCGTCTCCTGTAGGGGCACCCCTTGCGGGTGCCCTGCTGGTAACGACGACGGATCAATGCCACCTTTCGTCCCCTGTAGGGGCACCCCTTGCGGGTGCCCTGCGGTTGGATGTAGGTGTCGCCTGCTCGTTGCACCGACGGATCAATGCCAGGCCAACCTGGATGACGGATAAGCCAGAATAATTGCGTATTATGCCTGTACAGATGCGATGCGCTCTTCGAAAATTGCCCATGATCCATCAATTCCGTCCCATGATCGCTCACCAGCATAACAATCGTTTGCTGATCCAGCCCGCATTGTGTCAGCACCTCCAGCAAATGACCCACCCAATGATCCACAAAAGTCAAATACGCCAGGTAAAGTTCCTTCACGCGCCGTTGCTCTGGCTCGCTCAAGTCCTTCGCCGTTAGCCCCACTGGATAAATACACTCGATGCCATCAAATTGAGGATCAGAGACATACCGCTTCAAATAGTCTCGTGGTGGATCCCACGGCTCATGTGGACCGAATGAATCTACCCACAGGAAAAACGGCTGTGTCTCCTCATATTGATGATCCCGTATCCAGCTTGCCGCCCGTGTAAAGGTTTGCGCTGTATGCCAATCTTCCTCCCGCTTGCGCCCCCGAACGTTCAGCAGGTACTGCATCAAGGTAGCATGCTCAAGCACATCTGGCTCCCGTACATATGGTGTCAACTCAGCAGTCGTGATCACCCCGCCTCGGTAATTATCACTTTCATAGCCACGCACAAATTCATATTGCAGAAACCCACGCGTAAAATTGACCGTCGGCTTGAACAAGTGGTAGTTATCGCTGATGAGACCCGTCTGATACCCCTGGCGCAGCAAAATTTCCGCCATCGTTGGCTGCTCAGGCGGAATTTATGCCATCCACGCCCCGTCGGCCACATCCCTTTCGTATCAAAGCGATAGCGCCACGGAAACGAACGCTCACCCGTAAAAAATGCCCGGCGTGTAGGTATCGTTGGCTCCCCCTCACCAAACGCGTGCGTAAACTGTACACTTTCACTCCGTAATTGATCCAGATTCGGCAGTATCACAGACCAGGGAGCCAGGTGGTTCAGCAAATCAAAGCGGAAGGTATCCAGGCAAATTACCACAAGATTCCAGCGGCTTGGTTTCAATAGGGCCTCACTTTTATCGGGACAATTCCCCTTGTCCCAACGGATGAATTATACTCGCATTAAGTCTTCTTAAATTATACATCTTCCTTGAGAGCCTGCTCGCTTTACTGTATGCTGCGAATAGGAGGGCTAGTCCCCCTGCTCAAGCGCATTCCTTCACAACCGTGGAAATAGAAAATCAATCCCCGGAAACCCATTAATCGTGGAAAAAACAACCATGGAGAGCAAACATGAGGTAAATGCCGAAGGGGGGACTCGGTAGAGCTTGTTTGCTGGCGTTTGCTGATGTCCTCCTTGTGCTTCTCTCGTCGTCTTATTGTCTGCCAACGTTTGCTATTGTTTGCTGTTATCTGTCGGTTTAGCTGTCAACTTTGCTGTCATCAATCTGCTGTCTGACATACAAGCAGATACCCGGTCTAGTTTTGTATTCCCCACATAGTAAAGTAGCCTGTATCAGTAGCCAGGTCCTGATCCCACAATCCATGTGGAAAGACATCGTTCTTGTAGCACTGTTCGGCATATTGCCAGATGACCGCCGAGCCTGGCACACATAGTGGTTCGTTTGGCCCGTAGTAAGAACGATCGAAGTCACATCCAGGCCGCGGTGCGCTCACGAAGAGAGGTGGGTTGAAACGCAACGATCCATCTGGATTGAGATTGCGTGGGTCGTTGATGGCTGCGCAGTAGGGAGTAGCAAAGTTTGGCGCGTTATTGGTGGAAGGGTTGCAGTAAAAGCCTCCTGCGTTCGCGTAAACTGAGGCGCTCATCGTTTCCCACCAGCCGAAGAACCAATCCATATTGGTAGCGACACCCGATTTAATATCACCGTAGATGGTGACGCCGGTGGGGATGCAGAGGTTCTGCGCGGCTGTAATGGCGTTCATGGCATCTTGCACACCTGCCTGGTAGTCCCCGCCAGGGTTGATGCCGTAGTGGACGAGGAGTATGCGACAATTGCTATTGAGAAGGAAGTTTGCTTTGTCTGCTGTCAGCAGGTCGCCTTGTGCTTTGCCCGCGATGTAGCGCCCCCAAAACCGGGGCGTTCCTATTTGCTGAGCAATGAAATCGAACAGGATTGGTTGGCCATCGATGGTTGCGAGTGCTGCGTTGGCTGGTCGTGTGGAGACTACGCCCCAGTAAGTGTTCATGTGTTTTCCTCTTTCTGAGATATTCCTCATCTGTGGGTAGTAATTGATTATTACTATCGTAACCAATTTCCATTCCAAATGGTTAGACGATTGCTCGAGAGGGTTTTAGTGTGCGGGTTCGATGATTGGCAGCTCTTAACAAGTGGTCATCTGGTATACGTCATGCTTTAAACTCTTCTGAGGTAAGTTCCCACTTCACTTCTGAAATCGGAGCCATTGATGATAATATTGAGATCAGGCACTCGCTGATTGCCCTCATCAAGATAGATAACATTCTCGACCTGGCGTCCTCCCTCTGGTACGCGCGCTTTCCAGGTTCCATCTGGCAATTTATCGTAGGTTACCACCACGTCTTTTTGAAAGATATTCAGAAGTCCTCCCGAGGAACCATGTACCTGCCAGTCCATCGTAAGGGTGTCACCAGGTTTTTTGGAGTTCGCAAGATCACGGACATGGGAACGCCATACCGGGAGATTAAATCTGCCCGGTGCCGGTATAGTTGTGCCAAGAGAGGGATCCTGGAAAAAACGGCCAATACGTGAGAAGATGCCCTCATTAGCAAAAGCTGTTGGGCCAACGGGCGCATAGCCCTCGGTTTCGCGCTGGCGTTCAATGGCTCTTTGACGTGCTAATGAAGAAACTATTCCCAGACCAAACCCAAAAGCAGCCCAACCTGATCCTTCTACCATCTTTAGCCCACCTGGTGCCGCTTCTGCCTGAGCCGCTGATGCTGGTGGCGTGGCAGGAATAGCCTCACCGCTAGCAGGCGGAGTTGGTACCACTTCGAATGTTTCCGCAACGACAAGTTTCGCCGTCGTCGGTGGTCTTCCTCCCTGGAAGACGGTTGTCGCCGCCGTTTTTGCTGTGACCGGTTGACCAGTAGTCATGGAGAGGCGCTCCGGGACATATACTTCGTATCCTTCACTCCCAGCTTTTGGGCAAATGCCCTCAGTTCCGAATCGCAGCCAGCGCATGGCTCTGTTTCTACTACTACCATCATCTTGCCCCCGCTCACATCCACGTTCTTGGGAAGTGCTTCGAGATTTTCGCCGAATGCTTTGATTGATAACTGTTCACCATGTTCGCTGCCACCACCTGAATACGATCCTGTACCAGTGGCCACCTGTGCGCCATCTTTATCAATAATCTGAATGGCGGCATAGGTCTGGTAGCCTTTACCCATTGGCTGGCCAACAAAATTTGGGTCAAATGGTGCTGGACCAGGAGGGCTATTAGTGAAGCCTCGTACAGAACTCACAAAACTCAACAACTCGTCGGGCGACAAAGGAGCTAACCTTGCTCCTCCCGCAACCTGACCTTCCGGTATAACTCCTGATGCAACCGGAGCTGTCGATTGAAGAGTTGAGCTAGCTATCGGTAAGGGAGATGGCACCGAACTTGATGACACCTGTGATGAAAGGCCAGGAAGTGATGGTGTGGATGCAGCGCTTGACGTGCTATCTCTTCCTCAATTTCCCGAAGATAATCTTCAGTTGGCCCATAATCTAATTCAACCCTGGTATGTTGCAACAACCATTGGCGAACACGCTCATGTTCAGCTTGTACTTCGGCGTCCGATAGTACAGATATATTTCGCTCTGCCATTTGTCGTGCAACACCTACTCCACTTCTCTGCGTGACAGGGATGGTTCCCTGGCTATTACTTAGGGCCTGACTGGCTAAATCCGCTTTACGTTCCACTGCTGAATGGGGTGCCAGTGATGGCGCTGGTCCTGTTCCTGAATGTTGCTTATCACGTGAGCCAGTTCATGGGCCAGCAACCTCTTTCCACTTGCCGACCCTGGCTCATATTGGTGCTCACCAAAGATAATATTGTGGCCTACGGTGAATGCTTTAGCATTCATCATGTGTGCAGACTCGGCGGCTTGAGGATCGGTATGAATGCGTACATGGCTGAAGCTACTGCCGAAGCTTGCTTCCATAAGTGCGAGGTTTGAGGCATCGAGTGGATGTCCCGCACCGAGGTGTTGAAGGATGCGGTGAGAGGGGGAGAGGAAACGGTTTCCTTATGATGTAAGAGAAACATCGTGGGCAATGCCTGAGATGTTGTTCGACCTGCTTCTTGTTTGTGGGCATCTCTTGATTGGCTCAGGGGGTGCTTTGCTTGAGCACTACTGTGGAGCATTCGTTGAACGGCAAGGTTCCCTGCTGCCTGCTGGGGATCAAATGAACCATCTGGCGTGTGCTCTGGTTGTTGTTTAGCTGCATGCCGGTGTCGTGGCTCTACTTCGGGCTTACTGGTTTTATCGAACTGTTTTTTGTTGCTTGTCATGGCCCGGGTCCTTCACTTGTAACGGATGAATTCATTATATCACTGTGGAATGCTTCCCTAAGGCTGGCTTATTTTTTGGTTGCGGCCGCGTGCGCGAGGTCTTCTGCCAGCGCCTCCAATTCTTTGGATTTTATCTTGATATTCATAGCTTCAAAGGATAGCCCCTCGGACTTGAAAGCCGCAGCCATCCTTCCAGGCTTCACGTCGCTTGGGAGAACTCCGACTCCTTTAGTGGTTTTAGATGATCCGATCACTTCTGTTGGGACGCCGTCGATCAGAATAGTGGTTGATCTTTCACCACTGCTGGGCATTAAACGCTCAATGTCTTTCCGAGAGTGTCGCCAAATTCGGAGAGAGGAAATTCCTTCATGATGGCGTCTATCTCTTCTGGATACTTGCGCGCAATCTCTGCGCTCCTCATCTTCGCAAGCTCGGGTCGTCGCTCCATTAGCTCTTCAATAGCATTACTTCTCAATTCCTTTAAATCTGCCTCGCTCAGTTCTGAGAGAGAGGTGTCAGAACGCCTACGACCTTTGGCAGAGGCTTTCCCGGCCTTACTCTCAAAGACAGCAACCACGCGCATTTTGTCCCCATCGCGCACCACAAGCAGGCCATCGGTGAGTTGTGCTTTCCCGACATCCGTTAATGCGGTGGCCCGGGATAAATTCCAGCTCGCCTGCTTGTAGCTTTTTACCCGCGAGGACCTCCTTGCCCGCTTCGCTGGCCAGCATCTTGCGCACCCTGCTTTTCCAGAAGTTCTTTCGAGCAGTTGCCCCTTCATGTGACCAATATGTGGCGCTTTGGCAAGCACGCGTTCTGCCGCAGCAGCGTCCAGCTCTAAGTCTTGCAGAAGCGGGTACTTTTGAGCGAGCGTTTTTAGGCCTTCCACGAGATTCTGAGTACGTTCCGGGGTGGGAACTTTGCGCAGGTCCTCCTCCAATGCGGCCGCCTCCACTTTCACTTTTTCCGCTTCCGCAAGCCTGCTTCACCCTGTTTAGCAGCCTCGCCTGCCCTCTTCTCAAGGTCTAAGAGCCGCTTCTCTAGATTTTCATCTTTGGCAAGTGCCTGTGCGTATTTCTCGCGCATGTGCATACAATGAGGTGAACCACAGCTATTAAGAAACCCCTGCTTACTCAATTTGACTTCACTGCCTACCGTCTTCACCTCCTTACCGATCTCCCCTTCCAGGAGTTCGATATCACCTAAGCTGGCGGCATGCTCCAGGGCCTCAACATCCTTACCACCCGCGAGCAGGATTTTCTCTAGCGGATCACCTTTCTGCAAACTCTTCACATCATTCATCACCTTTCGCACTAATGCCTCGCCCCCCTCTGTCCTGGCAACCCCTTCAACGGCGGCCGAGAGCTTTCTGTGCCTCTTCCTCCGTCTTCGCGGCCTTGAGAGTGTCTATGAGAGGAGCTAACGCGCGGAAGGCTTTCATAAGCACTCCTGCCGCTGCTCCGATATCGCCGATGGCCCCGATAATATCCATTGCTAACCAGAATAAGGATGGCTCTTGCTGCGAAATAACCTTCGCCTTGTCAAAATCTGACTGGTTCATCGCACTTTGCAGTTGGTACTCCTGATAATGCTGGATGGCGCTCACGGTACTAATAGCGGCCGCCGGTATCAAGGTCGAGGCCCCCTGTAAAGGGAGCCAGGCCGTAAGGAATAAGCTGGCTGTTCCCATGAATATACTCTCCATCGCCTGGAAAACCTTGGATGCTGTCAATTGTGTCCTGGACGAGTTTCGCTTCCATCGTTCCCGGTTGTATGCTTTTGGTGACCATGACCTGCTGGACGATGATGGGCAGCTTCAGATCTGCACACCGCCTCCGGGGTGTAACTCATCTCGTACTTGCTTGATATTGGCACTTTTATCGGCGATCTCCTGGGCGATTAGCGCGGCCACTGCCGGCAAGGGACCCTGGGCAAGCTGCGCAAGTTTTTCCTGCTGCTCATCCCCGGTAAAGACAGCCAGTACGGGGAAACGTCGCTCCACTTCGGCACGTAAGAGTTCATATTCGCGTTGCTTTACGTCTATCAGCGCCTCTAGCCTGTGGTACTCGGCATCAACCTCAATGGTTGTATCACTTTCTGGATTAGACACGCTAAAGACATGCTCTTGTTGGGCGCTCCTCAACTGCGCAAGCTCATTGCGCCTCTGTATCAAAAGGGCAGCTGCTGCTGAGAGACCCTGACTTGAGGAAGAAGTCTGTTCCATCCCGTACTCAGTATGCTGCGTCTTAGACGAGGAACGCAATCCGGTCTTAGGATTGACCGTATACTGTATCTCTTCAATTTGCTTTGTGGTAATACCGTACTTAATTCTTTCGCTATTCACTTTCAGCGCACTTGCATCGAGCATTTCACCTACAATGCGCCGACCTTCGTTCTCAAAAATCCACGAGGAACTTGTCAATGTCCGCATCAAGGGTGCGTACTACGCCGCGAAGAGGCCGAGAAAATCTTCAAGATGCGCGCCTTTTCTGCATCGTAGCGTTCAAATTCCTCCTGGGACAGTGGCACACCACCACTTACTTCGCCTTTTTCAAAATCCTTTTTAAATTGACGTGCAGCTGCAAGCTCATCTTTTGCATAAAATTGCTCTAAGCTATCAAGAAACATAAGCGGGGCCGCCCTTCCTTCCTGTATGACCAATTGCTGCATCTGGTGGTGCAGGAACGGTTCGTTTTCGGCAAGCTGGATGCTATTAAAGGTGTAGGTCTCGCCTGTGGGAATAGGCACAGTTACAGGGCAGGTCGGCGTAGCATCGGCGCGTTGCAGTTGCAGCACAGACCTTGCAGATAAAAATTGTGACGACGAATTTTCGCCCGTTTGCTGCACCACATGCGTCAACTCATGTGCCAACAATCTCTTTCCCTCAGTCGTACTCGGCGCGAATTGACCTGCACCGAAGACGACGTTTTGGCCTATAGTGAAAGCACGAGCACTGATGCTCTGGGCTGAAGAAGCCGCTTGCTCGCTAGTATGCACCTGCACATGGCTGAAATCGTAACCGAGGCGAGATTCAAAGAAGGAGCGTGTAGTCGAGTAGAGGGGGGTTGCCCGCTACCAAGCTGAGCACGAAAATGATCGGGAACCGATGCGTCAATACTGGAATTGCTTGCACTATGCGTTTCAGGCTTGCGTTGTAGCATGCCTTCTTTGTCGGAACGACAATCTGCACAACTTCCATCACAATTGCAAGGCTCAGCTTCGTCATGCACCACCTGCTCTGCCACCCGGTCTGCTTCATCTTCTAACGGATCGTTTGGACTCCCTACAACTAGCTTCGTTTGTAGCATCCCACCTCTGAACATGCGTTGTACGGCCAAAGTCCCTGCTGCGCTATTGCATGCCAAAAGCGCCGGCTTCATCTTGCCGGGGCCGCAACTGCCCGTTGGTGTGTGCCTGCAACACTATGTGTCGCGGTTGCTTCGGGCTTGCTCACCTTCTCAATTGATTTGCTTTTAGTCTCCATCGTGCGACGCACCCTTTCATTCCTCTTGCATAATCAGAGCGTGATTCTGCTTAAAATCCGAAGGGGATGCAAGCTGGCCCTGTTTCTTCATTTGCCGGGCCATCGCTTTGATCAGGTGCTTCATTGTGACTACCCGCCCGTCCTGGGCCGCTAAAAACGCAGCTTCTAGCGCAACGTTCTTTATGTCGCCGCAGGCAATGGAGAATTGTTTGGCCAGGAACGGGAAGTCTACATCCTTGCTGAGCGGCACCTGGGTTGGGAACATACCATGCCAGAGGCGTTCGCGATGTGCTTCGTCTGGTAAAGGGAATTCAACTACGTAATGCACACGACGGGAGAATGCCTCATCGATATTCTTGCTCAGGTTACTGGCCAGGATTTCTCACCCTCGTACTCCTCCATCTTCTGTAAGAGGTAGGCTACCTCAATGTTGGCGTAGCGGTCGTGCGCGTCTTTGACTTTGGAGCGTTTGCCAAAAAGGGCATCAGCCTCGTCGAAGAAGAGGATGGCGTTGCTGTCGTGGGCGGCACGGAAGTTGCGGTCAAGGTTTTTTTCCGTTTCGCCAATGTACTTGCTGACGATGCCGGAAAGGTCGATTTTGTATAGTTCCAGACCCAGATCCCGGGCGATGACCCCGGCGGTCATGGTCTTACCTGTGCCCGAAGGGACCGGTGAAGAGAATTTTAAGGCCACGGCCCATGGCGATGCGCTGCTCAAAGCCCCACTCGGTGTCAGCCAGGCCGCGGTTTTTGATCGCGGCCGCAACCTCTTTCACGCGCCTGGATGTCGCAGGCGGGATCCCGAACGTCATCCCAGCTATGTAGGGCAGCTACTTTGATGGCAAGGTTGCCCAGGCTCTGATCCGATTGAGCGTGCGCAGCGCTGGAAAGCGCCGTGAACTACATCTTTGCTCTGGTTTGTCTTACCGTGGAGTGGCTGTCTACTGCTGCCGAGACGGCAGCCTGAATCTGGCTGGGATTGAGGATGAAAACGTTCTGCAAGTGCCGAAAGTGTCTCGTCCGGGACGATGTGTCCTTCCCGGACAAGGTAGGTCTGCCATAAGTGACGACGCTCAGCGTGGTCGGGATAGTCGAAGCGGAAGGCGATGGCGCGCTGACCTTGCAGCAGGTCGCGCCAGCGCACCCCTGGAGAACAGGCCAGGAACAAGGGACCGTTTCCCTGTGCCAGTTGTTTGGCGAAGTGATAACTCTCAATGAGAGGATTGCCTTCTCTGTCGAAGAAGGCATCGGCATGCGCAAAGTAGAGAACTGCATGCAGGAGTCGCTGTTGCAAGAGCAAGCCCTGGGGCAGGGGCTGCATTTGTTCCGGGGAAGAGCGCATGGCTTCTACATCGACGCGCAACAGCGGCATCGCCAGTTCTTTACAGAGTGCCTCAACAGCAAGGCTCCTGCCGGAACCTGAACGACCCTCGAAAGGGAAGACGGGAAGTGTTTTTGGCGAAGGTGAATGGATGAACAGGTTGAGCACGAGCCGCATCGTAGCTCGCATTGTTTCTGAGAGCGGGACGCTCTCCCAACTCATAGTCGGTATGCTGCACTCTGCATAGGGTGCCAGAACCGGATCGTAGACGGGAAGCCCCAGGAGATAGTGTGCGACAGTCGGGGTGATGGAGAAACCGCCTGCTCAACCACACTGGATGATCCTGTGTGGAGTGGACAGCCTGAAGCAAGCCAGCACGAAAGAGCGGTGCTTGTGGTAGTAAAGACGAACGTCGCTGTAGACGTTGTGTTGTATCTTTAGAAAACAGGCGCAAGGCCATATCATAGGTAGGCCATTTGCGCGTGACATCGTTGTTCAGATAGGCGTAGAGCGTTTCGTATTTGAGATCAACTTCGAGGGCGAGGGCGAGCAGGAATAAGTCTTGCTCAAAAGGCGAGAGGTGGAACTCTTCGATGACCTGCTTCCAGGGCAAGGCGGCACTGGCCTGCTCAAGGTTGCGAACACCGGAGAGCCTCAACCTGTTCTGTCAGGTGCTCAATGATAGAGGAGTCTTCTTTGGCTGCGGCCTCGTTGAGGAAGCTATCTACCTGCTCATCGCTGATGTAGAGTCCGCGAAATTCATCGAGCGATAATTGATAGGTAGCGCGCAGGCGCAGAATTTGCAGTTGTGGCACGGAGCAGGTCCAGGCGCTCTAGTTCTGCACATAGATATTCTGACGTATCGGCAAACATGGAGCTTTACTCCTCTCGGAAAAGAGCAAACGGGCGACTATCAAGCCAGCTGATGCGATACGTACTGCAATTCATACCACTAAGGTTCAGAATGAAATGAAGTGGCGACTCTTCCAGGCGCACTACGCGGCGTTCATCCTCATCTTCCAGGCTAGCTCTTATAGAGAGAAAGTTACTGGAGAGATAGGGCAGGCTAGACCTGGCAAAGCCGGGTAGACGCCAGGCAAACATACGCATGATATTTTGAGCGGCAACGCTGAGCGCCAGATCGAGAGGACGGGACAGGCCGAACACTTGCGGCGTGGCAAGATAGGAGCCTCAGACCGAGAGTTGATCGACGCGCCGCAGGACTTCTTGAAGCGCCTGGTCTTCCTCGGCCCTCTCCAAAGTGAATGCGCTTTGTAATGTCTCTATATGGAGAGATGGGTATGCCGGGCGCAATAGCTCAATGAACATATCTTCACACAAGAGCAGCGGTTCTGCCCGCCCCCATTGAACAAGCTGCGCCTGCAGGTGTTCGATCAGGCGTCCTAACTTGTTTTGCTGGAACCGTGCGCTTCCAGCCACATTCCACGGGAGCAGTCGAGCAAAACGGCTACAGGGAGCCCAGGTAATGCTGCCCGGCCAAGGATAAGCGTCTGACCATCTAAAGCGTCACGCTCTTGCTGCCATGCTGAGATAGCGTGTAGAAACGAGGCTCGCTTTTTCAGCGAGATACCTCGTGCCCATTGTGCTACATTCCTCACTGAAAGTGCGGCATCCACACCCATGAGGACCCGCACGAGGGGATCTGAAAAAACGCGATGGGCATGTGTTTGACCGCAGCATTTCATCAAGAGCAGGAGGCGCAGCAAGGCAGCCGCAGAAGTATCCTCGGCAGCGGGCCAGCCATCGGCCGCCTGCTCAAGTGGTAGATCATTCAGAACAGGAAGCAATAAAAGAGGTTGCCGAAAGAAGTATATCTGCGTTCGCTTATTGCTGTGGTCGTATCTACCCCTTGATCTGTATAGCGGTAGCGCAGGCGACTGCGCAATCGCCTGTAACTGACCGGGGGGACAGCGCTTAAGCGGCATCATTGTCTCTGCATCGCCGCCGCCTGCTGCGAGATAAAGCGCCGACACGTCGGCATGCATGAAGGCGGTGAGGATCGTCTCAAAGGTTGAAGCAGATGCGCTGATAGCGCGACGGACGAGACGCAGCAGCGCGAGAGCTGTGATTTTCAGCGTTTCACCCGCAAGTTCGTCGTAGTCCTTCACCGTAGAGAGGTAGAGCTTTCTAGAACGTTTCGCCATTCATCTTCTGGAAGGCCCGAGGTCTACTTTATCCCATACTTCCCATATTGCCTGCAAGCAGTACTCTTCATGTTTACCCTCCGCATCTATATCGAGTTTCTCTACAATGCGGCGTGCGTATTGCGCGGTCAATACCTGTAACGCATTTGCAAGCTCGTTCATTTGCAAGAGGGCAGCGCAACCGATAGCGGGTTGAAGGCAGATCGCTGTGCGGAGTGCTGCCCAGAGCGGGAACCATACGCAATCCCGCGAAGGATGAGTAATACCACCTTGCCCCAGGCGCTACCATGAGCAACATCGACAAGGGAGTGAGCAAGATAGGCGGCACGGTCGGCAAACCACACAACGTCCTCGGAGGAACCCTTACCCTGACAAATATTCTCCAGAGTGTATAGAAGCTGCGCAGCGTACTTGTGGGCCGGAGTACATCACGATCCCAGGCTGCGTTGACATCCATCGTGAGGGCAAGGCGACGGATAGAGCAGGACACGAGGGTCAGACGCCCAGTTCCAATACTGTGCTAACGTGGCCAGCGCCAATGGAAGATCCTTCAGGGTCATCGCCTCGTCCAGATGCGCCTGAACGGATTCCGGCGCAGGATGCTGGGTCGGCACGAGATAGCTGGCGGAGAAGCGCTCGATCGTCAACGTGCTCGCTTCGAGAGATGTGATGTCCATCAAGGGTGTCCTATCTCGTCGCTACCTGTGGAGAATTCGGTTTCCCTGTTCCTGGCAAGCGCTTCGCTCTCCTGCCTCAGTAGTTCCTCCAATACCTGGACGGCTCCACTGATGCGCAACAGGGAGCTTTTTAAATTCACCTCTCTTCTCTCTATATCGGCTAAGAGGTTTTGACCAACCTCAAATTCCTCTTTGAGTTCCTGCAAACGTTTTTCCGTTTGTTCCGCATGACGAATTCCCTTTCTTTTGTTTGTTCACGTGCTTTGATCACCTTGCGACTGTCTTTACTTGTTCCACGCTCAATATGCCAACATCTGCGCGCACAGCTTTGACTTCCCAATAAAATTTCTGTACCCGATTTCCGCCATTAATTATTCTTACCGTAAACCGGCCATCAGTGACCTCCGAAGCGGCCAGTGTAGAAACCGGGGCATCTCCCTCAAACTTTGGTGTGAGGAGGGCAGTTCTCCCCTCTTTTCGTCAACGCCTCAAAGTAGTCTGGGAGTACGATCACAGCTGTGCCATCAGAAAGCTTTGCTTCCCCTTGGTAGAAGACTGCTACTTCTGGTCCCTCCAAAGTAGCATGGATCAGGTATTTTCGCTCCTTGTCCAAAGGGTGGTCAATTAAAAATGCTTTTGACCATCCTGGTCCAGTATGGAAGAGATTAAAGTAAAGATGCCTCCACCATTGAAAGTGAAACCAATTGCATTGTTAGTCCCTTCAGGGTACCACCTGCCATAATCCAATGTGTCTGGGCTGTATCAAGCCCTAACAGGTAAGTGCAATTCCCCGCTACACTCAAACTACCACCTGCTGTGATGGAAAGCTTGTCATTGCCTGACCACAGGCGTGCCGTACCTGATAAAGAGTGCAGACCCATCTCTCACCTGCGGTGGGATTTTCGACAAAACTCGCGGTCTCTCGATTCCCGAATGAAAAGCCTGCCCCACCATCGCCACTATGGATTTCGCTGCCCTCCACATGTAGCTTCCGAGATGGGTTTACGATCCCAATACCAACACTACCGCTGGACAACACCGAGAGCATATAGATCCCCAGCCCGTAATTCCCATTATAGAAGCGTAACCCGCGTGCTCCACCATTCAGATCGCGACGAGGTGGAATTTATCTGTCGTGGTTCCGCTCACGCCGATCTGTATCCCCCGCTCAGGTATTTGTAAGGTTGTGGGCAGGATGGCGTCCCGATGCCAACATTTCGCCATTTTGTGCCATCAGCACTCCCTGAATTGCCATCGATTGCGAAACGCTGGATCCATGCAGCCGAAGCCCCTGACGTAGTATTCCATACCTGAAAGCGAGGCACACCATTAGCGTCATCCATTTCAATGGTGACCGCCGTATGTGATTGGTCTGGGAAACCCGAGTTACTATTGGTGTCATTGTGGTAGGCGTTGTACGTGAGGCTACTCCAGCCATCTCCTCCACTCAAATAGAGCCTGTTTGACGAATACCCGTGTTGCCATTGACATGGAGCTGATTTGTGGGCGAGGTTGTGCCAATGCCAACCCTCGCATCGTCGCGAACCACGAACACCTCTTGTGGATTGAACTTTGCATCCCAGGTTCCGACCGCAAAACTGTTATTGCCCTTAGGCTGAGGCTGGCCTGTCTGGGGGAACTGACCAATTATCGCCAACAGGTCTTTTCCTCCCGCCCGTTATCTTCCAGTCTCTAATAGCTAACGGAGTACCCTCGTCTTTTCCCTGGTCATCGAAAAAACTCAGTTGCCCATGGAAGAGGTTGATATCAAAATCGACACGCAGATTGCCCTCGATCCAAACCAGGTCATCGGATGCCACATTCGACAATTGCACTCTCCGGTCACGCATACGAATGCGCCCGTCAACGGCTTGAACGTATCCGGCAACAACGCCGATAGCAGTCCGCAATGCCAGGCTGCATTGCAGGTCCGCATCGGTGAGCTGCAAGAACGTGCCCGGCAGGCTGGGATTAGCGTTTGGTTGCCAGCGTACAACGCCGAGCGGTAGCAGCCAGCGTTTCTGGTCAGCATGATCGGGGAAGGTCTGGAATGGAATTGATGCGTCGTAGACAGGAAAATCGTAGACAGCAATATCATTGGGGTCGAAACGCTGAAAAGCGGACTGAGCGTCAACCGTGCGTCCTGCCAGTAGCACGCCATCACGCTGCGCCGCCAGCGATGGTCGCTCGCCTATCTCGATCTGGAACGACTCCTGTATCCGGGAGTTCTGGTCTTGCGGTTCACAAACGGCGAAACCCGGGCGTGGTCCCTGCGTTTCACTCAATGCATAACGTAACCAGACAGGAACCTGTTGTCCATTAGATGAACCATCCGAGAGAATGGAGGTGAAGAGAGTTGGAGCAAGCTTAAAAGGAGAGAGTACGACGATAGGTCGCCCAAAGCCATCCCAGCCATAGCCAGGTTGAATGTACATATCGACCTGCCCATTTGGTGCAGTTTGTGCTTTGAGTTGCAATCCCATAGCGATGCCCCAGGTATGCCCTCCTAACAGGTGACGCTCCTGCTGAACGCGCTCATAAGTAACAACCTCATTGAGGTCATCAGCACCGAGGTATTGATTCTCAAAAAAGCGTGGTCGCTGCGATTGATTCGTTTAATTCGTTGCCATTGCTACTCACCCCCTAACCGTTTAGCCGGTTTTGAAGCTGGTCGATGATCTCCTGCTGCTGCTTGAGCGTGTTCGAGAGTTCGGCCACCTGTGACTGCAGATTGCGTATGTCTTCGCTCCCTGCCGTTGTAGCTCCTGTTGCATTCGTACTTGCGGCGGCAAAGGTGCGCAATGTCTGCTCAGATAAGAGGGTATTGAGCACGGGTTGTGCCAGCTGGTTGAGCACCAGAAACGCGGCAGGATTCTGACGTTCCAGTTCGCTCATCACAGGCTGCCCTTGCGCATCTCTTAGCCCTAACGCTCCCAGCACCAGTGTCTGTGTGTCAATCCTGCAATTCCTGTTCGCCGAAATTTGGGAGAGAAGCTGGGTACAAGGATTGGTGATAATGACGTCGGGATTGTCGACCGTAAAATTCGTTGCGAACAAGCTATTATCACGAGAATTTACTGTGTCAGCTCGTAACGGTTGACAACAAAGATCCTCAAGAGCCAGGTGCAAATTATCGAGCGGGGTCTGTAAAATTGGCGAGAGCCAGTACAGTAACGTGGGAAATGTCAGGACAAACTGACGCGTATCCAGGTTACAGACCCCTACGAGCGAACAATCCTGCCTTTGCACAGTGATTTTTGCCAGGGGAATGCGCGGGTCATGCACAGGGTCCGGGCAAGGTGGGAGTATGGCAGAACAGAGACAATAGCGTAGGATGGTTCCCCACAGGCTCACAAGTCGACTGGTGGCCGTGGCGAATGCCGTCATGAAGCTACCGTCTTCTAGGTTGCTCGGGTCTGGTAGGCCAACGTTCGCCAGTTGTTGAGCTATATTGCAGTCATAGATGGGGAGGGTATCCAGGAGATCCTGCAGGCTGGATTTCAACGTTCGTTGCCAGGCAGAGAGCCTCTGTACGTTGTTGTTACTGATGGCCGCGGCCCTTGCTGTAGTATCCAGTGAAAGTGAAGTCAGGACTGTCTGAAACTCCTGCAAACACTGTGCGACGCGTGTTATGAAGGGCCCGCAATCCTGTCCCCGTCCCTGGTTTTGAGCTTTGTACACCTCGTATACATAGCCTTCACAGGTGACTGTTGGTTCGCATTGCAGCGGTGTGGCCTTCTGTGCGGTTTTATAGCCACTTTTCGTACCCCCATTTGTTGTGTAATTCATACTGCCATTCGTAGTGCTGTGGCATCCACAGTTGCACGAGGAACCGCCGCCGCATACAGAGTTGTTGCTGCCGCAACGAGAGCACGTGGATGTCCCGTTGTTCTTGAGGGGCATGACCCCCTTTGAGGACCTTTCCTGGTAACGGATGGCGAGCACCCAATCTTCGGTACCCTCCTGATTACAATTGGGATTGGCAGGAGAAGGAGGGTCGCAGTTCCATTGGCTCTGAACTTTGCATGAACTGATCAGGTCGCAGACGTTAACGGTATCATTGTGGCAGACCACAATATCGTCACCGCAGGGGCTGATAGCGTAGCCGGAGGTGACGGTGACCTGGCCCTGGCAAGGGCTACAGATAACCTCCAGACCGCACACCACGCCCGTGCCGTGCAGGTAACGATTGTGGAGCTTATTCTTCTCAATGATATAGTTTTCTAAAAGGTTGAGGTCATCTTCAGTCAACAGTTGTCCCGCGAAGAAGCGTGGACGGCAGAGGCAGTCGAGTCCCCCACATACCGGACAGGGATTTGGGGCACATTCCTTCGCCTGGTAGGGTGCTGTTATCGTAGTAGGATTGTAAATTGGCATGTGTGCCTCCCTTTAGTTGACAGTGATGCGATCACGAATAGGGTCAAGAATGGTGTTCGTGATGCCTTGAATTTTCAGTAGATCATCGACGCTTTGTAGTGGTGCCGCGCTTCTCGCCTTGATAATGCGCGCCGCCAGTGCATCACCGATACCGGGGAGCGTCTTGAGCTCATCGGCTGTGGCTGTGTTGAGATTGAATGCATTAGCAGGACGTGTTCTCATCCAAAACCAACTTTCAAAAAGCCCGCCTTGTAGTCCAAAAGGGCCGCCGAGAATACTGGGAACACGATTTCCAGTAGGGAGTGTTGCCCGTATAAATTCGACATCGACAGCCCGGTGTATGTTATGACCTTGAGCATCTGTTGTAGTCAGCGCTTCCAAGACAAAATCACCGTGAAGACGCACCCAAAACTCATTTAATATTTTGAAATTTTCTTCAACAAGCTCTTGATTAGTTCCTGGAAAGAAAGCTATGCCTTGAGCATTAGGTCCCACTACCTCTTTTACAGAGGTAATGTCAATAACGCCGTTTAACTCTGTACACGTAACAGGTATGACCTGTCCGATAATGGGGCATAGGCAGTTGAATTGGCTTGGTGATTTTTCGCGAGCCAAAACCTGAAACACGTGATCGGCATCTATTGGCGGAAATTTTGGTCTCGTTGGGTCCAGCACAATGACATTGTCACTGAAGGCGATTACAATGCCTGGCCAGGTAGACTTATCAAGCCGAAGAACATTGATTGGTATATTGTTTTCAACGTTGTGCTTCCAACTTATCGCTGTGATGTGCGTGAGATTATTTTCCAAACCTGGTCCCGTCGGCCCTTGTAGTCCCTGATGGCCTTGGACCCTTGTCCTTGTGGTCCCGCAGGACCTTGTGGTCCTGGAGGACCTTGCGTAGCAGTTCCCCCCGTCCCATTTTCCAGCACACATTCCAGCGCCTCAGCAAGTACCTGTGTACTGGGCAGCAGGCGCCGCCCTTCACGATTGTTGATGCGGCTGATACTGGTGCCATCATCGACTTTAGGGTCAGCAGGCGGGTCGGTTTGGTCCTCAATAGCGTAACTCAGCTTGTAGTGCTCAATCGTTGCCAATACTAAGCAGTTGGGAGTTTCGCAATGGGGGCAGCCGTCCAGGGAACGCCAGAGCAAATCTTCACAGGATTGTTCAGTGACATCGATGATGGCCACTGTTCCCACGTCGTCAGGCGTCACTTTCTGGTTTCCAAAGTAGGGGATATAGAGGCATTTACCCGATTCGGAGAGCGTGAGGTTTTGAGCGATGTTCCCCACTTTGACCGGTTCCGATGGGACAACGGTAAGATTCAATTGTACTTTGTCCAGGTTGATAGACTGGACGGAACTTGCTCCGGTCGTGCTATCCTGCTCCAGTACGTATGCCCAGTGTCCACCTGGGGATACAGCTAACGCAACAGGTGTCGAATTGAGCGTGACGGGTTGCCCAATGGTAGATGGGGGTGAACTTGCAGTAGGGTCTACAAGATAAAATTGGTTGTTATTCTGATCGATAACCGCCAGCAATTCGTGGCCGGTAGTACTGATCACGGCAAGATTGCTGGGTGCCTCTGGGCTTGGCGGAGCGGGTAGAGAAGTCACGGTTGGCGGTGTGGCAGTAATATCAACCATGAGAATGGTGGAGTTTTTTATATCACAGACGTAGGCGTGTGTTGCACCTATCGCGAGACCGCTCACATTCGTTAATGAAAGAGGTACAGATTGGGGAAGAGAGGGAGTAGCAGTGTTAATATCGTTTCCCAGATCAACAATTGATTTGCAGTTGGGTCTCTTACAAGAGTTAGCAGGTGGTTACCCTGTCCAGGTGCGACCGCGAGGAATATATCGCTTGTGCCGCTGCTGCCGGGTATCGTCGTCGTGTTAATGGGGCTCCCGGAAGAAAATGTTGCGGGGTCGGTGCCTAACACGATTAACTGACGCGGGTTAGTATTTGTACCGACAGCGACATAAAGCTGCTTGCCATCAGGAGAGAGCGCCATATCCAGGGCTGTAGAGTTGGCTGGTAGATCGCGAATTGCGCTTACTGTCTGGTTATCGCTGCTCAACTGGTAGAGCTTCGTCTCGGTCATGATGTAGAAGACGGGATGCGCCTCGTCCAGCACGACGCGCAGCGCATGAGGCGTTGATACGGAGACCGTTCCTTCCCACTGCAAGTGGGGCGTATTCACGTCTTGCGGTGGCTGTAGCTGATCCAACAGCACATCGAATTCATAGGATTCGAGGATGCGGTTGGGCGCGCACCGTGAGTCGTCACAGTCGCAGTTATCGTAGAGGACGGGGATCTCCTCCGTCGGGCACTCTTTGTAGCGTACGCAAATCTGCAAGGTGTGAGGGTTGGTGGTGTCCTGCTGCTTTTGCAAGCCCTTTATCGCATCGGTTTGCGTGAAGTCGAAGTATACCTGCTCGCGCACCACGATGTCATGGCCGCAGCAATCAATGGCCGTGCCAGGCTCAATGTAGACGAAGCGGTTCTGGCACGCGGGATTATCGTACTGCTTGACTTTCAGCCCACAGACGACGCCCCAGCCATGCAAGCGCTGCTCGTGATGGCGCATCTTCTCCATATAGTAATGCTGCTCATCGGTAAAATCAGCCTCTACCAGCAGCTTGCCAGTGAAGTAGTGGTTGCGTGTAAAAGGTCCGATGTCGCACTCCGGGCAGAGGGCCTGGGATCTCGTATCTTTCATTTGTACCATTCCGCTTACTCCTTTTCGACCTGTAGCTAGTCTAATCTTGTGCTGCCGCCTATGCGTGACCGCTGGCCAATGCGCATAGTCGGTTTGCCTTGTTTATCAGGTGGCTCGCTTAAAATCGATGCCTGGCCGAGCGGTGTTGTATCCAACGTGATCCCCTCTGGATAGCGCCCGATGACGGTGTCCAGACCGATCATAGATTGGAAACCAATACGAAAACGCGGTTCGACATACTCTATCTGCACCTGCGTATGGGCAGGCTTTGCGTCATTGATCAGATTTTCCAGTGCTTTTTTCTGCTTGTCTGAACGTCCGTAGGATGCAGGAACGAAGACCGAGAACTTGTGTGCATACACGTAGAAGGGATCCCGGTAGGGGTCCTGCCTTGTGATTAGTTGTGATTGCGATACCTGTGCATTTGCGTTTAACTGACTGCGGTTGATGATGCGCTTGCCCCAGAGCACTGCCTGATCGCCCAGGCGACCGCTGCCGACAAAAAGCCAGCGGCGTAGTTGATAATGTTCCAGGATCAAAGGCGGTGGCTGCCAGGCACAAGGGAGTGGCTGCACCGGCTCACAGGTAGGCGGCGCAGGTTGGCAGCTTGTTTTTGGCTGATCGTCAGCACAACAAATGGTTTTGGGTTCCATACCCAGGTAGAAGAGCAGCTGACGATGCAATCCTTCGCGCGTGCCCCGAATGTGATAAAGGCGAGCGGCTCTTTTGAGAAACTGGCGGCGCTTCTCTACCGGCCATTGTCGATCAAAGCTGACCCCGATCCATGACGCTAACCAGGTGAGGAAGTCTCTCCCGGCCTTCGCGTCGGCTGGTGCCGAGAGTGGATCGAAGTACCGGGCCAGATAATCAAGTTCTCTCTCAATGCTGCGCAGCGTCGTATCAAAAATGCTGAGGAAGCGGTCCGTCAATTGCGAGCCACCGGGGTCCTCGGCAAAGACAGGCGGTAGAAAGCGCAGCAGGCTGATACGCGGAAATTCGAGTTGTACACGCTCTATCGTTGGCGTCGCTGGCCCATTGCTGCGCAATTGTAGTCGCAGCCAGAGATAGCGCCCGCCTCCATTGCGCACAAGGCAATCCCAGTCGCCACCGTCAAGAACGACCTGTTTTGTTTCCCATACGTCCTCAGGTAAGGTCGCGATGAAATCCGCCGGTTGAAGCACCTCGGCAGTGTACGTTGATACGGTAATGCGCGTACCCCGAGGTATCTGTGTACGTAGAATGACGCGGTGCCACTGGCACTTATAGAGCTTGCTATCCAGCCCCTCGCTGATGTAACTTCCCTGTTTCTGATATTGGACAACGCCCGCATTCCCGACCTTTGTGACGGGATTCCGGACAGATCAAACACGCCCTGTAGTTGTTGTACTTTACCGTTTTGCATCGATGGTGAAGGAGGCGGACTGGCACACAGACCTCCCAGGAACAGGTTTCCCTGGGCATCAACCGAGAAAGGAAGACGTGGGAAGCGAGATGCGAGTGCCTCCACTCGTAAAGCCGTCTCCAGGAACTGCCCGTCAGCATCAACAACCTGCACACTGTCTTCTACACCTTCCGTCACCACGTAGAGGCGATCCGCGCAGTCGATAGCAAGAAATGTTACCTCGCCGAAGCCAGAAAGACAGGTCTCCCAGCGCCCGGATGGACTGAAACGATGAATACAGCCATTCGCGCCGTCGCTGACGAAAACTCGTCCCACGCTATTAAAAGCAACTGCGTATGGCTCCCAGGCATTGGTCAAACTTGCCGAGGTGGGTGGCCTCCAGGCAGCCCGCCAGATAAAACCCTGCAAGGCAAAGACACTGAGGCGGTGGTTGGCGGTATCACAAACGAAGAGATCGCCTTTGCGAATGCCAATACCGTGAGGATCGCTAGCTGTCTCCTGCCAGAACCCCTGCCACCGAAGCAAGGCACTGAAACAAACTGGCAGGTGCAAGGGTCAAAGCGTTTGAGCGTCAGCGTATTCCTATCGAGCAAATAGACGGTATCACGTGGACCAGCCGCCACGTTGGCCGGCACAACCAGATCGCCGAAGCTCCCGCTGGCTTCTGTCAGTGAGCGCCCGGTGCCCGGCACCGGTTTGAGCGCAAGCTGCCCATCAACGAGTTTAACCTCATCTGGTCAGTGTAGCGTAGTGCCAGCCCGTCCGGGCATTGAGCAGCCATGACATCGGATCATCTGGCGGCAGCGGTATTGCTGGAAGTACATTTTGCATAGCCATCATCTATTCACTCATTAAAGGCATAATTCACCTGTATAGTGTGCTCTATTGAGTAGAGCAAAACGTTCGCAGGCAGACTGACGTTCGTACATGCCGGTGCCTCCTGGCCATCAATGACAATCGTGAGCTGAGTGATGCTATCAACGCCGGGAACCGAAAACACCTGTTGGTACACACGTGAATAATAAATCGTTCCACCGAAAGGCCAGCCGCTCTGGTCCTCTCCACCATGTAGCGGGTTGATAGCTGAGCAATGCTGTCTGGATGCTATCGTTGACCTCTGCGATATCGGCAGTATCCTGGGCAACGATTTCAGCGTTGATCTGCACCTGCTGGTAGGTCGGTGCGATGACATATACCTCGGTTGTCAGGAGGCGGCGCACGCTCAGGTAGGCGCACACGCTACGCAGTGTGCCATCGCTGGGCATGGGGGCAGGATCGACACTATCTGGCACCACCACAACTGTGACAACCCCTGGAACCTGTACTCCTGGAAAATCGGGATGATACAGTGGAAGCGCCTTCGCGCGGACAATATTGGCCGCCTCCTTCGCCAAAGACTCGAAATCTCGTCCGTGACGGCGCGGCATTTATTTTTGAGCGACTGGCGAGCCTGTTCCTCGGCATCTTGCAACATCTCTGCATCACGTCCACCATAGGCCTCTTGCAGGTTCGTCACGCCGCTCTCATCGATCCCCACAATAGAGGTGATCAGCGTCTGCAAGCGACCGGCTACGACATTGCCGACGCTGCCGCCGCCAAAGCGATACTCCAAGGCAAGGACGTTGCCGTCCGGGTTGTTGTTGTTGGCAACGGGTATCGCGCCTGAAATACCATCACCAAAACGTATCTCCCCATTGGTGCGGTCAAGGACATAGCATTGATCTGTTGAGGAAGAGCCAAAGAAGTCGTCGACGCGAGTCCACGTCTGAAAGCCGTTACTATCTCCCTGGTCTACCTGGAGGATTAAAGAATCTTGTAATCAGGAGTATTGGCAAGTTGGAAGACCTGGTTAGGTAAACCACTGCTGCCGCCAAGTACCTCATTGCGCACCGTCTCGGCCTGTGTTGCCGTCGTCGTGTTCGTCCTGATAGCGAATAATTGCGGTGGATTCTATAGAGCCCGTCGAAAGGAAAGCGCGAATCCAGTAGCGCGGCTGGGTCTCAACGCCAATAACATCCTGGTTTATCAACCCCTTAGCAGGCGTTTTGAGCAAAATATGCCCCGTTTGTGTGAAAGCCAGCGTCTTGTCTTTGAGCAAATTCAGTGCTTGCCAGGAGCTGCCATTCCAGTACTGCCAGCTAACCTGTGCCGAAGGATACGATTGTGTTTGTGATAGGTCGCAACTGTAGGGAGCAGGGCGGTTGTTTTGCGCGAAGACCCAGACCGAGAGATTCAGTTCGACCTGGGCGGGAAAAGGGCCAGCGAAGTCGAAGCCAAGTAAGAAAGCGCTTCCCGTTGCCGCTTGCGGTCCAAAGGGTGCAAAGCCCTGACCGGGGTCATCGTTGTCGGCATGGATATCCGTGTACTCAAAGCCATCAAAGGCTTGAAGGCTCTTTAAGGCTGGTGCCAGGGCGAACAGCGTGCGTTCAGTTTCAAAGATCAGCGGCGGGGAGCCGTCGGTAGAGGTTGCCGCTACCTGGGTGCGCGAGGGAATGATTACATAAGGGTCGGTAAAGCCGCCTACGACTGGAAATGTGATCTCGGCCTGCGCCGGTTCAGCCGGATTGAGCTCAATCCCCAATAACTGCAAGAACTTGAGGTAGTTCAGCAGCGGTACATTGCCCATGCGGTAGAGCAGCATATCTGAGAGCCACGCGAACAATTGCACCATGGTAATGCCGGGATCGCTATCGTTAAGATCAGTCCAGACCGGCGCCCATTCTGGTGTATAGCGGGCGATGCGCGTGCGTATTTCCGCCATAATATCGTCGAAGCGGCGATCATCTATTACAGGAAGAAAGTCTGCGAGCGGCATGATCTACTCCCTGGCTAACTGCCTTCATTGATGTAAAATGGGTACACGACATTCCCTAATGCATTGTTCGCACGAATGCGATAGTTCACTCGAATCAGCAGCAAGTTAGGCTGCTCCGGCGCACTCTCTGCATCGATGTCCAGCACATCGATGCGTGCCTCGTACTTGACCAGCGCCTGGCGCACGTTTTGCACCACCACGCTGCGCGTCACCGTGTTGTTGGGGGCAAACACCAGTTCATGGATGCCGGCCCGAAAATCGGAAAGCATCACGCGCTCGCCCTTTGCTGTGCTCAGGATCAGGTAGATAGCTTCCTCGACCCGTTGTTCATATCTGGCCTGCGCAATCTTCCCATTCGCAGTCACCTGCAAGGGAAATTTCCAGCCTACGCCCAGAAAATCGCGTGTATTTGTTGGCATAACCACTCCTATCTCACTGCGTAGAGTTGTTTAGCAAGGAATAGCTTCAACAACCTGTTTGAGCTGAGCGACAATCGAATCCAAATTGTTGATCGTGTCCTGCAGGCTTTTCAAATCGTCGCCTAAAGAAATACTCCCCGAGAGCGGTGGCAACTTCAACGGCAGATTCGCTATACTCGCTATCTCCCCAACCAATTCCAGCAGAGGCTGCAGCGGTTCGGTGGCAGCGCCCAGATGAGCCATAGATTTTTTGGCATCATCTTCTGCACAGGCGAGAACGGCAAGCAATGTCGGATTCCCTTGCGCGCTGGCCATGCTGATGCTAATGTTTATGCGTAAATCCAGGATGCTTTTCATTTCGTCGAGCAGACATTTCAGAAAGCTCAGGATCAGCAGCAGTATATCTCGAATGGCGCAGGGGAACTCCAGGAAAAGCTTTGGTGGTAAGCAATCAGCCATCTCGTCTATGGCTTTAGCTAGAGCAGGCAATGCTGAAATAATGTCTGGAGGGGTTTTAGCAGCGGCGAGGTCCTTTAGCTTTGCGATGACATTCAATACTCTGAGCGGGCAAGTCAGGCTGGCTAGCAGCGGCGGAAGTTGTAGAAGCAGGTTGAAGGTCACCGTGCAGTCACTCGGAATGCCCTGCGAGAAGTCATGAAAGCCCTTGAGTTCTCCAAAGGGAAACTTCACGCTTAACTGTTGCGGCACATTCGGTAAAGGTATGCAAGGGATAACGCTATCAGTCGTACTCATCGCAATGCTCCTAACTGGACCGTAGGGCCCGATTTATCGGCCACCCGTGGGGCCAACGATTCACGGATGAATTCTGCAATTTGCATAATTACGCCTCTATTAAATAGGTCTATTTTGTGGTGCGACTGGTCGCCCGTTAATAACAACCTTGGGAGCCTCAATTGTAATCTGCCCCACGCTCTTAATAGTAATCTGTGCATTCGACAGTTCGACGATATTGCCATGCGCGTCCTGTAAGCGAATGTAGCCCTTATCGCCCTGGCTGATCGATGGATCGTAGATGGCGATCTCGTGGCCGTTGACGGAGCGAATCAGGCGCAAATTTGGATCGTTGACCGGTGGTTTGTCCACGCCATTCCAGAGAAAGCCGATCACGTAGGGATGATCGAAGTGGCCCCGATCGAAGGCAACCAGCACCTCGTCGCCTTCTACAGGCATGAAGAACACGCCGCGACTGCCCCCAGCCATCGGCGCAGCGATGGCTGCCAAGGGCTCTCGGGACCCCCATCCAGGAACGAGGTAAATTTTACCTTGATGCGTCCTTCCCCTTGTGGATCTTCCAGACTTGTCACAATGCCTAAAGCTACACCGATATGTTGCCTCATGTTTTATCTCCTTCTCCTTGCACACCACCTGACTGTGAGCAGTAGACGCGCAGCGTCGTTGGTGGTGTGGATTGGTGCCGAGCTCTCATCCTTCATTCTGGCGTTGGCCATTGAAGCGTGTCATATAACCGCTATCACTGATAGTATGCGTTGTATCGGTAACGAAGTACCTGCCGCTCAGACGCGACCCGATGCCGCGAACCATTACCCACTGGCCTGCACGCAGATCTGGCAGTCCTATTGTGGTGCCGCTGGCCTTAACGGCTTCTTTGAAGCGGTCTTCTAGCATCGACTTTGCCAGGGCCTGCGCCTCTTTTTGTGTGAAAACAGGCACTTCTACCACAACTTCGTCGCGCGGATCGCATCTATCAAACAGGTCTTTGAGATCGCTGTTCAGTTTGATATCCTGTTGGAGCGTCGCCTTGCCGGTAATGGCCTTTTTCTTCCTGCGGTCCCAGCCACTGACTGTGACCGATTTTGCTTGTGTGGCAGTAGTGAGCGTTGGCGTAAATTCAATGAGGGATTTGCCGCGCTCGAGCTCGAAGGTGACGTTGCGCACCCCTGAGACACGACCTTCAGAAGGGCCAAAGTAGAGACGGCGCGGCAGCTTTTTCGTCTTGTCGGCTTCCCGAATAATGACGACGTATCCGCGCTCCATGGCCCGGGCCATGAGGAAGTCTATGTCATACGTGTTGTTTTGCGTCACCAGGGGCAGGACCGGTTCGTTCTGCCATGCATTGTCATCTATTTCGAGAGGGAGCGGGAACCGCTTCGTACCTGTGGCCGAGTCCCTCAAATTATCGATTTTTTTGACAATGTCGCTGTCGCGCATATTTTTCCAGGTGGAGGTATATGGTTTTCGACGCAGCTTGTGGAGTACATCAAGCGCTCGTACCGTAAGCGTGGGCTGGCCACTGCTGGGAAATTTTGGCTCCATAGTGGTGAAGGTGCCGGTGAGCATGACTGTCAGATTACTGCTGTAGCCCATCGATATCTGCACATCTTTATTGCAGGGCTCAAAGAGGGTGTAGAGCGGATTTCTTTTCAACGTGTCGGTTGTTTCGGACCCGACGTATTTGAAATCCTGGGTGGAGGCATCCCAATTGTTGACGACGAGTTCGACGCTATCGATTTCTTTGACGTTGTCCCTGTAGGTAATCTGGATGACATCGCGCAGCACATCTCGTGGCAATCCCACCCCTTCGATACGTACCTCGAAGCGAGGAACATAGAAACCTTCCTGCAAAATGGATTGTCTTTAAGCTTCACAACATTCATCTCAACTACTCCTAATCAAGGGGTGGGATGGTAAGAAACGTCCCGACACTTAAACGGCGGGGGTCTTCGATGGCATTGGTATCAGCGATGGAGCGCCATGCTCCAGGCTGCTGGTAATACTGGCCAGCGATACTGGAAAGCGTGTCTCCACGCTGCACAATATGGTTTTGGGTGCGGTCGGGTGATTGCAGATTTAACTCGAACAATTGCTGATCGAGTGTTTTATATTCGCGTAACGATAGTGTCAAGGTAGCGCGCAGGGGAACGCCTTCTGGGCTGAACAGAGTGAATTTCTGCTTCACGCTCTCGACAATACAGGTGAAAGCGGTGCGCGTTTGATTTCCCAGGTAGGTGCTAGAGATACTATCGCCAGGAAAATTTTCACCCCAATAGAACGTGCAGGTGGGTGGAGCGTGACGCTGAGGCTCGATCTTTGTTAACTGGTAGATAGTATCCGTCAGCGCCGTAACGCTCGTCGCTCCCCCTCCCATGCCGCTTTCTGTGGTATCGAAGAACAGGTCCAGCGTCATTTTCTCGTTCTGACCGCGTACAAACTGGAGTAGCGGTGAGTCAAGCCCGGGAATGTTTATCTCCGGCATCTGGACGCTTCTGTCCAGTGAGAACTCGGTCGGATTGTATTGCACTGGGATGCGCTGCGTCCCTGTATACCAGTGTATTTCTATGACTGCTTGTTCAGGCTGTACCATATGCTATCACCGCTCTCCAATAAGGTCATCAAACAACCGGTTATTGATACGCTGTTCCTCGCGTACCCGCGTGCGATGCTCCTCCTGCTCGCGCACGGCCAGCAAGACGGCTTGCACAATTTTTGCCAGTGTCTGCGGCGCGAGCAGCGCATCCCCATCGACTGCACGCACCGTGCTTTCCACTTCACCGATATTGATATCCATGATTACAGCAATCCTCTCACAGCACTCGTTGCATCATTCAGTAGGCCAACGGCGGGCACCTGGTACAGTCCTTCGTGGGAGATCTCAATCGCCTCTATGGCAACAGCATTCTGGGTGGCATTGAGCGATGGCCCTGTATACTTCATAGGCAGGCCACGGCGGAAGTACCAGATGTTGTGCGGCGTATGGGTATCATCCTGCAAAATGATCATGCCATCGCGGCGTTTGCCGATGCCCTGTACAAAGCCATAATGCCAATCCCATAGCATAGTACCGGAGCCGATGCCCCGCTTCAGGACGATATTCGACCATTTGATTCTTGTGGGGAATTTGAGGATCTCGCTGTTACGCCCTCCCTCTTTGTACTCCTCTATGTTCGAGCGTCATCTCCAATCCGCTGCATTCAGAGAAGCCGGCTGCAGGCGTATTGGTGATAGCCAGGAGGGCGATATTGACCGCCAGCGCTAGAGAACTACTGGAATCCAGGAGGCTGACGAGGAAATTATACCCTTTTAAAGGATCCGATCTAGTAGCCATTATCTTCCTCCCATTGTGAGCGGGGCTTCGCTGATCTCAAACTCGTTATTAGTGCGCCCGACCCTCACCACTACGAACTCGAAAGGGTTGGAGGGAGCAACTCCCACCTGCGCCAGAAGATTGCCATTCGCACGCTCGCTGGCAGGGTTATTATCAGCATCACACTTCACAAAAAAGGCTTCTTGCATCGTCTGACCCACCAGGGCCCCCTGTTGCCACAGAGCAAGGAGAAAGCTGGTTAACGAGAGGCTCAATTTCGCACGTGTGTACACATCATTTGGCTCGAAGACGGCCCACTGCGTTGACAGGTTAATCGCCTTCTCGATCATCATTAAAAGACGCCTCACGTTCACATAACGCCAATCCGGATCGCTACTCACGGTTCTAGCGCCATACACGCAAATTCTCTGGCCAGTCAGAGAGCGAATGACATTGATTTCCAAGGGGATTAAGCAGTCCATGCACCGCATCGTTCACAAAAACGGTGACATCCTGCACCCAGTTGAGGGCTGTATTTGCCGGGGCCTTGTGGACACCGATCTGGAGATCTGTCGTAGCATATTGTCCTGCTACATGCCCACTGGGCGGCATATCGCGGGTCAGCGAGGTCAGTGAGCGCAGCGGATCAACAACCCGCGTCCAAGGATAATACAGCGCGGCATATTTCGAGTCGAAGCGGCTGCGCCATTCGCGAATAGCTCCAACGCCCAATGCATCGTCCTGCGCTGCTGTAAAGGGTGGATCAAGCAGTGCTATGCGATCACCCAGGTCCTCGCAGAGTTGGACCAGTGTGGCTTGCACCTGGTAAATGTCACTTTCTGAGAAAACCGGCGGTAGCTCAACCTCTGGCGGTATCCGAGGAGTCGCCGGAGGAATATAATTGCCAGGTAAGCAGGGATCAGGTATACAAGGGACCACTGGGAGTTTTCGTGGCGTGCTCTCAGGTTGAATATGAATATCAGGAATGGCTACAATCGCGACCTCGTCTACCTCCGCGAGCGCACGCAGACCACGCCGTTTCAGCCCCTTCAGTTCATCACTGTCCAGCGGCGATATATCTTCGCCAATGAAGTCATAAGCTTGCAGCAATGCTAACCCATCGGCACCCCCATCTAGCGGGAGGATAGCATCGAGCGCTGTGTCTAGTGGTGTGAGCGACTGTAAAGGCAGAGTGCGCAGGTCTTCGATAACGATAGGACGTGGCACGGGAGGAAGTATCCCCTTTGCCTGAAATCTGTTGTCACGTCCAGAGGCGGAAGGAGCGTTGGCCCATAATTTTCATGCTCCGGCACGAGTGAAAGCCCATTATAGAGTGCGATCGGGATGCTCAACTCTTCGACAACGAGCGTATATTCTACGCTTTCGACCTGGATGGGCTTGTCGTTGTCAAAACCCACTAATGGGCTATCATAGGGAAGACTGTAGCGTGGATTCTCATTCACCCAGATCAGGCGATTTCCTACCGGATCGATAGCAGAGACGACTTTCCATACAGTCGTACCCCCTTGAGAGAGGCGCACCATCGTTCCCCGCTGAAAACCGCTGGTTGAAGCGACGACGGACCACTGAGGCATGCTGCCCTGAGCAATAATCACGGTTTGCGCCGAGTGTGTCTCATTGAGCCGAATCGAGAGGGCGTCTCCCCAGGTGCCGGGACTGGAAGCGGCAATGCGCCAGGCATCATTGCCAGTTTGATCCTGGATGGTGACGCTGGCAGCTTTTACCCCGCCGAGAGGATCATTCGACGCGACGCGCACAACCCAGCAGCGTTTGCCGCCATTCTCAAAGAAGGCACGCACGCTATAGGCCAGGAAGCCGGAGCCTGTGAAATCGCCAAAATTTGCCTGAAACTGCCGCCACGACTGAATTGGTAGAGCAATGTCGATCGGGCCACGCAAGGCGATCCCAACGAAACCTGCCACATCCGTACGCAGTGCTGAGATAGTGGGGGCCGAAGCATCGACGCGTTCGTAATAGACACCCGGCGTTGTGTATGTAGCCACAGTTCCAAACTCCTTGCTGTAATTTCAGCTAGCTACTTGTTTTTTTGAGGACTTCCAGCGTTAACCCCTCGTGAATGATTTCCATCGACTCCATGGCCACCTCGTTGCCACTGGCCTTGAAACTGGGCGCTTCAATCTTGTTGATCCAGGCTTTTTCAGCAGTCCATTTCAATACCTGGTTTCCAGCATCGTCCAGCAAGATGATTGAAACGTCATATCGTTTGAGATTCCCATTCGCGGCGGTCATGTACCATTGCCACAGTTCATCGCTAGTAGTGTAGCCGCGTTTGAGCGTAATGTTCGAGTACTTGCGCAATCCCAGAAGCTTGCGTACAGTGAGAGGTTGATCTAATCCCTCACGATACTCCACATGGTCACCGTCGGCTGTCAGCCCGCTACATTCACTAAAGCTAGCAGCTTTGACACCAAGAATATCGACCTGAAAGTTAAATGATCGGTAGGGATCAATCCGTGAAGATGGCATATCCTTGCTCCATTTCTTCTTTAGCTAGTAGCCTGGGCAGTGAACAGGCCAACGCGTACAATCACAAATTCTGCGGGTTTGACCGGGGCCACGCCAACAACGCAGATCAAGCGCCCGTTATCGATATCACTCTGCGTCATCGTGCTGCGATCACACTTCACGAAGAAGGCCTCGGCAGCTGTAGTTCCCTCTAAGGCTCCGCTGCGCCACTGGTCGGTGAGAAAGCTTGTAATCGCACCGCGTACCCTGGCCCACAGTGGTTCTGCGTTCGGCTCGAATACCACCCATTGGAGTCCGCTGTCCAGGGAAGCCTCGATGAAGATGAGCAAACGCCGCACGTTCACGTACTTCCAGTCGGAATCGCTGGTGATGACGCGGGCACCCCAGATGCGGAAGCTTCGATCAGTACTGCGGAAATCGCGAATCACATTGATGTTTGAAGGATGAGGGTTGAGAATTTCTTGCTCAGCCTTGTTCAGCAAGCGCTGCAGCCCCAGAATGCCCAGTACGACCTCGTTGGCGGGTGCTTTGTAGACGCCCCGATCATCGTCTGTGCGAGCATAGACACCCAAGACGTGACCAGCTGGCGGAATGGGAAAGTCATTTGTCGCCGTCAGATTTGCCGGGAACGGATCCGGTATCAGCAACCAGGGATGATAGAGTGCTGCATATTTCGTGTCGAACTGTTGTCGTTGCGTCTGCACATCGGTCAGCTCGTCATGCGGTGGCGGTGGACCATCCAGGACGGCAAAACGATAGAGCATCAGCTCACAGTGATCGATCAATGCCTGCTGCATGGCAGGACTGGTACGGCTAGGGCTGGCGACAAGACTGATCTCGCTCACATTGCGGAACGTTTGCAGGCCAGTACGTTTAAGTGGCTCGTCATTGTCATCGCCAATGTAGATCGTATCCTCAGCATCCAGCATCAGCAATGCATCATCGCCCTTTTCCAGCGCTTGACGGGCTGGCCTGATACGCCCTGACGCCAATGTGTCTACCAGCGTCTCCGGTCCTAAGCGCACATCCTCCGAGGGCGTGACATCGCTCACGCGGATATACCATGATGCGCCATCGGGGCGTTGGTCTGAGAGGCGCGGGGGACCAGAGATATCACCGATCACGGTTACAACATAATGGCTGTGGCGATCGTCCATTGATAAGTTGCGGAAAACCTCGGTGTCAATAATAATCTCATCACGCGATGGAAACGCGGGGTCCGGCTGACGCAACAGTTGCACAGTCAGCAGGAATTCGCGTGAACGGACGGCGAGCGGTGTGCCAGCTGTAATCGCACTCTGAGCCTGTCCCAGTTGTGCGAGCGAGAGCGCACTATCGGCTTGCAGCACGACAGTGTAGTTGGTCGTGCGGTCGATCGACTCCACTTTGAGGAGAGGAGGAATGACGGTGTTGGCGACCGGGTCGAACAACTCTAGCACGGTTCCGGGCTCGACACCCACTGTTGAGGCGAGATGAATGTGTGTCTGGTTTATGGCATGGATCACGGTGGTTTTAGAGACAAGTCCCGTTGGCTCATCCACAACCGAGATGCGTAGACGATTGCCCCACGAGCCCTGATCGAGCGCTTGCACCTCTAACAGTGGCGTGCGGCCCACAACCGCCAACCCCTGTGCATGTGCGCGTTCGAGCGGGTCAACGAGCGTGAGGCGAGCGATTTTCAGCGTGGTGGTGGCATTGGCCTCGAGTTGATGATAGAGCACATCCCCGCTCGGAGTCGTCACGCGAATAGAGCCAGGCGGGTTATAGTTATTGCCGTCGGTCACGAGCAGTGTTGTGGCTCCGGCGGCTGTATCAACTACGAGCGTTGTCGGTTGCCGCGTAATGCCCGTCTGTGAAACGCGCTCACGCCAGACATGTGTGCCAGCAACGTGTGGCACGTTAAGTGGCTGTGTGAGCAGCACATTCCCGCTATTAGGGACGCCTGAGAGCGGTTGAGCGATAGCCCTGATCGTTATCACTTCCACAGCTACCCCGGAATCAATGCGCAGCACATCACCTGCCGCCAGCCCCAACCTATCGCTCAAAGCGAGCACACTTGTGCCCGCGCTGGCGTTTGTTGTCAGGGTCTTGGCGACCAGTTTCACGGTATCATTGGCATTATGCGCGTTGGTTAACGGCGTTGCCAGTGTCACAATGCCCTTCGGTACCTGGCCCCCGATAGGCGCAATGGCTTGAATGACCAGCGGACCAGGTTCGGCGATGCTGCCACCATTGCCTCCACCGATCAGTACCCGTTGACCAATTACCAACGCCGTCACGTCATCCACCGGAATGGTGGTATCACCAGCTTGAGGCAGCGGCGCGGGCGTCGGATCATAGATCAAACGTGTATCATCGCTGAGATTGATACCTTCGACAATCGAGCCGCCCTGGTAGGTTTCATAGCTGCCCGTGGTGAGCGTGAGTTCGCTCAGCGTGCCAACCCTGCGTATCTCTCGTAACTGATTCGTAGCCGCATCGGGGTCACGGTCAATAATCACCAGATCAGATGAGGCAGCGGGTGTGCTGCTCAGGAAGATGATGCGGTCTCCGGAAGCAGCTCCGACGCTGTCAAGTTGGGAAGCCGGATTAGCCGTCCAGTGCTTTGTTAATGCCGTAACCGTCGTTTGGTCAGCGTGCGAAAGCATCAGGTCACTATCCAGCGTGACGGTTGCCTGCGAGTGAGTGGCATCAATTACTTTGATATCTGTTGACTTGACGGTGGCAAACCGATACTCACCCTGTTTGTTTGGGCCAACCTCAAGAAAGAGGTCTGTCGTCATTGGCAGCGCGTTAATGTCTGCCGGTGCGCCGACGATTACGATGGCCTGGGTGCCACTCTTCACTGCTCCCTGCAACGTAAATGCGGCAGTGGAGGCCCATTGGAATTGTTCTACGCTTGCGCTCGCCGCGTGTGAGCGACTCAGCGGAAAGTCCAACACGATATATGCTGCGTTGGTTGTATCCTCGTTAGCGGCTAGCTGTTTGTACTCGGCGGTACTGCCATCGCCAATGCGAATCCAGCTATTTATTTTCAAGCCTGGGTCGCTCAGTACATACAGCAGCGGTGGCGTGGCTGGCGTTCCCGTCAACTCGCCTGCCGCACGCAGCAGCAGTGTTTGCGCCGATGTATCGCTCCCCCGATCAAACAGGTCTGTTTGCGCGTAAGGCGCACTGGCATCGATGACGCGCGTGAGATAGAGCCTTTTGCCGCCGTTGGTGAAAAAGCCCTCAACGGCATGTGGCAGGTAACAATGCGGATCGTTTCCATTCGAGAAGTCGTTCTTATTGAGCCGCCCTCCAAACCAGCGCGTGAAATCCCCATAACTGGTGAGGAGGATCGGCACATTCACAGGTCCACGCTCGGTCACACCGACCATCGCGGCTGTGCTGGTGCTGACTCCTTCGATGGGTTGTGGCCCTGTATCAATTTCCTCAATGTAGACTCCTGGTGCCAGGTATTCAGGCATAACGGTCCTCCAATGTGTGTCTCAAACAACTTTATGCTTCACATGAAAATGAAATCGAACTGGTTCTCGTATGTGCTGTAATCAAGGCTATATGGACTTGGCGGAGTAGGAGAGATTACGCCTCCCCGGTTCGCCTCTATGTTAACCTGCGCTACCCGGCTCAACGGGGGCAGCCGGTAAAAGCCTGCCGGGTCACTCTGTACTGAAAAGAGACTGAACGTATGGTATTCAGCAGGGAGCTCCGCCTGTGATTTCTACAACGTTCTGTGTATTCACAGCGCTCAATGCATCTAAATTATTCATACTTCCCAGGAAGATGCAGGTATCGCCACTGATAGCGTTGCGTGCGAATAGGTTATCCGGTCCCGCAGGTTGTAGCGTGACCTTACGCACCGCTATCGTAGGAGCATGCTCATACACAAGTGGGTAGGTGAGCCTGATCCTGGCAGGTTGATCCGCGGTGCTTGCACCCGAGATAGCATTGATCGTGATGTACTCCGCGAGGTCAGGGTCGAGCGCATCGATCATCAGTAGATCACCACTGGCAATGTTGACGCGGTCTGACAACGCCAGTACATTGCTGTTACTGGCAGCCCAATCAAGCAGCAGCTTGTCTTCGCCCGATACCGGTACAACGTCTCGCCGCCTGGCGCTTCCTGTACTTGCCAGGCGTGCGGCATAGAGCGTGGACTGTAGGGAGATAAGGTTCGGTGGATCGGGCGGTGGTGGAACGACATCGGACGGGGGGAATGTGTCGCTGACGCCCGTGATCTTCACGGGAATGCCGGGCAACGCTACCGTCACATCCCCACTCGTCATAACGGTCCTGCCACGTATGACCACCGGGTTGCGGTGGAGCAGCACCGTTCCCATATCGCCTGGCACAAAGGCGTCCGGAAAGCCTGCAATAGGCCCGATGGGAACGTGCCGGCTGAGCGGGACATATCCCTCTGCCTTTATTGTGACGTTGACGACGTAGCCTTTTATCGCTAGATGAGGAAAGCTGTTCCGCGGTATGCCCGTCAAGCCTACCAGGCCATCAGCCGACACCCGTGGAATGAACCCTGATTCTGACGCCGAGATCGTAATTGCACCGCCCGACGCCTGGCCGGTAATCTCATCTACCAGACGTGCGCTCACTACAGCCCAGGTACGCGCAGCCAGCGGTATGGTCGTATCAGGTGAGAGCGTATAGATTGTGCCGTTATTTTCTACAATACGGTGCGTCATACTTTCCTCTACTCTTAGCTGCCTACCTCTGTCACAATGGTTCCGGTATCTGGCATAACAACCTGTACGGGTGTAACACTTTCAGGCTCAATAGATGGATAAATGTAAACGACGGTCACTTCATATGAAATTGACAACTGGTAGGAACGATTGAGTGCGTCATAGACCTTTGCGATATCGTCTAGGCTAAGTGCCTCTAAACGAACCGTTATTTCCGATTGCGTGTTCAACAAGCCATCCTGGAGTTCGGTACCGCGAAAGGTGGGGTGCTCGTAGAAGGACTGCAGGACTTTGCCCAGAATGGCCTGCTCTGTCTCAGGCGTCGAATTCGATGTTGTATTGATTACCGGCGTTATCAGATAGTGCAAGCGTAGAGGAAGCGGAGGGCGACGTAGTTGAGTTGCGCTGATCCTCTCGTAGGGAGCGTTCACCCTCTCCTCATCACGCACCACTCAATACAGCCAGACCGACAGCCCCTCATCGCCCCTGTCCGTCATGTCTTCGGGTATGTTCAGGGACACCTGCATAGTGCCGCCGGGGGTGAAGGAGGAAGCTAAAACGGGATCACTCTGGAAACGCTTTTCCAGAAATGTTACGAGCGTTTTGCTCGTTGCACGCAAGGCAGTGTACACACTTATCCTCCCGTCGTACCCAGATCAGTGGGGTGGGATGTATCTACATCTAGTAAGCAGGCCGCCACGAACTCGCCAAGTCGCGGGCCGCCCTGTACATAGACCTCACGACCACTTGCAATGTGACGTATTAAACAGCGTTCGATACCAGTATCGTGATCTCTTGTGATGCGCAGCAGAAAGCTTGCTTCTTTCAAATAAATGTCACTAACCGTGGCTACATCGACGATTTGCAGTCGCATAGTGTTTGTCTGGTTATCGCGTTTACACCATACCAAGATGGAAAGCATGTCTGGGTACGTCATGCTCGTTTCGATGGGACGCGATGATGTACACAAAGATGGTAAGAAGCCATACCCGTTCTCCTGCTTTCTCTGGTTTCATCGACTGGCCACTGGCTTTTTACCAACTGTAGCATGAGGGTCTACGTCTGCTCTCCGTTTTTGCTCCGTTTTTGCTCCGTGCAGGACGTGATGCTTTTTTGAAGGATGGCCGTCGTTTCAGGCGTTGGACCTATGCCTAACTCCTCGCGCAAAGTGCGCTCGCACAGTTGGTACTGTTGTATCGCTGCGCTTCTGTGCCCTTGAGCAGCATAGGTTTGTATAAGTTGCTGATGGGCGGTTTCATCGCAAGGATTCTCTTTGAGGATTGCAGCAGCCCATTGCGCGGCGTCTTCAAAGTGTTTCAGGTGCAAATAGTGCTCTACCAGCACCCTGCACATAGTAAAGTAGGTCCTACTCAACTGCTCTCGCTGCCAGGCCGACCAATCGGAATAGATATCCTCAGTCAGGAAAGGACCGGTATAGAGTTCACATGCTTTCTCGTAGAACGCAACCCGTTCCTCACTCTTCTGCTGGCCTGCCCGGTAATAAGAGAGAAAATCATCGAACGTCGGTGCGAAGCCTGACCGCTGCCGTATTGAGAGAGTAGAGTCCATTTTTGCACACGATATAGCCACATTCTTGTTTAGTAGAAGAGCTATGATTGAAAGAGCAGCGCAAGGCACTTATAGCGTGGTGGAGTTTGCGTTGAGCTGAATTCAGGCTCCTCCTCGGGCCAGAATAAGACCTTGAGTGTATCGCTCGTTGCGCTGTGTCCTGATCTTGTAACCAGATAGCGGAGAATGGCCTGCCCAGCGCGATTAGAGCAGAGCATGAGCAGTTTTCCTGAATGCCTGACCTCGAAAACGACTAAAACAGGTGATATACAGTTCTGGGAGAGAAATAGTGCTTTCCTCAACCAGGCTGGGGATCGTTAAGGCTGAATTGTCTTGCTGACTCTGAGATGCTAAATATTGTGCAGATGATGTATCAGGACCCTTTCGGTCCTCAATAAGAATTGCAGGAAAATGAAGGGGCTCTAAGTCTTGTATCAGTACCAGTAGTACCTTTTGAAGGAGAGAGGCTCGGTTCTGCAACTCTTCCCAGGTTTCGACAGACCGGGTGATTATCTCTCGCAGCGTCTTCTGAATGCAGTAATAGTTCATCTTCGCTTGTATGAAGGCATCGAGTACCTCGGCAAAGTGCGTCTGGTCAGAGACCAGTTGTTCGCGAGCCAATGCTAGAATGCCCTCCGCTTCGATGTAGTGTCCTTGATGAAGATAATCTGCTCCACGTTGCAAAAGAAATACAAGAGTCGAAGATCCAGAAATATTGGTGAGCACGTCTTGTTGAAATGCAGATGGCGTGTCCATTTCCCCTCCTGAGAGACAAGTTCTCTTATAAAAAAGAATTCTGCAATTTGGTAGTGACCTTATTAAGGGGTGACAGAAACTTGGGAGGTCAATAATTCTTGGAACGATCAGAGATGATACGTCATCCCCAAGGCCCCAATACGGTTCAAATAAGAATAACTGCAAGCTCAAAACTAGTGATTCTAGCTCTGCTATATGAGTGTCGATTTTCCTTATTTAGAATCGTATTGGGGTGTCCCCGAAAATTCTCCCTTTATATGCATTAGGACTGTGCAGTTGGAGGACTGTAAAAAAGGTAATGGGAAGTATAAGGCACCAATATCTCATTACCCTCTTCCTGGCTTTTATCACAACCGCTCTCAGGAGCTTTGCCGCCGGTTGTATACAGCCGTTGAATGTAGATGACCTCGCTAAAGATGCCGACTCCCCCATTCTCTGTTGCCCTGACCAGTAACCATGGAATAGCATCTTTCTGGGCGGCGGTTGCCACTACTGTGCCCGTGACTTTACTGCCATCAAGGGCTTCCCATGTGGGACCGGCATAATGGATAGCAACTACATTCTCATCGTGGTACAGATTCGCTTGCGGTGCCTTGAATTTCCACTCGAATTTGCCAAATTCATCAGGATTGGCTGTACAAACATAAATTTGAACCCCTTTGCCGAGGGCTTCAAACAACAAGGATACATTCAGACTATCGGGTATAGCCTGAACCTCAGTAACCGGATTGTTAGGATTCTCAGGCATAGATTTCCTCCTTTGCTCTGAGTATGACTGCTTGTCAGTATGAAACCGTCAACTGCATTCTATACCAATAGATAGACGATTGCGGCAGGGAATTTTGCAGAGCAATCTTGATGCCTATCACGCTATACCAAAGATACTACTTGTATACACGACACGTTACGGAGGATAGCAGGATTAAAGCGGGTGCTTGCTAAATTCGATTGAGATCACCACTTTCAAACTATCACATTAGTACATTATAATTTACCTCTGCCAATTTGTAAATAGATAGAGAGAAATTATCAATTGAAAATTGATATTAGAAAAGTTCTATAGAAATGGAAAAACAATTCTATGGAATTTATAGAAAGATTTATTAGGAAGTGCTAAGCTAGACTTTATCCAAAGGTGATTGCGATCACGCAGCGAAAGCGAGGGTATCCACAAGGCGATCAAACAGGGCTCGTGGAATTTTCACGACATCGTGTTCGGAAGACGACATACAAAAAAAGGTGGAGGGCCACAAATGCTGGCGAACAAAAGCGAGCGTATCCGAAAAGGTGGGCAACGTTTTCGCATACCAGGCAGCCTGGCGAACAGGAAACGAGTGACCGTCCAACAACTGATGAGCAAAAATGGTCACGAGCGAAAACAGGCCCAGCAATGCCGGGGTCGTGCGCAGAATGGCCAAATCCGACCATTGGCGCTGGGTCTCCACCCCCAAATGGGTTCGCACTTCATGAAAGGTGACTTCCACATTCCAACGCAAGACAAACCAGTGTAGGATCTGAACGGCAGCGGCATGTTGATCCGTACACAGCAAGCCGACGGGCTCAAACTTGTCCTCTGGATCACGAATAAGCACCCAACGAATTGGGACAGGTGGAACCGGAGACTGATACCACAGGGCAGTGCCAGTCGCTATTTCCACTTCTCGGTTGACACCTCCATACCACGCTACCGTGTGTTTCTGCCACGTCGTTTGTGGGTCTTGCAGGCGCTTTGCCAGCTTGGGCTGCCGTTTGCCTTTGAGCGCAGGTCTGCCCTTTGTACCCGCCTCTCGCTTTGGGGGCGGGTCGTACAAGCAGGCATCCAGGCGCAGGCGGGTGACCACCGTGACTTGAGCCAAACGGGTCACCTGACTGAGAAACTCCAGGACCGCATACGTGCCGTCAGCAACAATCACCAGTGTCCGGTGCGGCAACCAACGATGCAGTTGCTTGATCATCTGTCTGGCCCAATCGGTGATGGTTTTGTGTTGCTTCTTGCGCTGGTCGTGATAGCGTTCCGAAGGAGCCAGTACCGTCAAAAAGGGCAAAGCCCACACGCGCTGTGCCCACGGGATCGGGGTCAACAGCATCATACAAATCCAGCGCAGCCGAGTCGTTTTGACAAAAAACCCCTTGCTCGAACGAACCGGATCACGATACACGCCCCGTGCAGCAATCTGCGCTCCTCGGCGTCGCTCAATGGTCTCATCAATCCCTATGACAATTGGGGCCCCCGCAGGCACGAAGATCTGTACCAACAGGAGCAACAGCACGCGACTCAGCACCCGCGACGACCATTTCGCTCGATTGAGGACTCGGTGATAGTTCTGGAACTGCTTTTCATTCGCCTGGCCCATGACCCGCAAGACCGCAGCGACTGTTCGATCTCCGGGAACCAAAATGGCTCCAATCACGAGCACTTTGGCCCATTCCCACACTCGTTCGCTGAAAACCTCTTCAAAGTAGCGCAACACCTGTATAATCCTTTTAGGCAAAGTCAGCATTCTCTTCTCTTTTCATCAAACTGATTTTGAGAGAAGCTTACTCTGCCTTTCCTTTTCTGTCTAGTGATTGGATAAAGTCTAGCTAAGGTGATCTAACTGGATATATTGGACGCGAATGAGGGTCGGCGCAGTAGCTTATTGTAACATTTGCTGTCAGATTGCTGTCAAGACGATAAATGTTCCCAATACAAATAGGCTCAAGCCTCTTGTGGAGACGCTTGAGCTATATAGGGGTGCGAGTATTTTACTCGGCATGCCGAAGGGGGGACTCGAACCCCCATGCCCTTTCGAGCACAACGCCCTGAACGTTGCGTGTCTACCAATTTCACCACTTCGGCTCGTCCATCCCTGAACAGGACAGGCACTATATTACTGTATCACCCGCTCATTGTCAATAGCTCAATGAGTCGTTTCTACACACCCTGAGAACACCCTTTAACCAATTCATCTGTTATAATAACAGAGTAACATCCAAATGTATCACTGCGGTAGCACCTTGCTGTGCCTGTTTTCTACCATTAGGAGTCACTTAGTCATGCAAGAGCAATCATCTCCCCCAATGCGAGCCGCCATCGACATCGGCAGCAACACCATTCATATCGTCGTCGCCCGCAGTCGCCCCGACACCCTCGACATCGTCGAAGATCAAGTCGAAATGGTGCGCATCGGCGAAAGTGTTACCACAACCGGAGCAATCTCACCCCAAAAACGTGACACCGCTCTTGCCGTCTTAAAGAAATACAAAGCGCTCGCCGACCAGCATCAAGCCACCCCTATCTTCGTCGTAGCAACCGAAGCTATCCGCCAGGCCAACAATAGCGCGGAATTCCGAGAAGACATAAAACGCGAAACAGGACTCGAAGTACACCTGATCAGCGGAACCGCCGAGGCCACCTTCACCTTCTACGGCGCAACCTACGAACTATACGCTGAACCGAATGCACCCTCCAAAGTAGGCGTAGTCGATCTCGGCGGCGGAAGCATGGAATTGGTAACCGCCAAAAATACGCAGATCACCTGGCGAACCTCGGTACCCATCGGCTCTGGCTGGCTGCATGACCGCTATCTCCCCTCCAATCCACCCACACACGATGAGCTGGAAGCCGCTCACACATTTTTGCATACCTACTTTCAAGGCATGCGCCTGAAGCAGCAACCACCGGCACTGATTGCCACAGGTGGTAGCGCCAACTCCCTCCTGCATCTGGCTCACCAGGCCTTTAAGCTTGAAATCGGTATTACCTCTCTCACACATGCAGATCTCATTCTCTGTGAAGGCCTGCTCAGTGCCTTGCCAGCAGAAGAAATCTCCCAACGCTACGATCAGCCCCTCGACCGTGCTCGCATTCTCCTCGCCGGAGCCTTGATCATTCAAGAAGTCATGTCGCGCCTCAACCTCGACCAGATTCGTATCAGTCCCCACGGCATTCGTGAAGGCGTCTTGCTCGCCTATGAGCGCTTTGGCGACCACTGGTTAGAGCAAGCCGAAGAAAGCGCTGACACTTCGCACGCACAAAAAAACATCTCTGCCAATGCAACCACTTTAAAAGAAAACATACAAGAAGAATCCTTTGTACAATCTGGGCGGCGTATATTGCTCGACCGCACGAAAAAATTCTTAGAATGGCCCCACGAAGTCCTGAAGCATGAAGACATCGAAGCAGTCCATAAAATGCGTGTTGCCTCCCGTCGTCTACGTGCCGCCCTGGACGCCTATGAATCTTGTTCCAACCCAAAAGCATTCAAAAAAGCCTATCGTCAGATCAAAAAAGCCGCTGATGCATTGGGTGCTGCCCGTGACACCGATGTCATGTTACAAAACCTGCAAGCACAGCTCGAACAGGCACCAATCGAACAAAAGGCAGGAGTGCAATGGTTAATTCATCGCCTCGAAACCTATCGCCAACAAAAGCGACAAGACCTCGATACCTTCCTTCAAGCGCTCGATCAAGACGCACTCAAAAAGCAGATACAATCCTGCATTTCAGAAGGAGCAACGTTCAATGGCCAAAGCTAGACCTATTACGGGACTGAATCCTCACGCCCCTACCGGCGAGAACGCCCGTACCATCGCCAGAACACGCCTTGAAGATATGTACGAATGGGACCGCTACGTGGACAACCCATACAATGTCCGGGCGCTGCACGATCTGCGTATCGCTGCCAAGCGCCTGCGCTATACTCTTGAAATCTTTGAAGAGGTATTACCCGAAGCCAGCCTACCCATCGTCCAGCAATTGACGCAAATACAGGACGAGCTTGGTATCCTTCACGATAGTGATGTAGTCATCGCACTGCTGCGACTCTGCCTTGGAAGCCAGGACAGCGGAACCATCTATGAAGATGCCCTATCAAAGACGAAGAATCAAAACGGAAAACAGAAAACCTTAGTGCCGCCCGAATTGGTAGACGATCTGCTCGACCCGGCCTATATTCCATCTGCTGAAGAACGCTATGGCCTCGAGCAACTGCTACTCCAACAAGAACAAACCCGCGAAAAGCAATACACCGCCTTTCGCCAACACTGGTACCAACTCCAGGCTCAGGACTTTCGTCGCCAAATCCTAAATGTATTGGACACCGATTCATAATCAGAAAAAGGCAGGCATCAAATGGCACAACCCTTTTCAATCGAAGAACTAGACTGGTGGCACCTACCACAACCAACCCGAGAGGAACTTCACCTCAGCGGAGGACTACTCGTAGAAGACTGGCCCCATGCACGTCAGGTGGCATACCTCTCTGTACAACTCTTTGAAGCAACACAACCACTACATAAACTCGACGAGCACGCTCTACGCCTCCTCGAACGTGCAGCCTTTCTGCACAACGCCGGCATGCTCATCGAAGCCCGCCGCCATCACAAACACTCCTACCGTCTCATCAAAGAAACAATCCTGCCCGACTTCACTGGCGAAGAGCGCCACGAAATTGCCTGTATCGCCCGCTACCATCGTCGTGCCCTGCCCAGCCTTAACCATGAAGAATTTTCCTCCCTCAGCAATTCCGCCCGCAAACGTGTCTCCGCCCTCGCCTCCCTACTCCGCATCGCCGATGCCCTCGACTACAGCCATGACGGTCGCGTCCTATACGTCACCCCCGAACCCGACCAGTGCAACAGCAAAATCTGGACCCTTTCTCTCAAACTCCGTCCCCTCGCCGACCTCGACGCCGAATTGGAGCATGCTTACGAAAAAGCCGACCTCTTCGAAAAAACCTTCAAACGCAAACTCCAACTCCTCATTCAAGATTAGCAGGGACAATCAACATGCAGATACAAGAACGACCAGGGGAAACTCTCATTCAGGGGTCAAAATCGTCTCTTGAAACCCACGGACTATACCGTCTTGGCCTCAACTATGGCCGCCAGGTCTATCGTTTCCGCTGGTATATCATCGCATTCTGGGCAATCATCGTCCTTGCAAGCATCCCCTTCGCCGCCCAGGTTGGCACCGTGCTAACAGGCGGAGGATACTCATATAATAAAAGCGAATCGGCACGTGCCCAAACTCTCATCCAAACAAAGCTGCCTCCAACTCCTACCCAACTGCTCGTCGTCTTCCAATCAAGCAGTACTCCCGTAAGCGACCCCGCTTATCAAAAAGAAGTCACCGACTTTATGAGCCGGGCACGCACCTTCTCAAATGTCACAGACATTAGTCAGAGTAGCACTGGCCAGGACGGCCGCACAACCTACGTAACAATAAACTTTAGTATAGGATCAGGCTCGGTTGAGGATCGCCTCGATGCTTTCCGCAAACTCCTCCCCATCGGCTCCGCAGCGAGTCCTGCACAGGCTTACCTTACAGGGGATGCCCCTCTGAGTCACGATTTTTCGCAAATCACCACCCAGGATACCGAGCACGCCGAGTTTTTTGCCTTGCCAATCGCCCTGCTTGTCCTGTTGATAGTCTTTGGATCGCTAGTCGCGGCGGCCATGCCAATCCTGCTGGCAATCGTAGCAATACCGGTGACGCTCGCTATCATCTATGCCATTGGTCAGCATCTATCAATCAGTATCTTTGTGCTCAATATCACCTCGATCATCGGCCTCGGCATCTCAATTGATTACTCCCTTTTCATGATACGCCGCTTCCGTGACGAGCTGGCCACCGGGTGCAGTACATCTGACGCCGTCGGCTGGACGGTGGCAACTGCCGGAGAATCCATCCTCTTTAGTGGCCTGATCGTCATGATCGGCTTCTGCGCTCTGCTTGTCATAGGCGTTGACATCATGACTTCCCTGGGCATCGGCGGAGCTGTCGTTGTCACAACCTCCGTCCTGGCCGCGCTCACGCTTCTCCCAGCCTTACTCGGTGTACTCGGTCAGCGCGTAAACTCTCTTCGCATCCCATTCTTCAGCCGTCTAACCATGCATGCTCCCCACATAGGAACGCATAATCTCCGGGAACAACGGCGTAACTTCTGGCAGAAATGGGCGCTTGGTGTCATGAAACGTCCCGTCCTGATCATCCTGCTGGTCACGGTACTCCTTGCGGGGCTTGGTTGGCCAATCTTCTCAATTTCTCTCGGTTCTACAAGTACGGCCGCGATCCCCACAAGCTCCCAGGCCCGTCAAGGCCTCGATATCCTGAATGCCCAGTTCCCCGATACCAACACACAACTTGTTTCCATCGTTGTGCAGGCCCCAAATGACTCCAGTATGCTAACCTCAGATAACCTCACGAAACTTGATGCCCTCTCAACATGGATCGCAAAACAGCCCTATGTAACCGGCGTAATTAGCCTGACCCGCATCCCTACCACTCCTGGCGCTCCAACTCTCAACGAGCAGCAACTTGCTACCCTTTACACCACCGGAACATATTCTCGAAATCCAGCCCTGGCGCAGTTCGTCACCTCCACCACAAGCGGCAACATCACACTACTCACGGCCACAACCAATGCGAAAGTTGATAGTAGTCAAAGTAAAGTGCTCGTGAATAATCTTCGTGCAGGCGACAAGGCAGCAGCTCAAGGATTGATAGTGCTCATCGGTGGAGTTCAAGCCAATAGCCTCGATTTTAACAACTACCTCTACGGCAACTTCCCCTGGGCAATCCTGATCATCCTCGTATCAACCTACATCCTGCTCTTGTTGATGTTTCGCTCCATCGTCCTACCCTTGAAAGCCATCCTCATGAACGTGCTATCAGTAGCTGCATGTCTGGGGGTCCTGGTCTTCATCTTCCAGTGGGGCAACTTCAGCAACATTCTGGGCTTCACCTCCCAGGGCTTCCTGGACAGTATCATCCCCATATTGCTCTTCTGCATCCTCTTCGGATTGTCAATGGACTACGAAGTCTTCCTACTCAGCCGCGTTCGCGAAGAATGGCTACTTACCCACAATAACCGCTGGGCGGTAGCACGTGGCCTTGAAAAAACCGGTGGTGTTATCACAAACGCCGCTCTCCTCTTCGTCATTGTCGCCGGTGCCTTCGCCTTCACCTCAATCATCGTGGTCAAAGAAATGGGCCTCGGTATGGCCCTCTCCGTCCTCCTCGACGCCACCATCATCCGTACTCTCCTTGTCCCGGCCACTATGCGCCTGCTCGGTCGCTGGAACTGGTGGTTTCCCGGAACACCCTTGCCACCAAAACAGGAAGTCTAGCCCTGATCTTCCTCGTGCAGCACAATCGATGCTCCACAGGCGTGATCGGGATGAATCCACAACACCTTACGTGGATCATCTCTATACGTATAGGTAACACCATGCTCATCCAGATACTGCCGCGCAGCTTCCAGGCTCTCGACCGCCAACGTCATCCGGCAAAGGCTCTCACCAAAATGCTCCAGATATCGTGCAAGCGCCCCAGTCCCTGGCAAATGCTCAATGTCTACCCCAGCATCCACCTCGGCGGACAAAGGTATTGGTGCCGCCAACTCAAAACTCTGCCCACTATCAACCAGAGGAAATGCCACCAGCATTGCTTCCCACCCATCAGCCTCACCGGTAAATGTCTCCGAAGGCTCCAGCCCATAGATATGCTGAAAACGTGCAGTCGCCTCGCGCAAATCTGCCACTACAATTGTCATGCACAGCACCTTCTTGACCCCCAGAGGATGCTCCGGTGGCACAGTCCAACCCGCCAGCCGGAAACGGCGTTCTTCTCCCGTACTATCATGCTGAATAATGAAAGGATAATGCTGTGTCAGGTCCGGATGCTCAACATCGACACGCGACCAGCCCCGTGCCCGTCCATCCGCCATCACCAATTGCCCTACCGTTGGCCCAAGCACTGTCACCCCTCGACCGGCCATAGCCGCACTATCACCTGCAATATCATTAGAGGAAAGCACAAAATTCAAATAACCATCCCCCTTCGCCAACCGATTCACAATGCTCTGCTGAGCCTCCTGCGCATCACGCACGGTAATCAATTCAAGGTATGTATCCCCAATCACAACAATCCGATTAGCCGTCCCTCCCGAAGGATGAATTCCTCCGCCACTCACCGCCAGCCCTAGATTCTGGCGGAAAATCCTGGTTGCCTCATCCAGATCATTTACTCCGATAATCACATGGTCGAGTCCTGTCAGCATACTCTACCTCTCATTTCCAAATAGGCATCAACTTAACGAAAACATGCTCACTTGTCCGTATGGGAGAGGGTGGCTGGGAAAGGACGGGTGGGCAATCCTTCGTGAGGTAAACGCCTCTGGGGCAGCCTTGCGGGGAATAGCATTCACATACCTTTCAAAGTGAGCAACAAATTTTTGATACTGCTGAGCTAAGCGAGCAATAGCATTCACATACCTTTCAAAGTGAGCAACAAATTTTTGATACTGCTGAGCTACAGAGAAAGAAGGAGCGTTCCAGAGTATGAGGCACGCTGAATCTGGCTGGGGGCGTCGTATGCGATTGTGCGCGAGAGATGAACTGCTCATAGGGCCAGTATACTACATCGGTCTCTTTCATATTGTTTGAGCCTCCGAGGGGAATTGAGGAGGCAATGCATTTCGAATAAGATGTGGTACAGACCAAACAACGTTGAGTCAGGGGCATCCCTTGGCTCTCGCTCAGGATGACAAAGCGAGAGCAGGGATGATAAGGCGGGATTGTTCCTTCTTTGAACTGGATTGACCACAAAGGTTGTCCCACAGGAGACTAAGCCTCAGCAGAGCAGCCGTCGATTTACCGGCCTGACCGTACCAGCTCGCGTACCTGGCGACCATCCGGCGTCTGCTCTCGATTGAACCGGCCAAAGAACAGTTCGCCCTTTTCCCAGATCACCAGCAGCATACTCGCATTGAAGATCGACGAGTAGGTACCACTAAAGATACCGACCAGCAGCGCCCCTGTGAAGCTACGAATGGTTGTCCCACCGAACAGCGTCAGCGCACTCAGTGTAAAGAGCACCGTCAGCGACGTATTGAGCGAGCGCGCCATCGTTTGCACCAAACTCGCATTCACCACCTGCTCAAAAGACTCTGAAGTCCGCCGTTGCATGTTCTCTCGGATACGGTCAAACACCACAATCGTATCATGCACCGAGAAACCGACCACCGTCAGCAGTGCGGTAATGAACAGCGAGTCGATCTGCACATTGAATAACCATCCCAAAATGGAGAATACACCCAGTACTACGAGCACGTCATGCAGCAAGGCAATAATGGCGCAAGCGCCATAGCGCCATGGTTTCGCCACTTTGCGGAACGAGAACCAGATATAGAGCAGGATGAAGACGGAGGCGGCCAGGACGGCAAGGAACGAGTTGCGCGTCGTCTCCGATGCAACCGATCCGCTCACCGTTGCGTTTTGGAGCACCTCTACATAGTTGCTGTTCCCATTCAAGAGACTTGCTTGAATTTTGAGCAACTCGGCTGAAGAGATCACAGACCGGGTCAGCAAGGTAATCGTCTGCGTTGTCGTACCCGGTTGTACATCAACCACATTCACCTTAATGTTCGCCGGATTGGATGTAGCTGTCGCAGTCGCCGTTGGCGTTCCACTTGCTGTGGCTGTAGCCGTAGTTGTGGCGGTTGCTTTCGGTGTAGCTGTGACTGTTGGCGTTACCGTAGATGTTGCAGCGGTCGCTGAAGCCTGTGCGGTTGGCGTTACCGCCGCCGTTGGGCTTGCCGTCGGTGTTGCGGTAGATGCCGGTAAGTTCGGGTTGCTCGTGTTGGGTATCTTGCTGAGCAAGCTCTCAATATCAGCAATCTTTGGGGTGACACCTGGGGTGGAGATAACCGCAACGGTGATCGTCTTGCCGCTAGCCAGAACCAGGTCGTTAAAGGAAACGTTTACCTGGGTATTGGAGGTTACCTTGCTAGCATAATTATTGGTGATCGTCGTCTTGATGCTGCTTTGTACATTCCCGTCGATCTGGGTGTTCAGGCGCACCCAGGTGACCTGGCTGCCGGGCAATTCCGTCCTGGCACCGGTGAGCACCTGCAGCTCTTGCAAGTTGAAAGGTTTGAGCAGGTTCGTCATCTCGCTGGTGGTAATCGCCTTTTGCGGACGCAATTCGATATTGGTGCCACCGAGAAAGTCGAGACCCACATTCAGCCCTTTAAACATCAGGGAGAGCACGCCTGGCACAATCACGATCAACGAGATGATCAGAAAGATGTAACGTTTTCCTACAAGGTTGAACACGACTTCTACTCCTCTACACTGTGCTATTCCGCCGCGCCAGGGATGCTGAAGCCGTGGCAATCGAGCCAGGCGGAAGCCCAAACAGTGCGGGGTGACTAACGGCGCCGGTCGGTACGAGCAGGTTCAGCAAGGTGCGTGTGACGACGACGGCGGTAAACATACTAATCAGAACGCCGATAAACAGGGTGGTGGCGAAGCCTACGATGATGCTGGCACCAAAGTTGTTGCCAAAGGCATACAGCACCGCGCAGGTGATGAGCGTTGAGATGTTCGAGTCTCGTATCGACGGCCATGCACGTTTCCAGCCAATGTCAATCGCTGACGCAAGCAGCCTGCCTGCTCGTAACTCCTCTTTGACGCGTTCAAAGATCAGCACATTGGCATCCACTGCCATACCAATCGAGAGGACGAAGCCTGCGATGCCGGCGAGCGACAAGGTGACGCCCACGAGTTTGAAGATGGCGAAGGTGAGTCCTGCATAGAGCAACAGTGCAAGGTCCGCAAGCAATCCTGGCAGACGATAGTAAATCAGCATGAAGAGGATGACGATGCCGATACCAATGGCTGCGGCAATCGCGCTTTTCACGATTGAGTCCTGGCCAAGGGTCGGACCGATGGTTTCTTGGCTGGCGATCTGCAACACAATAGGCAATGCACCGTAGCGTAACACGTTGGCGATCTGCTGCGCCTCTGCAAGTGTGAACTGTCCATTGATCACACCGGGGCCGTTGATGGCAGTTTGTATGATCGCTGACGAGATGACGGTCCCATCCAGGGTGACGGTCAAGTAGTTGTTGACGTTGTCTTTGGTGAAGGTGCCAAAGGCTGAGATAGCCGAACCCTTCATCTCAAAGTTGATTTGAGGGTTGCCAGTCTGGTCATCGCTTACGCCAATCTGGCTAGGGTCCAGATCTTTACCGGTGAAGACAGGTTTACCGCCAGGATTGTACTGCGTGTATTGAGTAGGATCGAGTGTTGTACCCTGCTGAACGGGCGTCGTGCCCGTGTTCCAGAACTCCAGGTTGCCGGTTTTGAGCAGCGTATTGATGGCCTCGTTCTGGTTGCCGCTATTGAAGCCGGGTAGTTCGACGGAGATGCTGGGCACGCCATTGCTGGTCACTATGCGAATGCTTGGCTCGCTCACACCCAGGCCACCGTTCACGCGCTGCTCAATCTGGTCGCGAGCAGTGCCAATGTTGTTGTTGATCTCATCCGCCGTATAATGCTGGGAACGATCGGGCACGAGCAGAACGCTCACGCCTCCCTGCAGATCAAGCCCTTCCCTCACCTGCAGCGCATTATCGATCCCTAGAATGTGAATGCCCGGATTATTCGGCCAATCTATGTAGGCTGCGCACGCAGCCAACGCAATAATAATAAGGAGGAGTGTCAGTGTTCCTCGGCGCATAAGTCTTGTTCCCCTTAAGTTGCTAGACATGTACGAGCGACCGGTAGAGTGCAGATGTATCAAGCACATGATCGCCCAGCTTTTAAGAAAAATGCAAATACAATGCCATTCCTAAATATATCGTGTGCAGTATAGCATAGTTGACTGCTATTGCATATCCTCTCCTTGCCATTTCATCAGGGAGATTATATTCCTGTGACTTTAGTCACGTCAATAACATGTGCCTTTCAGGACTCGCCGGATTTGACAAAGCCTTGTATGCTACCCTTGGTAGTAACGAACGAAAGGCAAGGTTATTACAACCTTTACAATTAAATTGCGTAGCTTAAAAGGAATGTATGCCAACGTCTTTCCTGTGACGAATGAAATTTTGCAGAAGGCTCGATGTCATCCCTTCACTATTGTCATCCTGAGCGGTGTGAGCCGAAGCCCTGAGGAACGAAGGGGAAGGATCTCGGCCAAGGAGCAATATCTATGGATGAAGCAACAACCCTACCCACTGACATGTCTCCAGACAACACAAATCATACCATTGTTATGGATGTACGAAACATTACCAAAAGCCTGCCGCTCGGTCGCGAGCGCATCGATATCCTCAAAGGAATCAGCTTCCAGATTAAAGGCGGCGAGTTCATCTCAATTGTCGGACCATCTGGCTCCGGCAAAAGCACCTTGCTAGGTATCATTGCCGGGTTGGACAATCCCACCAGTGGACAGGTATTGATCGATGGGGTTGATATCACGCGCATGAGCGAAGGCCAATTGGCTGCAGTGCGCAATAACAAGATCGGCATGGTCTTCCAGGCCTTCAACCTGATCCCCACCCTAACCGCACAAGAAAATGTCGAGGTACCGCTCTACGTCGGTAAACATAAAGGTTCGCCTTCGAGTCGTGCAAGGGAACTCCTGGACCTCGTCGGACTTTCGCATCGCCTGACCCATCGTCCGAACCAGCTTTCAGGCGGTGAGCAGCAGCGTGTCGCGATTGCCCGTGCACTGGCGACCGACCCGGCCTTCGTACTTGCCGATGAGCCGACAGGCAACCTCGACGCCAAAAATAGTGAGAATGTGCTCAAACTGATTGCCTATCTGCGTGAGCAAACCGGAAAAACCTTCATCATCGCAACCCACGATCCCGTCGTTGCCTCCCATGCTGATCGTGCCATCCGTATCGTTGATGGGCAAGTAGCATCTATCGAGGAGACCTCTAGAGGGGCTGAACAATGAAAGCGTCGATGTATTTCAATTACACCTCGCGTTCGTTGATGCGAGGGGGACAACGTACGATTCTGGCAATCTTTTGTGTGACCGTCGGTGTCATGGCGATTGTCGCGCTACAATTGGTAGGGCTGATGATTAACAATGCGCTCACCTCGAATGTGCGTGATGCGAACGGCGGCGATATCTCCGTGACATCGCAGACGCGCCCCTTCACACAAAGCGACCTGACAAACTTTGACACCCTTAAGCGCAATGGTACCATCACCAACTATACCCCTATTATCAGTAGCACTGGTTCAACTGGGAATTCGGCTACCGTCACCAATAACTTCACGATTGAGGCAGTCGATCCGAGTAGCTTTCCACTGGTAATACCTCCCACATTCGTTACGCCTTCCAATGGAACAATTGCAGGTCTGTTGGGAAACAACTCCGTGATCTTGGACAAGACTCTCGCTGACCAGTATAACAAGAAGGTTGGCGATCGACTGTCTATACACGTTGGAACGACGGTTGGCGGCGGTGAACGCGTGCTCTCAGTGACGATTGGGGGCATTGTGACCGATTTGGGTGTCCTGGCTCAGTCTAGTGGCGTCATGCTTATCTCGCAGCATGACTTTGTGGCTGCTGCTCCGGGCGTGCCCGTTTTCTATGACACGATTGATGTTACCACGCTCGATGGCGCACATACGACCAGCGCGGTCAAGGCGATCCAATCACAGTTTCCAATTGCCAGCACCCAGACGGCGGCAGATGCGCTGAAGTCGCAGCAGGGTCTTACCGATAACATCAAGAAGTTTCTGGAGATCGCAGGTCTTTTAGCGCTGTTGATTGGTGGAGTCGGTATTGTCAACACGATGCAGGTCCTGCTCTCGCGCCGCAAGACCGAAATCGCCATGCTGAAGACAACCGGCTATCGTCGTTTGGATCTCTATCTCCTTTTTGGATTAGAGGCGGGCATGCTTGGTCTGGCCGGTGGCGTTGTTGGAGCTGCCGTTGCAACAGGCGTCAGCTATCTTGTGCGCAATCTCGTCCAACAAGCCTTCGGCCTAACTATCCCATTCCTACTCGACCCCCTCACGATAGGCGGTGGAGTGCTGATCGGTTTGGTGACGGCATTGATCTTTGGTCTGATGCCGATTGTGCAGGCTGCCAATATTCGTCCACTGAATGTGATCCGCGAGTTGCCGGAGGGCAGTCGTACCGGCAGCGCTTTGCTGACTATTGGCCTGCTGGTTATCCTCTCCATCCTGTTCTGTATTCTATCGGTTGTCATTCTCAATGATACAGTCCTGGGCATTAGCGCGGTGTACGGAGCGTTCATTTTTCTCGGTATTCTGAGTGCTTTCTTTGGGCTGGTCGTCTTTTTAGTAAGCAAACTGCCGGTGCCGGAGCGTTTGAGTTTTACACGTTCATCGTTGGGGTACGTGGCACTGGTATTGGTGGGCGTTGTCATCTCATTCTTACTTATACAGACTCTGCCAGCCTTTGGCTTCTTGCTACTGATCGTCTCGCTGATGGGATTTGTGATTGTGTTGCTGCCTCGTACGTGGAAGTCAAGCACGAGGATGGCACTGCGCAATGTGGGCCGGCAGCGAGCGCGTACAACGACAACACTGCTGGCGCTGTTTGTGGGCGTCTTTACGATTGGGATCATACTGGTGCTTGGGCAAGACCTGCGCGATACCATCAATACCGCCCTTGCCAGGAATCTCAACTACAATATGTTTGCGATTACCCCGGATAAGGATGTAGCTTCTCTGCAATCCCATATAGATGCGGGCACCATCCCTGGCCTGACGAAGTACAAACGCACGGCTATTGCTTCGATTATACCGGTGCAGGTGAACGGGCAATTGCTCCCAACCTTCTTCAGTGGCGAGAACGCTACTCCATCGTTGAACAGTCTTGGGCGACAAGGGACGCTTTCACTGCTGAGCGGTATAGAAGGCTATGATGTGGCGAACAACCAGTTTCCTGATACGACCAACGTCACCATCATCGGTCGCAACTTGAATGCCGCTGATGCCGGAACGAACAATGTGCTTGTCTCTTGGGCACTTGTCAACCTCGCACCGCTCAAAGGCCACCTGCAGATCGGAAGCACCATTACCTTTGCCAGCATCGATGGCAAGACGCTGAAAACGGTCACAGTCGTTGGAGCGTATCGCTCAAGCGGCTTTGGCAGCTACTCAGAACCGGTGCTTGGCACCAGGGATACCGTGCAATCACTCAGCCCGGCAGGTCTCGCTCAATCCGTCTTCTACCTGAAAGTAAGTGCCAGTAGCATTGGCAAAGCCCTCTCGGCCATCGGCCAGGCCGCACCCAATGCCTTCGTGCTCAACCTCGCCAATCTCGGCGACTACATTGACCAGTACCTCAATTACACCCTTCTAGTGCTCACCACGATTGCGGGCCTATCCCTTCTGGCTGGTATCATCATCATCGCCAATGCTGTTGGCCTTGCCATGCTCGAACGTCGTCGCGAGCTTGGCATTCTTAAGTCAGTCGGCTATACCAGCGGAACCGTCCTCAGCGAAGTGCTGATTGAAAATGGAATCGTCGGTGGACTCGGTGCGCTGCTGGCGATGCTGCTTGTTACCCTGGCCATGAGCCTGTTAGGCAGCTTCGTTTTCCATACCAGCCTCGGCGTCAATGGTTTGGTTGCCATTGTCATGATCGTTGGCTCTGCGCTGCTCGCCATGCTCGTCGCCGCGCTCGTCGCCTGGGGAGCAGTCCGTGTGCGTCCACTGGAGGTGCTGCGCTACGAGTGAAGAGCGCACCTCGCACTTCAGCCGTCTTCCTCTGACGGTCATGTCTCACTTCTGGAGTAAACTCCCATATCTATGAAGTAGGGAAGCCGTATCTCAGCCTCTAAAAAACCACCTCTCTAGCGTCTACATAGGCAAAGATAGAGTGCACGAGAAGCAATACAATGGGGCAAATGACACTCACCTATCCTGTACTCAACCCAACTATCGTTGTAGGATCATTGTCCCCACTACAGAAGAATTTAAGATGCTTCACTGTTTCAGCATCAAAATTTAGAGGAGGAGAATATGGCGTACTGTTTTATCGAACGACATGTCAACGTTCCAGGAACAGTATGGTGTAAATGTGGCAGCCTGGTTGCTGGCACGCCGATTGATGGCTACAATGTCATCTCCTATCTGGGACATGGCACTTCTGGTGATGTGTACCTAGCAGAGCAACCTGCACTGAACAATCGCAAGCTCGTGATAAAGATTGCCCATCGAACCTGGAACCAATCAGATATTGACAATTTCCGACGCGAAGCTGCGCTACTGGCCTCGTTGTCGCATCCCTATATCTTGCCAATTTATGCCTATGGAGTGATATATGAGGGCAAGTCAACGGATTTCACCTATTCGCCGTATCTTGTGCTGCCCTATGCCTCGGATGGCTCACTTGAGGATGCTTTTCTACGCTCAGGAAAACGCCCCTGGCCACTTAGAAGTGTCGTATCGATGGCGCAGGAGGTGGCAGAGGCCTTAGATTACGCCCATTCGCGAGGAGTCCTGCACCGCGACGTTAAACCCGCCAATCTATTAAGCATGGGCTCGCACGTCCTGCTCTCTGATTTCAGTGTGGCATCATTGATTGATGTCGATGTGTCGCACGTAAACGCCCCCTGGGCTGGTTCGCCTGCCTACATGGCACCGGAGGTATGGAGGCGTAATCCTGGCCGGTACTCCGATCAGTATGCACTTGCAGTCACATGTTTCCGTCTGCTAACAGGTGAGTATCCGTGGGCAAAGATGAGCGAAGGAAAACGTGCCTTTCAGCCTGCTGACCGCGGCCTTCATCGTCCCCCAGACGCGGCTGCGGTAGGCGCGGAAGCGCCGTTGCAGGCTGACTTACAAGAATCACCAGTACAGGCATGGTTGCATTTACACTGTAATGTACCACCGACGTCGCTACAAACCTACCGCCCTAACTTGCCGGGTGCGGTAGACCTTGTCTTACAAATGGGCATGGCAAAGGACCCACATGAGCGCTACGTTTCCGTCCAGGCATTTGCCGCCGATTTGCTCGATGCTTCAGAGGATAGGACGCAAGCATTAAACAAATCTATCAGAGAGGTCGCGAAGGAACTAAAACGCGCCTCCACTGAACTTCCGCTAACGGGTCCTCCACTGCGACCGTTGCCTTTGGATGCACAAACAGCGGGAAAAGAATGGAAAAACGCAATTGGTAGCGGAGCCATCCTCCCATTGAACGCTCCAATCCCTGGACTTGAGGTCTCCCAGACCTCGGTGTCTACAGACAATCCATTCCCTTCGCGCTCCATACTCACCCTCATAAGTGAAGAAAGCGGTCCAGCCACAGTTGCCGTCGAGTCTGTCACCAAAGATATACAGGAAAACCAAGACCCCTCAACGGAGCGCATATCACTGTCGTCGGGCCCATCGCCACTGTATCAGCCATCTGTAGGATCTGATGAATCGCCAACAACGCCGATACATCAGCCATATGTGGAAACTACTACCTTTAGTACCTTGTCTGGCGGCCAGGGACTCCCTATCGAGCCTGCTGACGCGAAGAGTGTCATCCTGAGTAATAGCGAAGGATCCAGGCGCGAGAGCGCCGTTGGAGGCTCGCATTTCAAGGGAACACAGCAAGAGAGTGATAGGAACCCCTATAGGGCTACCACACAGCGATGGCTCTGGTATACCTTACTATTCAATGGGCTGATAGCCGTCTTGTTAGCCGCCGAAGCATACTGGCAGTCGAAGGATATGTTGGCAGGTGCCAGCCTCTTGTTGGGATTGTGGCCAAGTTTACTCATAGGGCCATTAGTCACGCGCGGGTTCCGATGGATGCGCCTATCCACATTCCCGTGGGCAATCTGTTGGGGAGTCTTCTTCGGCATGACCAATGTATTGCTATCAAGCATCGTCTGCTACGTCTGGGTAGGGCTAGGACGCACATTTCTGCAATGGGGCAATGGTTGGCACCAGGTGAGTGATGGAGTACCCTTTTTCGTCTCCCAGATCGTCGGGCTGGCGCAGCCGGCACTCACTCCACTGCTCCTCAGTCTCTGGCTGAGCGTACTCGGTGGCGCTCTGCTCGGCATTGCCCTGTACAGGAACGAGCGCCACCAGCCCATACAGCTACAATGGCAAAACTAGGAGGGGAATTTCCATTTCTTCGGGCGTCAGCCCTCCATGATGTCCAAGGAAATGCATATCGAACTTCCCCTCCTCGTACCACCAGACCGTCTCGTGCGCATATGGCAGAATCACCACATTGCCCACTCGACCGGCAAACGCCGCTGAAGGTGCCTGAGTACCGAAAAAGCCCTGCGCCAGTAATTCCTGCATTGTGTACACCTCCGCTTTGCCCGCGAGATGCTTTTGCAGTAGCCGTATCGCCTCATCGATACGCTCATCTTTGACATGTAAGAACATATCCCGGGCAGAGCCTGCCGGAACGAGGGGCCGACCTCGTAAATTGGTACGTAAGAATGTCTCTATGCTCGGCATCTGCTTATTCAGGTAGAACGTCGTTTTCGGATTCACTTCGATCTGCCCATGATCGGCGGTCATCAGAAACAACGTATCCCGCAATTTGCCACTCACCTTCTTGTAAAACAAGTGCTCCATCAACGTCAAACACGTATCGACCGTTTGCTGGAACTGCCGGGAGTCCGGTCCATAATGGTGACCGGCGGTATCGATCTTATCCAGGTATAAAAAATAGTACCCATGCGCTGCTTTCTCAGTCAGTAGTAGATCTGTTAAACGCATCAGCGCCTCGGCCAGGGTCTTATACGCGATCACAACGCCTCCCCGGTACACAATATCTGAATAGGTCGAAGGCGTATAAGCCTCACTTTGAAAGATGTACGAGCGAATACCCTTCGTTTGTAACGTCGAGTAGAACGTCTGACGGGGATACAACGCCTCAGCAGCAATGGCGGATCGTTTCAAAGTGTCGCGCTCTTTGTCTCCCGCGTACGAGAAGAGCAGCGGTGAAATCATATCGTCAATCAGCGGTTCGTAGTAGCTCCATTCATATACCCCGCTTTGAGCAACGTTTAGCCCCGTATGCATTGTGGTCACGTGCGCCGCTGTCGTCGAAGGAAATTGCGAGGTCAGCTTTGAAACTACCCCGTTTGTCAGAATAGCCTTAAGGAACGGATATTTCTCAGCGTAACGTTCAAAAAATCGCCAGCCAAAGCCATCGATAAAAAAAACAATGACTTTGTTATATCTCGTGGGCATCCCACCAAAAACATCGGGCGGCAAAGATGTAGGGGCGCGATCTATCGCACCCTGCACTCCCTGCCCCGCCAGGAGGGACTCGATGGTTTGGGGCAGGTTGGAAAAGCAGTACGAGTCAAACAGAGGTTTCGTAAATCTCTGCGAAAACCGCGAGCTATTGACGGCGTGCAAAGATGCCGCGTTGAGCATAGCTATTCCTGCTTCCTACTGTGTTATCCAAAGCGTCAATACATCATGCCGAGCATCAATGTGTCATCCTAGCGAGAGCAAAGGATTTCTTCCCCTCTTGGTTTGAGGAAACGTGTATAGGTGTCACGTATCGCGCCTCTACACTGTAGGGCTGCGATTGATCGCAGCCGGTCGCGTCACAATCATCCATACAAAGTAAATGAGGCCAAGAACAAACATGACAATTGAGTAGATCCAGGGGGTTGCAAAAGACGCATCCCGGAAAATGGAAAGCTCGAAAAGCAGCCAGATGATTGAGATGACGATAATCGGCCATTCAAACGCGCCAAGGCTGAACCCATGCGTCTGTGGAAGCTTGCGCCTGGCAAAAATGTACAGAATGACGGTAGCCAGGTAAATGAGCGCTGGTAAAAGGGTTGCTGCACTGAACAGGCTCAAGAGCGTGCTCGTCTGTCCAGCCGCGTTGGTCGGATTGGAGAAGATACCGTAGCCCGCGAAGCCCGCCAGCACCACTTCGATCAGAATGCAGCACAGCACCGTTGCAGCAATCGGTGTACCGGTGCCTTTGCCAATTTGACCGAAGAGTCGATACCCAGGAAAGCGTTGATCGCGTGACATAGCCCAGGTCAGGCGTGTCACCGTAATGAAGATTACCAGACCGCAGGCGAAGATCGAGAAAGTCACCAGCACCAGAAAGACTTTACCCACGATATTGCCGAGTGTCTGAGTAACAATATCGGCAACCGGCGTTGCCGAGGCCGTCAAAGCCGGAATGTCTTTTGATGCCAGGTTGAGCGCAATCAGAAAGGCGAATCCGACGACACCGCTTAACACGACGGAAAACCACATCGCAGTCGGAACAACGCGGTGCGCATCTTGCGTCTCCTCAGCGAGATTGGCTGCCGCCTCAAAGCCCACGATGGTAAAAGCCCCCAGCAGAAATGCCAGCATGAAAGGACCTGCAGATGTCAGCCCACCGAGTGTCAGCCATCCATGTGAAGAGACTGTCCCTGTGCTGAACACGTGGTCTGGATGCAGGAATCCACGCACGGCTCCGACGATTACCAACAATAGCGTCAGTCCTACAATGCCGAGCACCTCCGTCGCCACAGCCGTGTTATTGACGCGAGTTGACCAGACCGTCGAGAAAACGATCAACAGCATCTGCATGAGAATCACAATGGTCGTCACCAACCAGGCATTTTGAGGCGTCTCGACATAGTTAAAGAGGCTGGGCAGGACCGTCGAAGCCACTGCATAATCGACAGCAACCACGTCAACGATCAGGAAGGTAAACGAAATCCAGCCAATTAACCAGCCGATCTTCGGATTCGCCAGCCGCGATGCCCATTGGTAGGAATACCCAGCCAGGGGCATACGCGAGGCCAATGCGGCAAAGACAAGCGACACGAACAATTGGCCAATAATCACAATCGGCCAGGTCCATACACCCAGGGGACCACTCGATGCTAGTACTGATCCATACGTGGTGAAGATTCCGGTGGTAATGGAGATGAATGAGAAACCTACGGCAAACGACGCGAAGCGTTTAAGTTCACGTCGAAATTCCTGCTGGTACCCATAACTTTGCAACACCTGATCGGAGTAGCTGCCTTGTGAGTCATCGATGAGCGACATCAATAGACTCCTTTCGATAAAACCCCGGATGATCTCTATGCTATGTCAAATGTGCTGAGGAGCGCAGGTGACGACGTACTCGATACATCCGCCTTCTTGCAGCAAGGTTCAAGACACATACGACTTTACATGGTCGCCCGCTTCATGCTCTTGGTGAACAGTATACCACGAAAGCTTCAGTTTGCAGATGGTCTTTTGTTTTGGCATCTCAACGTCATTTGGTTCTATTGCTTTCTTCATGGTGGAGAAGTGAAATGGAGTTTCAGTTTTTAACCAGATCATTCCTTGTAAGTGCTCTCGTTCTCTGCTATAATGTAGTCACAATTGTAACTACAGAGGAGGGATTATGAAGACAGTTGGGATACGCGAACTAAAAGAGCATACCAGCGAAATATTGCGTGAGTTGCAGCAAAATAAGGAAACTGTTGAAGTGACTAATCGTGGTGAGGTTGTAGCACTTCTAATACCTGTGAATAAGCCAGGGCACACTCTTGAGCCGCCTGATAGAGCTCTTTGGACCGATATGGATCGTCTCACTGCTGAAATTAGTGCTCGTTGGCCTAAGGATGTTAGTGCTGTGGATGCAATCCTCGACGTGAGGCGTGAGTTATAATGGATATCGCAGTAGTAGTGGATGCTAGTGTCTGGGTGAGTCGATTTATATCTTGGGATGTTAATCAAAGGACCAGTTACGTTTGGATAGAACGATACGCGACTGCAGGTGGCCTTCTCATAGCACCTGCATTCTTTTTAGTAGAAGTGGCAGCGGCTATATCCAGACAAACGGGAGATTCTGCGTTAGCAAGAGAGGTTATCAAGGACATCTATTATTTTAGCGCGATGCGTATTCTGTCCTTGGACTCCACATTAGTGTGGTCTGCGGTTGAAATGGCAGTTGATCTGCACCTACGTGCTGGGGATACTACTTACGTAGCTCTGGCGCATCGATTGAACATTCCTTTAGTAAGCTGGGATAAAGAGCAACTTCAGAGACCTGGGAATCTCATCACAACATACACTCCCAGCAGCTATACCTTCTAAGCACTGATCTTCGCAGCCCAAAACATCAGAAAGGACTCCCAACTCATGGATTTTGACCTCCCTGAAGAGCATCAACTCGCCTATGAAAGCGCATTTAACTTCGCACGAGACGAAATCAGCCCCCATAATGCCGAAATTGAACGCACCGACGACTTCCCCACCTGGATCTGGAAACGTCTCGCGGAGCAGGGCTACACAGGGATTGCCATTCCCGAAGAGTATGGGGGCAGTGGCGGCGATTTCTTGATGGCCGCATTGGTGGCTCGCGCAATTGGCCGAGCCAATGGTGCCATCTCCATGTCTTTCGGGGCACATTTAAAGAGGTGTGCAACAGAATATCAGCTAAGTGGGGGATTTTAAGGCGGATTTCGTATTGATTTGGGTGATCCGGGTCTCCATCTCTGTAAACATAGACCACAATTCCAAGCATCCTTAAAGCTCTACGTTTTTCTTCATAAGTTGCCTTGGGGTAAGTTTCTCTAGCATTAAGACACCACGCTACGAATTTGTCAATCTCTTCCTGCATTTCTTCCCACTCAAGTTGCCCATGAAGGATCTTCTGCTTCTCTTCTTCAAGCTCTGCAAGGTACTCATCAACCTTGGCAAGTTCTTCTTTGACAAGATCTCTGGATCTTCCTTTCAGCTTGTATTGGCCCTTTTCGTCCTTCTCCTTCAAATCCTCCATTAGTTGATCCTGATTGGCTATTGCCGACTCAATGCTCAGATTTATGCCCTCAAGGTCTTCAAGAAATCCTCCTTTCTTTTTTGCAAGCTTAATTGCCTCCTCAACTAAGGTGAAATCCTGGATGAGTTCTCCTACATAATCCCAAACAATCTTATCTATTTTCTTGCAGGAAATTGAAGGGCCGTATAAGCATCTTCTATTTGAGCGGTACTGATAGAAGCACTTATAGAAACGGGTAACAATACCATACTTCTTGCGCTCACCCGATTTTGTCTCCGTTCCAGTCATAACCCTTTTGCAGTATCCGCATCTGATAAATCCGCATCTTAAGAGATCATCTTTGGATTTGGGGTTATTGCGGTCTATAATGGCCCTAGAAATTTAGACACGGGAAGGGGCTCAAATAAGATATACTCAAGCATGATGAGAAAACAGTATACCGCCGCGTTCAAAGCACGAGTGGTTCAAGAACTCTTGAAAGAGGAGAAGACGCTGGCCCAAATCGCCACCGAATATGAAGTCCACCCGACCCAACTGAAGAATTGGCGGGCCGTCGCATTAGAAGGGATGCCCGGCCTCTTTGAGAAACAGGACAGCACGGCGGAACTGAAAAGAGCACTTGAACAGCAACTGAGCGAACTGTACGCCGAAATTGGCAAGTTGAGTACTCAGGTGAGTTGGCTCAAAAAAAAGTTACAACTCTGAGTCGGGAGGAACGGGTGGCCTGATGGAGCGAACAGCGAGTGAGCTTCCACTGAACCAGGCAGGCTGATCTGCTGGGTCTGAGCCGTGCGAGTTTGTATTACCAGCCGCGGCCCTTCCACTGAGAAGAAGTGCGGCTCAAGCATCGCATTGATGAAGTCTACACGCAGTGTCCCTTTTATGGCTCCCGCAAGATTGCGGCGCAATTACAGCGAGAAGGGATGGGGATCAACCGGAAAACGGTCGGCCGATATATGAGGAGATGGGCATTGCGGCCATCTATCCAGGACCCAATCTCAGTAAGCGGAACCACAAGGAAGGAGTCTATCCGTATTTACTACGTCACATCACCAGCGCCTATCCCAACCATATTTGGGGGATCGATATCACCTATATTCGCTTACAAGCGGGCTGGATGTACCTGGTGGCGATCCTGGACTGGTACTCACTGTACGTGGTCAGTTGGGAATTCGATCAGACTCTGGAGTTGCCCTTTGTCTTCACCGCACTCAACGGGCATTGAAACAAACCGTGCCCCTGATCTGCAATAGTGACCAGGGCAGCCACTTTACCAGTCCACAGTATTGCCAACTCTTGCTGGATGCCAAGGTGCAGATTAGCATGGATGGCAAAGGGCGCGCACTCGACAATATTTTTACGGAGCGTTTATGGCGCACCGTCAAGTATGAGGAGGTTTACATTCACGACTACACTTCACCTCGGGAGGCACGGCAAGCCTTAACCGGCTATTTCCAGTTCTATAATCATGAGCGTCCCCACCAGGCACTCGATTACCTGACCCCGGCTGAAGTCTATTTTCACACAGCGCTCAGCTGGGCAAAGGCAGAACAAATAGCACACAAAAAAGGAGGAAAGTAGCTCTTAGTTGAGCCAAGTTCTTTGTCTTGACAAAGTGGGCCACCATAACTATTCGTGTATATTCCTAAATCACTTGCATCAAACCAGTTATCAGGATATTTCAAATTATATTTGCTTGTAGATTTACTCTTCCAATTTGAATATGGAGATGTGGTTGAAGAAACATTGTTCGCATTTGCTAAAGCCTCACTTGCCGCTCCTTGGTTTGTTAGTTGTTTGACTGTTGAATGACTTGAAAGAGGGTATCCATTAGGTTTTTGATAGTGGTAGAGAAATAAGATCCTCCAATAACAAAAAAGGCTGCCAGAGTACCAGCAGCCACAATTTTTGTCCTTTTGGAAAACCTGGATGGGTGTGTTGCCATAGGGGTATGAATAAAATAATTTCTCGGAGTATAAATGACCATGAAAAAATTTACAATTACATAAGTCGCTATCAACAGTATAGTATGCAAATTTGCGAGTTATGGGTTAAACTGCTCTGAATGGGCTGTTAATGGTGGTTGGGGATAGAGCCGGTTTAGAGCGTAGGTACAAGGAAAGTAGGGGATTTGGGAAACCGGGTATAAGCACACTTATACTCAGTTTGAATTGCTTGTTGATGGAATAGCTCTAGTAATCTATACTTATATCAAAACGGAGAACTCCAACTCCTACATGGGAGAGAGGAATATGAAAAAAAGACCTCCTGTTAAGAAAGAAACCCAGAGCCGAACAGAGCGTTTGATTGATCGAATTAAGAAAAACCCACTAGTTTTAATACTTGGTTTATTAGTAGGGTTTGTAACAATTGTATCTGGAGTTATAACTAACCTTGGTACAATCGAAACTGCTGTTAATAATTTTTTTCATCTTCCATCTAAAACCCAAATGCCTATTTATACTTATCGTGGTCATGGCAACTATGTTTATTCAATTTCTTGGTCGCCTGATAGCAAGCGCATCGCTTCAAGCAGTGCAGATCAGACCGTGCAGTTATGGGATGCTACTACAGGTGAACATCCTCTTTTCCACCATTTTAGCTTCACGGACCTGGGATATGGTTCAGTGATTGATGTTAGTTGGTCATCTAATGGGAAGTACATTGCTTCTACGACTGGTCTCCAGGTACAAGTATGGGATGCTGTTACTGGTAATATTAATCGAATTTACCAAGTCCATAGTATATCAGATCCTCCTGAAGCAGTTAATGCTGCGTGGTCACCCACCAATGGTAAGCTCATTGCCTCTACAAGCTATGGTACAGTGCATGTGTGGAATATAACAGATGGGCGAGATAAAATTATCTACCCTACTCCTGGCAACCCAGGGTTCGCTCCAGCTATAGCATGGTCACCAGATGGAAACTATATCGCCTCTACAGAAGACAATAAAGTGTATGTCTGGGAAGTTGCAGATAAGCGCACAATTTTAACCTATACAGGTCATTACAAGAGAGTAGTGATTCTAGCTTCTGGAATTATGATATAAGCCCTAATGCACATTTTTAAGCTCCGATAAGCTACTGAACAGGCCAAAACTGCATCCAAAAAGCAGTATCAGCGTCCTATAGCACCCTAAAAAGCGACGCAAGGATGAGCTTTATCGGTAATGGGAACCACTCATCCGGCGGTTATTGTCAAGTAGGAGGGCTTCTGTAGTAGGTTTTAGCCTGTTCTACTTAACATAACCCTTATATCATAATTCCAGTCTAGCTTGGTCACCAGAAGGCGAATATATTGCCTCTGGGAGCGCTGATGGAAAGATAAGAATATGGAATGCCTTTAATATAAATGAAGCAACCTCAACCTTACCTTCGACGGGAATATCCTACCCAGATCCAAACTTAACTTGTCCTGGTTACCCTCTCAGTATAGGATGGTCACCGAATGGAAGATATCTCACCTATACGTGCTCAGACCATACCGGAGTGGCAGGAACAGTTTATATTTGGGATTTTCATACTGACAAGCTTTTTACTCTTTCAGGCACAACCGCCTTATGGTCACCTAATGGTAATTACTTGGCAATTGTAAATGGTTTAGTAGTACAAGTATGGAAAGTAACAGATTTACTATGAAGACGCACAAACATGCTTAATTAAAACAACCCTTTAAACTCAACAGCTCTGATACATATAAAAGCTGTTGATTTGGGAAATGCTAACAAACGATCATATAATTTGTTGCCACGAAGCCTGAACTAACGTATACTTATCGATACCATAGACATGTACATGCAGTTTGCAATGTAGAACGAAACATGGTACGACGAATGGCATCCACGATAGAAATCTTCTATTCCTATGCTCATGAAGATGAAAAACTAAGAAACAAACTTGAGCAGCAACTAGCTCTTCTACAACTTCATGGGCAAATTACGAATTGGCACGACCGTAAGATTAACCCTGGCAGGGAATGGGCAAATGAAATTGATGCCAATCTGAACAAAGCGCAAATTATTCTTCTCCTCGTTAGTCCGGCTTTTCTATCTTCAGATTATTGCTATGGCGTAGAAATGAAGCGGGCCTTGGAGAGGCACGAAAGTGGGGAAGCTCGTGTCATCCCAATCATTCTCCGCCCAGTCCATTGGGAAGATGCTCCATTTGGAAAGTTGCAGGCTCTTCCTACAGATGGGAAACCTGTTACTAGCCGAAGTTGGCACAATCTTGACGAAGCGTTTTTTGACATTGCACAGGGCATTCGCAAAGCAGTTAAAGAGCTTATGCCATCTTCAAATGACGTTACGCCAAGAATGATTGTGGAGAAGAATGTAAACGTGGCAGAAATCAGTAAATATATAGGAGATACACGCGAGGAAGAACCACTGTTTGAACGAAGCAGACTATCAAATCCTTACTATGATTATACTGCGGTACGTGATCTGAGCATGTTATTTGGTCGTGAGTACGAGCTACGAGTGCTTTTTAATGCTATTGATAAGCGCCAGTGTCTTTCTATTGTAGGAACACGGCGAATTGGCAAATCTTCAGTTTTGAAGCATCTTGGAGCGAAAGAAGTGCAGCATCGCTATGGATATAACCTTGATGACCGAATTTTCATTCTTCTTGATGCAGGGGACTATCTACAGAAAACACGTGAAGACTTTTTTCGTTCAGTATGTGAGCAGATCATTTCGCAGTGTTGGCAGTTTCATCTTACATTACCCTCTCGAAAATCGGGAGAAGATCAATTCAAAGAACTTCTCGAAGACATACATAGAAAAGGATTTCGTCCTGTTTTGTCGATGGACGAATTTGATGATTTTGCGTTAAATCCACACTTTGATCCTGGTTTCTTTTCATTCCTACGAGTTCTAGCGGGAGTTTATGACCTTGTCTGCTTCATTACAGCATCTATCAGACCGCTTTATGAGGTAACACATACAGAAACAATAGCATCCTCACCATTCTTCAATATTTTTCAGTCATTGACATTAGGCCCTCTCTTGCCTGATGCAGCAAGGCAAATTATTACAGTACCATCGAGCAGAGCCGGACACCATTTTACACCGGAAGAGGTTGAATGGGTGTTGGCACAGGCAGGGCGGCATCCTTTCTTTATACAGATCCTTTGTCGGCTTATATTTGAAGAGAAGGTTTGGCACAGGAGTACAAGCCTAGATTTAGAATACATACGAGACCGCGCATATACTGAATTGCTGCCTTACTTTGATGATATATGGAAGGATACTGTTCACAAAGGGCCTTGTCTGATATACTAGCGCCATGACAGCAGAAGAACGGATCGCGTCCTTAGAAGCACAACTGAGCCAGGTGCGCGAGCAATGGGGCCAGACCCAAGAGGAGTTACGTCAGGCGCAAGAGGAATTGGCAGCGGCCTACAAGCGCATCGAGGAACTGGAAAAGCAGAAGACGCCCAGGCCACCTTTTGTGAAAGCGAATGTGAAGAAGCCGCCTGCTGGCCAAAGAAAGCCGCGCAAGAAGCGTGACCCCAAGCATAATCACGCCCGGCGTCGGGAAGCGCCGACGCAGATCGTCGAGCACCGCATCAGTACCTGCCCGGCGTGTAGCAGCCGACTGGGAGGAGTGAGTGTGGCCCGCCGTCGGCAAGTGATTGAGTTGCCGCCTCCACCACCCATTGAGGTGACCGAGCATGTGATCTATCATGGCTGGTGTAGCCAGTGCGGCACGTGGCGCGAAGCGCCGTTGGATGTCAGCCGGGAGGTGATCGGGCAAGGACGCATGGGAGTAAGCTGACCAGCGTGATTGCCTATCTGCGCACGGTGATGCGCTTACCCGTGCGGCAGATCCAGACCTACCTGGCCACCTTGCATGGGTTGAAGATCAGCAGTGGAGAAATCGTGGAGCTGTTGCACCGCGCTACCGATCAGTTGCACTTCCTCGTGGCAGCGCTCAAGCAGGAGATTCGGGCCAGCCCCGCCGTCCAAGCCGATGAAACGGGGTGGCGAGAAGATGGCAAGAATGGCTACATCTGGAGTGTGAGTACCCGCACCATCCGCTACTATGAGTACCATCATTCCCGAGGCAGTGAGGTGGTCAAGCAGTTGTTGGGGGAAAGCTTCGAGGGTGTGTTGGGCAGCGACTTCTATGCCGCCTACAATAGCTATCAGGGCCTGCATCAGCGCTGCTGGGTGCATCTGCTGGGCGATGGGCATGAGCTCAAAGAGCAGTATCCTGACGACATGGCACTGCAACAGTGGTTCCAGGACCTCAAAGCGCTCTACCAGCGAGCGGTTCGCTATATGCCGGTCCTGATCCGAGCTTGCCAGCAGCCAAACAACAAGCCGCACGGCGGCAGCAACAACATGCCTACGAGCAGGAACTCATGCAGTTGTGTGCTCCGTATGTGCGCACGCAGGCGCGCATGCATATCTTGTGTGAGCGCGTCCAACGCTTCTTACCGGAACTGTTCGTCTTTGTGGCCCGGCCTGAAGTGCCCCCGGACAATAATCTGGCCGAGCGTAGTGTCCGTCCGTTAGTCATCGCACGCAAGATCAGTGGGGGATCGCGCAGTCCCAAGGGCTCCGACACGCGCATGGATCTGTTTAGTCTCTTTGGCACTTGGGCAGCTCAGGGTCTCAACCCCTTCTTCCAGTGTTTGGCCGAGTTGTCCCAAAAACCTTCCTTAGGTTAAGCGTGAACAATATCTATGGAAGAACTTACTTGAAAATCAGAAAGAAGCCCTTTTTTCGAGATTGGACAATCCCCTTTAATTAGGCGAACGTTACCGGAATTGAGCGAAAGCAAGCTTTTTTGTAGTTGGATACTAAGAAAAATTCCTTCCATGAGTGATATCACAATAACCGATGTTAAAAATGCACTGGATAGAATGGATGATCTCATTTATCTTGAGGCATGTGGATTGGCTAAAGTTAGATACATCATGGTGAAAAAACAGAGAAATTTAAGAATATCAAAAGGGGTATTGGTGCGAGATTTCTTAAAAGAGGCTCTTAAGCAGATGCAACCTCAAGGATTGCGTAGTGAAATGGCTCCCGAATGGCGCTTATACACTATTTTGGATTACCGGTACTTTAAGCAGATGCCAAATAATCAAGTTATGGCTCACTTAGGTATCACTAGTATGAGACAATATTATAGAGAAAAAGATAGGGCAATTAAGCTATTCCATCGAACGCTGCTTCAGATTGATACGGGTTCTGAATAAGTTAAACGTCCGTTTAACCTCCTCAGTTCTTGCTTATACAAACTCCCCTTTAATTTCTACAATATTTGTTTAAGTTAACTGTGCTTTTTCAATATACAGAGTATGATGGTACCAGGAAACTGGACAGGTCGATAAGATAAAATAGCTGTATCGAGAAGAGCATCAGAAGGAGGAAAATGATGTCAGTTCAACGGAAGCGATACAGTGCGGAGCTGAAGACCAGGGTCGCCTTGGAAGCCATCAAGGGGCAAAAAACGGCCAATGAAATTGCCTCAGAATACGGGGTTCATCCGACCCAGATCGCGCAATGGAAGAAACAGGCACTTGATGGGTTGCCCAATCTGTTCTCAAGCCAAGTGGACAAGCGAGAGAAAAGCGAAGAAGCGCTCATAGCCAGTCTCTACCAGCAAATCGGCCAATTAAAAGTGCAGGTAGACTGGCTGGAAAAAAAATCAAAATCACTGCATTGAGGTCAAACGAGGCTTCATCGAGCCTGAGCATCCTCAGTTGAGTATTGCCCAACAATGTGAGTTGCTTGGTCTTGCACGGTCGAGCTATTATTATGAACCGGTGCCAGAAAGCGAGGAGACCCTGCACCTGATGAGATTACTGGATGAGCAATACACGCGAACGCCATTCTATGGAACTCGTAAGATGACAGCCTGGCTCAACACTCAGGGCTATCCCGTGGAGAGGAAACGAGTGACGCGATTGCTCCGATTGATGGGATTAGAGGCGGTCTATCCCAAACCACGTCTCAGCATTCCAGGAGTGACACAGCAGCGATATCCGTACTTGTTACGAGGAATGAACATCGAGCGATGTAACCAAGTCTGGAGTTGTGACATCACTTACATCCGCCTCCAGAGGGGATTCATCTACCTGATAGCGGTCATTGATTGGTTCAGTCGCTATGTCTTGTCCTGGGAACTCTCGATCACCATGGATACCAGCTTCTGCCTGGAAGCACTGGATCGGGCCTTGCGCGTGAGCACCCCTGAAATCTTTAACACGGATCAGGGAGTGCAGTTTACGAGCACCGAATTCATTCGTCGACTCAAGGCCGCAGATATCCGTATCAGTTGGGATGGCAGAGGACGAGCTCTGGACAATATTTTTGTGGAGAGGCTCTGGAGAAGTGTGAAATATGAGGAGGTATATATCAAGGACTATCAGACAGTTACAGACGCAATGCGGAATTTACAAGCCTATTTTACCTTTTATAATCAAGATCGGTTGCACCAGGCGCTGGACTATCGGACACCAGCACAGGTGTATCTCAAAAGCTAGCTAGGCATTTCTTGAACGGTTGTGTTTTGTCTTATTTTTGCCCTGAAACTGTCTTGACTTTTGGTACCACCATAGAGAATAAATACAATTATCATGAGGCTTAATGTGTGATATACTCATGTGGATTTTTAAACACACAAACCTTTATTCTTATCCGAGAAGTTTAATAAAGCAAAGTATAGGTATGAGGGGCAATAAAGTAATCCATGATTTTCCTTCTTAACCCTTACTGGCAAGTCGTTATAACTGCCTTGCTATTCATACTTGCTGTAGTTTTCATAACTACGTTTTT
>CAVZTX010000001.1:0-361149 GCA_963778375.1 uncultured Chloroflexia bacterium | reverse complement strand
CAACTGACCTCCGAACGAACCTCCGAGCATCGCCGCCGCTGTGCCCACTCCTGCGATCTCCTGTCCCGCGGCGATCCTAGCCGATCAGCCGGGCTCCCTCCAGCGTCACCGCGCAGGCGGCGGTGCGTCCACGCATCAATCAGGCAATATGCCTAAGTTTGCTTAGCTATTGGAGGCAACACCCCAGCCGGCATTTGGTGCTGATTGTTGCCTCGAGCAAGTCCTACCTCAAGGACACTCTCGCGCCAGCGACCATCCGACATGGCGTTTCCCGGGGCGACCGGAACAACTCGATACCGAACTTTGAGCTCGACGAACCAGGCCTGTCAAGCGGATAACTGTAGGGGCCTGTATGGGGTGCTCCCGGTTGTGCCGGCCGCGAGAGTCGGAGATCATCCGCCCGTGCGGATCGTGTTCCGGTACCGTCGGCGGCCGGCGGCTCGCGGCTGCCGTATCGCGCGCTGGTTCGCCAGGCGCGCGTCGTCGGTTGGCGCCGGCGCGGCGATCGTGGTGCTGGCAGGCCCTGGCGTCGGGGTGACCCTCGCCGCGACGAGCGCAACCGCGACGTTCAGCGCGGTGGGGGACCATCCGTTTACCGTGCCGGTGGGAGTGACGAGCATCACGATCACCGCCGTCGGGGCCAAGGGCGGAAACTGCCCCCTGTTGAACAGGGCTGGCAACGGCGGCGCGGGCGCTGCCGTTAAGGCGACCGTGCCGGTGTGGCCAGGCATGCAGCTGATCGTGGGCGTCGGCGGGCCCGGCGACCAGTGCGGCAAGTCCACTCCCGGCGGACCTCCGGCCGGTGGCGGCCCGGGCGGGGCCGGGGGCGGAGGAGGAGGAGGGCCCGGCGTCGGTGGCTCCCTCGCCCCGGGCGGCGCCGGCGGCGGGGGCGCTTCGCTCGTGGGCCTGGCCTCTCCTTCGCCCAGCTTCCCGGGTCTCCTGGTGGTCGCGGGCGCCGGTGGCGGTGCAGCTGGAGGCTTCGATGGAGGCGCCTCCGGCTCGGCGGGCCACACCCTCAACGTGGGGCCTGGCTCCGCCTCACCCGGAGGTCCCGGAACACTGACCTCCGGCGGTGCGGGCGGGCACAACGACAGCGCTTTTCCCGATCACCCAGGTGTTTCGGGCTCGTATGGATTCGGGGGCGGCGGCGGCGGCCCGTGCAGCAACGCCAACGTAATTGGCGGAACCGGTGGCGGCGGCGGGGGTGGGGGCTATTACGGGGGCGGTGGCGGTGGATGTGGCGCCGCGTCGGGCAGTGGCGGAGGCGGCTCGAGCTTCACTGTCCCGGGCGCCGCCGATGTCTCCAGCGCTCTGTCGAACGCCGCGCCCGGGGTGACGATCACCTACCCGGCGCCGACCGCCGACGTGAGCCCTGCGTCGCTGCATTTCGCGGCGCAGACGCCCGGCAGCGCGGGTCCGGCGCAGAGGCTGAACGTGACCAACAAGGGCTCAGCGCCGCTGGTTGTCTCGGGCGTGCTGCTCGGCGGCGTTGATCCGGGCGACTTCCTGGTCGCCGATCGTTGCCAGCAGCCGGTGCCCGTCGGCTCGAGCTGCGAGATCGGAGTGCGCTTTGCGCCGCAAGCGGCGGGCGGTCGCTCGGCACGGCTGATCCTCCTGACCAACGCTCCGTCCGCGCCAGCCGAGGTGGCTCTATCCGGCGGATCCGCGGCCGAGCTCCAGCTCACGTGCAAGCCGATGACCGTCGGTTTCACCGGGAGCGCGGGAAAGCCCGCCCCAACTGAAGAGAAGTGCACCGGCAAGCACATCCGGGGCGCCGTCAAGTCACCCGCCACCGGAGCCTCGGGGCGTGCCACGCTCGAACGCGGAGCAACCGTATACGCCGTGGGCGCGCGTGTGCCCGCCGCATATGGCGGCTTCGATTTGCTCCTAAGCGATCGACGTCCGCTCAAACCCGGGCTGTACACGCTCACTATCCGCCACCGGAGAGGTCGGCGGTGGATCGCGCAACGGTTACAGATCGTTTGCGCTGAGCGGAAACGTCCGACGTTCGGCGGCGCTGGCGTCAAAGTATGGGGGTCTGTATAGGGGTGTCCCGGTTGCGCGGGGGGGAGGCGCAGCGATCATCAGCGGAGAGCCTTCGGGTCGACGTTGGGCATCCCGTGAGGGGCCAGGACCGGTGCGAGGAGAAGGTTGATGAGCGATGAGCGCATCCATTTAGATCGGGACACCGAGTGGTGGTTGGCCGAGTTGTGCTCGACGCCGGTGGGGCGGCGGTGGTTGTTGAAGGCGGGGTTGGGCTCGGCGGCCGCCGCGTACGCGGGGGCGTGGTCGGCGCCGGTCGCGGACGCGGCCAGGCGGGTTCGTGCCGGAGTGTCTGGGGTGCGGTTGCAGTTCGCGCTGGGGGCGGCTTCCGGAGTGTCCGATCTGGTGTTGGTGGCCAACGGGGAGCAGCACCCGCTCGTGGCGCACACGGCGGCGTCGCGGAGGGCGCTGCGGGCGCAGGCGGGGTTGTGGGCGAAGATGGACCTGGGCTCGCTGACCCATTTCGTGGAGGGCGTGAAGATGCCAACTGGTCGGGCAATCGCGGTGCGCGTGCAGGGGCGCAGGGGCCGGCGAGAGGTCCTGGTGGCGCTGTTGTGGCATTGCCCAGAAGAGACCACCCGTGCGCTGGCCAGGGTGTCTCACCGGCTGAAGGGTTCCCTACGCGGCGTGGTGGGCTCGAATGAGCGGCTCGCGGCGTTGGGGATCAGGGCGGCCGAGATCAGCTCGCCGCAAGAGGTAGCGCAGCTGGACATCATCATCAGCACCTACACCACCTCGGTGGCATTGATGATGTGCCACCCGAACGTGGGAACGGTGGACTCCACAGCCTCCGGGGCCACCAACTCGCTGCTGCTGAAGACCCCGGAGGTGTCGACGCTCGGGTCCTATATCGACAAGATGCAGCGTGGGGGACGAGACTTCGCCACGTTGGTGCAGGCCACCGATCCGGACGGCTCCCCCAGCCAGATCCAGTTAGGGGACATGACCTCCACCTTCAACATAGCCGAGCTCAACCGGGACGATCATACGTTCGTGGGTGCCCATCGGGCGGCGCTCATGTCGGGGATCCGGACGGTACGGGACGATGCCAGTCTTGGCGCGGTGATCGACAAGCCGCTGGCCGAGCAGGATGACACCGTCAAGCGGCAGACCTGGATCCAGCCAGAAGGAATACTCCCGCGGCCCACCACCTACTCGCGAGCGCTGGCCGGCGGTGCGGGCCTCGATATCAAGGTGAAGAACCCGGGGGATGTTTTCGGCATCACTACCGTGGTCAATGGGACGTACGAGAACGGCAAGGTGCCATTGACGCTCTCAAACGACTTCGTGCGCTGGCTGTACGTGTATGTCCAATATCTCGGCAAGGGAAACCAAGTCCTGCCCGCCACTCCCGGCGGCAAATATCCGGACCCCGACGCTCAAGCCCCCGATACCCAGTACGCGAAGTTCCTGGGGCTGCTGCCGCAAGTGACCACCATCCTCGGGATACCCCTCCCCGGCAGCACGAACACGATCGACGCCACTTTGGACTTTCCCGATGGTGCCCACAGCGCCCGCCTGCTGTATTGCGGCTTGGGCTCGGATATCAACGGCGGCTGGCGGGAGTACTTCCCCGCCGACGCCTACGCCAACCGGATCGCCCCGACCGACGAGGTCCTAGTCCCTTCGCTGTTGACAGGGATTCTCACGATTGGACTAACCGCCTTCGCCCTGGCAGTCGACATGAACGTCTCTGCGACGTTCGCAGCCATCCGGAAGGTCACGGTGGAAGGGGCAGCTGATAAGGCAACGATCAAGGAGCTATTCACGCTGGCGGCGCGTGCAGTTAACCTGACCAAGGCGGAGGCCGTGGCCACCACGGTCGCCAGCGGCGCGGCGGTCTACGAGGAGGTCAAGGCCAACGGGGGGGTCACCAACTTGTGGAATATCCTGCTCGCGCTGGGAGGCGCGATCGTCAAGGTGATCTTTGCCCCCAGAACCGTCGCTCAGGTATTTGGGAAGGCCGGAATCATCATTCTCAGACAGGTGGCAGGGGAGCAGGTGCTCAGAGCGATCCCAACGATTGGGCTCGTGCTTGGGGCTCTCGAGGCTGCGGGAGATATAGCCACATTGGCGGAGGTATGTGCAGAGTCGGTGATTTGTCCGTGGGTGATTGAGAATGAGGTGACGTTGACGTATAAGGCGTCGGTGACGGTGTCGCATGATCCGTGTGCGGCGTCGTTTCCGCCGGCGGCGAAGTCGTGGCGGTTGGAGGCGAAGGTGGATGGGGCGTTGGTGTTGGATCCGGTGACGGGTTCGATCAATTCGGGGGGGACGGGGCAGTCAACGCCGGTGCAGGTGGATGTGGTGGCGCCGTTCGGGGGGAAGCAGATTCAGTGGAGCATGGTGTTGTTGGACGCGACGGGGAGTCAGGTGGCGGCGGGGGTGTCGGCGGGGTATGTCAATGACAATCCGGATGATGTTCCGTCGAAGGTGGCGTTTTCGATTAAGCAGAATCCGGCGGTGATTACGGCGCGGACGGTGTTTCAGCGGGGGGCGACGACGACGTTTAGCAGGGCGGCGGGTGGTTATTCGTGGTCTGATCGGGTGGTGGTGGCGGGGACGGTGGCGAGCGCGGGGGTTCAGGAGGTGGCGGGGGCGGCGGTGGCGACTACGTTGGGGGTGGCGGGGATGGTGTGGAAGCAGGGGGATCGCTTCTTTTTGCGGGGGGTGCCGGTGGTTCAGAACGGCAAGACGATCGAGTTGGGGAGCGTGCGTAAGGAGGGGTACGCGCGGCGGCCGTTTTTGCTCTTTGACAGTTTTGTCGATGTCACCAAGTGTGATCAGAAGGCGCCGGGGGGCGGCAACCACGTGTTGTTGGAGCCCGATGAGACCAGCGACGCCTACGAGGTGCGGCGGTTGAGCTTGGATCCGCAGACGGGGAGGCTGGAGTGGGATCCGGCGGCGTCGGTGGGGCGGTTTTTGCTGCCGGTGTCGGCGGCGGCGCTTCATTCCTCGGGGCGGGTGGTGGCGCTGCATACCGATAGCGGCCGGGTGGGGGTGCTGGAGCCGCTGAGCGCGCCGCTCGCGGTCGCGGCCAACGGGGTCGGGGGCACGCGGCTGGCCTCCTACACGGCGGGGCCGGGGACGCAGATCGGGTTGCTTGACTCGCCGACCGCGGTGGCGGTGACCAACCCGGGGACGGTGCTGATCCTCGAGGCCGCGGGCCCGCAGCTGGCGGCGTTTGACCTCAACGGGCACCCGGTGCGCTACTTCGCGTCGCCCTCGCTGGGGTTTCGCCGCAGCGTGCGATCTCCCCGCCGGCGCGGGGCGGGCGCGCCGGCGCTTCAGTTCACCCTGCCCCTGGATCAGCACAAGACGTATCTCGACCTGGCCGTGGACGGCGCCAGTCAGATCTACCTGCTCTACTACACCGGCGACGGCGCGAGCGTCCAGGACTACCACCTCGACGTCTACCACCCCGACGGCACCCCGCTCGAGACGGGCAGCCCCGGCGTCAACGTCCCCCGCATCGCGGTCGACTACTGGCGCAGCATCTACGCCCCCAACTACACCCCGCTGACCGACCTGGGGACCACCACCCCCCACATCGACCCCGCCCTGCGCGTCGCCGAACCATCCCTCAGCCGCTTCGACCCCACCACCCCCGCGACCGCCAGACGGCCCAGCAGGATAAAAACCCGACCCCGCACCCCCACCCGCGGCCTCGGCTAGGGCGCTGGTGACGATCGACGATGGAGAGATGTTGATGAGTGAGGAGCGAACCCACGTGGACGACGAGACCGGGTCGTTGTTGGCCGAGTTGTGGTCGACGCCGGTGGGCCGGCGGTGGCTGTTGAAGGCGGGGCTCGGTTCGGCGGCAGCGGCTGCCGCCGGGGTGTGGTCGAGACCCGCGGCCGCGGCCACGAGGCGGAGAGGTGATGCTTCCCCGTCCGCCACCCTGCAGTTCGCATTGGGCCACGCCCGGGGGGTCTCGGGTCTGGTGCTGGTCGCCAACGGTGTGCGCCATCCGCTGGTCGCGCACACGCCGCGCTCACGCACGGTGCTGAAGGCCAGGGGCGGCTTGTGGGGCAAGCTCGACGTGTCGGTCCTCAGCCATCACGTCTCCGGTGTCACGTTGCCGGAGGACCAGCCAATAGCGGTGTCGGTGTACGGGCGCCGGGGCAGGCGCGATGTGGTCGTGGCGCAGCTGTGGCACGTTCCGCCCGCGACGGTGCTGGCGCTGGCTCGCGCCGCGCAGCGCCTGAGCGGCTCGCTGCGCGCGGTGCAGGCTGGCCCCAGGCGCCTCGAGGCGCTGGGGCTCGGAGCTTCGCAGGTCAGGGCCCCCGAGGAGATGGCTCAGCTGGCTACGATCGCCGACGCGTACACCACGGCCGTGACGCTGGTGGTGCACCACCCGCAGGCGGCGACGAAGGACCCCACCAGCGCGGGGATCACCAGCTCCCTGCTGGCCCAGACCACCGAGGTGCAGTCGCTCGGGAGCTACATCCAGAAGATGCAGAGCCACGGCCGCGACTACGCCATACTGGCGCAGGCCACGGACAAGGACGGCTCCCCGAGCCAGATCAAGGTGGGTGGCGAAACCAGGACGTTCACGACCTTCCAGCTAAACCGGGACGACCAGACGCTCGTCCGGTCGACTAGGTCGGCGCTCACCGCGGGGGTGCTCGGGGTTCGTGACGAACCGAAGCTGGGAGCGGTGATCGACAAGCCGCTGGGCGAGCAGCCGCCGGATGTGCAGAGAAAGACCTGGATCCAGCCCCAAGGCGTTACCCCCCAGCCCACGCGCTACTCGCGTTCGCTCGCCACCGGAGCCGGAGTAGACATCAGGGTCAAGAACCCGGGCTTCATGTACTTCGGGACCACCACCAAGGTCACCGGCGACTACGCCAACGGCAAGGTGCCACTGAGGATCTACAACGACTTCGTGCGCTGGGCGTGGGTGTACGTGCAATACCTCGGAAAGGATAACCAGAACCTGTCGGTGAACCCGAAACCGACCGCGCCCGACACCAAGTACTCCCAATCGCTCGGGCTCCTGCCACCAGTGTTCACCATATTGGGCGTCCCGGTCTTTCAGACCAACTCGATCGACGTCGAGCTGAATTTTCCGCCGGGCGCGCACACGGCGCGATTGCTGTACTGCGGTCTAGGCTCCGACATCCTCGGTGGCGGCTGGCGACAATACTTCCCGTCCGACGCCTATCCCGGTCAGATCGGCCCCAGCGACGAGGTGCTCGTCCCAGCACTTCTCACCGCCCTACTGACCATCGGTATGACGGCCTTCGCCCTAGTCACCAACATCGAGATTTCCCGCACCTGGGCGGGGATCCGAAAAGTGATCAACGATATCCCTGCGAACCGGTTTCTCGTTGACATAGAAGCGGTGACCGAGCCCGTCCTCTTGCTGATCAAGACGGAGGCCTTCGCGGTCACCGTCGCCTCAGGGGGCGCGACCTACATCGACATCGAGGCCAATGGTCAGAAGGCGGGCAACATTTGGAGCATCCTCCTGCCGTTGGCGAGCGTGATCCCGAAGGTGATTTTCAGTCCAGCAACACTCGACTTCTGGACGGACGTGGCGGAGATCCTCCTCGCCGAGGAGGCGGCCGACAAGCTCACCGCGGCGATTCCGGCGATCGGCCAGGTGATTGCAGTGGTGGAGGCGATCGGAGATGCGGCCACGCTGGCTGAGGAGGCTGTGGAGACGCTGTTGTCGCCGTGGGTGATTGAGAATGAGGTGACGTTGACGTATAAGGCGTCGGTGACGGTGTCGCATGATCCGTGTGCGGCGTCGTTTCCGCCGGCGGCGAAGTCGTGGCGGTTGGAGGCGAAGGTGGATGGGGCGTTGGTGTTGGATCCGGTGACGGGTTCGATCAATTCGGGGGGGACGGGGCAGTCGACGCCGGTGCAGGTGGATGTGGTGGCGCCGTTCGGGGGGAAGCAGATTCAGTGGAGCATGGTGTTGTTGGACGCGACGGGGAGTCAGGTGGCGGCGGGGGTGTCGGCGGGGTATGTCAATGACAATCCGGATGATGTTCCGTCGAAGGTGGCGTTTTCGATTAAGCAGAATCCGGCGGTGATTACGGCGCGGACGGTGTTTCAGCGGGGGGCGACGACGACGTTTAGCAGGGCGGCGGGTGGTTATTCGTGGTCTGATCGGGTGGTGGTGGCGGGGACGGTGGCGAGCGCGGGGGTTCAGGAGGTGGCGGGGGCGGCGGTGGCGACTACGTTGGGGGTGGCGGGGATGGTGTGGAAGCAGGGGGATCGCTTCTTTTTGCGGGGGGTGCCGGTGGTTCAGAACGGCAAGACGATCGAGTTGGGGAGCGTGCGTAAGGAGGGGTACGCGCGGCGGCCGTTTTTGCTCTTTGACAGTTTTGTCGATGTCACCAAGTGTGATCAGAAGGCGCCGGGGGGCGGCAACCACGTGTTGTTGGAGCCCGATGAGACCAGCGACGCCTACGAGGTGCGGCGGTTGAGCTTGGATCCGCAGACGGGGAGGCTGGAGTGGGATCCGGCGGCGTCGGTGGGGCGGTTTTTGCTGCCGGTGTCGGCGGCGGCGCTTCATTCCTCGGGGCGGGTGGTGGCGCTGCATACCGATAGCGGCCGGGTGGGGGTGCTGGAGCCGCTGAGCGCGCCGCTCGCGGTCGCGGCCAACGGGGTCGGGGGCACGCGGCTGGCCTCCTACACGGCGGGGCCGGGGACGCAGATCGGGTTGCTTGACTCGCCGACCGCGGTGGCGGTGACCAACCCGGGGACGGTGCTGATCCTCGAGGCCGCGGGCCCGCAGCTGGCGGCGTTTGACCTCAACGGGCACCCGGTGCGCTACTTCGCGTCGCCCTCGCTGGGGTTTCGCCGCAGCGTGCGATCTCCCCGCCGGCGCGGGGCGGGCGCGCCGGCGCTTCAGTTCACCCTGCCCCTGGATCAGCACAAGACGTATCTCGACCTGGCCGTGGACGGCGCCAGTCAGATCTACCTGCTCTACTACACCGGCGACGGCGCGAGCGTCCAGGACTACCACCTCGACGTCTACCACCCCGACGGCACCCCGCTCGAGACGGGCAGCCCCGGCGTCAACGTCCCCCGCATCGCGGTCGACTACTGGCGCAGCATCTACGCCCCCAACTACACCCCGCTGACCGACCTGGGGACCACCACCCCCCACATCGACCCCGCCCTGCGCGTCGCCGAACCATCCCTCAGCCGCTTCGACCCCACCACCCCCGCGACCGCAAAACGCAGAGCGCCCATCCCCAGGGGCGGCCTCGGGTGAGCCGCCGCCGCCAACGATCGCAGCCGCGGTCCAATCGACGCTCGCCCGGCTGGCCGCATCGCAGATCGATGCGGGCGTTGTTGATCTTGCTGCGGTTCTGATGCGCCGTTGGCTCGGGTTCAGCAGTCTCCGCCGTCGCCCGCCCGGCCCAGTGCTCGCGGGGCTGGCGTGCGTGACTACCTCGCTCGCCCAGCTCGCGTGGCCTGCCCCCGGCGTTGCACAGGTAACCGCGACGACCAAGTTCACGACACCGGGGACATACGAATTCTCGGTGCCGGCGGGGGTGCGGAGCGTGACGGCGGAGGTCATCGGCGCCGGCGGGGGCACCTGCGGTCAAACCCCTGGCGGCCAGGGGGCCGCGGTTACGGTGAGCGTCGGGGTAGTGCCCGGCGAGGAGTTGTTCGTGGGCGTGGGTGCGAATGGCGGTCCGTGCGGAGCCGGCAGCGGCGGAGCCGGGTCTGGGGGCGGCGCGGGCGGGATCGGCGGCGGCGGTAATGGCGGCGCCGGCAGTGCCGGAGGCTCCGGAGGGGCCGGCGGGGGAGGCGCCTCACTGATCGGAGTGAGTTCGCCCTCGCCTGGTTTCCCGGCCTTGCTGGCGGAAGCCGGTGCCGGTGGCGGCGCCGCGGCGGGTGGCGGCAACGGGGGTGCCTCGGGCTCTCCGGGTGCCGGTGAGGGCGGTCACCCAGGAACGCTTACGGCCGGGGGCGCAGGCGGCGCTCAGGATCTCATCGTCGACGGCCTCGACCCCAAGTACACCGGCGCTTCGGGCTCCCTCGGGCTTGGCGGTGCAGGGGGAGGCGGTGGTGATTGCACAGAAGTGAAGAACGGGGGCGGCGGTGGGGGCGGCGGTTACTACGGCGGCGGCGGCGGAGGTTGGTGTGTGTTCGGATCCAGCGGTGGTGGCGGGGGCGGCTCGACCTTCGTCAGTCCGGCCGTCACGGTGGTGCGCGCTCCTGCGCTCACAAGCGCCACACCCCGAATCGCGTTCACCTACGCGGCGCCGACTGCCGATGAGAGCCCCGCCGCCATGCACTTTGGGGTGCAGGCCCCCGGGACGGCGGGATTAGCACAGATGCTGACCGTGACCAACAAAGGTTCGGCACCGCTCATCGTTTCCGGCGTCCAGTTAGGCGGCCCTGACCGAGACGACTTCCTGGTGGGCGATCGCTGCCAGCAGCCGGTGGCAGTGGGTTCTAGCTGCCAGGTCGGAGTGCGCTTTCACCCCTCCGCGACCGGCGCACGGTCGGCGACCCTGACGCTGTTGACGAATGCGCCTAGTGCGCCCTCGGCGGTGAGCCTTTCAGGCGGCCTTGCCGGCTCCGCCGACAAGGTCGAGCTCCTCACCTGCCGGCAGCCCACTAAGCTGCCCACCGGCAGGGCGCGCCGCGATGGCGCCGACTCGGTCGGCGCCGAACGGGCCGAGGTGGCAGAGACGTGCACCGGGAAGATCGTTCGCGGCGCGCTCAGGTTCAGGGCCGCCGGCACGGTGCGCGCCGAGGTAGTCAGAGACCGTGTGGTCTTCGCCACCGGCGCGGAGGCGCCCATCGGCGACAAAGGCTTCGAGCTGCTCCTCACCGACCGCCGGCCGCTCAAGCGCGGCGGCTACACCCTGATCCTGCGACACCGGCGCGGTCGGCGATGGATCGGACAACGACTGCCGATCATCCTCCGTTGACCAGGGCCCTCTGAATTGAATTGAGCTATCGACCACCGAAGCCAATCTCGACCCAAGGCACGACCGCTCGTCGCGAGCGGATCCGCGCCCGTGGCTGGCGGACGCTCGGTATGGTGGCGGCGCTTGTCGCGCTCGCGTGGCCGGGTGCCGGTGTCGCGCAGGCGGCGTCAGCGACAACGACCTTCGACTCGCCGGGGGTGCATCAGTTCACCGTGCCTCCCGGGGTCCGGCGCGTCACGGTCGTCGCCGTCGGTGCTGCGGGCGGCAGCTGCGGTGGGGGTCAGGTCCGCGGGGGTGAAGGCGCGGCGATCACTGTGACGCTGCCGGTCTCCCCGGATGAGCACCTGGTTGCCGGGGTCGGCGCGCCCGGCGCCCCCTGCGGCTCCGGTAGCGGAACGGGGAGCGGCGGCGGCGGCGGCGGGACTGGCGGAGGCGGCAACGGAGGCGGCGGCAATGCCGGCGTCTCTGGGGGCGCCGGCGGCGGTGGCGCTTCCCTGCTGGGCGTGGCCTCGCCGTCGCCCGCTTTTGGTGGACTGCTGGTGGTCGCCGGCGCTGGCGGCGGTGCCTCCTGCTGCTTCGTCCACCTCTCCCTCGGCGGGGACGCCGGTTCCCCGGGCGGAGGTGGCCAGAACGGCGCGCAGGGGACTCTAACCGCCGGCGGCGCGGGCGGCAACAGCGGCATCCATGGCACCGCGAGGGAGTACATCGGCGCTTCCGGCTCGTTCGGCCTGGGCGGTGCCGGCGCGGGCGGGGGCTCCTGCTTAACCGGCCGTGCCTCGAGCGGCGGTGGCGGCGGCGGCGGCGGCTATTACGGCGGCGGTGGCGCCGGCTGGTGCGAGTTCGATAGCGACGGCAGCGGTGGCGGTGGCGGCTCGAGCTTCATCAGCCCGGCCGCGACGATCATCCTCCCTCCGGCGCTGACCGACGCGCCCGCGGGGGTATCGATCACCTACCCGGCTCCGACCGCCGACGTGAGCGCCAAGGCGATCAGCTTCGGCAGCCAGGCGCCCGGCACCGCCGGCCCGGAGAAACTGCTGACCGTGACGAACCGCGGCTCGGCGCCGCTGCTGATCTCGGGTGTGCTCCTCGGAGGTTCCGGGCCCGACGACTTCCTCGTCGACGACCGCTGCCAGCAGCCGCTGGACGCCGGGTCGCATTGCGAGATCGCGCTGCGTTTCGACCCGCAGTCGCCGGGAGGGCGATCGGCAACGGTCAAGTTGTTGACCAACGTCGCGCGCCCGCCAACGTTGGTGGAGCTGACCGGCACCGGGGGCACCGCTTCCACCCGAGCCGAGCGCCCGGGCAGCCGCATCGAACTGGTCACCTGCAAGCCGATCACCCACCCCGTGGTGAGAATCACCGGCACCGGGCCTGAGGCGCCCTCCGAGCCGGAGGCATGTGCCGGTAGGCTGGTGTCGGGCGCGGTGGACTTCTCGCCAGGGGGATCGTCAGTGCTCGCTGTGCTTGCTCGCCACGGTGCGGTGTACGCAACCGGCCTAAGCGTGCCGACCGCTGACGGCGGCTACGAGCTGGTGTTGCGAGACCGCCTTGCTCTCACGCCCGCCACCTACACGCTGACGCTGCGCCACCGGCATGCCCGCCGCGGGGTCACCAGACGGCTGTCGGTGGTCTTCCGCTGAGCGGCTACCCCCTACCGGCTCTGGGAGGCCTCCGCCCACTGGGAGGCCTCCGCCGCGTCGCCGAAGACGCAGCGATCGGCCCAAACTTACGGATCCTGTGGTTGCCCGTGTCGGCGACCACGAACAGGACACCCCGCGTGACGGTCACCGCCTCGGGGTGGTCGAACTTGGTCTGATCGGCGAAGTTGTCGCCGTTGAAGCCCCCTTGGGGTTTGCCGTTCACGATCAGTCCGCCCACCTCTGGCAATTCATGGTTTTGTTGCTCCATTCGTCGTCTGCTCAGTCATCAGCTCCGCGTCAACGTAGTAATGCCGAACACTACGAAACGACTTGCGCTACCTGCGGGCGACCTACCTCTGTTCCATTTGTTCCTCGTGAAGACCGTCCTGTTTATTGCAGTGACTGCTTCCAAGCTCAGCGTGCATCTCGCGGCTACAGTCGCGACAACTCACGCAGCTACAGTGGAAGCGCCTATGGCGGTGGCAGGGATAGCGGCTACGGTCATGATCGACGTGACCGCCGCGACTATCGCGATTCTCGTTGGTAAGATTTTGTAATCTGTCACAAGGCTGCTAACGAATCTTAAGGATGAGCTAAAAAAGAGACCCGGGAGAAGTACCTGATTGTTCCTCAAACTCAGTACCTTCCCAGGTCTTTTGTCTATGAGAGCTTGCTATGGCTATGTTACCTGACAGACTGATAATCGCCGAACCATCGTACCCAACTAAGTTTGTCTTTAACCGCATTCCATAACCGTTTATCAGCAGTCCAGTACTCACAATTCTCTCGTTCCGCCAGTGCCAGATAATGCGGATCGTACGCTGCTGACAGAGCATGTTGATGGGCCAATTCTATTGCCTTCATACTTAAACTAGCCTGATCTGAAAACTTGAGTTTTAGTTCCGAAGTAAAAACATCTGTTAACGCTTGCTTAGCCTTATCGAAGGAAAGTTCACCTTTACGGACCCGTTGGTAAAGGACGTTCGTGACTTCATATGCGAGTAAAGCTGGCGCACGTATTGCTGTCGCCTCGCTAATCCACTTACGTAGTAGAGCAATTGCTATAGCTGAGTCCGGCTCATCGAGTACCCATTTGACGACAATACTCGTATCAACAATAACAACTCTACTATTCATAACTCTCCTAGATACTGCGTGCGCTCTTCACGCATCTGCCGAATAAGCTCAGTAAAATCGGTAAAAGGACGGCCCTGACGCTCTTGCATGATCTGTTCCCGAGTTCGCAGGAAGCGTTCCAATGACTCCTGACTCATAGGACGCGATTCCTGTTCAGAATCCCCTTCTCCTTCGGAAGGGACAGCTTGGTCAAGAATTTGTTCAACGTATTCGCGAATAGAAAGGTCTTTTTGGGCTGCCGCAATCTTAATACGGCGACGCAATTCAGGACTAATATCAATGATGAGTCTAGGACGAGAGGGTTGGTTCTGTGTAATCATAGCTTCACCTCCTGATGTTAATTTGCTCTTTACTCCTATGGAGCTACTAAACCAAGTATATATTATTTATGACATGGTGACAAGCCACCATTTTTCCTGGCTCTCCATCATTTCAGCCATGCTGTTGATCAATCCCTAATTCTTAAATATTCCTTCCGGCATCTTCTGTGGAACGACCACCTTAAGCGCACCGGGTGCTACAGTAAAGATAACGGGTGTATCACCTGCCGGGTCACCATCAAGTTGAACCGCAATTGGCTGGAATGTGTGTATTCTAACAGCAGTACAAGTAATGTAACGTACTTGCAGACGAGATGGCTCTCGATGGCGGAAAAAATCCCATAACACTGCAAAGCGTCCGAGTCGGCCACGTTTATATACCAGACACACATCGAGCAGTCCATCATCACACTTCGCCTGCGGCGTCGATTTGAAAATGCCTCCGAGCATCTGTGTATTGCCAATGATAATCTCTAGCGCATTTGCTCGTATTCTACGCCTGTTCAGATACAAATGCACACGAAAGCCACGATATCCTGGACCAAGCCATAAGCCCGCGAGAGCATAGCCTAGAACCCCCCAGCGTTTGAGAGGCTTTCTTTCGACCGCGCGTGTCACCTCTCCATCAAGGCCAACCCCTGCCATGAGCAGAAAATAACGATCTTTAGCGCGGCCTAAATCAACAGAGCGAGTCTGACCATTCACCAGCACATCACGCGCACCATCAATGTCGAGTGGGATACCCATTTCTCGCGCCCAGACATTCACGGTACCGGTAGGGAATACTCCAAGAGCTGTCTCACTTCCCGCCAGTTCCTGGATAATCTCATTGATCGTGCCATCCCCACCTGCTGCAATCACCAGGTCGGCTTGCTGTTGTACTGCTTCGGATGCCAGTTGTCTTGCATGACCAGGAGCCTTCGTGAGCCAGAGTTCAGCGTTCCACCCCTTGCCGCGCAAAAACGTCAGCGTCTCGTTTAAACGATGTGCATAGCGGGGAAAGCTTCCTGACGTTGGGTTGGCAATAATTACCGTGAAGAACTGGGAATGTGGAAAAATTGAACTATGTTGTTGCACACTATCTTGTAGCATCTTCGCTCTCTCTGCAATCAATCAACTCGTGGCACACGCGCAAGAATTTCCGAGACAACTTCATAGGCAATAGTACCGAGGCGCTGTGCCACCTGCTCTGCTGTAAGTGTAGCTATACCCTGTCGCCCAATCAGCACCACCTCGTCGCCTACACGTGCCTGCGGAATGTCCGAAACATCCACCATACATTGGTCCATACATACTCGTCCGAGTAGTCGCGCCTCCTGCCCATGAATGAGTACTGAACCCCAATTGGTGGGTCCTCTGCGGAAGCCATCAGCATAACCGACCGGCAGCACCGCCACACGTGTAGGTCGCTCCGTCACAAAGGTGCAGCCATAGCTAATGCACTCACCCACCGGAATATCTTTGACCTGCGCTACCTGCGTCTTGAACGAGAGGGCCGGGCGAAATCCAAGGGGCAGGCGCACCTCTGGCGAGGGGTCCAGCCCATACAGTGCGATCCCTGGTCGTACCATATCGAAATGTGCCTCTGGAAAGCGAAGTGTTGCCGCACTATTAGCAGCATGCACCAATTGGGGACGAAGTCCCCGCTCATCCAACGCACGCAATACCCGCTGGAAGCGAGCAAGTTGCATCTGCGTATGTGTCCTATCCTCTGCATCCGCCATCGCAAAATGTGTGAAGATACCTTCCAGTTCGAGACCTGGCAACCCTCAAATCTCTCGCACAAGCGCTAGCACTACATCAACTGCTTCAGCTCTTATCCCTAGCCGCGCCATACCACTATCCACTTTCACGTGCACCTTCACTCTCTGTTTCAAAGCCAAAGCTGTACGTGAAAGCGCCTGAGCAGTCTCCAGGGAATACAGCGTAAGTGTGAGGCCAAGGCGTACGGCTTCTCGCATCTGCCACAGAGGCACATAGCCAAAAACCAGGATCGGTGCGGCAATGCCTGCCTCGCGCAGTGGAGCTGCCTCGCTCACTGTCGCTACACCCAGCATACTCGCCCCATTATGCAGCACCGTCCGCGCCACCTTCAATGCGCCATGACCGTAGGCATCGGCTTTCAGGCTGGCAAGTACGCGTACTCGTGACCCAACTATCGTGGCAATCTGGCGTGTATTGTTGCCAATCGCACTCAGATCGACCTCAACCCATGTCGGGCGGTCAGGACGCATAACGACGATCTGCTTCCATCCGGGCGTCTGCCTCACCAATTGCTCCCGTGCCTCCTCGGGCTGAGCCATTAAACGCTCCGTTACCCACTCCATCCGGGCCTCTTCAGATCCCTTAATGAGAACAACCGCCCCTGGCGACACATAGGCCCTCTGTGGGGGCCTATTGATTGTGCTTGGCACTGATGTACTGATCTCTCGTCCTTCCAATTCATTCCCGTTCGCTCTGTCACTCATATTCTCAATCAAATTGCGTGCTGCTCGCGCTGCATCCTCGTGGGTCGACGTTACAATAATTCGCGCCGAGGGCAGGCCAGCTTGTCGCGCGGCCTCGGCTATAATAGCAGCGCGTTCTCCACGCGTAATCAAATAATCCACACAAGCGGCCGATTCTCGCCCTACCGTGCGATGCGCCTCCTCCTCAAAATCACCGAGCCGTAGCATATCGCCAAGCACTGCGATACGCCGCCCGGCCGGAAGCGTGCGCAGCGTGGCAAGGCCCGCACTCGCCGAAATTGGGGTGGCATTATGTGTATCATCCAGCAGCATTGATCCATAAATCCCCGGCAGTGGATTCAACCTCCCTGGCAAAGGATTCAGTTTCGCCAGCGCATTCTGCACATCTCGCAGACTTACCCCACATATTCTCCCAACACGAGAAGCCGCAAGCATCGTCGAAACATGATGCGCTCCCAAGAGATGAGATGCTAACTGAAGGGGCTTTAGCGGAGCTTCGTCATCTTCCACCATCGCCAAATATCTCACTCCGTCCCACGTCACCTGCACATCCCGTACCATCGATGCCGCGAATGGAAAAATTGGTGCAATACATCGTGATGCTGCATCCCGTACCAGCGCATCATCATCATTCAAAATAGCAGCCCCATCTTCTGGAAGGGAGGTCAGCAGCGTCTCCAATTCCTGTGCCAGCCGTTCCACACTACCGAAATACGAGAGTTGTACAGGGCTGATATTAGTGAGCACACCAATCCTTGGATATGCAATACGACAGAGTTCAGCAATTTCACCTGGATGGTCACAGCTCATCTCCAGTACCGCATATTCATGGCGTTCTTCCAGGCGACCAAGCGAAAGTGGTAAACCGAGCAGGTCATTGTAGTTCTGCCAGCTTTTAAAGGTCGCAAAGTTGCTGGCCAGTACAGCCGCGATAGCCTCCTTGGTACTGGTCTTACCTACGCTGCCTGTTACGGCAATTACCGTTGGATGCCACTTTTGCAAGATAGCGCGAGCGTACTGCTGCAAAGCAACGCGTGTATCCTCCACAACGATTGTCGCTACACCTGCCTGCTCAAGTGAGGTTTGGACTTCTTGTGCAAGGGAGGGAAGATAGCGCGCCTCCACCAGCAAACCTGCTGCACCGCGCTGCGCCGCATCGAGGAGGTAATCGTGTCCATCGCCATGTTCTCCTCGCACGGCAACAAACATCTCGCCAGGAATCAACTGCCGGGTATCATGGCTGAAGGCGTCAAAATGCTGTTGCTTTCCAGGAAAGTGGAGAATTCCGTTGGTTGCACTGAGCAAGTGGTCAAGATAAATCATCTGTAAGTTGGTTGTACTCCTACCTACTAAGTAGCAATCCTTTGTACTATATCGGATGCAGCTTAGCAATGGCATTATAACATAGCACGTATCTCTGCTATTAATGATAAGAACGTCCATGTAGGGGCCAATTTAGGGGTAGAAATTATTTACCTCGCCAGCACAAACTGCATACTCCCCATCTGCCGAATCATCCCTTTTAGTTCCATCATCATCAATGTAGATGTCACTGTCATCGTCGCCAACCCCGACTCGCGAATCAGTTCATCGACGTGGCGAGGATCGTGACTGAGCAGTGCGAGCAGCGTACGCTCTTCAGCGTTGTCGGGTAAAGCCGCTTGCATCTCCACTTGTTGCGGAATCATGAAAAGATTAAGGGCATCAAGGATATCCTTGACATCCATCACCGGCCGCGCCCCATCCTGAATGAGCTTGTTGACCCCTGCACTGCGGCTGGAAAGAATGCTGCCAGGCACGGCAAAGACATCGCGTCCCTGCTCCAGCGCGCGCCTGGCTGTTATGAGAGCACCGCTTTTTTCTGGTGCTTCTACCACCAGCACGCCAAGTGAAAGGCCGGAAATGATGCGGTTGCGAGCAGGGAAGTTGCCGCTTTCAGGTCGAACGCCGAGGGGAAATTCACTGAGGAGCGCTCCCTGACCAGACTCGACGATACGGCGTGCAAGGCCAAGATTCTCAGCAGGATAAATGATATCCAGTCCACTTGCCAGCACTGCGAGGGTGCGTCCACCCGCATCTAACGCAGCTTTATGCGCTGTGGTATCGATACCATGCGCTAATCCACTTACGACCGTTACCTGCCCTTTGGCCAGCTCGGTGACTATGCGTTCTGTCACCTGTTGACCGTATGTGCTCAAATTGCGAGTGCCGACCACCGCCAGGGCAAATTGATCGGCTTCGGTCAGCGTCCCGCGAACGTAGAGTATAGCAGGCGCGTAATCGATTTCTTTCAAAAGTGGAGGATAGACTTTATCGTTCCACGTAATTGCTGAAATGTGAGCGTGTTCTAATCGCTCAAGTTCCTGCTGTGGTGTAATGGAAGCGCGTTGTTTGAGAAAGCTGTCAATGGTCTTCGAGTCAATGCCCGCCTGTGCAAGCTCTTTGCTGCTAGCCTGCCATGCCGCTACGACATCTTCCTTAAAGAAGTCCAGCAGTAATTTGAAGCGAGTTGGTCCAATGCCGAGAACACGACTGAATGCGATCCAGTATGCCAACTTATCTGGCGGCAATGAGCTAAGCGGACTGTAACTGGCAGGTAAATCGAATACTTCCATCTTTTTCTTACCTCGTTGTAGAGTAGAGGCCTTCATTGTACACGATTGACAAGATTCTGTGAACATCCTACCCGATATAGCTTCCTGGCCCAAATAGGTAGTTGTGTTAATATATCAAGTTTTGTCCGTTCAGATAGGTAAGCTAAAAAGATGGTAGTGTAGGAGGCCGATTTATCACGCCTCTGGGTGCCGGGTCGCTATTCTCCTTCTCCTATCATTGCTGCTGACTGTGGAGCAGTAGAGGCGGTGCCTCGTTGCGGCAATGGATAGGTGCCAAGAAAGTGTCTGCGCATCTCGTTCTTTAAAGGAAAGATATAGAATAGTTATGCGCAAGCAATAGACAAGAGGAGCAATCTACTTCGCTATTGAAAACGCACTTATCTCCGCTGTGAGGATATTAATATCTCATGAGTAATAATTATTGGAATCAACAAAATGGGCAACGTGGAAGCGACCAATGGGAGCCTTACAATAATGGCGCCAATTATACAGGTAATCTAGTTCAAGACTCCTATCAACAGCAACACATACGTTCACAGTTTGATCAATCTCCAAGGCCGCCATTTGAGCAGTCTCCTCCTTATTCAACTCCACCGCAACAACCGCCACAATATTCGCCGCTGCCACCGGTACACTCTGGATATTTAGAGCACTCACCTGTTCCACAGGGCCAGGCTCCTCAAAGACAGGAATGGCCATCTGCCCAAAGCTGGCCTTCACCCTCGCTCTTTGGCAACGCTATGCAGTTGGTACGGCGCTGGTCTGGTAAGATAGCTGTGGTTCCAGAGCCAGTGAGCCAGGAGCCGTTAGTTCTATATCACCCGGGCAAGCCACCGTTGCCCCAGCAATCACGACGCTGGAAACGATCACGCGCTATGCGCATCTCGATGCAAATGCGTCATCGTCGTGAACGCTTGAAGCGCAGTCGTCCCAGTGCTACGAAGATCTGGTCAAGAGTAGCCATCGCCTTCTGTCTTATGCTCGTGTTAATCATCTGTGCAGGCACTGTCTCCGCTTATGCCTATTATGAAAGCCAGTTGCCGGCACTGCAAGGATTGGCAAATCATCAAATTGATCAAACCTCGCGCATCTATGACCGCAATGGTCAACTACTGTTTCAGGCTTATGACAATAATGAAGGAAGACGTACGCCAGTTGCCTACAAGAACATTCCTGGGGTTATGCAGGATGCCATGATCGCCGCAGAAGATCATACCTTCTGGGATAATTCAGGCATAGACCCGCAAGGCATACTGCGTGCCGCCACCCAATATGTACAAACCGACTCGGTCCAGAGCGGCGGAAGTACCATCACGCAGCAGTTAATAAAAAACCTGACAGGCAATACAGAGGTCTCCCTCAACCGTAAAATTCCTGAAGCAGCACTGGCAATTGGCCTCACACAACAATATCCCAAGTGGAAAATCTTAGAGATGTACTTCAATGTCTCCCCCTTTGGTGCTCAGGAACTTGGTGTAGAGGCAGCCGTTGAAGATTATTTTGGCCTTCAGCCCAAATGCGACAAGAATTTTAACTGCATTCCCGGCCTGGCCAACCTTGCCTTCAATCCCAAAACAGGCAAACAAGACCCCATCCTGGCTCTAGCTCGCGCTTCGCTCCTGGCAGGTCTGCCGCAGAATCCCGTCAGTTATGATCCAACACTCGGTAAGACGAATTTACAAATGGCCCTGCAGCGCCAGGATTATGTACTGCAGCAAATGCTGGGGCTGGGCATGCAGATCAATCTTGGGCTCGGTGACCATGTAGACAACGTAACCCCAATCACCCAGCAGATGGTCACCCAGGCAGAAGCATTGACCGCAAAAATGACATTCACCGGATATAGATTCCATATCACCGCTCCCCATTTTGTCTATTGGGTCATTAGCCAGTTGGAAATTGCCCTTGGAAATGGAGACGAGCAACAAGGTGTCCATCTCTTCCTGACCGGTGGCTTCAATATTCGCACAACCATCGACGCCAACCTGGAAACCTACGTCGAAAACGCAGTGCATCGCCATCTCGATGAACCAGAGTACCAACTCTTCACAGGCGGCGATGGTCCGCTCAACACGGTGAACAACGTCAATGATGCAGCCGTTGTCGTCATGGATGCGAAGACCGGCGAGGTCCTGGCGATGGATGGCAGCGCTGACTGGAACTCTAAAGACCCTACCATCAATGGGCAATTCAACGCCGCTGTAGCACCTCGCCAGCCGGGTTCCTCATTCAAACCCATCGTCTACGCCGCTGCATTCGAGAAGGGCTGGTATCCAGGCATCGTCTTACCAGATGTACAAACCTTCTTTCCTGAAGTAGGTCAGCCGGTCACCGATGCCTCGAAAAACTACCATCCCACTGATTACGGTGGTGGCTATCATGGCTGGAATGCACCTATTCGTCAGGCCATCGCAGACTCTTTAAACATCCCGGCTATCAAAACTCTGGAATTCGCCGGTGAGGATAATGTCTATAACATGGCGCAGCGCTTAGGTATCACATCCATTAACAAGAACCTCATTGGACCGTCCTTCGCCCTTGGAACAATTGAAGTACCGCTGCTCCAGATGGTTGGTGCCTACCAGGTTTTCGCTAATCAGGGCACACGTATCCCTCCTCAAGGGATACTGGATGTATGGGATAACTATGGTCATCACATCTACCATTTTGATCCCAATCATCCTCAAGGTATTCAAGTGATCAGCCCACAGATCGCATTCCTGATGACCTCGATTCTCTCGGATGAACCGGCACGCGCCGCAGAGTTCGGAAATATCCATACACTTTCGTTTTATGATTGGCAGCAGGCTGATGGACAAACTCACCAGGTGGCAGCCAAAACAGGCACAACCGACAACTTTAAGGATAACTGGACAATTGGCTATACACCCGATGTGGTGGTCGGCGTCTGGGCAGGAAATGCGGACGATACGCCATTTCAAGGCAATGTTATAGGTATCACAGGGGCTGCTCCCATATGGCACAGTGTGATTGAACGCGCCATGGGTCGCTGCAACGTCGATACGGATCAGATTCCCTGCGGTAATTACCATTCGCCCTTCTCAGATCGCCTGTTTATTACCCCGCCTGGCGTGCATCAGCAAAGCGTCTCGTCAGCCACTGGCCTTGCCGGCAGTGGCATATACGATTGGATGCTTGATGGAGAGGACCCACAGCAGAGCGGCCTTGGCATCAGTAATGGAAGTGGAAATACTAGTCCGAACCCACCGACTACACCGTGAGCCAGGGTGAACCAAGGGTTGCCACTCGTTATTAACCCCACCCCGCCCTTACTATGATGGCCCAGTGCACTTTCAAATCGTTCATAGTAAGGGTGGGGATCCCTGAGTTGTCCTTTCTGCTCTTGTCAAGCGCTCCAGTACTCCTTCACACACCATGTCAATTCAACCTATTCCACTTGACAATCCTCTTACTTGAGTGCTATTCTGTATTCGCAGTCCTTTCATGCGATTGCTAGCAATCATTATTGACGAATGACGTATACTATCAATATCTCTATGTAATGAGGTTCTCTTAACGAGATGATTCAACTGAGCCAGCGCAAACAACAGATTCTGCGGGCGCTTGTCGAGGAGTATATTCATACCGCAACACCGGTTGCATCCGAAACCCTGGTGCGCAAGTATACACTTGACTTCAGTTCTGCCACCGTTCGCCATGAACTGGCGGGGTTGGAAGAGGCGAGTTTGATCTATCAACCGCATACCTCTGCCGGACGTGTGCCTACGGACCTCGGATATCGCTACTTTGTAGAACACCTCATGCAAGAGTCAGCACTCTCACTTGATGAGCAACGCCTCATTCGCCATCAATTCTACCAGGTGCAGGATCAACTGGATCAGTGGGTGCGGCTGACAGCCTCGGTAATGGCGCGGCTTCTGCATAGTGCTGCCGTCATGACGCCGCCACGCGCGGACGAAGGCCAGCTGAAGCACTTTGAAGTGCTTTCGGTCACGGACCTCTCTGCTCATCTTGTGCTGGTTCTGACCGATGGTACGGTAAAGCAGCAGAGGCTACTTCTGGAAGCTCCCATCGAGCAAGAGGAGCTAAGCAATCTGGCCGTCCATCTCAATGAGCTCTTCCAGCATAAAAGTGCTGCTGAAGTAAATGCCATCCTGAGCCAGCAAGATTTCTCATTGGTAGAACGTTTGATAGCTAGCACCATCGTGCACATACTTGAGCAACATGGCGATCCCCAGGGTGACGTTTTCTATCGGGAAGGTGTGGTGAATATTCTGGAGCAGCCGGAATTTAGCCGCATGGGGCCAGAACAAGAACGTAGCGAGCGCATGCGCAAAGTCATGGAAGTCCTGGAGCAAAATCGATTCTTACCAGCGCTTGCATCGCACTTGCGTGAATCGGACGGCGTCCAGGTGATTATTGGTGGCGAGAACGAATGGGATGATATGAGGGATGTGAGTCTGGTGGTAGCTCGCTATGGTCAGGAAGGCAAAATTGGGGGACTGCTAGGCGTAATTGGTCCTACCCGCATGCAATATGGTCGTGCCATCGCCGTCGTACGCTATATGGCGCAGGTGATGAATGAACTGATTGCCGAAGTGTATGGATACGAATAGGTAACGAACTACGACTACCAGATAATCCAAACGGAACAACAGATAATACACACAGAGAGCCGATACATCGGCGATGGCCGCGATAAATCGGGCCCTACAGTAATTATTATAGAGGAGGCAACTGTGCCAAAGGTTATTGGAATCGATCTGGGAACAACCAACTCGTGCGTGGCCGTGATGGAAGGCGGCGAGCCGGTGGTCATTCCCAATGCAGAAGGAGCGCGTACCACGCCCTCCATCGTAGCTATGAACAAGAGCGGCGAGCGACTGGTCGGCGAAGTGGCCAAGCGCCAAGCCGTCACCAACCCAGAAAATACCGTGTATTCCATCAAGCGCTTCATGGGTCGCAAATACGATGATCCTGAAGTTGACCGTGACAAGCGGCTGGTACCTTATAAAGTGGTGCGAGCAAGCAACGGCGATGCCTGGGTAGAGGTGCAGGGCAAGCAATACAGCCCACCAGAAATCTCGGCAATGATCTTACAGAAGCTCAAGACCGATGCTGAAGCCTACTTGGGCGAACGAGTGACGCAGGCGGTCATCACTGTCCCCGCCTACTTTAACGACGCCCAGCGTCAAGCGACCAAGGATGCAGGGCGCATCGCCGGTCTCGAAGTGCTGCGCATCATCAACGAGCCGACCGCTGCTTCACTGGCCTATGGCCTGGATAAGAAAAAAGATGAGCGCATCGGCGTCTATGACCTTGGTGGTGGTACATTCGACATCTCCATCCTTGAGCTTGGTGATGGTGTGTTCGAGGTCAAGAGCACCAATGGTGACACGCACCTGGGTGGCGATGACTTTGACCAGCGCATTATCAACTGGATGGCTGATGAGTTCCGCAAGGAGCAGGGCATTGACCTGAGACAGGATCGCATGGCATTGCAGCGTTTGAAAGAGGCTGCGGAGAAGGCGAAGAAGGAACTGTCCAGCTCGATGCAGACCGAGATTAACCTGCCCTTTATCACTGCTGATGCCAGCGGCCCGAAGCATCTGAATATGACGCTCTCGCGCTCAAAGCTTGAGCAGTTGGTGGAAGACCTGATCGAGAAATCGCGCAAACCGGTGATGACGGCACTCTCCGACGCGGGAGTACGTCCGGGCGACATCCAGGAAGTAGTACTCGTTGGCGGACAGACTCGCATGCCAGCGGTGCAAACACTGGTGCGGCGCATCTTTGATCGAGACCCGCATCGCGGCGTGAACCCTGATGAAGTGGTTGCTGTGGGTGCAGCCATCCAGGCAGGCGTTTTGACTGGCGACGTGAAAGATGTGCTGCTGCTGGATGTGACCCCTCTCTCGCTAGGTATTGAAACACTGGGTGGCGTCTTTACACGCTTGATCGAGCGCAACACCACCATTCCCACCCAGAAGGGTCAGGTCTTCTCAACAGCCAGCGATAGCCAGCCAAGCGTAGAGATCAACGTGTTGCAGGGCGAACGTGAGTTTGCCAAAGACAACCGCTCGCTGGGCAGCTTCATCCTGGATGGCATTCCTCCCGCTCCACGTGGGGTGCCGCAGATTGAAGTGACCTTTGATATCGACGCCAACGGCATTGTGAATGTGTCAGCACGCGACAAGGGCACAGGCCGTGAGCAGAAAATCACGATTGTCGCTTCCAGCGGACTGTCCAAGGACCAGATCGATCGCATGGTGCGTGATGCTGAGTCGCATGCCGCCGAAGACAAGCTCCGCAAGGAAGAGGTGGAAGAGCGCAATCTAGCTGATAGCGCAGCCTATCGCGCCGAGAAGAGCATCGCCGAGTTGGGTGACAAAATCACTTCCGAGCAAAAGGGCGAATTGGAGGGCAAGATTGCTGATATCCGTGCCGCGTTGTCAACCGATGATGTGGCTCGTATCAAATCTTCGCGCGAGAGCCTGGAGCAATCCTTCCATCGTATCAGCGAATCCATCTATCGTCAGGCCGGTGCAGGCGCGGGCGCTAGCGGTGAGCCTGGAGCCGACTTTGGTGGGCAGCAAGGCAATCCCTCCGACGAGGGTGGCCCCCATGATGACACCATCGAAGGCGAGTACAAAGAAATGTAATCCCGTGTAGGGGCGTATACGATACGCCCCTACCTGGGCTATACCCTTGCATATAACTTATAAACAACGTAGTATTACATGACACGTAGTAAATCAATATGAAGTTCGGTAGCGCGGATTCAACCGCGCCCTGTTTCTGATGGCAAAGGACCAGCAGATGGCCACTAATAAACGAGATTATTATGAGGTATTAGGTGTATCGCGCAACGCGAGCGACGACGAATTGAAAAAATCATATCGTCGCCTTGCCAAGCAGTATCACCCGGATGCCAACAAAGAGCAGGGAGCGGAGGCCCGCTTTGTTGAGATAAATGAAGCTTATGAAGTGCTAAGCGACCCGCAGAAGCGTGCTGCCTACGACCGGTATGGGCATGCTGGACTGGGTAATGGTGCCGGTGCAGGGTTTGGTGATTTCAGCGGGTTTGGCAGCATTAATGATCTCTTCGAGACTTTCTTTGCCAGCGCAACTGGATCACAGCGGCGCACAGGGACACAGCGAGGTGCCGATCTCCGCTACGATCTTACGATTACCTTTGAGGAAGCCATCTTTGGCTGTCAGAAAGAAATCGAGTTACCGCGTTGGGAGACCTGTCCGACATGCCGTGGCAACGGTGCGCAGCCGGGCACATCAACGGCACGTTGTTCCGCCTGTCAAGGAACGGGTGAAATTCGACGTGTACAGCAGTCCATTTTTGGACAGTTCGTCAATGTCACGATGTGTGAGCGCTGTCGAGGCGAGGGCCGTGTGATTACCACTCCCTGCGAGAAATGTCGAGGCCAGGGCCGTGTGCGTAACAATCGACGCGTGGTGGTGAATATTCCTGCCGGCGTGGACGATGGTATTAATGTACGTGTTACCGGTGAAGGCGAGGTGAGCGCACGTGGCGGTACACCGGGTAACCTGTATGTGATCCTGACGGTAAAACCCCACCCATTCTTCAAACGGCAGGGCAACGACATCATCTATGAATTGCCGGTTAGCTTCGCGCAAGCAGCCCTTGGTGATGAGGTTGATGTGCCAACTGTCGATGGCAAATCGACGACGCTCAAGATCCCGGCAGGCACACAAAGCGGCCGTTCCTTCCGTATGAAAGGTATGGGCGTACCAGTAGTGCATAGTAGTGCTCGCGGCGATCAGCATGTACTCGTCAAAGTAGTTACGCCAACCAACCTGAATGCTGAGCAGAAGCGTCTGCTCGAAGAATTTGCTCGCCTTGAACGCGAACAAAGCGAGCAAAATGATAAAAATATCTTCCGCAACCTGTTTGAGAAAACAAAGGATGTGTTTCAATAGACCACCAACGTAGGGGCGCGATTTATTGCGCCCTTCTGGTGGCATTTCTGTCAGACCTCTACATAGCAATCTCTTCGCCAAATTCACCTATTGAGTCAGGGTGTATCACTTGCTTCTCATCTCCTGTGTCCAGTTTCACACCCTCCGCAAAATCCGCTACTACGGGCATATGGTCACTTGCATCCTCAGCAGGCACACCATCGATCTCTGTAATTACTCGACATGTCGTGAGGCGCTCGGCAAGCTCGGGGCTGGCAAAGATGTAATCTATACGACCTGCGGGTGCTGCTGCTGGACATGTAAAGCCTCGATCGTAAGGGTTCATGTGGCGGAAAGAATTGGCATAGCCTGCATTGCGGAGCATTCGAATACTACCACGTGGTGCGTAGAGTGTTCCCGCCTCGTCAAAAAGTGCGCAGAGCAGCTTGCTTCGCGGAATAGTTCGCAGAAGAGGGTTGAGGAAACGTAATGGTTGTGGTACTACAAAGTTAAGATATGGATGCCCAATACTATCTTTGGGCCTTTCTGCACGGCGTCGATCCATCTCTACCAGATAACGCAACAGCATACTTCCTTGCAGGCGATCACCTGGTGCAAGGGCATTGAAGTCGCCCATCAATAGATGTGGCGTTCCCCATCTTGTCTGCATAATGCTCAGAATTTCCCGGACCTCGTGCCGTCGAATACCATCACCTGCCCTACCATGCGAGAAAGCTGCTGAAAGGTGAGCCACAAAAACTGTAAGTTCTCGTCCATCAGCTTCCTCTATACCTACCTCTAAAACTGGTTTGGCAAGTACGGAGAGCTTATGTACCTGCGTTCTTACAATTGGTAAGCGACTCAGTAAAGCTAATTGCACGTCCATATGGTGCTTGGCGATGCCGCTTAGGTGATACTGCATTCCAAACCGTTCTGCCAGTGCCTCGACCACGTGTGGATTCGTCGCCTCAACCAGCCCAACTACGTCTGGATTTGCCGCTGCAATCATCTGCGCCAATTGGTTCACACGGCCTGTTCCACCAACTAATATATTATATGAAAGTATTCGAGTCATTTGTCATTGTTCCTTTTGTTTTTATGAGTTTAAAGAGCATATCTATTTTCAATATATCAGACGCAGACCAGAGCACAAAAGGCACAAACAAAAATAGGCACAAGGGCCTATTATCAGAAATGAATCTGTAGGAGCCTGATTTATCGCGCCCTCGTATCCAGTCAAGGTGACAACAGGTACGGATCAGGATAAATCAGGTCCCTACAATCTAGTGCCAGGTCACGCGTTCCAACAAGTACGCGGGCAATTCATCGATGGCAAGACGTATCTGCGTCATGCCGTCGCGTTCGCGCACGGTCACCGTCGAATCTTCAAGTGTTTGGAAATCGACGGTCACGCAGTAGGGCGTCCCGATTTCATCCTGGCGGCGATAACGACGACCGATGTTTGCCACATCGTCATATTGCGAGACCATCAAGCGCTGCAAACGCTTATGAATGGACTTGGCGGTCGAAACCAACTCCCCTTTGTTTTTTTGCAGCGGCAGCACAGCCACCTTTACAGGGGCGAGCATCGGGTGTAGATGCAGTACTGTACGTGGCTCTTTGCCGGATGGGTCTGGCTCCTCCTCGTAGGCATCAAGTAGCAGGTTCAAGAAGGTGCGATCCACACCGCCTGAGGTCTCGACGATCCAGGGAATGTACTTCTCTTTCGTTTCGGGGTCGGTGTAGCTCAAATCCTGACCGCTATACTGGCTGTGACGCGAGAGGTCCCAGTCCTGCCGCCAGTGAATCCCCTCCCATTCCTGCCAGCCGAGTATCGACTGGTACTCAATGTCGAAGGCCTGTTTAGCATAGTGCGCCAGTTCATCCGGGCCATGCGCGCGGAAGTGTATGCGATCCTTGTGGTTGATGATGCCCTGGTACCACTCGAAGCGCCGCTCCTTCCAGTAATCAAACCACTGCTGCATCTGGCTCGGATGCACGAAGAATTGCAAATCCCACTGCTCGAACTCGCGCTGGCGGAACAGGAAATTCCCTGGCGTCACCTCGTTGCGGAAGGCCTTCCCTATCTGGCAAATGCCGAACGGTATCTGCATACGCGAGGACTTCAAGACGTTATCATAGTCCAGGTAAATGTTCTGGCAGGCTTCACCGCGCAGGTAGGTTTTCATACGCTCGCCCTCGACCACGCCGATATATGTCTCCATCATCAAGTTGAAGACACGTGGCTCGGTAAGCTCCCCGCCGCATACAGGGCACTTGTTTTGCTCAAGGTTCTCAGGCGGCAGGTGATCAACACGGAAGCGGCGTTTGCATTTTTTGCAATCGACGAGGCGATCTACAAAGTTTTCGACGTGCCCGCTGGCTTCCCACACACGAGGATGGGTGATAATGTTGCCTTCGATACCTACGACGTTGTCATTGTTCTGCACCATTGACCACCACCAGTAGCGGCGAATGTTGTTGCGCAGTTCAACGCCCATCGGCCCGAAGTCATAGATGCCTGAGACCCCGCCATAGATCTCAGAGTTGGGGTAGACAAAGCCTCGTCTCTTACACAAAGAAACGATCTTCTCAATTGGGACAAGCGGAGTGTCCCCCTTGGACAGGGTTTTGTCCTCGGTCTGCGTCATGAGTGGTTTCCTCCCTCAAAAAAAATTCCCCAGGCGTTCAACAACGCCCAGGGACGAATGCATGCCCACGTAGGCCTGGGGCTACTACGTCTTACGGCAACATGCGCGGTTCCACCCTGCTTCTCCACGACCAACATCGTGAAGCCACTCATTCAATCCAACTCCGAAGCGCCCTTCACCTGCTGTGGATCGCCGACCTCGCACCACCTATCGGCTCGCTGCTATCCCTCACAAGTTACTCCTCTTCATCATCGCTGGAGGATGTCTATTTGTTTGTACGAACCTAGTATACCGGAGATAGGCAATAGATGCAATAGCCACCAGGAGAAATGTTATTTATCAAGCCGCTACGTCGATAGTGATTGCCTGGGGGTGCTCATGCTCCTCTGGCACAAACTCACCATCCGCAATCAATCCCTCAATATGGAGCCGAATGGCATCCTTAGCCATAGCAATAGCCTCCTCCAGAGTCTCTCCTTGCGTCACGCATCCAGGCAGAGCCGGTACGGTTACAGTGTAACCTCCCTCGTCCTCATCTGGGTGCAAAATAATGGTATAGCGGTGATCGCTCATGAGTTTATCCTTCTTCAGGTTTTGAGTCAATATACCACAACACTAAACCCGTTACTGAGACTACTTACCAGCGTTTTATTGATATGTTGCGGAAACATATCCAGTAATCGAGATGGGAAGTGTAAATGAACAATTCAAATCACTCTGAAATAACAATTCAAGCAAACAACCTGATTGAACCAACCCCACTCTCCTGGGGAAAATCCTACCTCATGTGCCCACCTGACCACTTCGGCATATTCTACGAAATCAACCCCTGGATGCATCAGGAAGTCCGAACTGATATTGATCTCGCACACGAACAGTGGCACAACCTCGTCGCCAACCTCGAACAGGCAGGCGCAAGCGTCAAAGCCATCGAACCCGTAAAATCCCTTCCTGACATGGTCTTCGTAGCCAACGCAGGCCTCATCAATGGCCGTCGCATGATATTGAGCCGTTTCCGCTACCCGGAGCGACAGCAAGAATCTCGATACGCCGCTGAATGGTTCCAGTTACGTGGCCGTGAAGTGATCGAGCTTCCCGACGAACCCGGCATGTGCTTCGAGGGCGGCGGAGACGCCTTCCCATATCGTGGTCAACTCCTCGCGGGCTACGGCTTCCGCACCGACCTTGCCTCCCATGCAGCCCTCGCTAATGTGCTCGGAGTCGAAGTGCACTCAATTCATCTCATCGACCCACGTTTCTACCACCTGGACATCAGCTTCTGCCCCCTCAATAATCGCCATGCTATTGTCAACCCTGCCGCCTGGGACCGTGAAAGCTGCAAAATCATCGAACAACTCGTCCCTGAGCCTCTCGTTCTCGAACTGGACGAAGCCCTCACCTTCTGCGCCAACTCCGTCGTTGTTGACAAGACCGTCGTCATGCCAAACTGCCCACCCCGCGTTGGTCACATTCTTGAAAGCTGGGGGTACAATGTCTGCGTCTCCCCAGTGAGCGAATTTCTCAAAGCAGGAGGCGCAGTGCGCTGTTTGACCTTGCCATTGGATATGGTTATTTAAAGGGGATATATGGTCATTCGCTTTGATGGTCAGGTTGCCATAATCACCGGAAGCGGACGAGGCCTTGGAGCCGCATACGCCCGCTTACTTGCCGAACGCGGAGCCAGCGTCGTCGTACATGATGCAGGAGTAGCCCTCGACGGAACAGGCTCCGATCTCAGTATAGCAGATGCTGTTGTGCATGAAATCACCACTGCTGGTGGAGCAGCGGTCCCTTGTTACGAAAATATCGAAGCGCGCGAAGGCTGCCAGCGCCTGGTTGACGTTGCACTCACTCAGTTTGGGCGCCTCGATATCCTGATCAACAACGCCGGATGGATCACCTTTACTCCGCTGGAAGATATGACACCCGAGTTATTGCAGCGCATCATCAACATCCAGATTGCGGCCCCCTTCTGGCTCTCACAAGCCGCCTTCCCTATCATGCAGCGCCAGCACTACGGACGAGTGATCTTTACTACCTCAGGCAGAGCGATGTTCATGGAAGATGCTTTGCCTGAATTGACCGGATATGCGATTGGAAAGATGGCACAACTCGGCCTCATGAACGCACTTGCCATTGCCGGAGAACCCCACGGCATCCGCGTCAACGCCATCTCACCAGTCGCAGCCACACGCATGTTTCGCAGTCCCACCGCTCCACAAGAACTGCGACCCGAGCAGGTTGCTCCTGGCGTCGCTTTTCTTGCATCGTCACAGTGTGATTTCTCCGGCATCATATTGCAGGCAAGCAATGGCCATTTCTCTGTTGCCCAGTGGCAAAGGAGCACCGGAATGGATTTTGGAGAAACGGTTGCTACGCCGGAAGAGATAGCGAATCAGTGGAAGGCCATTACAGGGGCGTAATGTCTTAGGGGGATGTATCAGAAAACCATAACTTCGCCAGTTCTGACGCATAAAATCGCCATTTTCTTCTTATGACGCATACTTAGGATCAATCAAATTGGAGGCCGCTCGTTGGCTGGAATTGCAGATGCCGTACCGAATATTGTGTAACGATGTAAAATGAGAAGGCATCAAACCCAGCCCAAATCTGGCTTCCGAGCTTTTCTGCAATGTGCTGTTACACAACATTCGTTATAGTATTCCTGTTCATGACTTGTCTGTCAGTTTGGCATGGCAAGAGAACGCAGCCGGTTAAGAGATGGCCGCAGCCACCCGGCTTTCGAGCAGGTCCTTCAGATTGCCAAGGTCTGCCTCCGCAGATCTTTTGAGGCTTCGAGCCATCAAGGATTCTGCCAGGGCAAAGACGCCTCCTGGGTGCATCTCGAACACAAGGGTCACTTTGGTGCCCTCTGGTGTCGGCTCGAAGATTTGTGAGACGGTAAAGGGCAGAGGACCTGAGGTACTTTGCAAGGTATTTTTCGTCGGTGGCTCATGCTCCACCACTTCGCTCGCTCCCTCGAGCTTGCGACCCAGGAAGGTGCGTACAAAGATGAGCTGTGTACCTTTGCCCACCGGGCCCTCGGACGTTTGCCGCACGTCCACTATTCCAGATTGCCACTGTGCGGTATTCCTGAAGTCACTCACATAGGCAAAGACTTCCTCAATGGGGCGAGAGATGATGATGCTTGCTTCTACATTGATCATAGTGAGAGTTCCTTTCGCTTGCTTCATGATGACTCGCTCGCGCGTTCGCAGTGAGCCAGGAACTGCAAATTGGTGCCATCCACCGTGTTCCTGAGAAGAGTATAGCTGCCCAGGCGGGCTACTACCATGAAGGAAGGCCACAGGTTCTCACCGCTTTCCCCACAGCTTCCTCACATGAGCTTCCTGTGCTATACTGTGCAGAGTGTATGTCAATAGAGTGATCTGGGAGCCACAGGACGCCGGGAGGCCAGCATGACCGTAGACAGCCGTTTTGGTGCCTTGCTCAAGCGCTATCGCCAGGCAGCGGGCCTCTCCCAGGAGGCTCTGGCGGCTCGCGCGGACCTGAGTGCGCGGGCGATTTCCGATCTGGAGCGCGGCATCAATCGCTCTCCGCGCTCTGACACGTTGCAACTGCTGATGGGTGCCCTTTCTCTGCCTGAACAGCAACAGGCGTTGTTGCGGGCGGCCGCGCACCCAGCCAGGGTTTCCGCACCTGAGGTCGCTCAGCACCCATCCTCTTTCCACCATCTCCCCCAGGCACTTCCCCTGGTTGGGCGTGCAGAGGAACGCTCCCATGCTCTCGCACTCTTGCGCGGCGCGGACGTGTGCCTGCTGACGCTGACTGGGCCAAGTGGGGTGGGCAAGACGCGGCTGGGGCTGCAGATTGCCCACGACCTCGCCGATGACTTTCCTGATGGTGTGGCGTACGTTCCGCTGGCTCCGGTCCACGATGTAACGCTTGTGCCAGCGGTGATTGGGCAACGTCTGCATCTGAGTGAGCAAGTGGAGAGGTCGATGGAGGAACAGGTTCGCTCCTTCTTGCAACCCAGGCAGTTCCTGCTCGTCCTTGACAATTTTGAGCATCTCCTGGAGGCAGCGCCATTTGTGGCGGATCTGCTGGCGAATTGCCCTCGTCTGCAGGTTCTGGTGACCAGCCGGGCACCCCTGCGCCTGCGCCCGGAACAGGTGTTTCCACTGGTTCCCCTGGCGCTGGATGATGCGATCACCCTCTTCCGCGCACGCGCGCAGGCAGTCCGACCAGGGAGAGCCTACGAGGGAACAACCGTTGCGGCCATTTGTGAGCAAGTCGATTGCCTCCCCTTAGCCATCGAGTTAGCCGCGATGCAGGTCCGTCTGCTTTCCTTGACGGAACTTCTGGAGCGGTTGTCCACTCGCCTGGCGCTCTTAGGCGAGGGAGCCAGGGATCTCCCAGCGCGGCAGCAAACGATGCGCAATGCTATCGCCTGGTCGTATTCCCTCTTGACTGCGGCGCAGCAACGCTTTTTCCGGCAGCTTGCAGTCTTTGTGGGTGGATGGACATTGGAAGCGGCGGAGGCAGTAGGCTGGGCCTTGGGAGAGACGACGTCGGATGAGGCTCTCCTGATGCTGGCGGCACTGGTGGATGCCAGCCTGGTGCAAGTGGAGATGTCGACCGAGAGTGCCTCGCGCTTCAGTATGCTCGAGTTGGTGCGCGAGTATGCTCTCGATGCGTTGCGCACAGCAGGGGAGGAGGAGGCGTGCCGCCGCCGCCATGCCGCCTATTATGCTCGCCTGGGAGAGTCGGTTACACCCTTTGGGCCAGGTCAAGGGACAGGCGAGACGCAGTTGGCGCTGGAATTTCCCAATGTCCGCGCGGCCTTGCAGTGGGCAGAAGAGCGACAGGAGACCACGCTAGGGTTGCGGCTGATAGGTGCGTTTGGGCCGATGTGGTTCAGCTATGGGTACATGCGTGAGGCGGAGATGTGGTTCGAACGCATGCTGGCCCTGGACTGGCAAGTTGGGGAGCCGGAGGCAGTGCTTGTGCTGCGCGCGACAGCCCTCTACATTTTAGGAGACGTTCTCCTGGGTCTCGGAAAGTTGGAGCGAGCCGAAGCGCTAGCGACCGAATTCCTGGAACGCGCGAGGCCTCGCGGAGACCAAAGCGGCATGAGCAGTGCCTGGATCGTGCTGGGGATGGTCGCCAGGGCACGGGGCAAGCTTGATGAGGCTGCAGCCTTTTTCACCGAAAGCGACACCCATGCCCGGCTGACAGAACATCTGAGCATCAAGGGCATAGCTTTGCGCAATCGTGTTGATCTGGCCTGGATACAGGGAGATCTGACACAAGCCACTATGTTGGCCGAAGAAGGGCGGCTCCTCGCGCAGTCTGCTGGGATCACCTTTGTGGTCGCTGGGCAAACCACTATACTCGGCCATTTGGCCCGCCAGCAGGGAAAGTATACCCTGGCGAAAACACGCTATCGAGAAGCCCTGGCGCTCTACCGCACGTTTGGCAATCCCACCTACAGCGCCTGGTGTCTGGAGGGCCTGGCCGCCACGCTCTGCACAGAAGGGCGCTTTGATGCTGCGACCCGCTTATGCGCCGCGGTGGCAGCGCAGCGCGAGCGGGCCCAAACACCGCTGCCACCAGCCGAGCGTGAAGCCTTCGAGCAGACCGTTGCCAGTGCGCAAGCTGCGCTGGACAAAGCGACCTTTGAAGTGGAGTGGGCCACCGGGTCTGCGTTCACGCCAGAGGAAGCGATTGACAACGCTCTGAGGGCCTCAGGCACGTCCACGTGAACCAGAACGTGTTTCTGAAAGCACAACAGATCTCGGGGAGGCAAGACACCCAAGGAGGCGCGGATGACGTCTAAACTTTCCACCCGCAAGCACAACTTGCCTGCTCCCGTGTCGAGCTTCATCGGGCGCGAGCAGGAGTTACGCGAGATTCAGCAGCGCCTGGGCGAACATCGGCTAATGACGCTGACGGGGACAGGCGGAACAGGCAAGACGCGCCTGGCGCTTCAGGCGGCGACTGCCGAATGTGATCATTTCTCCGATGGGGTCTGGCTGATTGACCTGGCTCCTCTGGTGGCCTCGGAACTGGTGATTGAAACCATCGCCAAAGTATTTACGCTGCCAGAGGCTCCTGGTCCCTCACCAATTGAGCGGCTTGGGGCATATCTGGAGGTCAGGCACCTCCTCCTGGTGCTGGACAACTGTGAGCAGGTCATTGAGGAATGTGCCCGCATCGTGGCCTCTCTTCTGGCGCGTTGTCCGCGCCTGACGCTGCTTGCAACCAGTCGTGAGCCGCTCCGGGTCAACGGGGAAGTGGTCCTGCGCGTCCCGGCTTTGAGCCTGCCCGCTGAAGCTGAGCCGGTGGATCGGACGAGATTGCTTTCCTACGACGCGCTCCGTCTCTTTGTGGAACGGGCACAGGCGGCTGACTCCTCGTTTCGCGTGACGGATGGCAACGCCGGAGTGGTCGCGGAGATCTGCCGTCATCTGGATGGCCTTCCGCTGGCGCTCGAACTGGCTGCGGTGCGGGTACGTGGGTTGGGTGTGGCGAGACTCTCGGCGGGGTTGGACCAGCGCTTCCAACTGCTGACGGGGGGTGATCGTACGGCCCTGCCCCGTCAGCAAACCTTGCATGCCATGATCGATTGGAGTTATCGCCTCTTGCCCGAACCAGAGCAGGTTCTTTTGCGGCGACTTGGCATCTTTGTTGGGGCATTCTCGCTTCAGGCAGCGGAAAGCATCTGTGCCGAAGCACAGAGCGGCCAAAACGGACAGGAAAGCATCCCGCCTGAAACGATCCTGCAGACCCTGCTGCAACTGGTGAACAAATCCCTGGTGCAATTCAATCAGGAGAGCGGTCGGTATCGCCTGCTGGAGACCATCCGCATCTTCGCGCTTGAGCAACTGACGGAAGTGGGCGAAACGCCGGATCTTCACCGCCAGCATTTTGCCTGGTATCTCCAGTTGGCAGAACACGCTGCGCCGAACCTTTCCGGCCCACAGCAAGAGGCGTGGTTTGCGCGCCTGGAGGCGGAACACGATAACTTGCGAGCGGCGCTGATGTGGGCGATAGAGACTGGAAGGCCGGAGGAAGCTGCTCGCCTGGCCCTGGCGGTGTGGCGATTCTGGCATACACGTACCTATCAACGGGAAGGGGTGCGCTGGCTGGAGCGCATCCAGGCGCTCGATGTGGTTATCCCGCTACCACCCGCTTTACGCCCCCGGCTGTTTAACGCACTGGGCGTGCTCTCCCACAGTTTGTATCAGTTTGACCGTGCAACGTCCTATCATACTGAGGCACTGCGTTTATGGAGGGCGTTGGAAGATTGCGTGGGCATGGCGCAAGAGCTGTTCGACATCGGTTGGCAACAGTTCGATGAGATGAAACTGGATCAGGCAAGGAAGTCTGCCAGGGAGAGTTTGGCGTTTGCCCGGATGGCGGAAAGTCAACCAGCGATTGCCCATGCCCTTCTCCTGGATGGACTCGCCGCCACCGAATCCGACCTGGTAGAGGAGGCGATCCCCGTCCTGGAGGAGAGCCTGGCACTCTTTCGAGAGGTGGGGGATACCGCGAACATGGCTTTGGCCATGGCTACCCTGGCGCGTGCCGAGGGAAAACGGGGCAACGACGAGCGCGTGAAGCCCCTCCTGCGTGATGCCGTGCGGCTTCTGGTCCAACAGGGCAACTTCATCTATTTAATCGGCTCTCTCGTCGCGCTGGGGTTCATGGCGTTGCATTCAGAAGTGCAGCCAGAAGGGGCAGATTATGCCACACAGATATTTGGGGTAATGGCGACCTGGATAGAGAAGCTTGGTGGAACCTCTCCCTGGGCTGAGGGGCCAGAGCAACAGCAAGCAACCGAGCAGCTCACGGCGATGCTTGGCGCGGATGCCTTTGCCCAGGCCTTTGAGATCGGCAAGCAGATGACGCCTGCCGACCTGGTTCAGTTGGCGGAACAGATCACCGCTCCCGCCTCTCAGGCCATCCTGCCCACTTCCCCTCAGCCCGCGCCAGTGCATTCGCGCCTCTCCCCTCGTGAGATGGACGTACTGCGACTGCTGGCACAAGGCTTGACCAGCGCGCAGATCGCTGAGCAGCTTGTCATCGGAGTGGTCACCGTCAATTTCCATGTGCGCTCGATCTATAGCAAACTGGGAGTCTCCTCACGCAGTGCGGCAACCAGGTATGCTCTGGAACACCACCTGGGGTGAGACGCGTGCCATCCGGTCTCCTGCCCATTCACAGATTCCGCCCGGCTCACGCCAACCACCCTGGCTCCTGACACTTCTCCCCAATCATCCTGCATGTTGCCTCATCGGTAGCCGCTTCCCCCTCACAATTGACGGGGTACGCGAAGCTCCTCTTCCGAGAAGATCCCTCAGTTCTGACGGCGCATTCTCGGCCATGATGCCTTAAGCTTGTGAGGAGAAGGAAACGAGAGCGAGGAGCAAGCTAGCATGGAAGAACGAATGGACGGGGCCTTCGCTGGAAATGAACAGCTCACGGTCATGGGGAGGCAACTGCAGACAGGTGATCCCGCCCCCAACTTCCATCTCGATTACCTGGATCTGGCGGACCTGGCCATCCGCACGATTTCCCTGGCTGACTTAACAGGGCTGGTTCATCTGCTCAGCGTAGTGAACAGCCTCAAACGACCGATCTGCCAGCGAGTGACGCGGCAGTGGGAGGCTCTCTGCACAGCGTTGCCACCAGAGGCGTACATCTATACCGTGAGTATGGATCTGCCTCAGTTGCAAGCTCATTGGCAGGACAGCGTAGGCGTTTTGCATCAGATCCTCTCTGCCCATCGCAGTGAGCAATTCGGACAAGACTATGGGGTGTGGCTCAAGCAGTGGCGACAGCTCGCCCAGGCGGTCTTTGTGCTTGATCGAAACAACTGTATCGCCTACGCCGAGTACGTCGCCGATCAGCTGCGTGATCCGGACTACGCAGCGGCTCTACAGGCGGTTCAGCAAGCCGCATTGGCTTGAGGGTCGAGCAGCAGATTCCTTACTATACATCATTGTATTCCATGTTCCCCAAGACCAGTAGTACTCACAACACGTGATAAAAGGAGTTCTCACTATGATCAATGTAGAAGTAAGTATCATTATCAATCGCCCAATCGAGGAAGTCTTTGCTTTTCTGACTGATGCCAGGAATAGCCCCCAGTGGGATTTAGGGCTGGTGGACATCCAGCAAACACCCCAGAGTCCCGTAGGTGTGGGTACCAGGATCACGGAAGTGCGGAAATTCCTGGGCCGCAAGATGGAGACGACCAGTGAGGTGGTCGAGTATGAGCCATCGACGAAGTACATCCGCAAAGGGACAGGAGGCCCGTTCCCCATCACAGGATCGCTCACCTTCGAGCCGACGGCGGAGGGGACCAAACTCACCTGGATATTCAAGATGGAGCCAAGAGGCTTCTTTGCCCTGGCGGAGCCATTGGTTGCCAGGAGCCTCAAAAGGGGGCTTGAGGGCAATCTTGGCGATGTGAAGGACCTGCTCGAAAGCCGGGCGGGTGAGGCCACATTGTAACCGACTGCGTTCTCTTACCATGCAAAACTGAATGACACGTCATGAACAGGTCCTCGACCGCTTTCCCTGAGACGCACATCATGGTTGAGGATCTCCCCTCTCACCCTTTCTAGAGGTAGATTTTATTCCCATGCCTAACCAATGGGTAGAACAAGCGAAATACATTGGACGCTATGGATCAATAGAAGCATTCTACTTTGATTTCTACAGCCTTGCCTTAAGTAAAATAGCGCGAGGAAGTGATCGCGACCTCATTGATGTTAAGCTTCTTGTCCAGCAGAAAGTAATCACCTTGGAAAACCTAGATGCAGCGTATAATGAAGTTCTGCCGCGTATGGGCAAACGCCTATATATCAACCTTAATCCGCAACGATTTGCTGAAGGCTACTCGCTCGTGCGCCAAGAACTCCAACAACTTTCATAGAGCTATATACTACTAAAGCTTCTCAAATTTACTCCACAGCCGCCAAACATCCTTTAATCTGCTCCAAATGGTTCACCAGATGCCTCGTCACAAACTCCTCAATAAACCAGTCCAACGACTTCTCGCCATACGTCACGTGGTGTCCCGTTAACTTCAGATCCCCATCTTTCAAATTGCCTAACACCTCTTCCAGTCGCGCATAGCCCCCTGGCAGTGCATCTCGAATCTGTGCAAGGGTATCCCTGCTATGATCTCGAATTGCTTGCAAGCGCGCTTCTTGCTTAGCAGTACGCCCAAAATTCTGCCCAGGCTTCGCTACCAGCTTCTCAATTTCATTCGCCCAATACGGCATAAATTCCACGATATGCGCCAGATTCTGCATAATCGTCCACTCATCTTCTGCAGGTGACTTATACAACTTTTCAGGCTCTAACCTCGCCAAAGGCCCATCGATAAGCTCGTGTAACTCCGAATAAGATTTCTGCACACTCAACAAAATAGCCTCTACCTCTGAATTGGCTGGTAGTGTACTCATCGTTTTGCCCCTTTACTTTTCAATCATTTTCTTCCATTATCCTATAAAGATACACAAAGAACAACCAAGTGTGATTATCTCACAAGGAGACCGAGAGATGAACATTCCCACCTTCCAGGATGTCCTGCTAGCTCAACGTCAAATTCGCCCCTACCTGGCCCGCACACCTCTATACAGCTATCCCGCCATGAACGCTTTGCTTGGCACCAACGTCTATATCAAACACGAAAACTACCAGCCGGTTGGGGCCTTCAAAGTGCGAGGAGGCATCAATCTCATCTCTCAACTCAGTCCTGAAGAGCGAGAACGAGGTGTGATTTCGGCATCCACCGGCAATCATGGACAATCCGTAGCATATGCCGCGCGGCTATTTGGTGTCAAAGCGCGTATCGTCGTCCCTGAAAAGGCTAATCCTGGCAAGGTAGCTGCGATGCAAGGCATGGGCGCTGAGGTCATCTACTATGGTGACAGATTTGATGAAGCCAAACAGCGTTGTGAAGAGCTGGCACGGCAATATGGTTATCGCTACATCCACTCGGGCAATGAGCCACTGCTAATTGCAGGTGTCGCGACAGGAACTCTGGAGATGCTGGAGGATGAGCCTGGGCTGGAAACCATCATAGTGCCCATCGGTGGAGGTAGTGGTGCTGCCGGTGCCTGCATTGTAGCTCGTGCCATCAATCCCTCTATTCGCGTGATCGGAGTTCAGTCGGAAGCATCTCCGGCAGCCTACGAGTCCTGGCGGCAGCGGCGCATGGTCACTGCTCCCAATCGTACTCTTGCTGAGGGCTTGGCAACCGGTATCGCTTTTGAACTGCCACAGGAAATTCTCTGGCAATCCTTAGATGATTTTCTGCTGGTGAGCGAAGAAGAGATTATGCAGGCTATGGTTTGGATGATTGAACGCGCCCATACTTTGGCCGAGGGGGCCGGGGTTGCGTCTCTTGCTGCAACCTATCGCATGCGCGATGAATTGAAAGGGAAGAAGGTAGGGATTGTGTGTTCTGGTGGGAATGCTTCGTTGGAGCATTTGAGGCAAGCACTTGGATTGATGCAGGAAAGATAAATAACAATCGAATCCTACTCATACACGACCGGCCACAAGCTCGTAATCGGAACCTCCCAACCCGGAAAGAGTTCAGGAATAGTCAGCGTATCTCCATCTCGTAGCGTTGTCGCTTGTGGGATAGACTCTCCCGTATCCGCATCTTTACTCAATCTACCGGCGCGGTAAACACGCACGATATGTTTATCGGGATCAATGAGGATGCCCACCTGTACCCCCTGACTCAAAAAGAGGGCGATTTTCTCTTCAATCCCACGAATGCGATCTCGGCTCGATTTAATCTCGACGATGAGTTGCGGAACGACAGAGGCATAGGTACGGGGATTTTGCTTGAGTTGCTCTCGTGAGACGAAAGAGACATCGGGCGAGAGCAGATCGCCATTGGGCATGCGAAAACCCGTACTTGAGTCCAGGACACGTCCCAAGTTATGTTTGCGTACCCAGGTGACTAGTAGCGCACCAAATTGGATTCCGATTTCGCCAGAGACACTGTCTGAAGGACTCATAATACTAATTTTTCCTTCTCTCAATTCGATTTGGTGTTCTGGGTAGAGTGCCTGAAGTTTTTCGACATCATGTAAGCTCATGGACATGGCAGGTATTCTTTCTCCTTAAGGTCCCGACATTGGATATGTTGCCATCTTTTCAACTCTTTAGTAGTTAGAGCATAGCATATGGTTCACAAAATTTCTATAGCATTGGGTAAATACCCACAAATCGCCCCTGCAAGCCCCTCATAACCTCCTCTCATATCTGGAACAAGTCTCAATCTCTTGGCAGCTCGCTTGCTTCGTAGTATGCTTATAAGCAGGGAGTAAATCTCGCTCCCCATCTTCTTCCTTTAACCACCTCCACTTCAGGAGCAACCTACCATGTCCGGTGTCCCAAGTGCCTCATCCAAAAAATGTTGGAATGAACTCCTGAAGACCAGACCAACACGCATGTCCAAGTGTCCCAATGTCCCCGGCAAACCTAACATGAATGAATATCATTCTCTCAGCTTGCCCACATCCCCACTTCATGTTACAATCAGACAAACGAACATTGATTGCGTACAGAAATGTATGGGCAGTGCCTTGCGCCTGCCCTCTAAAGAGAAAGAAAACATGGACGAGCAGGTGGTGGCCGGGCATGACATTGAGGCAGAAATTGCAACGTTTGCCGCACGTTACTCGTTTCCCCTTGATCCTTTTCAGGTTGAGGCCATCGCCCATCTTGCGGAAGGACGCTCGGTCATGGTTGCCGCGCCTACGGGAACTGGCAAAACCCTGGTCGCGGAGTACGCTATCTGGTGCGCCCAGCAACGAAACCAGCGCGTCATTTATACTACCCCGCTCAAGGCACTCTCCAATCAGAAATATCGCGACATGCGTGCCCTTTATGGTTTTGATGCTGTTGGCCTGGTGACGGGCGACATCGTCGAGCATAGCCGCGCATCTATCGTCATTATGACGACCGAAGTCTATCGCAATATGTTGCTGGAAGAGGGCGGAGACCGCTTTGTGGATGGTGACAATGCTATCCCATTCTCGTTGGCAGATGTCGGCTACATCATCTTCGACGAACTGCATTATCTGAGCGATATTAGTCGTGGCCCCGTGTGGGAGGAGGCGATTATTTGTTCACCACCAAATGTACAACTGGTCGGCCTCTCGGCCACTGTAAGCAATGCTGAAGATCTGGCCAATTGGATCAGCCGGGTGCATCGCCCAATCTCACTGGTTGTGCACGAGCAGCGTGCTGTGCCGCTGGAACACTATTACTTCCTTGATAATAAACTGCATCTCGTGCAGGATGCAGATGGCAGGCGCGTCGAACGCTTCCCCGATGTCGGCGGCGAGGCGCGCCTGGCAATGCTGATGGGTCGGGGTCGTAGATATACTTTCGAGGACGACGAGGACGAAGACGATGTGTGGGATGAAGACGATTGGGTGAGGTCGCGAAGAAAGCATAAAGGTGCAAGGCGCGGAGCTGCAACTGATGATGAGGATGCTTCAAGCGGTTCAACGAAAACGAATGCTCAGAATGTGCGAGAATTGAAGCGTCCTGTAGAGCGTAAGACACCTGAACCCGGCGAGGTACTCACCGCGCTGAGAGACGCCGATATGCTGCCCTGCCTCTATTTTCTGCCAGGGCGCAAGGTAGTCGAAGAGGCTGCTGCGAACGCTGCTCTCCATCTTTTCACCACACTCGAAGAGCAAGCACTCATTCGAGAAGAAGTCGGCGTGTGGCTCGAACAATTGCCTAAAGAAGATCGCAATCTGCAACAGGTTCACGCGCTCGCCGATCTGCTGCCTCGCGGACTGGCCTTTCATCATGCTGGATTGTTGCCTGGGTTGAAGGTACTGGTGGAGACGCTCTTCGCGCGAGGACATCTGAGAGCGGTCTTCGCAACGGATACGCTGTCTCTTGGCATCAATATGCCGGCGCGTGCTGTCGTCGTGGGGAGCTTGAGCAAGTTCGATGGGCAGGAGATGCGCTTACTCACTCCCAACGAGTACCGCCAGTTGACGGGGCGAGCGGGTAGACGCGGTATGGATGTACATGGCTCGGCTGTCATTCCATATTCTCCCTGGGAGCCGTTTGAGGACTCATTTGCGCGTATTACGGGTGAATTGCTGCCCGTGACCAGTTCGTTTGTCATTCGCTACAACTCGGTGCTCAATCTGTGGCGTCCGAGCGATATCAAGCATCTGCGGCGCATCTGTGCCTCTAGCCTTCGTGAATATCAGCTTTACAGACTGTGGGAAGAGCGCGAGTTGGCTCGCCTGGAGAAACTAGAACAACTTCAGCAGAAGGGCAAGAAGGTCGGTAAGAAGAAGGGCAAAGCCATCCAGGGGGCAGTTGAGGCGTTGAAGAAACGTCGCGCGAAGATCGGCGCGTATCCGCTCAGCCGGGCAGGCGCGGCAGAACTCGATGGCACGATCTTCGTGCTGCGTGCGCTCGACTATATCGGCCAGGATGACCAGTTAACGCTCAAGGGACGCTTACTGCGCAGTATCTTCCATCCGACGGGTATTCTGATCGTCGAAATGATCATGTTAGGCGTGCTTGATAAACTCACAGCGGCGGAATTGGCCGAGGTCTGTAGCTGGTTTACGTATGATAATGATCGCCGCCTTAATAACCGCAACGTGCTCAATAACAACCTGATGCAGGTGCGCCGTTCATTATGGCGCATCGATCAACATGTGCATCACATTGAGCAACAATCTCACCTGAATTTCACTCCTGGTATCGTGCCTGATTTTCATGGTGTGGCGCTTGCCTGGTCACGTGGTATGTCGCTTGTCGGCCTCTTACGGCGTATTGACCTGGCAGAAGGCGACCTTCTAATGCTGCTCAACCAGACGATTGACCTGTTACAGCAGGTACAATCTGCTGTAGGACAGATACTGGATAATGCTGATATCTGGCAGGAGGCATCTCCAGTCATTACTGATGATGTGCTTGATGAGTACCTCCCTGCCAGAAATGCTCGTAAGCGTGCAATCCCACTTGAAATGTATCGCGAACGCCTCGAACACCTACGCCCTTTGCTAGGACAGGCCTCCACCTCGCTCTTGCGAGGCATTATCATTCAAAGCCGCACCGTCCCCTCCATGGTTGCTCAGTCTGGTCCTGAGTCTATCCCTCTTGATGCCGAAGAAGATGCCGATCCCCGCGATGTGATAGAGGGCGTGTAAGGCATCGCCCATTTTTCCTATAACACTTCAAATCAATGTACTACCCCGTTTATTGCGATTGATGGTAAGAGAAATATAGATGCTCCATTGGCTTCCTTGCTTGATTGAACGTCGTTTAGATGCTTGCTATCTATGGAGCTATATCTCAACCATCACCATTACTTTGGTCATGCTTACAAGCTGATGCGTTGTAAGAATTGTCGTATTTCATTAGCATGTACAAACGTAGGGGTCTCTCATAAGAGGCTGAAACAGGGTGGATGAGTGGAGAGAGGAGAAGAAAATAAGGTGGGGCACATGATGAGGCTCCCTGGAAGGTAGAGTTTTGATGAACGCTCAAGCATTGATAGGAACGGTACTGGGAACATGTACGCTTCAGAAACTGGTTGGGCAAGGAGGTATGGGAGCGGTCTACCTGGCTCAACAATCACGTCCCCGACGCCAGGTTGCAGTAAAGGTGCTGTTACCCGCGACAACATTGAAGCCTCATCAACTTACAGCCTTCCTCGAACGTTTTCGGCGTGAGACGGATGCTGCTGCCTCGCTTGAGCACCCAAATATCGTGCCTGTTCATGAGTATGGTGAGCAGGATGGATTGGCGTATTTAGTGATGCCATATATAAGTGGTGGCACACTACGCGATGTCATGGAGCGAGAAGGTGCGCTCGCTCTATCAAAAATCGTGAGTTACCTTGAGCAGGTAGCCGCTGCCTTAGACTTTGCGCACGAACGAGGGATCATCCACCGGGATATCAAACCTGCGAATATTTTGCTTACCCCGAATGGGCGGGCGCTACTTACAGACTTCGGATTGGTAAAGATCGTCTCGGAAGGCCCGGAAGGACAGATGGCCCAGGTGCGCTTGACAGGTCCAGGTGCGCCGGTAGGAACACCAGATTATATGGCCCCTGAGCAGGTGCTTGGCGAAGAGGTAGACGGACGTGCTGATCTCTACTCGCTAGCTGTTATTCTTTATCAGATGGTGACGGGCATTGCACCATTTCAGGGTGTGACGCCGATGCAGATCGCGGTACAGCAATTGCAGAAGATACCATCTTCACCGTGCCTGCTTCGTCCTGATTTACCCGCTGCTGCTGAACAGGTGATTCTGCGAGCATTGGCAAAGAGGCGAGAAGACCGTTATGCGCGGGGACAAGATTTTGCTACCGCTTTTCGTGCAGCGGTGCAGTCCACTGAATCCCCACAGGTAAGCTTGCAGAGTGGACCGCTTCTCGCAATTGATAACACGTCGGCACGACAAAGCAGTGAAGTGCAGCGGAGCGTATTTCAGACTAGTGAGGCGCAGCACAGCGTATTTCAATATACCCCGAGAGGGTTACTTGACCCTAGTTGGCAGACAGGTACTATACCGGCGGCTAGCGCTGATGCAGCAGGTACCAGTGACACACCTATCACTTCGACTCGCACTTCTGGCCTGTTATCCAGGACAGGGATGTTCCCAAGTATAGGTGCTCCGGGAGTCTTTCCCCCTGCAAAAACCGGCACTGCTACTTCGATGGCGGATATGGGTACTATCAGTTCCACACCCCCTGCCGCATTTCCAAACCAGATGTCTCCTATACTCAATATCAATCCGATGACAGGCGCTCTCGAAGTGCCAACCAGCGAAGCGCGGCGGAGCGGCTATCAATATCCTGACCCAGGGAGCGCAGGTACCATTAAATTGACGGGACCAGTGAAAGTGGTTCAGGTGCCTGTGGCCGGTCAACCTGGCCAGTATGTCACCGGACTATTACCTGTACCATCCGAAGTGCCACCAGTGATGGATGGTGGAATGAACAAGCTCCTGAAACTGGTCGGGGTTGCGGCGCTGATCACGTTATTACTGCTCAGCTCTGGTCTATTTTTATGGATACGCTCACATCCTGCTCCAATGAGTACGCAGGGGAAGGCAACCCCTATTTCCAAATCTGCGCGAGTCAATTCACAGGCGACCGCTGCTGCTCGGGCAACTGCTACAACTCAAGCGAACATCATCTTGACGGATCCATTGAATCAGAATATTCATAACTGGCCGACAAGTCCCAGTAACGTCTATTCATTTACCGGTGGGGCATATCATATTACTGATCGGGGCGCAAATGGTATCGCGGTCGTTTTGCAGGAAAGCCCTTTTGCCGAACCAATTGCATATACCTTGAGCATGGAGGAGATTACAGGGGATGATACCTCGGCCAGGAACTCGTTCGGTATGGTGATTCGCTATACTGAGCAGAATAAGGGAGGTCAGGACATTATCAGCTTCTACAGCTTTGAAGTAGTGAATACGGCTGGCGGCGAATATAGGTTCTACAAGTACGACAATAGCCAGGGAGTGAACGCCAATCCCTGGACAGAACTCTGGCACGCACCCTTTGGAAGCGAGTTTCATCAGGGCCAGGGACATATCAATACCTTCCGCATCTACGCTAATGGCAGCTCCTTCAGCTTTACCGTCAACGGAAAAAGTGTTGGCAGTACCACAAATACTGCTCTCAAGACCGGTACAGTAGGCATGCTCGTGAACCTTGATGGTACTGAGGTCGCTTTCTCCAATATGTTGATCACTCACAAATAGACGGTAGAGCACGCGTACAATCCAGGACAACCCTTGCGGTTGTCCCTACTATACAGTGGTCTGTTGTTCGACTTTCGTGTATAGTGGGGGCGACCCTTGCAGTCGTTCTGGCTTCAACTGACTATGCATTTGTCATGCCTTATCTTCACCTGCTAGCTATTACTTTGGTCACATCTGTCAGCGTACTTTCAAGCTATTCCGTTGTCATAACCAGACGGTTGTGGGTACGATGTAACAACTGGGGGGTATTTTGCGGAACGCCAACTGCCTTTCAATCTTTGCATCTTTATGGGGGAAAAATGCGCATGACGGAATCTGTACAGTCTCTAAACGCTCGTGTATCATTGGTTGTAAGTGGGAGAACACTCAGCGATCTGCTGGCACAACAAAAACGCCTCGCGTTTTCGACGGTGGTGGATTACCTGGATCAATTAGCTGAAGCGATAGATATTGCCCACGAACAGGGCTTTATTCATCGAAGTATCAAGCCATCCAGTATTTTGCTCACAACTGAGGGCCAGGTAGTGCTTCCAGATCTACGAACAGGAAGCAATCGCAGGGATACTCGTACTCACAAGCGGGAGGCTCGGTGGCTCTCTTACGAAAATACCAGAGTAACGGCACTCTTGTATATGGCACCAGAGCAGATACTGACAGGAGATATACTCTCACCGCAGATGAGGCAAGTCAGCAACATTGATGGTATGGAGAGGACTGTTGATGGTCGTGCAGACCTCTACTCGTTGGGTGTAGTACTCTACCAGATGGTCACAGGAGAAGTGCCATTTCAGGCTGAGACGCCGCAGCAAATAGCGTTTATGCATCTACGGATGCCGCCACCTTCTCCACGCAAACTACGACCCGATCTACCCATTGTCGCAGAGCAAGTCATGTTGCGTGCGTTAGCAAAACGGCCCGCCGATCGTTATGTTCGTGCGCAAGACCTCGCAACTGCTTTCCGTGTAGCCCTAATAGCCGCAAACGTACAATTGGATGACTACCCATATGTTGAAAGTGAGTCCTTTCCAGAAGAAGAACCTTTCAATTCTGTCCAGCGACCGGAAAGAGTTCCTACAAACCATTCCGCTGACATCCCTTCGTTTCTTTCAGGCCAGGCTGTAAGCGACAGCGAAGGATCCCTCTCCATCACGAGAGATCCTTCCCCTTCGTTGCACTCAGGGCTTCGACTCACATCGCCCAGGATTACAGCACAGGAAGCATATGACGAAGATGGAGACGAGAGTGAACAAACACGCCCTGAGCCGATTGTAAAGATAAACCAGGCTGCATCTATGGATGCAGTAGAAACCGAAGCCTCGCAAAGCAGAGTACGTATCAATACGTTCACGCCCCTCAAGCCAGCGGGCCCTGTTCAGGAAACCGTGATACCTGCTCCATCAGCTCAAGTAAAGGTCATCAGCGAAGCATCTATCAATGGGAGTGAAGCGGATGCCAATACTTCGCCTCCAGCACCTGCAGAACCAGCTCCAACAGGTACTGAAGCTCAACCAACCGCTACATCGCCAGGGTACGACCCGCTTTCGCCAATGCCCGCCACCAGCACAACTGGTATGCTGACCCTATCAAATCTTCAACCTGGCACCAATCCATCGCTGCAACAGGGCTTCGCCTCTACTACAGTCGCGTCTGGGGGACAATCAAGGCCGCAGTCAGCAGCAATGATAGGAGAGGGAAACACTGGTACGCTGAAATTGACCGGGCCTGCAAAAATCGTCCAGGTGCCTGTCGCGGGACAACCCGGCCTCTATATCACAGGCTTACTACCGGTATTTCCTCCAACGCCATCGCCCAACAGTGAGGCAGCAACAGGCGCAATGCATTCCACCTCTACATCGGCACACAGTGGTCGCAAGAAAGGCAAGCGTGTTCTCACGCTGGCTCTGATGGTAATGCTGATCATCTTTGGCTCAAGCCTCTTCTTGCTGCTCAATGCGCACTCTCCTCAAACAAGCAAACAAAGCGTGCCGACAGTCACCCCGAATCTGCAGGCCACTGCTACCGCACGTAAAGAGGAAGCAGCCAATGCAAACGTCATTCTGTTAGACCCATTAAGCCAGAATATTCATAACTGGCCTATCGCAACAACTGGCTCGATGCTCTATGTCTTCACGGGCGGCGCATATCACATCACTGACAATAATCCTAATGAGGGTGCACCTGCCATCCTGCGGGATGAAACCTTACAAGGCCCCTTTGCTTACTCATTAACGATGGAGGAAATCAAGGGAAATGACACATCCATCAATAATGAGTTTGGTCTGATCATTCGCGCAAATACGCAAAACAAGAATGGCAAGATCATCACCACATTCTATAGCTTTGAGGTCCTCAATACCAAAAATGGCGAGTACCAGTTCTGGAAGTACGACAATAGTACCGCCTCCAAAAGCGGCCCCTGGACAAAACTCTGGCATCATCCATTCGGTAAGGAATTTCACCAGGGGCAGGGACCTCACAGTATCAACACCTTCAAAATCGTCGTAAATGGCAAAAGCTTTACGTTGATAGTAAATGGAAAGCAGATTGCCAATGTTCAGGATAATGCCTGCAGCGGTTCGCTGTGTAGTTCCGGTGAAGTTGGCATGCTGGTCAATCTGAAAGGCACCGAGGTTGCCTTTTCAGATCTACGGCTGACCCATAGTTAATGTAGGGGCAGTGCCTTGTGCCTGCCCAGGGAGACGCGCTTGACAACCATACTCATTTCTGTAAGCCTGTGGATCACAGGCTTCCTCTGTCTATTGAACGCCGCCTTTGCCTATATCTTTCGCAAACGGCAGACCGGTGAGCTTGTATCCTATCTCGCCGTTGGTCTGGTTGAACTAGCGGTCTTCGTCTTCGTGCTCATCCTGCACCTCGGCCTACTCACCTCTGTCCCCTACCCCTTACCGCCAGGCCTCAGCTTCAATCGTGCTGAAATCGGTGCAGCTCTGGCCATAGGCATTGGCCTTTTCCCGGCCGCCTACTGGCATCACACCTCCATCACCCAGTGGCGCGAACGCATGGCAAAAGATGCCAAAGCCCTCAAGGAGCGAGATGGCGGTGTGCGCGTGCGTAGCAATACACCCGGTGAGTGGATGAATTAAACGATCACATCTCCCTTCGTAGCGAGGCGTTTCACCTGGCGAGCCATCGCGATACGCTGCTCAGCTAGCAGATCGGCAGCTCGATAGGTCGGGATACTTTGTTCCTTGGAGAGAGCAATCACTTTCTCCATTGTTTCATAAATGCGTGAAACGCTCTCCCGTGCACGTTCGCGATTGAAGCCGCCTGGATACAGGCTATCCGCACCGACTATCGCACCGCCAGCGTTGGCAATGTAGTCCGGGCTATACAATATATCCCGACGAGCAAGTAGATCGCCATGACGGTCCTCGGCCAACTGGTTGTTGGCTGAGCCACAGATGACTTTGCAGCGAAGCTCTGACAATGTTGTATCATTGATGACCGCTCCAAGGGCGCAGGGACAGTAGACATCAACATTGAGTGCGTGAATTTCTTCGGGGTGTACCGCCTTTACGTTATACTGAGTTGCCAGATGCTCAACCTTCTCACGAGCAATATCGGCAATCGTCACACGAGCACCGGCCTCCACCAACAGCCTCACAGCATGCTCCCCTACCTCTCCTACCCCCTGCACCGCTACCGAACGGCCTTGCAAGTCGGGACTACCATACACCTCCTTGAGACACGCCCGCATAGCCTGAACAACGCCAAAAGCCGTGAATGGCGAAGGATCTCCAGGGCCACCCCAGGACTCAGGCGTAAACACAACATAAGGAGTCTCCATACGGAGAATCTCCATATCGCGCATATTGGTGCCTACGTCGGGACCTGATAGGAAGAGTCCGCCCAGGCGGTGCATGAAGCGCCCCAATGCACGCAGCAAGCCTTCGGTCTTCTCGCGCCGAGGATCACCGATTACCACACACTTTCCGCCACCCATATTCGCACCGGCTGCCGCCCACTTATATGTCATGCCACGGGCCAGACGAAGGGCATCCTTAATGGCATCCGCTTCTGTTTCATACGTCCACATGCGAATACCGCCAGCGCCGGGTCCAAGGGTTGTATCGTGAATAGCGATGATGGCTTTGAGTCCGAGGCTTTTCTCCTGACACAGGAAGATGTTTTCGTAGTCATATTGTTCCATGAAATCGAAGATGAAGCCCTTGCTAGTGGTCATTGCTTCTTATCCCTTTCAGCTTTGAAAGTGCTAACAGTTTGCCATAGCTTTAGTTTAGATTGCAAAGGGCGTAATATACAAGAGCCAAGCTGGCCTTTTTGGAAGGTGTCTGGCTCTTTTCAAATACTTATCTTACGAGATGAGACCAGAGATCTGGTCAATGCCCATAAGTGCCTATTACGGGACGTGTTCAATCGTTTCCTTAGCGTCCTTCTTAAGGACACTGGCACGTGTACGCCTTCTTAAGAGTAACAAAGGGACAATCAGGACAGCAATTACCAGCGCATACGCTACAATGTTAATGACCGTTCCCCAGAACGATGCCTGCTGGGGGGTTGTACCGATCAGAGGAGGATAGAGACCCGTAATGATAAATTGTGGGTTTCCACCCACAAACACCGTATTGAAGAGCTGCTTTCCGGGGATATCGAGTATCGCAACATTACCTCCGGACAGCGCTATAAAACCAAGCTGACCATCGCTGGTAATCGCAACCGATTGGGGTGCAACACCCAGAGCAATGGTGCGAATTGGTTCTTGTGGCGGTGCGGTCTCACCTGGATTCACCGGAGCGAGCACATCAACCCGCTTATTCTGCCTATCGGGTACATAGACCTGGTAGGTGATGGCGTCATAATCCATCGGGCCAAATGCGCCACCTGTCAGCAGCGTCGTCACCTTGTGGGTATTCAGATCGACCGCATCGACACTGCCATTTTGCGTCGTAACGTACACTGTTGTGCCCGGTGGAATGGTAACATACTGCGGGCCTCCTGGCACGGGAATGCTGGCAACCTGCGCTCCATTGCTATAGACACTCAACCCCGCTGTATCCGACACCCAGAGTTGGTTGCCATTGCCACCTGAAATGCCGCTGCCGACGACCGCAATTGCCAGACCAAACACCGGGCCTGTCGTCTTTATCGTCTTCTTGATGGCGCAGGTCGTAGGATCAATCGCACTAATACTGGCAGCACCATTGCCCGCTGCATACAGTATGTTCGCTCCCGCATCAAAGGTCAACAGCGACGGCTGACCAGGAACATTCGCGGAACAAATGGCGGCTCCCGTTTTGGCCGCGTACATCGTCACACGGCCCAGTGTCGGCTCTGTAACATACAGAAAACGCCCATCCAGGCTAAGGTAAATCGTATGAGGATCTCCGCTCGCGGAAATCTTGCTCGTCACCTTCTGCTGCGCGATATCGATCACGCTAATACCTCCAGATGTCCCCGCCACATAGGCTAGATTAGGTGCACCGCCATCCGCATAGGCAGGCAAAGGGAGGAACAGGAATAGGAAAGTGAGCGCAAGTAGAATACCCCCATATAAGGCACCCACAAGGGGTGCCCCTACCAACCACGGTCGCTTGTGAGGATCAGGTTCCATTACTTTCTTGGCAATCCTTGTTGCTATCTTCATCATGTCATACATCTTTTCCGTTTATGACTTGGGTGTCAGCGAGGTCCAGACGTTGCCGTTCTGGCCAAAATCATACAGCTCGGTTGGGTAGGAGAGCGAAAGATAGACCTTCGAGACATTCATTGGATCGGCTGCAAGATTTGAAAGGGTGCCAGTAATGTGCGGCAACGCACTCCACGTCTTGCCCCCATCCTCGCTGCGGTACACTGCAACCGCGGTTTCTCCATACAGAATTTGCGGGTTGAGCGGCGAGGCAGTCAGCGAAAGATAGGAAGCCTGCGAGTATACCAACTTGAAGGATGCGCCTCCATCGAGCGAGGCGTAGATGCCTGCATCACCAGAAGCGTAAATGGGACTGTGAGGTCCGGGGGTTGTCACCCCGGTAACAGCTCCGGTGATATCCTTGAAGACCCGCCAGGAATTCCCACCGTTTATGCTGTATGCCATGCCATCGCTTCCATAGACAAGCAGGTGCCCGGGTGCACCAGGAATGGGTCGGATACCAAAAATGTTACTAAATGGCAACGTACCTGTACTGGAAAAGTGCTGTCCGTTATCTAAACTGATACGTAGCCCAAGTGCGCCTAAATCAGGAAGGTAGATATACACTTCGTTCGGGTTATCATTTCCTGCCGCTGCGGTAAAGATCATGCCGGAAGTAATACTTGCGGTGGTAATTGAGAGTTTCCAGGTGCGTCCCTGGTCTGCACTGGTATACAGACCGAGAATGCCTTTGGGATGGCCCAATGCTGGCTGTGTCAACACATATAACCGCTGTGAATCGAGAGGACTGGCTGTGAGCGAATATGCCATCAGCCCTTCCATCAATTGATCGGGACCGGCCGCAGTCTCTTTCCAACTTGCCCCCGAATCTTCTGAACGGAAGATGCCATAATGCGTCGCCAAGACCAACACATGTGGGGGAAAGGCAAGTAAGGAATGAACGTGATTGCTCGCAATTCCAAAGCCGTTCACAGGTACCGACGTTGGTTGTGCCTGCGATGGGTTCGTGTCATTTCCACTACATGCAACAAGCACAAGCGCGATCAGGATGAAGGGCGCGATCAATCGGGCTTTTGTAATACATCTTTTGATTTGGGTTTTGTAACTGAACATACCAATCTATCGTTCCTTTGTGAGTATCCTACATATCCTTGCGTAGCATAGATTATGTGACGTTGACCGTCAAGTACCCAGGGACTGGCTGATTGTCATCCTGTAGGGGCAGTGCCTTGTGCCTGCCCTAACGAAGAATCTCCCGCCGGGCGAACACAGATCCTTCGCTATCGCTCAGGATGACATTGCCCTTGGCTCAGAATGCCATTCAACCTAGCGAAGGATGACATTACCTTTGGTGTCCTCCTAAAACGGAGTAACCAGTTTGATGGACGCTTCGTGCAGGGTATTATCGGTTGTACGTATCTGAATTCGGATCTGCCAATTGCCTGCCATAGCCAGGTCACCGCTAGCACTGAAATGTCCTTTGCCGTCGGGCAGTAAATTGACGTTCTGGGTGCCCATATCCATATCCAGCATCGTGGTGTACAACGCGACTCCCACATTGGTCGTCACTTTGTTCGTTTTGCTATCGACCACGGTCACTGTGAAGACGTTGGTGCCAAAACGATTTGGATTGACATCCAATGTCACCAAAAACGTATTGTCACTGGTCTTCACGGTAGCGTCAAAAGGTTTTGATTGTGTTGTTGTTGCTGGTTGTTGGGATTGCGTAGCACCGGTAGCCGGAATGGTGCCTCCAAAGACATTGAGCAAGCCAACGCAGATCAGTACGCCAACGCCCAGGAGTGGCTCCCAGCGTAGGACCTGCATAAGATGCTGCGTACCCTTGCCCAGCCGACTCTCGCGTCGTTTCACCTGCTGAGCAAGAGCAGATCCTTCGCTTTCACTCAGGATGACATTGGTGCGCTGCGCAGGTTTGGTTGTGCGATCCGGCTCCGTAGTTGTTGCCTGATGCGGAAGCTCTGTAGGAACTTTATAGGAACGACTCTCATCTCCATCCGACTCGCCCATTTGCACCTGTGCGCCTACGACCGATGGGTCTGGGTGTGGCATCGCTATTGTGCTCTCGCCAGCCTGCAAACGCCCTGCAACATAGCTATATTTTTTATATTCTTTTTTCAAGCGCGGTCGAAGCAGGCCAACATGGTACGCACTGGTGAGGAGCAAACCACCTACAAGCAAAATCTTGACAGTGAGGGTTCGTCCATAGGCGGTGGTAAAAAACTGGTTCCACGCGGTCAGATGGAAGTCTGCATTGAATGGGCCGGTCACTGCCATGATGAACACTCCTGCCAATGCCCAGGGTGAATAGTAGGAGAGAACAGTGACCAACGAGCGTGTGCGTTCCACCATTGGGTACTTACGAAGTACAGGGAGATAGGTCGTGGCAATGAACATCATGCCACCGACCCAGAGTGCTGCCGCAAGCAGATGTAGCCAATCTAACACGATAGAAAAGACAACAATGTTTGTATTCACGGCTGATGCGTGGCCGGACATAGTAATCGCAATGAAGAGCGCGAGACCAAGCACAAGATTCACCCAGGGAAGAATTGTGGCGACGAGACGCGATCTGAAATGAGCCAGCAGCGCATAGAGCGCTAGAATCAGGGCTACTATGATGACGATCTCGCGCATCGTCCAGAATGTGCCGAAGCGCCCGGAGGTGGCAAGTTGTACGAGCAAAGAGGGGGCAAGGGCGGAGCCTATCTGACCGCCGGTAAGGATGATCGCCTGCCCCACTATCACACCGACATTCGCCAGAAACAGCACGATCAGAGTAGGGAGCGAAAAAAGCCGCTCAAAACGGTGTTTCATGCGCGAGTTTGCCTCGAGCAGTTCTCCATGATCTTCACTTGAAGGGGCAAGCACAAACGTCATCCATAGCTGCGCACCTACCCAGAAGACCGCTCCAAGTTCAACCAGCGTAATCATAATGAAGTTGAAAAACGTTGGCCCATCAAGCTGGCCCGCACTCGCGCTATTGAGATTGCCACCGAGGAGACCGGCTCCGGGATTTGCTCCCGGACTCAATGTTGGCACACTGCCATCGGGGCGTGCAACGCTGAAGATAAATGAGCCGAGCAGGATATGTCCATCATTGGCAGAGTCGGTACGCCAGACAACAATATAGACCCCAGCAGGTAGGTTTGGCTGGAGGCTCACATCCATTTCAAGTGAATTACTTGGGGAAACATGTGCATCCCGATTGTCAACACGCTGCCGACTTGCATTTACAACTTGCGCAGTACTGAAGGCCGGATTTAAGTTTTCGCTGAACCACATACGCACCTGCGAAGGTGGCCCATTCCTTAATACCGCATCCGCCGGGGGGTCGGATCGCAGCAAGATAGCATGGGCACTCGCTACGCTGGGAAAGAAAAGCAACAGGGATATGGCCAAGGGTGCGGCTATTAGCAATATACGCCGGGTGAATATCGAATGTAAAAAAGAGATCATTAGCTTTATCCAGTCTATAGAGTGCAAGCCCAAGGGCACCCAAGGGCCACCCTGCAAGGCAAGCTACGAAACTGTTTGTTATTACGTTGCAAGTCTTATTTACCAGTCTTCCATATTATAGCGCTCAGAGAAGCTCATGATAATCACTTGCTTAAGGCTCCGGCGGAATGAGTCCGTGGCGAACGGCAAAGCGCACCAGGTGCGTAATATCGTTCAGGCTAAGCTTCTCCATAACGTTAGCGCGATGAGCCTGGACGGTTTTAATGCTCAAGGTCAGTTTATCGGCGATTTCCTGGTTTGTGTGACCCTCAGCTACCAACGTTAGTATCTCCACCTCACGAGGAGTCAGGACGCGCAGGTCTTGAGAGAGACTCGAACTTTTCGCTCCTTGCTGCTCGTGAGAAGGTGCGGCTTCAGTTGTGTTTGATGGACGCGCTATGTATGTACGGATGAGGGCCTTTGCCAGACCTGGATAGAGAAATGCGCCTCCATGTTCGATCGCACGAATTGCCATGCTCAACTCCGTAGGCGCAACCTTCTTGACCAGATAGCCTGCCGCACCCATACGCAGCGCTTGCAGAAAATATTCCTCGCTTTCATGCATCGTCAGCATCAGAACCTGTGTTGCTGATTGCTCAGTACGGATAACTTGACAAGCCTCGAGTCCATCCATATCTGTCATGCTGATATCCATGACTACGACATCGGGTTTCAGTTGCTGTGTCATTTCTACAGCCTCACGTCCGGTGCGTGCTTCACCCACAATCTGTATATCCTGCTGTAAGCTTAACAGCAGCTTCAGACCCTGTCGCAAGATATCATGATCGTCGGCGAGCAATACACGAATTGGAGAAGTTGTGCTCGATTCATCCTTCATTTGTCACTACGTCTCCTAACTCACAGACACTGGCAATACCGCCTCCACAGTCGTTCCCCGACCTGGTTGTGATGATATGGTAAGCGTTCCACCTAACAAGGCTGCTCGCTCGCGCATTCCATTAATGCCTAAGCCTGTAGGGCGCTGAGCGGCATCAAAACCTCGCCCGTCATCACGAACTTGCAGGCACATGTGTTGTTCATCCTGCATGAGCGAGATACTAACGTGCTGCGCGTTGGCATGACGTGCCACATTCGTGAGGCTCTCCTGCGCAATCCTGAAAAGCGTTGTTTCATAGAGAGCACTCTGATGATGCTGCCGCTGAGTATCCCTCACACCTTCCAGGTGAAGTTCCACCAGCAGATTCAAACGTTCGCGACTATCCTCAGCGAGCCAACGGAATGCCGCCTGCAGACCGAGGTCATCAAGCACACTTGGTCGAAGTTGTTGAGCCAGGGTACGAATATTTTCAAGCGTATGCTGGGTCAAGCTGGCCAGGTGTTGCAGTTCCTTATTTAGTTGTTTCCGTCCATCTATTGAAATGGTCGTCTCTGGTAAGTCCTGGAGAGATTGACTCAACACTTCTGTATACACTAGCAGCGCGGTAAGGTTCTGGCTGCTCTCGTCATGGAGTTCGAGGGCAACGCGACGGCGTTCCTCTTCCTGCGCCTGAAGAATCAGCATGGCCTGCTCTCGGCGGGTTATCTCCAGTTGATTCAGCATGTTATTGAAGGCCTGAGCTAACTCACTAATTTCTGGGTCAGATGTTTCGGTAGCGGCGCGCGCATCTGTTTTTCCGGCGCTCACCGCTCGCATTGTACGAAGCAACCCGAACAATGGACGAAAGCTGGCACGCAACAGGACCACATTGATCAGCAAGGTCACCAGCGTCGCTGCAACAATGAAGCTCGTGTCAATCAGGTAGTGCTGGGCCTCCAGGTTATGGCTTGTGATCCAGAGTCCTGCTAACGCCTCGCACACTAGCATCAAGCTGTTGACGAGAATAACTTTTTCAAACAGGGAGACGTGCCAGCGGCGCAACAAGTTCCCCAAGAAACGAACAATCCTGGACACATCCGGTACTCACTTCCTGCTTGCTGAGACAAAGCCCTCGATAACTCAACGTAACTATATGCCTGGCAAGCTTATGAGTCAAGTGTGTCCAGTTTTTCACTGCACCTGCACCAATAGCGTCTGTTGTAAGGCATCAAAGCCGTCCGCATGTGCTCCAATGGTAATCTTCCATGACCCTATCATATACAGTTGAATTTGTGCTATATAGTTCCCGTGTCCAACCTCTCGAATATTGTCTTGAGGTGGCGACATATGCATATTGAGCATATCCGCGATTGAAAACACATGGGCCTGCTCAATAGGAAGACCATCGGGGTCGGTCAGGTGTAATTCCAGGGTCGTGAACCCAATCGAAACAGGATGGTGCTGGATACGTACTTGCATCATGGCAGGCACATGCGGTCGAATAGTTGCCGCGAAGATGAGAACACCGAGACAGGATGCAGCAAGCACAAGCCAGAAAAAAGGTCTGACACGCATTGAATATACCTCCTGTTCGGAAATGCCATTGAGCATGGCGGGCATTCACCATAGTAGCCATTCCGCATTGTGGTTATTCGGCATGGCATCCGCAAGGGATGCCACTACTAACTACGATGGTTGTGCTAGGATCGTTTTGTTGGCACGGTAGCGGCCCGGCATGGCATCCGCAAGGGATGCCACTACTAACTACGATGGTTGTCTCCTATGATTCCTACCATTATGCTAGGGTCGCTTTGTTGGAGCTTCCTCTTGCTGCTCTGCTGCGATGGTTCTGCGCATTGCAGCGATGGATGCGGGACGGCTGCGTCTGCCGAGGCCAAGTCCAGCACCTAATCCAACGAGCAGTGCAATGATGCCGACGACAATGGGTATCCAGATTGGTGTGCCGCCTGTGCCGGATGTACTGCTTGGGGGGGATGTTGTCTGACTTGGAGCAGGGGTTGGTGTCGCAGTGACGCTGGATTTGACGGTAAAAACAAAGGCACCTTGATCGGGGTCGCCATCTTCAGCCGATACCGTGATCCACTGCACGACATAGGTACCATCGCCAGTAGGTTTGATTGCGACTGACATTTGCCTTGGGTTGGTAAGAGATACTTGCGCATTGCCCTGGCTGATCAAGTCACCTGCCGGGCTATAGACGAAGAGATTGCTTTTCTTCGGGTCGGGATTGATGTTCTCAAGAGTGTGCACTGTTACCATTGTAGGAGCCTGCGTAACTGTTGAGCCGATGGCCGGTGTAGCACTATCCACTTTTGCGTGCAAAGGCAGAAGTGTATGAGCCAGTGCTGTTCCTGCCATGAGTACGAGCAGTCCCAGACTGAGTAGTGTGCCAACTAAGAGTTGTATGCGACGATGTTTTGTACCCATTAGACTTCACTCACTTTTCTTTAGATTTAGGCGATGTTGCCTGGGTTTTGGGTATAGTATGTGAGGATAGTATAGGGTATATGGAGTGAGGTGGGTATTGGGAGGAGTACCTATTTTTCACAGTAGGGTGTTTACCAGTTCAATCTCACTCCGTCAACGTTCCCCACTCTCTCCCGCCATCCCTACTATATATCACCTTCGCGGGCAAATAGAATCCGGCATAAAGCTGATCGGGATTGCGTGGATCAATAACGAGAGAAATGAGGTCTGCACGGTCGAAGTGCCAGCGATGTTGCCATGTGGTACCACTATCTGATGAATACCAGAGGTCTTGCCCTGATAAGGCGTAGACTATGTTGCCGGTGGCGTCTGTGACAAGTCGGGTGGGTAGGGTTGACATGGGAAGGTTGGTTAAACGGGTGATTTGTGGGCCAGAGGAACTATTGGAGTTGGTATCGAGCCAGCGATATATAGCTTGATCGGTGGCGCAGAAGATTGTACGTGGAGTCGTGCGGGAGGCTACGCTGCTCAGGACATAACCTTTTATAGCCGTGATCGGGTTCCAGGAACGGCCGTCATCGAAGCTTTCGAAGATGCCTTGCTCTCCGCCGAGCAGGAGGTGGTTGGGATTGGTTGGGTCGGCTAGAAATGAGGGGGTTTGCATATTTGACATGGTGCCGCTAGTGATGGGATACCAGTGGGTGCCTGCGTCTCGGGTCTCGAACCAGCCTGCGTAGTTGTAGAAGGCATAGAAGTTGCCTGTGCTGGCTGAACCGAGCCTGGACGGTAAAGGGATAGGCTGAGAGAGGTAGTCCTGGGGGGTTGTGGGCTTGCAGGGTGTTTCCGCCGTCGTGGCTGAAGTAGATGCCGGATTGGGTTCCGATGCCGCTGACCGGAACGGCTATGACTGCTACTATGTTCGGGTTGGAGGGGCTGATGGCAATGGAGGTGATCATCATCGTGTTGAGTACGCCGCGTGATTGAGGCCAGGTACGTCCGCTGTCGGTACTGGTGAATAGACCATAATGGGTGCCGAGATAGATGACGCCGGGCCGATTTCCAAGCGCTATGGTGTGCAGGTGGGTGTGCGGATTCGAGAGTGGACGGCCTGCTACTGTTGGGTCGGTGCTATTGGCGAGGTTGTTTAGCAATTGCCAGGCGGCGAGAAGGAGGATAATAAGTGAAAGAAATACGAGCATGCGGAGTAAACGTTTACGTTTTGTAGGCTGTATTTTCACTTTTGGATTGTCTTGAGATGAAGGTGCTCGTGTGAGCGACATGGGTGTGTCCTTCTCGAAGTTGGTATGCATATTGGTAAAGGATTTGTGTTTCCTGATAAGAGTGTAAGCCTGTGCGTCAAGATAATAAAGCAGATGGCCGCTCATATCGCTCTGGAGGCGGGAAGTGGATTGCGAATGTGTCACTTGTGTCACTTGTGTCACTTGTGGCGGTTGTACTAGGAGATTTAGTGATTTTGAATGAATCCTAGAATAACGTAGTGGAACGGTGGAGTTCATATCAGTTGTACCACAGATGTTGCTGGCGAATTGGGGAAACCAGCCTTACCCGGCCCCAGGGGCGCGATAAGGCTGGTTCCTACGAAGGCGGCGATCATTCAAAGGGAATTCGTCAGCAGTATCTATCACAGGATCGACAACGTGGATTTGCAACCTTGGATATAACAAAAACGTCACAATCATGTACAGATTTCCAAAAAGCTATTCTCTAGAGAAAAGCTATGATACAATTGGCCTCTATAAAGCGAAATATTTAATCATTTTAGGTACATAAGGAAGTATGGTCCTATGGCAAAATCACGAGGTTCGTCAAAATCACAAGGTTCGGCGGCAGTGAGGCGACGTGAACAACAGAGGCAGAGGGAGCAGGATAACAACCGCCGTGGTCAGTCTCAGGTACGCAACCAGAGGCGAATGCAACCAAAGTCGAATCGCAGAACACCGGTATTGGTAGGCGGAGCGTTGCTTGTTATTGCCCTGGTTGTCGTTATCTTCATTTTTATATCGTCGCAATCCTCTAATAGCCCTAGTAATGGAACGGGCCGAACTGTAGCTCCCGCTTCTGTAGTGAATGCCGTTACGAAGGTTGACCCCACGCTGCTTTCACAGATCGGAACCGGGGGAGTTGCCAATCCTTTTAAAGCCGCTCCAAGCTCACAGCCGTTGCTGACCGGTCCAACGGGAAAGCCTGAAGTGTTTTTCTATGGAGCAGAATGGTGTCCGCTGTGTGCGGCTGAACGGTGGAGTATGGTTGCTGCGCTGAGCCGTTTCGGCACGTTCCATAATTTGAATGCAACTACGTCATCAAGTACCGACTCCTATCCGAATACTCCCACATTTAGCTTCTATGGGAGCAACTATAGCAGTTCTTACATCGATTTCGTACCTATCGAGAATGCTGACAACCAGCGGAATCCCCTGCAAAACCCAACCACGGCTCAGCAAAATATCCTCAACCGTTACAGTATCAATGGCTATCCTTTCATGGACATTGGGGAACGATATCTGATTGAGAGCGCGAGCTATGATCCTGCTGTGCTCAGAACGAATCCGCAAGATCAAGGTTCGCAGCCACTTTCTATGCAAGACATTGCCAATCAGCTCGCTACGGGAAACACGCTTTCAAAGAATGTTCTGGGAGTGGCCAATTACCTGACGGCGGCGATTTGTTCGGTCACAAAGAACCAGCCTTCTGCGGTGTGTAGCGATACGTCGATTCAAAGCATTGAAGCGTCACTGTCAAAGACGCCACAGGTAAATGCAGCTTCGAGTGGCTCATCGCTGTTGGTGCTTGCAGGCGAGGCTGTATTGGATGTACGCCGCGAGTAGGTCCTCTAGCCTTTGGAGCGATTGGGGAGTGGGGCCACGCAGATCCTTCGCTCCGCTCAGGATGACACCCTCTAACATTGCGCTTTATCGGGAGCCTGAAGTGATCCTGGATTGCTCGCTTTCAACCTCTACATCAGCTTCTGGCTGTTGTAGTTGAACAAGTGTGATTAGAAACATTGCAAGGATGATGACGTGCAGGCCAGTACACCAGGCACAAATGGTATGGAGGCGCACAATTTCCACGTAGACCAGGTAAAGAACGGCTAACATACCTGAGAGGGAAAGAGCAAATTGTGTTGTGCGCAACCAGCGAGGGATTGGCTGCAAGCGCAATCCGATGATAGCGAGGGCCGCGCTGATAACACACCACACAAGACCGGGCACTGCGATGGGGATTGTGGTACCAGGAACGACTGAGTATGAACTAGAGAGAACACGAGCGCAATCGACGATTCCACTGGAAGAACAGATCAGGGGTACATTTTCATAATGCACGGCGGTTAGATAGATGGCGATGCCTATTCCTATGAGGGAAAGTATGAGCAAGAGTAGCTGAGATTTTTGGCGTTGTATGGTTCTCATATTGACCTTCTTAATTATTGTCGTATGCATAGGTCTGACGGAGATAGCATACTGCTGACTACTATCGATGTCAATATAAGAAGCTCTGTCTTTACAACTGCATTACCTTCCAGCAAGAGTTACGGTACCCAGTTGCTAAAAGCTCAAATGTAGGAGCGTGAAAGTGATTACTAAGTTTGAAGTTTCTTGCTCTCATCTAATTGCTCCAACAACTTCCTCATGCATTTGAGAACTCCTTCTATATGCAAATAAATGCTATTGCGAAACTATTGCAATTGGGCATTTTTCTAGAGTATACTCATAAGAGCGTACCTGTTGCCATGAACAGCAACGTCTACTTCCGGTAGGAACCTTGTAGATTGACCTCGTAGTACAGAATAATGGAAATTACTTCATCGTTGTATCGTCTCATTCACATTATTTCTCAGCAGGTGCTGCTGCCTATAAGGAGGCTTCATGAGCAGTAACTTTGGTGTCTCAGGACTCAGAAGGGTGTTTCAGCAAAGTTCGCCCGAGGTACGTCATAGAGTCATCGGTATTTACGGGTTTCTGATAGCCTATAATGCATTGGCTTGGATTCTTGCTTTTATTGTGTTCGGCAGCCATCCCGCCTTGTTGCTCCTGGCATTGACAGCCTATACTTTTGGTCTGCGTCACGCATTCGATGCTGATCATATCTCGGCCATTGATAATGTCACCCGCAAGCTGATGCAGGACAAGCAACGTCCTGTCGGCGTCGGCTTCTTCTTTTCACTTGGTCATTCCACTATCGTGGTAGCGCTGACTGTCTTCATTGCCATCACTGCTATTGCGGTCAAAGACTTTAGCAATCTCCAGGCTATTGGCGGTCTGATCGGCACCACAGTCTCGGCAGTCTTCCTGTTTCTCATTGCCATCATTAATATTGTCATCCTCGTGGATATCTACAAGACGTTTCGGGAAGTCAAGAATGGTGGAGAGTACAACGACTTTACCTTAGATGAGTCATTGAACAAACGAGGACTCATGGGTCGCTTCTTCCGTCCCTTGCTCAGGATGACGAATAGAAGTTGGAAGATGTATCCGGTTGGCCTGCTCTTCGGACTGGGTTTCGACACTGCCACCGAAGTAGGACTGCTAGGCATCGCTGCAGCTACTGCTGGCAAGGGTGTCCCCATAGCAGCTATTCTGCTCTTCCCTGCGTTGTTCACCGCCGGTATGACTCTGATGGATACCACCGATAGCATCTTGATGCTGGGAGCTTATGGCTGGGCCTTCGTGAAACCGATCCGCAAACTGTACTACAATTTGAACATTACCCTCATCTCGGTTATCGTAGCCCTGGTCGTTGGTGGTATTGAGGCATTCAGTATTTTAATTCAAGAATTGAACTTGATAGGCCCTCCATGGGATCAAATCAACGTCTTGAATGGTAACTTTGGACTTGTTGGCGTCGTCATCGTTTGCCTTTTCCTCGCAAGTTGGCTCATCTCAACGATCATCTACAAAGTGAGGAAGTATGATGATATCGAGGTCAATATGGCTCCTAGTTCTGGTGGGGCAGCTGGTGCTGGAGGTGAGTAGCGCTGATAGCATACTGCTACAACCTTACTGACTATCTGATAGGAGCAAAGACAAGAGATCTGAGACCTGGCTTCAGACCTCTTTTATGATTAAGATGATTTCAACATCTTTAACCTTCCTGCACGTATAAGACTGTTAATATGGAGAAGGGAAAGAACAGGTCTATAGTTGGAATCGCCGCAGACGCAACGAATTGCTCACTACAGTCACCGAGGAAAGGGCCATTGCCGCGGCAGCAAAGATGGGTGCCTGGTCCTGCAAGAAGGGGATGAGGGGCGAGAGAATCGCCGCTGGGATTAAGATGACGTTGTAGGCAAAGGCCCAGAAGAGGTTTTGCTTGATTGTGCGCAGGGTTGCACGAGAGAGTGCAAGCGCGGTTACTACGCTCTTGAGATTGCCCTTAACGAGGGTGATATCGGCTGCTTCCATCGCGATATCTGTACCTGTTCCCATAGCGATTCCTGCGTCTGCCTGAACGAGCGCGGGAGCATCGTTGATGCCATCGCCGACGAAGGCTACGACGAGGCCTGTATCCTGTAAGACTTTGACCTGTTTGACTTTGTCCTCTGGCAAGACTTCGGCGAGCACATCGTCTGCATGGATGCCGACCTGTTCAGCAATGGCCTGGGCGGTTCGGGAATTGTCACCGGTGATCATCAACACCTTCAGCCCTTGTGCTTGCAACTGCTTGATAGCTTCTTTAGAGTCAACTTTTACATTGTCCGCTACAGCTAGCAATCCTACAGCCTGTCCATTCAGGGCGATGAGCATCACTGTTTTGCCCTGGTTTTCCAATGTCGCCAATTGTGTTTGCAACTGTGAGTAGTCAATGGCATGCTCATCAAGAAGGCGTCGTGTGCCAATGAGTAGAGCACGACCCTCAACGGTCGCATGCCAATCCACGTCCGGCGAGCGCTGTAATGTGTTCTGGAGCGGAGTGCAGACTAAGTCCTCGTGCTTTCGCGCCATTGACGATAGCAAATGCCAGGGGATGCTCTGAGCCTTGTTCGGCTTCAGCTACCAATCGCAAGACCTCATCGCCGGATGTTCCTGGCAATACCAGGATGTCGGTCAGTTCGGGCTTGCCGCGAGTGATCGTGCCGGTCTTATCAAGTAAGACCGCGCGAACGGCTTGGATGCGTTCGAGGCTCTGCCGCCTTTGATCAGAATCCCTTGCTCGGCACCTTTGCCTGTACCGACGATGATGGCGGTGGGGGTAGCAAGTCCAAGAGCGCAGGGGCAAGCGATGACTAGCACTGAAATTGCGGCAATAAGCGCGGTAATCCAGGGACTCTGGCTGTTCATGCCCATTGCATGCACGAGGAGCGGGTTGATATTGCCGATGATGGCCCAGCCGATGAATGTAAGCGCGGCAATGATGAGGACGATTGGTACAAAGATGCTGGAGATGGTATCGGCGAGACGCTGGATAGGCGCTTTGGATCCCTGCGCCTGCTCAACAAGGCGGATAATGGAAGCTAGTACGGTATTCGTGCCGACATGGGTTGCACGCATACGCAATAGACCATGCTGGTTGATGGTTGCGCCGATTAGCTTATCATCTTGCGACTTTTCGACCGGAATGCTTTCGCCGGTAATCATCGCTTCATCAACCGATGAGATGCCGGAAAGCACGATGCCATCAACCGGCACTTTCTCGCCGGGGCGCACGAGCAGTTCATCGCCAACATGCACCTGTTCGATGGGCAATTCAAGCTCTTGGCCGTGACGGAGCAAATGGGCTGTACGTGGCTGCAAGCCTGCAAGTTTTTTAATTGCCTCGTTTGTCTGGCCTGTGGCACGCGCTTCGAGATACTTGCCGAGGAAGATTAAGGTGATAATGAGGGCAGCGGAGTCATAGGAGGTCATTGAGCCGACGATCTGCGGGAAGAAGGTCTGTGCCACGCTCAAGAGATAGGCAGCGGTTGAGCCGAGCGAGACGAGTGTATCCATATTGGCGCTGCCATGACGTAACAATTTGAGTGCGCCACGATGGAACTCCCATCCCACAAAGGCCCAGATAGGGGTTGTGAGGGCCAGCAGGAGATAGTTCTCGCCGGGGAATCTATTCATAAAAAACATGCCGAGGATGACGACAGGAATTGCTAGCACAACGCCTAGAAGCAGCAGGTTGCGCTTACGTACCAGTTCGGCTTTCTTGCGTCGGCTGAGTTCGTCTTCTTGCGACATGACAGGATCAAGGATATCAAGGTTGGTTGCGAGAGTTTCTTCGACTGGAATAGCCTGTTGTGGTGTTGGAACTGATGCAGATGTTATCAAGGGTTCGGCTTTGTAGCCTACAGCTTCTACCTTTTGTACGAGTTGCTCTACTCCTGTCTCAGAAGGATCATAGGAGACATCGGCACGTTCTGTCGCAAGGTTGACGCTCGCTATCTTCACTCCGGGCACTTTCTTCAATCCCTTTTCAATGCGCATAGCGCAGGAGGCGCATGTCATGCCTTCGAGGGCGAGTACAATATGAGTGTCTTGATGAGTCTGGTCTTGAGTTACTTCAGGAAGAACTTCTTTAGAGCGTGTGGCTTCGGTAGCCATAATGATCACCTTTTATCTAGAATAATTTCCATACCCCCCATATGGGGGGTTATGATAATAGTATACGTTGTAAGTAACAGATTGTCAAAGGATGTGACGCTTTCAACGAGGATTCTCCACGCGAATGGTTGATTTCAGCAATCGCTCATTAAATGACATGCTTTTCTGGATTGAGTCGTCCCGTCGAGAAGCGCTCGATCCCCAAATCACTCACATCAATGGTGTGAGCTTGCCCGTCCAGAATGAACTCACTCATGATCATCCCTGTGGCCGGACTCTGCATAAATCCGTGACCGCTAAAGCCTGTTGCGACGAGTAAATTCTCCATCCCAGGAATGGGCCCCAGGATCGCATTGTGGTCAGGTGACGTTTCGTACAATCCCGCCCACCCGTGATGAATCCGTGCCTGCTCGAAGAGTGGAACACGCTTGACAGCATCTTCCACCACTCTACCCAGCCATTCCCAATTCATCGTGGTGTTGAAACTGTATGGCTCGTTTTGGTCACTTGTCCCCAGCATGAAGCCTGATCCTTCTGGTCGAAAGTGGAAGGTGTTCGGCATTTCAATCGTCATGGGGGCATCGTGGGGAATCGCATCAAAGGGATCGGTGAGAAAACACATACGACGCAACGGGTGGACGGGAATCTCGACACCTGCGAGACGACCAAGCTCGCCGCTCCATGCTCCAGCACAGAGGACGACGATACCTGGCGAGAAGCTTCCTCAATTGGTCTCAACCGTCATAATCCGCGTTCCTTTGCGCGTGATTGCAGAGACACCAGATCCTTCGACGAAGGACGCACCAAGGCGTCTTGCCTGTGTTGCGAACGCTTGCGTCACTTCATGAGGACTGCCATAGCCATCTGTGGGACAATAAGTGGCTCCCGCTACATCATTCACCGAGAGCCACGGCCAGCGGGTTCCTACCTGTTCTGGAGTGAGCACCTCAACCGGAAGTCCCAAACGTTGCTGGCGGGCGGCATTGCACTTAAAGCTCGTGAATGCTTCTTGCGTCGAGAGCAGAAAAAGATAGCCAATCTGATGGAAATCGACCCCACCTGCATCAGGAGGAAGTTCTAATCGTTCATGAAAATGCTCAAAAAAATCGACGGAATACATCGCCAGCCGCACGTTGGACTCGCAGGAAAACTGCTGCCGAATCCCGCCAGCCGCTTTTGCGGTCGAGCCACTGCCAATCGTATGTTGCTCAACGATGACCACATTGCGGCAACCACGCCGGGTCAAATGATAGGCAATGCTACAGCCAATGACTCCACCTCCAATAATCAATACATCAGGAGATCGGGAAAATGTCTCTCTCTTTTCGCTCATAGCTGTGCCGGCACCACTTCCTGTTTCCTTTTCTCACCATGGGAAGAAGGGAAGCCGATGCTTATCTCCTCTCTGATTCGTGAGTTTGATGATGCTTGTTACCATAAGTATAGAGGCAAAAGAGGGTAAAAAGCTACCCAGTCTAGAACTGTCGATAGGTCAAGCCCAGGTATGGTACTCGGTGTCAGCAACTGCTGATACCACAGAATATCGTGCGTTCATGCGGCGACCACCAGCATAGGTATGCTTGAACTGAACAGTGCGGCTGGCCCGCAATGTCTTTTTCCACAGCATGCTTTGGTTACAATGCGCCTCTCTGCATCTCGTTGCGCACCCCGTAGGTCTGAGAGAAACACCGGTTTCTTGACAAGGTTCAGACAGCAACGTTTATCCGGTGCCAGCAGCTCCCTATAATATCTTCCCCTATGTGGCCCTGGCATGGTTGGTGATTGGGCTGATTATTGCCTTTGCCAGTCCTGCCCTGGTCAGACGAATCGGCTTGCACGTGGAAGAGAACGAGGGGCTGCGCCTTGAAGAACATGCAGAGACAGTGCCATAATCTAAGCTGGAAGGAAACACGGCCTCCATACCGGCGAAAGGGACGGACAAACTATGGCTGAGACACCAACTACGGGACGTACTATTCATATTCATAGAAATCAGTGGCACCTGGCCTGGGATAAGAGCATTCCACCGATTGCTACTATTCCATCGGGTGAAATCGTGAGCTTCGATCTTCTTGATGCTTCTTGCGGTCAGATTGTAGCGGAAAGCACGGTCGATGCCATTCGTGCGCTCGATTTCTCGCAAGTGGACCAGGTTAACGGCCCGATTTACGTAGAGGGCGCGGCTCCCGGCGATACGCTGGAAGTAGAATTCCTGGATTTACAGCCTGCTGATTGGGGCTGGACGGCGATCATTCCGGGTTTTGGCCTGCTGGCTGACGATTTCCCTGAGCCGGCGCTTAAAATCTGGAGACTTGTGGGCGGCGCGGATGGATGGGGCGAGTTTGCGCCAGGGATACGCATTCCGCTTGCTCCGTTTTGCGGCGAGATTGGGCTGGCTCCAGGTATGGCGGGGGCGCTGTCAACCATTCCACCCTACCGGCATGGTGGCAACATGGATACGAAACATTTGACGCGGGGCGCACGGCTCTATCTGCCGGTGGAAGCACCAGGGGCGCTCTATTCAATGGGTGATGGACATGCTGCGCAGGGAGATGGCGAAGTTTGCGGCACGGCCATCGAAACGCCTATGAGGCACTCTTCAGCCTGAGCCTAGAAAATGACCAGCGGCGTAGTGTTTCATGATCTAGTCTCTATGTGCTTCAGCGAAGCGGTCAACTTCTTCAAGTGGTTTGAGGTATTCGGATATGGCGACGAACATGTATACCTCCTTGTTTATTGATCCTCTTGTGGTTGAGAGGTATATTCCCTAGATATTTGGGGATACTGGCTGTCATCCCTTCGCTGCTCTGAGAGCAGGCTCTGAGCGAAGTGAAGGATTTCTATGTGTGGCGAGCCAGATCCTTCGCTTCGCTCAGGATGACAGCCATGTGCTTAAAAGGCGGGAGGAGTGAAGCCGGCCTGGGCGACAACGTAGTCGCGGGATTCTATGGCGAGCTGGCGGGCGCGCTTCAGGTCGACGTTGAGGAGTTGGCCGTTGCGCTTCATGGCTTTTCCCGCGATGAAGACGGAGTCGACGTTGCCGGTATCTGCGCCCGCTACTACGGCTCCAATGGGGTCGTTGAGCGGGAATACGTTCAGGCGGTCAGCACTGAGCATGATAATGTCGGCCTCTTTACCAGGGGTGAGGGAGCCGGTTTTATGGTCTAGCCAGTTAGCGCGTGCTCCTTCGATGGTGGCAAACTCCAACACCTGGCGTGCCGTGACCAGGGTTTCTCCTTCGATTGTCCCACCGTAGAGCGCACGCTGGTTGACCAGGGCACGTTGAAGCTGGAAGGCTGCTCTCATCTGGGTGAACATATCACCAGGGACGTTTGTTTCGACATCCACACTCAAGCTCAGGCTGCTACCGAGCCGAAGTACGCGATCGATGGGTGGCATACCATGCTGCATCTGCATTTCGACGGCGGTGGCGAGGGAGAAGGTTCCTCCGGTATCTACAATGTACTTCAATTCATCGTCGGTGAGCGTGCAGCAATGGATGTAGGTGGTATCGGAGCTGAGCAAACCTTCCTCGTACATCTGCTTGATACCTCCCCACATGCCGTTCTCGCCGACGCCGACGTGCACGGTGATGGGGATGTTTAGCTCACGTGCCAAAGCCCAATCATGCCTGACGACTTCCATGGTGGTCCAGCAAGGCCCGCGAGGCGCGAGGGCAAGGGTGACGAGCTGATCATCCGACGAGAAGTATTTGGGTTTGAGGCGTTTGACATCTTCAGGGTGATTCAGGCTACTATTAAACCACCAGTCCGATAGCGAGGTATTGGGGTTGCCGTAAGCGAAGACGGCTCGTATCCCCGAATCCTGGAGAGCCTTAATCGATGCGTCTGAGTGCTCAGGGGTATTCTGGATGTGTGACCAGTCGAGGATGGTGGTTATGCCGGTGTCGATGGCCCCTAGAGCACCGATGAGATTACCAGCGTAGGCGTCCTCGGGACGATACTTTGGCGCAAGTACGCCGAGGACATCGGGGAAGTAATTGGCGAGGATGCCATCTACTGAGACATTGCGAAAGATGCCTTCCCAGAGATGGCGATGGGTGTCGATCAGTCCGGGCATGACGATCATGTTCGAGGCGTCGATGACTTCGGCGTCGGTTACGCCGAGATCAGGTCCAACTGCTGCGATTTTTGTGCCTTCAATCAGGACATCGGCACGCCAGAAGTTGCCGAGTTGCTTGTCAACAGTTATTACAATGCCGTTCTGTAACAGAGTTCGATTAGCCATTACTTGCCTCCTTTGGCATAAACAGGATTACTTCCATTGTGGTTGAATGCGCTGAGCAACATGGCAGGGGCTAGCCCTGCCACTACTAACTACGGTGATGCCAGGCTTTGGAGGTTGGTAGTGGCATCCCTGGCGGGTGCCATGCCGCACTCCGTGCAACCCTATATTGTTCCTCCCTTCTCTGCTTTCGCTCGTTGGTCGATAACGAGTTTACATTATGTGACCTGGATAGGCAGCGAGTTGCCTCAGAGCCGATCTATCAGCTCTGGGAGCGATAAATCGTGTCCTACGGTTGGCTGGGGTTATTTGATTTGCCTGTGATGAGTTTGAGCGCGGTGCGTACTGCTGTTGGTTCATATTCAGGCGAGACGTGGGCGATGACGGTGAGCGCTGTACGGGCGAGATGACGGGCGAGCAGTTCTACGGCTCCTCCAATGTTGCGTTCACGGCAAGCGGTGAAAATGGAAGTATGCTCAGTTTTAGCCACTGCTCGTGAATCTGGGGCGGTTTGAAGTTTGATACGACGGTAACGTTCGCTGGCATCGATGGAACGATGGATGGTTTGACGTATGCGCTCCTCGGCATGAGTCGCGAGAAGCGCATGAAAGCGGCGGTTTCCTTGTTCCCAGGCGTCAGAGTCATGCCGATTATCGGCAGCATCCATTGCGGCGAGGGCGTGAGCTAGAGCGTCGATTTCGCTTTGTGAGAGACGAGGGATGGTGAGTGCGAGGGCCAATGTTTCGAGCATGATGCGACTGGCGTATAGCGATTCCAGTTCTTCCAGGTTGATGCCTGCCACGCGGACGCGGTGGTTATGTTCGGCTACGACTAGACGCTCCTCTTGTAGGAGGCGGAGTGCTTCTCTCAGTGGGGTGCGACTGACTCCAAGCTGCTGTGCAAGCTGGACTTGAGAGAGGACAGCGCCCGGAGGAATGGTTCCTTCGAGTATTTGCCGACGCAGGTAGTCATGCACGTGAGTGATGACTATTCTTCCTTCGACTATGCTGATAGGCTTAAGCTGCATACGCGAAGTGACTCCATTGAACGGTGAATGAGCGCTATGGCAGGCGCGGTAAACCAGGCCGGACAGGCACAAGGCCTCGTGTTCCTACATATCGTCTGGCCCCACCCTACTTCACGCGAAGGTTGACAATATACTATTAGGAAAAGATGATTAGGAAAATGTGTATTCACTTTTTGAATTTGCTCTTTATACTAGATAGTGGTTGAGCTATTGGTACCAGTTTACTAGTGATTGAGGTGAGGTCCCAATTGACGATGGCATTGATGAGTGTTATAAGAAGTGTATACACTTTTTTATTGGCATTGTCAAGCTTATATACTTGGTGATTCCACAGAAGTCGGCGTGGATACGTGAGTTAAGTCTGACGGACGAATTCATGCTAGCGATCCTTCGCTGCGCTCAGGATGACAAAAGCGAGGTGGCTCAGGATGACAAAGTGAGATGATCTCTTATTTGAAATGGATTGCCTGCAAGAGGTGCCACTACCAACTACGGTTAAGGAAGGGATAGATTATGAGCAATAATACTGAGGAGCAGATTACGCAAAATGTGCTGGATACGATGATGAATGCGCCTAATGCGAGGTTGAAGAGGGTGATGACTAGCCTTATTTTGCATCTGCACGCGTTTATCCGGGAGGTTGAGCTTAGTGAGGAGGAGTGGGCGCTGGGGATTGAGTTTTTAACGAAGACCGGTCAGATGTGCGATGACAAGCGGCAGGAGTTTATTCTGCTTTCTGACATTCTAGGTGTGACGATGCTGGTTGATGATGTTAATCACCGGCTGGCGGATGGGGCGACTGAGAGTACGATTTTTGGTCCGTTCTACCGGGAAGGGGCACCTGAACTGCCGATAGGGGCAAATATTAGCCAGGATGGTCGGGGTGAGCCTGCGGTGGTGACGGGAAGGGTGCTTTCCACCGATGGGACGCCTATTGCGAATGCGCTGCTCGATGTTTGGGAAACGGATGAGAATGGGCTGTACGAGCAGCAGGACCCCGAGCAGCCAGATATGAATTTGCGAGGCAAGTTTCGTACCGATAGTGAGGGAAGGTACTGCTTCGTAGGGATTAAGCCGGTTTCGTATTCTATACCTGATGATGGGCCGGTTGGGCAATTGCTGCGAGCATTGGGGAGGCATCCGTTCCGCCCGGCTCATATTCACTTGCTGGTTTCGGCGGATGGGTTTGTGCCGGTTACGACTCACCTGTTCGTTAAGGGGGATCCGTATCTGGATTCGGACGCTGTTTTTGGGACGAAGGATTTGCTGGTGGTTGATTTTATCCGTGATGATTCGGAGGAAGAGGCGACGCGGTATCATGTTAGTGTGCCTTTTTATAAGGTGGAATATGATTTTGTGTTGAAACCAGTTGAGGCTATTCGCCGGTACAAGGAGGGGATTTCTGGTTGATTTTTCATTGACATTTGCTGGTTCTGCTGCTATCCTTTACATAGACAAATTGATGAAGACTGACCCGCGTTGAGCGAAAATAGTATGAGGTGAGGCAGCCAACAGCGATCCGAAGAGAGGTGGAAGTTCGGAATGGATGTGCCTTCTCAGAACGCTTTCGTGAGCGGCTGGCCGAAGAAAGCTTCCAGGAGAATGGAGGCAAGTAGGAACAGGTGGGTGGTTCCCACGCAGCGCTAACCAGGAAAAAGCGGTCACCATCGTTTTCTCACAAGGTTGTGAGGAAGATGCGCTGTAGCAGATAGTGGCAATCAGGGTGGCACCACGGGAGCAGAAATGTAGCTCTCGTCCCTTCAATGTTTTTCGTCAGGAAGGGACGAGGGTTTTTTATTGTCCTTGTCCTTCCCGAGTATTGTTCGTTGAAGGAGCAAGAAGCAATGAACACGCAGACTCACACTATCTCGTCCCAGAGCGATACTACGCTCAATTTGAAGAATTGGCACTTTTTGAAGCTTGACGACTTTACGTCACAGGAGATCGATTTCCTGCTGCACTTGGCGGCTGGACTGAAGGCGGCGAAATACGCGGGTACAGAGGTACAACGCTTGAGAGGGAAGCAGGTTGCCCTCATCTTTGAAAAAGATTCGACGCGCACACGCAGCGCGTTCGAGGTTGCTGCATTCGATACAGGCGCACATGTGACCTATATCGGGCCAAATGGCTCTCATATTGGGAGTAAGGAGACGATGAAGGATACTGCGCGTGTGCTGGGGCGCATGTATGATGGTATTGAGTATCGTGGATTTGCGCAGGCGCAGGTGGAAGAACTTTCTCGCTACGCAGGTGTGCCGGTGTGGAATGGGCTTACGAATGAGGCGCATCCAACGCAGGCGCTGGCAGATTTGCTGACTATGCAAGAACACGCATCTAAACCTCTGGAGGATGTTTCATTGTGCTTCCTGGGTGATGTTGGCTCTAATGTGGGAGATTCCCTGATGATTGGTGCCGCGAAGATGGGCATGGATATGCGGCTGGCGGGTCCCAAGTCGTGCTGGCCCAGTCAGGCTCGTATTGAGCAGGCACGAACAATTGCTGAGTCGACGGGAGGGCGGATTATGTTGACGGAGGATGCGGAAGTTGCTGTTCGAGGATGCGATTTCCTGTACACAGATGTGTGGGTGTCGATGGGTTCACCTGCCACTCTGTGGGGAGAACGCATAAGCCAGATGCTTCCTTATCAGGTGAATAGCAGGCTTATGACGATGACGGGGAATGCACATACCAAATTTATGCACTGTCTGCCAGCTTTACATAATACTGATACGAAGCTGGGCAAGGAAATCTACGAGACGTATGGTCTGGAGGCGTTGGAGGTGACCGATGAGGTTTTTGAGTCAAGTGCATCTATTGTGTTTGACCAGGCTGAAAACAGTTTGCATACGATTAAGGCGGTGATGGTTGCGACATTGGGGGATGAAGTTTCTGAGGGGCGTTATGGTGCATGGAAGCAATACGCTCCTGTAAGGAGGTCAGGCGCATTGACGGGAGTCTCCATATAGTTTGACTTTTGCTCAAGAAGCGGTACGGCGTGTAGTTCGTACCGCTTTGTTTTTTGTTCTATAATAGATAGGCCAGTTGCCGCCTTCGATGAACTGGTGGTGGAGCTTCTTGATTACCGGTGACATTTTGACTTTCATCTACCTGGTAACTCCTCTTTTTAATGGTGGGCAGCGTAGTATTCATGATTTGTTGGATGGTACGTGCGTTAATAGCGATATGACGAAGCAGCGTTAAGAAAATCCCTTCCTGGTTAAAGCGATACCAGAAGGCATGTCAGGCAGGTACAAGGCCCTGATCTGATCACACGAGTACCGGGCCGGACAGGCACAAGGCCCTGTCCCTACATTTCGGATAACCATCCCCTCCAAAGGTGATCCCCATGTATCTGTGGCAGAACTGTAGGACGTAATAGTAGCAGAACTATCCTATAGGATAAGAGAGGAGGGAAGCGAGCTATGGCGCGTGATTCGCAGGAAGTGCGCATGGATGCGCATCAGATGACGGATGAGGAGAAGCAGTCAGGTGAGGAGAGACAGGAAACGCCGGATAAACATAGACCTAAGAGCAATGCGTTTCAGCGACTTTTAGCTGAAGCGCTGGGGGCTTTTGCACTGACGGTGGTGGCGGCGGGAGGGATTATGGTCAGTACCATCTCTCATGGTGAGGTTAGCCTGGTGGCTCATTATGTGGCCGGTGGGCTAGTGGTTGGGGCAATGATTTATACGCTTGGGCGGTACGTCGGGGGCTCATTTTAATCCGGCGGTTACGCTGGCATTTGCGCTGCGCCGGGACTTTCCGTGGAGAAGGGTGCCGGGCTACTGGCTTGCGCAGTTGCTTGGCGGGGTACTGGCAGCGCTTTTGTTACGCGTGCTGTTTGGGTCGGTGGAGCATTTGGGGGCTACAATGCCACACCAGGGAGCTTTGGTATCCTGTATTACGGAAGTTTTGCTGACTTTCTTGCTTGTGACGGTGATTTTGGGGGTTACTTCAAAGGCGGAGTTGGTGGGAAATAATGTTGCAATAGCTGTAGCGCAGCACTATTATACTGTGTGGGTTATTCGCGGGGCCGATTAGTGGGGCTTCGATGAATCCGGCACGTTCGCTTGGGCCGTTTCTGGTGAGCGGGCAGCTTGGCGATGCGTGGATTTACCTGGTTGGGCCTTTTGCGGGGGCTTTGCTGGCGGTAGGGATGGCGTGGTTGCTAAGGGGGGAGACGAATCCGAAGGCGCGGAAGGCGGCGCAGGGGGAGTAGGTTTTGGATGCACAATCTTCGGATCTGTTTGAAAAAGGATTGATAAAAAAGATTTAACAGGAACATACTCAGCAAGTAGCACCCCTTTCTCTAATGTGATACACTACCAATGCAAGGATTAATGCTTCTAGAAACGAGGAAGGCCAATGATTGAGCGATTACAGCAGGTACTTTCGCGGATTGAACAGCTTCCCCCGGAAATCCACAGAATGAGGCCCTGCAGCACAGGCTTGAGATGCAGATACTTCGCCATGAGCCTTTGAAGCATATACGAACGCCAAGACGATCTCGCGTACTTGAATATATAGTGACTCTGCCTCAGCATACCTCCCCTGCTCTTTGTAAAGTACCCCCAAGTCATTCAGAGTCCATGCCACATCGGGATTTTCTGCACCAAGAATCCTCCGACGAATATCCAATGCCTCGCCGATAGAGCGGCTCCGCATCTGTGAACCTACCTAAGTGATGATAAATCTCCCTAAATTGTTTACACTGGTCGCCACATCAGGATGATCTTCCTTCAAGTTCTGTTCGCGAATATGAAGTGCTCGTTCACACAACGGCATGGCTTGGAGATACTTCCCTGGCACTCGATAGAGTTCATGCCACACTATTTAGACTTGCTGCTACGGCGGAGTGTTCTTTACCAAAAAGGCGCTCTCGCATCTGTAGGCCTTGTTGTAAAAGAGGCTCTGCCTCAGTATAACGCCCTCGTTCATAAAGATATCTCCCTGTAGAATGGAGTAGCCGTGCCGCCTCGGGAAATATCATCTCCCATTGAATTATGAGCCTCTACAGGTCTGCGCATGGGGTAGACAGTCTTCACATTGTGACTAGACCTTGATCTCAAGAGCCGGAAACACTTGATTGATGGCTCTTACGGTTCGTTCTGCCCACTGGCGTTGTGTTTCGTGATCCATCCTGTCGTTGAGCACTGTTTGTACTAAGCCATGGATAGATCATAATAGTAAAATCAGCATTACTAGTGTATGAGCGAAGATCAACGAATATAATCAGATAGCGTTGTCCAATTGATCAGTATCTGCTGCAATCCGTGAAAGTACCGACCTAAGTTGCGAAGCTCCTGCTATGAACACATTCTTACGGATGGTATCTGGATGTAGAAACGCGCAGAATTGAAGTAATGCACCGGCAGCAGGATTGGCCTTCTCCACATTATCGAACGAAAGTGACCAAGTGGTCATAACAGTCTTCTGTTCTTCTGTATCTAGTTCGCTCCGATATTCGAGAAACGTCTTATGCTTCTCTTGGTAGCGTGCTAAATACTGCCCCAAATCATAGCCAATTTCTTCAATATAAGCTCCCGCCTGTTCTAGAGCCAAAGGTAAACCATCAACGGCTTGGACAATAGCCTTTGCTTGAGCAAGAACAGTGCTTGAAGCAGCTTCAAGGTCTTCATGTGGTTTAAGGATGCGCACACGTTGGAGCAAAAAGCGAGCACCCTCTTCTAGTGTCATCTTCTCGATTTCGATGGAATGCGCTATGTTCCCTAAGACCTGTGCAAGGGTCGTGAGAAGGATATGGCCTCTCGTCGCATAAGGAATAAATTGACGCACTATAGAGAGATTATCTACATTATCGAGGATAAGCAGCCAGTTGGTATTTCTTTCCAACCAGCGTTTGACGCCATTCACTGCAACACTCTGCTCAGTTGCATCTTTTTCAGGTAATCCTAGTAAACTAGCAAGAGCGACCAAGTCTGAAGTTAACCTCTCATCAGCGGTAACCCAAAACACGGCTTGATACTCAGTGCCATATCGGTATGCATACTCTACAGCAGTAAGTGTCTTCCCAATACCTCCCAAGCCGTTTAATCCTATAACTGTTTTGCCAGCTTTAAACATCTTGTGAAGATCACGAATGATGTTCTGGCGGCCAGTAAAGAATAAGGGGCGCTGATAAGGTACATTCGAAAGAGATGGCAAAGTACCCTGTAAGCCTACTTGTTCACCCTCTTGTTGAAGTTCACTTGCATCCTCCACAGAGACAGATGCACCAGAATGAACATGTACTTCAATTTTGGCATCTGCTTTACTGGTACTCGCATTCCCGCTTCCCTGCACTTGCGCATTGGAATTACCTATAGTACTTTGGCCGAGAGTTGGTTCATCAGACATTATTGTTCCTTCGGCTGGTTGATGCTGACCGATGCAGAACCACTTCCCATGAATCTTGGCCTTATCGGTGCCAACGATACTTTGACACGCTTATTGCTTTCCACCTGGTTGCGCTTGCAATTGATGAAGCAAGGCTTGCGCTGCTCGCAGTATATCAGTATCCTGGGCTGCAACAAGCCTACGCTCTTGTTTACGATCTGACCTTAGTTACGACTGATAGCGACTTTACTCGCGTTCCTGAGTTAGATGTAATGTTCCTCCCACGTGATGTGATCAAGGCGTGAACCGTTTCTAAACAAACACGCCTTGCTATCCAATCACGCACTCTCCAAATCCACACTATCATATCACTGCTGCAAGAAGCGATAACTTGGCCGTCGGGAGACCAGTGGGCGATACTGAGTTGCGATAGACGATAAAGCTTTTAGACATGCGCTCTCTTGCCTGATATAGCTGCGTGAGGCCGAATCTCCTAAAAGTGGGCGTTTTTTTCAACGAACGTCCAAACCTCTATTTCTTCAATTCTAGTTAGGAGATCTTCGTATGTCAGTTCTTTCTCGTCAGCGTTGGTGGGTCGGCGCGGCTCTTTTGGGGGGGCTTGTCTTTGGCATTATTTCGTCGTCGGTTTTGTTTGCATCGGCGGCGGGAAGTTCGCTTGTGCAGTTGAGTAGCGACCCATATACGAATTCGACCAGCCAGCATTCGACGGAGGTTGAGCCGGATAGCTATTCGAATGGCTTGACGATGGTTGCGGTGACACAGGTGGGCCGGTTCAGTGATGGGGGTGCCTCTAATGTGGGGTGGGCGACATCTACGGATAATGGCGCGACGTGGAAAAGTGGTTTTCTGCCTGGGACAACTACCTACTCAACACCCGCGGGTACGTATGACAGGCTTAGCGATCCTACAGTGACGTATGATGCTGCTCATCAACATTGGATTATTGCTACGCTTGCTATCTCGAACGTGAATGGCTCTGCTGTAGGGGTCGCGGTCATCGTGAGCATTTCTTCGGATGGTGGGCTAACATGGAATTCGCCAGTAGTGGTGGCTAACGCGAATGGAAGTTTCTTTGATAAAGATTGGATTGTGTGCGATGACACTTCCACGAGTAAATTTTATGGGCATTGTTACGTCGAGTGGGATATTGCGTCGAGCAATGACCTGGTTCAAATGAGTACATCAAGCGATGGAGGAAATACGTGGAGTCAGGCACAGGCAACGGCTGATAATGCTTCCGGTTTAGGAGGCCAGCCGCTGGTGCAACCAAATGGGACGGTGATTGTACCTTTCCTTGGTGGGTCATCGACCATTTCGTCCTTCACGTCTACTGATGGCGGTGCAAGTTGGAATAGTAGTGTGACGATTGCTTCTCAATCTGATCATCAAGTGGCAAGTTTACGGACTGAACCACTGCCCTCGGCAGCGATTGATGGCACTGGCACGGTTTATGTGGTCTGGCAGGATTGCAGTTTTGAAAGCGGTTGCAGCGCTAATGACCTGGTGATGAGCACTTCCAGCGATGGGAATACGTGGTCAGCGGAGCAACGCATTCCTATTGATGCCGTTGGCAGTGGGGTTGATCATTTCATTCCTGGTCTAGGCATCGATCCAGCTACCTCTGGGAGTAGCGCTCACCTGGCGCTGACGTATTATTACTATCCAAATGCTAATTGTTCCACTTCGACGTGCCAGTTAGAAGTGGGGTTTGTTTCGTCGGTTGATGGTGGGAGTACATGGTCGGCTCCGATTACTTTGACGGCTACGGCTATGAGTCTGACGTGGCTGGCTAATACGACCAGTGGGTATATGGTAGGCGATTATATCGCTACCTCTTTCTCTGCTGGGAAGGCTTTTCCGGTGTTTGTTGTGGCCGCGGCTGGAAGTGGCAGCCAGTTGAATGAGTCTTTGACTACGGTGCAAGGCGGTTTGGCTTTCGCGGGTGGCATACGTCCGGCTTCTAGTGAACATGTGGCATTCGGGCATGCGGTCCATTCGGGCAAGCATGTTCTACGGACGGCGTTTTAGGTTCATAGACAGTTTTCTAGCGTAAGCCGCCATTTATCACCCCTTCGCTTCGCTCAAGGGCTAGCTCCAAATGAAGGGAGGGATTTGCGCTCGGCACAGCGAGAGATCCTTCCCTTCGCTCAGGATGACATGCGATATTGGCTCAGGATGACATGAGAGGAGAGAATGGAGAACGCAGTATTATTCGTTAATCATTTCTGACGACGATATCAAAGGACGATTGTGGACAGATATAGGTGAAGTAATGATCTTCCGCAGAATCCCACAGTTTATGCCACCTATCCATGAAGGCTTGACCTTCCCGGATGACCAGGCGCTTACGGCGTATTTGGTCGTCTGACTCAACGAGTATGGCTAAATCAACGAGATCAGAAAGCTCGGGCCGCGTTGAGTACACACCGTCTACGAGAACTACCGGGGCGGGTTCGAGTGTGACAAACTCCTCTTTCCAGCCGACCCAGCCGATTTCTGGTAGGAAATCAAGCGGATGCCAAGATGCTGGTTTTTTCGCTAGCAGGGGTTCTAGTACCTGGGTGCGCAAGCGTTGCCAGTCGATACCTTTATCTACTTTCTCCTTAGCACTGAAATCCAGACCAAGCATCATCGTTCCCGCCTGAGTAGAAGTCGTCGCCCACGACGATTACGGCTTCTACACGACCAGCTATCAACTGGGCGAGTGTTGATTTTCCTGTACCACTACGACCATCAAGCGCGACTAGTACTGGGTTTTTGCGTTTCAGAAGTCGCCTAATTTGAAAGACAATCTGATCAATTGCGGATTGAAGGTTACTAGCGTTCTCACTCATGTTCCAAGTATATCGAAGGTGAGTGTTGTTGTAAATGTCAGGATGAAACGGGAATGCCCGCTCTTTTTTAAGGGAGCGGGCCACCATGTAATTTTAACAGTTTCACCAGTGTGGGTAATCCTGCGTCGCTTACTTGTTTGGTAGGGCATAGAGGGCGAGGTTGCTGAGGAAGATGTCTGCGCCTGGGTTTACAGCAAGCCCAAGTGTGCCTGTGGGGTAGAGGGAACTGATGGCATGGCCTTGTTCGCGACCGTTGACGTAGAGGAGAAAGGTGTCTCCTTGGACGCGAATATCAATGGTAATCAGGCCTTGAAGTTGTACGGTTGTGCGATGAGTGTAGAGTTGGGTTGCTTTTTTGGTGAAACTATCATAGACGTTGGATGACCAGGTACTGTCGGACGATAGCATGAAGGAATAGGCACCGAGGGTGCTGGAATTTGCCTGGTTACGGAAGAGGATACCGAATGCTGCACGCGAGTGTGGTGCCGGGCGGACTTGTACTTGAAGGATGTAGTCTTTGGGAATGCTTTGGCCGTCTGCTAAGGCATTCAGGAATGTTGCGGCTAGCTGGTGTGATTTGATATTTGCTAGTTCGGTCGCTGAGGTGGTACATGAGGTGCGAGCATTTGCCGTTTTGGACCAGGAACCAGGGGACGTATCACATGAGTATCCTGGGAGAGAGGTACTATAGAGGAGTTTTCCGACTGGTATTTTAGGTGTGGGCAGATCAAGATTTGTGGTTGGCGTTACTGTGCTGAAGGTGGGATTTGTCTGAGGTACGCTAGCTGTTGAAGGCCTCTTTAGTGTGCCAAAAAGATATGCGACTGAGCCGCCGATGAGCAGTAGCAAGATGAATATGACGGCAAAAATCGCAGCTTGCCATGATCGGCGGGCGGGGCGTGGGGTTGGTTTGACTGGAGTGTGGGTTGAGAATGAACGGAATTGTCGCTTGCTTGGTGAGCTTGCTTGGGTATTGGTTCCGTTGAACATATCAACCATGGTAACGGCCCTATGTGTAGAGGAAGCAAGGGGTTCGGAGCGGATCCCTTCGCTTGTTAGAATCATGGGGGTGAGCAACTGGCTCGATTTCTCCGGAGGTGGTTGAGGTGCTTGCATAGAGATGGTGCTAGGGGAGGTCAGGGCGACAGAGAGGGCCTGAGCGAGCTGACCCGCGCTCTCGTAGCGTTGTTCGCGTTTCTTGGCGAGTGCCTTCAGTACGACAGCCTCGATTGCTGGAGGAATCATGGGATTGAGTTGTGTGAGCGATGGTGGCGCTGAAAGAGCGTGCTGCATGGCAGTGGCGACGGGTGTTGCTCCGCTGAAAGGGACGCGACCGGTCAGCATTTGATAGAGCATGATGCCAAGGGAATAAATGTCGCTGCGTTGATCCAACGGTTGCCCTGCTGCCTGCTCTGGAGAGAGGTATTCGGGCGTGCCGATGACGGCGCCAGTGTTGGTTAAGGCGGAAGGCTTATAGGGATCGATTTCCGAGCCAAGCATCTTAGCGAGGCCAAAGTCGGCAAGCACTACTCTTCCATCGGAGTGAAATAAGATGTTCGCGGGCTTCAGATCACGGTGGATGATGCCTTTCGCGTGGGCGTAATCAAGGGCCGCGGCAGCCTGTTCAATAATAGAGAGGATTTCGTTGAATGGAAGAACCCTTCGTTTCTGCAATACTTGATGCAGAGAACCGCCTGTGATATAGGGCATGACAAGATAGGCTACTTGCTCTTGCTCGCCGTATTCATAAATGGGGATAATATTGATATGATCGAGCGCGGCAATAGCGTCGGCTTCGCGCCGGAAGCGAGCTAAAAAGTCGATACGTGATGCCTGATCTACAAGTAAACTCGGGAGGAGGACTTTCACGGCTACTTCACGGCGCGGGCGCATTTGTTGCGCTACATATACTGCTCCCATGCCTCCATGCCCAATGAGGTGTTGGATGGTACATGTGCCGAGCGATTGTCCGAGTAATGCGTTGGTATCGGTTAGTAGAGGAGCCATTGTTCTTCCTGAAAATCTCATATCTAGTTGTCATTGAAAAACAGAGATCTGATAAAGATCATATCGTTACAATAAACGTAAGGAGACGAACATAATAGTTCCTTCTATGCGAGGCAAAAGTCATTTGCTCCTATCTTGACGCCTTTATGAGTGGGAGAGGAGTTGATGAAGTTGGAGGGTTCCATTCCCATAAACCCAGGCTGCCCCTGGCTGGAATAGGGTCTGGTAAACGGTACACGTTGCGCAAAATCCAGGCAAAACGTCCTGGGCCATAATCTCCAAACGTGTATTCCGGCTCTGCCGGTTGATTCTCGCGGGTGATAGGATGGATATCCACAAGTAGGGCTACAGCAATCACTACGCCAAGTGGCAATCCAAAGGGATTTGTTGCTGATCCTTCTCCTGGTTTATAGCCCCCAGCTTCCAGAGCAGTGCGAAATGGTTCCTGCCAGCATAGGGAGCCTTCAGCCTTTGTCATCCGTTTTGACGCGTGAATTGCTAGTGGCCCACGGTAAGAGGTACGCCATGAGCGTGTGTCGATTTGTTTGGCTCCAAGAGCTACTAGAGTTGCCAAGGGTTGTCTAAAGGATAGCGCTTTCATAGGATGCACATCCTTGCGAGTATGATTTTAGGAGCGAGGGCCGATAATAAGGTTGGTCCAAAGCCGATACATCGGCGGTGGGCACTCATTGCCAGTCCTTCAGACAGCACACAGTCCCCCAGACTGCGTCTGCACGGCCCTTACTGGGTATGGAAGGTCACTTGCCGTGAAAGATGGGGCGGCGTTTTTCGCGGAAGGCGGCGGCGGCTTCGCGGGCGTCGGCGGTTCCGAAGCAGCGCATGATGGCTTCGATTTCGTTCTGGAAGGCACGCTCCAATTCGGTTTCTAAGGGACGATTGAGCAGTTGCTTGCTCTCGCGCAGTGCAAGCGGCGCGCGACTTAGCAATTTGTCGGTGAGTGCCTGTACTTCGGCATCCAACCGTTCCGGCTCAACTAGCCGGTGGAGCAGGCCAATGTGTTGAGCGAAGGCAGCATCGAAGATGTCGGCCATCAGGATGATTTCACGGGTGGCTCCCTGCCCGACCAGTTGAGGGAGCAGCACTGATGTGCCGCCTGTAATCACCATACCTACACTCGCTTCCACGCAGCCCATGCGAGCACGTGTTGTGGCAACGCGGAAATCGCAGGCTAAGGCTAGCTCGAAGCCGCCACCAACGGCATAGCCGTCCATCGCGGCAATGGTTGTTTTTTCGCCTAATAGCAGCAAACGGGTAATTCGCTGCAAATCGAGAATCAGGGAGAGGAAGTCCTGGTCACTCTGGTTTTCAGCTTCTTTCAAATCATCGCCCGCGCAAAAATTGTTTCCCGCACCTGAAAGGACGATGATGGAGACGTTTGGGTCGTGTTGAGCACTTTCCAGGGCTTGTCGAAGTCCGGTAATCAGGTCTCGACTCATGGCATTCATTGCGGTTGGACGGTTCATTACTACATGGGTGATGTTATTGGTGGTGGTAGAGATGACAACTGGTTGGTTGTTCATAGAGACTCCTTCGTGTAGGTTTTGAAGACACGGCGGGCTTTTTGTTCGGTACGGGGGATTGTGCCATAGGGAACGAGTTCAGGCTCAGCAGTGAAACTGAGTTGCTCGCGGATTGCCTGCTGGATCTGGTATGGTAAATCTCCCACCTCATCAGGGGTCTGGTTTTGTGCAAGTTCGACACGCACCTTGAGATATTGATGGGGTGGGGGATGATCGACGATAATTTGGAATTCGCCGGAGAGGCGGTCCGAAAAGCGTGCCAGCGTATTGCCGACGCCCGTGGGAAATACGTTTACGCCACGTACGTGGAGCATATCATCGCTGCGCCCCAGGACACGGAAGCGAAAGCTTGTTCGTCCACAGGCGCAGGGCCCTGTTCCCAGGATGCGTACCACGTCACGCGCACGATAGCGAACGAGGGGTTGGGCTTCTTTGAGGAGATGGGTGTAGACTAGCTCGCCTTCAGCGCCCTCGGTGATGGTGAGGGGTGTACCGGTTTCTGGTTCGATCAATTCGACGGCTACTGATCCCTGCGCGTGGAAGTGGAGGCCCTGGCGGTATTCGCATTCCGAGCCCATGATGCTGAGGATATCGGCCATGCCAAAGTTTGCGTCCATTGCACGCATGCCCCAGGTTTCTTCCATACGCGCACGTACGCTGGGTTCGCTCATGCCTGGCTCCGCGCCGAAGAAGCCTTTACGCAAACCAACATCGCGAGGGCTCAGTCCTTGAGCCTGGGCAGCTTCACTTAGAGGAAGCATATATGAAGGTGTAGCGCTGATTGCGTTGATCTTAAGTTCGCGGATGGTCTGAAGCAAGAGGTTGGTTTGACCTACACCAAAGGGTACAACGGTAGCTCCCGTCGTTTCCACATTCTCATGATCGGAGTATCCCCCTACCCAGAGGCGATAATTGAAGCAGTGAACTATTGTATCGCCTGGGCGCACTCCAGATGCCCAAAATGAGCGAGCGGCACACTCATTCATGAGGTTGCGATCGCGACGGGTGAGGGCAACATAGAGTGCAAGGCCTGTAGTACCAGAGGTTTTGTGTACACGAATCAGCTCCTCCTGGTTAGTCGCTAAATAACTGCCGAATGGAGGATGCTGATGCTGGCTGTGGCGACATTCATCCTTCTCAGTAAAGGGCAGCAGGGGTAGATCGGATATATCGTGAATGTCTTCACGCCTCACTCCTGCCTCAGCAAACTTCGCCTGATAGAAGGCGGAGTGGGTCCAGACATAGTCAAGCTGGGTTCGCAGGTATTCGTTTTCTAAGCGACGCAGCGCTGCTGACTGCATCGTTTCAATGTCTTCGTTCCAGTACAATCGCTCCATCATACGACTCCTTCAGGTAGGCTGGCATGGGTTGTTCACCTACAATTTACAACGGTAGAAGCTATTTCTTCCAATGTCTTATGCTTTATTCCCATATAGACTTGCCGAATGCAATACTTTCCGTTATTGCGCTCTTGAGGCCAGAATGTTACCAACGCGATGACATTCTGGAATATCATGTCAAAGTGAACGTGTTTGGCTGGCTGGGTTTGCGAGAGGGGAAGCACACGAGAGTGTAATCCGGCATAGAAAACACGTTTTATCCAGCCCTGACCGAGTATCAGTCGCTTGTCTCGCCGTTCCAGCGCATTTTTGAAAGGGCTTGCAACGAGTTGATAGAGAGCAGAACGTCTTGTGGTGGAAAAAGGTGCGGCGGGCACACATGGCATAGGAGAAGTGAACATCGCCGGACAGGATGATCAGGTCGTGCTTGCGCGTATCAAGCAACTTGATAAGTTCATGTAATGTTGCCGCGAAAACTGGCCAGTGTTCAAAGCTCATACGTGAAGCAAGTCTCTGTTGTACTCCTGCCAGTTTTTTCCCTAGCCGATGCATGGGAGTTGAGGTTACGTTTTGAAACGGTCGGACTCCCATTAAGTATTCAGTCAGGCCGATTACTGGTGGTAAGAGGACGGGAACAGATGACACGAGCAGAGCAGGGGATGCTGGATGGGCTTGCATCCAGGTATGCAATTGCGTCATTTGTTGCTGGCTCATAATGCGAGGGGTAACGCCAGTGGGATCTGCTCCATTTAAAATGGCGGGACGGTCGGCGCGGACATCGGCTACAAATATGGGTGGCATGGTCGGGATATCGTAATGCCATTGCAGGGCAGTCTCTTTATAGACCGACTGGCGTATGCATGCTCGTAAGTCTTCCAGAGGGTCTTCACCATTTTGCGCAGCCTGGTGCATGATGGCAAGGAGAGGATGCGTATCAGCATTTTGCATAGCAATATTGCCCCAGCCCTGGTAGACCCAGTAGGTGACCAAACCATCGACAAGCGTTTGTTCCAATCCCCGTTGTAATACATGTGCTCGCCACGTAGGTGAAGCATTCCAGGCGTTTCTGATTTCATGGTCGTCGAAGATCATGTAGGTGGGCAATACGGCGAAAACCTGGCGTATACCTTCGTCAAATGTCCACGATTCTATGTACATGCGGGAAAAATCCTCGAATGATTGCGGAACAAAGCGTTGTGATGTCTTGCTCTTCTGTGACAGGGGCCGCGCCTGTTTGCGTCTGCCTATGTGTTCATCGGCGTAGATTTGATCCCCAATGAGCAATAATAAGTGGGGCCAGAGGGAGTTTCGCTCGTCAATGCATTGTATTAGCCAGTCGCCGAGGGCGCTCAATGCATCGGGTTCACGGGCAGATAATTTGCGGCAGGAGCCATAGGCCAGACGTAGAGGATTCTGGGCATCGGGAAGATCGAGTGTGCGAAAGCATTGTACAATTGTCCTCTCGGTGTGAGGAGAAGGTTCTATCTCTTGAGCCGAATTGCTTATACAGTAGTTATACCAGGTGGCTGGTTGGAGGCCGGTTAGGTGTGAGAGTGCGTAGTAGTGTCCTCCTATGGTGATTGTTTGCGAGGTGGCCGATACATCGGCGGTGGGCGCGAAGGATTGAAACGCGCTGCGTTGCGCTCGCTCAGGCCCCTACGGATATTTTGGGAGTCGGTAGTGGTGGCGGTTAGGGTGACTTCGCAAGGATGGTTCCATTCTGTCCAGATGGTGGCTGCGTCAGGGAGGGCGGCCCGGATAATGGGGCCAACGAGCGGGTTGCTCACAAATTGTTTCCTTTCATTGAGTTAATATTGCTCTTTCTCATATCATATGAGCAGGAGTGTGACAAGGGCTAATCTTTCTAGAAACATATAATATGTGAGAACAGGTTTATAGAAAGGAGTATATTATTGGCACAAACAAGCATACAAATTCGTGTGCCTTTTCATGATGTGGATAGTACGGGTCGCATTCATTTTACTGCTATGTTGCGCTATATGGAGATTGCTGAGCATGAATTGAGGCGCTCAATCGGGTTTCCTTATGCTACCTCGTTTCAGGAGATAGCATTTCCTCGCGTGCATGTTGCATGCGATTTTCGGGGGGCTGTTCGCTATGACGATGAAGTTACGGTTGATGCGCGTGTGGAGCGTGTAGGGCGCAGTTCCTGGACGGTAGCTTTTAGTGCACACGTTACAGAGGAGGCAAGGAATAGAGAGCAGAAGGAGATGGCACCAATCGCGGCTGAGGGGCGAATGACGATTGTTGCGATGGATCTCAAGACGGAGCGGGCTATCACTTTGCCGAAGGATTTGCGTGCTGCACTTGCTGATGGATAGGCAGTTCAGGCTGTCTTTGTTTTCGCTATTTTTTCAAGACCCAACATTTGAATAGCGTTCTCGCGGAGCACGAATTTTTGCACTTTGCCACTGGTGGTCATCGGATAGGTTTCCACGAACTGGAAGTAGCGAGGAATTTTCTGGTGGCTGATCTGGCCTTTGCAGTAGTCGCGTAACTCTTGTTCGGTGAGGTGCTCGCCTTGCTTAGGCCGTACGACGGCCAGTAGCTCTTCACCGAAGAAGGTATCGGGAACGCCTACGACCTGCACTTCGGCAACTTTGGGATGGCGGATCAGAAACTCCTCAATTTCAGTCGGGAAGAGGTTTTCGCCGCCGCGAATAACCATGTCTTTGAGTCGGCCTACGATATTGATATGCCCACTTGCATCAATCGTTGCCAGGTCGCCTGTGTGCAGCCACCCTTCGCGATCAATAGCTTCAGCGGTCTTCTCAGGCATCTTGTAGTATCCCTGCATTACCAGGTAGCCGCGACAGCAGATTTCCCCGCGCTCTCCACAGGGCACAATTTCCCCGGTAGTAGGATTGATTACTTTGATCTCTGTGTGAGGCAGCGGCACCCCCACTGTTGATGCTTTTCGCTCAAATGGATCGCTCGGCAGAGTCTGGGTCATGCTGCAAGAGGATTCGGTCTGTGCATAGACAATGGTCACGTCGGCTCCGGTGCGGGCATGCGCCTGCTCCATCAGGGCTACAGGGATAGGAGCACCACCGCTGAGTACGAGCTTGAGTGAGGAGAGATCATAGTGGTCAAAGTCGGGATGCTGCAAGGTTGCCAGCAGCATAGTTGGAACACCCCCGCTGATGGTGCAGCGTTCGCGGCTATTGATTTGCAAGAGTTTGAGCGGATCAAAGGCTATCAGGGGATGGAACGCACAGCCAGCAGTAAGTGCGGCCAGTATGCCAGATACACAGCCACCGGCGTGAAAGAATGGCATTGGTGTGCAATAGCGGTCCGTCGGATTCAGCTTCCAACGCTGTGCTGAGAACTGCCCATTGTTGAGCAGACCGCGGTGAGTGAGTACAGCTCCTTTGGGAGAGCCTGTTGTTCCTGAGGTATACATTATCATAGCCGGGTCCAGAGGGGTGACCTCGGCCTGTCGCTCGTTGAGTGTGGTATCGCTGATCTGGGTACCGGCGACAATCACTTCCTGTAACAAGGCAGGACGCCAGCCCTCCTGGTCGAGCAAACCAGATGGAGGGAGACCAAGCAGGCATACAAAGCGAAGTAATGGAAGGTTGTGGCTTGTGACCTCTCCATGCCTGGCACCAGGAGTGGTCAGGGCACGAATAGTGGACAAATGGTCATAGGTACGTACCTGTGCCATGAAGAAGAGGGCCTGGACATCGCCCTGCTTGAGAATATATTCGACCTCTGCGGCCTGTAGCAGTGGGTTGATTGTCACCAGCACCAGCCCGGTTTTGGCAGCCGCCATATTGAGTAACAACCATTCCGGCACATTAGCTGCACAGACAGCAATATGATCACCCTTGTGTAGGCCTAGAGCCAGCAGTCCCTTTGCAACAGCATTGGCCTGTGCGCGATATTCCTGGTAAGTCCAACGGATGTTCAGTGCATTGCCGAATTCGGGGTAACATGAATAGACCACGGCTTCCTGTGTTGGAAGCTCATTTGCACGACGATCTAAAAAATCACCAATCGTTATGTCGAGGAGTTCGATCCCCTCGGTTTCAGCTTGCCAGTAGGATAGCCCATCGGTCGTCATGCTCATCGTTTCCCTCCTGGATGGAACGAACTTTTTTCCGTCATAGAAGAGCCTACGCCTCTATGGAAGAGTAACATCAACGAACTTCTTTGTCTAGATGCAAGAGAACCCCATTTGACGTTTTACTTCAAAGGCACTAAGCTTATTAGGTAGAGTACAAAATCTTCTACTGTGACCAGGAGAGACATAAATTTGAACGATACATACACTCGAAAAAAAGCGGTAGCGTCGTGGAACGTTTGGTTGAAGACGGCGCGTCCTTTTTCGTTGACTGCTGCTATCAGTCCGATTCTTGTTGGGACGGCGGTAGCGGCTTACGATGGGACGTTTCATGCTGTGAATTTTGTGGCGACGCTGTTTGCGTCACTGTTTCTACAGATCGGGACCAATTACTTTAATGAGTATTTTGATTACCGCTATGGACTTGATACTGCTAAATCGTTAGGGGCAAGCACGGTTATCTTTCGCAATGAAATGACGGCGGGCCAAGTGCTTGCTGGCGGCGTGATTAGCTTTGGAATTGCTACTGCTCTTGGTTTGCTGCTGATCTATCTTGTTGGTCCTGCTATTATTCTGTTTGGGTTGGTGGGAATGGCTATTGCTTACTTCTATAGCGCGAGGCCGTTTCAGTTCGCTGCGCGTGGATTGGGTGATGTCCTGGTTTATATTGCGATGGGCTTTCTGATGACGTGGGGGGCGTACTATGTGCAGATTTCTCGCTGGTCGTGGCTTGCTTTTTCTGCTAGCATACCAGTTGGTTTTTTGGTTACCGCCATTCTCAATATGAATAACACACGCGACTACCAGGATGATCTGGCTGTGCATAAGAGAACGCTGCCGGTGCGCTTCGGACAGATGTTTGGGCAGCGATTTCACGCGTTTCTGTTGATCGGTAGTTATGTGGCTGTGACGCTCTTTGTGGTGGTCAGGCTGCTGCCTATTTATAGTTTGGCGGTCTGGATCACCTTTCCCCTGGCATTTAGCAATGTGCGATCGGTGCTAATGGCAACCGATCGTAAAGCCTTTGCTATTGGTATCAAGCGCACGTCAATGCTGCATTTGCAATTCGCGGTGATGCTGACACTAGGGATTGGGGTGGCAGCGCTGTTGAAATCGTATGGGGTGTAAAAATGACGGCACAAGGCTCTTTAGAGGAAAAGTTTCGTGAGACGGGGGGAAAACGCGCCTATGTACAGCGATTGTTCGGACGAATTGCGCGTATCTATGATCTCCTGAATTGTTTGATGAGTTTTGGGTTGGATAGACGCTGGCGGGCATTTGCTGCACAGCAACTGGAATTGAAGGATGATGAGGTTGGGCTTGACCTGGGTACCGGTACAGCCGATCTTTCTATCGCTGTGATTCGCCGTTCAGAGCCGAGGACGCGGATGATTGGGATGGACATTACGCCGGAGATGCTTGAGCGGGGGCGCATGAAGCTTGTTCGTTTAGGGCTGCAAGATCGGATTGATCTGCGATTGGGAGATGCAGAGCATATCGATTTGGCGGATAATAGCGTTGATGGCTGCTGCTCTGCTTTCACAGTGCGTAATCTGACGGATATCCGGCAGGGATTTCGAGAAATGTTGCGCGTGGTGCGGCCGGGCGGACGCGTGGTTTGCCTGGAAATCAGTCACCCACCTGGCAAAATTTTTGGTGCGCTGTTCCATTTGTATTTCTACAGGATTGCTCCATTATTCGGGACGATTATTGGCAAGGCATTTGAAGAGTACAATTACTTGCCAAATTCTCTGACAACATTTCCTGATCCGCCTGCGTTGAAGGTGATGATGGAGGAGGTTGGGTGGAGGGATGTGGGGTTTTATCGTTTGAGTAGGGGGATGGTGGCGGTACATGTGGGGAAGAAGGCGGAGTAGAGTGCCACTTCTAGCGAAAGAAGCTGAAATTAATGGCTGATGTATCAGATAACTCACAAAACGGAAACGCGCTCCCTGCACTTCCTTCAGAAGCGGAGATAGCTCCCAACAAGAACCGTATAACCCTTGCCCGAAGGAAAGCAGTCCTACTGATCGGTTTGATTCTCATCGTTGCACTGGCAAGCGTCACTCTGCTCACTTTCCAGAGTACTTAACCGGGGAACTACTTCTACACTCTCTGGCAATTCCAACGCTGCGATGTTTGGCTTTGATTTGCAACATACTCACTTCAACTCTGGCGAGCACATCCTTAATGTTGCGAACGTGGCCCGGCTGGTATCGTACTGGACGGTTTCTACTGGAAGCTATGTCATCTCCTCGGCAGCGGTCGCGAATGGGATTGTTTATGTCGGGTCATATGATCGGAGATTTTATGCGCTTGATGCCAGGACGGGAAAGATGTTGTGGACTCACAACGCGAAAGCTTCCATTGGTTCCTCGCCTGCTATCGCTAATGGGATTGTCTATATTGGATCAGATGATTCTCGGCTCTATGCATTGAATGCCAGGACGGGTGCGGTGCTATGGACCTACGCCACGAAAGGGGCTATCTGGTCTTCACCGGCGGTGATAAATGGGATTGTGTATGTCGGCTCGAATGATTCCAACCTGTACGCGTTCAATGCTCTTACAGGCGTGGTGTTATGGACCCGTACGACTGGAAACTTTGTTTCTTCCTCACCGGCGGTTGTGAATGGAGTTGTGTATGTTGGTTCGGAGGATGGCAAACTATATGCTCTCGATGCCAGGACGGGGAAATTGCTATGGACTGCCATGGTGGGTCTTCCTATCCGGATCTCTTCACCGGCAGTTGTGAATGGAGTTGTGTATGTTGGCTCAGAGGATGGCAAACTGTATGCTCTCGATGCCAGGACAGGAGCAACTTTATGGACTGCTCGCACTGGCAGCTTCATTCACTCCTCGCCAGCAGTCGCAAATGGAATTGTCTATATCGGCTCAACTGACGATAAGCTGTATGCGTTTGATGCCAGGACAGGCGTGATAATGTGGATGGTTTCCTCCGGAGATGTCATCGACTCCTCCCCGACAGTTGCCAATGGCATTGTCTATGTTGGTTCGCAAGACCATAAGCTATATGCGCTCGATGCCAGAACGGGAGGCATGCTATGGAGCTATAGGGCTGGTAACGTCATCGATTCCTCGCCAACAATTGCGAATGGAGTTATCTATGTCGGCTCATGGGATGGAAAGCTCTATGCTTTGCACCTGCCAGATGGAGCAGATTAAAGGAGATGCACCAGCGAGCGGTGCTAAAAGTAAGGACATCTCAATGAACGGGTTTCGCTACACCGGTTATGCTCAGGAAGTTATCTTTGGGGCGGGTTCGCTTGCCCAATTGAGCGAGATCATTGAGCGGTTTGGCTGGCAGCGATGTGATGTTGTGCTCAAGTGGCTCATTGCGAAGAGATGGCTCTATCGCAGCGATTGAAAATGCATTGGGAAAGCGGCTGGTTGCCGTCTATGAACGTACACAGCCACATGTCCCCGATTTTCAGGTCGCGGAGGCGCAAGAGCTTGCCTGGGAGAATACAGTGGATGCGATTATCGGTATGGGAGGTGGTAGCCCAATCGGTATGGCAAAGGCGGTTAGTTTCGCTTTGGAAGAGCAGGGAAGTTCGGTGCCTGTCGTTGCTATTCCTACGACCTATGCGGGGTCAGAGATGACGCCTGTGTATGGAGTTACGCGGCAAGTTGATGGTCAGGCACGTAAGGTGACGGTCAGTGATGCGAGGATTGTGCCGAAACTGGTTATCTATGATCCAAGACTCACCTTGGGGCTGTCGCCATCGATGACGGCGTCTACGGGAATCAATGCACTGGCTCATTGCATCGAGGCGTTGTATTCAATCACGCGCAATCCTCTTTCCACGGCTGCGGCTCTGAGCGGCATACGCTCTATTATGTATGCGCTTCCACGGTGCTATGCTGAGGGGGATGATCTGGAAGCTCGTACGGAGATGCTGGAAGGGGCGTTCCTCGCAGGCACCGCTCTGGCCCATGTCACGATGGCGCTACATCATGGGTTGTGCCACGTTCTGGGTGGAACGGCTGGCGTACCACACGGCATCGCCAACAGCATTATCCTGCCTTATGCCATGCGCTTCAACCTGGATGCTACAGCATCTCAACTGGCCCCGGCTGCCGAGACGATGGGGATTCCACGTGCGGGGCGTAGTGCTGAGGCTGCTGTTGAGGAAGCTGTGCAACGTATTTATAATTTGATCAGAGAGATGAACTTGCCTCAACGGTTACGCGATGTGGGGGTACAGGAAACTGACCTGCCGCATCTGGCACAACTGGCTTTCGAGAGCCGAACTGTGCAGAGCAATCCCAAGCCGATCACTGCTGTATCACAGATCGAGGAGATACTGCATGCGGCATGGTGATCCTTCTGAGAAGGACGTGCAGCACCTGGGCATTCTTTGGATGATTGAGACTTGATAGGTTGAGAAACGCGATGTGACGCAAATTATTCTACTGGAGATAAGCAAATGAGTGATATGTTGGCGAAGGTTACAGGACCGCATCGGGGTCAGCCAGTGCTGGCTGCTGGCGAACCAATTGAGCAAGCACGAGCAGCCATGATTATGGTACATGGGCGTGGGGCTTCAGCGGAAGATATTTTGGGAGTGGCAGATAGTTTTCGCCAGCCCGGTTTTGTCTATCTGGCTCCACAAGCTGCCGGGTACACGTGGTATCCAAACAGTTTCCTTGCCCCAATTGCCAGCAACGAACCTGGACTTTCATCAGGATTGGCGGTGATTGCCTCGCTTCTCGAGCAACTGGAGGGGCATAATATTCCAGCCGAACGTACGATCATCCTTGGATTCTCGCAGGGTGCATGCCTGTCGCTGGAATTTGTGGCCCGCCACGCACGACGCTACGGGGGTGTAGCGGGCTTGAGTGGTGGATTGATTGGTCCTGATGGTACACCACGCGACTACCCTGGCTCGCTTGAGGGTACACCTGTTTTTCTAGGTTGCAGCGATGTGGATCCGCATATTCCGAAGGCAAGAGTGCTAGAGTCTGCCGAAATATTGCGCCGCCTCGGAGGAGTTGTGACGGCGCGGTTGTATCCGGGTATGGGACATACGATTAATTTGGATGAGGTGCGGGCTGTGCAGAGTATGATGGCTGCGTTAGTTGGGGGGTAAGAAGCACCACCCGGACAGGCACAAGGCCCCTTCCCAACCACCCAGCACCCCCTGTCCCTACATTTCGGCTCGCCCCACCCCGTTCAAGTGGAGCTTGACTGAGCACTGTGCAAGCATTTCCTAAACCCTCTGGACGGAAAGCAGAGTTAGTATGTCGTTCACTTCTTGCTGTGCTCGGGCCAGGTCTCCGGCGAAGATCAGGCCCATGGGATTTTTTGCCATGCGGCAAATGATTCTGCGTGCCATCTTGTTTCAAGACTGCATCCCTTTCGGCGATGCGCGTTCTTACATTTTGCGGGTCCAGGTCTGGCGGCAGGGGATGTTTATCGATGGTCCAAATTCCTGATTGAATGACTTCCCTCATGTTCGAGATGGTCTGCTCTTTGTGGTTGGCTCCCAGCACTACCATGATGGCGTCGGTGTAGTTTGTCCAGCGGGGGTTACATTCGGCAAGATAGTTGCCTTCCGGCTGTTTTCGTGCTCGCTGTAGTCTTTTTTCTAGTTCTCCCGGAATCATGATATCCAGGTTTGCTACTCCTCGAATAGCGGCAAAGTCGATGCCGCACTTTTGAGCTGTTTTTCTCAGCAGGGTTTCAAAGAAGGCGGTTGTCTGCTGTTCATATTCTTGCTGCATGCGCTGCATGTAGGCATTCTTGGGAATATAGGTACTTGTTCCAACGCAGGCTTTGCTGCCGGGCTTTTGCAATTGACCATTCCAGCCGAGAGATTCTACCTGGCCATCCATGATTACTACAGACATGCCGGGGGAGTCTGCAAAGTCGATGTAGCGGCTGATGACTACTCGAGTTTCTTTCTGTAGGTTCATGGTAGTAATGAGATGTTCCTGCGAGTTAGCTAATGCTTCTTGCCAGTGTTGATAGTAGTGGGTGTGCTCGGCGTCTCCATCTTCTACGACGACGATGCCGCCTGCGTCTTCATAGGCGAGACAGCAGCCGTAGTTGCCATCTTCTTCGGATGCTCGCAGCATTACTCCTAAGGGGTAGGCTCCCGCAACTCCTGCTTTTTGGTATATCTCCTCTATCCTGTGAAGGAATTTTTCTGCCTCGCGGGCTACGTCAAAGATATGCGCGACGGTATAATCAGGGGGGTAAAATCCTGGCAGGTTAAATTCATCCGCGAGTTGATAAAAGCTAGCTTTGTTTTTCAAGGCGGTAGTCATGATTCCTGGCAGGCCCCAGGATTCTGCTTTGTATTCGTTGTGCAGGCGTGTTTCTATTTCGGGGACATTGATATAGGGGACGACTAAGGGGGGTCGATTCATCGGCGATAGGCGCGATGAATCAGCCCCTACGAGCGATGTATCGTGCGATGGATAGGATGAATTGGTTCCCAGGGTTTCCTGTTTGAGTTCGTCGAAGGTCATTGGGATGATATTTTTGCCGAAGAGTGTGCTGAGATAAGTCATTTGGGCGTGAATTTCTTCAGAAGGGAAGTCGACGAGGGCACGTATGTTTGTAGCGTTTAGAGGGAGGTGGCCACATCGCTGGCCATAGTAGTGCTGTATCTTTTTGACGATTGTTTCATTAGAGGCGCGTAAGACTCCCTCGCTGCCTACATTATGAAAGCCAACTCCAAGGGTTCTTGGGGTGAATAGGTTTGTGTGTAGAATGTTCATAATCTTTCATACCACCATAATTCATGTTAATTTCTGCGTTCCTGACAGTCTTCTCGAACATTTTCTAGAACAGGATTGAACAATTAAAGACGGCAATCGCATTTCAGGACGCTATTATACTCCCTCTGTAAAGTAGATGGTTATCGAACAATTATTCGGTTATATGTTCTAATTTCATTTGCAACATTCATCTCTTATTTGGGGATTTGGAGCTTTGCATCTATTTTTCAAGTTGCTTATTCTTGGAAAGAGATTATATTCAAGCTTGCGATCAGAACAACTCTATTAAAGTCTCTTCAGTAGGTCCTTAATAGCTATCTGATATCCACGTACTATGCTAAAATGGAGTTGAAAACCATAATCATGCAATTGAAGACTGATATTTTTTGCTTCAGCAAATACAAAAGCCTCCATAGTTGTGTATGTTGTGGACAATAACCAGGAATACCTTCTTCTCAGCATAAAGGTAGCCAATACAAAGAATACTTATGTTCTTGCAGTTAAAAGACAGCAATAAACCTTGAGATTTGAAGAAATGATGGATAGGGTTTTAAGTAAGAGAATAAGCAATCGAAGAGTCTTAACGAATTTATGAGGATACCGACTCTCATCCACGATAGCATCCTTTTTCATAGCAATCTTCCATCTAGCTAGCACAACATGCATAATCAGAATGGCTATTTGCCATCCCCATACTTGAAAATCGTATAATAGAAAAATGGACAAACACATTCGCATTGCTATCGTGGGTGCAGGTATTGCCGGGCTGAATGCGGCTCTGACGTTGCAGGATGCCGATCTTGCATGCAATATTTATGAGGCGTCAAACCGTGTTGGTGGACGAATGCATTCTGATGCTGTTACGTGGGCGGATGAGATGATTAGTGAGTGGTGCGGTGAATTTATCGATGGCGATCACCGGATAATGCTGGATTTGATCGAGCGGTTCAGGTTGAAAACGATTGACCTCGGGCGAACACTCCCAGGATCGGCGCAGAGGATTATGTATTTCTTCAATCGCTACTATGATGAGGAAGAGCTATGGAGTGGGTTGCAACCTCTCTACCATGTTCTGCATCAGCAGGTTCAGGAAGCGGGATATCCAACGACTTATTCGCACTTTACTGAGACGGGATACCGGCTTGACCACTTAAGTGTCTATGACTGGATTGAGCAGTATGTGGAAGGTGGGCATAATACTCCACAAGGCAAAATGTTGGATAGTGCATGTCGAGGTTACTTCGGGCTGGAACCGCGATTGCAAAGCTCACTCAACCTGGTCTATACATTTGGCTCGTGGTTCTCTGAAGATGAGCAGGACGCTGATGACGATGACCAAACAGACTCATCGGGACCAATGGAAGGAAGCGTTAGAATTGCGGGTGGGAACCAGCAACTTCCACTGGCTATTGCAAGAAGTCTGCCAGAGGGATGTATCCAGTTCGACCATCAACTGGTTGCTATTCAGCGGGAGAACAATGATGCAATTACGTTATCTTTCACAACTCCAACTGGACCTGTGGAAGTGATTTGCGATCATGTGATCCTTACTTTGCCGTTCAGTACCTTGCGGCATGTTGATTATAGGCAGGCAGGTTTTGATGCTTTAAAGCAAACCGCGATTACGGAACTTGGATATGGCACTATATCCAAGCTGTTCTTGCAGTTCGATACGCCGTACTGGTATACGGAGGGTCCGTGGCCACGTGTCAACAGTGGGTTTTTCATAACGGATCTGGATATACAGACGCTATGGGATGGTTCGCTTGGGCAAGCAGGTTCGCACGGCATTCTCGTCGACTATACGAGCGGAGAGAGAGGAGCAGCCTATGCCCCACCGACAGCATATTCAACGACGGCTGAGTCTGGGGAGATTCAGCGGTATGCACAGGAATGCCTGCGGCAATTGGAGCGTGTTTTCCCTGGCATCAGCGCTCACTACACTGGGAAGGCAGCTTTGAGTTATCCGATGGGTGATCCTTATCTTCTTGGGAGCTATGCATGCTGGCGAGTGGGACAATACACTCTCTTTGGTGGTTACGAGGGGGTGCGGCAGGGGCCGATCCACTTCGCGGGTGAGCATTGTTCTATCAAGTGGCAGGGATTTATGGAGGGCGGGGCGAGCGAGGGAGCCCGCGCCGCACGAGAGATTTTACAAGATTACAGCTTAAAATGAAGAATCAACCTCTCACTACGACCTGGCGTATGGTCATCACTTGCGTTTTAATCACACTTGTGGGCTTTAATTTACGTTCGGTCATTCTGGCGGTACCCCCTGTCCTGCCGCTTATTCAGCATGATCTGGCGCTTTCCTATGCTGCAACTGGGCTTCTGACTGCACTACCTATACTGGTACTGGCGGTAGGTGCCTGGCCATCGGGGTTTCTCATAGAACGGATTGGTGGAAGGACTTGCGTGACACTTGGACTGTTGCTCCTTGGGGCTGGTACGCTGCTACGTGCTTTCTTGCCTGGCGTGGCCACACTCTTTCTTTTCACGCTGCTGCTGAGCCTGGGTATTGCAGTGGGACAAACGGCGGTGCCGGTGCTAGTGCGGCAATGGTTTCCCAGGCATATTGGTCTGGTAGCTGCGCTTTTTAGCGATGGACTGATCCTGGGTGAAGCTGCGGCGGCTGGCCTTACGGTTCCTGTCATGGCCCAATTTCTGGGAAGCAATGCCTGGTCATCTACCTTTGTTTTCTGGGGCATACCTGTGGTTGTGCTGCTCGTTTTCTGGTTGTGGCTTGCGCCACCAGGACAGATTACAAGGTCAATTCAACCGCCTGATGCGTTGGCACCTCCTATCATCGAAGGATCAGGTGACCGCGAGGGCGGCGGGTTTCGCAAAGAGCGGACGCGGGTGAGTGCGCTGCATCTGGGGATTCTGATTGGGTGTGGTAGTCTCATTTATTTTGGGATGAACGCGTGGATTGCTTCCTATAACCAGGCATTACACCATATGAGCTTGACGCCCCTGGCTCTAGCAACGCTTAATGTGGCACAATTACCGTCGAGTCTGCTGGTCACAGTGCTGGCGCAGCAACTTGCAGGTCGTCGCTGGCCCTTTATTGTGGCGGGCACCATCTGTGCAGTGTCAATTAGTGGATGGATTTTTACGCCTGCAAATCTGGAAGTGTTGTGGGCCGCACTGCTTGGTGGCAGTTCAGCACTTGTCTTTACACTTGGTCTAGCACTCCCAGCGCTGCTGGCACGCCATGATGAGGTTGCACGCCTGACCGGCATCTCCTTCTCACTCACTTATGGAGTGGCCTTTGTGGGACCGTTTATTGGTGGCGAGTTGTGGGATATCTTCCACCTGCCTGCTGTGGCTTTTGTGCCGGTGGCAGCAGCCAGCATTACACTGATAGTGCTCGGTTCACTTCTTCCCTCGCGTGATACATTCGGACTTATAAAGAGACCCGGTACTCCTGAAAAACAGGCAGTATCGGGAGAGTAGATCATGATATCGTGACTGCAACAACTCCTGTGAGCGTTCCCACAAAGATTTGATTTCCAGAAAGCGTTGGTGTGGCGAAGCGTGATGTGGCACCGATGGATAGCATGGTGCGTATGTTTCCAGTGGCGGCATCGAGCGCGTAGAGGATACCTCCTCCGGGATTCAGGCTGTAGACTGTCTGCCCTCCTACAATGGGCGAACCACTGATTTGCGATGGTGCCTTCCAACCCAGGGCCATGTTTGCACCGGGTCCGATAGTAATCTCTTGCAATCCATCTGTGCAGGGAACGAATAGTTGCGAGTTAAGCAGGGAAGCTCCACCAAAGGAATGGCAGACAGACTTTACCTGAGCCTGACCACCTACCCCGCCCAACGCATCAGTATGAAGAAGGTAGCCGAGGCCGGACTTGCCATCAGCGAAGATCAATCCGCCCGGTAAGAGGATGGGACCCATTGAACCGAGATCGGCATCTGAGGCATTATCCTGTTGCCACTGCGTGGGAGCAAAGCCGTCTTCAAGTTGCAGCGTCGATGACAGGCGAAGGATCGAATCAGTATGATCCCAGTCTCCTTGAGTTGTCTCACCATTGCCGACTGAGACATAGATATGGCCAGCATCATCTACGGCAGGCCCTGATGCTGCCCAGATACCGCCTTCGCGGGGAGTTGGTAGCTGATAGGATAACAATGAGCCGGTGCCATCCGTCCTCGAAGCAACAACCGTTCCATGATAATCTCCACAATCGCCATCAAGACCTCCATAGGCGATATAGACCATATTTTGGTACAGCGCTAAAGCAGCTCGCTGCTGATGCACTCGTGGGTCCATCGCGGAAATATCGACGGAGCGACGTACACGTACCTGTCCGGTACCTACATCAACGCCTACCAGGATGTGGGCAGGGCCAGAGATCTCAGCGACGGCGAAAATCAGTTTGGTTGAGGGATCATAGACGGGTGTGCCTGTAATGCCCAGGGGATCAATATCGCCACAAGGCAATGTTGAGAGTGGAACCGGTGTGCCAACATTGGTATGCCACTGTACCTTGCCTGTATGACTATCGAGGGCATAGAGGGAGTCTCCTTCCGTCGCGACAATCACATTTGATCCAACGACGAGTGGTTCGGCATAAACTGCTCCATCCAGTTTTACGTTCCATGCCTGAGTGAGTTGGTGTGGATCGGGCGCATTTTGGACGAATCCGGTGCGTGAGTTGTCGCGGTGATAGGTGGTCCAGTCGGTACTGCTCACGGGTGTGGGTGTAGTTGTACTCGTCGTAGTGGGAGTCAGCGTTATGGGGGTGATCTTTGCAGGTGGGGTACTCCCTTGGGAGAAGAGGTTACATCCTGTAAGTGTTATGAGAAGTGAACATATTCCTAGCAGGAGTATGCGACTCGTGCGTTTGTTTATCAAATTCAGTCTCCTTATGAGTTCTTTTTAGCTTTTTGCTAGTTTCTTTGTCTTTAGCGCTACGTTCCTCACAGTACACGTTTACTCACTGGTAATAGTACCAAATAGAGTACTGTTCTCAGCGTGAAGGGGATACAAAAATCCTACTTCGACAAGGAGGGTTGCGAAATCTCATGCCAGAGGCTATGATGGAGCATAGCAGTTTATTCTCATCTTGTCAGGGGAGGTAATCTCAATGGCCTACCAAATGGCTGTTACATTAACTGAACAGGAATACCAGGCGCTTGCCGCAGAAGCTGCCAAGAATTGAGCTTGTTGGTTCTTATTGTATGGCTTATAGATAAGGAGAACATAGATGGCACGCGTAGCAATGTATTTGCAAGACAAGCATGAGATCCGCGAAGGCATGGCGTATGCGCAGTATGCTGAGGAGCGCGGTTTCGAGGCCGTGTGGCAGGCGGAGTCGCGCCTGGTGCGTGATGCGATTGTGCCTATGGCTGCGTTCGCAGCGGTGACATCGCATATCAAAATCGGTAGCGGAGTGATTAATAACTGGACGCGCAATATCGGGTTGCTTGCAGCAACGTTTTTGACGCTGGATGATCTTGCGCCCAATCGCATCATTTGCGGTCTGGGGGCGTGGTGGGATCCATTGGCTCGACAGGTGGGGATTGAACGCAGAAAGCCGCTGAAGGCGATGCGTGAGACGATCGAGGTGATGAAGCGATTGCTCAATATGGAGCGTGTCACCTTCCACGGTGAATTCCATTTCGTGGATGATATTGAGCTTGATGTTGTACATGGACGGCGCGAGCCGCGCAATGTGCCGATCTATATTGGCGCAACCCATATGGGCATGATGGAGTTGGCAGGTGAAATTGCGGATGGGGTGGCACTCAATTATTGCGTGCCGCCGGAATACAATTACGAAGCTATAAAGCATATTGAAATTGGCGCGAAAAAAGCCGGGCGTACCCTGGAGGATATTGATCGCCCGCAGTTGATTGTGTGCTCGGTTGATTCCGATCACCACCGGGCGGTGCAGGCGGCTAAGGAATTGATTACGCAATATCTGGCACAGCAGCCGCATATTGCGCAAGCGAGCGGCACACCGCCGGAGACGGTGCAGAAGGTGCAGAGTATTCTTGGGTGGCCTGCCACCAAGGAGCAAATTCACGAGGCGATGCAGTTCGTGCCAGACGAGTTGATTGAGCGCATTTCTGCAAGTGGGACGCCCGATGAAGTCCGCGCGAAGGTAGAAGAGTACAACCGCACCGGTTGTACCTGTCCGATTCTGTATCCGCTTGGCGATGATGTGAAGCTGATGATCGATACGTTCGCACAAGCGTGAGAATTTTCAGACCTTCGTGCCTGTTCCCTTATAGTCGTTTATTTCGCTCAAGAGCATGGCCTGGACCTGGTCGATGCTCTGGTTGCCGTCTATTTCTCGCAGCTTATTTTGCTGACCGTAGTAGTCGAGTAGTTGGACGGTTTCATTGAAGTAGATGACAAGACGTCTGCGCATGGCTTCCCCGGCATCGTCGGGGCGTTGGTAGAGCTTACTTCCATCGAGGTCGCATCGATTAGCTTCTTTCGGGGGATGAAAATTGATGTGGTATACGTGTTGATTGGCCTGGCAGAAGAGTCTGCCTGCAATCCTCGCAAGTAACTCCTCACGCGAAACCTTAAGGTAGATTGCAAGGTCAATTTGTCGATTGATACCCGCAAGTTCTGCATCCAATGCCTGTGCTTGTGCAAGCGTACGTGGGAAGCCATCTAATACGACACCTTGTGCGCTTTCAGGTTCTTCAATGTGAAGCATCACCATTGGGATAGTGATCTCATCAGGAACCAGTTCGCCTAGATCAACATATCTTCGTGCCTTTAACCCAAGTTCTGTCTGCTCTTCATAGGCTTTGTAGAACAAGTCTCCACTCGCTATATGCCGAAGCGAGAGAAGTTGAGAAAGTTTTTCTGCTTGTGTTCCTTTGCCTGCTCCTGGTGCCCCGATCAAAAGAATATCCATATCTTGCTCCTTTGTCGAAAATTCGTAGAGGACCCTTTGCGGGCACCCTGAGACATCATTTCGTACCGACTACTTGGGATTCCCTTTTCTAATAGTAACAGAAAAGTGGTAAAATCATCAATGTCAATGTCCTGACGGCGATTCTTAGCCGGACCAACTATGTAGCTGCTAAGGAAGAAAGAAACGACTATGAGCACAGAATCTGAAAAGCCACAATCTGAAGAAACACGCTCTGCCGGGTCCGCGCCATTCGATCCCTTTGAAGCGTGGCGTACCGCACGCGATGCTAGCATGGAAAGCTTGCGCTCTCTGCGTGATGCCGGCATGGAAAGCTGGTCCAAAATGATGATCGACTTCGTTCATTCGGAGGCCTACAGCCAGGCAACCGCGCAATGGTTGAATACGTACCTGACGGTATCACACCCATTTCAGCAAGCGCTTGAAAAGACGATGACCCAGGCGCTGACTGGACTGAATATGCCGACCCGCGCTGACGTGATCAGCCTGGCGACGCGACTGACGAATATCGAGATGCGTTTGGACGATCTGGATGCTACCCTCGACGACGTTCAACATGCTCTAGAGGCGCTCTCTGCATTCAAAGATGCAACGGCTACACATGCAAGCGACTCTGAGAGTGCCAGTGCTTCCAACAATACCGATGCGTCCACTGCCTCCCAGAGGGAACGGAAAAAGACCTCTTCTTCCCAGTCGGGCGGGAAGCAAGGAAAAGCAAAGGAGACCCACTAATGTCACCTCCCTCCTTACCTGGAGTCCCACCCGAACTCGAGAGCGAGTTGAAGCGGATTGAAGAGAACGCGCGTACCTTGGTACGCGTCAGCACAACGCGCGCCAATGTGGCCCAGACGCCTAAAGAGGTGATCTGGACGCTCAACAAGGCCAAACTCTACCGCTACATTCCTGTGGTGCCAGCCGAGCAGCGTCACAAAATACCGCTGTTGCTGGTGTTCGCACTGATGAACCGACCCTACATCCTGGATCTACGAGCAGGCCATAGTTTCGTAGAGTACATGGTCAAAGAGGGCTATGATGTGTATCTGCTGGACTGGGGTGCACCTGGGCCAGAAGATACCGACCTGAAGTTCGATGATTATGTGCTGGACTATCTGACCCGCGCCATCCGCAAAGTGAAAGCGGTTTCTGGCTCCGATGCAGTTTAGTATACTGGGCTGGTGCATTGGGGCCATTCTCTCGACGATCTATGCCGCCTTGCGACCCGACGATGGCCTGAAAAATCTCTTGCTCTTGACGGCACCATTGGATTTCAGCGATAAGCAGGCGGGCGGGTTTGTGCGTTGGGTCAACGATGCCGCCTTTGATCCCGATAGGATCATCAGCGCCTTCGGCAACATGCCAGGGGAATTGATTGACTATGGGGCGAAAGCGCTCAAGCCGGTCGAGAACTATATCGGTTCCTATCTGACGTTGTGGGATAACCTGGATAATCCACGGGTGGTGGAGTCGTGGCACGCGATGAATACCTGGGTCACTGATCTCATTCCGATGGCCGGAGCCACCTACCGCCAGCTCATCAAAGACTTCTATCAGGAGAATCGACTGATCCAGGGGAAATTGATCATTCGTGGCGAGCGGGTGGATTTGAGTCGCATCCGGGCGAACCTGCTCAATGTGATTGCCCTGGCCGATCATATCTCGCCGGTCTGTCAATCGGAGAGCATTATGACCAAGGTCAGCAGTCAGGATCAGTTGATGTTAAAGGTGAAGGGAGGCCATATTGGGATGATGGCTGGCAGCGGCGCGCAGAAGTTTACCTGGCCGCATATCAACGAATGGCTGGCGGCGCGCTCGGAGTGATTACCGTATAGTTTGTTGTACCTACGCTTGCATAAAGAGATCCGGCAGTGCATTGAGAGCCTGATCCAGAGTCATTGCCTCTCCTTCGGCCCAGGCTGTAGCGAAGGTCTCTTCACCTAGTTGGATACGGGCGTTTGTCAATACCCTCTCATAGTCGGCGCGGTAGACCAGGGGCAGGGGTGCACCAAGGGCAGTACGTAGGGACTGGGCAGTTCCCCATAGGCGTACTGCCCAGTCTGGCTCGCCTTGTGCTGCTACTACGGCTCCTATTCCCTCCAGGGCTGCGACAATGAAATTCTTAGCGTCGATTTCTCGTGCCAACGCCAGGCTCTCCTGGTAGCGGACACGAGCGGTGGCATGCTCCTTCTGAGACATGGCGACGCGTGCGAAAACGAACAGAGCCTCGGCGATTCCCCAGCGATCCCCCAGTTCCTTGAAGGTTGCCACACTTTCTTCGAGCAGTGCGCGGGCCTGAGTTTGTTCGCCCTGGATCAGGTGGATCTCTCCCAACAGATTGAGGGTGTAAGAGGTGTATTGAGTGTCACCCAGCTCTCGGAAGAGCGCCAGGCTCTGCTCCGCCAGTGTCTGTGCCTGGGAGATGTCATCTTGCGCTAAAAAGTGTACATGCGCAAGTTCGCCTAACGCGATAGCCATGCGGCCCTTATTGCCCAGTGAACGGGAAAGTGCAAGGTTCTGCTCCGCCACTGTGCGTGCCCGGTCATACTGGCCTTGTGCCACCAACACTCGAGCGAGATAGACCAGGGAGCGTGCCTGATTCCAGCGATCCCCGAGTTCCTGGAAGAGGGTCACGGCATCTTCCAACTGGGCATGTCCGTCTGAATACTTGCATCTCGCCCAGGCGATAAACCCTAGCTGAAAGAGGGCGGTCGCCTTGCTTGCTTTGTCTCCCAGCTCCTGGGAGAGCGTCAGGGTCTCTCGACAAAGCGCCTCTGCCCGCTCATAGTCGTCCAGTGTGAAGGTGAGTTCCGTTGCTGCATAGAGTGCTTTGAGTTGCACAGATGCTGAGATCCCTTGACGCACTGCCAGGGCACGTTCCAAGAAGCTAAGCCCTTCTCTGTAGTAGCCGTGGATGTTCCAGAACCAATGCAATGCACCGCACAAGCGTAAGGCGTGCTCCGCCCAAGGGATCCCTGGTCAATTCATCGGTGATGGGCGTTCGGCTTCGCTCAAGATCTGAGCGTTGTCCGGCGAGAGATCCTTCGCGTAACGCAGGATGACAGGCTGGGAGACCCCATTGGGATTGGTGTGTGCTTGCTCTAATAGGAAGTTCAGGGCGGCACGAAGATTTTCGTGTTCCTGCTCCAACTGAGCAAACCATAAGCGTGACTCGCTTCCTCGCAGATACGGCTCGGCCTCTTCCGCTCGATCGATGAAGTACATGGCATGGGCAGTGCGTGTCGCCTCTAGCTCTCCAGCGTTTGCTAAGCGCTCAAGCCCAAATTCGCGCAACACTTGCAACATCGAAAAGCGTGGGGATGTGAGTGAAGCGTGTGGAGTGGTTTCTAAGGCATGAAGATAGGTGGCATCCTCCTGATTTACCTCCAATTCTGTCTGGCGCAGCAGGCTTTTGTCTACCAGCGAGAGGAGTGTCTCCAGCACGTCATCTTCGAGTTCTCCCACTGCTTCGCTCACTTGAGCCACAAATTCCATAGTGCACCCATCAATAAAAACCGCGAGTCGCCGGAAGAGAGTCTGCTCCTTTGGTGAGAGCAATTCGTAGCTCCAAGCAATTGCCCCGCGCATAGTCTGCTGCCGTGCAGGTAGGTCACGCGCTCCTCCTGTAAGGACTGCGAATCCCTGCTCCAGGCGAGCAAGCAAGATTTGTGGTGCAAAAAACTTGATGCGCGCGGCTGCCAATTCGATAGCTAGTGGCAAGCCATCCAATCTGGCGCAGATTCCGGCGACAGCAGGGGCATTGGCATGAGTTACCTGGAAATCAGGCTTAGCTACCTGGGCCCGTGCGATGAAGAGAGATACAGCCTCATATTGTGCGAGGGTGACGAGTTCTGGCAGACGTTTGGGATTGGGCACGGCAAGTGGGGGCACTACAAACTCACGCTCAGCTCGCACATGCAGCACCGCCTGACTGGTCACAAGCACCTTGAGTTTGGGGCAAGCAGAGAGCAGGTCGGCAACCTGGACGGCTGCATCTGATACTTGCTCAAAGTTGTCTAAGAGCAAGAGGAGTTGCTTCTGCTTGAGCACACTTTTCAAAAGTGTGAGCAATGGTTGATCTCCTACTTCGCCAATTGAAAGCGTCTGAGCAATGGCCGGTACGACTCGCTCAGGATTATCCAGCGCGGCGAGGGGCACCATAAATATCCCATCGGGGAACAACTCAGTGAGTTCGGTTGCCACTTGCAAGGCCAGGCGGGTCTTGCCCACTCCTCCTGGACCTGTCAGCGTTAGCAGGCGTATTTCTGGACGGTGCAAGAGGTTAGTGAGCGTGGCTACTTCCTTCTCGCGTCCCATAAAGGGAGTAGGCTGCACAGGCAGATTGTTAGGACGCATGTCGAGGGTTTTGAGTGGCGGAAAGTCGGCAGGAAGGTCAGCGCTGCTTAGTTGAAAGAGGTGACTTTGTAGTCGTAGGTTCTTGAGACGATGTTCCCCTAGATCACGCAGGAACATATCCTGCGGCAAGCTATGCTGCACCAGATCATGCGTTGTCTGTGAGAGCAGAATCTGACCCGGGTGTCCAGCGTTCATGATGCGGGCAGTATGGTGGACATCCAGTCCGATGTAGCCTTCTGAAGAGAGTTGTGGCTCACCTGTATGCAAACCGATACGGGCAAGCACAGTTATATTTTCGAGCCAGTGATAGGCAATTAGAGCGCGTTGTATAGCTACAGCTGCTGTAGCCGCATCAATGGCGCGAGTAAACACTACAAAGAAGGCATCGCCCTGAGTATCGACTTCGTGGCCATGCCAGTGCCGAATTGTTGTACGCACCACCTGGCGGTAATCAGTGAGCACATCGGCATAACGGTCGCCCAACTGTTGCAGCAAGCGTGTAGACTCTGCCATGTCAATGAAGAGCAAGGTGATGGTCCCATCCGGCAGTTCTTTCGATGAACCAACTGGCTTCGGCTCTGAATTATCGAGCTTATCGGAGGGTGTGACGGATTGAAACGCGCTTTGCTTCCCTCCGCTGAGGGTCCCTACAGCCTCTTGAGTCTGTGGCAGTGTTGGCAGCAAACCCAATTCGCTGGCGCTTTTACCAAAGAGTTCGCAGAGCTTCTGGACATAGTAGGCACTAGGTCTAGAAGTACCTCGTTCCCAGCGCGTGACGTTGAGATCCAGTGGAGCGCCGATTCGATCAGCAACATCCTTCTGCGTCCAGCCACGTTCTTGCCGTGCCTGGCGCAACAATTGATTAGGGGTAGCTTGTCCTGCTTTCTTGACCATGTTTCTTCAAAGACCAGGGGAAAGTAACTCTCACCTCTCAGAAGAGAGTCTTCACAAGTATATCACACGTGAAAAGCCGTATGAATTCAATAGATGCTGGAAGAAATGTACAGGCTGCAAATTGTAAGGAATTTCTTGTAATCGGATAGAAATGCATGTATACTTGCAATACAATCTATCTTCTGATGTTACCCTCGGACCCCGAAAGAATTGAAATGTGCTCTCGTGAACACGCAAATTGGAGGTACAACATGGCAACAGAGATTGATACCCTTCCACCTCGCACATCTACCAAATTGAAACAAATGAAGGTTAGCTTCACTTCACACAGAAACCTGGCTTTCCAAGCGGCTGGTTTATGTGGTGCATCCTGTCCTACTTGTACAAATGAAAACGTTACTGGAGCTTGTGAATTACCAGCCGGGCATCAGGGAAACCACCAATGTGAACGCGGGCATCAGTGGGCAGCAAAGCCAGGCGAGGCCCCTGGTCCACATGGACCCGGTCAGGCCCCTGGTCCACACTAATGGGCAGGCACAAGGCACAGCCCCTACAAGAGGATTATCAATCTTCACTTAAGGAATGTTGCGAGTTATTCGATCACGTATTGGCACCGGGCTACACCATGCTGTTCGTAACGAATGCCTTAATCGATCGCAGCGAGGAAACGAACAGCGATAAGTATGCTTGTCCCCAGACATAACTACTCAGCGTCGTTTCAAGTGAATGAACAACTCTTTATTTCCGCTAACTATCTTCTATAGACTGTTCATTTTCACGAAAGTGTTTCATGGCTTGTTGCAGAAATTCAGATCTCCTCGCTTCCTGACTTCTCACTGCCTTCTGGATCTCGCAAGGGACTTGTATTGGATGCGAGATCGCAAGATATCATGACGATTTACCTCAAATCCTTTGTAAGCAGTAGAATATATAGCATAGAAGATGGTAGAATATATGTGCTAACCTGTGTATCGCTGTAGGGATGGATTGATCCACGTCAAGAAGGGAGCCACTTGATTAAGCGTGAATTTACTGTTGCCTGCGAACAGTCTTACAACCGGACCAGCCCGGTACGTTGGATAATTTCCCACCTCTCGCGTTATATTCACCTGGCTATCAGCTTTATGCTGGCAATAATTTTGACCAATATGCTGTATGGATTAATCCCCGTGTTGACGGGTGTCGCTTTTAATGCTGTCTTGCAGGGTAATCATGGTGGATTGCTGAGCACCTCACTCATTTTGCTAGGAGTTGTACTGATTGGTGGATGCTTTGATTTAAGTGCGCGGTTCTTTCCTGAATTACTTGGTAAGCGGCTTGCTCGCGATGCACGCGCAGAATTGTATGTAAGCTTGCTTGGCAAAAGTCAGACGTTCCACAATCGGCAGCGCGTCGGGGATATTATGGCACGTGCCGCAAATGATATGAATCAGTTAAGCAGCATGGTCGTTCCCGGCTTCGATATCGTCTTCGACTCCTTCACCAGCCTGGTGGTTACGCTCATCTTTATCGGTCTGCTGAATGTGCAGCTTTTGCTGACACCACTGCTTTTTACCGCGTCATTCCTGATCGCTTTACGTTACTACTCGCGTAAACTGAATCCTATCTCAGATAAGATGCGGGCGCAATTTGGCGAAATGAACGCGGGATTGACCGAGGCTGTAACGGGCATTGAGGTGGTCAAGGCAACCGCCCAGGAAGACCAGGAGAAGAGCAAGTTTGAGCACAACACGCGCCGCTATCGGGATTTCTTCGTGCAGAACGGCCTGATTCAGGCCTGGTATCTGCCGCCATTATTACTCGCGATTGCCCTGGTCGCTGCGTTTGTACATGGTCTATTGCTGGTTCTACACAACCAGCTTTCCGTTGGTAGCCTGGTTGCCTATATGGGTCTGATGGCGATTTTGCATTATCCTGCCTTCAACTCGAACTGGGCATTTAGCCTCGTACAATTAGGCGTTTCGGGTGCGGAACGTATCCTGGCGATTTTGCGGGAAGAGACCGAACTTGATGAGAACGAGGATGGCTATCGCGCAGAAATGCGGGGCGATATCGTGTTCGAGCATGTTTCGTTTAGTTACGGCGGTGCCTCCGTGCTCAAGGACATCTCCTTTCATGCTGAACCGGGTCAAACGATTGCTATTGTTGGGCAGACGGGCGCGGGCAAAAGTACGCTTACGAAACTGGTCAATCGTATCTATGATGTCGATGAGGGGCGTATACTGGTTGATGGCATTGATGTGCGTGAGTGGAGCCTGGATGCGCTGCGTTCGCAGATTTCTACTATTGAGCAAGATATCTTCCTGTTTTCGCGCTCCATTTCGGAGAATATCGCCTATGGCCTGGGTCAAAAAGCGAGTCAGGCAGCTATTATAGAGGCTGCGCAAGATGCACAGGCGGATGGCTTTATTCGCAGCTTCAAAGAAGGCTACGATACGGTCATTGGTGAGCGCGGCGTTACGCTCTCCGGCGGTCAACGACAGCGGGTTGCGATTGCGCGGGCGCTGCTCACCGATCCACGCATCCTGATCCTCGACGACTCGACCAGCGCCATTGATAGCGCGACCGAAGACGAAATCCAGAAGGCTATTCATCGTCTGTTACAGGGGCGCACGACGCTGTTGATTACGCATCGCCTCTCGCAGATACGCTGGGCTGATAAAATACTGGTTTTGCAACGCGGCGAATTGATCGATATGGGGACGCATGACGAATTGTTGGAACGCTGCGATAGGTATCGACGCATCTTTGCACATTATGAAGAGGATTTGCCGGGTGTTTCGACCGGTAAGCTTGTTCATGTTGACAATCAATAGCGCTTACGGAGGATATATATGGGGTTTATCATGGAGGGCCTGGATGCGGAGGCATATGATCGCAATTATTCTGACCGCCAACTCATTACGCGCATCATCGGCTATTTCCGGCCAAAATTACGCATTATGCTCTTTGTGGCGGCGTTGATTGTCTTCACATCGTTGCTGGATACGGTCTTTCCGGTTTTGATTTCGTATGGCATCAATGCTGTCGTCGCATCGCGCAGTGTTTCGACGATTCTTTTGCTGGTTGTGGCTATTCTGCTGGCGGGTATTTTGTCGTGGGTCTGTAACTTCTTTCGCCAGTGGAACACTGCTCGTGCTGTAGGGGATGTGGTGCTGAAGCTGCGTAGGGACGCCTTTGATGCGGTTGCCGCACGCGATATGTCTTTCTATGATGAGTTTCCAAGCGGCAAGATCGTGAGTCGTGTTACTTCGGATAGTGAAGACTTCGCTACTGTAGTCACGCTTACGCTCAATTTACTTAGCCAGGTGCTGTTGTTCTTTCTCATGGCTATCGTGTTGCTGATTCGAAGTGTGCAGCTTGCACTGCTAACATTTGCTATTCTGCCGTTCATCGTGCTGGTTGCACTGGCCTTCCGGCGTATTGCAAGGCGTACGACACAGCGTTCGCAGCGTTCAATGGCGCGTGTAAATGCCAATGTGCAGGAGGTCATCAGTGGGATTACCGTTGCTAAGAATTTCCGTCAGGAGCAGAATATGTATGACGAGTTCCGGCAGGTGAACGAGCAATCCTACCAGGTCAATGTGCGTTCGGGCTTCATCTACAATGGCGTCTTCCCCGTGCTGGTCGTACTGGCTAATATTGGGACGGTGATCGTTGTCTACTTCGGTGGCTTGCGTTCTCTCGACCATAACATATCGGCAGGGGACTGGTTCCTTTTCCTGCAAGGCATTCGTTCCTTGTGGTACCCCTTAACCAGTATCGCTTCATTCTGGAGCCAGTTCCAACTTGGTCTGGCAGCGAGCGAGCGTGTCTTCGCACTGATCGATGCTGAGCCACGCATACGCCAGGTCGACGCACAACCTGTCGGTCGTTTAGAGGGTGACATTGAGTTTCAGCACGTCTTCTTCAGCTATGATGACCGGCAAACGGTGCTGGCCGACTTCAACCTCACCATTCCAGCAGGAGAAACGCTGGCACTTGTCGGGCATACCGGTGCGGGAAAAACGAGCATCGGTCGCCTGGTTGCACGTTTCTATGAGTTCCAGGGTGGTCAACTCTTGATCGATGGACGCGATATCCGCACGTTTGATCTACATGACTACCATCGTCACCTTGGCATTGTGCCGCAGTCTCCATTTCTTTTTTCAGGCACGGTTGCCGATAATATTCGTTATGCTCATCCTGGTGCCAGCGACGAAGAAGTTGCTTCGGTTGCTCAGAGCATTGGCGGCGGAGACTGGCTGGATGGCCTACCAGAAGGATTGGAGACGCGTGTGGGTGAGGCTGGCAGGTCACTCTCGCTTGGACAGCGCCAACTGGTCGCTCTCGCTCGCGTGCTCTTACAAGACCCTTCTATTCTGATTCTGGACGAGGCTACCGCCAGCGTTGACCCACTGACGGAGGCACAGATTCAAGAAGGTCTCGATCTCGTTTTGCAACATCGCACGGCTATATTGATTGCGCATCGTCTCTCGACTATCCGTCATGCCGACCGCATTCTCGTGCTTGATGGTGGCAGAATTGTTGAGGAGGGCAATCACGAGGCGTTGATGCAGCAGGCTGGTCATTACGCTCAACTGTATAATACTTACTGGCGGCATCAATCGCCGAATTATCGACCGGGGGAGGGTTTTGTGCCGGTCAGCTCTTATTCCGACCGGTAACGAAGGGCAGGCACAAGGCACTGCCCCTACAGTGTCTAGCTTCGCTCAGCCGGTCGGAAAAGCTTGCGTGAGGACGGTATGATTTCTACTAGCCCCACCTCATTGTGGGGTAATCGCGACTTTTTGTTGTTATGGAGTGGGCAGATTGTCTCAGCGGTCGGGTCGCAGGTTTCGCTGCTGGCTTTTCCATGGTTGATTTTAGCGGTAACCGGCTCCCCTGCACAAGCGGGCTTGATTGCTGCTATTCGACTGTTGCCATATATGCTGTTCGGGCTTCCTGCCGGGGCCTTGATCGACCGTTGGAATCGCAAGCGTGTAATGATCTTCTGTGATGCAGGGCGTGCGCTTGCGCTGGGAAGCATTCCTATTGCGTTCGCTTTCGGAGTGCTTACATCAGTGCAACTCTACCTTGTCTCATTCATCGAGGGCACGCTGTTTATTTTCTTCGGTCTGGCGGAAGCTGCGGCTTTACCACGTGTCGTGTCGAAGGAGCAGCTTTCTGCAGCTACCGCACAGAATGAGTTCGTGTACTCCGTGTCGGGACTACTTGGACCATCCTTCAGTGGCATCCTTTATTCTATTGGAAACGCCATACCCTTTCTGGCTGATGCCGTGTCGTATCTCGTCTCGGTCTGCTCTTTGCTCTTCATCAAGACGCAGTTCCAGGAAGAGCGTACTACCACGTCACGCAAACTGTGGACAGAAATTCTGGAAGGATTGAACTGGCTCTGGCATTCGACGGTCATTCGCTTTCTGGCAGTGTTGGTTAGCGGACTTAACCTCTGTGGCATTGGTTACAGCTTGATTGTACTTGTAATTGCCCAACAAGAACATGCATCCAAGCTCACCACCGGCCTGATTCTGGCATGCGGAGGCATTGGCAGCATCCTGGGTGCGCTCATTGCTGGTCCACTCGCGAGGAGGTTTCGAGTTGGACAGATTATGATCATCGCAAGTTGGCTGCTGGCCTTGACGTGGCTTCCTTTCGCCTTCGCGCCCAATCCAGCCGTGTTAGGTCTGGTTGTGGCGACTGCCTTCATTATCGTTCCAATTCATGCCTCGGTGCAATACGGTTACCGGCTGGCATCGATTCCAGACAAGTTGCAGGGGAGGGTGAACAGTATTTACCGCATCATTTTGTTCGGCAGCGAATCGGTCGGGTTGTTGCTGACAGGTGTGCTCTTGCAGGCGTTTGGGCCGATTCTCACCGTATTGGTGCTTTTCGTTCCGCAGGTTGTGCTGGCTACTGCTGCTACGTTGCATAGGCAGTTACGAAATGCACCACGATTAAGCGAGGTACGGGCTTCATGAGTTCGGGCACAGGCTGTCATCTTGAGTGAAACGCAGGAACTTTGCCCTTCGGGACAGAACTTTTGCTAGATTCAGGATGATACATGCTGTGCAGAGATAATACTCCTACCTAGTTGCTTCCTGTTTTACAGCACCTCTATAATAGAGACGAATATTGAGGCTGCCATTCTAGGGTAACGAAGGATTAGCATGATGCTCGGCGAGAGATCCTTCACGCCGCTCAGGATGACACTTCTTGTGCAGGAGGATATGTCCATATGTAGGATGATACGTCCTGTGCAGGATGACATATCTCGAACATCTGATTAGGGGGAAAGCACGGAGTTATGCAAAACAATCGACCAACACCATCTCCCACACCTATACGCTGGCTGTTAGCCATTCTTGGCATTGCATTGGTTGTGGGTGCTGCGATATTCTCAATCTTCTATTTTGGAGTTTTCAAGCATTCTGGTCCTGTGGCAAATAGTACACCCACACCTATTACTCAACCAGGAGGTGGCGGCGGACCGTGTACCACGAGTAGTCCATATGGCTTCACTACCATCCATGCCGATGCGCAGCTTGTAACCTTCTACAAACAACTCAACGTCTGCTGGGTACGCTACCAAATTCACTGGCGCAAACAGGGTGCGAAAGCTGGCATTGAAACGTCTCCCGGCGTCTATGATTGGAGCCAGGTTGATGCAGCCGTTGCGGCAATGAACGCAGCCCATATCCATATCGACTTCGCTATTCAGTACGCTCCGCAATGGGACCTGACGCAAACCTGTGCTGGCGATGGGAAGCCTTTTCTACCAGGCCCCGACCAGATGCGACAATTTGCCACTATCCTTGCAACCCGCTACAATGGCAAAAATGGGCATGGCTTTATTGACTCTTACGAGATTGGTAACGAGGAGTACGATTCGTATTTCGTTCCCAGCGAGGGCAATAACCAGGAATGTCGCAACGCCAATTACTATGCGCCAGTGCTCAAAGCAGGCTATGAAGCCATTAAAGCGGTTAGCCCGCAAGCGCTTGTCGGTATGTTCGGCATGTGGTGGCACTATGAACCCCATATTCGTGACTTCATCACCTACCTCTTTACCAACGGCTATGGGAAGTATATGGATTATATGAACTTCCACTATTATCATGGAGGGGAAGACCCTTCAGTCACTGATGGCGATAATCCTTCATTTGACTTACAATGGCAAACAATGCACAATATTGCAGCTCAATATGGTTTCGCTAACAAGCCAATCTGGGTAACAGAAACAGGTTGGCCCAGCGCAGATGCGCAAAAACAGAACCAATACTTGCAGTATATTATGGGTGAATCTGCAAAGTCACATGTTATCCAGAAGGTTTTCTGGTTTACCATCAACTATGGTCAGCAGGCCGATAATATCTATCCAGCTGGCGGCTCTCCCATGCCTGCATTCTTCAGCTTTCAAGCAATTGTGCGGCAGAAGCCGCAATGGGGATGAGGAGTATGAATGACTATGATCGAATTGCGCCTTTCTATGATATCGAGCACGCGCAATTCGAGGATGATCTGGATATGTACCGCAACTTCGCGCAGTTGAGGAGTGGACCGCTGCTTGAACTGGCGTGTGGCAGCGGGCGTTTGCTGCTGCCGTTAGCAGGCGATGGCTATGAATTGGTGGGTGTCGATAGTTCAGCTACTATGCTGAAACTGGCACGAGAGGCTTTGGAGCAGGTGGGCTTGGCAGAGCGTTGCCGACTGGTACAACAAGATATGAGTACGATGAAGCTTGGGCAAACATTCAGTATGGCATTTGTGGCACTTGGCTCATTTGCACATCTCACTTCACGGAGGCAGCAACAGCAAGCGCTCGCGGCTATTCGGGCACACCTGACGGTGGGTGGACTCTTCATTCTCGATATCAGCAACGCCGATGTACGCTATATGGAAAATTTAAGCGGTCAGGTATTGCATCAGGGAACCTGGTCCCAGGAGGATGGCACGATGCTGACGCATTTTGTTAGTCCCGCTTCCTCTCAAACACAGCATCTGTTGGAGTTGACGCATTTCTATGATGTCCACACGCAAGGAGGGCCGGTTCAGCGCACTGTGATTAGCACGCATCTGTATCTTTTCGAGCGATCTGAAATGGAACTGTTGCTTGAAGGCGCTGACTTTGCTATCAAAGAAGTCTATGGTGACTACGATCTTGGACCATACGAACATGAGAGTCCGCGTATGGTATTTCTAGCGGAGGCGCGGCACTAATCCATCGCTGCAACGACGCTCCCGCGTCTACTGCAGCCGCGTCCGGGGGACGATGAAGGCCGCAGTCAGCAGCGATGCAAGGAGAGGTAATATGTCGAAAGCACCATTACATGAATGGGTGGTTCAGCCAAATGAAGCTATCGCGTTGCAACGTGAACTTGCGAAGCGGATCATCCGTGAGGATCGATTGGGAGAGGTTTCGCGCGTCGCCGGAGTGGATATGGCGATTAATGAGGAGAGCGGCATGGCGCGGGCCGCAGTCGTTCTGCTGACGTATCCTGAACTAGAGATTGTGGAACGGCACGTGTATGAGGAGCCTGTACGTATGCCGTATATTCCGGGCCTGCTCTCATTTCGAGAGATACCGTGTATTCTGGGAGCCTTTGCTCAACTCAAGCAGCAGTCGGACCTGGTTATGGTTGATGGACAGGGTATTGCTCACCCACGCCGCCTGGGCATTGCCGCGCACCTGGGCCTCTGGCTCGATCTGCCAACGATTGGCTGCGCAAAATCTATTCTCACGGGGCATCATGGCCAACTGAGTGATGAGGTGGGAGATTGGGTTCCGCTGCGAGCTGATGGGGAGACAATTGGAGCAGTAGTGCGCACGCGTGCGCATGTCAAGCCTATGATTATTTCGCTCGGACACCGGATTAGCCTGGAGACGAGCATACGCTATGTGCTCGCCTGTTCCAAGGGCTATCGTCTGCCAGAGCCAACACGTCAGGCCGATAAGCTCTCGAAAGACAACGCCTGGCAAGAGCCTATCGAAGAGCAACAACAAAGTTTGTGGGAATGAATGCTCTACTGTCCTCTATATAGAGGGGCGGTGAAGTAGAATGTGGTTCCTCGATTGACTTGTGTTTCAAAACCAATCTCGCCGCCATGTTGTTCGACGATGAGGCGGGCGATGGGTAAGCCCAGGCCATAGCCGCCCAATTTTGATTGCTCACGATGGTTCGACTGGTAAAAACGTTCGAAGACATGCGGTTGATCTTCAGGAGCAATGCCATAGCCCGTATCTGAGACGGAGATCATCGCGAAGTGTTCATCATAGGGCTGGGCAGCGATGGTGACGGTTCCACCTGGAGGCGTGAATTTGATGGCGTTGGTGACCAGGTTGTTCAATACCTGCTTCATACGTTGAGGATCTACATAGAGCAATGGTGAGGGTGAAGGAATATCCTTATTGATGAGGACATCTGCCTTGAGCGCTTGCGGCTTCAGACTACTGACCACTTGTCTTGCCAGAACGCGAAAATTCACCTCTTCTGGCCGTATCTCAAATTGTCCCAGATCTGAGCGTGTCATCAGGAGGATATCTTCCGCAATTGAGATGAGTTGCCGGACACCTTCCTGGGCATAGCCCAGATATTTATGCTGTTCACTGTTCAGTTCACCCATATGTCCCTGCATGAGCAGGTCAATGAAGCCATGTACCGAGTTGAGTGGGGTGCGTAGTTCATGCGAAACCATCGAGACAAAGTTTGCACGCATGTGGTTCACGGCTCTCTGTGAGGATATATCGCGTGCAGTAAAGACGATATACGGCTTATGTTCAAGGTCAACTGGAGTGACAGAGACTGCAACTTCACATTGCTGGGCCAGATCTGATCCAATGATCAATTCCTCCCTGATCAGGGGCTTCCTGTCTGAGAGGACGCGCACCAGTGGGCAGCTTGACGTACCACACAGCAAGGTGGAATTGAGATTGCGGCACTTCAATACTTCGGTACAGTCGTATCCAAGCGTATTCTCAGCAGTCCAACCAAGCATCTTGTTGGTCGCAGGGTTGAAGTCAAGTACTTCGAAAGTGTTGTCGATGGCCATCATTGCATCTGTGGTATTGGAGACTATGACTGCGAGCAATGGATGGCTTTGCTCTTCTGTAGAGGCATGATTGTTTATGCCGTCGGACGCACTGTCATCTTGAGTGTGCGAAGACCCAGCGTGGAATTCAGTTCCTCTGAATGCAATATTTTCGGTGTGGTTCCCATTCTTTCCAGGTATATCTTTCGTAGGTGTCGGTGGAGAAGGCTGGTAGACGTAATCCCTTGGCTCATGTCTTTCTTCTACAACCTCGATTGGTAGTGCCTGTGTATGCCTATGAGAACGCTTGTCCACGCTGCCTCCTTGCAAGACAAACATGAGCGGTCCCGCCCTCCGGATCAGCAGCTTCGATCAGGGCAGGCACAAGTGCACTGCCCCTACGAGAACGACAAATGTTATGCATCCAGCGGCCTCACCCTTACATTCTTGCTATTTTCCGACGAACTTATAACCTAATCCACGCACAGATACGATGTGTCGTGGGCGCTCAATATCCGCCTCCAACTTCATACGTAAGCGGCGGATATACACATCGACAATGTTACTGTTGCTCTCGTTATCATTCCAAACCTCTGAAAGCAATTGGTCGCGCTTCACCACTTGACCGGGAAATGCCATTAGCGCACGTAAGACGTGCATCTCCGTTGGGGTAAGCGTTATAGATGCACGACCCGGCATCATAACCTTTAACTCTGCCGGCACGAGTTCTATGTGACCATTGCGTATATTTGCGTTGGCTGGTCTGCTATGTTTCTTGACGCGTCGCAACACTGCCTGCACACGCACCACTAACTCTTGATGGTTATAGGGTTTGGTAATATAATCATCTGCTCCAATATGAAACCCATGCAATTTGTCCTCAAGTGCATCCTTTGCCGTGATAAAAATAATCGGTGTCTCATATCCTTCGGATCGTAGCTTGGAGGAAAGCTCAAAACCATCCATATAGGGCATATTTACGTTGAGCAATAGCAAATCAGGCTCTCGCCTTTGGATCATTTGCAGTGCTCCACGAGCACTATCGATGGTTTCGACTTCATACCCTTCTTTGCTGAGGACAAAGTGTACCAGGGTATTGGCAAATTGGTCGTCGTCTACCACAAGAATATACACAATAGTCCCCCTCTTTACAGATGTAAGAGTTTCCTTGTCCAGGGCAGGCACAAGGCACAGCCCCTACAATGCATCCTAAAAATCTGGAGCAGCGTCTATGCAACGATGAAAATGCCCATCGACTGGCAACAAGTGGGGGATACATCTGTTACCAGTTTCAGCAATTGAGAGATACAGATATAGACAAATATGTTTATGTACACGGTCGATTGAATGACACGTGCGCGCATATGTTACACGCTCATGTTCAATCAGTCAAGTAGGTCCACTCATGCACTCATGCACGTAATTCCATTGCTTTTCGTTTCTCTAGGAAAACCATCAAAATCGCTATATCTGCCGGAGTTACTCCTTCTACACGTGATGCCTGTCCGACGGTACGTGGACGAGTGCGTATCAACTTCTGTCGCGCCTGAGTACGTAGGTGTGGCACGGCCTGATAGTCAAATGTATCTGGAATGCGATATTCTTCTAAGCGCCGCGTACGATGCACAAGCTGCTCCTGCTTACGCACATAGCTTTCATACTTTACTTGCAGCTCGACCTCTTCTGCGGTAGAAGCGGGCAATGCAGGAAGAGGAGGTGTACCGTTGGATGCAAGGCTATGCCCATCTATAGCTTGAGCTAATTTCACGACGTGCTGATAGCTGACCTCGGGACGACGCAAAAGATCGCGAGCGGAGAGCATCTGACCGAGTGGAGCCATGCCGATTTCCTGCGCGGATGCTTCTATCTGACGCGATGAGGTAAATACGACGGTATCGAGTTGCGAAAGCGCATGTTCAATGTTTTCACGCTTCTGTACTACCTGAGCATAACGTGCATCATCAATAAGTCCAAACTTATAGGCATAATCGCTCAAGCGCAGATCAGCGCTTTCAGGACGTAGGAGCAGCCGGTACTCGGCACGCGACGTGTGCAGCCGATAGGGTTCGCTCATCGGTTTTGTGACCAGGTCATCAATGAGTACACCGATATAGGCTTCGTGACGGCCAAGCACGAAAGCCCCCTCTTTCCGTACATACAAGGCAGCATTGATGCCTGCCATAATGCCCTGTGCTGCTGCCTCCTCATAGCCAGAGGTGCCATTGATCTGGCCGGCAAGAAAGAGTCCGGCGACAGGTTTTGTCTCCAAGGTTGGGAATAATTGTTCGGGCGGTACATGGTCGTATTCGACCGCATAGCCTACGCGCATCATTTCCACATGTTCCAGGGCGGGAATTGAGCGCAGCATGGCAAGCTGCACATCTTCAGGTAAACTGGTGTTCATCCCCTGCACATAGACTTCGCCGGTGCGCCAACCTTCCGGCTCCAGGAAAATCTGATGCCGATTCTTGTCGGCAAAACGCACGACCTTGTCTTCAATCGAGGGACAATAGCGCGGGCCAATGCCTTCGATAACGCCGGTATAGAGCGGTGAGCGGTGCAGGTTACCGCGTATGACTTCGTGCGTGTAATCATTGGTATGCACAAGATAGCAAGGCAATTGAGGTCGCCATCCAAGCAGGTCTTCATCGATGACGGGATAGATGGGATTGGGACGGCTGCCGGGAAGCTGCACATCCTCGCGTGCCGATACATCTTGAGAAAAGTAGAGCGGAACGCGGCTGCCGGGTTGTGGTTCCGTTTTGCTGAAGTCGATGGTACGCGCATCAATGCGAGGTGGGGTACCTGTCTTAAAGCGGTGTATTTCTAGCCCAAGCGCACGCAATGAGTCGGAGATGCCAAGCGCGGGACCTTCGCCTGCACGACCACCTGGCTGCGTCTTCTCACCGACGACGAGGCGACCGTTAATGAAGGTGCCGGTGGTCAGGATGACGGCTTTGGCTTCATATTGCCAACCATTATTTGTGACAACGCCGGTGATTATAGGACGGCCATTTTCGCCAGGAGCGCTAAGCAGCCGCAAGATGGTTGCTTGTTTCAATTCGAGATTGGGTTCGCTCTCCAATACGAACTTCATGGCCAGCCTATAGGCCTGTTTGTCGCATTGAGCACGGAGAGCCTGTACCGCGGGGCCTTTGCTGGTGTTGAGCAGGCGAATTTGAATAAATGTGCGGTCGGTATTGCGGCCTATTTCACCTCCCAGGGCGTCGATCTCTTTGATGAGATGTCCCTTCGCGGGGCCTCCCACCGAGGGATTGCAGGGCATTAAGGCTACGCTATCCAGGTTCATGGTGAGCAAAAGCGTCTTGCGGCCCATGCGAGCACAGGCCAGCGCTGCCTCGCAACCAGCATGGCCAGCGCCCACGACGATGACTTCATATGTTCCCCGCACAATCTCCTCTGGTGGAGGAGCGCCTATATTTCCGTTTCCATTACTCATGTGCAACTATCCTGGCAGTTTTCCTGAAGATTATCTCTACGCGTACGGCCTATTATGTCTCAGATACACTAGGACGTCAATATGTGTAAGACTGATATCCAGTCTTAACTGGTCTGTTAGCGATTGGCACGCAATGTGACGAAGAGCTAACCAGGCATATAGAGTTTCTCAAAAAAGAAACAAACACAACATTTCTTTTCCTTCAGATGACTATGGTTTGCAGATCCGTTATGCATGAATCTCAGGAAGAAACTTCTTGACAGTCGAGAACCAATCAGGTATTTTAGTGTCATAAATACACTAAGCTGAACTACCTCATAGGCAGAACGCCATCATTAGAAAGAAATACATGGAACAAACGGAAAAGCAGAGTCAATCTCGCAATGCTGCACCTGATAAAGAGCAAACACCCGAGGCAAAAGCGCATCACTATGATGCGAGCAAATACGAACGCCCATCAGTAACAATAGATGTTGTCATGATGAGTCTCCGCCAGCGTGACCTGCAGGTCTTGCTGGTCAAACGTCGTTCGTGGCCATTTGAAGGCTGTTGGGCCATACCTGGAGGTTTTGTAAAGATGGACGAGTCACTGGAGACTGCCGCCAAACGCGAACTCCAGGAAGAGACCGGCGTTCAAGATGTTTACCTCGAGCAGCTCTACACCTTTGGTGATCCTGGACGCGATCCACGCACACGTGTCATCACCGTTGTCTACTTTGCCTTGCTCGATTCAGCACGTTTGCAGGTTCAGGCCGCTAGCGATGCTGCTGATGTTGGATGGTTTTCTGTTTACAATCTGCCTTCGTTGGCTTTTGATCATGCGAAGATTTTAGCGTATACGCTGAACCGTTTGCGTGGCAAACTTGACTATACCACGATTGCCTTTAACCTGTTGCCCGAACAGTTTACGTTACATGAACTGCAGCGCGTCTACGAAATCATCCTGCATCGCAAGATCGATAAGCGCAATTTTCGTAAGAAGATTTTTCAACCGGTATTCTTGAAGATACTGGCGCGAAGAAGATGGAGGGCACCCATCGCCCCGCTCGCCTGTATCGTTTTAATCCCGCGGCAGAAGCTAAATTATAGGCATTTACATCAAATCCATCAATCCAATCAGGAGGAAAAAGAGATGGCTACCTCAACTATTCCAACGAATTTTGTAGAGCAGAGCAAAGGGTTTTTATCTGCGTTAGTTGAATGGGAGCGTAATCTGTCCACTATCTCATGGAGCGATCTACGTGAGGAGGCACAGCAGGGACGAGTAGCGCTGCTCAGCGTAGATATGACTAACGGCTTTTGCCACGAAGGTGCCTTATCCAGCCCGCGAGTGGATGGCATCATTCCGACTGTAGTTGCTGCCTTTAAGGGAGCATATGCCATCGGTGTACATGACTTCGTTCTGCCCCAGGATTGCCACACCCACAATGCTGTAGAATTCGCCGATTTTCCTCCACACTGCGAGGTCAACACAAGTGAAGCCAACACTATTCCCGAACTTGCTGAACTGTCCTTTGCCAATCTCTATACCATCGTTCCCAAAAATTCCATCAATGCTTTTATTGATACCTCTTTGATCAGATGGTTAGATGAGCACCGTCATTTAAGTGCTGTTGTCGTCGTGGGCAATTGTACCGACCTCTGTGTCCATCAACTAGCCATGTACCTGAAACTCTACGCCAATGCCCACAACCTGAAAATGCGCGTCATCGTCCCCGAAAACGCTGTACAAACCTACGACATGCCTATTGAAACCGCTGCGGCAATCGGCGCTTTGCCCCACGACGGCGACTTCATGCACCTCCTCTTCCTTTACCATATGCGCCTTAACGGCATCGAAGTGGTACGCCAAATCATATAGGGATGCGATTGGGGATCCAAGCTGGCGAGACGTAACCTATACTCAAAGGAGAAAGGTCAGGCTCTTACTCCTACAAAACCGAGGGTCTGTCTTCTTCAATTGATGCGTACTGGGCAAGGCTTGTCTCTACCCTAGATTCACTCATCGGTAGCGTAAACGAAAATGTAGATCCTTCCCCCTTCACTCCGCTGCTTTCGACGGTAATCGTGCCCTGCATCGCTTCCACAAGTTGCCGCGTTATAAACAATCCCAACCCACTTCCACGCACTACGCCATGCATATCCCGTTCCAATCGCACAAATTTCTCGAAGATGGCCTCTTGCTTGTCGGGCGGAATACCTGCACCATGATCCTTCACCTCGATGCGTACTGTGTGTTGTTCCTCCTCCACATAAGCGGTAATATGAATAGGTGTCTGTTGGGGTGAATAGCGTAAAGCATTCGCAATCAGGTTGCGAAGAATCTGCTTTAAACGTGTCTCATCAGCCCATACGATGATATTGGAAGCGATATTCACCTCGACCTGCCGCTGCTCCTGCATAATTAACGCCTCAAATAGATCGACAATATCCGTACAGACCCCCTTCAGTTGGAGGCTAGTACATCGCAAAGTTGTCACATCCATTTCAATTCGACTGGCATCCATCACATTGGCTTGCAGCAAGGTCAATTCATCGCACGCGCGACGAGCCTTGTTTAAAAAGGAACGCTGCATTTCTGGATTGAGATCGTCGATTTCGCCAAGTAGTTCAAGGTAGCCCTGCACAATAGTGAGAGGAGTACGTAATTCGTGGCTAGCCGTCGTAAGAAAAGCATCCTTCAGCTTATCCAATTCACTCAATTTTGTATAGGCAGCTCTTAACTCGCTGTATAAGCGTGCATTTTCGCGAGCAGCGGCCGTCTGTTCATCCAGACTGCTCAAAAGCCGTGGATAGGCTGAACCAATCAGGCCGATGATGAGCAAAACAACTGTGGACACCCCGACGACTACGGCCCAGTGTGCATTAGAAATAAGCTGTTGATCCCATGACAGGCTTAAGGTCGTCCAGATACCTAGCAGACTCGCTACCCCTCCTACAATACAACACAAATACAGTAGCCAGGTAGGTGCGATAAGCTGACCAGGTCGCTTAACGAAAAATGCTTGAAAACGGTGCAGGAGGACAGGCAAATCGAGAAACAGGATAACCATTGAGATACACCAGATTACCGTGGTGGTAGCCTGGGCAACATTGTAGATTTTGCTTGAGAGATTAATGCCCTCGGCTGGATAGAGCAGTGGGCCAACAAAGTAGGTCAGCGCGACAATAAAAATAACAATGATGGTCTGAACATTGATAGCACGAGATGGTGCTCCAAAGCGGTTCACTCGAGCAAGACTGGTGGGAAAGCGGTGATCCAAAGCCGAGACGAACAGAATGCGCGCAAAAGTGACATTGTAGATGACGGTAACGGCTACGAAGAAGCTGATGAAGATAAGTCCAATCACGATAGAAACCGGGACACCAAAAACTATGCCCACAGCTGTGATGGTCGAGTACGTTGAACTGGCGGTACCCGTTGGTACCACCGCCATCACCCCAAATGTACCTATCATATAGGCTGCGAGTACAAGTAGTGGACCCCAGCGCAGAAACAATCTGGTTGCGTTCGTGTGCTTCGTTTCGGCAGCCATATTGAGCGGTACTTCAACACCGAGCAGTGCCAGCACAATCACCCCATACAATGCAATGTTCTGTCCCCCAAAGCCCAAATGGCTGCTCGTTAGTGCAGGCTGGGGAGCATGACCACTCAGCAGCCAGGCAACTCCTGCGAGGCCAACTACAAAAATACCCAGCCCATAGAGCAGAACAATAACTTTTGTTCCCCTCATAATCTGCTTCAGCGGCAGCAGAGCAAGACTACCACTGAGGATGAGAATCCCTAGAACGAGAATGCCCTGTTGCCAGGGTTCCGGCAGCCAATTAGCGTTAGGGCCTGCGACTTGTGCACCAATACCTTGTATGAGTGAGAGAATAACATCGCTGCTGGATAGGAGTACTAAAACGCCGGGAAACCAGGCGCAGAAACCGGCGAAGAATCCCCATAGCGGCCCTAAAGCGCGGTGGGTCCAAACGTAGATTGAGCCATCAACCGGCATGAAGCGATTGAGTTGACCTGCGACAATAGCTCCTGGGAGTAGAAATGTGATTGTACCAATCATCCAGTAGATGTAGGTAGCGGACCCTGCCCCTTGTGCTGCCTGCACAACAGAAGCATTAGGAATGAATAGGACAATCGCAATAAAAATAGCAAGCATATCTACTCGCGAGAGGACGCGAGGCAGCAGTTCACCTGTCCTTTGCTCTGAGCGCAAAGGAGTTCCCATAGCGCTTTGCATGGCGGTAGGTGTAAATTGCCCTTTCAGCCTGCTCATAGCCTGCCTTTCTCCACGTGGGTTGCCTCACATAAGGTAGACATACCAAAACACATTTAGGCGCAAGTCTAGTATATCAGGTATACGTTTGCTGGTAAATATATCGAACCTGTCGATATATTAACGTACTATCTCTAACAGATCAAGCAGGTCATACAGAGAATGTACGAGCAGGCAATCGACGTTATTTTCCTGCAAGCGTTGCAGGCGATCCAGTAATACCGGAGTGATGCCAACCGCACGCGCACCCAAAATGTCATGGATATACGAATCACCTATGTGGAGTGTATAATCGGCAATAGCATTGGCTCTCTCTAGTGCCAGTTCGTAAAGCACTGGTGAAGGTTTGGCATGGCGGGTAACCGCTGAAACGACCAAAAAGTCGAAATAAGGTGTCAGGTGCAGACGCCGTAGAATAGGACCCAGTGCGATACCCCAATCAGAGATAACGCCAAGCATGTACCGGCCACTCTTTCGTAAAGCTTCTAGGGTAGGCAACACATCGGGATAAAGTTGCCAGCTTGTGTGTTTATCAAATTCCTCCCTAATGGCTGCGGCAAGTTGATACAGGCGTGGTTCGTCACGTTCTTTCATAAGTGGGCGTAGCAGGTTCATGTAATAATCTGTCCAGAACTCTGCAATGGCCTGCTCACTGCTCCATGTTTGACGATCGAGGCGTACTCGCCGAAAGTAGTAGTCTTCGGCATCGGTCATTCGTTCCGTGAGCGCATCGAGATCAAGATGCAGGTCAAGCCGCTTACAGACCTGCTGACAGATTTCTGGAGTGGAGGGATAGGGTTGCAACAAGGTAAAGCCAGCGTCAAAAAATATCGCCCGGATCGACTGTGGCTGTTCAAGGGCCATCATCACCTCGCCAAAGTGAATACATAATTTGATCACAAAGGCGACCGCCAGGGCATCCCGCGGGGATGCCCTGGCGGTCGCCTTTGTGATCGAGCCTCCTACAACATATAGGGTCAGCTTTGTCTCTTGTACACAGCATCAGCGGCGGCAAGGGCGGCCCCAACCTTTGGCTGAAAACCACAGCGTGGAAGCACATGTTCAAGCGCTCCCAGCACGGTATCAACATTCTTACGGCACGAATTGTATCCCATCAAGCCAATACGAATCAAACGTCCCTTCAGAGGACCAAATCCACCGCCGATCTCAATGCTATATTCGTCTAACAGTGCCTTGCGTATCGCAACCTCATCGATTCCCTCTTGCAGACTGATGGCGGTGAGAACGGGTAGCTCATAACCTGGCTGCGTCAGCATTTTTAGTCCCATCGCCTCGATACCAGCTCTAAGGGCTTTCCCATTAAGTTCATGCCGTGCCCAACGCGCCTCTAACCCTTCTTCCAGGGCGATGCGTAGTGCCTCACGCATCGTGTAGACTACGTTACTCGATGCTGTATGGTGATAGGTATGGTCACCATTCCAGTAACGACTAAGATGGTGGAGATTGAGATAGTAACTCTGAACGGGCGTTTTTCGATTCTTTATAACCTGAACGGCCCGCTCATTAAGCGTGATTGGTGCTAGACCAGGTAGCGCTCCCAGGCTCTTTTGACTACCAGCGTAACAGGCGTCGATCTTCATTTCATCGGCATTCATCGGAACTCCGCCAAGACCACATACCGCGTCTACAACGAAGAGCGCTCCATGATTATGTGTGATCTGTTCAAGCTCTTGCAGCGGCTGAAGCAGACCAGTAGAAGTCTCGGCAATGGCTGTGGCAAATATCTTCGCCTCCGGATGATCTTTGAAAGCCTGTTCGAGCGTTGCCGCTTCAAGAGGTTTTCCCAGTTCGGTAGCCAGATTGACGACCTTAGCTCCTGCCCGGTTGGAAATTTCAACGATTTGCCCGCTGAAAAATCCCAGGCTGCCGGCAATGATCGTATCGCCTTCTTCAAGCAGATTGCTCAGCACCGCCTCTGCGCCTGAGAAACCCGAACCAGAGACGCAGAGCGTCATTTCATTTTTCGTCTGAAATACCTCACGCAGCAACTGTGCCGTATCTTCAAGAATGGTGAAGAACTCTGGGTCAAGGTGGCCTAGCTGCGGAGCCGAAGCAATCCGCAGGACGCGTGGATCAACATTGCATGGGCCAGGGCCAAGCAACAGCCTGTACGGAGGATTGAGTTCGGGAACAGTGTTTGTATATATCTTACTCTGCCCCATTACCATTTGTGTCATAGGTTGCCTACCTTTCAATCAAATAGGGACGCAATCCCTTGCACCCCTACAATTTACCCTGGTCATAGCTACAGTCAACAGCCTGATGCTATTTGACAGCAACCTCTTCTTCATAGAGATGCTGCAACTTGTCTGCCTGATCGACTGTGATCAGGGTATCAATAAATTCGTCGAGCTCACCATTGAGCACGCCCGGTAAATTATGCCGTGTCAAGCCAATACGATGATCGGTCACACGATCCTGCGGAAAATTATAGGTACGAATTTTCTCACTCCGGTCGCCCGTTTGTACCTGTGAGCGACGGCTCTTACTCAATTCTTCTTGCCGACGAGCCTCCTCTATATCCCACAGACGGGACTTCAGCACGGAGAGCGCCCGCGCTTTGTTCTTGAGTTGTGACTTCTCATCCTGGCAGGTAACAACCAGGCCCGTTGGCAGATGTGTAATACGGACCGCAGAGTCCGTCGTGTTCACGCTCTGACCGCCATGACCGGTAGAGCGATAGACATCGACGCGAATATCCGTATCCTTGATGTCGATATCAATCTCGTCATCGACTTCTGGCAAAACAATCACCTTGGCTGTTGAGGTATGAATGCGTCCATTAGCCTCGGTGACAGGTACTCGCTGTACGCGATGAGTACCACCTTCATACTTCAACCGGCTATACGCACCTTTACCCTTCACGACAAAGGTCATATCCCGAATGCCGCCCTGTGGCGTTTCATTAATATCCAGGATTTCGACCTTCCAGCGTCGGCTATCAGCGTAGCGAGTATACATGCGGAAGAGTTCAGCAGCAAAAAGCGCAGCTTCATCCCCACCGGCCCCAGCCTGAATAGTGACAATCGCGTTTTTCTCATCCATGATATCTTTGGGCAACAGGGATACCTTGACCTCTTGCAGCAACTCCTCTTTGCGAGCCTTCAGGCGTGCGATTTCCTCATAAGCAAGTTCGCGCATCTCAGGATCGTCGCTCTCGTACATCTCCTCAGCCTCTGCAATCTGCTTATCATTTGCTTCAAGTTCATTGTATATTTGCACGACCTCTTCGAGTTCCGCGTGCTCACGCCCATAGCGTTGCAACAGCGGAATATCGTCAAGAATATCCGGTTGTGACATTAAGGTATTTAGTTCTTCGTATCTTTGTGCCAGGCTTGCAAGTTTATCCATCAATTCCATTGGCTTTCCTCCCAATATCTCCTCTTCCGCCCGATTGCCCAGGGACATTGACATCTACGGTAGGAGAATAATCTATCTATCATCGTACCACATTTTAAGGCATGTTGTGGTGGATCGAATGTCAAAAATTACCTTTAGCAGGCTGCTTTTACCGGGGTTCAAGAGGAGCCGTTAAGTTACTGGTAGGTACTCTATGCGATCCTGATAGTCACTTTCAATACCTTCCTCGGCTATCAGGATCAGCTCTTCTATAGTGTTTCCGATGCTCATTTCTGTATTGAGGGTAATGATTCCTGGGATGTGTCGTCCTTGTGACAAATGTATAGCCAGGTGAGCAGGCATAGACTTACGATTGTTGGTGATAAGGACAAAACCATTATCCTCGCACCAACACAAAATTTCTGGATCAGACGTTCCTTTAGGAGGTGACCCTGGGTCTCCTACAGAATACACAAGAAGGCCAGGCTTCCTTGCCAGCAGTTGTCTCTTGTAGAGAGGATCAAGATTCTCATCCATAAGATAACGAATGTTCACGCTGATCCTTTTTGAGCCAGCCTTTCTGCTTTGATCTTACGTAGTCGTTGACTTGCAGGCGAGGGATTGGCACTCTGACGCCTTCGCATCTCTCTTCCCCACTCCAACCAATCTGCTAGATACTTTGAAACTCTTTCTTGATTGTGGAGGTAATACAGAATAGTGGCATAGACCTGTTCAAGGGTGAGCGAGGGATAGGTATTGGCAATGGTTTCTGGAGATCGCTGACGATGAATATAATCATAGAGTATGGTTTCGATACCCACCCGAGTACCTTTGAGCCGAATATCATCTTCAGACAAAAAGTCAAAATACTTTTCTAGCTCCATAACTCTCCTCCGTGAATCTCTTTAGGACTTCTCGTCTTAAGGCTCCTAGGCTTTCTTAAGGGTAGCATAACATAGAACCAGTTCACTTGCAAACAACCTTTGCTACCTTGCTACCTTTATAATTTTGTGAACCATCTCCTAGTCTTCCACTCGCCATAGATGTATACTAGACAACGTAGGGCCCGATTTATCGTGGCCGCCGCCGATTGATCGGCTGATCGAAATTAGAGGAGACGCTCATGCACTTCTGCTTTATCTTAGAAGAGCAATATGCCCGTAAACCTATGCCCCTAGTTATTGCTGACCAGTTACAGCAATGGGGGCACGAGATTGACGTACTGCAGCCATACGCTGCTGTAACCAGCTTGACCGATCTCTCACTCACAAAATATGACGCCTATGTCCTCAAAACCGTCTCGGAAGGTCCTGGCCTCACCATTCTCGAAGCCGCTGAAGCAATTGGTATCCCCACCATCAATAATTCACGCGCTATCCGCCTGGTACGTGATAAAGCAGTAGCCGTCGCATTTGCCCAGGCATGTGGACTACCAGTACCAACAACATACTTTGTGGGACACCCCCGCGCATTAACCAAAGTGCCACATGATGTCTATCCCGTTGTCGTCAAACCCAGCAATGGCAGTTCCATGCAAGACGTACACCTCGTCCGGACACCAGAGGAAATGGAGCATCGCAAGTTCGACCCCGGAAGCTACTATCTCGCAATGCGCTATGTTGAGAACACCGGCTTTGACATCAAACTCTACGTCACAGGCCAGGAGGTGCACGCAATTGTAAAAACCTCACCTCTACATGATACAGTCCCAGAAAAAGAGATACCCGTGAGTCGTGAAATGCTCAAACTGGCACAACGCGTTGGACAGGTATTTGGCCTTGACCTCTACGGCGTTGATGTCCTGGAGACACCGCAGGGGCTAATGCTTGTTGACATCAATGACTTTCCCAGCTTTTACGGTGTGCCCCGCAAGGTTGCTAGTGTTGCAGAATATATCCTCCATGCTGCCTATCGTGCTCGTCGCGAACGCGAAAGGCATGTGCCACGGCCACTCATCTCGGCCCGCAAATCTTTAGGTCGGCAGGATACCAAAATTGTTCCGGCAGAGTTATTGATGTACAACCCCAATATGAAGCCTGTGCAGATGAGTTAGGCTCAAGAACTTAACGAAGACTGCTCACCCACCTGCTTGCAATGTTGCAATCAGATCGGGCAATAATTTGTCTGCAATGGGCGATCCCCAACCGGTTATTGGATCCCAGCCCGAAACAGCATCATAACCAATCACATTCACATGACCATCGTTGACGCTATTGTTGCCAACGGTGATATCACGGAAATCTTGCGCATATTTGTTAGATGTGGCCAGCTTGTAGAGCGCAGAATTGATGAAACCAAGGGGATGCCCGGCCATTTGGTTCGCTACAGCCGTGAGCGCAGCCCAGAAAGGAGCGCTAGCGCTGGTACCACCTATCTGGTCCCATACCCCATTGGCATAAATGGCCATCGAAGTAGCTGGGTTTGCATCTCCTGCCACATCAGGAACCCCACGCCGATTAGCAAGCCGAGTTCGCACCGCAAACGGAAGCGTCTGTTGATAAGATGGTGTGGCAAAGAATGAACTGAATCCTCCCCCGCTTGAATCCCAGGCGCTCTCCATAATGCTCGTCCCATTGTGTCCAAGCGCAGTGCCGCCGACACTTGTCACCCAGGGATCATCGGCAGGAAAACTGGTTGTCGGTGTTGGCGAAAGGGTTTTCCCTGCCAGATCTGCATAATCCGTGGCTCCATTGTCGCCTGAGCCTGTGAAGAAGGTTATTCCTTCTTGCGTCGTCGCCTGATGGAAAAAGGTATCCCACTTCTGAATCTCCTGTTGTCCGGCGGAATCTTGCAGCGTTACCTCGGATGCGCCCCAACTCTGTGAGATGATGTTACCAAGGTGATGATTGACTGCATACTCCTCCAATTGCCGGAATTCAGGCAGACCAATAGTTCCCTCGGTTTCAGCAACAGGACTGGTCAGTACAACAATGCCCGCGCCAGGAGCAATTGCGTGAATCATCTCGACATCGAGCGTTGTCTCACCTGCCCATCCTGGCCTGTCGTTGCGTGGGTCATATGTCGGCTCATTCAGCGGTGCAATAACTTGAATAGTGATAGGCGGTAAGCCAAATTGCCGGTCAAACACGTCCACATCCTGCTGTAATGTAGGGCTTCCAAACGAATCGATAACAACAACGGTTTGCCCTTTACCGCTGAATCCTTGCTGGAAAAGCGAATCGATACCATATGCCACTCGCAAGCTATGCGGAGTATAGCAGTTCGCCGATTGACTCAAATCAGTTGGACAGGCATCTATGGCCGGGTCAGCAGTTGACGATGTAGGTGTTGACGTCGCGGTGGGTGTTAACGGTGTTGGATTGTTATTGCTTGGATTGAGACTGGGGGCAGTAGGACCACAAGCTGATAGTAACAGAAGGATGAAAACTATCGGTACACAAGGATAGAATGACTTGAAACTCATCTCTACCTTCTCCTGCCCAGGGCAAAGGTGCCTATTTAGTAAATCGTCAACCTTTTCGCTGATTTCACCCCTATTATACGCTCAAAATACAAGTCAAGCTCACGAATGTCTTTCAAAACCTCTTGTGCTTTTTAACATGATGATGTAACTTGTCAGACGGATATGGTAAAAGCTTCATGCTAACAATACAAAATCTTATCACTGTTTTGCTGAAGATTTTCTCTCCTTTGCTGCTCAAAGGAGCAAAACATTTGAAAGGTACCTCTATCATGCAACGACAAATACCGGCAGCAAACTCTGATGCCTCTATACGTATTTCCGATTATTCACTGGTCAATACTGTTGGAGACTCGGCACTTGTAGGAAACTGGTTCGTGTTTCTTAAGGCCGATTGGCTCAAACGTTCAGGTATGGATAAATTGCTTGCTACCTCAGGTATCGCACAAGTCACCCCTAAACCTGCTATCCTGTTTAGAGGGAAAGAAGAGATAGCACTGCCGGGCGCGACCATCGTCCCTTCTCCGTTGCCACGTCCCAATCTGGTCACACTTACCTGCGATAAAGCCCTCTATCGTGCCAACCGTGACACGGTTCGTCTCCTGATTGCGGCTCCTCAACACCCTCATACAGATGATAAACCGCAAGAGGTGTTGCTAAAACTCCGCATGAATGGCCAGTCCTACGCGGATTATCCGCTCACCTTAGATGAGTACGGCCTATGTCTCTGGTCAATGCAGGGACTGCCGGAAGGAAGATACGAAGCTGAGCTACAAGGAACCGAAAATGACCCCTGTCGTTTTGAAATAGCAGAATATCGCTTAGCTCCACTGAATGCTGAACTCATAGAGCAGCAACTCAGTGGTGAAACCCTTCGCTATACCCTCCAGGTGACAGCCTTTGGTCAGCCTTACACTGGTCCTATTGAAGTGGAATTACAGGAACGTGGACAGCGCATTGGCAAGCGCGAACAACTTACCTGCAACCGCGAGGGCCGCTGCCGCGGCGTAGTCAAGCTTATTGGCGCAGGTCCCTACACCCTGAATATCTTCGCTGGTGAGCGGACCGCTACTGTTGCCCTGAAGGGTTCAGAACAGGGGCGACGCGAAACCCTTATCATCAGTGAATTAGGCGAGGTTCGTGAACTCAGCCTCTTGCCTCTACCACAATCCAACGAGTGTCGGAGCATGTACATAGCACGTGGTGGAAGTAACGCCGAGCCGTTTTTAGTGCGGCGTGTGATTGGCGGCGAAGTGGAAATTACCCCACACGTGGAGACAGAGTTGCTGCGAGTTGTGGTAGTTGATCCAGCTCGTGGTACTAGCGAAGAGATACTGTATGAGCATCTGGCGGCAGAGAAGAGCGTTCGCCTGCCAATTCCCATACCCTATGGTGTTGTGCTTCTGGGCGCATTTGTTGAGGGAAAAGCCTGGGAGGGCTGGTGTGCCATATTGCATCCATCAGACCTCCAATTGCGATGCGAAGCACCCAAAGAGGCAAAACCAGGTACTCGCATCACAATCACACTCAAAACCGCCAGGGCAGATCGCGTAGTTCCAGTACAATTGATCGTGAAGGATGCCCGTCTGATTGCGCCAAGTGATCCGCAGATAGAACTGGCGGCATGTATTAAGAAAAACCTCGGTACCTGGCGCGAACAATCGAAGACAGGTGAGATTGACCGTCAACTTGCGCAGTTCAGCCAGAATCCCTGGGCGCGTACTGGGGGACTAATGCGGACTGCCTTTGCCATGTCTACTTCACCAGGTATGCCCAGACCGATGCTGGCTGCAAACGGAGGTCCATCTTTTGTATCACAAGCCATGCCGCAGATGGCCGACGCAATGCCTTTAGCAACGGGGCCTATGCAAGCGCCTACTATGAGCGCTACAACTGCTGAAAGTAGTACAACCAATCCTCTCATTGTCAGGGGGCCTACCAGTCCTGCTGCAAGACCAGGTGAACGTCAAACTGCCGTATCAATGTCATCCTCTACATCAATGTTGACAAGGATGCGCCTGCAATTCCCAGAAATCATCTACAACAATATTGTAAAGGTGCAGGGTGAGGCAAGTGTCGAAGTAACGCTTGGTGATAGCATGACACGTTACACTATAGAAGCTTTCGCTCTTTCGCCAGATACATTAGATTGGCAGCGTGTAGAGGCCTCACTCGAAGCAGTGCAGCCGGTCTATGGTGAACTCACCGTCTCGCCCTTTGTGTTCCCCGGTGACCCTGTGATGGGACGGCTCGATGTAGGTGCCGCATCGGGAGGTGCAATTGTAGAGGTGCGTCACGATGACGATATCTTGCCGCTGTTCTATGATGATGGCAACACAGTGACGCCTGGTCTCCCTATTCCATCCGGCTCGGTTGTGCGCTTCCCTGTACGCCCTGGAGCGATTACTGCGAGTGTACGTGACGCCCGCAAAGGTGGCATAGATGTGAGTGAGCGCTATATCACAGAGCCTGGAAAACTGCGACATATTATGCGCCGTCTGCGCCTGCTTACCCCTGAAAATGAAGTAAGCATCCTTGAGCCAGATGTAATTGAGATAAGACCTATGCCCGGATTGGAGCGGCCTTTCCAATTCTTTGTCGAGAGCGCAACCCAATACGTCTTCGGCTGCATCGAACAAACTTCAACCAAGATCCTGGCTATGTACACTGGATACATCACTAATCAGGATAATGCTGAAGTCGCACGTGATTATGAAGGAGCTGCTCTTGTCTGGTACAAGCGTCTCAAGAGCATGTACTTGCCGAATGGCGGCTTCTGCATGTATCCACCGGAAGAAGGTGGAGCAAGAAAACCCGATACCCACTACGCACCTCTAGGGGTGAAACATTTGCTCAACCTGCCCAACTCAGAACAGTCCGGCTTGAGGTCGCAGGCCATGCGAGTACTGCTTGACGATATTCACACAATGGCAACGAGCGCGGCCCACTACTACAAAATCGACTACCCACCTCGCGAGATTTCCGATTGTCATTCAGCGTATCAAGTCCTGATTTCAAGCACGTCACAAAAAGCTAAAGATCAGGCCATTGCATTCGTCCGTTCGCACCTCACTGAACATAACGGTCAAACTTACGTAGCAGTGCGGCAAGAGCAACCCGCGCACCAATTGTATGGTATGGCAGTCTTAACGCGTCAGGAAACTGCTTACGCTGCTGCCGCTCTATTAGCCGCGGGTGAGCCAGGTGATCTACCCAAAGCTATCGCAGCTACGAACTACCTGACTAGTCAATTGAATGAAGAAGGACGCCTCTACAGCACCGTGGATACCGCTGCCTGCCTGGCTCTGATGATCAACCTGCGTAAAGCCAATATAGTAACAACTGCCGATTCTGGTCGCGTTCTCCTCAATGGACAAGAAATGCGACTGGCCGATGCCTTATCCTACGATGGCAAGATCGAATCGCTACGTGCCGTTGAAGGCATCATCGCCGCACAAGTAATATCGCAAGTCATAGAGGATTGGAGTTCCTTCAAGAGTCAACTGCCCGTTGAAGTGCACCTTGAACGTCAGGGACGCACACAGAAACGCTTTAAGGTGGGTGATGCCCTTGATCTTGTGATCAAAGTTCCACATTATGAACCAGGACTGATTGCCCATATTTGCCTTCCTGACGCGCTAGCTCGCATCGTAGGTGGAGGACAGGTGAAGCGTTTCAGCCTCGACTTCTGTGAGAAAAATGTACTACGCGTCCCCTTGGCAGCAATAAGCTCAACATCCCTACCAGCAGGCAAAAACGAAGAGGCCGAAAACAACCTGCTGCGCTGGCTCGGCATTAGTGACAAAAAAGCCTCTACCAGAGACGTGCAGCACTGGGCCATCATCGTACGCAACATGTTTAAAGAAGAGCAGGTAGGTAACCCAGGACTTTTGGAAGTAATGGTAGAATAGGAGAAATTCTTTGTTGGAGCGTAATCCACTCAATGCGCCCCAACTCCCACCCCGAAAATCGTTAACTTGTAGTGTGCTATCCGTTAAATACGGTAGAGCAAATCATTTTGTCATCCTGAGCTCAATTTTTATCCTGTAGGGGCTGTGCCTTGTGCCTGCCCTGGCGAAGGATGACAAAGACGAGGATGAGCGGTTAAGGACAAAATATTTGTGGTACCAAAGTCCTAAGAATTTGACTCAGCTAGTCGTGGCGGGTACATTAACTTGTAGAGCGTGAAAACGTTATACATCGGGTGACCAACTCGATGGAACCCTAATGGATTGGGGACACATGTATGTCGTCTGTTGATGATCGTCAGAATAGTGCTACTACTGGATCGCAGATACCAAGTCTGGTTAGTCAGCTTTCACCGGTAGAGCAATTGCCGTTTCCTGAGTATCCCTCACTACCTGGCATAATGTCACGAGATCCATTCCATGAATCTTCTGCTGGCATTACCGGGCAATTATCTGATCCGAAGCCGATTTTATTTCCTGAGTATCCCTCACTATCTAGCGTAATGTCACGAGATCCATTCCGTGAATCTACTGTTGGCGTTACCGAACCGTTATCTGATCCGAAGCCGATCCTATTTCCCTCCGTGACCGGTCGCCTACCAGAATACAGCCCATCGCCCTTTGTGACACGCCAACTCCCTGAAGTGAATACTGGCGCATTGCCTGTCACGACAATGACCACAACCGCAGTCCGTCAGCCTATATTGATTCGCGGTACAGGCAAGAAAAGTACAGGAATAACGCGTCCCCCCAAAGGACGCCGCTGGGTGATACACACCGCAGTAGTAAGTCTCTGCGTGTTGATCGGGCTTCTCACACTCATGACAGTCCTGCCTACAAGTGGTGAGGGACACGGCTTTAACCCGTTTCAATCGGCTTTCGGCCTCGTTCAAAGCAATAGCGGTGCCACAAACTTTATCCAACAACAGCAAGCTGCAACCGCCACCGCGATCACCCACCAGGACGGCTATGACCCCTCCAGCCAAAACTCTGTAGGTGTAGTGACGTTACCTACTGATGGAGCAGGTGGTGCTTATCGTTTCGCCTATGGTAACTGCACCTACTGGGCGAATATGCGTTACCACCAACTAACCGGTTACTGGGTTCCTTGGCTGGGCAACGCCTGGCAATGGTCCTATGGAGCTTCTGCGTCAGGTTGGATCGTCTCATCCACCCCGCACGTCCCCTCCATCATCGTCCTACAGCCCTATGTAGAAGGTGCCAGCGGCTACGGCCACGTCGCCATCGTCGAACAGATCAATTCTGACGGCAGCGTCCTCACCAGCAACTACAACTGGGCCGGCAACTGGAATCGAGAAACCTTCGTTACGTTCCGACCTGGGCCTGGCGTGAGTTTTGTGTGGCATCCATAAGAAAAGTTGTTTAAGCTTTGAAGCGCTCTCCAGCAATAATGACCGCCTTTCTTAAGAGGTTGGTAGATGAGGAGGGCGCTTCCTCTGTTTGTACTGACATAGATCGATGTCCATCAGGTTAGCAAGAGTGCGGCGGGCGGCAGGTAAGGAGGCTTGAAGCAAACGCTTTTCGGCTTTATTGCTTGGCCAACACATCTCGGATACATCAATATGATGACTCTTAAGTACCTGCTTGAATAGCAGAGGGTCATCAATTTTATCAAGCATTGTACAGATTATTGCACATCGTTGGCGCGGAGGAATTTTCGGTAGGATGGCAGCGAGGCTGTGAAAGAAATCCAACTTCTCCAATTGATCCTCTAGTTCGTTAGTAGAATTGATCAACCTTCTCCTGGAAAGCGCAGCGAGTTCAATGTCCGGATTATCTGTAAATGCTGAGAGCGAGATGATCGACGAAGGAGAATGACGCCTCTCCTTACGGAGATGATCCCTGAATTTGTTACGAATGATCGTTGCAATGTACGCTTCAGGATTGCTAATATCATCTTCCTTCGACCTTCGTGAGTAGGAAAACCATGCCTCCTGTGCGATATCCTGTAAGTCTGTATCTGAAACACCTTGACAGAGAGAGTGTGCCACTGCGAGGAAGTATGGAAATCTATAGGTTCCAATGCCTGCATCTTCTGAGTCATCATCATACGGAGAAGCACTATTGCGTACGCATGATCTAGGGCCTAATGAAGCATGTGACGTTCGATTTGACTTCTCGTTCTTATTCATCATTGAATTCCCTTTATCTCAGAAATGTCTCTTTTGCTCCTTATTCAAATTGTAATCAGAACACACCGCTTTGTCAAGTTTCGGACAAGATCAATTTGTTTTCGACATTTAAATGTCTTAAGGGAACCCTAAGACGATTTCAAGAAGCTCAAAGCCGACGAATAATTAACTTTTTCAATAATCTACGTCGATATATGTCTTATATATTGCAAAAAAAGACAGAATATAGTACTCTTTGAGAGTAAGGATATAGGATGGTATTTTAGCCTGTTTGGTAAGTGATACCAAGGAAAGTAGGAAACAGACTATGACGATTGATGATCTTATTCAGGATGTCATGTCCTACACTGGTTTGGTAGAAACAGAAGTAGTATTGTCTGAGGCCTATGAGATTGCGGAGAAAGTACATCATGGTTTTCGTCGCCTAAGTGGTGATCCTGTAATCAGCCATCCTTTAGCAGTAGCAACAGTTCTCGCAGAGTGGCATGCACCTCTTCCTGTAGTAGCTACTGGACTGCTACACGATATTCATAGTCCTGAGTATTCGCATGGATATGATCTTAATGATGTGACGCTAAAATTGGGGGTAGATATTAGCAGGATGTTGATGACTATTATCAACCTAAATGCCTTTGTGCGACAAATTGAGAGGAATTTCGACAGAGAAGGTGAAGTCGAAACCAATCTACGCTATGTTATGTCAGTGGTACAAGAAGAACCTGACCCACTTATCATCAAATTAGCAGATCGTCTGCACAACTTACAAACAATTACGGTGCTCAGCCGCTATTATCAAGAACGCACGGCCCGAATAGGGTTTAATGTACTTACGCCTCTCGCTGATCTACTTGGTATGGGTATGGTTAAACGCTTGTTAGAGGATTACAGCTTTGAAGTAATCAACCCTGCGGAGTACCGTAGGATTAAACAGCAATATGCGAATGCAGATGCCCATCTGGATATACAGATTGTCCGTGATGAACTGTTGCAATCGTTCGCTGAGACGGGATTACAGTTTGAAGTGCGCTGGCAACCGGCTTCCCTCTATACACTCCATCGTCGTCAGGTTGAGCAAAGCGCAAAGCATAGCAAATCTTTGCGAACCGAACCTGCACATTTGAAAATGGTAGACACAGGGTGGTTTATCGTATTGACTGGGGCTGAGGGGGAATGCTACCAGGCGTTAGGGCACGTTCATAAGCTCTATCAACCGATAAAGGGTCAATTCACAGATTTGATCGCGGCTAGCAAAGAGAATGGCTATCGTGCTCTTCATACCGATGTGAGGCATAGCTCGGGTGATGTCTTACATGTCTTCATTCGCACATATGATATGGACATGATTGCTGAGCGTGGTATCACAGCCCGCTGGTGGAATGTGCCAGAAACATTGCTACCTCAGTTCTCGGGAAGAAGCAAGCCTATTGGTGATGAGATTCAGGTATTTACTTCTCAAAGTGAGATCAAGTACTTGCCGCGAGGTGCGACAGTGCTTGATTTTGCTTACAGCATTCACACCGAAGTAGGTCATCGTTGTGCTGGAGCATTAGTCAATGGTGAGCAGGTCGATGCGTATAAATACCTGCAAAATGGTGATCGGATTGAGATCATCAAGGGTGAAGCAGATGTGCAGCCTCAAATGGACTGGTTGGGTCATGTACGAACCTCTCAGGCATCTAGTGCCATTAGACAATGGCTGATGCAAAACCTGCATAGCTCTATGTTAGAGCGCGGACGTGTTTTGCTCAATCAACAGCTACAACTACTCGGTTTGAACTCTACACACCCTCAGGTGGTCGAATTGCTCAATCGAGTTGCAGCAAAAGAGGCAGTGGAAAGTCAAGGGGACCTTCTGGCTGCTATCGGTGTTGGCCGCTTGGGTGCTCATAAACTCGTTGACCAGCTTAAGTCAATGGGTCTGGAAGCGGCGCAACTTCCCGGTGATGTCACAACCTCCTTGAGTGTCCGTGTTATGTCTTCTGATGAAGCCTCGTTGTTAACGTCATTCGCACGTTGCTGCCGTCCTATGCCCTTTGATGAGATTCTCGCCATTCGTAGCAATGATAGGCTGATTGTGCATAAACGTACTTGCTCGCAGGTCAAAGATGTTGAGAGGCCCATCCCCATTGAATGGGATACTGAGCCGTCTGAGCCGCATTATGTAGCTGTTGTGGAAGCCTTGAATTGTCCTGGCCTTGCCCACGATCTCACAACTGTTATTTCGCAAGTGGGGCTTGATATGAATAGCTTTACGGCATACAAGCGCCCTGATGGCGTGATGGCTGAATCACACATTTATCTTGGCAAGACGACAGCCTTGCAACGTTCTCGCGTACAGAAGGCGTTAGAGGCTGTTCCTCACGTAACCAGTGTAGAAGTGCTTCACTCCTCGTTGTTTGTATCCCTTACGCAACAGCTTTTAGCATCACCTTCCTACCGTTCTAACCCCTACAGTCCTGGTGTGGCTAAGGGCCATCGCTTCTATGGACGTAAGCTTGAATGTGAGCACATCACAACCTACCTCTGTGATCATTCCCAAAATCATGCTATTCTCCTATGGGGACAGAAGCGTATTGGGAAAACTTCCTTAATCGTGCGCATACATGAGCAAGCGCAAGGAAGGTTTTTACCGGTCTACATTGATATGCAAGCGGTAAAAGATGGTACAAGTACACAGTTTCTGCACTTGCTCATGAGCCGTATCTCACTTGCTCTTAGAGAGAATAATGCATCACAGGAAATTAGCACTCCGGCTTTCAGCCGCTTAAAAAGAGACCCGCTTGGCTACTTCGATACCTACCTGGCCCAGGTACAACAGGTAGTAGAGCAGTGCCCCCTTGTGATCATTCTGGATGAGTTTCAATGTCTTTGTGATTTGCAGGAGATAGCAGTCAGTCGAAATGCTATATTCAGCCGCTTACGTAGTCAATCGTTACATGGGCATGGCGTTCATCTGATACTCAGTGGCGGCGGTTTATTGAGCCAGTTACTAGAACAAACCGGCATCGCTTCATTGTTCAATATTACTCATGATGAGAAATTAGCTACATTGGAGAGAGATGCGGCACGCAAGTTGATCAAAGATGGATTGACCGAAGTCGGTGGTATTGCTGATGCTGCTATTGACCTCCTCCTGCTGTTCACTGCTGGCCATCCATACTATCTGCAATTGCTTTGCTCCCATCTTTATGAGCATGCGCAGGAGCAGAGAGTAAAGATAACGCGTGACTTTGTTTCTAGTTGTATTCATAAATGGCTTGAGAAAGCAGACAACAGTCGTTTTCAACACTTTTGGGAAGGATACGGTGGAGAAAGTGCCTGGCGAAATAAATTGATTCTGAGCGCGATAGCTGACCTTAGAGGACAAAACGATGAAGTTGAGTATGAGCACCTGGTTGCAGCCATCGGTAAATTCGTGTCAGAAGGTGAACTGGTGCGAACTCTTGACGATTTGACCAATCTTGGTGTACTGAAGCATGAGCATTCTCGTTATAGCATTGAAGTGAAATTATTTACCCACTGGTTACGCCAGCACTGGCCGCTTGCTTTAACTATGAAGAGAGGTGGTCTGATATGATCTCATCTTTTTCGCCATTCACTAATCCATTTGCTCGCTCCTCGTTCTGGGGCCGCGAGAAAGAATTGGGTATCATCTGGGGACGTTTGTTGAGTAATCCTCCTCAATCACTTGTAATCATTGGCGAGCCTTTTATAGGCAAAACCACGCTCGTGAAATGTCTGATAGAGTCTCCCCCAACTAATGAGAGGGGAATAGCGTTTGATTTTACGTTTATCTATCTCGATTGTAAACGCTATATTCGTCTGGTTAATGACTGGCAATTTAGATCTCAAGCGGAGAAAGGGCAATCCGTTGAACAAAGTCAAAGGGATATGAGCAATTATGCTGCTGCCCTGTTCTGGTGGGATTTGTACAATAAATTGCCAGGAGGCTCTCAAGAAGATGAATCATTTTCTGAACCTGGAAAAAATGATGATGAGGCCTCGTTACTCGACGCAGCTTATGATATCAGTTTTGCGATAGAAAAATGGATACAGAGTCATACCCAACCAGTGATCTTCATCCTCGATAATTTCGAGGGGATGGCCCGTCTTCCTTTGCGTAATAGCGATCGGTTGCGCTCTTTAGCAGATCACTGCGCATTCATTTTAACCAGCCGTTATGCTCTCTATGTTCTTTATAATTATCATCTGGCAAGTTGGGCACAACCTTCACCATTCTATAATTTTTTTTCAGATACGATTTACCTCAGCTTATTACCAGAACAGGAGGTGGATAGATACCTTACGAAGGCTGCTCAGGAAGCGGAAAAGTCGGGTTGTCGTTGGAGCACACAAGATACGGCGTTTATCCGCAGAATGGCTGGCCGCCATCCTGAATTGCTTCGTCTGGCTTGCGCTCGTATGTTTGAAGAACGTTTGTTGTCTCAGTCGTCTTCAGAAATCGAGTCGAATGAGCAAGATTATGAATTTCTTTTATTGCGACTGGTTCAGGATGGACACCCACTCTGTAAACAATTATGGGAAGGGCTAGCTAATCCAGAGCTATATGGATTGGTAGGCGCTCCAGACACTATTAAAAGAGAAGCTTCGGCTTTGTTCTCACCATATCAATTAGCCTTGATTGATATTGCTCATGGTCGTACAGTATCAGATCCAAAAATCCTATTTGAGTTGGAACAACGTGGTTTGATTGAGCGTGTCAACGACAAGTGGCGTATCTTCTCTGAAGTGCTGCAACAATTTGTGTTTCTGCAAGAAAAAGCCAAAAATCAGGCCAGTAACGGTGCATCCACGGCTGCTCCCGCTTCATTTTTAGATGCTCCTGGCGCACGAGATGATGAACCCACTTTGACATATATGGAAAGTAGAGTCTACGATTATCTCAGAACTCACCTGGGAGATGTTTGTGACAAAACAGAAATTATGCAGGCGATTTGGGGAGAGGACAACATGCCATCCAACAGCGCCCTGCAAAAGATCATCGAACGTATCCGTGAAAAGATCGAGGATGAGCCAGATAGCCCTTATAAATTGATTTCTGTGCGCGGACGCGGTTATATGCTGCGGAGAACGCTGTGAGTCTTTCCGCAGCACATTACTATCTTCATACTAACATGCCAACAGTATGTAATGACTCCAGGCGATTCTCAGCAACTTTTAGGAAATCTCTTCCCAATTGTGGTTCACCGTCATATAGGATACTTATCCCTGTACCGACGATTGCTTTGTCTATGATGTAATAGTTCAGCACTCCTCGGGCCACATCATTGTCCTGGTTTGTTTTTCGTAAATAGTGATCGATCAACTGGTTTGCAAGAGCAGGGGATTGAGTGCGTGCCTGCACATCTGCTATCAGCATAGCGAAGTCACTCAGAATATCGATGTGATTATACATTGGATTAAAGTCAATCGCGTCAAGGATGTTAAATGACCAACTCTGTTCTCCATCGCTGCCATTAGTTGCTATCCAAATATGGGGCGACTTAATATCCCCATGACAAAGCTTGATACGCCCTTCATCAATGCGCAGTTGAAAATACTGGTGATAGCACTCCTGCAAAGCCATCTCCTGAGCAGCATTTTTCACTGCGATGACTCTCGCAGCCAGTTCTATGTGATCATCCCAATCGCTTTCACTGCATCTGGTAGCCAGGAAATCAAGCAACTCGAGGTTATGTTCCAGCTTATGTGTGAGGTGATCGTAATTGCCCCAGCGAGTCCTCTCCTTCAATGAGACATCAGACACTCTTTGGTTATGTAAATCAGTAATATACTGAACCAGCGGCATTAAGCTAGCAGTTTTTCCTTTTGCGAGCAGGCAATCGAGTCTATTTTCTCGGTCTTGGGGTTTCATCAGCAGAACATACTCGGTAAGACCATCAAGCGACTTTCTTGTCGGATCCTTTATCACGTCCCCAATGCTGATGGTTTTTTGTTTCAGATTTAGGTGACGTAGAGGAGCGAGGCCAATATAGAGTTCCGGAGTAAAAACACGGTTGCGTTCTAGAGCTTCTATCAGGCATCGCTGTCGTTTGCTCAATGTCTCCAAACTATAGCGTGTATCCTGGTAAGGGCAAAGCATTTTTATTACGAGTTGCTCTTTTGACGCTTCATGCCAAACCAGGAAAAGCTGCGATGAGGGTGATTTATTCCAATCGAATATCTGGCAATCGATATATTGTGATGTACCCCCTGGAAAAATTTGCGGAGCTAAATGGAGATGGTGATGCTTTCCAAAAAGCTCAAGAGAAGTTGACGCACTACTAAGTACGATCATACATGAATTTCTCAATTCTACCAATTTAAAAATCAGTGAATTAGTGCGGGAAAGGTTTACCAGAGGATACAAGACTTTGAATCTTGTAAAATTCTTTCCTAAGCAGGAGAAAAAAGTTGAGATTTGTCATAGTTTTAGAAATACCTCCCCCATAATATTATATTAGGGTAGTGAATTGATTGGTTAAGATAAAGTTGAGAATTGGTTATAACTTTGCTAAATTTAACGCGGAAATTTCACTGATTTGGTGTAGAAATGTTCACCAGAACTGGACGTAACGCACTTTCATGCTTAGTCAGGTCTGTCCCAATCTCTTACACCATCGGAATATGCTCCACATGCCTCCTCATCTCCTCCCTGGGAACCCTTCGTGCTAAAATCCTTCGCATAGTCTCACCAATGCGGCGCACCCCCTCCTCAATATGTCCCTCTTCAGGATAGGCGAAGCTCAAGCGGAAATTCTGCTGACCTCCGCCGTCGATATGGAAGGGTTCTCCAATCGCGAAGGCTACTTGCTCATTCGCGGCTTCGCGCAGGAGCGCACGGGCGCGTATATCTCCAGGTAAGCGACACCACAGATGAAACCCCCCACCTGGCGAATTGACACGCACCTCCTTTGGCCAATAGGTACTAATCGCCTGGAGCATGAGATCCCGTTTGCGCTGGTAGCTGCGGCGTAGCATCATCAGGTGATCATCGAGCAGATTGCGCTGTAGTATCTCTGAAACGACCCACTGCCCAAGCGCAGTAGTATTCAGATCAAAAATCTGTTTATGTAATGACAGACGTTCGATCATCAGTTCGGGCGCGGCTAGCCATGCTACGCGCAGACCAGGCGCGAGCACTTTTGAATAAGTGCTGAGATAGAGCACCTGCCCGTTGGTATCCAAGGCTTTTAGTGGTTGTGGTTGTTTCCCCTCAAAGTAGATTTCCCCGTAAGGATCATCTTCCAGAATGGGCGTCTGGTAGCGTTTTGCGAGCAACAACAAACGACGACGGCGTTCGGGGGACATCACAACACCTGTAGGGTTTTGGAAGGTGGGCAAGGTATAGATCAGCCGTGGACGATGGCGAGCCAGGATAGACTCCAGCAGGTCGGTGCGTATACCATCACTATCAATGGGAACCCCAATCACGCGAGCACCAAGGGCCCGAAATGCTTGAATAGCTCCCAGGTAGGTTGGTACCTCAACCACCACCTCATCGCCTGGATTGAGCAGAAAACGCCCAATTAAGCCAATACCTTGGGTCGACCCGGAAAGGATCAAGATATGCTGTGTATCGACGGCCACACCGCGCTTACGCATACGTGCCGCAATCTGTCGGCGCAGGCTGTGCAACCCTTCAACCGGAGAATAACCCAGCGCACTTTGCCGCGCATTGAGCAGGCCATCGGCTAAGATAGAATTGATTCTTTCGGCTGGTAGCAAGTCAGTGGCTGGGGTGCCAGCCGCGAGTGAGATAATCTCTTTACGCTCACCCGTTGAAGCCAATTCGCTTAATAGCAGAGCGTCGGGACCAAGAATTTCGCGTTCACCGGCAGCCAAGCCAAGCAGCCAGGAAGCCATACCTTCATCAAACCCATCTCCATCGGAAAGAAACGAATTGCGTCTTACCAATGTGCCGCGTCCTACGTGACCTTCGATCAGCCCCTCGCTAGCGAGTTCGTTATACGCATTCATCACGGTTGTACGATTCACGCCAAGCTCATTAGCAAGCGCTCGTTCAGTGGGTAGACGTGTACCCTCTGCCAACTCACCTGAAAGAATAGCTTCGCGCAGTTGCTGGCAAATCTGTCGGTACAAAGGCATCCCGTTGGTTCGTTCAAGTGAAATCAGCGTATGAATTGGTGCAGTGAATAGCGGTCGTGATTGCTGATATGATATAGATTGTCGCATAGGTCCCTCCTGATTGGCTCATACCAATGAAGTGTAACCAATCCATTCAGGTAAGACAAGTGCCAATTGGAGGGTCTCTCAAAGAGCCAATTAGCCTATCATTGTTCGTAGAGATAAAAGTGGCGGAAATGGATAGAGTGAATCTTTATAGTTGTCTATGAGGGCAGTAAGGCTGACTTGAAGATAGTTACGAAGTCATAGTATTTCATAAATTTGGAGGAAGAACCATGCAAAATCTGGAGCAACGCATTGCCCAGGTACGCAATGATCGTGAACATGGCTCGCGTTGGCTTGTACATGAAGCCATCTCTATTATGCAAGACCTCGCCAGCACACCGATTTCATCAGAGGATGAACACCTACCGCAACTTCGTCACGTAGGCCAGAAATTGATGCATGCTCGCCCGGCTATGGCCGCGATTGCAGGCGCTGTTATACGAATCCTCAACGCGCCTGGTGGTTCAGCAGGCATGGCACGTGAAGCCGCGCATCTGTTGGAGGAGTATGATTCTGCAATCGAACGTATCACAGAGCATGCTCGTCCGTTGCTCACAGGAACGTTAATGACCCATAGTCTGTCGGGAACAGTATTGGATGTACTCATTGCCTGTCGTGCCGCAATTGAGAACGTGATTGTACTAGAGGGACGCCCTCGTTACGAAGGACGAGATCTAGCACGAGCATTGAGCAAACATGCTATAGCAGTCACGCTCATTAGCGACGCTCAGGCTGATATTTTTCTCCCCCAGTGCCATGCAGTCGTCGTGGGTGCTGACACTGTGCTCGAGAATGGCGATGTACTCAATAAAGCTGGCACTGCTCTGTTAGCCTGGGCCGTGCATGGACATAATATTCCCATGTACGTACTATGCGAAACGCTAAAAATTTCTCCACGTCATTGGACCGGTGATCTGACTCAACTGGAGGAAAAAGAACCCGAAGAGGTCCTTGAGCAACCGATTCCAGGAGTAACAGTACGGAATTTCTACTTCGACCATACTTCCGCTAAACTGGTGACAAAAGTGATTACAGAGCAAGGCGTGTTCAGCAAGCAGGAAATTAGAAAAGTGGCATCAACCTTGAAACAGCGGAAATAGCCAATTCCTCAGATGAGCCTGATAACTATTTGATGGAAAGCGAAGTATTCGCATAGCTCAGCTTGTACCCTCTAATTATTACGTGTACAATGGTGGAGGATAATCGATACCTGCGAAGCATGTCTTTCCTATTAGGCCAGGAAACATAGAAAAGAGGTACCTTCAAAAGGTACTCACCACTGAGTGGGAGGTAGACTCATGCCGACCTATATTAGTCTAATCAATCTCTCTGAGCAGGGACTGAGAGAATTTAAGAATGCTCCAGAACGTTTGCAAGCGCTTGAGAAGGCCGCAGAAGAGATGGGGGGACGACTGGTAGGTTTCTATCTTGTCATGGGTCAGTTTGATTATATTGTGATTACCGAAGCTCCTGACGATCAGGCTGCGGCTCGCTTGATACTGAGTAGTATCGCGCAGTGGAGTGTACGGACTCAGTCAATGCGGGCCTTCCCACGTGAAGAATTTGAGCAAATCGCGGGCGGCTTGCAATAGTCAGGAAGAGACGAGGATAGAGTTTTCTCTCCTTCTTACCCCTCACGGCTTTACGCATCGTCAGTGGGGAAAATGGCATGTACCAGACGTTCGGGATCATGGCGTGCCAGGCTGTCGTCCTCCAGGTTCAGATGTTCAATGACAACATGGGGAACCAGGCGAGATAGCCGTGCGCGATCCGCTATCACCGGCTCCCTCTTTTCCTCTGCATACTTTTTCAAGATATCAGGCAGGAATGGGCCATCGTTTGCAATCACTCGGTCGACACGTCCACCGAGATAACGATGAATCTCGTTCACGAAATCCGAAGCTTTATATCCATCGGTTTCCCCATGCTTGGTCATCAGGTTGCACACGTACACCTTCTCCGCATCAGACTCCCGGAGCGCACGAGCAATGTCATGAACTAGTAGGTTCGGAAGGAGACTTGTATATAGGTCGCCAGGGCCAATGATAATGCTATCAGCCCGTCGTATAGCACGTACCGCTTGTGCACAGGCAGGAGCATCCTCAGGCTCCATCCGTAGGCGTATAATTGGCGAAAGAGTGCCGAGGTCTTTATAGCCACGCGTATCAATATCTGTTTCGCCACAGATCGTAGTGCCATCGTTCAGATCTGCACAGATCATTGTTTGTTCCAGTGTCACCGGTAGCACACGCCCGGCTGTATTGAGCAACTCTTGAGCATCTTCGATAGCGAGCAAAAGGTCTCCATTATTAATATCCTGGAGTCCCTTAAGAATGAGATTGCCCAGGCTATGACCTCCTACCCCTCTATTCTGCTCCATAACATCATCGTCGGATGACTCAAAACGATGCATAAAGACTTCGCGCCATAATGCTCCATTACGTGCGAGTGCTACCAACGACATACGTAGGTCTCCCAGCGGTAACTGACGACGAAATTCGTCCATCAGCCTGCGTGAGCTTCCCCCACTATCCGACATCGTGACGATAGCACTAATGTTGAACGGATATTTTTTCAGATGGGAAAGAACGGAAAATGTTCCAGTGCCTCCGCCAATGGTGACGACACGGCGTCCTGCAAATCGATCTCCAGTGCGATAATTCCCTGGCACGCTAGTTCTCCTGTGGCTGATTTCAGGTTCGTCGTTCACTACATGACCTCTTCATTCGCTACAAGTCCTCATTCTGGAATTTTTCTGGTGAAAAGACATGATAGATTCCATAGTTACGAGAATCATTGCATGCTCTTTATCTCTGTGGATAGACTTCAATTTCATGCGCACAGTCTATCACGATGCCTTTTTGCACGCAAGCCACAATTACTTTTTCTTAACCCTTGACAAGAACACGATATATCGTTATACTTGTTTCATAAATCACGATATATCGTTAAAGATGCGGAAAGGAACATCGAATATGTTTGGTAAACAATTTGCCTTCGAGTTTCAAGGCCTAGGGGATGGAGACGCGGTTCCCCCTCCATTCCATGAACAGTGGCGTAGCCCTCGTTTCTTTGGAATGCACCGGGGACATGGTCCTTTTGGTCCCGGCGGCCATTTCCGAAATGGCCCCAGCGGTCCCGGTGAACAATTTGGATTCCATCGTGCCTTCGGTCGAGGTGACATGAAATATGTACTGCTGGAGCTGCTGCAAGAGCGACCTATGCATGGCTATGAAATGATCAAGGCCCTCGAAGAGAAATCGAGTGGTTTCTATTCACCCAGCCCCGGTTCGGTCTATCCCACCTTACAAATGCTTGAAGATCGCGGCTTCGTAACCGTTCAGGAAGTTGAGGGCAAGAAAGTCTATAGTATCACAGATGCCGGACGTGCCCTGTTAGCCGAGCGTCATAAGGAAGAGGAGCAGTTTGCTGGACCACCCTGGATGCGCTGGCGTGGTCAAGGTGGCGGACATCGTCCTCGCCCAGAAATGCAAGCGCTGAGGAGTGAAGCTGCGGAAGTGGCACGCCTGTTTGCCATTGCTGGCAAAATGTCCTTCCAGGATCCCGAGCAACTCACACGCCTACGTAGTGTCATTGAGCGCACTCGTAAAGATTTGACAGATTTGATCTACGGAACTGGCTCTCAACAAGGACAATCCTCCTCCTCCACGCCTTCAGATCGATCGGAAGGTCCTTCAGTTGAGCAGGCGTGAAAAGTGCGAATGCAGGGGGCTTTGCTCCCTGCTGGGGTTTGGGGTGTCTCCAACAACTTCCCTTCTCTTGTGTAAAAATGGTAAATTGGATATACTGTATCTAACGGGAATCGCTTCGTCACTCTGTGGGCGCGGTGGCGGAGACGCAAGATATCCCGTTGTATTTTAGGCAGAAGTCCCGCTTTTCTCCAGTAACACATCCCAATTTTCCCATGTAAAAACTATCCCCTTACGAAATGATGTGCTATACTTGCATGTGCTTATTTTGTGTAGGGGGGAATGTATTCATGGAACAACGTCCAGATGTTGAAAGAATGTTGCATCGTGCACGGCTATTGCTTCAAGAAGGGCAAAATGATTTAGTACTCGCAGGACTCGAAGCAGCCTCCACCGACAACGAAGAGCAACAGCAGGAAATCGCTTATTTACGTGGCGTAGCGTATTTGATGACTGGCAGAGAGTCCCAGGCAAAAGCTAAGCAGGTTGAGGATGAGGAGCAGCGTGAGCTTTTGGGAGAGGCGATAGAGTGGTTTGAAAAGGCTCAAAAACAATTTACCTTGACGCCACGGCAAGATAAAGTTGCGCAGATGTATCGCAACTGGGCCGAGGCACTCGAAGGCTTAGGACATTTACAGGAAGCCCTCATCTATTTGAAATCTGCTTATGACGCGTCTCTAACCGAAGACTTTCGCTAGTGCGAGCACTCTTTCATTATTCCGGTTTCAAGCGTACCAGCAGGATGCCGAACCAGAGCACCCAGATGGCAAAAAGCAGAATAGCTGGGGTAGTTAATGCTGCTTGCCCTGCCGTAGGTGCGCTTGCGATTTCGACTGCGCTTCCACTTAAAACAGCGGCAGTTGCAAGTGCCATATAGCTGAAAGCGACCCATACTCCTGGCCAGAGATTACGCCCACTTCTCGCAATCATAGCGCCAAAGAACAAGCACGAGATGGCCAATAATCCAATGCCAGCGGTATTGGCAATCACGCTGAATGCGCTAGAAAGGCCTGTGCAAGCCGATATACAGTTCATCGTGATTAGATGTTGTGAAACGGGCGCAGCGAAGGATGCTCCCACGACACCCAAATAAATAGTGCTTGCCAACGTACCGAGCACAAAAAGAAGAATGCCGAAGAGTCCTGCCCATGCCGCTACTACTGCGAAGCCTTTGCCACGCCATGCAAAAGCTGGCATACCATCCGATTCCTGTTCCTCTTTGTCTTCGTCTTCCGATTCGATTTCCTCTTCTGCATCTTCTATCTCCTCCGATTCGCTTTCCTCCTCCTCTCGTCCCAGGATTTCTTGCGCAACAATAATGCGGAAGAGGGTGAAGGGCAAACTTAACAACAAGGCAAAGGCAATAATCAGCAACGCCCGGTAGGAGACAAATTGTCCGTTGTGGCTGCCAATCCAAACTAGGTAAGCCGTGAAGTTCCCGTTACTTGTGGAAGCAAGCGCATCGCTGTAACCCTGTGGAATGAGCACAAGCAATTGATACAGCGGGATACCCAGCAACAGTATACATCCGCTGATAGTGTAGTAGACACCATTCGTGCGTAGTTTTGATAAAAAACTTCGTTTTCGTTTCATCGTAGCCCAGCAGAATTTACCTATGACTTATCTTCAAAGAATTTTCCCAATAACTTAAGTGTAATGCCAAGGGCGAGGATTACTGCTGCATTGACGCCAAGTTCAATCATCGCATCCGTAAAATCCGGTCCCTTCACGCTCTGAACAGAAAGTCTGGCACCAATTGAGAGAATACCTCGAGTCGCAGAAACGATGCCGATGAAAAGAAATGGACGAAGAGAAGTCGCATGTTCTTTAAGATAATGGATGACCGTACTGAGTACTTCCATGATGATAAGTACGAGGAGTAGATCAGAGACAAGCTTAATAATTGCATTTGCGACAACCGCTTGTGCGCTGGTATCTGCATTGGTAAGACCAGAAATATTGAACATTGTGCTGCCGAAATCCCAGAAGCTATAGCCGAGGGCAACGAATGCTCCTAGAAAGAAACAGATACCAACGATAGCGTAGATAATGGAGTCGCCACGGTCTAGCATATTGCTGGAAAAGATAGCGATACGATCTCCTTCCTCATGATGGTTCTGGTGATCTGTATTCTGAGAGAACTTTACCGGCGCGGTGTTGCCCTGGTCACTGATACCGACTTGATGATCTGACACTACTGTTTCTCCTTATTGCAATGAAGAATATGATTGCTAGGACAATCATACCAGATTATATGCAATAAATGAACTGTAGAGTTATATACGCACTATGCTTCATCACTGCATTCCTGAGAGTAATTGTCATCCTGAGTGAAGCGAAGGATCTATGCCATGCCGGTCAATAGATCCTTCGCTCCGCTCAGGATGACAGTTGTGCGCACGTTGGCAAATGCCGTTAATATGGAATTGTCAGCACGTTATGTCCCTCGCGCCCAGACTGCACCAGGTGAGAAATGAGGATTTCCACCACAAATGGCTTTTCATAAAGCGGGCGGTGCTGCTCATCCAGAAAGAAGATGTGCAGGCGATCACGGCGTCCACTTGGGCCTATCGAAAGCGGCTGCATAGGGATAGTCACCTCAGCCTCGTAGCCCTGCGCTGGAATACGCAACGCTGCCTGCTGCACGATATATGCGAAGTTTTGGTGAAGAGCAGAACGTACCTCAACAAAGATCTGCTCGCCGTGTATAAGTGCACTCAACCCTGTTGGCTGTATATCATTTCTAGCATCAGGAGGAGTAGCTTCATCTCTGCCAATCAGGTGTAGGCGAATTGCATACTCCTGGTTTGGCTGTACACGCAGCGGTATTTCGATAATAGCTGCCGCCGTAGTGGTGTGTCGCTGCTGGCCCAATACGAACCGCTGAATCTGTTTGAGAAAAGAGTTTTCTGCCTCCGAAGGCGCTAATGGCCCGCTAGGTGCAGACAATTGGCGAGCGGGAGAGGAGACATTGGCAGCATCTCTAGACCTCATCCCAATCTGTTGTTTGATTGAGTTCTCCCCGCCCAGAATAGATTTTAACGCAGGCAGTTTACCGGTGACCCACATTTTCATGCGCTCTGGTAGTGTAAGGGAATTTGATCCAGACCCTCCAACAACACCTGGTATAGGAGTAGCGGGTAAGGACTGCGCATCCTCAGTGGAGGAAGACGTTCCACTCGATTGTGTCTCCGATTGCGCCGCTGTAACTGGCTCAGCAGCCACACGCGGCGCTTTAGTCGATGCTAACCCTCTTTCCACTCGAATTGTCGGTACATCTCCCTCAGCAATCAATTCATCTGTTGGCAACGGAGTATCCATCTTTGGTCTATGCGGTATCAAATTGCGCCCTTGTGCACGGGATGATTGCCAGCGTTGCAAGTTCTTCTGAGAAAGGGGCACGATACGCACCGTATCAACATTCTCCGTCTCATCAACCTCTTCTGTCTTCTGAAGCTCATGGGTACTTGCAGCGAGTTGGTCCTGTAGGGTCGATGTCTCAAGATTGGCGTCGGAGTTTATCGTCGTTAACCGAGTATCGGACCGACCTCTACGAAGCGCTTCTGCCATCTCCTCTCCATTCTGGAACCGTTCCGCAGGTTCCATGGACAATGCACGCATAATGCATTCATCAATACCACTGCTGACATGTGGATTCAGTTCGCGTACCGAGCGCAGTCGTTGCCGTGACAAGAAAGGAGTTTCTGCAATCTCTTGGTGCGAATGATCTATCTCCCCCTGATGATTGCTAGAGCCATTCCTCCAATCTGGCTCGTCAGGTGGGGTACCTGTTAGCAGAAGGTAGAGGATAGCGCCGAGGCTATAGATATCCGACCGTGGCTCGGCATTACCAAGTAGAGCCTCGGGAGCGCTAAAGTAGGACGTATTGGTTACAGTCGATGTACGCGGCAGCAAACTACGAAGCTCAGGCAGAAGCCATGATACCATCAGAGCGGGTTGGTTCTCATAACTATTCGTATTTAGGATAATTGTGTAGGGATCAAGGTCTCCCACCACAATTTGATGCTTGTGTAAGGCATCCAGTGATCTGCACAAGTGATTTATCCAGTCGAGTGCAATCTGTTCGGGTGGAAGTCCGATGCCACCCTGTAGCAGGTCTTGCAGTGTGTACAGGCGTTGAATCTGCTCGTTTGATCCCTCTGTACCTTCGGGTGCAGAAGGGGCAGAACTGCTCTCGCTTACGCCGCGAGGAACAGCGATCTCCCAGCGAGGCTCGCTGCTGCCAATAACAAAGATATGACTCTGGAAATGCCGAAGATCAATCACTGGCATGATGTGAGGAATATGTGAACGGCGCAGCAGGTCATATTCGGACTCTACCAGTTCAATTGCTTTTGTCTGAGCCTCCTCGTCCAGGCTGCTGATATCGATATCGCGAATAGCAACCATACGTTGTTGTCGATTATCGAGCGCAAAGAATAGATTCACATAGGGACGACGACGCACAAGTGAGGTAATGCGATAACGCGTCGCGATATCCGTCTCATAGGCTCTCTGAGGCAGACTTTGAGAAGGTGATTCGCTATCCTTTTCCCACGCTCCGGGAACTCGTCTATCTATTCTTTCCCCACAACTGCCGCAGAACGTTGCTTCGGTCGGTAGTGAGGCATTGCATCGTGGACATCTCAGACTTCCAGAAGGGCTACGCCCTATGATTGGCTGTGTTATACTCATAAGCTTAATTGCCTTTTATCCAGATTCATTGATTACACGAAAATTATAACATAGTCGGATATCCTGTGTAGCACGAAATGCTCTGACTGCATCCAAATTTACCCGTTGGTACTTGAGATAGACATCCGACTTCCCTTGTCACTCTTAACACGTTTTGCTAGAATTTCACAAGGACAATTATGCTTTCGATGAGGCGTTCATGATACAATACGAATAGGAAGCATCCGGAGGAATATTTTTTATGGATTTAGCTACCCTTATTTTTTGGATTATCGCCATTATCCTGGTCGGCTCTGCCCTGATTGTGGTCAGTGCACGCAATATTGTGCATAGCGCCTTGGCCTTGATCGTGGTCTTCGCAATGGCTGCTGGCATCTACCTCTTGCTCAATGCTGAATTTATCGCGATCGTGCAGATTCTCATCTATGCAGGAGCCGTGACTATCCTGATCCTCTTCGCGCTTATGCTCACACGCCTGGGCACGAACGTCGAAAGCAATCCGAGCAATCGACAGTGGTGGTTGGCGCTGCCAATCTGTGCGCTTGTAGGTGCAGGCATCATCTTTGCAGCCACCCTGAGTCCTCATGCAGTCTCAAATGTGGGTAATGGCGCGGGACAGTTGCCACCCGGTATCAACAATGTCGTACGCATTGGCCAGTTGTTGTACAGTCCTACCACCTATAGCTACGTCCTTCCATTTGAAATTGCATCGCTTGTCTTACTCGTCGCCATTGTTGGCGCGATCGTTATTGGAAGGGAGGACTAATCCATGCTGACGTTAAACCATTTTCTCGTGCTTGGAGCAGTGCTCTTCTGCATCGGCTTATATGGCGCAATCGCAAAACGCAACGCCATTGCCGTACTGATGGGTATCGAAATTATGCTCAACGCCGTGAATATTACGATGGTGGGCTTTTCATTTTTTAACTCGACCAGACTTTATTCTACCTACTTGACTGGTCAGATCTTTGCTATATTCATCATCACCGTTGCCGCGGCCGAAGCTGCCGTAGCCCTTGCCATGATCATCGCAATCTATCGCAGACGGAGCACCGTGGACGTTACTCAAATCGATATGCTGAAATGGTAAAGGATGCAGAATGTAGAGATGCGATGATGCGGTTATTGAAAGCCAGCCTGCAACGACACTGCCGAATAGTTCTTATGCAGACCGACAACGAACTTCGTCCTAGCTTCGCTCAGTCGGTCTGAAAGGAAGTGTCTAGACTTCGTCTCAGCAGGCTGCAAGGAACGTATTGCGCCCTGGAGGAAATACAATGGGATTGTATCAGAATTCCTGGTTGATCTTACTCGCCCCACTCTTCTCATTTGTCGTCATCGTCTTCGGCACAAGAATGTGGGACCTGCTCAGCCGTCCTCGTTCAGAAGGTGATGCAGCTTTAGAATCAGTCGCTGCCGGACATGGGCATGGAGCTGAGGGCCACGACGCTATGCTTACTCCATCGGTAGCCGCCGAGCATGGGCATGGAGCCGAAGGCCACGCTGCTGTAGATACTACGAAGGTATATGATACTGAAGCAGAGGCGTCCGAGGCACCAGGTGATGTACATTTATTTAAATCGCGCGGACCTGACGGCGAACGTATCCTGGAAGAGGAAGCAGACCCCAAGGTTCCGCACCTTACTATAGGTGCGAGGGTCAGCGCCTACGTCGGCATTGGAATTATGGCGCTGGCCTGTCTCTACTCTTGGGTCTTGCTACTCACAACCGCCGGTGTGCTTCCATTCGCACCGGCATTACCAACTGGAGGTATCACCTTACCTTTCCCGAACTATAGCTGGTTGCAGGTAGGAGGAGTGAATTACACTGTCGCATTTCACGTGGATACTCTTGCCATCGCTATGATGGTTGTCGTTACAACCGTCTCGCTACTGGTTCAGTTCTATTCGCAGGGCTACATGGAAGACTCGGCGGGCTATGCACGCTTCTACTCGTATCTCTCACTCTTCACCTTTTCCATGTTGACCATTGTCTTTGCCGATAACTTTCTGGTCATATTTGTTGGCTGGGAATTGGTCGGCCTCAGCTCGTACCTGCTAATTGGCTTCTGGTTCAACAAAGCTGCCAAACCAACCGAGGATCGTCTCTCACCCTCTAGCGCAGCGATTGAAGCCTTTATCACAACTCGCATAGGCGATGTTGGTTTCATCATCGGCATCATGATTCTCTTCGCTGCCACAGGTACCTTCAACTTTAGTCAACTGGCATCTGGCCCTCACAGCGTTGCGCATATGGATCAGGGACTACTGACGCTAGCTATGATCCTGGTCTTCTGTGGCGCAATCGGCAAATCGGCACAGGTACCGCTGCATGTATGGTTGCCACCAGCCATGGAAGGTCCCACCCCGGTCAGCGCACTCATCCATGCGGCCACCATGGTTGCGGCCGGCGTTTATATGGTCGCACGCACCTTCCCGCTTTTTGCCGCGGCCGGTCCTGCGGCATTCGGAGTGGTTGCCTGGGTTGGTGCTATCACTGCCCTTTTTGCCGCAAGTATCGCGCTCGCGCAGACCGACTTCAAGCGCGTGCTGGCCTTCTCGACGATTAGCCAGCTAGGCTATATGTTTGTAGGTCTTGGTGTCGCTGGCACCGAGTATGGCCCTGGCCCTGGCATGTTCCACCTCTTCACTCATGCCTTCTTTAAAGCCCTGCTCTTCCTGGGCGCTGGTAGCGTACTGCATGGGCTGCATCATGCTATGCATAGAGAGGTGCAGGATATGCGCCTGATGGGAGGACTTGGCCCGAAGATGCCCATCACCGCCATCACCTGGCTGATTGCTACCTTGTCGATCTCAGGCTTTCCATTCTTCGCAGGCTTCTATAGCAAGGAGACGATTATCGGGCTTGCCTGGGATCACGGTGATTACGCGATATGGGCAATTACACTTTTCACGGCTGGGCTGACGGCCTTCTATATGCTGCGTGCCTTTATTCTGGCCTTTGGAGGCAAAGGGGGCTCGTGGGGTGGACTATGGGGCGGTCCATATCGCGGGGAAGGCAATCCACACGAATCACCATTGACGATTACCATTCCGCTGATCCTGTTGGCGATTGCATCGATTGTGGCTGGCTACTGGTTTGGCTTCTTCAGCTACCTGCAGCCCGGCGCACCCAACCTGACCTTCGGCGCAATCTTTGGCGACTGGAAGACCTGGGTAGGCGTAGCTGTCTCGCTGGCAGGTTTGATCTGGGCCTACGCCTTATATGCCCGCGTGGACCTGGCAACCATTCATGACTTTGTAGAGCGAAATGCATTCCTGCGTGTGACGCATCGGATCCTGCTGCGCAAATACTATGTGGATGATCTCTACAACCTGCTGATTCGCTATGGTGTACTTGGCCTCTCACATATTGAGCAGGCCTTCGATGCCTACGTCGTGGATGGGATAGTCAACGGCGTCCCAAGAGCAGTGACATTCCTGGGCCGTGACCTGCGCCACGTGGAAACAGGCAAAGTGCAATCTTACATGGTCGGATTCTTTGGCGGTGTGGCTGTGCTGGCCGTCCTGGTCTTTGTACTGTTCACCTTCGTGAAATAATATATGGGCCAAATCATTATCGTGCCCTTGTGAGGATAACGTTATGATATTTGCAAGTGATCTCACCTGGATCCTCCTCCTGCCGCTAATCGGTGCACTGGTAGTCATGGCTGCACCTGTACGCATAGCTCGCTGGATGGCTCTGCTATTTACCGCAGCCACCTTCGTGCTCTCTATGGCAATTTTTTTCCGTATCGCTGCCAATGGCTACCACTTCGGTGATCTGAATAATCTGCCCGACTCTATTCACCTGTCATGGATTGACTTCAAGGCTGGTACCGTCCATTTCAAGATCGACTACTTCGTTGGTGTCGATGGCTTGAGTCTACCGATGGTCATTCTCAATGCCTTACTGACCATGCTGGCAGTCATCGGCGGCTGGGAAAAGACCCGTGTCAAAGAATATATGGCTTTGATGATGCTTCTGGAAACCGGTGTGATGGGCGTGTTTCTATCGCTCGATCTGCTGCTCTTCTTCCTGTTCTGGGAAGTCGAACTCGCCCCAATGTTCCTCTTGATCGGCATTTGGGGCAATGAAGCCATCAAGCATGGTATGCCTGGCCGCATCTACTCGGCCTGGAAATTCCTGCTCTATACCTTCTTCGGTAGTATTTTCATGTTGGCGGGCATCCTGCTGCTCTACTTCAAGATGGGCGCCACTACGGCAAGCATGCAATATTTCTCGATGCATTTCTTGAGTGGAAGTGTGCAAATTCCCCTGTTCGGCATAACAATGAGCCTGCAACTGCTCACCTTCCTGATGATCTTCCTGGCCTTTGCCATCAAAATTCCCATGTTCCCCTTCCATACCTGGCTGCCTGATGCGCATACGGATGCCCCAACTGAAGTCAGCGTGATCCTGGCGGGCATCCTGCTGAAGATGGGAGCGTATGGGTTGATTCGCATTTGCTTCACCCTCCTGCCGCTGGGCGTACACCAATTCTCCGGCTGGATGGCAGTGATTGCGGTCATTAACATCATCTACGGCGCGGGCATCTGCCTGGTACAAACGGACATGAAGAAGCTTATCGCCTACTCTAGCGTGAGTCACATGGGTGTCATCCTGCTGGGCGTAGCCGCAGCAGCCGGTATCGGAGACCCTGCTTTCCGTGCCGCTGCTCTCACAGGTGCAACAGTCCAGATGTTCAGTCATGGTCTGATCACCGGCATGCTGTTCTTCTGCGTCGGCGTAATCTACGATCATGCGCATACGCGTGAAATTGCCGTCTTTGGAGGCGTTGCTAGAAAGATGCCTCTACTGGCGACGCTCTTTACCTTCGCGGGTCTGGCATCGCTTGGACTGCCTGGACTGGTAGGATTCGTCGCGGAGTACATGACATTCACGAGCAGCTATCAGGTCTGGCCGGTGATCACGGTGATCTCCGTCTTCACCATGATCCTCACCTGTGCCTACCTGCTCTGGATGCTCAAACGCGTCTTCTATGGGCCGTTTAATATTCGTTGGAACTGGTTGCCTGATGCCAACTGGCGCGAAGCCATACCACTTTTTGTACTGGCGGTATTCATTGTCTTCGTTGGCATCTATCCTGCAGTTCTGGTCAATGTAATTACCCCCAGCCTGACCGCTATAATGCACGGGGCCAGTATTGCCGGAATACCTTGAGGCAGGAGGAAAGTGATGTTTCGTTTATCTCATCTCTATCTGTTGACGACTAATTGTAGGGGACCGATCGATCGCGTCCTTGGGGCTGGGAGGAAAAAGTAATGTTTCATCTATCCGATCTCTACCTGCTCTCGCCAGAATTGAGCCTCTCAATACTCGCTCTAGTGGTAATGGTGGTTGACCTCTTTACGAAGCGGCGCATTGTCACGATTACGGTTGCGCTTGTCGGCCTGATCATTCCGCTAGGCCTTGCCATATCGCTAGCCCTCTCGCTCGATTTCTCCTTGCCTCATCATGCATTCTTCAATATGCTGGTGATTGATCCCTATGCCGTCTTCTTCGAAATCATCTTTCTGGTCATTGCTGCTGTTATGCTGATAGCCTCCTACAGCTATGTCGGCAAATATGTCAAGGCCGATGGAGAGTTCTACACACTCATGCTTTTCTCCGTAGTGGGCATGATGTTCATGGCGAGTACAGGTGAGCTTATTTCGATCTACATCTCGCTCGAGCTTACCAGCATCCCGCTCTATGTGATGGCAGGCCTTATTCGCACCAGCGAACGTTCAGCAGAGGCGGCGGTCAAATATGTACTGCTTGGCGCTATGTCCTCGGCCATCCTGCTCTATGGCTTTGCTCTGCTTTATGGCCTCACGGGCACTACAGACCTGATGGGTATTGCCAATACCTTCAAAACGGGCTTCCAGAATGGCAATTTGATGGTACTGGTGGCTGACGTATTGATCCTTGCGGGCTTTGGTTTCAAAATCTCGGCAGTACCCTTCCACATGTGGGCACCGGACATCTATGAAGGAGCGCCTACTCCTGCCACCGCCTTCTTCTCGGTTGGCTCCAAAGCGGCGGGCTTTGCCGCGCTTATTCGTGTCTTCATCGATGGTGGTCTTGGTCAAGTCAACCTGACTTCGCTAGTGATCGTTGTCTCAATTGTTGCCGCCCTCACTATGACATATGGGAACCTCGTGGCGGCTGTGCAGACAAACGTCAAGCGCATGATGGCCTACTCTAGCATCGCGCAAGCGGGCTACATCCTCGTAGGTTTCGTTGCCAGCCTCTCCAGCAAATCCGCCGATGGTAATGCTTCAGCGCTCTTCTACATCCTTATCTACGTCCTGACCAACCTGGGAGCCTTCTCTGGCATCATCGCCCTTGCAAACGCAACCGGCGGTGAGCGCATCGACGATTTCCGTGGTCTGGCGAAACGCGCCCCCCTGCTCAGTGCAGGAACCGCTCTCTGTCTCCTCTCATTAGGCGGTATTCCACCAATGGCGGGCTTTATAGGCAAAGTCTTCATCTTCACTGCCGCCTGGGGCGAGGGACTCTCCTGGCTCGTAATCATCGCCCTACTCAATACCGTCGTCTCCCTTGTCTACTACGGCCGCATCGTCAAAGCCATGTACTTCGACGCCCCCCTCAAGGAAGACCACCTCACAACCCCCATTGGCCTTGCCACCTCGATCGCTCTGACAACCGCCGCCGTGATTGTGATCACCTTCGTGTCACAAGTAATCCTGGCGTTGGCAAATCCGGCGGCGAATAGTTTGCTAGCGTTTCTTGCTGGGAAGTAGGCTTATTTGTGTTGATACCGTTGGCGAATGCTTCGCCAACGGTATCATATTATTCGTTGGATGCCCACTATTGCTAGTTCTATGGCCTTTTGCTAAGTAATTCTGTTTGCCTGCTAGCTATCCCAATGTGGTAATAAATCATCTCTATAAACCTCTTGCTTACTGAGAATATTCTTTGCGCTCAAGAAAGCCAACAGAGTCTTTGTTAGGTAACAGGGATAAAACCGTATTGCACAAAATGATGGTCGTAGGTAAGGCATTGTGTAATCTCAAGCCTCTCCATAATGGCAAAACTTGTAGCATCAACGTAGGAGAAATCTTTGTCCGTGTACTTGAAAATAATCTCCTCCGCTCGGCTCTCATCTATAGGAGTGACACGGATGATATTTGTAACGCTTCTGAATTTAATCGCCTCGATGAACTGAGCCGCAGGGTTTCTGCCTATGCGATTAAGGATAAGGGCATGCGCCTCTGCAAGAACAAAATTTGAAGTAACGTACTCTGTCTCTTCGTTTGTAAGCCGCTCGAATAGAGACCGTGCCTGGGCATGATGAGCATCCTTACCATTTACGAGAGGGAAAAAGAATGAGGTGTCAATAAAAACTCGGTTCATTTTTGTGTGTGGTTCAAGGTGGCCTGAGCGATATAATCATGCTTATGCAGTGAAATGTCGGTTGGCTCCTCTGACTCACCAATCCCGATGATTTCAAAAAGGCCGTCAGAGCGTGAAAGATGAGGCTCCCTGTTGTGATTCTTTGCCTTCTTTGGAGTCAGCGCAAAAAAATGTTCTCCATTTTCGATAAGTATACTCTCTCCCCGCTTCTCGATTTCTCTGAGGATTTCACGGGTATTTGAAACAAACTCATCAAATGATATATGTTGTGGTTCGCTGCTCATAATTGCTTGCCTCCTTTGAATACCTTTATTATACCAGTTAGCATGATTAAAAGCTAGGATGAGCACTTCCAGGCATTCCATCCTTTAGGGTGATTTGGTCGAAAAGTTGTCAATCCTCTAAGCTCTTCCTCCTGAAAGAACTTATGCTATTGTCTGCTTTCATCTTAAAGGATGGAGTGCCATACAGTTTTACGTACCGCATTATTTTTTGCATCAAGCGCTTGATGCTCGATAGGACTACTCCTTTATGCCACGGCTGGGGAAGTGGGGATTTGTATCGCGTGATTCCAATCGACATTGCCGTTGGAGGCATTGAAGGCATAGATGTAGCTACTACCTACACTTATATAGAGAACTCCATTGACAACGGTCGGAACTGTGTTAAACGTGAAGGTGGTGTTATGTCCTGTCTGATATCGCCATACCACTACTCCGGTACTCGCATTGAGGGCATTGACATAGCCGTTCGTTGAGCCAATGTAGAGGATGTTGTTCACCACAAGTGCCGAGGCATATTGGAAATTGCCAACCACGCTCCAGACGAGAGCGCCGGTATTCGCATTGAGGGCATAGAGGTTGTTATCGCAAGAACTGACATAGACAGTTCCGTTGGCAACAGCGGGTGTTGACTGAACACCGCATCCCGCCTTATAACGCCACACTATGGCTCCGGTGCTCCTGTTGAAGGCATTGATATAGCCTGTTCTAGAGCCAATGTAAACGATGTTGTTCGCTACCGTGGGTGACACATCGTAGAAGTCACCGCCGACGCTCCAATCGAAAGCCCCCGTACTGGCATTGAGGGCATACAAGTGCTTATCGGCTGAGGTGAAGTAAACAGTGCCATTGGCCACTGCTGGATCTGTGATGACACCTCCCTGGGTGAGGTATGACCAGATCACCGCCCCGGTACTGGCGTTGAGTGCGTAGAAGTAGCCGTTACCTATACCAATGTAAAGTACCCCATTCGCTATCACTGGAGTCGACTCAACACCGCCCGTTGTGGCGTAGCGCCAGCGAAGTGTTCCCGTACTCGCATTGACAGCATAGACGTCGCCATTGTCCGAGCCAAAGTAGACCGTTCCATTGGCAACGGTTGGTCCGTGATAGATAGCATTGTTCGTCGTGAAGCGCCAGCGCACTCCACCTGTACTGGTATTGAGCGCGTACAGATTACCATCCACTGAACCAACATAGGCGGTCAGAGTACTTCCGCTGGAAGCGTTTGCACTAACAGCATGAGCAGCTTGCTGACGTATACCTCCTACGACAAATACGCCGATGAGCATGACGAGTGTAAGAAGTGTCAGTATGAAGCTTTTACGAGCAACCGAAGAGAAATGCATAGATTGACCTCACTTTCAATCAGAAAAGAAATATACTGTATGAAAGAAGTAGAGTTCTTTCCTGAGGAGTATACTCTTCACATCACAATAGGTCTATGAAATGGGTCACATTGTTTTTGTGAACTTTGTTACTAATGTGCTCGTATTGATGAACGCGTCTAATAACTCCATCAAGAACGATCTGAGCACACTGTAGTCTTCTGCTACTCTTTCAACCCCGCATCCACCAAGGCTCGTTCCAAAAGATCGGCGACACGGAGCGAAGATGCCCAGCGCTGGAGATAAGCTATATCGAGGTTTGTACCTTGAACTTTGAGCACACCGAGGATGTCATTCCATTGCCGATCTGAAACTTCCCCACCCATCCTATACCATTCCAGCTTGTTGAGGGTCACATCTTCAGGAGATTCAATGTTGAAAAGACGGGCATTCTCACTTATATTCAGCTTGCTTTGTTGTACTCTGCGACGGACTTCCTGATCGAAAGGGCGAGTTTTTGGGATGAATACATCGACTTTAAACATTGTGTCCAGGTGAAGGAGATTAAACTCGGAGCGATGTCTAATAGCATCTCGAATCATATCTTCATCGATATAATATGTGTCTTGCAGTAGCCTTTTAAGAGGTCGAGCATGTTCTAGATGTAAGTCAGCCACAAGGTCTACATCTGCCGTTGTCCGATACATTCCATGAGCTAAACTGGCAACCGATCCTCCAATGTAGTAAGCAACGCCAAGTTCCTCGAACGCATCGATTACCGGTATCATTGCTGATAATATATCCGATGTATCACTCACACGTGCCTCCCGGCTAAGTAGGACCGTACACGATCGGCTAACTCTTGACCATAGTTCAGTTCGACGAAGATCAGGCCTAGATTTTCTTTGCTTGCATCTGGATTTGCTCGTCGGATGCCTTCCCGCGCGAGTTCCAATGCGGCCTGGCTCAGAGAAAAACCTAACTCAAGACGCCGGGCAACAGTCGCCTTTCGTAACAGTTCGATCTGAACCTTCTCTATAGAAGGATTAGTGTCGCGTGCTTGTGTTCTCACCTGTATTTTCCTCCGCTAGCTTGATCTGTGGAGAGTGTACGAGATCACAGATGGTATGTCAATCTTTTTTCTGACGTTGAAACAAGTGAAACAATTGGTACAAGCGGTGAGTGTAACTGGCCAGTCAAGAATAGATAACTGCCCTTAAAGTAGCATCTTTTTCCCACTGTAGCGATATCTAGCAGTTCCCGGACATTATATAAAATAGACACAAATTTGCTGTACAGAAGCTATAAATGCGAAAACAGTATAGCACTTCAGTTAGTTGGATGAAAGATTAAGAAATTGGATAGTCTGTGAATCTCTTAGAAACTGAACAGCGCATTCAAATGTACGAATCAGGAGCTACTAATCTCAGTGCGGTAGCTTACTGGCCAACTCCAGGAATAAAGACTGATTAGGGGTAAATTCTATGGCCAATTGGCATCATCTCAGGCTACTCAAGAAGGGTGCAAGTGTTTGGAACAACTGGCGAGTAAATCATCTAGATATACAGCCGAACCTTAGTAAAGCAAATCTCAGTGGGACAAATCTCAACAATGTATATCTTTATGGAGCGAATCTTTGCAAGGCAAACATGGTGAAGGCAACCCTGAGTGGAGCAAATCTTACGGAAGCAAACCTCAGTGGAGCACTTCTTAACGCGGCACAACTGGAATGGGCGATCCTGATTAAGGTAATCCTGAGTGGGGCAGATCTAAGTGCAGCGAATCTGAATGGAGCACATCTCAACTGGGCAAACCTCTGTTGGGCAAACTTGAGCCGATCAAGCCTCAGCAACGTAAACCTCAATGGAGCAGATCTTAGGGAAGCGAACCTCAGCGAGGCAAACCTGAGCGGTTCAAATCTCAGCGAGGCAAATCTGAGTGGAGTAGATCTCAGGGAAGCAGTTTTAGATGGAATATGCCTTAATAGAGCACATCTCATCGGGGCGAACCTGAGCGGAGTTAGTCTGAGCAGAGCAAATCTTAACCAGGTAGATGCCAGAGGAGCTAATCTCAGCAGCGCTAATCTCAGCAAGGCAGATGTCAAAGGAGCGCTGCTTGCTAAAGCTGATCTCAGAGGAGCCGACCTGAGCGAAGCGAATTTAAGGGAAGCGGAGCTTCACTGGGCTAATCTCGGAAAGGCCAATTTGAGTAGAGCAGACCTCGGGAAAGCAAATCTCAAAGGGGCAAACCTCAACGGAACAAACTTCAGTGAAGCGTATCTCAGCGAGATAAATCTGAGTGGCATTAATCTCAGCGGCGTGAATTTCAGCGGCGTGAATTTGAGTGGAACCGATCTCAGTGAAGCCAATTTGAGTGGTGCACATCTTGAAGGGCGAATCTGAGTAAGGCAAACTTCAGTGGCGCTAGCGTTAACGAAGTGAATCTGAGTGGAGTAAATCTGAGCGGAGCAAACTTCAACGGAGCAATCCTCACCAATGTTGATCTAAGCAGAGCGAACCTGAGCGGGGCCGACTTTCGAGATGCTAACTTCTTCAATGTAGATCTGAGCGAGGCAGACCTGCGTGAGGTAAAGCTATGTGGGGCGCGTTTCGATGGCGTAATCCTCAAGAGGGTCTGCTTGAGTGGAACTCGTCTCAATGGGATAGTATTCAGCGGCCTTAACCTGAGTGGAGCGGACCTTAGCAATGCCAATCTGAAAGCAGCAAGCCTGGCCGGAGCAAATCTGAGCGATGCAAATCTGCGAGGCATTGATCTCAGTTTGTCCGACCTCACCGGTGCAGATCTCAGCGGAACAGACCTCAGCGATGCTGATTTGAGCGAAGCAAATCTGGGCCGAGCTGATCTCTATATGGCAATATGTAGAAGGACCAATCTGAGCGGAGCCAATCTCGCCAGTGCCGAACTTAGAGGAGCTAATCTCATAGATGCTAACCTCGACGGCGTGAATTTGAGCAGTGTTAATCTGAACGGGGCACTCTTAGGCTAGAAATGTTGGCTTGCTAACATCCTCGCTTATCCGCTATAATATGTAAAGTAAAGCAATGCACATTTATCTATCTGCATAAAAGCATTATATCGCTGCTAGGGGAGCCATTTGGCTGAGAGGCAGCCGCATCGGGCGTGCTGCTGACCCTATGAACCTGATCTGGATAATACCAGCGGAGGGAAGCGGCAACCGAGCGCCAAATTTCCATAGCGCCGACCATCAGCAAACTCAAGCCGCAACTCTCTACATCGGGGTTGCGGTTTTTTTCTTTTGGAGATGAGGAGCATGGAGCCACCTAAACTAAAGGTGCAAGGAGTCACCAAAACCTTTCAAAGCGGGCAAAAACGCCTGGAAACCCTTGAAGGTATTGACCTCACCGTCAATATCGGGGAATTTGTCTCGCTCATTGGCCCCAGTGGCTGTGGCAAAAGCACCCTCTTTAACATCATTGCAGGCGTAGAGCAGCCAACTTCTGGTCTGATTGCCATTGACGGCGATACCAAAGCAGCACGCGCCGGTAAAACCGGCTATATGCCTCAGCAACCCCTTCTCCTACCCTGGAGAACCGTTGAAGAAAACGTTATGCTCGGACTGGACGTGCGCCACATTGCTCGTAAAGATGCGCAACAACAAGCATATGAACTACTCAAGCGCTTCGGACTGGCCGACTTTGCCCAGAACTACCCGGCAACACTTTCAGGCGGCATGCGTCAGCGCGTTGCCCTGCTGCGTACAGTCCTCTTCAATCGCTCTTTCCTGCTGCTGGATGAACCATTTGGCGCTCTAGATGCGCTCACTCGCCTCTCATCACAAATGTGGCTGTTGGACCTCTGGCAAGAATTTCACTCAAGTGTCCTCTTCATTACGCATGACGTGCGCGAAGCAATTTTCTTGTCGGACCGCATCTATGTATTGAGCGCTCGCCCAGGGCGAGTACTGCGCATCATAGATGTCGATCTACCGCGCCCACGCCAGACGGAACATATGGCATTGAGCCAGGCAGTGCAACTGGAACAAGAACTGGTAATGCTGCTGCTGAAGGAGCAGAAAATATGACACTTCCACTGCGTCGATTGGCCGGGTATGGTCCCGCCTTTGTACTTGCCGTGACGCTGCTCGCGCTCTGGGAACTCTATGTACGTGCTGGTAACATCAGTACGCAGGTCTTACCGACACCTACAGCAATCGTACAGGCACTATTTGCTAACTGGGGTGTCATCTCGGATAACACCCTGCAAACATTATTGGAGACAGTGTTAGGCATGGCAGCAGCAACCATACTTGGTCTCCTGCTAGCGGTAATGCTCGATATCTCTCCACTAGTGCGCCGTGCCGTCTATCCATTACTAGTAACATCGCAGACCATCCCAATTATTGCGCTGGCACCTTTATTGCTCATCTGGTTCGGCTTTGATATTGGGCCAAAGATCATCGTCGTTACGCTCTACTGTTTCTTTCCTATAGCCGTAGCCTGTGCGGATGGACTGGCGGGAGCCGAGCCGGAACTGATCAATCTTCTGCGCAGTATGCGAGCCACACGCTGGCAGATTCTGTGGCTTGTGCGTCTGCCTGGAGCGATGCCTGCCTTTTTCTCCGGTCTGCGTATCGCGGTTACCTACAGCGTCACTGGAGCAATCTTCGGCGAGTATGTAGGCGCGGAGAAAGGATTGGGCATCTACATGCAGTTAGAAACCAACTCTCATGTTGTCGTCTTAGTCTTTGCCGCCATCCTCGTAACTGCGGTACTCAGTCTTTTACTTTTCGGCCTTGTATCGCTTATTGAACACATTGCGCTGCCCTGGTATCACGGTGCTGCCGCAAGAAGATACTAAGGAGGAATCCGATGAATAGCCGTATGCGCTTGCTTTTAAGCGTAGGCATCCCTGCCTTACTAATCGTCGTCATAGTAGGAGCTTTTCTGTGGCAACAGCACGCTAGTTCAGCCTCGACCTCGTCAGTCTCACAGAAGTTGGTTACCATGAAATTAGCGCTTGACTGGACACCGAACACGAATCACACAGGCATCTATGTTGCATTAGCAAAGGGCTGGTATCGTGACGAAGGCATCGACTTAACACTGCTCCCCTACTCAGCCAGCGTGTCGCCCGATGTACTGGTCAGCAGCGGGAAGGCAGATGTTGGTATCAGCGCTACAGAAGGAATTGTGTCCGATGCCGCGGTTGGGCAACCTGTTGTCTCTATTGCCGCCATTATTCAGCACAACACCTCCGCGCTGGTCAGTCTGGCAAGTTCTGGTCTGGCTCGTCCTCGTGACTTCGATGGCAAAGTCTATGGCGGTTTTGGTGCGCCCTATGAAGCCCCTGTCGTCGGTGAAATCATTAAGGAGGATGGCGGCAAGGGCGTCTTCAAGAACGTCACGCTTGATATCGATGCCATGCAAGCATTAGAGAGTCACCGCATTGATTTCGCCTGGGTCTTTGAAGGTTGGGAAGTGATCCAGGCGCAACGGGCAGGTTACAAGTTGAACGTCTTCCCCATCACTAACTATGGTGTTGCCGACTACTACACGCCCAACATTATCACCAGTCCTACAGAGATCAAGCAGAAGCCAGATCTGCTGCGTAAGTTCATGGCTGCAACCGCTCGCGGCTATGAGTACGCTCGTACCCACTCCCAGGAATCTGCTCAGATGCTGATCAACGAAGCTCCTCGCGGCACCTTCCCCGATACGGGCCTTGTGATGGCTAGCCAGGAATTTTTGAGTCCCCGCTATGCCGACCCGGGTCGCAAATGGGGCCTACAGGATGCCGCAGACTGGCACAGCTATCCACAATTCATCCTCAACTCGGGAGGCGTTTTAGATGCTTCAGGCAAACCTGTTACGAAGATGAACTTCGATGCGCTGTATACGAACGAGTTTTTACCTTGATGGGTTCTCTTTCAGCTTCATTTCAGCTAAATGATGCATAATGAAAGAGGAATGCGTAAACAGCAACTACTTTGTCTTGTCTTCATTTCACGGTTGTCCATTACAGCCAGAAAGGAGGAGTCAGATATGTTACCAAACAAGGCCCATGCTCGTAGCTTTTGGTATGTTCCCCTTTTCCTGCTGATCGTCCTTCTGGCAGCCTGTTCCACCAATTCACCTTCATCAAAACCGCAGACACTGCGAACACCTACATCTACGCTACCAGCGACAATAACAGGCCCGACTAATCCTGGACTGAAGAACTGCCAACCTGCATCTCCTATAGATAACTCCTCAGTGGGACCAGAAGCGCATGGTACTGGAGCGAATGCTGAATTCTGGGCTCTTCTCATGTCAACTTCAGGAATTCCTCCCGCCGCGAAGACGGATGTAAAGATCGTGTGGAGAATGACAGGCGAGGGCGACTTTAACATCGTAGCTATCGGTCCGCATGGAACAAAAGTATCACCTACAGAAGGACCAACCGCGCATCAAGGCTCGAACTGGAACCGTCCAGGTGATGAATGGGGTACTGTCTTTAACTTTCCTGCCGATGGCTGCTGGGACCTCCATGCCATTCGTGATAATGCTTTTGGAGACGTCTGGCTGAAAGTTGTTGACTAAGTCAACTGTCTACAAAACGTAGACAGTTGACTTCTTACTTTCTCTCTAACCATCCCATCATCTTTCAAGTTCCTCCACATCCGTATGTACCACCAACAATATTCCCCCCTCCAAAGCCACCTCAGCCCGTTCCGCAACGAAAACATTGCTCACCCCTCGCGGTTTCCCAAAAGATAGGGTCTCGTCATGTAGTGGATAGTAAAGTCCATTGGTGCGTACGCCCGTAGCATTCCCGGTCAATGGAAGGAGGGAGAGCAAGTCGCCTGCATGTCCATCAATAGGGAAATTTCCTGGTCCTCGCAAGAGCCAGCAGACCGAAGGCCCATCAACAATTCGTATCGGAACCGTGTCGAATCCGGCCAGGAGCAAAATGTTTGCCATCGTGTGATCGAAGCGTTCACCGCCAAGCGCCCCCAGTAGCGTAATGCTCGTAGCGCCATACTTAATAGCTGCCTGTATTGCCAGTTCGGTGTCCGTCTCGTTCTTTTCAACGGCGGCCTGTATAATCTGACTGCCTTGTGCTTGAAGTTGTTCAAGGGGCAGTGCATCGAGTGAATCCATGTCGCCAACAACAATCGAAGGAGTGCAGCCATACTGGAGAGCAGTAGCTGCCCCACGATCCGCAGCAATAACAAGTTCGGCCTCGCTGATTGCTGCATGCACCGCTTTTCCAGTGCGCAATGTGCCGCCCGCGAATATAACTGCCCGCATAAAGGTGCACCTTTCGGCTAATTGGTGGCTACCTCTTGTAAGGATACGTTATACTATTTGCAGTCCCCTCAAGCGGGGCAAGAAACCAGGTGGTCAGGGGGTGACCGGGCCGCTCCCCTTGAGCACAAGGATACATCTGACATCCGAAAAGGTCAAGTGGGTATGCACTAGAAAGAACTTTCAAGGGAAATGCAAAGCAAGTCTAGAGGTCTATTAAAAAACTATGTTTTCTTCAGCTAAAACAAATGCACATCAATCATGGGGACGATATCCTAAAATCGAGCCTGCTCAGGTTCAGTCAGTCTACTGGCGCAGCGAACTGCCTAACCTCGCGAAGTTTGAGGAGCCTGTCCTTCCCTTTGGCTATGGACGAAGCTATGGTGATAGCTGCCTCAATGAAGGTGGTGTTACAATCGATGTCAGTCACCTGCATCATTTTATCTCCTTTGACGAGGAACAAGGCCTTTTGTGCTGCGAGGCAGGCGTCTCACTCGCTGAAATACTGGAAGTCTTTGTGCCTCGTGGCTGGTTTATACCGGTTTCTCCGGGCACCAAATTCGTCTCAGTTGGTGGCGCTATAGCCAACGACGTACATGGTAAAAATCATCACAAAGCGGGCACATTTGGCCGTCACGTCACCCGCTTTGAACTGTTGCGCTCGGATGGTCAGCGCCTGATCTGTTCGCCAGAAGAAAATAGTGAGCTTTTCAGCGCCACTATCGGTGGATTAGGGCTGACAGGGATTATTCTTTGGGCCGAATTTCGCTTGAAACCTATCGTCAATCCTTTCATCGACATGGAGCGGATTCGCTTCTCATCGCTTGAGGAATTTATCGAGATTTCGGCAGAGACAGACCGCGATTATGAATACACGATGTCCTGGGTGGACATTTTGATTGGTGGCAGGGCTTTATGCAGGGGCATTTTCATGTGCGGCAATAACGACCAATCAAAGGAGCGCGCTACACAACGCATTGGCAAGGGGCTACCACTAATCGTTCCCCTGGACGCTCCATCCTTTGTTTTAAACACGCTGACCGTCAAAGCCTTTAATGAGGTAATTTATCACTCACAGTTGAGCAAGCGCGTTTCTAAAGTTGTTCCCTACGAGCCATTCTTTTATCCCCTGGACTCGATCCACAACTGGAACCGCATGTACGGCAAACGCGGGTTTTTGCAGTACCAGTTCGTCGTGCCCTTTCAAGATGGCTTTGAGGCGATGAGAGCAATTCTCAATCGCATACGGCGTTCAGGACAAGGCTCGTTCCTGACAGTGCTCAAGACATTTGGCGATATACAATCGCCGGGGATGCTCTCCTTCCCACGACCGGGCATCACGCTTGCGCTAGATTTCGCCTATAGCGGCAAGAAGACGCTGCAATTGCTCGACGACCTCGACAAGATCGTGCGTGAAAGCGGAGGAGCCGTCTATCCGGCAAAAGATGCGCGTATGAGTGCCGAGAGCTTCCAGACGTTTTTCCCTCGCTGGAGAGAATTTGCAAAGTACGTTGATCCGCATTTCTCCTCCAGCTTCTGGCGACGCGTTGTAGAATCCTCCGTGGAGAGCTTGCAGCCAGAAAATCTAACAATTCCTTCGCGGGAATTCCAAACCTCAAGATAGCGAAACATGACTGGTGAAGTAGCTTTGAAATGTCATCCTGAGCGAGAGCGAAGGATCTAAGATGTTTCGCTTGCGCTCAACAAGACAAGGAACCGAGCGAAATATGACAACGATTGGTGATAATGTAAGATGAAATTGTTAATTATAGGGGCAACCTCAGCGATTGCCCAGGAAACAGCAAAAATCTTTGCCAAAGACGGTGCGGAGTTTTTTCTCGTCGCACGCTCTGCCGAGAAGCTTGAGGACATTCGCAACGATCTAAAGGTGCGGGGCGCGAAACGGGCAGAGACATTTTTACTTGACATATCTGACCTTGACCAGCACTCGGAAATGATAGAGGCTGCCATAGACACACTTGGTAAGCTCGACACTGTGTTGATTGCTCATGGGACGCTGGGAGATCAGCAATTGTGCGAACAGAGTGTGGCAAAGACACTCGAAGAATTTACGAACAACTGCACAAGCGTCATCTCCCTCCTGACTCTGCTGGCAAATTATTTCGAGCAGCAGAAACATGGCTGTATCGCGGTTGTATCCTCGGTAGCAGGCGATCGTGGGCGAGGAAGTAACTATGTGTACGGAACCGCCAAGGGTGCGGTCACTATTTTCCTGCAAGGCCTGCGCAATCGATTGTCCAAATCAGGTGTTACCGTGCTTACCATTAAACCCGGACTTGTCGATACACCCATGACCGCCTCACTCAAGAAAGGCCTGCTTTTTGCGCAGCCAGGCAAAGTCGGTGAGGGTATCTATGAGGCCATAAAAAAGCACAAAGAAGTTGTATACTTACCTGCATTCTGGCGTCCGATCATGCTGGTAGTGAAAAGTCTGCCCGAGGCCGTTTTTAAACGCTTGTCGCTCTAGCTGGCTGTTGTGTATGTGAAAGGTGGGTGCCTCGTTATGCCTGTCTCGCATACATCATAAACACTACAACTCCCGCGATCACCAGCAAGATTCCCAGCCCTCCTAGTACAAATAGGAACACGGGACCAACGCCACTACCACTACCACTACCGCTATTGGTGTTGTTGGTGTTAGCATTTCCCGGATTACTTGTCTGATTAGTTCCTGTAAGTGCTGTTGTAGTCGTGGGAGTAGCCGTGGGAGCAGTCGTAGGTGTAGGCGTGGGTATCGGAGTAGCTGTAGGTGCCACAGTTACCGTGACAGCATTGTTTTCAACAAGCGTCATCTCCGGTGTTGGCTCGTTCTGAGCATAGACGCTGATTGCATAGACACGCGCATCAGCATTTGTAGGGATAGTCAAAGTGACGCTGAAGTTGCCATTGCTATCAGAAGTGGGTGTTTGAGTAACGATCGGTGCAGCTGCCGCTATTTCCCACGACAATCGAAACGTTGAGCGTTTGCGGTGGCAACCAGTTCGAGCCGGTAATGATAACCTGCCCACCTTGCGGTACCGTGGAAGGCTTGACATTAATCTGCACAGGTGGTGCTACAGTGAATGTATTGATTGAAAGGGCGGTAGGGCCGAGAGCAATAGCGCAAATATAGTATGCAGTACCACCGCTCCCCGCGCTATCCGGCCAGGTGGTTTGCAGCGTGAATGTTCCACCTTGAGTGGCAACAACGGTCGGGCTACTAGCAAATACTGTCAGGCCTAAATTTGCTGGATTGCCAGCATTCGTGCATTTGGTGCCATCACTCGAAGTCGTCGTATAGAGATTAATAGTGCCTGGATTAAAGCCGGTGCCAACGATATTTACCTTCGTGCCCACGTGCCCAATAGCTTTACCATTGGTTAGAGGCGAAGTAATCGTCACCGAGGTCCCGCCAACCGCATGAGCATGCGGGACATCGGTGCTCAGGACGCTAACGACTGCAAAAAAGCCCACGACGCAACACACTATCAGCAGAACTAGTCTCTGTAGGGGCCAATTGATCGTGCCCACCGTCGATTGATTAGGCAATATAGGATCCCTCATCGAAGTGTGTTTAAATTCTTTTGGGGCCATTCCTTATAAACTCCCAACATTCTATTGACCCTACATTAACAAACGGTGGGATATAGATGCTTGTAACATCAGTTCGACTATTGTTTACTACTTTTGCTTGCTTCGCTGTCTCAAAGCTTCATAGAGAGCAATACTGCCGGCCACCGCAGCATTGAGTGAATTAACATGACCGCGCATCGGAAGCTTAATCAGGAGATCGCAGTGTTCGCGTACCAGGCGGCTGATACCCTTCCCTTCGTTTCCAACCACGACCGCCAGACTCCCTGTAAGATTTGCCGCATCGTACTCAATGTTCGCTTCGCCTGCTAGCCCAATGACCCAGATATTCTGTTTTTTAAGGAAGTCGATAGTACGCGTGAGGTTAGTTTCCTGGGCAATGAGTAGGTGTTCGCTTGCCCCCGCAGACGTTTTGATGACGGTGGCATTGACTTCAGCCGCCGAGTGCAGAGGAAGAATAACACCATGGACTCCTACTGCCTCTGCCGTGCGCAACAAGGAGCCAAGATTATTGACATCCTGAATCGCATCAAGAATGAGCAGAAACGGGGCCTCGTTTTTGCTTTTTGCGTAGGCAAGAATCTCATCCAGGCTCGCATACTTGCGCGCCTCGACAATCGCCAGGCAGCCTTGATGCACAGCTCCCTGACTAAGCTGATCGAGGCGTTGGCGTGGTACCGTTTCAACAGGAATATGCTGTCGTTCCGCCTCGCTCAGAAGAGCAACAATGTTCGGCGCTTCACGTTGCCCCTCAGCCAGCAAAATGCGCTTGACCTGCCGAGGTGAATGTAGGGTTTCCAGGATAGGATTGCGTCCCCAGATATAATCAGCCATGCGCTCTATGATCTCCTGGGCAACAATTCGTCGACTTCTGTCAATGTCGGTTCGCACATCACGAATTTAAGTTTCCCACCATCAAACACAACCGTCGGTGTCACACGCTGGCCCCCATTGATGAAGAGAACGAAGCTTTCTGCCCTGGCATCCTCATCGATGTTGACATAACGATATGAAATATTTCGTTCCTCTAGATGCGCCTTGGTAGCAGCGGTATCTTCGCAATGAGTAGCGCCATAAACTGTAATTGCTAAGGTCATTGAACTCGCCTCCTTTCATTTGCTTGATAGCTAGAGCCACCTTCGTACGCGAGCTTTATATTGTAGATACTCCTCGCCAAACTTTCGCTCCAGGTAGCGTTCCTCGCGCTCAATAACGCCTCGCCGCATGATCAGAAGCACAAATGGTAGAATGGCTATGGCCCACAATGCATTCGTGAGCATGGCAATTGCGCTGTAAAGTAGCGTCATAGATAGGTAGAGTGGATTACGCGTAAATTGAAATGGTCCTTTGACGACAAGGGCTGTACTCGGCATGGTGGGATTAACCTCTGTACCTGCCTTGCGCATAAGCCGGAATCCAGTCAGAGCAAGTAAAACCGCTATGCCAATCAATGACCCTCCAAGCCTACCTGATATCCATCGTGGCAAGAGTCTCACCTTAATTGGAAACGCTAAATGAAGCAATAGACTCGCCACCAGTCCTCCCGCATAGATCAGTGGTGGCGGCGCAATCACTCCTGCATTATCCTGGATAGAAATATCGGTTTTCATTGCTATTCTCCTGATTAACCTTCACGTAAGGACGGAATTTATCGGTTTCCTCCTGTGTTCTGTTCTATTGTAACACCAGTCGTTACAAAACATTCCATTTTCGTGCAAAGGAGAAAATAGTATGCGTTCAGACATCGTTCCGGGTGCTCGCTTTCCTGACTACGAATTGACCGATCACGCGAGAACGCGCCGCCATCTCAGCGAATTACAGGGCAACGATCCGATGATTCTGATCCTCTCACGAGGGCACTTCTGCCCCAAAGATCACCAGCAGCATCTTGAACTGGCTGCCTTTTATCCCAAGATTGCTGTCGCTTATACCAAGATTGTGACTATTTCAACCGACAACATTTACGAGGCGAATGAGTTTCGCGATGCCGTTGGAGCGCAATGGCCTTTCCTCTCCGATTCGGGTCGCAAAGTCCAGCAGGACCTCCAGATACAGGAATATACTGACCCGCATCATAATCCCATGATCCCGCATACGCTTATACTCGAACCCGGCCTCGTAATCTATAAAATCTACAACGGTTACTGGTTCTGGGGGCGACCCTCGACCGAGGATCTCTGGCACGACCTGCGTGAAGTCACCCGCAAGATTCGTCCCGACTGGGATCCCTCGGCACCAGGTCTACGCGAGAACTGGGAAGGCGACAAGACCATGCATTATCCCTACAAGGAAAGAAAATAAGTTCCTAACTGAAAAGCCCAAATAATAGCTCACGCACGGGGGCAAAGCTTCTGCGATGCAGAGGAGTAACTCCATACTGGCGCAAAGCCGCCAGATGAGCTTCCGTGCCGTAGCCTTTATGTTGGGCAAACCCGTAAGCGGGATATTGTTCGTGCAGTTGTAGCATAAGGCGGTCACGCGTAACCTTTGCGATAATCGATGCTGCCGCAATGGAAAGACAAAGGGCATCACCTTTGATAATGGAACGCTGTGAGAGTGGGATATCGGGGAGGAGCAATGCGTCCAACAAAAGCGCCTGCGGTTGAATCGATAGCTGACTTATAGCAACACGCATAGCATGCTTGGTAGCCTGTAAAATATTGCGTTCGTCAATCAGTTCGACTGAACCCATGCCAACGCCAACCGCCAGTGCACGCTGCATAATAACCTCATATAAGTCATTGCGTGCTTGCGCCGTCAACTGTTTAGAATCGCGTACACCTTCAAAGATTGTTTGGCAATCGTCAGAGAGGGGTAAGATAACAGCACCAGCCACTACAGGCCCCGCGAGACAGCCGCGACCTGCTTCATCAACCCCGGCAATAGAGCAATAGCCCTGACTAAGCAGGGCCATTTCTTCCTCTAAAGTAGGCTCTAATTTCATATTCACTGCGTTGAGAAATGTAGTGACACCCCTTGCGGGTGTCATGTTCGCTTCCTCTAATGTGGGTTCTGATTTCTTATTCAGCGGTACTTTCACTGGTGCTGGTAATAGGAGCAGGTGTTGCCCATACCCTCGCCGCCTTTGCCGCTTCCCTCGCCGCCGCCTCTTTACTTGTCGTTGGACGAAGTTCTTTCAAGCGAGCTGCCTTGCCGGTCAAGCCACGCAAATAATAGAGTTGCTTGCGGCGTACACGGGCATGGCGTATCACTTCGATTTTCTCAATGCGCGGAGAGTGCAGGAGAAAAGTTCGTTCCACACCTACACCATGTGTAATGCGGCGCACAGTGAAGTTGCGGTTTACACCGCCCCCACGCAAACGCATAACCACACCCTCGAAGGGCTGCAAGCGTTCGCGGTTTCCCTCGACGACTCGCACTTGCAGGCGTACAGTATCGCCTGATGCAATCTCTGGTATATCTTTACGTAACTGAGCGTTTTCGACCGCAGCCAATAACGCCCGTCCAGCAGACTTCGTTACTGTTTGTTTATCGGCCATCCTTCACAACCTCCTGAACAGGATTCCTATCTTGTTGCATTAAGCTGCTTCATCAGGCGCGATTTGCGGCGAGCAGCGTTATTTGGGTGAATAACCCCTTTTTTGGCAGCGCGGTCTAAATCACTTACAGCAGCGCGTACAGCCTCTTCCGCTTGTGCCTCTGCTGTAATAGCCTGGCGAGCCTTCGTTATTTGTGTTTTCACGAGTGATTTGATACTGCGATTATGCAAGCGGCGCTTCTGTTCCTGGCGCATGCGCTTTGCCGCAGACGGATTATTGGGCATCTAAGTACTAATCCTCCCCGAAACCTCCGCCCCTTCTCATGGGCGAATTCAAGAAATTACCAACAGGGCTACATGATTCGAATGCGGATGCACTTTTCGTACATAATAGGGGCGACCCTTGCGGTCGCCCTGTTCTTGCGGGTGCCCTGTCTGATTTGAGTGCCTATGGATTATAACAGAAGAGAGCCTCCCATGTCAAACAAAATCAATAGACGATCACACTAGCCCCATATGTCGTGTTTTTATACAACCAGCTTGCATCATTTTCTTGCATGTTAAAGCAACCGTGGCTGCCGTTGCCCGCAAATGATTTATCGCCGCCGCTATCGTAGTGCGGGAAATTCGTGCCGGGACCATAGTCTGCTCTCCACCAGCTATCATGGAAGAAGTAGCCACCTTCGTGGTACTCCATAGCAAAATTGATGTTGGTATCAGGATACCAGAAAGCCGATCCCTTTGGTTCACTCGACTTGAATATCGTCGGTGATTCGCGCACGAAAATCTGCCATAGTCCTGGTGGAGAAGGTTTGTCATACTGTCCAGAGGTGATCAGAAAGGATCGAACCAGCTTGCCTCCTTCATAAAGCCGCAGTGTTTGCTCAACGAGTGATACGATAAACACCTGTCCAGCATTAGTCACGTTGTAGTGTTTCATAAGCGAAAGATCGGTTCCGTGAGTCTGGTTCCAAGGGGTTCTATCACCATAGTCGGCCTCCATCGCTTTCAGATGGAACATGTCATTGGTGACGAGGTCAATGACCGACTGGTAATCGTCGATACTCTGTGCAGATTGCATTGCGGCATCTGCATCTGAACCAATTCCCTGCTGATCGTACTCATAATCCAGGTTGTATGAATGCCCATCGTTTGGGTCATGATATTGATGTGCCTTGCCCCAATTCGTTACCTCTTGATGGAACTGTTTGAGCAGGTAACTGGCCTGGCTCTGAGCCAAGGGCAATTGAATGGAAGCCGTATCCTTATCAACTTGTGACGAGACCTTCAGGTAATCGTTAATGAACTTCGCTTTGGCTAGTGCCGCTTGATCTGCATTAAAGTGTTGCTGAAAGGTCGTCACTCCCTGACCGCCATATTTTTGCAGCAGACTGATATCTGTACTAAGCTCTTGCAGCTTCGTCGCGCCAATATATGGAATTGCCTGTGAAGAGAAGACTGCCGTTTCCTGCAACTGTGTATTGATTTGGTCCATGAGATACGTAAAGTTATCCGGGCCGCTTGCGTTGCGGAAGAGTTGCAGATCATCCTGCGCCTGTTGATTGAGCGCTGTAACGTCCAGATGCGATGCTTGCATGACCGAGATGAGATGCTGCAATGATGTAAGCGCATCATATGTGGGTCCCATGAGATGCAGCGCTTGTGTGGAACCCTTGGCAAGAGTGCTAATTTGGATATAATCTTTGGGATACTGTGCCTTTGCCAGCATCTTCTGGTCTTGCGTAAATTGTGCCGCAAACGTCTTTGCCTCGATAAAGTTCTGTGACTCCCGCTGCGCCAATGCATTTTCAAAGCCCTGCAAGTCAAGGCTTGCCTGGTAATCCAGCTCCTGTGTTGCCTGGTATTCCACCCCTTGCACCTGGAGCTTGAGCGTCTGATAGCGCTGCACTAAATTGGAATAATAATCATTTATTGGCTGATCGCTCAACACACTGAAGGGAGCGCTGGTACCGCTGAGCAGTTGTTCTTGATGCAAAATTGGTTGCAGCATTGCAACAGGTACACCAATGCTCTGCGCCTGCGTAACCAGACTATCAAGACTAGCTTTATTTTGTTGTGCTTGCTGTTGTGTTTGTGGATTGCCGTTACAGGCGCTTAGTAAGAAACCAAACAACATTACAATTGTTACGGTAAGTAAACCTTTACTGGCACGACGTTTGGAAACAGGAGAATATGTCATCTTTGGAACGAGCCTCCATTCATTCATATACGTTCCGCTAGTTTGTTTATCATAATCATTCAAATATAGATGCGTTTAATACTATAGACGCAGGTTCTCTATCATGTTACATCGGTTGGCTGCAACAAATGTAACAAAATGGTACGCCTGGATACAAGCTGGAGGTATTTCCAATCATCTTGTCACACAAGAAACCCCATTACAATAAACGCGGATAATAGGAGGCATTAGGATGTACGAATAAGGAGAAAGACGTATGTGTGCTCCAGAGCACCCCTTGTGAGTGCCCTGGAAACTACATCTTATGCCAATGCCTGCTCCAAATCCGCTAGCAAATCCTCTTTGTCCTCGATACCAACGGAGAGGCGCAATAGCGTATCCGTGAGGCCATGGGCTTCACGAATGTCCTTTGGAATAGAACCATGTGTCATAGATGCAGGATGGCAAACTAGCGATTCCACACCGCCCAGACTTTCAGCCAATGCAAAAACCTGAAAGCGACGTACAATCTTATCCACGTCAGCACGTGTACCTTTGAACTGGAAAGAGACCATACCGCCAAAGCCGCTCATCTGGCGCTTGGCCAGCTCGTGATCGGGATGAGCCACTAGCCCAGGATAGTACACCTTCTCGACTCGTGGATGCTCTGCAAGAAATGTGGCTACTGCTCGCGCATTCTCTTCATGTTGGCGCATACGTACCGCTAGAGTCTTGATACCGCGCAATACGAGCCAGGAATCAAACGGGGAAGGAACTCCCCCGGCAGCATTCTGATAGAACTTGATCGACTCGTACACTGTCTCGTCGTTCAAGACGAGTGCCCCACCGATAACATCGCTATGCCCATTGATGTACTTAGTGGTACTATGTACCACAATGTCCGCTCCCAACTTCAGTGGCTGCTGAAAATAGGGACTGGCGAAGGTATTATCGACAACCACAAGCAACTTATGCTGGTGAGCAATCGCTGCCACTGCCGCAATATCGACCAGCCGCAGCAAAGGATTCGTTGGAGTCTCTAGCCACACCATTTTAGTGTTGGGACGAATGGCTTTCTCATAAGCCACCACATTACCTACAGGTACATAACTGGCATCAACGTTGTAGCGGCGCATAACCCGCTCGAAGATACGGTAACTGCCACCGTAGAGGTCATTGCACGAGACAATATGATCACCTGCGCTCAGGAGGCTGAGAATAGCAGTCTCAGCCGCCATTCCAGAGGCGAAGGCCAGACCATATTTCCCATCCTCAAGAGACGCGATGCATGCCTCAAGCGCCGCGCGCGTAGGATTACCGGTGCGAGAATATTCAAAGCCTTTATTCTGACCCAGCCCTGCCTGGGCATAGGTTGCGGTTTGAAAGATGGGAGTCATCACCGCACCCGTAGATTGGTCCGGCTCCTGCCCTACGTGAATTGCCTTTGTAGCGAACTTCATAACAAAACTCCTTTGGAACTATATTATGCAGGCGAATATAACATGTATCTGCTTAAAGAGCAATAAGGTAAACAAGTACCTATGAGCTATTAGTGACACACGTTGACATGCCAACCGTTGTAGGTAATGGTATGTCTTCTAATTGCTGTAAATAATTGTACCTCTTTTCGGGTAGGTAAGTATGGCAAAACATTCAAAGATAAAGATACTTTTGGCTTGCATAACTTTGTTTGCTGTAGTGGCATGCGGAGGGCCAACTAATGGCTCCACTGATCAGACGCCGACTGATACACCGGCTACAACAGCCGTGTCATCTCCTGCGGCCTCTCCAACGTCGGCTCAAGCGTCTGGACCGCTGCATCTCACTGGCGTGGCATTGGGCGTCAATCCCAGCAGCTTCTCCGGTATCCCCTGTGGTACCACCACCAATATTGTTTTTACAGCCTCCATCTCGGTGGCGGAAAATGGGGGCGGAACAGTTTCATATACATGGAATCTCTTTAACACCACTATGCCTGGCAGCGTGACCTTTGCTCCAGGCGAGACAGATAAGACTGTAACGTACACGCTGAGCAACTATACCGTGCAACTCAGCTCGACTTCCTCGGTATTTGGCAGTCTCTCAGCTAACACGTCAGGCAATGCACTTTCCTCCTCACGCAATGGTCCAGGTGGAGTGTGCAAACTTCCCGGGCCATTTCAGGTCGTCGGTATTAGTATCACAGCCAGTCCAGCTTCACTTACCGGAATTCTCTGTACCAGCACCATCACCGTTGTCTATACCGCCACTATTGCGATAGCATCTGATAGTAACGCCGGTACCGTCCAACTTGTCTGGACGGTTGGAAATCTACATCCGGGGGTCAGTGTCTTCTTTGCACCCACGCAGACGGTGAAGGTTGTCACCTATTCAGAAACCGGAAAAATAGGTCGCGCCAGTCCATTCCCGCACGGGGCCGCCCTTTCTTCAACCAGTCCTAATGCGGTGTCCTCAGCATCAATTAAGCCTGCCGGAGTGTGTAGCTGAGGTAACAAAGATAAAGTAACTCAAGCTGTAGAGGTGTTTAAGGTACCCAGCTTGAGTTACTTTACTTATCGATTGCTATAAGGATGAGTTGCTATAGATGCTCCATGAACTCTTCGGGTGAAACTCCCGCCTGTCGTAAAATGCTGCGTAGGGTGCCGATAGGAAGATTGTTATGTAGCGGGACGACACAGCCTACTGTGCCTTCAGATGTTTGCTTCTTTAACATGATGTGACTGCCACGCTGTCTAATTTGCACAAAGCCCAAACGCTCCAATGCACGAATAACTTTATCTGCTGGGACTCGCCTCAATTTAGGCGGCATATGTCGCCTCAAAAGTCGTTAGTAATGGTCGGCCCACATCAGATAAAGGAAATTCTTCCAGATAAAGTTCGGTGGCTTCCTTCAGATTAGCGATAGCCTCTTCAATAGTAGCTCCCTGGCTGGCAGTACCCACCTCAGGACATTCTGCAACGTATAGCTCATCCTCTTTATAAATAACAGCAGTAAAAGTTCGTATGGTCATATCATCACCTCCTGTGGTTACTATACCCGAAGCTCTACCTAAATTTCAAGCTTCTAAAGAGTATGTGCATGGATTCCTGATGCCTTATTTCCAACTTCCGCACTTGCCGAAACGTAATACTAGAAGGTATGCTATGTGCATAACCATCATGAAACATGATGCGGCAATCTTTTTCTGTCCGCAACGAAGCGAGGAATGCAGACAATGACAACACCTAACCCCCAGGGAACACGAGGACCATACCATTCGACAAAAGCCCCGGTAACAGGTGTACTGCTTGTACACGGATTGAACGGTTGCCAGAGCGATATGGCCGGGATAGAGGCTGCACTCTCGGCACATGGTATGGTCACGAAGAATATGTTGTTGCCTGGACATGGTGTGCATATACGCGAGATGATCCCGCTTGGCTGGGAAGATTGGGCACAGGCAGTGACCCGGGAATTGAGATTGCTTAAACAGCGCTGCGATGTAGTATTCCTGGTTGGTCATTCGCTGGGCGGGGCACTTTCATTGCACGTCGCTGCTAATGAAGAGGTGGCAGGTATTGTAAGTATGTGTGCCCCGCTGCACATGCATCCCTGGCTCAAACCTATGGTTGGGTTTTTTAAAACTATCACTCCCTGGGTGCCTACATTACGTGAGGATGTGCATGATCGAGAAGTACTTCGCCAGTTGAAACGCGACATCTATCGCTGGACACCTCTTTCGCCTGTCTATAGCATGCTGAAATTTCTGCCACGATTGCGAGAAGAATTGCCTAACATTACCGCGCCCGCGCTGATTATGTCTTCTCTCTACGATCATGTTGTTCCGGCACATGATGCGCGCGAAATTTATCGCCGCATTGGTTCGCAGGAAAAGTACCTTGTCACCTTCCATCGCTCCTATCATATGATTATGGTGGATCACGACCGAGAGGAAGTGATAAGCAAGACTACTGCATTTATTCTCAGCCATGCAAGTAAAGCAAAATCGCATAGTAGAGATGTAGATCAGACAGCTTGATAGGTGTATAGGTCATATGCAAAATTCACCTGCACGCTTTTCCAAAGCGGGCATTATTTTCCTGCTCATAGTGATTGGATTGTTGCTGCTTTTGTTTTCTAGCCTGTTCATTTTCAGCCTACCTCAGCTAGCAATCAACCAGGCGAAACCAAGTCCGTCTACTGGCACTGTACATCACCCTGTGAGTAGTCCTCCTGCCCTCACACCTACACCAACAGATAATCCCAACCTGAATCTCACGGTTACACCACCTCTTTTTATCCCGAATAATACAGTGTTACCTCCACTTACCTTGTCTGGAGCTCATTATGTGATCTACGAGTCAATGAATAACCTCTACGTCGTTTCCACTGATACTGGTCAGATCCAAAAAATAGCTGCCAGTGGATACGTGTATAGCGAAGCGGTACGTCCAATACTCGCTTCATCCGGTCAACTCCTCTACAGTGGAAATGGCCTCTGGTTGACCAATATTTTTAATGGGACGCCAACCCGCATCGCAAATCTTGCATCGAAGCAAGTAATCACTTCAATGGCGCTGAGTAATGATGGCACAACAATAGCATGGAGTACCGAGCCTGCTGATGGCAATGGCGTCATTGATATCTACGCCGGACAGATAGGTTCCCCTCAATTAGTGTATGAACAGCAAGCGACAAGTTGTCCCTGCTTCCGCATATTTTCATTTTTGAACGGAATCGATAAAAAGGGGGATACAACATTGCTGCTTTCCGATGATCGAGGAAGCCATGAAGCGGTACAGTACGGTTTGTGGACGCTCGACCTCAGTAAGAATTCAGCAACGCCACAACCTCTTTTAGATGAAGACCCACAACAAGGTCCCTTGACCCTTATTCCTTCTGGAAACACCTTACTTTACTCATCGAGTGAGGGCCTTGCTCCCGTACCTTCTGATCAAAGCATTCCTACCGATGTTGCTTCCCTTACCTATGCAAATAGTCTGAATCTGGCTGTGCTGGTGGGTCAGCCTTTGACGATGAGTAATACACAGGTGGTATTGCCAGAACAACAAAACCTGAACAATATCGCTGACTATCATTGGATCACGACACCTCTGTTTACACGTGATGGACATACCCTGGTATACGTGGAATTTTCGAGTGATCCCCAGGACCCATATGATCGCCACAGCGCTATCTACACGGTCCAATTGACCGGTTCAGCAAGCCATCTTCATGCCAGCAAACCGGCGCTGCTCGCAACCTCGACGGCTCGCCTGATTGAATTAGGCCCCTGGATCAACAACACCGTTCTTACTTTCTATAGCGACAGTATGCTCTACGCAATGGATATAAAAAGCGGCGCTGTAACACCGCTTGCTCAGACCCAGGGATATGCAAGAATTGTCGCTGCCCAATGAACTAACCTAACCACCCCGCTAGCTAGCTCCACGCGAACCAACCTTCATTTTTTTGTCAGGCGAGTACATTCGTGATTCGGCAATCACAGAGCGAATATGTAGGATCATTGATTTATTCATAGCAGCGTTCCAGCGCCTGTATGCATCGATCCTCTCGGTCATTTCGCTGAGTTCCTTACCCCGTGTTGCAAGGGTCGCAATCAGCTCCCGCTGTTTCTCCGGCTTAAGGGCAACCCAACCTAAGCTGTAACGCTGGATAAAATCCAGATTTGCTTTTTCCTGACCTGGAATGTAGGATGTTGCGATGAGTGGTTTGCCCAACGTCACTGCCTCAAAGACCACATTAGGCCCGGCTTTGCCCATCACGACATCGGCAGCCGCCATATATGGTGCAATCTCTGGTGTAAATGACAAAGGGTACACATTCTTGACCTCTTGGAAGCGTTCAAGTAATGCCTGGTTGGTGCCAGCTCCCAGGATCATCTGAATGTTATTCCCGGCGGCCAGTATATTCTTAACATTCTCCACGGTTCGTGCAACTCGAGTTGCTCCCTCACCACCACCTTGCATAAAGATCGTGAAGCGTTCGGGATCTAAATCAAGCCGAGTGAGCATCTCCGCACGATCTAATCCACGAAAATCGTAGAATTGACGACGCACAGGCCAACCAACGAGGTGCAAACGAGCAGGATCAAATCCCTCGTTGAGTGCCTGCTCATAGGACTCGCGAGTCGTAGCGAATGTGGCGGCAGCTTTCTTTTCACTGAGCCAATTGAAGGGAACATGCGGGTCGGAGAATAGCAGCACAAGTGGTATAGTCGGTGTACGCTTCTCCAGAACACGCATCACTTCGTAGGAAAGATAGGGATGCGTGGTTATCACCGCGTCCGGCTCGAACTCATCCAGTGCCAAATTGAGAGGCTTGGCAATAACATGACTAAACACCTCGTGTGCAACAACTGACATTTCGGGTATATTCCAGAAGCGGAACTCCGCTGAATAGAGCCAGGGAGTATGGCGAGTCACAAAACGATAATGAGTATGAAAAAAGCCTGTATACGGGTCCATAATCTTAATGTCATATTCGTCTTCAAACCGATCTCGTAATGACTCCGCCAGGCTGACATGCCCGCCACCCGTCCTGGACATAAGAATAAGTAATTTGTCTCGATGGACCATAAAACATAATTTTCCTTTCATTCAGATTTGCGCAAAGTGCTCAAGCTATTGTTATAACGTCACAGTAGGCTATTAGGTTACTAGAGGATGAAGCCAATTAAGAAAAAATGGGGGGAAGCCAAGTGGGGGGTAAAAGGGCATGGATAGGATCTTGTGACTCAGCCGGGTCACAGCGAGATTGCAAGCTTGGCTTCCTACTTTCAGTGTACAGAACCGTCCAACAAGCAAGGTGTGTTTAGAACCTTTTTGTCCTCAACCTTGGGATCAGCAGTGCCCCAATCACTATACCCGCTACAAGACCGCCGATATGGTCCACAATGCCAATACCCGGAGTTGAGAAACCAAACACAAGGTTCAGCCCCAGCCAGAATATCCAGTTGGTGATAGCTCCACTGCCATACCTGCCCAGCGCGCGACGGTTGACAATGTAGAAGACACCCAGCGCCCCAAACACCCCGAAGATTGCCCCAGAGGCACCTACTGCTAAAGTATCTGACGGGTGAGAAGAAGTATGTAGCAATACCACCCACAATACCAGAAAGCAGATAGATGAGCAGGTAACGCCATTTCCCGTAGAAAACCTCAACTGCCGCACCAATCAAAAACAGCGAAAGCATATTCAGGCCGATATGTATGAGGTTGAAGTGCAAAAACATAGCTGTGAAGATGCGCCAGACTTGACCCTGCGCGACGAGAAAATTTACTTGTCCTCCCGCATTGATCAGCACTCCTTCATCGATCCCTCCCAACTGGCCTAGACCTCCGGCCGCATTTGCGCTAAGTATGAGAAGTATCAAGTAAATGAGCACATTAATACCAATGATGATATTCGTCACGAAGCGTGGATTCTGGCTTAGCATGAAGCGAGTGCGAATTACACGGCGTTGCATAGTATTTGGGCGCGACCATGTAGGCACAGCTTCACGCTCAACTCGTTCAGTTCGTGAACCGCCTGCGTTATCCGTACTCTGCCCGTTTGGCTGACCTGTAGCAGTAGGTGGAACAAACGGATTGCTGTAACCAGGAGATACAGGCTCAACAGGCGGGAAAACGTTTTCAAAGGTGCCACCGTATGAGAGGCGAGCAGCGCGTGATCGTGCCAGCCCTGCATCGTAGTCCTGCTTATTCAGACGAAGTAAGTAAGCACGTAAAGCATGAGCATAGCCATTACCGGGGTCCTGGCTAATCACTGCATCAACATCCTGCAAAGCGCGGTCGTAACGGCGATCGAGCAGGTTGAGCAGCGCCTGCGCCATCGTGCTTTCTGGACCACCCTCGGATTGCAGTTCTTGTACTTTACGGCAAGCCATATATACCACACCATAGGAACCGAGCGCGAGGTTCGCCTCTGCCAGGCCAAGATGTACCTGCGGATTATCCGGTTCAAGTTGCGCTGCATGTGCATAAGCGATAGCCGCCTCGCGCCCTTGCCCCTGGGCAAGTGCCTGTTTTCCACGATCCATGTACGTTTGTACGTCTGTTTGTGCTTCCAAAAGCGTTATCCTCCAACAAAGTGTAAAGCAAGAATTGCTTCGGCACCTATCCATCGCTGCAACGACGCTACCGCGTCTACTGCCTCGCAGTCAGCAGCGATGCAAGGAGCAGGAGTAGCGTCACTAAAATGGTCAATATTGCAAGTGGCCAGCGGCGCGAAAGACTATGTACATCCACCAATTGCATCCCTCCCTCTTCTTCTGCTTCGGCTGGTAATTGGACATACAGTGGGGTAAACAACCAGCCGAGCAAAAAGCCGCTGATGAGTCCACCCAGGTGCGCATAATTATCAACATTAGCAATAAATAATCCAAGACCGAGATTCAGTCCAATAACAAATACGAGCCAGAGCAGTATAGGGATACCTCCAGCTCGAAAGGCTCGCCGGTGCATCAACACGAAAACGCTATAAGCGCCTACCACCCCAAAGATCGCTCCCGATGCTCCAACGCTGACCTCCTGCGGCGCAAAGTAAAAGCTGGCAATCACGCTAATCACGCCTGTCACAAGATAGATCAATAAAAAGCGCAGATGTCCAACCAATCGCTCGATGAAAATGCCCAGGATAAAGAAGTTGAGCATATTCAATCCAACGTGCAGTAAATTGGCATGTAAGAAGATCGGCGTTAAGAAGCGCCAATATTGCCCTGCCAGGATTGAAGCGTTATCTTTTGCTCCATATTTGACAAGGACATCAGCATTCTGTGTATTGTTGAGTACATTCGTGATGATATCATGAATGCTGTGTGCACCCGATGCCAATGCTACCTGGTAAGCGGTAAAACACCATATAGCGATAGTGCCAACGGTAATGATCCACGTGACCCAGGAGATACGCGCCAATCTTCCTGAATTGCTCTGCCCTCGCAACGCCGTCCGGTAACTCAACTGAGCGCGTAGTTTGCGAGATGCCTCATCCTTTGTAAGATACATGTTTGCTGCTAACTTTAATCTTGGACGCTATACTTATTTTCTCTCTTTATGTTCATTACGTTCAAATTCACTAAAAGTCATAACTTGCTAGCATTATAGCCTACAGTGGAAGTCCTTGCTATACCCATCATTTTCCCAAACCGCTCACCTGAATAAACGTAACGATGCCGTTCAGAATAAATTGGAGGGCCAGTGCCGCTAGCAAAATGCCTAAAATGCGCGAGAGCACAAGAATGCCCGTGCGACCAATATGGCGGATAATCCACAAGCTACTGCGCATAACGAGCCAGGCGGCAATCAGTGCGCTGATAATGGCAGCAGCAACCGAGAGCAAATCGAAGATATTGGACGCAGCAAGGTCAACATAGAGAATGGTCGTGGCAATCGTGCCAGGACCAGCGATCATCGGAATAGCGAGTGGGAAAACACTGACATCTTCGCGAGTAACCGCCTCTTCTTGCTCCGTCTTCGTCTCGCGAGTTCCTGATGCCCGTCCGAACAGCATATCCACGGCGACAAGGAAAAGCAGCACTCCACCCGCCATATTAAAAGCATAGAGGCTGATACCGAGCCGATCAAGCAGGAAACGTCCAACCAGCGCGAAGAAGGCGATGATAGCCGCGCTGATGATAGTTGCTCGCGTAATAATCTTACGGCGTTGTGCATCATTGAGATGTGCTGTTAGACCAATGACCACAGGTGCCAGGCCCACAGGGTCAATGATAGTGAAAAATGTGACGAATGCGCGGATCGTGAAAACCACAACAAAAAGCCCTCAGATTTTGTATTCATTGTATCATGTCTGAGGGCCTGACAAAATGTATGGGCAGATTTGTCGTGCCCAGCACCGATGGATCAGCTTGGTCTCAAGCAGTTGTGTAACGACGCCGGAAAGGAATCATCAGAAGATGCCATAGCGCCACCAGAATGATTGCTCCGATCAGCGCCCGAATGAGCGGAACACCATAGACATAGATATCCCCAATACCACCAATAGTGATGACCTTAGTCATCAACCACACACCGATCAACGCCGCAATGATCGCTCCGATAAAGCCGAGCGGTAATCGAGGTGGACCGACAATAGCCTCTGCAACTAAGCCAACAATAGCCGCGATGATCAGGTAAATGATAAAGTTCAGGCCAAAACTCCAGACATTATCACCTATTTTGATAGTAACCCCAGGGCTACTTGCCAGCATTGAGCTTAGAACTAGCATCGAATCCTCCTTTCACCGGCTTTGCTCTTTAGTACCTACGATAGGAGTAGCGGCGACGCCGTCTCCATAAACCAGCAGTCAGGAGATGCCATATTGCTACCAGGATAATCGCACCAATTAGTGCTCGAATAATTGGAATACCGACGATATAAATATCACCAATACCGCCAATCTGAATGACGTTTGTCATCAACCATATGCCAACTAGGGCTGCGATAATTCCACCAATGAAGCCGAATGGGAGCCGCCAACCAACAATAGTCTCAGCCACAAGTCCGACAATGGCCGCAACTATTAGATAAATGATGAAATTGAGGCCGAAGTTCCAAACATTGTTACCAATTTTGATGGTGACCCCATCGGCCAGAATTAAGCTTAAAGCGTGCATCTAGTCCTCCTTTACTAGTAGCCAGATAATGATTGAATAAAATGAATGCATCCACCCGAAACATACTGCTAACCGAGACCAGACGCAAGTCAACAATAAAAAGTCTCAGTCTAAATTCAGTAAATGTCCAGGTTTCTAAGGTTCCTCTTGATGAGCATACAACAAATAAGCCCTGCTTACAAGAGATCAGGCAGATAAAGTGTGTAACTCTTCAGAACTTCCCGTCGTGGCAATTAGGAAACAAAGTGAGAGGAAAGTTCAATGCTTAGCAAAATGTAGTCTATTATAAGAAGTTATTCGTGTACAGAGGTAGAGCAACGTAAGGGAGTTTTCCACCTTTATGCTAAAAGATGTGCCCTTACACTTGTTTAGCGCATGCGCTATAATTCAGATATCGTTACAAATAAATTCATCGGAGGCGTATTATGAAAGGTGCAGTTCGCTATGCTGTCATCGTTGGTATCATCGTTGTGGTGCTACTTATTGTCGGATTTATCCTCGCCGGGATATTTGGCGTATTGCTCGATGTACTCTACATCGCGCTGATTATCCTGGCCGTCTTTAGCCTGCTCTCAACCGCTATGTTAATCTATGCAGTGGTCATGCTCATGCAAACGATCTCGACCGTACGCGAGGAAATGAAGCCCTTAATCGCTTCAATGCAGGAAACGGTTAACATAGTGCAAACTACAGCCAGAACAGCAGGCCATACTGCTGCAACAGTGGGCACTACCGCTCAACTAGCAAAAGAATTCGCGGTTGGACCAAGCGTCCGCACCGCCGCTGCTGTCTTTGCGGGGCAGCAGGTGTTACGTGTATTTCTCGGTAAGGGTCAGACACGTAGCCGTGCTGAGGAGCGTCGAAAGCGGCAGGTCGAAATGGAGATGGAAGCCGAAACTGGAGGGAATAAGCTATGATACTTGCGAGTGATCCTCTGGCACCATTTGGTCAGTTGGCCGGCATCATCCTGGCCCTTTATATGTTCGTCTCGATTCTGATTGGCCTCGCGCTCGCGGCAGGGCTTATGTTCGGTCTTGCCTGGGTGCGTGAGAAATCAGAGTTGGTGAAAAAGCTGCGGCCGGTCGTCGATAAGGTGAATACCACAACCCACTCAGCGATGTCGGGAACACTTCCTCCCGCTCAACCGGGCGATAAAGCAGTAGATAAGATAGCGCGAGCCGTGGCAGAGGGTCCTACGGTCGTGCAGAATATCGATAAACAGGTTGATCAGGGAAGTGATCGTGTTGCCAGAGCCGTGATTGAGTTTCGTGCGCGTAGCATGATGGTCAAGGCAGTCGCAAAAGCTTTCTTCCTCCCTGGCTCGACAAGGGTAAAAACGGAATCGGATCTGGAAAAGGCCGGTATCGACTTCAAGAGCCCAGGCTACAGAATATTGATGGACCAGGCGGCACCACAGGAAGCGTCCACAGCCGTAGGTGATGGATATGTTGGATCTGTAGGCGCTCATCAGCTCAAAGCAGTAGGATCAGAAAATGCTGAAGCACCCAGAGTGATTGCCTCTCCGTCTTCGGCGGCTGCTGGTGCCGACCAAATGCAAACGCCAGCTCCCGAAGGATCCGAAAAACTTAAAGATGCACCTGTTCGTTGAGTACGTCCATCAATTCGGACGCTTTCAGCGTAATGCACGCCTGTACCTTATCAACAATGTATTGACCGGAGTAACGACGGGCATTCTCCTGGTCCTCTACAACCTTTACCTGGTTTCATTAGGCTACGGTGCCGATTTTATCGGTGCCGTACTTTTTATAGGGACATTGGGAGCTGGCCTTGCCATCTTTCCGGCAGGCATATGTGTTGATCGCTTTTCCGCGAAAGCGATTTTAATCTATTCGAATCTGCTCATCGGTCTGGCCGGTGTAGGTCAGATTCTTTTTCGTCAACCACTCCCCCTCTTAGTGAGTGCCTTTATCGCTGGGATTGGCTTTGCATTTATCCTCGTCATAAACGCCCCATTTTTAACAGCTAACAGTACACCCGAAGAGCGCCCTGAACTCTTTAGCCTCAATATTATGCTTGGGTTGGTAACGCTAGTGCTGGGCGAAGTTCTTGGAGGTGCGTTACCAGGTTGGTTTCATGCATCATCCGAGTTAATGGGTGCTCTACCCCCCTGGATTTCAGTCTGGCTGGCACACCAACCTGGGCCACGCTCTTATCAATTTGCCCTTCTCTTTGCTGGCATAATCTCCGGCCCCGGACTGATACCATTGTTCATGTTAAGCGACAATCGTCCTCAGCGTGTCTCCGGGGCAGCGAGTACAGTTAGTATTCAGAACCCATTTCCTATGCTCAACCGATGGTGGCAATCATATCAAAGTGCCTTCATGGAGGGGCTTGGTTGAACGCGCTCGTACTTTGCTCTCAAGCCCATTCTTTTATCTTGTGCTTGTATGGGTATTGATCGGGCTTGGTGCTGGATTGTATGTACCTTATTTCAATATCTTCTTTGTGCAGCATCTAGGCGCGTCGCCAGCACTATTTGGAGTAATTGATGGCGGCGCGAATCTGATTACTGCTCTACTCACGTTGCTGGCACCCTGGCTGGCTCTGCGTATCAGCAAAGTCAATACAATGGCCTGGACGAGGCTGCTTAGCCTTCCCCTCTTAGTCACGATTGGTCTGACGAACTTCTTACCGCTGGCCGCAATACTCTATCTTTTCCGTCAGGGCCTATCGGATATGGCAGTGGGTATCCTGCAAGTCTTCTCAATGGAAGCCGTGTCTAAAGAGCACCGTGGCCTGGCAAATAGTAGCTATCAGGCTTCAAATCAGGTAGCTGCTGCCTTGACAGCACCTATAGGTGGTTTGATGATCGTACATCTGGGTTACCCGCCAATATTTCTGTTCGGCGCATTCTGCTTATTACTAGCAGTCGGTATATTGTGGTGGAAATTTGGTCGCGGGTGGGAGAAGAACAGACCAATCAAGGATAGGGTAGAGCCACCACGGGATATCGGCGAAACATCAATGAGGGCACAGTGATAAGCAAAATAGGAACGGTTCGAACTTCGAACCGTTCCTATTTCTTCGTCTTAATGTGCTTTTTATCCTCAGGCCTCTTATTAACTTCTTCTCTGGGTGATTCGAATGAAGAAGATCGTCAACTCGTAGAGGAAGGACATCGCCACCCCTAGTATGACAGGACTGTAGAGGTCTGCGCCTGGCGTCAGGAACGTTGCCGCTATCCACATTCCCACGTGTGCGACTGCTCGTTTCTTTTGCAATGTCTCTCGCGATACGATGCCAACTATTGACAGAAAAGTTAGCACCAATGGGATTTCAAAGACAATGCCAAAGGCGAGCAAGAAAAACGCCACGAATGTAAAGTAGCTATCAGCCGTAATCAGTTCATCAAAACTATCGGAGGCAAACGAGATGAGCCATTGTACGGGAAAGCGTAGCACAATATAACCTAATGTGATGCCAGCCACAAAGAGAACTACGCCGATGAAGATGAAAGGAACGGCATATTTTTTCTCTTTCTCAAGCAATCCCGGCACGATGAATGCCCAGACCTGGTAGAGGATCACTGGCAGACCAATCAGAATCCCTACAGCAAGCGAAATTTTGAGGAAGACGGTAAAGCCTTCTGTCAATCCTGTTAAAACTAGCTTATGAAAAGTCAGTTGTGATACCGGCAGCGGAAGCTGCAGGAACCAAATGACCTGGTTGCGGAAGATGAAGCCAATAATGCCACCAACAAGGATAGCAATTATCGACTTGAAGATACGCCAACGCAGCTCTTCCAGGTGATCTACCAATGACATGGCGGAAGGATCGTTCTCTTCCTCATCCCCGAATATATTGTAGTTATCTACTGTTGCCATGGGATCCTGCTCATCTATTTGTTCAGTTGCCATAACTTTTCTCCAAGCAGGTACCAGCAGCGAGCACTACTGATCGAGCCTGCTGGCTGCGTGTAGAGACCCGATTTATCGTGCCCCGTGCAAGTACCGTTGCAGGCTCGGATTTCAAGATACTACTCGACCTTCGTTTCTGTAGTGCTCGTGATAGTAGGAGGAACCGTGCTGGAGATGTGAGTTACTTCATTGTTGACTGGAACGGTTGCACTCTGGAATTCGTTCCTTGTCACGCTAGCGGCTGGCAGCTTTATCTCCTCTTCCTTCTCATCCTTAGGGTTGCTCAGTTCGCTCATGCCCTTTCGAAACTCTTTAATGCTCTTGCCAATGGATGAACCCATCTCCGGCAACCGTTTCGGTCCGAAAATAAGCAGAGCAATGATGAGAATGACAATGAGGTCTAATCCATGAAATCCTGGGATCATGATAGTTATCCTTTCCTGGTTAGTGATCCTATGTGTTGATTCAACACTTCTTCTTTACGTTCCTTTCGGCCTGCTGAGCGAAGCGCACTCCTTACAGTTTGCCTGAGCGAAGCTAGGACGAGAGTCCGTGGCAAACTGTCTTTCAAAGAAGACACGATAGTGTCGTTGCAGGCCGTTTTTCAAAAATCGCCGCTACTCAATACTACGGTAAAAGGTGACAATTAGATGACCGCCAGAGAAAATGTCGAATTTACGAATAAGCGGGTTTTGTGACATCCTGGCCAAGTAACGCAGCTTCAACTGTACGCAAACTCGCCATCCCAACGCTCAAAACGCTGAGACCTGCAGTACCCATAGCCACCAGCCGGACAGCTTTTCGCCGACTAAAACGACGTTGTCTCAAATATGCAGCAACCCGTTCCTGTTCATGAATCTTTGCGACCTCTTGACGCACTGAAGCACACAGCTTTTCCTCTAGTGCCGCAGGTGCCTGTGCCGTACTACCATAATGGCGTAGCAGCAGGGTCTCGATGGAGTCGTTCTGCATGTCTATCATTCCTTCTCCACTCGTCCAACATATCAATGTGCTCGATGTGGTTACGATGCTTATCAATGTTGCCCTTGCTAGCATTCCGAACGGGTCGATTGATCGTGCTCACAGCCGATGGATCGGCCTGAGAGTTGTCAAAAACCTCTTCGCTGCTCTGAAGCATATACAGTCGTTGAAACTGTTTACGTGCCCGGGCGAGCCGCTGGCGAACAGTCGCCTCTTCGAGGTCGAGCATCTCCGCAATCTCAATCGTTGAGAAACTGCCAACAACCGAAAGTAGCAAGCATAGACGTAATGGCTCGCTGATACGCGCCATTGTGCGTTGTACAGCATCACGCTCAGCAATCAGCATTTCTGGATTTCCGCTGTTGGCATCGCTTGTGCCATATCCGACAGGTTGAACAGGGGCGGCGGACTCAGTCAATACATCCGAGTTAGTTTCGTCTCCCTGCTCCAATCGTTCCCTTTTTTGCATGTGCGAGAAAGGAATAAAGCGGAAGAGACTTTGCCGCCTACGCTGCATACGTACCGTGTTGAGCGCAATACGTAGCAGCCACGCTTTTGCATGAAAGTGCATACCACTTTTCGCACGAGCCGCATCAATAGCTTTCAAGGCCGAGTGAAATGTCTCTTGCGTAAGGTCCTGACTTTCTTCCCAATCGCCTGTCAAGCCATAAATGGTGTGGAAGACAAGTTTGCCGTATTCAGAAATGAGCGTTTCTACTGCTTGAGCAGCAGATATCGTGTCCACAAACAACTCTTTTCGGTCGTATCTACGAGGGGCAACCCTCACGGATAACCACCTACACTAATGGAGATGCATGAACATGGAGAAATGTGACAAGGAAAATAAAACGAATTAGTGTGAGTGTTCTTCTATGTAATCCTGGGCTTCTTGCACTGTTGTGATCTTCTCGGCGTCCTCATCGGAAATCTGGATTTTAAATTCCTCTTCCAGAGACATAATCAGCTCTACCAGATCAAGGGAGTCTGCATTGAGATCTTCAACAAAAGATGCGCTAGGAACGACCTCGCTCTCGTCTACACCGAGCTGGTCGACAATGATTTTTTTGAGTCGTTCGTAAACTGTTGCCATTATTTTACCTCGCTTTCAGCTTGAGCAGGCTGTTGTTGCGCCCGATTAAATATTGTGCCCAGGACGCCATTAATGAAACGGCTGGATGTGTTGCTTCCAAATAGCTTGGCAAGCTCCACTGCCTCGTTAATAGCAGCCTTTGCTGGTACCGTATTATTAAACAGAATCTCGTAGATTGCAAGTCTGAGAATATTTTTATCAATTCGGGCCATTTGTTGCAATGGCCATTCGCGTGCTGCACTCTGAATATGCGCGTCGATTTCGGCGAGATGGTCGCGGACGCCCAGAACTAACTCACTTGCATATTCCACCACCTTTGGTTGCAAGTGACGATCTTCGGTATGACGCTTCAAGACCTCTTCAGGTGAGTGTTGCGCTGTATCATATTCGTAGAGTGTTTGCAGTGCGATCATTCGCGCTTGTCTGCGTATTCCTATAGGCATTATATCCTCGAATGATTTCCGGCTATGTATCAACGGGTAGAATCGACCAGGGCGACCACCAGGATCATCCCTACTATACTACATCCTTTCCTCACTACGTTGGACCGTCACCTCAACTGCTTTATGCAACATCCTGGATATAGACATTGACCTCACGCACCTGCATACCGATCATATCTTCAATTGCTGAGGCAACTTCTTCCTGAACAGTTGCACCAACTTCAACGATGTTGACGCCGGTTTCTACAACAATATAAAGATCAGCAGAAACGGTGTTGTCTTTAATCGTCAGGGCAACGCCCTCTCCGCTCATCCCACCTGGCTGCTTGGCAGTAGACGCGTAGCGTCGTTGGTGGGAAGGATAGGTGCCGAGTTTGGGAAATTCTTTCCCCAGCAAGCGCAACCTTTGATCTCCAACACGAGCCATACGAACGACGCCACTGATCTGCAATGCTGCATTAATGACGATAGTCGAAAGCACCGGACGGGCCACACGCACAACCCCTAGCGATTCGGCTCCCATTGGTTCCTCCTCTTCAGAGTAATGGACGTGCAACGCGTGCAATCGTTTCCTGATAACCCACCAGTACTATATCCTGATTATACATCACAGAACGTTCAATTCACGTAATGTCTCGGCTGCTTTCGAGATATCGATTGCATTGCTCACATTGAGCGTCCTCACGCCCTTGGCGATTCGTTTCACCATTCCAGTTAACGCCTGACCGGGACCAATCTCGATAAAAACCGTTACCCCTGCTTCCACCATATATTCTATCGTACGAATCCATTGTACCGAGGAAGCAATCTGCTGAGCCAATTCTTCCCGTATCGCGTGCTCCTCGGTGAGCGGAGTCGCCGAAATATTGCCGATCACAGGAATGGTAGCATTGTGTATGGACGTAGCATTCAGCGCCTTTGCCAGTCCGATGGCGGCTGGCTGCATAACAGGTGAGTGAAAAGCGCCACTGACAGCCAGTGGAATTACTCGCTTCGCGCCACCCGCTTTCGCCAGTTCCATAGCCAGATTTAAAGCATCTTGTTCACCAGAAATAACGATCTGACCGGGTGCATTAAAATTAGCAATTGTTACTTTCCCCTGCCCGGGGTGAGCATGCGGTGGCAAATTGGCGACAGTTGCCGCCGTTGCGTCCTGGCAGACCTCTTGTAGCTTTTCTTCGTCCATGCCAATAATAGCGGCCATGCCCCCCGGACAGATAGTGCCTTCGCGATGCATCAATCGACCTCGTTCGCGCACTAATAGTGCAGCATCTTTCAAATCAAGTGCGCCCGAAACTACCAGCGCGGCATATTCGCCAACACTATGTCCGGCAGTATGACTGGGTGTGAGCGGTGATGAGAAGGAAGAGGACTGCGGTGAGAGGGTTTCCTGTAATGCGGCTAACAGGGCCAGGCTGACGGTAACGATAGCGGGCTGGGCGTTGATGGTTTCACGCAAAACATCTTCCGGCCCAGAAAAGCACAAATCGCTGAGCGAAATTCCTAATGCCGCATCAACGACTTCAAAAACGTGTCGGGCAGCCGTCGATGCAGCAAAAATATCGGCACCCATTCCTACAGCCTGGCTGCCCTGCCCTGGAAAAAGAAAGGCGACTTGTGTCGTCATGATGCTTCACTCTTCACGAAAAGGAGGCCACCTCAAAATTGAGAAAGCCCCCCTCGAAATTATTTTTTCTTTGTCTTGGGCAAGAAGACCGTTCGACCACGATACGTTCCACAGTTCGGACAGGCATGATGCGACAGTCGCGGCTGTTTGCACTGCGGGCAAGCAACCAACTGTGGTAGGGTCAGGTGATGATGCGCTCTTCGCTCGCCCTGACGAGCATGCGATGTTCGTTGTTTTGGTAACGCTCCCATAAATTTGTTTCTCCTCTTCCACCAGTATGTGTCCTGAAGACCAGGTAACCTACTTGTGTTATTACAATTCTGAACCGTTTTGTAGCAATTTTTCGAGTACACTGAACCGTGAGTCAACTTCCGGCTTGCACTCGCAAGGGCCGAGATTGAGATCATGTCCACATTGGGGACAAAGCCCCGGGCAATCCTCTCGGCATAACGTCACCATCGGTAGCGCCAGCAGCACATTTTGACGTACTGCCTCGGTCAAATTAACCAAGTGGTGAGCATCGATAGGGAAGATCTCTTCCTCATCGAAAGGCGGCAGCGGTAAACCACTGACCACATCTATCGTTGGATAGAACTGCTCTGCAAAAGTGACATGCATAGGCTGCTCGAATTCCTTCAAACAGCGATTGCACGCAAGTTTCAAGGTCAAGTCCACCCAGCCATCAACTAGCAAACCCTGGTTTGTACGCCGCAAGCGCACATGACCAAGTAGTGGACCAATCACCTGAATATCTTCATCGAGCGAAATCTCGTCTTCGGTTATGTCATACTCTAACGAGGTCCCGACCGGGGACTTCATGAGTTGCGCCACATTATAGATCATGTTGTTAAGCTTCCTTTATCTATAGGGGCAATGCCTGCCCTGTCATCCTGTAGGGGCAGTGCCTTGTGCCTGCCCTCTCTTACAATAGCACTCTGAATAAATATATAAGGCTGTGGCGCAACCTTAACCAATCTTGTAAATCTGGTGCTCGCTCATTATAGGCGAGCATTGTAGGCATGTCAAGTCCTCTTCAGGCCCACTCCTAGCCCCTTCCCTGCCTTGGACGAGCGTTTGGCGGATCATTATCATGCTTCAATTGCTCGTCAGGATGAATAACCCACTGAGCGGAGTCCTGATCATACATTGGACCACCCATCGTATCAACTGCTAGCGAAGCGCTACGAGGAACTGCCTGTGGCTGGGCCTGTATCCCCTGTATATTCTGCGCATCCGAGACTTCCTCAAATTCCTCGTATCCATCTTCCACGTCCGGCTCCTCCTCCGGAGGCAGCTCCAGGCTCTCAAGCCCCTTTTCAATGCTGAGAATCGAGCGGCCCACGTCCATCTCGATACTGGCGAGGTGATCCCGCAGAGCGCGTAATGTTTCCGCAACATAGCTATCAGCTTCCGTTTTCATCTGCTCGGCTTGCGCTTCTGCGCGTTGTACCATTTCTTGAGAACGGCCCTCTGCATTGCGCATCATTTCCTGAGAACGGTCTTCAGCAGCACGCAGCAGCCCTTCGCGGTTCATCGCACGTTCAGTCTCCTCCCGTGCTCTCGAAAGTAGCGTGCTTGCTTCTGACTGGGCCTGGGCGATAATGCGCTCTTTCTCCTGAATAATACGCCTTGCCTGCCGGATTTCATCGGGAATAGCCGTTCGCATCGAGTCAATAATGTTGGAGATATCGGCCTCTTTCACCAATATCTGGTTGACTAGAGGCATCCTGCGGCTGCTAGCGATGAGATTCTCCAGGCGATCTACAAGATAGAGTATATCCACGCTTTTTCTCCATCTCCAACTCTCCCGCCGATATCATCAAGCGGTCGAGGCGACTATTGAAAGACGGCCTGCAACGACACTCCCGTGTCTAGCTTCGCTCAGCAGGCCGAAAGGAACGTAATACACTACGTACCAAATTTCAATTGCAACGCCTGCACCACCGGCGCAGGAAGCATATCGGTAACATTCCCTCCAAGATGAGCGACCTCCTTGAGCAGGGATGAACTCACGAAAAGATGTTGTAGATTAGTGAGCAAGCAAACCGTTTCAATCTCCGGTGCTAGCTTACGGTTCATCAATCCTTGCTGAAATTCCGCATCAAAATCGTTCGGTGAGCGCAAGCCCTTGATGATCACTTGCCCATCAACCGAACGCACATATTCTACTAAGAGTTCAGTAAACTTGTCGATGCGCACATTCGACAGCTTCTCGTCAGCAATCACTTCCTGCCACAACTGCATACGTTCTTCAATCGAAAAGAGCAGGTTTTTCGCGGGAAAGGCATACACCGCGACGATTAGCGTATCAAAGATACGTGCAGCCCGTCGTGCAATATCAAGGTGCCCATTCGTGAGTGGATCAAAACTGCCTGGATACACTGCAATGCGTGTATCCCCCGCTTCATCGCTCAATGTTTCTACTCCTTAGATCCTTCCCCGCACTCAGGATGACAGAAAGGCTATCAACCTGTAGGGGCAGTGCCTTGTGCCTGCCCTCGCGAAGGACCTCTGGCAATGCGCCCACTCTACAAAAAATAAACGCTTGAAAACAGATCAATGTCGCCATTAAACCATATTAGTAAGCATTCGGCAATAGGGCAAAGAAGAGCCTCAATGAGCCATAAAGTTTTGCCAGAAAAGATGCATCCTCTCCCGCAGCGCAGCATGCTCTGGCTTATGCAAATAAGGATCACTCTCCCACAATTTTCCGGCAAGGGAACGCGCCAGTTCAATCAGCGGCGTATCGCTCAGATCAGCAACACGCAGTTCCGGCACACCACTCTGGCGCACTCCAAAGAAGTCGCCGGGACCACGTAGCCTCAAATCTTCCTCAGCCAGGCGAAAACCATCATCAGTAGATTGGAAGACATCCAGTCGCTCCTGAGCCTGCATGCTCGCATCAGCACTAAGCACATAGCAGTAAGATTGATGTTTGCCACGACCTACACGCCCGCGAAACTGGTGCAATTGCGAAAGGCCAAAGCGATCCGCGTCCTCAATGACCATCACTGTAGCATTAGGCACATCGATGCCAACTTCAATCACCGATGTTGCCACCAGAATGTCTAATTCCCCATCACGGAAGCGACGCATCACAGCATCTTTCTCGCCAGCCTTCATCGAACCGTGCAGCAAACCCAGGCGCAGATTGGGGAAGACCTCACGGATCAGCCTCTCATATTCAACCGTAGCAGCCTTGACTGCCAACGATTCGGATTCCTCGATCAATGGACAAATAATAAAAGCCTGCCGACCCTCCGCAACCTGCTGTGCAATCACTGTATATGCCTCGTCGCGGCGTGCGCCAGAACGCCAGCGGGTGATAATCTTCTGACGACCAGGCGGCAACTCGTCGATCACGGACACATCCAGGTCACCATACACCGTAAGCGCTAGAGTGCGAGGAATAGGCGTTGCCGTCATTACAAGCATATGTGGATGATACCCCTTTTGTCGCAAAGCATCGCGTTGCTCCACGCCGAAACGATGTTGTTCATCGACAATCACCAGCCCCAGTCGCTGAAAATGCACATCTTCTTGAATAAGTGCATGCGTACCAATCGCAACCATCGCCTGTCCATTCTCAAGAGCAGTCCGTCCCATCGTGCGCTCACGAGTACGCAGGCTGCCGGTAAGTAGAACAGTATGTATACCAAATGGCTCCAGCATCGTGCTGATGCTACCTGCATGCTGCTCTGCTAGCAGCTCCGTTGGTGCCATAATCGCACCCTGATAGCCATTGATAGCCGCGATGAGCAGTGTTGCCGCGGCTACCGCAGTCTTGCCCGATCCAACATCCCCCTGCAAAAGGCGAGACATGGGATGGCTCAAGGCAAGGTCGCCAAAGATTTCGCCGATCACCCTGCGCTGTGCCTCCGTAAAGCGAAATGGTAATGTTGCCTCGAAAGGCCTCGAAGTCGCTATCGTAGACCAGAGCGTGGATCCCAAAGCAGTGGAATTGCTATCGTCACTCCTGCTGTCAGTTCTATGTCCTTCATCCGATACGTCCCCCTCATTTTTCAGATCCCGAAGGTCACCGGTATTGATCAAAATTTTTGTGAGATCAGCCTTGAGCGCATTTCCTTGAGGAGCCTCCTGTTGCCACCGACTGCGCCGCTCCTGCATTCCAAGCTGAATCAAAAACAGTTCATCGAAAGCCAGACGACGCCGGGCTGCTACAAGCGCCGCTTCGTTTTCAGGGTAGTGCATATGCGAGACAGCATCGGGCAGCGGTATCAGCTTGCCTGTCGAACGTAGAGATGCCGGGAGATGCTCAGGAACCATCGCGGCATAACGATCAACCACCCATTTTGTAAAACGTCGCAGCGTCTTGGCGTGCAGTCCCTCGGTCAATGGATAGATAGGTACCAATCTTCCCGTATGCAGCAGATCACCCTGCTCAGGCAGTTCATGGCTGCGCACAGTAAATTCGATCTTGTTCCCAAAGCGCTGCTTGACGCCTGTCACAACAATATAGGAGTTCTTAGCCGCCTGCAACTGCTTTTGTAGATAGGGCTGGTTAAACCACGAAACCCGTAGTTTCCCTGTCTCGTCCGAAATAGTGGCAATGGTGCGAGTGCGACCACTGCCTGTATATTTCGTCTCCACCTCCCAGATCATTCCTAGAGTGGTACTCACCTCGCCCAAAGGAATATTGGCAATCTTCTCCAACTTGCTGTAATCGCGATGTTCGCGTGGAAAATAAAATAGCAGGTCGCGCACGGTGCGTATACCAAGACTACGCAGCCGAGTCGCCACAGATGGTCCCACACCAGGCACAGCCGTCACATCGGCACTCAAAAGCGTCAGACTGGTATGCCCCTGCGACATACCAGCCTCCAATCGTATCGGATTTTGCGACGCTGTTGGTGCGGTCTTCGTTGTTGGAGCAAGCTGAGAAGGTGGCTGTACTCCCTTGCTCTCTTGTGAGGTCGGTGGAGGTGTAGCTGATACAACTTTGCCATCTATCAGCTTAGAGCGAGGCGAAATCTGCGCTACTCTTCCCGTTGTATCATCGGATGGAACCGTGCTAGTAGCCTGAGGAGCTTTAGATTTGTCATCCTGAGCGCGAGCGAAGGATCTCTGTGAATCGGAATGCGCAGCAACCGCGCTCCCCTGACCATTACTATTACTGCTCAGGCTGCTGAGTTCATTCAATAGAGCGAGTGCCGCGCGCAAACTGGCCGCACGCTGCATCGGATCCTGGCGGCGATAGCCTTCAAGATGCTCTAGAAAACGATGTATCGGACGAGCATCAAGCCCCGCATTTTGGCAAACACCACTCACCTCATTCGCCCAGCGACTTACAAAACGTTCCAATCCCCCATTCACAATCGAATCCTGGTGATTGGCCCGCTGTTCATACTGTAGGACTTTTCGCGCTCGCTCAATATATTGAGCAAGCTGGCTACTTGTTTGACTTGACATAACTTATATCAGAACGATATTTGATCGGGGTCTATCCCAAGTGAGCGCAACTTCTCAGCCAGAGCCTCTTTTTGTCTCATCATGTCCTCTGCACGTTTGGCCTCGGCCTCTGCCCATCTGATCGCAGCCTCTTTTTCTTTGGCCTCCGTTTCTGCGCGTCGAGCCTCGGCTTCCGCCTGCATGAGCCGCAGATTACCCTGATTGTCATACAGGCGTAGATATTTGCCCTCGGGAACCAACCAGCTCTCCAGGTGGAAACTCCAAATCCGCCCATCTGGATCCACAGGAAACAACTCCCGCATCACTCGCCGTTCCTGGTCCAGTTGCCAGCCAAAAAGTCGACGCCCACCCGTTCGAGTTCGTCGCAGGGGCTGCTTATACGGATCGTAGGCGAAGTATTCCTTCACGCCCATCCTGGCGTACCTGTCGGGTTTCTCCTCCAAGTCCTTCTGCCAGGTCTCCTCCGAAGCAATCTCGAAGACGACCTGCGGAGTGGGACCAGTCTTACCCACCCGCCAACTCCTCAGGTCCTCTGCCTCGATCCCCTTGATCACCGCGATATCTGGGACGATCGGATACTCGCTGGGATCGGTGGTTTGGTAGAAGTTAAAGTTTTCATAGAGCGCACACACTTGCCCACGAAACAGGTGTGCGAGAACTTCCATGAGATAGTGCACAAGCGCGGAATGGACCCGGGTCTCCCCCATCAAATCCTCCTCAGTGGGGTGGGAATTGTAGTAGTAGGCTACCTCATCGTTCATATGTTTGGCCATAGTACTCTCTCTTCCTTCTCTGAGCAGGAAGTCCCCCGGACTTCCTCGGATACACCCCATCCTTCAGTGTGCTGACCTACCAGGTCGCTGGGCAGAGTTTCCGCTTCAATCATACCATAGACCCACAGCACAGACAAGCTATAGTAGATCTCAGGCACGTGATATACTAAAACAACATCATGAACCATACTCATGCATATATATTTCGTATTGTCATCCTGAGCGATAGCGAAGGGTGACAGGTAAGGAGAAATGAATGGACGACAGCGAAATCCTGCAGAACATCGAAAAACTGGTAAACGAAGAACATCAGCTTACACAACTGGCCGAAGGCGAAGGCGAAGGGTTGAATGATGAGCAGCGCGCTCGCATGCACGCACTTGAAATAAGCCTCGATCAATGCTGGGATTTATTGCGCCAACGCCGTGCCAGACGATCAGCAGGCCTCGACCCCAACACCGCTCAACCCCGCGACCCCGAAATCGTTCGAGCACTATCAACAGTAACCTGCCCACCTGTAGGGGCAGTGCCTTGTGCCTGCCCTTGCCGAAGATACGGCCGGTACCTGAACAACATCTTCTGTGTAATATAACCAGGCAAAGGAACTTCGCAATCAGAAAGGAACCAACTATGGCGACGCCAACCATCAAGACCACCGAAAAAGCTGTTCAGACCACCTTGTCGTTGTTGCAGGACATATTTGGCTCCTCTCCAACGCGCGACTTTGCGGTACGCCTGTGGGATGGCACGACATGGCAACCCGAATCTGCATCAGAAGAACCGCTGCGTTTCACCCTCGTTCTGCAACATCCAGGTGCCCTGCGCAAAATGTTCCTGCCACCGAACGAACTCACCCTCGGCGAAGCCTACATCTACAACGACTTCGACATCGAAGGAAGCGTCGAAGCAGCCTTCGCATTGGGTGATCAAATCATGGATGAGCGTTGGGGGAAGATGGCCCAGCTGCGCTATGGCAAACGCCTCTTGAGCTTGCCAAATACTGGCCAACCTCGTCCTGGTGACACCGCTGCGAAACTGCGTGGCTCGCTCCACTCGAAGGAACGTGACCGTCAAGCCATTACCTATCACTACGATCGCTCCAATGACTTTTATGCGCTCTGGCTTGATCGTCGCATGGTTTACTCCTGTGCCTACTTTGCTACCCCCGACGACGACCTTGACACAGCACAGCAGCGCAAGCTCGACTATATTTGCCGCAAGTTGCGCCTGCAACCTGGAGATCGCCTGCTGGACATCGGCTGTGGCTGGGGCGGCCTGCTCATCTATGCCGTGCAGCACTATGGCGTTGAGGCATACGGCATCACACTCAGCCAGCACCAGGCCGAGCTAGCCCAAAAGCGCATCGCTGAGGCAGAATTGAGCGAGCATTGCCGCGTAGAAGTCCGTGATTATCGGGACGTCAACCAGCAGCACTCCTTTGACAAAATCGTCAGCGTCGGCATGTTTGAACATGTAGGCCAATCGCTCTTGCCCACCTACTTTCGACAAGCCTGGCACCTGCTTCGTCCTGGTGGCGTCTTCCTCAACCACGGCATCGCCAGCGTCATCACCGACCCACCACAGCGAGAATCCTCCTTCAACCAGCGCTACGTATTTCCCGATGGCGAACTGGTACCAATCAGTACCACCCTGCGAGCAGCCGAGTCCAGCGGCTTTGAGGTACGTGACGTGGAAAGCCTACGCGAACATTACGCCCTCACCCTGCGTCACTGGGTGCGTCGTCTAGAATACCATGCCGAAGAGGCCCGCCAACTCACTAGTGACGTAACCTATCGCATCTGGCGTATCTACATGTCCGGCTCGATCCACGCCTTCCTGACTGGAGGAGTAAACATCTATCAAACACTTTTAGCTAAACCAGATCACGGCGATAGCCATTTACCTTTGACGCGTGCAGATTGGTACGCGTGATCTGCATTTCTTTGGCTGATTGGTAGCAGTAACAACATCATCGAATAGACCGAGAATGTCTACTAAAATGTTATCCTCCATCTTGTGACTTTTTTCAATTCTAATCCGTACAAACTGTGGATTAGAAAATTCTTGAATTGCTGAGCATTGCAATGTCGCAATGCAATTCGAAACCTCCTGACATAGAATGAACCCGGTCATTCCTATGAAAATAACTATTGAACCGCACAAACTAGATCAACACGCCCTTTGGCAGCGCAAACTCTTCCCATTTGCCATCCTATTGGCAATGGAGTGCGCAATACTACTACTTGACGCCGTCATACCTTTATATGGTCTCGGTGTCACTTTTCGTGATGCGCTGCTGACACGACTGGGGATATGGCCCCTCTTACCAACCCTGCTGCTGTTCCCTCATTGGAACATCATCCCCGCACTACACGGCGCGCATATACCAACTCAATTCATAAACCTCGGCTTTGGAGCAGAAACCGCCATGCTCTTCTGCGTCTTGCTCATCGTATTTCTGCTCTATGTACTCGCACTGCGCCGCCTTCTACACTCTATCGGTCGTCGCTACATCATCCTTTCCACCCTCCTCCTCGGCATCACCTGCCTGCTTATCCCCATCGTCACATCGCCCGACCTCTATTCTTACATCGCCTACGCCCGCATTGGCGTCATCTATCACCTCAATCCCTTAATCACCCTCCCAACCGCAATTCGCATCGACCCTGTTTTTCGCCACCTGTATTGGAAAGACCAACCATCCGCCTATGGCCCGACCTGGATAGCCCTCACAAGTCTCATGCAATCGGTCACCAACATCCTCGACACAAAAGCCATCCTGCCTATGCTGCTCGGACTTCGCCTGCTCGGCCTGCTTACCCATCTTGGATCCACGCTCCTCATCTGGTCGCTCGGCGGTCACTTACAGCGCCAATCTGGAACCATCTCGTCCGAAAAACGTGTACTTGCAACCCTCGCCTTTGCCTGGAACCCCTTGCTCCTGTTTGAAGCCTGCGTCAACGCACACAACGACTCGACCGTACTATTTCTCGTCTTGCTCAGCCTCTGGTTCCTCGTGCGTCACCCTTTACAAGCCCACATGTGGAACTTCCTCTCCGCCACCGCAATATTGGCAATCGCCACCTGCCTCAAATTGAACGTCGCCCTCCTCTTCCCCGGCCTCCTCCTTTTCCTATTGGCGCAACAACCCGCTACCCAGCGTGCAGGGGCACGGGTTTATCCCTCTAGACTTGCCCAACTTTCACTTTCCGTGCTTACCTACGCAGGCATCATCATCCTGCTGTATGCACCATTCTGGCAAAATGGAGCCTACCTCAAAGTCTTTCAAGTCAATCCTGGTACCATTCGCGATATCAACAGCATCTCCGACGTCCTGACGCGCATCATTAACAGCATACTGGCAGGGTTTGGCTCGCCCGTAGCCCCTAATATCGGCTCACCTGCTGAACATGTCACCCACACGCTCAGTATCGTCATCTTTGTCGGGCTTTATGCCTTTTTCTGCTGGCGAGCCTTACACACTCCACATCGTATCAACACATTGCCTCGACTCATTCGCTGGCTGGCACTCGTCTGGTTGCTCTACTGCTTTATTGGCTCCCCCTGGTACTGGCCCTGGTACATCGTCACGTTCTTTGGACTGTATGCGCTGATCGAAGCTATAAATGATAGTGATCGGCCCTTTTTAAGCTTCTTACAATTCCCATTTGCCGCCCGCTTGCTTGCCTTCAGCATGTTGACCGTCTACTGTTTCTATGCGTTTGGATCAATTACTGTTCCAGGACTTCCTTCCCTTACCTGGGTCTCGCTAAACGGCCTCTGGATATGGATTGTGCCGTTATGTGCTCGCTTGAAGCCGGAGATAGTTAAGGTAAAGGCTCAGAACGACATAGTAGAACATGTAGAAGAGGGAGAAATACATCAGGAAATGCTGAGGATGGGGCATTTGCAGCAAGACCAGCGCATAGCTCAACAGCCAGAGACCGGTCAGCATGAGCGTCAGCCGACGAAACTGGAGCGTACGCGAGGGATAAAGGTAGCGAACCGGTATGAAGACCAGAATAGAGCAAATCAATAGGATGCCAGTAACAGCGACCGGAGGCAATTGAAAGATAATGATGTAGAAGGCCACAATATTCCAGTAACTAGGGAACCCCAGAAAGAAGTAATCCTCAGTCTTGGCGTCCACTCGACAGAACTGATAACTGGATGCCAGTAGTGGTAGCGCAGCCAGAATGATACCTCCCGCACCAGCAGGGAGGTTATGGTTGCTCCAGAGCAAGAGTATGGGGGCGAAGACATAGGTGAGATAATCGACGATATCATCAAGGCGTCGGCCATCGAACCAGGGCAATATCTCACTCACATGGAAGCGGCGTGCTAGTGTGCCATCCGTGCTATCGATGATGAGCGCGGCCAACCCAAGCCATAGAGCCGCAACAACCTTACCTTGAGAAGCTGCCACCACAATCAGTAAGGCTAATACAGCACCACTTGCGGTATAGAGGTGGACAGCAAAGGCGCGGGCCTGTAGCCACCGAAAATGCTCCACAAGTGACGGCACAATGATGTCAGACTGCGCTTGCCGCTGCCTTTGTGTCTTGTTGGCCATTTCCCACCCCTCTTAATACTCGCACCAGTTGTATGAGTAACCTATCCAATAAAGTGAGTATAACACGTCCTAGATTCATCTGCTAGTAGGAGTGGGGCCTTCTGCCCACGCGTTGTAGAGACTTGCACTATGAATGGCAGAAACGTATTATGTAAGTGGCTGAATCCCTACAAATGTCTTGAGTGTAAAGGAATGAAACGTCATGGCACGCAAGAAGAACAGGTTCGGAAATTTCATCATTAGTACGCTGATAACAGTATTGGTTGGCGCAGCTATTCGAGATCAACTGAGTCGACCACCCCAGGAACGCACATGGCATGGCATCGTTGCAGGCTTTCCCTACGACTTTCGTATACCTACGATTGAGAAGGTGCGTAACACGTTCTGGAATCCCAATGACTCCCGTCTACTCGTACCTCACGCCTTTGGCATAGGTTGGACCATCAACTTCTATTCCCTACTGCACCCCTCGTATAAAATGTAGGGACAATCCCTTGCGGTTGCCCTTGCGACAGGGGAGCGCGCGAAGCTCCTCATGAACGCCTGCTTATCGTAGCCCATCGCGCATCCGATGGATTAAAAACGCTGCCTGTTCGCTATGCCAGCATACCTGATGCGGTGCAATTACGCGATGTGTTTACGGGTTCAGAGGCAACCGTTGCTGGTGGAATGCTTCCACTGGATAGTCTTCCACATGTTGGGCCGCAGGTTTGGCGAGTGGTTAGAGGATGATGAGAAGGGGATATCGCAGCCAACAAGATCGCCAATCGCCACACTCCTCACACGCTTAAACTTACCCGCCTGCGTAAGCTGCAAGAGCGCACGGTCCATCCCATGTGGACTGCTTCCCACTTCCTCTAACAGACTCATTGTGAATCAGGCCCCTCGAGTTGTCGTTGTTGGGGATTTGGGCCACCAAGCTGCATTTGCTGTTTCATCGCTTGCAACTGTGCATCGACATTCTGTTGGGCCGAAATCTGTTGCAACTCGCGATCAAGCGTATCACCGGATGAGCCTGGACCCAGCAATCCCTGCTCACCAAGCGCACCTTGCTCGATCAGTGTATCCATAGCATTAGCGCGTGCCTGCATCGAGAGCACTTTATCCTGCGCCCGCTGCATAGCCAGATTCATCTCACTCATTTCCTGCGAGATGCCGGTAACCGTTTCGTTGATCTTCACCTGCGCTTGCGCCGCACCATATTGAGCCTTGACCATTTCCTTTTGCGTACGGAACGCCTCTACGCGAGCTGAAATGGTGCGTTCCATTGAAAGCAGCCGCTCCTCTTGCGCGCGCAACTGAGCAATCTGCTGTTCAAAACCATTGAGCTGGATTACCAGGGCCTCTTTCCGTTGCAGTGCCAACCGAGCCAGATCTTCGCGGTTAGCCTGCAATGCCTGCATCGCCTGTGCATCCAGTTTATTGCTCTGCTGCTGAATTTGCGACTGCTGCATCTCAAGCCGCTTCTCGTTTGTCACAACATCTGCAATCGAGCGCCGCAAGTTTTGCAATTGTTCGAGCTGCTTGCTGTACGAATAATCCATAACCTGTCCAGGGTCTTCAGCCTTATCCAACGCGGCATTGGCGCGGATACGAAAAAACGTCGCCAGTCGTGAAAAAAAACCCATATATGTTCCTCCTATCAGGCGAACAACAAACGGCGGAGCGATGCTTATTGTCACTCGCCGGTTTCTTGATTGCTTCATTTACTTGATAATGATATGAGCATTACGTTCCTCTCATTATGATAACATAAACGCAGAGATTCTGGCTGACCCAAATTTTTGAAAAGCATTCGTTCATTTCGGCCTGCTGGCACTTCCTCTCAGACCGGCTGAGCGAAGCTAGACACGAGAGTGTCGTTGCCGGTCTGCATAAGAACCATTCGGTAGTGTCGTTGCAGGCCGCATTTCAATCTTCGTTTGAAGAATGCATCGTGCTATAATATCGACGACGTAAGGTAACATTATTTACCCTGGTCATCTCAGAAGGAGAAAGATGCGGATGAATGATGAACTGAGTGAACCACTGCGAATGGAAATGTTTGCCGCCTCGTTGCGTGCAGATAGCACGGATGTAAAAGCGTTCTTGGAGGCCCTCGCCACCAAACTGGAAGGCTCATTGCCCAATCAGACCATCGTGACACGTCATAGTGGCCTGTTCTCACGCGAGCATCCCGTGAAAGAGATTATCGTCACCCTGGGTGAATATCAATATCGCATTAGCAGAGACCGACAGGGGCCGCTGCAAGCCCTGCGTGCAAAAGTGGTACGCGGTATTGTACTCAAAACCGAACAATTATCCATAGAACAATGGATTGATGAGCTTGCAAGCGGATTAGCTCAGACAGCCGCCCAAAGCGCTCAAGCCCGTGCTGCACTTGAACGCTTCCTGATCTAACAACCATCAGCCACGCGGATTTAGAAAAAGGAGGCACGAATGCCTTTTTGGAAACGATCGTCACCGGAAGACCAGCAGCGACTGATGCAGGAACTGCAGGAAGCCGAAGCAAGTCGCCGTTCGCTAGAGTCAGGTGGTTTGCCTACCCAAGCGATACGTCGGCTGCAAGAAGAAACAGCCGCAGGTCATCCACTCTTTTCCAGCGATCTGAGCACCAACGAATTTTTACTCACACGTAACGCGGGCTATATTCCTTTGAGCCAGGTAATGGGCAGTTCCATTTATCAGACTGGCTGGCAATATACCCGCAGCTACTCCAGTTATAGCAATTTATACGAATTGACAACACTTTCCAATGCCCACCAGCACGCAGCCCAACTCGCCCTTGGCAGGCTGGAGCAGGAAGCAACTATACTCAAAGCACATGGGGTTATCGGAGTGCGGCTTACTACACGTGAGTACGAGTGGGGAGCGAACTTGATGGAATATACAGCCATCGGGACAGCCATCCGTCTCCCAAACGTTTCGCCACCCGCCCACCCCTTTCTCAGCGACCTCTCAGGCCAGGAGTTTTGGACCTTGCTCTCGGCAGGCTATTATCCGGTTGGCCTTGTGACCGGCTACTGCTCTTATGCCGTCTCCTCCGGCTGGGATTTGAATTAACGTCTGCGAAGTTGGTATAACCAGGAGATTGGCGAGTATACCCAGGCAGTTTATGATGCTCGCGGCCTCGCTGTGAGCCGTGCCGAGAGTATGGCTCGCAAGCTCAGGGCTGTTGGTATCGTTGGTGTGCATATCGGGTATTACAAACAAATGTATGAGTATGAGAGCGAACCGACTCACACAAGCTATCGTGATCTCTACGTGCATTTCTCGGTAGTCGGAACCGCCATCACAGCTCAGCGCAAAGACCACGTCATTCCATCGCCAAAACCAACACTCACTTTCACCGACCTTCGCCCCGCAAGCCGAGGCGAAACACGCGAACTTACTATAAAGGGATAAGGGCCGATTCATCGTGCTCACCGCCGATGTATCTACCATCTGTAGGGCCCGATTTATCGCGACCACCGCCGATTTATCGGCCAAAGGAGTAACAACCAATGTCCAGTCAAATGCCACCACAGGACAATAACGACCTGCCAGTCCACGCACGTGAGCGTCTGGATTTAATGCATAGCGACGCAACCCACAAAGGACTTTTTACCAGTGACCTGAGTGTCAACGAATTTCTATTGGTACGCGAGGCGGGCTTTGACCCCGTTGGCCTCGTAGTGGGCAGTTCCATCTACCATATCGGATTCCAGTTTGCTGGCTGGCGACAGAACCAGGAAGTGAACGTCCTATCCCAGGCCATGTACCATGCACGTGAGCTAGCTATGACACGTATGGAGGAGGAAGCCAACGCGCTCGGTGCCGATGGCATTGTCGGTGTGCGATTAGAAGTCACACGACACGAGTGGGGCGAATTGCTGGCCGAATTTGTGGCGATTGGCACAGCTATTCGTTCGCGCAGCGGCCAGCACTTTCGCAACGCCCATGGTATGCCGTTTACCTCTGACCTCTCCGGACAAGATTTCTGGACCTTGCTCCAGACTGGTTATCGCCCGGTAGGTATGGTGATGGGTAGCTGCGTTTATCACGTAGCTCACCAGGGCTTGGGGCAATGGTTCAAGCAGGTTGGCCAGAATGTTGAGATGACTAACTATACACAGGCCCTCTATGACGCACGCGAACTTGCTATGGAGCGCATGCAAGCCGAGGCCATCAGCTTAAATGCGCAGGGCATTGTTGGTGCACAGATTAATGAGCGCAATCATGGTTGGGGTTCGCACGTCATTGAGTTCTTTGCCGTAGGTACCGCTGTCACTCCGATCTCGGTTGACCACCAGGTACCCCCACCATCACTTTCACTCTTGCTCAACGATTAAGTAGGGACAGTGCCTTGTGCCTGTCCTAACCTGCTGGCTTTTCGCCCCATATCGTGTACAAATACCAGAGTGCACAGAAATCATCCAGGTGCATTTGTATCTCGGCCTCGGAGTATAAACGGTCGATTTCTCCCTGGGTGGCTATTCCTAATTTGAGAAGGAACGGTTGCGTCAATTTTAGAATGGCAAGGTGATCTTCAACCATTGGAGCATGATCATCAGCGCCCACTGACCAATTGATGGCAAATACCTTATGCTGGATATTCTGGCATCCTGCCTTGTGCAGAAAACGATTCAACATCACCGTTTGGCCACAGGTTCGACCGCTAGGAGAAAAAGCTACCCCGCTGCGTTTGAACGCCTCCATCATCAACTGGCTCCAGCGTTCAAATGCGGGGCTGTTGGTAATGCTGAAATCTTCGCTCTCGGTCAGACGGATGATCCCTCCGGGCCGTGTGATACGTACCATCTCCTTGACCGTGGCTGGCCATGCAGCGGCTCCAATAACAGCCATCCAGCGAGCATTTACCAGATCAAAGCTATCACTAGGATAATCTAGTGGCTTGCGAGCATCATTCACGAGAAAAGAAGCATTCTCCAACCTGCCTACTCTGGCTTGTGAATTGGCATAGTCAATCATTCGTTCGTCGATATCAAATCCCTGAATCTCCAGGTGAGGATAGGTCTGTGCCAACGTAAGGGCCCACCCCCCCGATCCACAAGCAATATCAAGCACGCGGCGAAATGGAGCCACAAATGCATCCTGATCAGAGTGTTCTGGCAATAATCCACCAAGAGCCTTTTCGAAGGCACGCTCCTGCTCCACAAGCCGTGCAAGCTCTGCCCCACTGTCCTGAATAAAATAACTATTATCTGTCTTTGTTGGCCGTAATGGCTCTGGAACGGATGCCATATGAACACTCCTTCTATTCTTTATATATCGTTGCTGTATCTCTCGACTCTGTCAAACGCAGTAGAGCATCCTCGATCTGTTGCCAGCCTAATTGTTCCGCCTGAACATAGGTTATAGGCTCTTCCTTGCGCAAGGAAGTTCGCATAATCTTCTGTACAACCTGCTGCAAACTCGCGATGTGCTTTTGCTGCTCAGCCAGCGGCGGCATAACCTTCAGATCGAAGAGTGCAGTCGAATAGAACTGCTTCGAATCGAACGCCAGCGTCATTAAGTTAGTGTAGCTTTGCACCTGCTTAAAGCGGGGTGCAAAATAATTGGGTTGCGTGCTCGAGAATAAGAGACAACCCGCGACTCGCCCCCCATCTAGAAGTGGTGCGGCAGCCGCGCTTACTTCAGGCTCCACTCGCTGTGAAGGGATGGGGGCCGTAGGGTTGAGCAGGGAAGCAATGGTTGCAGGTTGGCAGGTTGTTACTACGTATCCAGAGAGAGACTCTACACCCAGGAACATCGTCTCGTGTTCCAGATTGTTCTGCCAGGGGGATGTTCCGTAGCCTGTCACCTCTCGCAGACTATGAATTTTGCCATCCCTTGCTGGAGGCATGCAGCACACCACCTTTATTGCCATTCCTAATGGCTCAGGATCAAGGTGCCTGAGCGCATGCTGCAAAATCATGCGGCTGATCGCCCAGAATTGTAGAGGATCGGGCGTATTGGAGCGAGTTCGCAGGATCTCATCAACTAGCGCAAAAGGAATCTCTTCGGGCTGATATGTTTCTCTTGTGAGAAGGACAGATAGAGGACCTTCCTCTTTCTCAAGGAGTTCCTGGAATTGTCTTTGATGCTGCGCTGGGATAGCGCGGATCAATTGACTGAGATTTGCTGGCCGCGGGCGCGAATCTCCATTAATCCAACGAGTCAAAGTAATTGACCGTACTTCCGCTGCCGTAGCAATACGCTCACGTTCGGAAGGATCACTGGTGAGACTTCGCAATAGTTCACGCCAAGTCGATATTTCCACGTCTTTCGATCCTCGCTTCGGTGGCAAGTGGGCAACCGAAGCCATGCAGCTCTTTTAGGAAATAATACATCCCCTCAAAGAAGCCTCTATACTAACGGCTTCCTTCCAAGATGGTACCATATATCACAAAATAACGTCAACAGCCTGTTTGATCGGCAAAATCCGTTAATGCCTGCTCTACACTACTTCTGCTGTTTCCGCCTCTTCCAACTTGAATATGCCACGGTCATCCTGGAACGTAAACAGTTCAGCATAGCGCCCCCAGTTAATTGCCGTATCCAGTTGTGCCTGCGCCTCCTCCTCGTTAAAGTGTGTTTCCATGAGACTCAAAAAGTACTCTTCTGGCAATGTATGTCCAGGTGCCGTTTCCAGCGCATGCACAATCTGGCGCAGAATACTGATATGAGCGAGTGCCTGATCGCGGAAGACCTTCTTCTCTTCCAACACACCTGCCTCAGCAAAAGCCTTGCCCTGTTCGGTTAATACCAGGTCACCTTCTTCCGTATCTGCCAGGTCCAGCAGGTCCGCCGCCTCAACCAGTGGGAGCAAATCATCTACCTCCAGGTTGAGATGACGACCAATCTGATAGAGATCCTCGCGATCTCCCCGTGCGTGAACCAACTCTATCAGTCCCGTTACATCTCCAATCGAAACATGCGGAAGGGCCTGGTAAGGGCGCAGTGTCGTGGGTATCAGCGGGCCGGTCTTAGCCTGCGGAGCGCTTGTTGAAAGCAAAGCGTTCACATCTTCCTGAGGGCTAGTCATAATGCGATAGATGAGATCGACCATCTCCGTATGTTCCTTAGACTGCCCTGTTCGTTGCTCTGGGAGAAGCCCAGGCAGTTCCACACGGATATGCCCGGGATTCGCCCCTAATACAAGAATACGGTCGGCCATACTCACCGCCTCGTCAATGTTATGCGTGACCATCAGTATCGTTCGAGTTGGCATACTGCGCGCTTGCCACAGTCCAAGCAACTCCTTACGCAAGTTGGCAGCCGTAAGTACATCCAACGCGCTGAATGGCTCATCCATGAAAAGCAATTCCGGCTCAACCACTAATGCCCGTGCAATAGGCATGCGAGAGAGCCATCTATAGGGCAACTTAGCTGAGGAGATGCATCACCGCTTCGCCATGAGATGACTCGGTATCAATACGCTTCGCATGGATCTGCTGCACTTCTGGCATCTGCTCTTCGGCAATGATAGTATCCTGGGGATGCAACTCTTGCCAGACACGATAGATTGCACCGGGATCTTGATGTCGATAGATAAATCCGCGCTCAATCTGCGCCTCCTGTGCGAGATAGTTCGCTCTACCCAGGTCAATTCTCGCCTGCTCATCGTTCAAATGCGGCTCGATTAACCTGAATAGCTCTGGTTTGCGCTTTGAGGTGCTTTTTCCCAAATACAGGAAAACCACGGGTTTCTTGCCAGGATTCGTAATTGCCGACTGGATGATGGCCTCATTGTAGCGACTGCCAGCAGAGAGTACCGCCAGGATAGCGCCAAGGAAACCTCTCTCAACTCCGGTTGTGACGACCGGGACACGTCCTTTGCGCCTGTGTAGTCTATAATTGATAAAGGCAATCGCCATGCCAAGGAGAGCGACCGATCCACCGAAGGCGGTTGCCAGAGGTTTTGCAACCAAATTCGTTGACCACGCCGTCAGGACCAGCACAGTGGTAAGAATGCCCAACCAGAAATTGACAAGCGATCTCGTCCATCGTCCTTCAGGCTCGGGCCTCAGAACGGGATTGGCTCGCTCTTCATCCGTCAATTCTTCGTCTGCTTCCTCCTCAATCTTGTGTTCCTGGGCAGTTTTCTGCATACTTACTTGCGTGGGTCCCGTTGTTGAGGATAGCTCCTGATGAGCGTGCGAATTTGTACGCGATGCAGATTGCGACGCATGCAAGCGCCTGTACTTGCGTTGTCGATAACGTACAATATCCATACCCAGGCATGTGAGGGAGAACGCACCCAACAAACCAAAAGCATACATATCTCCAAGTATATTGATATTTCCTTGTACTAACACAAGCACCAGGATAGGAATAAAAGTGGCGAGTGCTATGGAGTAGTGCGGAGTACCGCGTAATGCGTTGCGCTTCAAAATAAACTGGGGGAAGAATTCCATTCGCGAGAGGGCCAGAAAGACATGATAGGAACCAATAATCGCTGTATTGCTGGCAAACACCAATAGTGCGCTGGCGCTGATGGCCACCTCCGTTTGCAAAAAAATGCCGCCCCAACGGCCTCCCAGCAGTGAAATGATCTGACTTGAAAGCACGGGATCTGCTGCCGCTTTGGGCAGTAAAAGGGTAGACAACATCGTAAGAAGGGGGCTGGTGAGGCCAACTGTCAAAATAACCAGGAAAAGCGCAAATTTGCCAACGGTCCTGCGCGGCAACTTCATAACAGGGGACAGTTGCGAAATACTTTCCAATCCCGAAAAGGCAAGAAACGAGCCTGCAAAACCAACAAGCATAGTGAGCGGCGTCAAGGTCTTCCCACTAAACATCCTGGGGAAAAGCGATAGGAACTCCGGGAAAGAAATATGGGTAAAGACGGTCACCAGAATAGCAATGTCACTTACAAAGGCGATAATGGCTCCCACCAAACTCACCTTGGCGCTTTCACTGACTCCTACCCAATTCAGAATACCAAGCAGGACAAGGATAACAAGCGTAACCAACAATGTGATACTTAGTCCGAGGAACTTCGTCTGGGGACCGAGCGCTGGAAGCACCACACTCAGATACAGCATTCCTGAAAGGCAACTGATCGCCGCTGTCAAGAAGTAATCAACGAGAATAAACATCCCTCCCAGCGCCCCAAACCATCTATTAAGTGCTCTTGCCGCCACGGTCACAACACCTCCCCCCTGTGGAAAGCGATACGTGACCTCAACATATTTGAGTGTGAGCAGAATAAAGACCGTCATCGTCAGGAAAACAAAGAAGCCCGCCAGTTTTCCCACCGTTCCATAAAGAATGCCTGGGACATAGTAGATAGAGGTGCCAATATCGGCGAAGACGACCGCCCAACAGAGAAACGGGCCGAGTGTCTGTGCCCCAGCCTCTTCATGACCGCTTTGTACCTGGGGTGCTGATGCCTTGGCCATACTCTGTACACCTTCTTTCTAAGAACAAAGAGGTGAAACTTCTGCTGAAAAATAGCAAAGAAAGTTTGTCAGAACACTCCGCTAGGTGTGAACCTAAAGGCTAACATGACCACATAGCCACCCTCTGCTGCTTTACTTCTATAGCACGCATCAAAAAAGAAGAAAGCTTCTGTTTAGTACAGAACTTGTAATAGGAGGCCGAAAATCTCTCCTTGCATAGCATGAGCCTCCGGTTGCAAAAATTGCTTGTTCACTCGATGAATGCCTACTTCACCCATATCGGCATCTCATCATGATCGATGCCAAAATGGTGAGCGACTTCGTGCAGGACGGTGCGCCTTACCTGCACGCGAATGCGGTCCGGGTCCAAATAACAATAGCGCTCAATCGGTCCCTGGAAAATCGTAATCACCTCTGGCCGCAAAGCTCCTTCATGACCCTGAGTAGTTAATGGAACACCCTCATACAACCCAAAAAGTGTATAGCCTTCTTTTGTGCCCATACGCTGCAACACCTCGGGAGATGGTTCACGCTCCACCAGCACCATTACGTTTTCCATCCTCTCCTGGAACTCAACAGGGATCGATATCAACGCCTCCTCAACCAGTCGTTCAAAAGCATCCTCTGCTTCTTCGTCAGCGCCTTCTCCCATCTCCTCTTCTTGTATGTCTAGCAAGGCTCGCTCTTCCTCATCCCTCCCATTTTCCATCCACTCACGCGCATGGCGGTTCAGCGAACTGTTGTGCCGTAGAAACAGTATTCCCACTCCACCAAAAACCATTACAGCAAGGATCAAGAGTAAATAGGAGAGAAAATCCAGGTATTTGCTGACAAGAATAGCTAGGCAGATGAAAGCAATCAGAAAACACAGGCAGGCAAAGAAAAAGCTTGAACGAGGAATGTGCTCCTTTTTCGCGCCGACTAGTTCTTCTTCCTTGACCTGCTCGTCACCGTCCTCGTACTCTTCCTCAACTGGAACCTCATCTTGAGAATTGGAATCTTGCCTTGAGGACAAGTAATCCTGCTCTGACATGGCTCATCTCTCTCACTTGCGCTTCTTTATTATTGAATATGCTTGCTACCTGAGTTGCAGTATATTCTATCTTGTGAGAGTAAACAAGATACACTTTGGTGTATGACTGCGGATGAAGTTGGCACCCCTCGTTGGGAAACGCACAACCTTGTAGCGTGGAAAATACATAGAAAATGGAGTAGTGCGACTCCTCAGGCTCGCACTACTCCATCCCTAACAAAATTGGGAAGTCACTTTTAGCCCCCAGCTTGTAGCTCACCGAGCTTCACATTGATCGTCATTTGGTGGGAGCCACGATAAATGTGTACCGTCACGGTCTCACCTGGATTCGTGGTTGCTAAAGCATCACTCAGAGAGGACACATCATTGACCGTATTGTTCCCAATCTGAACGATGACATCACCTGCTTGCAACCCCGCTGAACTCGCTGCACTACCGGGTACTATGCTTACAATCAACGCGCCATGATCGATAGAAAGGTTATCCTGTGCAGCCAATGTCGGATCAACATCTGCGACCTGCACTCCCAGCTCGGCTCTTCCGGTATGCGTAACAGTCCCGTTCGCAATGATTTGCGGCACGATGAAATTGACGCGGTTCGATGGGATAGCGAAGCCAACACCACTGGCAGGGGTATTAAATTCGGGGTCAATGGCCGTCAATGTCGGAATACCAACCAGGTTCCCTTGCATATCTACCAATGCACCACCGCTATTGCCAGGATTGATCGGTGCGTCCGTCTGGATAGCATCAGGAATAGTAGCTCCCCCTTGTCCCTCGGAGACGCTACGCCCCAGCGCGCTGATAATGCCGTTTGTGACCGTCTGAGTGATACCCAGTGGATTCCCTATCGCGAGCACCTCCTGACCCACCTCCAATTTCGATGAATCGGTCAGAGTTGCCACCGTCAGATTCTTTGATGTGTTGATCTTCACCACGGCCAGGTCATCGGCGGGATCGGTACCTACCAATTGCGCCGTTAACTTTGTGCCATCATAGAGCACGACATTAATGCTCTGCGCACCATCGACGACGTGATTATTCGTGACAATGTAGCCACGACGGTCGATAATCACTCCTGAGCCAATACCTGCACCATTGCTCAGGGTCACGTTCACTTCCACCACTGCCGGTTTTACCTTCGCAATCACCGCCTCGCGTACCGCATCTTGATTATTTCCCGTAAGCGCGGGCACGGTTGGAGCTGGGTTTGTTCCCGCCTGCAATTGACCCACATTAGGTGTGAGTGTGCCAGTGCTTGTCCTTCCAAATTGCCAGCCTGCAAACAACCCAACACCGAAGACGAGCAGCAGAACCACCGTAAGCGCGATGATTGCCCCTGTACGCAATCCACTCGAACGGCGCGCGGGAGGGAAAGGTGATGCCGGAGGAGGAGATGATATTGTCCCAGGCTGAGCCGTAGGAACCCGATGTATCGCGCTTTGGGATGCCGGTACAGTCCATTGGTCCGGAGCGGGCGGGTTCGACCATGGTACTTGCTCTTGCGTAGAGCGGAACGCTGCTGTGTTTTTATTATCTACATAAGGCTTCGTTTCGTTATCAGTATACGGATCATACATCGTGGTAAACCTCCATATGTCTCAAAAATTTCACTGTTCTGCCTATACTATACCTCTCAATTTTCAGAAAAGTAACACAGAAATGTAAAAGAATTGTAAGAATCCTGGCAGTCCTCGACATAGCTTGCGAAGAGTCTTCCAATCCCCTCGCACTCACACCACTGCATCAGCCCTCTCTTCTTACAGAAACTTTACAAATCCCTGGGAGTTTCTTGACCTTTTACTAGTATGCTAGAATACAGGCAGTGGAGAAGGTTGGTCACAGGCCTTCCTACTGCTAGACACTTTTTAGGAACGTGTTCGGACTCAAAACCAGCCGAGCGTCTATACATTATTATGAAAATTCTTGTCATCGAAGACGAAGCAAATATTGCACAAATCCTCCGCCTCTACCTGGAGCAAGCAGGTTATACAGTGCTCTTAGCCAGCGATGGAGTAGCTGGATTAGAACTTCATGCCCGTGAACACCCCGACCTGGTGATCCTCGACCTCATGTTACCTGCACTTGATGGTATGGAAGTCTGCCGTCGCATTCGTGCCTGGGCCAATACGCCCATTCTTATGCTCACTGCCCGCCAGGGCGAAGAAGATCGCATAGCAGGCCTCGAACTAGGAGCTGACGACTATCTCGTCAAACCCTTCAGCCCGCGCGAAGTCGTGAGTCGCGTAAAAGCCATACTGCGTCGCAGCCACTCATCCACACCTGCTGACGCTAGAGAAAACAAAAACGAGATGGAGCCAGCCCTTGTTTCAGGAGTTAGAAGTGTCACAGACTCGGCTGTGCAACCTCAAGGAGTAGTAAGTCGCCCTGGCCAGGACAAGATGACAGGTGAGGAACTGGATTTCGATGGCCTGCGTGTTCACATTCCTGCACGGCGTGTAGAGGTCAACGGACAAAAAGTCACTCTAACGGCCAAAGAGTTCGACTTGCTTGTCACCCTTGCTAAATCACCCGATCGCGTATTTACTCGTGAATCGCTACTCGACCAGGTCTGGGGTTACAGCTATCTCGGAGATGGTCGCACCGTCGATGTGCATGTCGGCACGCTGCGTAAGAAGATAGAGGCCGTGCCCGATGCTCCACATCATATCAAAACCGTCTGGGGCGTAGGCTACAAATTCGATCCAGAGGGACGGGAATGAAAAAAGACCTGGGGGCGAGCCTTATGGTCACTCGCCCCCGCCTTATGTTCAATTTACGTCTGAAACTTGTGCTAAGCTACCTCGGCGTAGCATTGGGTGCTATCCTTCTGCTCGTTATCGTTGTTTCGCTAGCGGTGCAAAACTACTTCTTCAGCGTCCAGCAAGAGCAACTCCAATCCTATGCAGAAACTGCTTCTCAACAAATCGAACAGGTCTATAGTAATGAAGCAGGCAGCAACTGGGCGAATGTTCCAACGTTAAGAACCTATGAACCATTCCTCTTTGTAGTCATAGATACGCATCTAGTAGTTCATAGCCCATCACGTCCACCGCTTCTCTCACTGAGCGATACTGACCTTCCAACAGCACTTAAGCAAGCTCTTGTACAAGCACTTCAGGGACAGGAAGTCAAAGGTACATTGCAGGCTTCAACCGATGGCGCTTCGTTCGCGGGCCAATATATCAGCGTTCCGCTGCATGATATCAGTCGGCCTAATGGCCCGGTTATTGGCGCATTGCTGCTAGCACAGCCAAATCAATATCCACAGGGCTTTTCTCCTTACGAATTCCTGGCAAATGTCGATCAGGCCATTCTCATTGCTGGCGTTATCATCGCGATAATCGTTGTCATCTTCAGCCTGATGTTGGCACGCCGCTTCACACGCCCATTAGAGTCGCTCACCCTTGCTGCTGAGCATATGAAAGGCGGTAACTACGCCGAGCGGGTCACGCCCCCTAAATCCCAGGATGAGCTAGGAAGATTAGCGCTCACCTTCAATGCTATGGCTGACACAATCGAAGCCGATGTCACGGAATTGCGTCGCCAGGAGCAGTTGCGCCGCGACATGATCGCCAACATCGCCCATGATCTCGTCACCCCTCTGACCGCTATCCAGGGCTTTAGCGAAGCGCTTGCCGATGATGTGATCTCTGAGCCAAAAGCTCGCCAGGAGACAGCTCTCCTGATCGGACGCGAGGTGCAGCGCCTGCGTCGCCTGGTGAGCGACATGCAGCGTATGACCTCACTTGAGTCGGGGTACATTCAACTGGACCTTGCACCACTGAATTTGCACGAACTGCTTGATGAACTGCTCGCCGTCATCGGACCCGAATGCGAACAGGCAGGTATAACTGTGCATAATGAGATTGCGCCAACCACGCCCCTTGTGCTTGCCGACAGCGACCGCGTAACCCAGGTACTGCTCAACCTGCTCGACAATGCCCGCAACCATACCCCCGCCGGTGGCAAAATTACTATTGGAGCGCAACAGGAAAATCACTTCCTCACCGTCTGGGTAAGCGATACAGGCACCGGAATCGACCCTGCCGATCTCCCTTATATCTTTGAGCGCTTTTATCGCGCAGACCGTGCACGTACCGGCTCAACCGCTGGTAGTGGCCTCGGCCTTTCCATTGTCAAAGCCATCATCACCGCCCACGGCGGCACAATTCGTGCCGAAAGCACCCCCAATCAAGGAACAACCATCCTGTTTACTCTACTGTTAGCCCCACAGGAAGTAACAGACTATCAGAACCCGCAAAACATCGACCCTATGGCTCACTTCCGTGAGTACGCCTGATCCGTCTTCGCCGCCATAATAAAATCGTTGCGATGCAAGCCGCGAATCTTATGTGTCCACCACGTCACCGTCACCTTGCCCCACTCCGTCAACAACGCTGGATGATGCCCCTCCTCCTCAGCCAATTCACCCACCCTATTCGTAAAAGCCAGCGCCTGTACAAAATCCCCGAACTTAAACACCCTCTCCAGCCGCTTAATCCCCTCCCGCTCCACCACTTGCCACCCCGCTACCTGTGGCATCAACTGGCTCATCTCCTCATCGCTCACCGTCGGCTCCCCACCCCGGCACGCCGTACACTTCAATTGGGTAAGTTCTTCCATATCTTTTCTCCTCAATACCTTGTGTTGAAAGACTGGGTAATTCAGCGACAAAATCCAGTCGGTAGAAAAACGCTTCAGCTTGCCCTCTACCTTCATATTCTATATCGCCGCGTCGCGCGTGTACCATAAGATGGCTCATCTATGTGAGCAGCAAGCCAAAGAACATGACACATGAGTCGTGCCGCAATGAAAGTATCAATGAAAGCTTCATAGCGCGTAGAAAGTGGTCGAACTCGTCTATACCCATCCAGAAAAGCCTGCCGTAACACTGGATAATCGGGACGAGCAAGTAACGTTCGAGAACGTAACACCCATATCAAAGAGATAATATCCCCAGCCACACCCATCAAAATCGATGGCATGCACTTCCCCATTGGAGAATAGATAGTTTCTCTCGTAGAAATCTGCATGAATCAGCCCGAATACTTCCCGCCTTTCCCCCAGAAACTGCATTGTTTGCTGAACCCTCTCAGCAGTCGTATCCAATACATTGCGAGCTTCTTGTGACAAATGCGCCCAACTTTTCTCTAGATCAGTTCCCAACGCTTTATAAAGCAAGCCCTCATAATCCCATCGATTGCGAAAGAAGCCTTCCGGTACGACAAATCTCTCGGCATGCCGGTGGAGCTTCGCCATAAATGCACCAACACGCTCAAGCTCTTTTGTATTGAGTTGAGAGTGGAGAAAACGGCCGTCAACCCAACGGAATAACACACACTGCCTTGGTTCCGGCACACCTGCTGTAGATGCGCTCGTGACGAGCACTCCATCGCGGGTTGGCACTGGCGCTGGCACAACCAAACTCGCCTCACGTCGCAGAGCCTGCAACCACAGGAGCTCTGACTGAATAGCCGCCACGTTTTGAGAACCTGGACGATGGATGCGGATCACATACCGTTCCCCTTTATCTGCTGCTAGATCTCCCTGTTCTGCTTCCTGCAACCTGGCACACGTATCAACGCGGAAGGTCGTGTTGAAAAAATGTTGTAAGGGCGTGAGATGTACTTTCCCAAGTTCATAGGTAGCCAGCACTTTCTCTGCCAGACGCCTCATCCGTCGAATCTGCCCACCACGTGTAAGATACTCAAAATGTTGCATCGTCACTATGAACTGCTTCCTAGTCATAAAGAAGCAGGCAGCTTATCTACCTGCTCTTTTCCATATACCCTATTCTACCGCATCTTCACTTCAAACATTATTTAATCTCACTTCAAACACATATTCCCCCCACTCTCATCCCCAAAACATTGCCCCGCCTGTGTCAGCACAACCACCTTCTTAATATTCGAAAACTGTTTGAGTGTAGCATTGATCTCCGTCAGAATGCGCGCATCCGCACCAATACCAGGAGAATTGGTAGTCGCGGCAAAACTGCACCGTCGCCGTCCCTTGTTCTGGCTTTCGACCCCTTCATATTCAACGTCAAGGTGAAATCAGGCCCGCCGGTTGGATAGGGAGCCGAACAACTCGATGCCCCACTCAAGATACTATTCAGCTCTGAAAAGTACCCTGAACTGCGCTCACTCAGTGTCGGTCCCGCGATCAAAAGCTGGAGAGCAAACGTCGCCACCGCAGTCGTAGGCGAAGTGCGATTGACCGCGAACACCGCGCCAAAATTGTTCAACGAATCCGGAAACTTGGAAAAGTACACCTGTATCGGATAACCGCTCGCAGACGTTGCCGTCGAACCGGTAGAAACTGCCGTCGTAGATGTTCCCGGCCCTGTACTAGAGGTCTGTCCTGTGCTTGATGTACTTGAGAGGATGGACGTGGAGGTCACCGCAGCACCGGTTGCCTTAGTTGTAGATGGATTTGCCGGTCCTGATCCACAGGCTGCGAGCACAAACATAACCATGAGGAGCATAGTGCCGATAAGTGTCTTCAGTGGAACAAAGCGAAATGAGCGAGTCAGAGTAGCAGAAACATTGTGTGCATAAGTCATATATATAGTCCTTTCTAGAGCATTTTAAAAACGAATAAACTGCCAACATTCATTTGATGAGCGAAATGCAGTAGTGCCTCCTACAAGGCATCACCTCTCACCCCTCAAATAAAGATTGACAGAGCACTAAACATGCTCCCAAGGACCAGATTATTTTGAAACAAATGCTAAAAAAAGTAATGAATAATGCTTTACCTATCAATAAAGGTAACAAATCGAACATCTAGACGCAAGTACCAAATAGTATCACTAGAGGAACCTTCTGGCATCATTTCATCTAGGGAATCTCTTCTGATCATGGATAGACTTCTTTTATTCAGTGCCTGTTTTTATTGTTATCTACCTCAAAAAGGATCTTTTTAGCCTCATCAACTGTCTCAGCATTTGACAACTTGAGGAAGACTTTTTGCAAGACTTCCGGGTCTGCAATGCTCTCTACTTGTTGCTTGGCCAGAGCTATAATTTCTGGAAAACGTGTCTGCACAAAACTCAGAAGCATTCCCTCTGCCCTATTAGCTTCCCTTGCTCAATGCCCTTTCCTACCCTTCTCAATGCCTTCTCATACCCTTTTCAAGGTACTCTTGCCCAATTTCTTGATAGACCCACAATTCTCGCAGGATATCTTGAAACATATGAAACCTCCTTCTGAACCACTCTCTTTCAGAACCTTCCTTGAAGACTAAACCCCCCACGATTTGTGAGATCGCCAGCAAATCGAATTCCTGTGCCGCTCCCAGCGTCTCAATCATCTCATTGACGACTTCAGGTCGCTTTCCACCTTCTGTCAATGTCAGCAACGGAAGCAACCCGCTCAACTCCATTTGCAGAAGCTCCTCTGAGCGAAGCTCCCATAGTTTGACGACCTTGAAGTAAAAACGATGGATGTCTTCGCCATCAATCGAGCGCCGAATGTAGGGAGATTCGGCCACCTCAACCCCTTTGCGTAAATAGATCACGTAGGTCGAGGTGGGACGATGCTCATATTGATGGGAAGCAAACACATTGTAGTCCAGCAACGTTGTCCCATCTCGGAATCACTATACGTCTGGAATTCAATATGCAGTAGCTCAGGCCTCCCTCTTCGTTGCATATGGAGCAAGGCGTCAGCAAACAAGTTCTGGCTCTTCAGTTCGTTGTCCAGCATGGCCACAAACGTTGCCTGACCGACTAACCAGTTGAGAAAGTGCTCTGGGTTGGCTCCCACCAACCGTTTCATCAAGTTATCCCACAAGCCTGCCATAACATGTACCCGCCTACGTTTTTTCTTCTACGGCAAGTGTAGCATATCGGAAACATGCTGTCGAGCCTTTTCTCACGTACCTTCAGGGCTTTAAATGGCCCAGCTTGGCAGGCAAAGCATTACCTGAAATCCCAACTATGGTGTACAATAATTAGCGCAAATTATTTTCTTTCGCATAAAGGAGTAGCAACATATGTGTTATGACGACAACGCCCTACCGCCTATTACCCCCAACAATGGCGCAGCCCACGGAGAAGATATCGTCCTCACCGCTGAAGACGGCAACCATTTCGCAGCCTACGCCGCCCATCCTCAGCAACCGGGAGGAGCGCAGGTACTCATATTTCCCGACGTACGAGGACTCCACCAATTCTACAAGGAACTCGCACTACGCTTTGCCGAAACAGGCATAAGTGCGCTCGCCATTGACTACTTTGGCCGCACCGCCGGTCTCACAGCACGCAATGACGCATTTGAATACATGCCACACGTGGAGCAGATGCGCGTACAAACGTTCTCTGCCGATGTTGCTGCTGCTCTTGCTCAGCTTCATTCAGGTGCAGGAGCAACGCGAGCCACCTTCATCGTCGGCTTTTGCATGGGCGGATCCCTCTCACTCCGCGCCGCCGCGAGTGGATTTGATCTGGCCGGCGTTATAGGCTTCTATGCTGGATTATCTCGCGTCAGGCCATCTGATGCCACCGGCACCATCCTTGACATAGCCGGAAGCATCACCTGTCCCGTCCTGGGTCTATTTGGCGGAGCCGACCAGGCCATTCCCGTCAGCGACGTAGAAGCCCTTGACCAAAATCTCGACACTGCCGGAGTCGATCACGAAATCGTCATCTACCCCGGTGCCCCGCACAGCTTCTTCGACCGCCGCGCTACCGACTACGCCGAAGCCTCCGCTGACGCCTGGCAACGCACCCTAAACTTCATCGAAAAACACACCGCCTGGCAATCCGAACGCCCATAACGATCTCGGGTGATCTGTAGGGGCGGGAGAGGTGCTGGGAGGAGTGGGGACCTTGTGTCCGCCTGTGGGCGAGGTCTGGCTCATTGCCCTCTCAGGCCGCTACGCCGAATTATTCAATCTCCAGGCAGAAGCGTACAGGTAAAAAGAAGTGGCCCTATTCTTCTACTACCGTAAGTGCATGCACCCGCCCCACCTGGAAATTGCCCGGCCAGCGCATCGGTAACGCTTCCCAACTCACACCCGCATCAGTGGAGCGAAAAATGCCTTTATTGCTGCTCGCGTAAAAGACCCCTGGTTCGGCGAGATTGGTAGTCAATACACATGCCAGTAATCCCTTTTCCTCGGGCAAACCATCTCTCACCTGTTGCCATGGACTGTTATGGCTCCGACGGTACACCGCTGACGCTGCGCTCATGGGATTATGTGCTTGCTGTGGACCATGTGCCGCAGATATGACCAGTGTATCCGGATCAGCAGGATCAACCGCTACACTCCAGAGGTAATGATGCTTGAGACCTTCATCGGGCCGGTACCATGTATCTCCCCCATCATCGCTCTGGACGAAGCCATTGCCTGCATGCATAAAACCATCCCCAGCCGCTGAATACAGACGCTTGGGCGCAAGCTTATGCGCCGCTAAAGTATGTGTATCAAAAGGTCCACCGGGTTTTCGATCTTCCCAGCTTTCACCCCCGTCGAAACTGCGAATAAGTGCCCCTGCTTCAATGGCTGCATAGATGCGCCCGGCTTGGAGTGGATCAGGGGTGATCCAGCGTACGTGGCTGGTATATGGACGGGGCGGGAAACTCCAGCTTGGAGCAGATGGTAACTCGCGCAGTGTGGCCAGATCACGCCATGTTGCTCCCCCATCCTCCGAACGGAAAATGGCGCTCGGCTCTGTTCCCGCGTAGACGACGCTCTGCCCATCCGAACGCTCTAATGGACTGATCACAACCGACATAACCTGCTCACCAATGACGTTTGTTCCTACGTTTTCCCACGTTCTTCCTGCATCATTACTGCGCCACAATCCCTGCCCAAAAGTGCCGCAATAGACCTCTTCTGGCCGTTGCGGATCAACAGCCAGGCATTGTGTAGCCATGCCCGTAAGCTGCGCTTCAACCACCCATTTCCTATCGTGCTCGTGTGCAATAGCCAGGGCTTTGTCCGTCGCAATGTATAATTTTTTCATGCCATGCCTCCTGCATTCAGTTCTACTCCATTCTATGGATAGAGTAGCGCATGATAATGTCCACTGCAACGTCCTAAAGGTCAGTTATTCACCGCAATCACTCCCCGACACACAAGAACTGATCAACCAGATCCAAACCCGCAACACCCAACGAAAAGCCATCCGCTGGGGCATCATTCTCCACAACGAAGACAAACTCATCGGCTAATGCGGCTTCCACCACTTCAAAGAGGACTGCACCGCGTCGAAACCCGCTACGAGGATCTCTTATGGCGTTGTGCTGGGTAGGTGGAAGGCGTAGAGTTTGTCATATCCAATGTAGACTATACCGTTGACAACAATAGGTGATTCGTAGCCTGCTGGATAACTCCATTTGAGGATGCCCGTGGTAGCATCTAACGCGTAGGTGTTATGATCTTCCGAGCCAAAATAAACAACTCCATTTGCTACTGCTGGGGAGAAAGCTATGGGACCTCCCGTTTGGTAACCCCATTTGAGTTTGCCGGTCAGAGCATCTAACGCTTCTAGCTTCCTGGGATCTAGCGTTGCCAGGTAAAGCACACCTTTTGCCACGACTGGTGCTTGATCTGCGGAGCAATCTACGGCCTTGCTCCATTTGAGGGTACCTGTTGCCGCGTCAAGGGCAAAAAGCATTCCATGCGAATTTTGAGATGAAACGTAATCTACAACACCGAAGTAGACAATACCGTTGGCAACCGATGGGGAGGAGATGCAGCAGTTTGAAAACCCAGTGACGTAGCGCCATTTAAGAGCGCCTGTCAGAGCATCAAATGCATATATGTTAGCGGCTTTATCCGTATCGTACAGGCCAACGTAGACAACACCATTGGCTACTGCAGGTGAAGAACTGGTGCTATTCAATGTCGTAGCGTAGCTCCATTTGACGGCACCAGTCATTAGGTCTAACGCATAGAGTCCAACAGCCGTGTTGACATAGATGAGATTGCCAGCTATTGTTGGAGCTGCGTTAATCGAGGCATTGGTAGCAGAAAAACTCCATTTGAGGGTCCCTGTCATCGCATCCAAGGCGAGGACTCCAGGGCCGACAACATAAACCAGACCATTGGCTACTGCCGGAGCCGTGGTAAGATTGCTACCCGTATAATAGCTCCACTTGAGGGAACCTGTTGCGGCATCAAGTGCGTAGACGGTATAGTTTTCTGCACCAACATAGAGTATTCCATTGGCTACGGTTGCGGGCGAAGTAATACCTCCTATGCCTCCGGTACTATAGCTCCAAGCGAGGGCTAGGTTGGAGACATTAGAGGGAGTAAGGATATTTTCATAGGGATTATCACCGGTATGAGATGCGTCAAAATTATACTGAGGCCAATTCCTCTGGACATTGGATCTCGCAGTTGCAATTGAAGAGGGAGTACTGGCTTGACCGGCTGCATGTACGGCTGGGCGAGCGCTGATGAGTAGGGCAAGTCCACCAGATACCATAATGAGCACAGAGAGTGCCATGCTGACCTTGGAGCGGATTGAGAAACGCATATGTACACCTCAGATTTAAGTTCACTTTAGATACAGATCAATAGTTATGCCATTAGCAGATGTTTCAGCATTGTGTCAGGCGTAAAAAGGGACAGAATGTATCAAGCTGATTATGGAGGAAGGGCATTGGGTTGGGAAGGGAGTAGTGGTGGTGAACTGGTTGAGTTAAGGTGATAAATATACTACATGTGATTAAGATTTCTTTTATCAGAATTTCCTCATTTGCTTCCAATATCCCTCACATCCTCCTCCTACTACCCTGATTGACGTGAAGTGATTGGAGTGCCCCCTTGTGAGTGTTAATGAATAGAATAAATGCTTATTGTGCTTGTATCAAAATAAGATAAGATATGCGTGATAGAAAATAGGATAGCTAGCTATCCATGTATCTGAGATATCCGTACTTCTTTCCTCTGTGTGAAGAAGATGACAGTTATTTCAGGAGCATCTGATGTGTCTATATTAAAGAAGGGAAAGGAAGAAATTACCTATGCCAAGTCATCCTGCAACGGAGCATCATCGCAAGGCTGCAGAACACCACGAGCAGGCCGCAAAGCATCATCGTGCTGCTGCTGAATTGCATGAAAAAGGGGAACATGACAAGGCTGGGCATCACGCTCATCTGGCTCATGGACACCATACTCATGCTACCAATCATATGGAAGAAGCAGCCAAGAAGCATACGGAGCATAGCTCTGCTGCAAAAGTGTAATCAGTAGCCTTCTTCTGCATAACAAAATCTTTTACTGTTTCGATATGAAAACACTCACCAGGGTTTCTAGTGAGTGTTTTTTTCGGTGCAACCTGGCGACTGCAAGGGTCGCCACTACATCTCTGCTTCAACAACCTCTTTGGACTGACTGAGTAGTCAGCATATTTGATAAGAATTTCCTCATTTGGTTCCAATGTACTTCAAACTCTCTCCTGATATTCTGATTGATGTGAGGTGATCTTAAACCGATCACCTTTACACGGGTAGGGGTAGAGTGGAGAGCTGCCATCACCCCTCTACCCCAGCGGGTGGACATTAAGTCCGCCCCTACGGAGGTTACGGGCTATATCGTTCATAGATGTGAGTTTGAGAGGATTTTCTTATGATAGACACTGTTGAAATGGATGGAGTGGAGAGGAATGAGGTTCCTGATGCCACTCAACCACTTTATAAGGAGCGGGGGGAAAAGTTTGAAGGTCGTCATGGCATCTCGATTGTGCTGCCGGCTTATAACGAGGAGGCGGTGATTGGGGCGACGCTTGGGGAGGTGCTGAATGTGATGCGGGCGTGGGGAATGGATTTTGAGGTGATTGTGGTGGATGATGGGAGTACGGATCGCACGGGATTTATCGTTGCCGCAGTTATGGAGATTGAGCCGCGTGTGAGGATGGTGACGCATGAGCACAATCAGGGCTATGGAGTGGCATTGGTGGATGGTTTTGCAATGGCGACCAAGGAACTTACCTTTTTTATGGACTCCGATGGACAGTTTGATATTCGTGACCTGGCTCAATTGATGGTCTTCATTGATGAATATGATGCGGTGATTGGGTACCGGTTGGAGCGACAGGATACGTGGATGCGCAAGCTTAATGCGTGGGGCTGGAAGATACTTGTGCGGGAGGTTCTGGGGGTGCGGGTGCGTGATATCGATTGCGCTTTTAAGCTTCTACATACTGATTTCTTGCACGAGTATCCACTTGAAACGAGAGGAGCCATGATTAATGCGGAGTTGCTGTATAAGTTGAAGCGTGCTGGTTGCACTTATAGGGAGGTTGGAGTGCAACATTTGCCACGACGGGGTGGGCGTGCGACAGGTGCCAGGCTGAGCGTCATTCTGCGTGCTTTCCGCGAACTGTTCTCATTTGCCCACAAGTGGCGGCGAGAAAAACAAAAGAGGATGCACCAGGCACAGATGCTTCACACACTATGAGGACGAATCATTGGAACGTTCTCATGTGTTTCCAATGGAGAATCAATGAACGGAGCGTACGCTCAAACAGATGGGAAAAGCATCCTTACACCATACAATATACAGACGCTCTCACGGATGTCTTGCAAGTGGAAATCCTTCTCCAAAGAGTGGAGCGTCACATAATACAAGCGGAAGGGAAACAACACGATGCTTGATACAGGTAGCACTGCTACAACACAAACGACTCCTCACTCTAAGGCTGAGCAACCGATAGCACAACAAGGAAAGAATCCCTGGCTGGCTTGGCATCGCCTGTCGCTCATGGGCATCACACTCATCTCGATCGTCTTGAACTTCTATCGATTGGGTGCAAACGGCTACAGTTCCTATTACCCGGCCGCTATCAGAAGCATGCTGGATAGCTGGCATAATTTCTTTTTTGTCGCCTATGATCCAGGCGGCTTCGTCTCGATCGATAAGCCCCCGGTGGGCTTCTGGTTGGATGCGGCTAGCGCCAAGCTCTTTGGCTTCAACTCGGTCAGTATCCTGTTACCTTCGGCATTGGCAGGGGTGCTGTCGGTTGTGCTGCTTTATTACCTGGTCCGACGCCACTTTGGGGTGGTGGCTGGCCTGCTGGCGGCTCTTGCCCTGGCCCTCAGCCCGATCAGCATTCTGACCAATCGCAACATTACGATTGATAGCACCTTGACCCTGCTGATGCTTGCGGGAGCCTGGGCGGTCATGCGTGCGGCTGAGACGGGACGGCTACGCTGGCTGCTGCTGACCGCGGTCATCGTCGGCGTCGGCTTCAATGTTAAGAGTCTGGAGGCCTACCTGGTGGTCCCGGCGTACGGGCTGCTCTACCTGCTGGCCGCGCCCAGGAGCATCTGGAAGCGCATTGCACACCTGGCTGTAGCAGGGGCGTTGCTGCTGGTGATCTCGCTCTCCTGGATGGTCGCAGTAGACCTCACTCCGGCGTCGCAACGGCCCTACGTGGGTTCAACGCAGAACAACTCGGAGATCAGCCTGGCCCTTGGCTACAATGGCATTCAGCGCCTGCTTGGAGGTGGAAACTCTCCCGCTTCCGGGAACACGAGCGGCACTGGAACTCGTCCTTCCTTTGGCAATGGAAGACCACCCACCACGGGAGGAACGAGAGCAGGGCAACAGCCGCCGTCAGGAGGACCTGGTGGTGGAGGTGGCATCTTTGATATCGGAACCGCCGGTCCACTGCGCCTCTTCATCCAACCCCTGGCGGGACAGATCGCCTGGTTCTTGCCACTGGCACTCCTTGGTATGCTCGCTCTCGCCTGGCAACGACGACCACGCTTCAAGGACGATCGACAGCAGCAATCGTTAGTGCTGTGGGGCACGTGGCTGCTCACTATGGGAATCTTCTTTAGCGTGGCCAGTTTCTTCCATCAGTATTACATGACAGTGTTCTCGCCAGCCATTGCGGCTCTGTTTGGCATTGGTCTGGTGACGATGTGGCACGATTACCGGCGCGGTGGCTGGCGCGGGTGGCTCTTGCCCATCGCGCTGATCGTCACGGTGGCTGAGCAGGTCTACATTCTCAGCCAGTATCCCACCTGGGGACAGTGGCTGATCCCGCCCCTGGTCATCCTCGGTGTCATTGCTGTGGGAGCGCTCATCATCGCACGCATCGCCCCGCGTTTGAATCTCAAAGCCCCGGGTCTTCGTTTCCTTGTGCCAGCACTTACCGCTGGGGTGTTTGTTCTGATGCTTGCCCCGACGGCGTGGGCAGTCATCCCCATCCTCACAAGTACACAAGCCGATACGCTGGTGGCGGGACCGACGCAGACGAATAGCTTCGGTGGCAGCGGACAAACTGCGAATGCCAACTCGGACGCCACCCTGATTCGCTACCTGGAAGCCCACCAGGGCACGACAAAATTCCTGGTCGCCGTGTCCAGTACCAACGATGCCGATACCCTCATTCTAGCGACGAACAAGCCAGTGATGGCGTTGGGCGGCTTCACTGGCAGTGACCCCATCCTGACAACCAGCAAACTGGCAGCACTGGTCAAGAGTGGTCAGGTGAAGTACTTCCTGCTCAGCAGCTTCAGCTTTGGAGGGGGTAGCCAGAGCGCGCTGACCACCTGGATCACTCAGCACAGCAAGGTCGTCCCATCGAGCCAGTGGCAATCGAGTTCCACTAGTAGCAGTTCTGGTGGATTTGGTGGTACCCAGCAGTTGTATGAGTACATGGGAGCGTAATGAGAGCCAGAAAGGCTAGACTTCTCACTGAATAATGGCGCGTGGATGCGACGATGCATCCACGCGCCATTATATTTGGCAGCTGGATTCACATCACCGATACGCACACCCTGATGGAAGTATTCCCGCCACTGATGCACTATGAGAACTTTCTCATATCTCTCCAACATATCTCCCATGATCTTCTTTTACCATAGAACCAGGACAAGGAACTGAATCTTGCACATCAAATGGGACTGTGAACAGTGCCTTGATCAAAGAGCCAATATGAACAATGGAGATACCGAAAATGATTACCGAACAAGAAAAGATTGTAGACCACTATTCAACAGAACAGCGTGTTCAGGCCTGGCATCCAGAGGAAGAACTGATGCGTGCCTATGGGAGCAATAGTCTTGCCTTCTTTGGTCTGGCCCCAGAGAACAGGCATTTCCTGACACCCGATGGAGCAGGATTGGTGAACTATCGATCGGTGGGCAATGTTGCCGTGGTCCTTGGGGATCCGGTGTGCTCACCAGAGGCGGATGAGCAGGTCACACAGCGCTTCCTGGATTTTTGCGCCTATCAGAAGTGGCACGTGGCTTTCTATCAAGCAGCATGTGAGCATGTAGCAGCCTATCGCGCCCGCAACTTGCATGCATTTAAGATGGGGGAAGAAGCAATTCTGCACCCCCAGACCTTCACCCTACGTGGCTCAGCGATGGCCAATGTGCGGATCAGTGCCCGGCGTGCTGAACGTGACGCCGTCCGCATTTCTTGGTATGCAGGCGTGCCCCCGGTAGAAGTAATGCAGCAACTTGAGCACGTCTCAAGCGCCTGGCTCGAGCACAAAGCTGACGAGCATGCAGCAGAGACAGGATTTAGTACAGGCAGACTGGATGAGGTGATCGAAAGTGCTGAACGGGCCGATGCGATCGCGCATCTCGCCGTGCCATTCCACAACCCTCCGCGAGCCGTTCCACGATTTTTGACCGGAGTAGCAACAACGAGTGCGGGCATTGCGTGCGCTTTTGTGACCTTTACCCCCATCTATGGCGGTACGATCCCTGAAGCAATTATCACGGGTAATCAGTTGAGAGGTCAGGGGTGGGGATGGAGCCTCGATTTGATGCGCCGCGTGCCAGATGCCTCACCGGGAGTGATGGAACTGTTACTGGTACGCGCCCTTGAGCGCTTCCAGTCGTGTGGAGCGCACGTTGTCAGTTTAGGTCTGGTGGCACTGGCTGATACCAGCCAGGAGATGACTCCTGTCGAGCGCAAACTGGTCAGCTTCGCTACTGATGGCTTGCACCTGATAGAGAATCGTGACACGCTCTTCAACTTCAAACAGAAATTTCAGCCCTGCTGGCAGAGCCGGTATCTCGTCACCAACACCACGCTCGCCTTGCCCAAAATCGCACTGGCAGTCCTGCGTCTGCGCAACTACTCGAGAGGCGGAGTGGCGAGACTGCTACATGGCTCCGACAAGCAGTGAGGAGTGACGGGATGTGCGGCCCGATATGTTGGGTCGTTCCTTGTGCCAGACCGCTTGAGAGGAGAAGTCGTTGGCTTTGCTAGAGATAAAAGAAAGACAGACATCGGTAGCTTCATCCACGACAGATACTGATATACAACACTCACACGCCAGGAGCAGCAACTTCTGGCAGTTCCTTCGCTACTGCCTGGTAGGTGGGGTGAATACCCTGCTTGACTTGCTGGTCCTCAATGTCCTGCTCTGGAGCTTTCCCACAAAGAATGTATTGATTCTGGTGACCTACAATTCGCTGGCCTATAGTGGCGGCGCAGTGACGAGTTTTTTCTTGAACAAGTACTGGACGTTTGGGCACAAGCGGCGCACGACAAGGCGGGAGGTGGTTCGCTTTGTCATCATCCTGGCGCTGGAAATCCTGTATAGTAATGGCTTGGTATGGCTTGCAGGGAAGGTGTTGCAGCACTTGATTACAAATCCTACACTGTGGGGAAATGTCTCAAAACTGGTGGCTCTGTCCTGTGGCGCGATTCTCTCGTACGCCTTCATGCGCTTCTGGACCTTTGCCAATGGGTCGCAGAATCAACACAAAGAGCAGGAAACTCTCTGAACTGAAACATTTCTTCTCGCTACCATAGAAGGCACCCACCATTAGATAGGAGAATAGCAATATGAATACTTCATTTGTACGGGGACAACAACAATCGCCTCTCTCAATCCAGGCAGTCCTCCCGCATGTCGTCATCACAGGGGATCTCCAGCTTGTTGTGACCGAGTCGGATGTTGCGCGCGGACCAATTATAGGAAGTTACAGCATTGAGACCCAGGGGATGCAGAAATCTCTGCAGGTATGCTGGGGCGGGGAGGGGCAGGTGCGTGATCGTAGGGCAAGAACAACAGGGATTGCCTTTGAAATGCCCGGATTTCGAGTAGGTCAGATGTGGATATACTCGGTGCAGGCTCAGGTAACAGATCGGCTCTGCTTACCCATGAGAACGCTCTCATCTCGTTCCAATATCAGTCCAATGAATCGATGTTACCCTTTGCATATCAGGAGAGAAACCCCTCCGATAAAAGATGAACTACTAAAAAATAAAGCACAACAACAGCAGCAACAAGGAGGTTATTACTCATGAACTATTCAACTACCTACGTCGAATTTACACAGCCACCTGTGCTCTCTCAGCAGACGTTCCCTCCAGCTCCTTTTCCGAGCAAGTATGTCCATAGTGCGATCAACAATCTGCCTCAGGCTGAGCAAGCCGTGCAGGCGTTACAGGATGCTGGCTATCCTGCCCAGGACATTCACCTCTTTGTCAGCCAGGAGTTCGTAGCAGCGGTTGAACACAGACTCCAGCAGCAGAGCCGCCTTTCAGACATGCTTTTTCGCTTCTTCGCCTCAACCGATGGCGGCTTCCCAGGCCACGTGTACCTGTATGAGGCACAGCGCGGACACTCAATCCTCGTTGTGCATCTCAATAGGATTGAGCAGATGGAACAGGTGCGTGATCTCCTCGCCCCTTATCGTGCTCATCACATCAAATATATCGGCACCTGGACAGTCACTGATCTTCCTTCCTCTGCTGTGTCTAATGGGTAGAGTGCCAGAACATGCCTCACAGAATGAGGCATGGCGCGAGGGGCGAGCTAGTTGGGACACCATCTGGTGCGGCACGACGCACATCGTGCTGGGCACCTCATCGAGTTGACGGCCAAAGAGTTTGCCCTGCTGGAGTACCTTATGCGCCATCCCGGCCAAGTGTTGACGCGAACGCAAATTACCGATTAGGCATGGCCAGTGCTGTTCAGCGTGGTCCTCTACTTTGGGACACAATACTCCTTGCTTCCCCATGCGCTAGTAGCGGTCGAAGATGCCTGGGCAACACCGGGAACAGGCACCCGCCGCTGCGTCTTCCTGCTCTGGTGACAGCAACCTTAAAGCTGCCACGACATGCGCGACTAGCGTCCAGTAGAAACGCACATCTCATGGTTTGAACATTGGAACGCTCACATCTCTTTCCAATGCAGTTTCAATTTCTTTCTCATCCAGTTTCAATACATCAATGCTACGCTTCTGCCTGTCAGGAGAGGATGCACTCCATGAAAACAAGAGCGCCTTCCTGGAAGCGAAGTACGTGTTCAGTACTTGACACACAACCATGAACACTCCTGAATAATGAAAAGGATGTGCATTGATGATACTACTACAACTACCTTCCGAACGTGCGGCTAGGGATTGGAGTCGCCTGATACGACTATTTCTCATGGCTGGAGCCATCAGTGCTCCCCTGGCTGTGCTCGTGATCGCCATTGATGGCTTGCTGCGTCCAGGCTACTCGCCCATCGCGCAAGTGGTCAGTGATCTGGGCGTGGGACAATACGCCTGGATTCTCAACACCGTTCTGGTGATCTTTGGTCTGCTGTGCATGCTCTTTGCCCTCGGCTTCTCACAGGCGATGCGCACCTCGATCGGCAGAAGAAGTGTGCTGGCCAGTACCTCGCTCTTGATGCTCACGGGAGCAGGCTTCGTGATCGACGGCCTGTTCACGGAGTACAATTCAGCCGACTCGCAGGCCACCCTGCACAATACGCTGCATATACTTGGTTTTTTCGTCGCGTTCAGCTCACTGGCCCTCGCGCTCTTGTTGATCGGACTGCACCTGCGCAAGGACCGCGTCTGGCGCGGATATGGCTGGTACTCGTTCAGCAGCAGCCTCATCATGGTGCTGCTCATCATCATGTTGCTACTCATGATTCTCCCGGACGCCTCGCCTGAATCCGGAATGCAGATACTAGGCCTCACGGAGAGACTGCTGTTGGTTGTCGCATGTGCCTGGCCTGCGGTAACCGGGTACCGGCTCCTCGCACGTTCGCAAGCCTAGCATATGACCTCGGGGTTACACGACGTCACCTCAGCGCAGCACCAACACATGCCTGCTCGCCTGAGTCAAGGGCTTGCAGCACCCGCCAAAGCCAATAGCTCACTCAGCAGAGTGGCTGCCTGAAATGTTCCATGAACTCTTCAATATCTTAGATGTGTTTTCTACCATGCTCTCGCCTCATATGCGCTACTTTTGCCTGATCTCTCTCTTAAGAAACAATGGTCAAGCAAATATTCAGAGGCCCAGCGGGATTTTTACTCTCTCATCTTCCTCTCATAGAGCTTATGTGAACTCTCTCATCTCTCTCCAATGCTGCTCCCATCTGTTTGCTTTACCATAACAGTAGTGCAAGAAATGGATCCTTGTACAGCAAACGAAAACTAGACATGTGAGCGGCGCCTTCATCATGGTGCTGCTTCCGAGCAAAAGGAGAAATATGATGCAAACACTACAAGCTACATTTCCACGCAGGAAAGAACGGATTGACTGGAGCCAACTCTGGTGGGTCGGATTGGGCGTTCTCGTGGCCTCCGTTGTGGTCAACCTGCTGGTGCGCAGTGCCGCCCTCGCTCTCTTCCCAACGATGATCATGACAGCGGATCATATCATCTTGTTCACCGTTCTTGGAGCTGTTGCAGCCATCCTGGTCTTTGCCCTGGTTGCCTGGCGCGCAGCACGCCCGATTACTCTATATCGCCGGATTGCCGGAGTTGCTCTCTTGCTTTCCTTCGTTCCAGACATCTTGATCTTGATGACAGGATTCCCTGTCAGCACCTTCGGCGCGTACATCCTCATGCATATCGCGACAGCGGTCATCTGTGTGATTGGATTGACGAAGTTCACACATGCAAGGCATGAGGAAGAGCATCCATTGAGGAATAGTGGACGCCTGGTAAAACAAGCCAATCAGTGAAACAGCGTAGGAGAACAGGCGAAGGGGGTTTCAGGTACGTAGCATTACAACGCATCTATGATCGCAACTGACCTGAAGCAGGCGGAAGCGCGAGCCCCCTTTTCCTGCCTCTGAACAAGGAGACACCATCATGGTGATACAACGAGAAAACAACCCTTCTACCACCGCTCAAGATGAGCGTTTATACAGGCTGACGTATGCAGATGAGGCAGGGCATGTAGGGCAGCCAGTCCTTGCCTTGCACATCGGCTCTCACCAGGATCCAGGCATACGGCGAAAGTACCGACCAAACGAAGACACGCTTATCGTTCTGCGGGGCGCTATACCTGCTGCCTCTGCTTCTCTCTCCCCAATCTCGTTTGTTCTCCTGCTGGTGGCAGATGGGATGGGAGGACAGGGGCATGGGCGAACAGCGAGCCGACTCGCTAGCGGATCCCTGGTTGAGTATGTGTTTCGCTCCCTGAGCACTCAGCAGAGGGCGCAAGAGTCTTTACTGACCATGCTTAGCGCAGGCGTCCAGCGTGCCAACCGGGCCGTGTATGAGCACAACCAGCAACAGCAGACCGACATGGGAACAACGATGACTGCTGTGCTGGTGATCGAGACGACCGCCTATGTCGCCCATGTCGGTGATAGCCGACTCTACTGGTATCGCGAGTCCGCGGGACTCACGCAGATCACCCGTGACCACTCGGTAGTAGCCGCGCTCGTGGAAGCGGGCATCATCAAGCCTGATGAGATCTATACTCACCCCCAGCGCAATCAAATCTATCGCAGTCTGGGCCAGGAAACCACCCTGGAAGTGGATACAGCGACCCTCCCGCTAGCTGACGGTGACATCCTGCTCGTGTGCTCCGACGGATTGTGGGAAATGGTCCGAAAGCAGCAGATTGCCACTATCCTGACCACGTCGATGCCCACTCCCATAGATACGGCCCATGCACTTATCCAAGCAGCATTGGCAGGCGGTGGGTCAGACAATGTCAGCGCCATTGTGGCACAGGTGAGCAAGGTCTAGGGCAAGGGGCAAGGCGACAGATAGGAGAGATACCGAGAGTTATAAGCCAGTACAGCCACAGCAGACTCTAAGTGAACAAAAAGCAGAAAGGACTATTACCATGCTAGTAGCAGAGAATGAAGTCGATGGAATGTATACCGTCCCTTCTCAACCTCTATCGTCTGCGCAGATTCTCCAGCAAGGCACTACGTAAGCAATCCCGCGGCAAGGAATGGATGTGCGGCCCTCCCAAAGTGGTGAACATGTGCATTCATTCCTTGCGGGAAGATTGACCAGGGTTTCTCACGTACACTCATGAAGACTGTGCGTGGCGTAGGCTATAAGATCGAAGCGTAAACAGGGCAGCACAGGAGCAACGACATGCGCAGGAGCATATCTTCTTGGTGGCAGCCTCGTCAGAGGAAGAGCCGCCACACACACCGGCCAGGAGGTGGCCTCTTTCAGGGGCTTCGTATGCGCCTCACGCTCTGGTACTGTGGGATGTTAGGCATGGCCCTGCTGCTGTTCGGCGTAGCCCTCTACTTTGGGGCACAATACTTCCTCCTGACTCCCATTGAAACTGATGCCGCTCTGCAGGCTCATGCTCATGTGAAGCAATGGCTCACGGGTTCGCTCGATAGTGCGTGTCCGTTCTTCGTCTCTTCAGAGCAATCTGGCTCATCCCCTGGTCCGGGCCTCCCTAGGTCTGAAGGGATCGTTTGCTTCGACCAGCACGGCTTCTTGCTCTCCGGCCAACATGTTACAGGGCTGTCAGTTGCCTTTCTCAGCACGACGTTGGCGAAGCGAGCCTTAGAGACAGGCCAGCCGACTACCGATACGGTCGATGCGGGAAGTTCGGTTGGGCAGGTCTATCGCTATGCGCTGGCAGTGCCAAGTCCAACGGGGAAAGGGTACGTGGGTGTGGTAGTGATTAGCGAGTCGATCCAGGTGCAGGAACAGGCGCTGTCGTTGTTGCTGCTTCTCTTATTGAGTGTTGGAGGCATATCACTGCTTGGTGCAGGTCTGGGCGGACTGTTCCTATCCAAGCGGGCGTTGACCCCGGCTCAATTGGCCTGGGCCAACCAGCAGCGCTTTATCTCGGACGCGTCGCACGAGTTGCGTACGCCCCTGACTCTGCTGTGGGCTGACGCCGAGGTTTTGCTACGGAGTCGTGAAGGGATGGCTGCAGAAGATGCGGCGCTGTTAGAGGATATTGTTGCCAAAGCGAAACATATGGCCGGCTTGGCAACCAACATGCTGACCTTTGCTCGCCTGGACAGCCGATCCTCCCATCAGGAGCACGAGGTGGTACGCGAGGCCTCACTGACTCAGCAGGAAGCAAGGAGGGATGCAAGATGAGAAAATTCTCATGTTTTTCCAATATTGTTCACATGTGCCTCTGTTACCTTACTTATGGTGTAACGAAACGCTAGTAGAAGGGAAAAAGAAATTGAATATGGCATATCATTCACGGCGATTGTTTGGTGCGATAGGTATTTTGCAGATTGTTATTATTGCGCTTGTGCTGGTGACGGCGGGTATCCATTTGCAACATGGGCTGGGTATGAGTGGAGGTGGATTTAGAGGAGGTGCTCCGGGTGGCCCCGGTGGGGTTCCGGGTAGGCTTCCGGGGGGAACTGGAAGTGGTTTTCCTGGGAGACCTCCGGGGGGAACTGGTGGTGGTGCTCCAGGAGGATCTATTCTGCAATTTATTCCGCTTCCGCTTTCGACGCTTTTCATTCTGAATGGAATTGGGTATCTTGTGCTGATTGTTGCGCTGTACTTGCCGTTTTTGTATCGCTTTCAGCGGATTGTGCGGTGGCTGTTGATTGTTTTCGCGGCTACAACTTTCGTTCTGTACTTTTTAGTCAATGGATTTCACCTGGATACGATTAGTTTGATTGATAAGGTAGCGGAGATTGCGTTGATTGTTCTGTTGGTGATTGATGATCGATTAGCGGTGCGGTCTCGGAGAAGAGAGGTGCTTGGGTAGGGAATTTGATTTATACAGATTCTTTGGTACATGTGGGATACAATCTTTATATGAAGAGAATCAAAATCAAATTTCTATGGGTTGGAAGTATCTACCTGACTTTCCTGCTTTTTCTGTTGTGTGCTTGCACAATAACGGTAGGCAACCCGGCTTCTTCCTCCTCAGGCTGGTTCTAGTGGTGGAAAGGCAGCTACGGAGAGCCAGATCGCGCAGGCTGTTTTTCAGGCTATTAATCAATCTCGGGCGGCTAATGGGTTGGCTCCTTTAAAGTGGAGCAATGCTTTGGCGAAGAGCGCGAGGCAACATGATCTGGCGATGCAGGCGGCGAATACGCTGGCGCACCAGTTGCCAGGGGAGGCGGATTTGGGGAAGCGCGAGAGTCAACAAGGAGTGAATTGGACATTTGCGGCTGAAAATATTGGGGAGACGACGGATCAGTCGGTGAATGGGGCGCTGGGGTTGCATCAGGCGATGATGGATGAGAAGCCGCCGGATGATGGGCATCGCCAGAATATTCTGTCGAAGAATGCTACTATTGTTGGGGTTGATGTGCTGATTGATGCGCAGCATGGGAAGTTGTGGCTGACGGAGGATTTTGCACAGGTGTGAGTGGATAAGCAACCGAACGCAAACAAGCCGTGTAGAGTTGATATATCGATCCTACACGGCTTGTTTGCATTTGGTTGCAACAAAGGAGTTTGTACACTCCATACATTATGAGAATTTTCCCATCTTGCTCCAATATACCTCACATGATCTTGGATTACTATTGAACTAGCGCAAGAGATGAAGACTTGCATATCAAAGATGAATGCGTATGGTGAGTAAGCATAGATGAATCGAGACATTACGATGTTGCTACAACGAGAGAATGAGTATGTTGACACCTCTGGTTATGCGCCGATGGGTGCAGGTGAGGCGATCAATTCAAAACAGTCGGGACTTGCAATGCGGGTGGGAGCTTATCAGGATGCGGGTATACGGCGTAAGTACAAGCCGAATGAAGATACGGTGCTTGTGATACATAGCGCTATGCCTTCTGCTTCTATTCCTTTGAAGCCGTTTGTGCTTGTTGCGGTGGCAGATGGTATGGGAGGGCAGGGACATGGCCAGGAAGCGAGCCAGCTTGCAGCACGGTCTCTGGTCGAGTATATGTCTGGGCCACTTTGCTCTGAACAGAGTACGCCTGGAGGCTTGCTTTCCTTGCTGAAAGCGGGTGTGCAGTACGCTAATCGGGCTGTGTTTGAGCGAAATCAGGAGCAGCAAACTGTGATGGGTACGACGATGACGGTTGCCCTGATGAGTGAGACGACCGCTTACGTAGCTCATGTGGGCGATAGCCGACTCTATCTCTACCGGGAAGCTCGACTCCGGCAGATTACTTACGATCATTCGGTTGTGGCTGCACTTGTGGAGGCGGGAAGCATTACGTCTGAGGATGTCTATATCCATCCCTGGCGCAATCAAATCTATCGGAGCCTGGGTAGCGAAGCCTGGGTAGAGGTTGATACATTTACTGTGCCGCTCACCGCTGGCGATATTCTATTGTTGTGTTCAGATGGATTGTGGGAAATGGTGAGGAATAAAGAGATTGCTGCTATTGTGAGCACGCCTATGGTTGGTCCAACAGATACGGCGCATGAGCTTATTCAAGCGGCACTGGCGGGTGGTGGGGACGATAATGTGAGCGTTATTGTGGTGCAAGTGAGCAATATGTGAGAGATGGTCTAGAGCAAAACTAAGGTTTGTTGAGTAACAAATAGGAGACAATAAAGATGTCACAGACTATAGTACCGGAAGAGTATGAAGTTTATGGAGAGTATGAGCTTCCCTATCAAGCGAGGTCGTCCGCGCCGGTTGGAGTTTTGGATGCTCCTCAAGTGGGGCAGACTTCGCCGGAGCAGGATGCATTTCAGCCACCTAGATATCCTTCAGATCCCCAGGTCGCGCCGCCACCCCCACGGAAGCGACCTGGGCGCGCGGGGGCGATTGTGCTGCTCACGCTTGTACTGGCTTTGATCTTTGGGGTGGGTTTGTTTGCGGGCTGGGAGCTTACGAGCGGCAAGAGTAGTACGGGAACGACGACGCAGGCTGCGGCAACCACGTCAGCTACATCGGCAAGCGGCACGTCGCTACAAGCACAGATTGAGGCGGCTATTGCAAAGGTAGAGCCAGCGGTTGTAGAGCTTCAGGTGACGACGGCACAGGGTGAGCAGATTGGTTCGGGGGTGATTATCGATGCGAAGGGGGATATTGTGACCAATAACCATGTGGTGAGTGGTGAACAGACGATTGAGGTTGTGCTGTCGAATGGGAAGACAGAAACTGGGCAACTGGTGGGTACGGTTGCTGCCGATGATCTGGCGGTGGTACGCATTTCGCCTTTTGCAAACATGACGGTTGCTCAGATAGGTAACTCTTCTCAGCTTGTGGTGGGGCAAGAGGTGCTGGCGATTGGCAATCCACTGGGGATTACTGAGACGGCGACTCAAGGCATTGTGAGTGCTTTGAACCGGAGTGTGACGGAGTCAGCAGGAACGACGATTTCAAGCGCTATTCAGACGGATGCGGCGGTAAATCCTGGCAATAGTGGCGGTGCTCTGATCAATTTGCAGGGGCAACTGGTTGGTATTCCAACGTTGACGGCGGTGAATACGGAGTCTAATACGACTGCTAATGGTGTGAGTTTTGCGATCCCGTCGAGTCTCGTTGAGTCGGCTTTGCAACAGATTCTTCAGTAGTTGAGAATCCCGCCAATGCTTCTCATGTTGCCAATGGTAATGTGAGAAGCATTGGCAAGATCAAGGATGGAGAGCCTATACAATTTTATTCTGTTCAAGAAGAGTTTGAAGCTGGTATACTGAGTGATATTTTTACTGCTTTATTAAGGAGAAGGAACTATGAAGAGGCGTTATATCTGGCTATCGGGAGGCGTCGGCCTTATTCTTGTTGTTATTGTCGCAGGGTTGTTGTACTCGTCGCATTTTGCCAGTACGGTTAACCAGTCGCATAAGGCGCCAGGGGCGATTACGGTTACGGAAACACCTATTCCATCGACGGGTCTGGAAACATTTCAGATTGTGTCTGCTCAAACCACGGCATCCTATAGTGTGTTTGAAGATCTGATTATCCAGAATAAGCCGAGTAATGATGCGATTGGCACGACACATTCGGTGACGGGCAGTTTCAAGATACGATCGGGTGCTTCGCCACTTGTTGCATCAATGAACATTACGGTTGATTTGAGGACGCTGCAATCGGATGCGGCGATGCGCGATCACTATATACAAAGGAATACGCTGGAAACGGATACGTATCCTTATGCGACGTTTGTGTCGGTCAGTACGCAAGGATTACCGGCTAACTACAGCGATGGGCAAAGTGTCCATTTTCAACTGGTTGGCAATCTGACGATGCACGGAAAAACCAATAAAGAAACGTTTGATGTACAGGGCAAAGTGGTAGGCAACACCATATCGGGAACGGCGACAAGTACTATCTATATGACGGATTTCGGGATTCAGCCGCCTAATCTGGCGAATATTGCTATTGCACAGAATAAGGTTGTGATTACGTTGAACTTCACAGCAAATAAAGCGTGAGGGAAAAGGGGCAGATTATATGCTCATGGCGGAGTACATACCGCCGGAGAAGCGGCTAGGGACGGTTGTTAGTAGTTGGGTGGAGGTGAAGCCGTTGTGGCGGGCGAGTGCTTCCCAGGTGGAGTAGGAGAGTGGATAGGGTACCCACATGTTGCCGTGGTCGGTGGCGTATTCTACGAGGAGGAGGCGTCCGCCGGGACGCAGGTAGCTGCGGATTAGTTGGAGCGTGTTGTCTTTTTTGCGGAGGAAATGCAGGGAGTTGGCCATTACGATCCCGTCGAGTGGAGGTAGGTCGAGGCGTTGGGTGAAGTCGGTGTTGAGGTAGTGGACGGTGGTGGAAGGAAATTGCGCACGCATGGCTTTTTCCTGATCGCGCAGTGCGCTGGAGTCGCGATCGATTGAGTAGATGTGGCCTGTTGGGCCGATGAGGTCGGCGAGTGCGAGGGTGAAGGCACCTCTGCCCGAGCCGAGGTCGGCCCAGGTTCCTCCTGTGTTGGGGATGCCTTTGCGGAGGAGGTTGACGTGGTCCTGATGGTTCATGGGGTCTCCTTTGTGTGTTTGGTTTGTTCTTCGATTAGTATCATATCAGATTTTGTGACGACACTTCAGATTTTGTTTTGACTTCTCACTGCCTGCGGCAGTTCGCAAGGGAACTCCATTTTCAATTATTGGAATGGTGATAGTGTCTGTGGCGATGAAAATTTCTTGAAATTTTTGGCGATGGCCTTTTGCACTGTGAATAAATATGGAATATAATGACGCGGAATTGGACTTGAGGTGAAGGAGAACTCAGGTTGAGCTATAATATGGATGGGGTTATTGCGAGTTTCTAGAGTTTTTAATTAGAAGGAGCATTGACCATGAAGCTGTTGCAGGGGAAATTTTTTGTTCTATTTGCTGGGGCGTTGATTGCTGGTATTTTGCTTATTTTTCAGAGTACGGTAGCGTTTGCGGCGGAGCCGGGATCACCATCTTCGCTAGTATTTGGCATACAGAGTGATGCTCAAACGGCCTATCCGGGCATTCCGTGGCTGCGTTTGAGTTATCCGACGTGTGGCAATAGTAATCTGTCGGGTCAGACGCTGAAGAATACGGTGGAAAATTATCATAACCAGGGAATTCGTATACTGCTGACGGTGTGTCAGCCCGATCTTTCGACCATTCTTGATCCGGGGTATCTGAATGATGCTGCACAGGGAGGCGTTGATGCGGTACAGTGTGGCAACGAGCAGATGAAGAATGATCCTCCTTATACTCGCTATGTTCCGCCTGATCTTTATGCGCAGTTTTTTAATTTGTGTGAAAATTCGATGCACGCGGTGACGCCTGATATTCCAGTGTTGATGGGTTCTTTGGATCCTCATGTGGTTGGGCCTGATAATGCGTTACTGGCTCAGCAGGTGACGTACCTCAACAATATGCAGACGGCGATGAATACCATAGTCAATCCGGGCGGCAATTGGACTTGGACTTCGCAGCGTATTGGACTGATCGATAGTTGGCATAATGGCTATCCAAGTAGCTCTGATAATAATCTTTACCAGTTGTTTGTCTTTTGGGCGCAGCAGTTTGGGGTAGACTTGAATACCGGACTGAAAGAGCATCTTTGGGTGGTCGAGGGTACAGCTTGTTTTATAGGATGCGGCCTTAATGGCGCGTATCAGGTGGCGGTCTCACACGTTTTAACGATGATCACAGATGTGCTGACAACTACAAAGTATCAGGTTCCCTTCTTTTATTTTACCGGTAAGGATTTCGTTCTAAACGGGTTGCTTTTTCCGAATGGGGTGCTGGATGTGAATGGCAATCCTAAGCCGCTGCGTCAGGATTTGCCGATGGGTGCGCGTACGCTAACGATGACCTGCGGCCATATCAGGATTGTTGTGGCTCAACAGGAGGAGTTGCTGGCGTTGCTGTATGCAGGCTGCAGGTTGCCAAGTAATTATGTAAGCATATTGGAGAGTTGAGCGAGATACAACTTTTACCCTGCGTTCTCGTATTGAGAATGGCAGGGTTCGTACTGCTTTGTGCCTGGCAAAAAGAGAGAAGGTAACCATCATGTCACAACAAGAGATGGATTACGGTGAGATGAGCCGTGGCAACTCGGGATTTTCCTATGGTACATATGAAGAGGATCATCGCTACAACAGGTTTGGAGATCGAGATAAGCTTTCAGCGCCTTTGAGGTCCTCATTATCGGCAGGTCAGCGTTTGATTCTGGCGATTGCTTCACTTTTGATGATCATGGTGATGACTTTCGGCTTGATAGGGGTCGCGATAGCTACACAGGCCTCTACCTGGGTAGTTTTCCCAATAGTTTTCATTCTTATGATGTTCACTACTGCGGTTATTATTATCAATGTTGTGTTTAATCGCAGGCCCTAATGAGATTCTTTAACGTCTGCCCCTCTGCATTGATCGTAGTATCTATGGGACGTAGTAATAGACAGAAATCAATTGATCCTATTGATTGACGTTCCTTTCTCCCAGGCTCACGTCTTTTTGGATTTTGTACCTGGAGTATGCCGATGCGCCCATCAAGGCGTACGCAGATGCACATGAATAAGAAAAGGAGATACGACATGGTTACTGTAGCGTTATTTGTTCAATTGGAGGCAAAACCTGGAAAAGAAGCGGAGGTAGAAAGCTTCTTGCGTGGGGCTTTGCCGCTGGTTCAGCAGGAGCCAGACACAACCGCATGGTTCGCAATTCGGATGGGGCCCTCGACGTTCGGAATCTTCGATGCTTTCCCGGATGACTCGGGACGACAAGCGCACCTCTCGGGACGCGTTGCTGCGGCGCTGATGGAGAAAGCTCCTGATCTGTTCGCGCAGCAACCCAACATCCAGAAGATTACTGTGCTTGCGGACAAGCTTCCTGGATAGAGGTGAGTCGAGAACATTCTGATTGCAATGATGCTCACTGCCATCGACAGCGAGCATCATTGTTTTTCATATCGTCCCTTGAGCGCATTAGGAAACACCTCGCTATTATTCGGTTTGCAAAGTTAGCTGAACCATGCTATACCTCTATTGAGAGATTTGTAGAGTAGATTGCATTATTGATTGCCGGTACATACGGAAGCAGTATCTTCTAGATGATAAGAGCATATGAAATATCAACGCGACCCACGGCTGTTTGCTACAATTCTGATCATGATGCAGCTGGTTTTAGCAGGGTGCGGTGATGGGACGAATGTGGTTGTATCGCCATCCTCTCAGTCGAGTCCGGCAACCTCTGATGGCGCTGCAACTCCTGTAGTACAGCAACAAACGCTGCCTAAGGGATTGTTTCATGCAAATTATCCGGTGATTGATTGGGTATTTAATAGAACGTGCAGCCTTGCGATGAATTCGTATAACCAGAATGCGATGGATGCGACGATTGCGTATGACTCTGCTGCCTGGGTCTATCCAGATGATGGGCACCTGGTTGAGGGATCTCAGGATTGCGATAAGAATGCGCTTATTCAACAGGCGCGAAGTTCGGGGTTAGCTACGCTTTTAACGGTAGGGATCGATAGTTCATGGTCCGTGCAAGAGGCCGCACAGTATATTGATCGGGCATCCTCTCAACAAGCGGTGCCGTGTACGGCGGGAGCTACGACATATATTTGCAATATCGTGAACTGGGCGGTTAGTGGAGGATATGCAGGAGTCATTATTGACTTTGAGTTAGTGCAATGGGATTATCCTGGCATTCAAACGAAGTTCGGGACGTTTATGCAGAAATTGCAGGATGCGTTGCATCAAAAAGGACTGCTGTGTGGGATTGCGTTGATTCCTAAAGTCAGTGACAAGGCAGAAGAAGACCCCTTGTATAAGCTGGATAATTTTGAGGATTGGAAGCTGCTCGGTGGGTTGGATTTTCTGATCGATATGTCTTTGAATGTTGATCTACAGGCAGGCAAGCCAGGTCCGATTACATCGGTCTCGTGGACAGAACAACAGCTTGATTACATATGGAAAACAATTCCTCAGGCATTGAGTAAGTTTATTTTTGAATTCCCGCTGTATGGTAGAGAATGGGAAAAAGGAGCAAATGGCAACTGGAGTATCGTGCAGGATGAAACTACTTGCCAGGAGGTAAGTGTTCAGAAAGCGAGTCAGAGCTTGTTATCTGATGTCAGTCAGGATGCTACAGCTCCAGAGATTGCATGGAATAATTCAAATGGCTATCGACACGAGGTATGGTATAGCACGTCTTCATCTCTGGTTGCAATTATGACGCAGGTGCAGGAAAGGGTGAGGGGGATGCTGCAAGATGCTCACTACAGGTTGCCTACGTCGTTCTGGTATCGGGGAGCAGAATGTGGCAATTTCTTTGGCGCGGGTAATGTACTCGAGGGATTTTATAAAAGCTGAGCGAAAGGAAGGATGACTTTTATGCAGGCTTTTGAGCAACCTGTGAATTCTTCTGTGGTGCCGGAGGAATTACGGGGGCTGGATGAATTCATTATCGGGGTGATGGAGGATTGGCAGTTGCCCGGATTGGCGATTGGGGTTGTGAAGGATGGTGAGATGGTGTGTGCGCGAGCGTTTGGGAAGCGCAATGTGGCGGAGGGTCTGGATGTTACGCCGAATACGTTGTTCGCGATTGGCTCGTGTACCAAGGCGTTTACGACGATGATCCTGGGGATGCTGGCGGATGAGGGCAAGCTTGATTGGGATGTGCCGATTCGAAAATATATTCCGAAATTTAAGATGCATGATCTGTTTGCCAGCGAACGGATGACGGCACGCGACCTGGCAACGCATCGTTCGGGGCTGCCGCGCTATGATTTTGTGTGGTATCGAGCGAAGGGACAGACACGCGAGGAGCTGATCGAGAAACTGCAGTACCTGGAGCCAAACAAGGATTTTCGGACGGTTTGGCAATACCAGAATTTGATGTATATGACGGCGGGGTACCTGGCTGAGGTGATTACGGGAAAACGTTGGGAAGAGTTGGTGCAGCAACGCATCTTCGCACCGCTAGGGATGACGAGCAGCAATATCTCCATTCATCAGAGTAAACAATCCTCCGATTTTTCCCTGCCTTACCGCAAGGAAAAAGGTGCTGTGATTGAGATACCTTTCTATGGGGAGGAGTATTTTCAAGCTATTGCGCCTGCAGGGGCTATTAACTCGAATGTGCTGGATATGAGCGCGTGGATGCTGCTGCATTTGAATAAGGGGAAGCGTGGAGAGCAGCAGTTCATTTCGGAGTCACAGATTGCGCAGATGCATGCCTCGTATATACCGATACCAGCAGTGGCGCTGAGCATGCCAGAGGTAGAGAAGGGTACCGAAATCACCTGTACCGGCTATGGACTGGGATGGATAACGATGTCATATCGAGGTCATTACAGGTTGTCCCACAGTGGGGGTATTGATGGCTTTTCTGCGCTGACGACTTTGTTACCTGACGCGAACATTGGCATTGTTGTGCTCACTAATCGTGAGAACTGTCCGGCACACAGCATCATCACGAACTACGTATGCGACTTTCTACTTGGGATGGAGTTAGTGCCATGGAACGAGCGATTGAAGAAAGATTTCGCTGCATTGGAGGAGTTGCAGAAGAAAGCGAAGGAAAGCGCCGCATCGGACCGCGTTCCTGATACGCATCCTTCACATGCACTTGACGATTATACTGGCGATTATGAACATCCGGCCTTGGGTACATTGACAATTAAGCAGGATGGTGAGCAGTTAGCCTTTGTTTTCAATGATCTTGCTGCTCCGCTCACGCACTATCATTACGATGTGTTCGAGGCGAAATTAGAACGGTTTGAAATCGATGCGAAGTTGTCTTTCAGCACGAACCTGAAGGGGGATATCGAGAGTGTGACGGTGCCGCTTGAGCCAATGGCTAAGCCGATTGTTTTTACGCGGGTTGCATCGCAGGAGTTGATGAACCGGGCGTTTCTGGAGCAGTTTGTCGGGGTGTACGAGGTAGTGAACATGCGGATTACTGTTGCGCTGAAGGGGGAGCAGAGGCTGGCGATGACTGTGCCAGGGCAACCTGAATATGAACTGATTCCTTTTAAGGGGACGACGTTCCAGTTGAAGGGGTTGAGTGGGTATAGTGTCGAGTTTAAGTATGATGAGGCGGGGACGGTGAGTGAGGCGGTGTTTACGCAGCCCTTTGGGACGGTGAGTGTGAAGAAGGTGGGAGAGTAGGAGTGATATGCATTTGTGCTTACCCGCCATTTTCCTCTCCCACTTTCCGCAAGGCAGCCGCCTCCACTGCACTGTAAGCTCTTGACAGCAAAGAGGCAATATTCTGATTCCCAATAGCGAAGGGAGCATCTCCAAGTCTTTTTAGAATGGCTTTATCAATTTCAGGGGCCCCCGGCTTGAGAGCGAAAGTCTCTAACGCTTCACCAGCTTGCCAGAAGTTGTCGAGACGTTCTTCGAGGAGGGCAATCTCTTGGGCTTCGGCTGAAGGTTCGCTCGTTGAGGGAGTGGCGCTGTCCGGTGGGAGGGTGGCGGCACGCTTTTCGCGGAGGATTTCGATGATTTGCTCCTTTGTGCGACCGCGCAGTTTGAAGATGAGGAATGGGTCTTCGTCGAAGCGCTCGGCCAGCAGATAGTAAACAGCAGCGATGTGCTTGCAGGGATTAGCCCAGTCGGGACAGGAACAGTTGGTTTCGAGTTCTTTTAAGGCCGTGGGGAACAACGAGAGCTGGACGGTGCTAAAGGCTTCCTCTATATTCTTGGGCATCTCGCCAGCTAGCAAATTTGCTGCGAAGATGGCCTGAGAGGACATTGCTTCGGTAACTTTGTCCCAATCCTGGTCTGTAAGGGTCTTTAAGCGGATCTCGACTTTGTAGGGTTTGGGTTGTGAGCCTTGCACTTTGGCTTTGACGATGCCTGGTTCGACATCTATTGAGATTACCTGGCCCTGACGGGCATAGGAGCGGCCACGGGTGAGGCGCGTTCCCATGTTGAAGGATTCGAGAACGGCGATCCAGCGTTTGGACCACCAGGTTTCGCCGATCTGGCCGTGTTCCTTTTTTGTTCTGATGCCGTTCTTGACCCTGATGGGACTACTTGGTTCGTAGTAACCCCAGCCATCATAGTAATCGTAGTCGTCTCTCCGCCTTCCCATAATTTATTCTCCTACTGCCTCGCGACTGAGAGCGAACAGTTCTTTGAGTTCGTCGGTAGACATTTCGGTAAGCCAGTTTTCGCCGCTGCCGACGATGCTTTCAGCGAGGCCTCTTTTCTTTTCGATCATCATATCGATGCGTTCTTCCAATGTTCCGATGCAGAGGAACTTGTGTACCTGGACATTCTTCTTTTGGCCGATGCGGAAGGCCCTGATCGGTAGCCTGGTTCTCTACTGCTGGATTCCACCAACGGTCAAAGTGGAAGACGTGGTTGGCGGCGGTCAGGTTGAGGCCGACGCCACCCGCCTTGAGCGAGAGGATGAAGATGGGTGGGCCACGACGCTCCTGTTGAAAACGCTGTACCATGATATCACGCTGTTTCTTGGGGACGCCACCGTGCAGGAAGAGTACTTCGCGTCCCAACGTTTCCTGAAGGTAGTTGCGCAGTAGTGTGCCCATCTCCGCGAACTGGGTGAAAATCAAGGCCTTGTCTCCCGCGGCCAGGACTTCTTCGAGCATTTCTTGCAGGCGGGCCAGTTTGCCAGAGCGACCCTGCAAACTGCTGCCGTCGGCGACGAATTGTGCGGGGTGGTTGCAGATCTGTTTGAGTTTTAACAGGGTTGATAGCACCAGTCCTTTGCGCTGGATGCCTTCTGATTCTTCGATCTGCTCAAGCATATCCTTCACGGTAGCTTCGTAGAGCGATGCCTGCTCCTGGGTCAGGTTGCAGAAGACCTTCATCTCCATCTTATCGGGCAGGTCAGCGATGATGGCTTTGTCGGTTTTCAGGCGGCGCAGGACGAAGGGCTGGATCAAGCGTTTGAGGACTTCCGCACGATCTTTCTCACGATAGCGCTCAATGGGGATGGCAAACTTTTTGCGGAACTCGGTGGCAGAACCGAGATAGCCTGGATTCAGAAACTCCATGATCGACCAGAGTTCGGAGAGGCGATTCTCTACGGGAGTTCCGGTCAGGGCAATCTTATGACGGGCGTTGAGATTTTTTATAGCCTGGGTCTGCTTGGCCGCTTCGTTTTTGATATTCTGAGCTTCGTCTACAACGACATATTCCCAGTCGATGGAGGCAAGGTGTTCTTTGTCGCGCAAGGCAAGCGAGTAGGTAGTGATAACTACGTCGTGCTGTCTGGCTTCTTGCGCAAATGCTTCACCTGCAAGGCGCTCGTGGCCGTGGTGAATCATGACGCTGAGCGAGGGGGCAAAGCGCGTGAGTTCTTTGTGCCAGTTGCCGACGATGGACATCGGGCATATGAGCAGTGATGGATCAATTGACGATCCATTCTGTTTTGCGGATTGCTCACGGTCGTGCAGCAAGAGACTGATGAGCTGGATGGTCTTGCCCAGTCCCATATCGTCTGCCAGGCAAGCGCCAAAGCCAAACTGTTTGAGAAATGCCAGCCAGGAAACGCCTTTGAGTTGATAGGGACGGAGTTGGCCGTGGAAGGTTGAGGGCGTCGCGATGGTGGATAGTTTGACGTTCTCGGTAAGCTTATCGAGCAGTTCTTGAATCCAGCCTTCGCCTTCGATGTCCGTGACGGGGAGGCCGACTTCCGAGGCTTCCTGTCCGAGGCCAATCCTTAGGGCTTCGCCGAGGGTCATATTACCGTTGCCGTGCTTTTTCTTGAAGAAGGCGATGGCGGCTTCGATCTCTTCGGGACGCAGTTCGACCCATTGGCCGCGTATTTTGATCAGAGGAACTTTGAGGTTGACGAGCTTCTCAAATTCACTGATGGTGAGGGTGGTATCTCCAACGGCGATTGTCCAGTTATATTGGACGATGCCATCCAGACCGAGGAGGCCAGAAGTTTCTTGTGCGCCTGCTTTCGATTTTAGCTTCAGTTTGACGCCGAGGCGAGCGGTTGGCTTTGACCACCAGGGTGGGACGAGGACGCCATAGCCGCTTTGTTCCAGCAGTGGGGCAGATTCGCGCAGGAAGGCGTAGGCTTGTTCGGTGTTTAGCCTCAATCCCATCGGACGGGCGGTTTTCAAGCTTTCTTCAATGGCGGGGAACAGGCGGGTAGCTTTGCCAAGGTCGGCCAGCAGGCGTTCCTGTGGATTCTCAAATTTACGTTTGAGAAAGGTAAGGGTGCTTGAGCGCTCTTTCCAGACGTTTTCGGAGGGAACGAGCAGGCTGCGATCATCGTTGGCCTGGAGCAGAAAATCGATGTGCCAGTCAGGGCTATTGTCATCTTCTGAAGGTGCATCGAGGCGGAAACAGGTGCGAAACGGTGCGTTGCGATCTACGGGTCGAATTTGGGTAAGCCAGGAATGCATGCCGGTGGAAAAACTTTTCAGTTCTTCTGTTGAGGCTGTAAGTTTTGGGTCATCGGATGAAAGCGCTTGTAGCCATTGTTCGGGTAGAGGTGCACTTCTGGTGCGACTTTTGCGAGCTGGGATGAGCGTTGTTGATGAAAGACTCTGCCGAACGAAAGCGTCGGTGGTTGCATTAAGAAAATTCAGGACGAGATCGTGCGGAACCGAGGTCTTTTTTTCGCTGGACGGTAGAAATGCGAGGCAGACGGGTGGCATGACTGCTGATAACAGGTGCATGCGCTCCTCGTCGTCTCCGGCCAGGACTGTCTCCCAGGCTGCTCGATACGCCGTCGCTCCATTGTGGCGTGCTTCCTGCATGGTTGGTACGAAACACTGGCGGGTGATCAGTTCAAAGGAGAATTTTGCAACTTCTGACCAGAAGCGCAGTGAGCTACCGAAAGCCACGCCATGAGGAGGATCGTTGGGCAGTGAGAGGAAGAAATCCAACGTGGTATTTGCGTCAAGCGTGAGAGATGAGATATTCCATTGCTCAAATGTTGCTGTAGTAAGATCCTCGTTTCTCTTTCTCAATGATGAGTTCGGGAGAAGGGAGCGGGCCTTTGGATGTTGAAGGTAGGCGTAGAGATAGGGTGACTGAAGCGGTACTTTTGACCAACAGGCTACCGGAGAGTCTGACCTACTGCTTCCATCAATGCGTCATGAGCAAGCGCAAAGGGATGCTGGCCGGTCTTCTGCTTGGTGCGCCGAGCGTGAGATGCCGTCGCGAGTTCGGATGATTCGGCCCAGATATGTAGTTGTGTGTTATTCCAGATTGTATGTAAGACGATCAAGTTTGTTCCTTTTCCCCAGATGATTACAGTGAAGCTTGAACCTGGGAAGACAGAGTTTAGGGCACCGGTCACGTGGTGCGAATGGTGCCAAATAAACATGAGATGTGAGAAGTTGAGTGCCCTCTTGTCAAAGTTATTATATCATATGGAGAGGTTGTTTCGTTACGTATAACCAAATGTGATGAGTGCAGACGATATGATTGATTAAAAACTCGTGCGCAAGATATAATGCTTTTTGGCAGAGATAATGAGTGGAACAATACTTGCAGGGAGATGAAACACATGGCAACAACGACACATTATGACGCAATTGTAATTGGGGCCGGGCAGTCAGGGGGACCGCTGTCCACCGCATTGGCGCAGGCGGGAAAGAAAACGGCTATTATCGAACGGGTGCATGTCGGTGGTACCTGTATTAACGAGGGATGCACACCTACGAAGACGATGGTTGCTAGCGCTCGTGTGGCTTACTTGGCGCGGCGCGGCGCTGATTATGGTGTGCATACGGGACCAATAACTATCGATATGGTCAAGGTGCGCCAGCGCAAGCGAGCGATTGTGGATAGCTTTCGCAATGGCAGCCAGTCGCGCATCGAACATACTGAGGGCGTGGATCTTTTGATGGGGGAGGCGCATTTTACCGCTCCAAAGACAATTGAGGTACGTTTGAATGAGGGGGAAACGCGGCAGTTAAGCGCTGATTTGATATTTATCAACGCGGGGGCTCGACCTGGAAGACCTGCATTGAAGGGACTGGACAGTGTGCCTACGCTGGATTCAACCTCAATTATGGAACTGGATACGGTGCCAGAGCATTTGCTGGTGATAGGCGGGGGCTATATTGGGCTAGAATTTGGGCAGATGTTCCGGCGCTTCGGCAGCGCGGTGACGATTGTGCAGCATGGCGCTCATTTGCTGGCACGCGAAGATGATGATGTAGCCGATGCGGTTGCCGACATCATGCGCGAGGACGGCATAGAGGTGCTTTTACAAACGAGTACAATGCAGGTTGAGCCGGACGCGGCGGGTAACATTTTGTTGACGGTGCGTACACCGGAGGGCGAACGTATACTCAGTGGTTCGCACCTACTTGTCGCGGCAGGGCGCGTGCCTAATACTGACTGGCTTAATCTGGCTGCGACCGAGGTAAAGATGGATAAACGAGGCTTCATTGAGGTGAATGAGAAGCTGGAGACGAATGTGCCGGGTATCTATGGATTGGGCGATATAAAGGGTGGGCCTGCTTTCACGCATATCTCGTATGATGATTTCCGCATTATTCGCACGAATTTGCTTGAAGGCGGCAATGCTAGCATACATGATCGACTGGTGCCGTATACGGTCTTTATTGATCCACAGTTAGGTCGTGTAGGACTGAGTGAAACGGATGCAAAGGCGCAGGGTCGCAATTTCAAGGTCGCAAAGATGCCCATGGATTATGTGGCACGTGCGCTGGAAGTTGATGAGACACGCGGTTTCATGAAGGCCGTAGTGGATGCGGATACGAAGCAGATTCTCGGATGTGCCGTGCTGGGCCTTGAGGGCGGCGAGATTATGTCGATCCTGGAGGTGGCGATGATGGGCAAATTACCATATACGGCGCTGCGCGATGGTATTTTTGCCCATCCGACATTGGCGGAGTCGCTCAATAATTTGTTTGGGACTATTGAGTAGAGCCCGGTTCGTCCATCACCTGAATTGCGTCCTCATGACTCATTCCTGAGTCTATAGATGTATTGGTCACGAGCCAGCGTGATTGACCCCCCTCACGCCAGAAATGGAGATCGATTGAGCAGGGGCCGACGCGCAGGTGGCGCAATTCGATATCCGCTAGCCATTCGGGAAGTGTTGGATTGACGTAGAGCCGTTTGTGTGGGGCATCGGCACGCAGGCCAAGGATGGTTTGCAGCATTTGGAAGATGCTGCCTGATGCCCAGGCCTGGGGAATGTTGGCTCCGCCGGGATAAAGGGCGGGGAAATCCGCTGTTTTTCCCTGGCGTTTCAGGCCCGCGAAGATTTCGGGCAGGCGATATGCTTCGAAGCGGCGTGCAGCATCGAATACTCCGCGAATGACGAAATTGGCGTCATTTGCCAGTCCATAGCGTTTGAACCCGGCGGCAATGATGCCGTTGTCGTGGGGCCAGACGGAGCCGAGATGATAGGAGTATGGGTTATACGCAGGGTTTTTGCTGGAGATGGTGCGAATACCCCAGCCGCTCCACATATCTTCTTGCAAGAGACGCTTGGCCGTGCGTTCTGCTTTCTCCTGGTCGGCAATACCACTCCACAGGCATTGTCCTGCATCCGAGGCAATGGAGGTAATCTGCTTTTTGTCGGGATCCAATCCGTAGGCAAAGCAGCCTTCGTCTTCCATCCAGAAGACATTGTTAAAGTTGTGCTTGAGTGCTGTAGCCTGCTGTTGCAGCGCTTGCGCTCGTTCCGAATCGCCCAGCACCTGGAAGATTTCAGCCATGCGCACTTTTGCATCGTAGACGTAGCCTTGCAGCTCGCAGATCGCCTTTGGTTGTTTGACCTGGCGACCATCGGCATAGACGACAGAATCAAAGGCATCTTTCCAATGCATGTTCTCATAGCCCTGCGATGAGTATGTTTTGTACTCCTGAAATCCATCGCCATCAAGATCGCCATAGTGATCTATCCAATTGAGGCAGGCTTCAGCGACACTGCGATAGGTTTGTAGTAGTTGAACATCACCTGTCCAGCGGTAGGTTTCGGAGAGCACGATCAGGTAGAGGATGGTTGCATCTGCCGTGCCGTAATAGGGGGTAAAGGGAACTGTGTGAAAATGCGCCAGTTCCCCAAAACGTATTTCGTGTAGAATCTTGCCGGGTTGTGCATCGCGCCAATCGTCGCGTTGGGCGGCTTGATACTCCGCCAGGCGTTTGAGAGCGCCACGCGCAAATCCCGGTGCAACGGACATGTTCTGCAGCGAGACGATCAGGCTGTCGCGTCCAAAGAGGGTGACGAACCAGGGGACGCCAGCAGCAGGCACCCACGCTTCATCCGAGACATCCAGGTCATAGATGCGCAGCGCGCCCATATCTTCGACCGCTTGCTGATACATGCGATAGACGTGCTCATTAGGAGTGAGCACGTCGGTACAACGTTCTTGCCAGCGAGCCTGACGTTCGTCAAAATCGTTGGATGGCTCTGTTTCTGACGGGGATGTCGTTCCAGTCGAAGGGTTAGAGAGTTCGCCGCTCGAGCGGTGACCATAGACAGACTTGCGAATGTGCTGCCCATGTTCCAGCATAAACTCACCACACGCATGCCACTCCTGACCTGGCTCCAGCGCGATCTCATAAAAGATGCGCCCATTGGCAAAGCCAACAGGAACATCAGTATTGAAAACATGATAGGTGATGGCGCGGTGAAAATCCTCGTCTGTGTAGGAAGTGCGAAGTCTTTTCTCATGCTCATCCCAGCGCGTGCGCATTCTCCCACGTCGAATGAGATGTTTTGATTTCACCTCGAAAAGGTCCGCAAAGTCGGAATCAAGCGCGAGCTCAAGGACGAAACTGATCTTCTTGCCTGTATAGTTCGTTAAGTAGAAGTCTTCGTGGATGCCATTTCCAACCGTACGTTCAATCATCAAGCCAATGGTATGCGCATCAATGTCCGCGTGCTGGGTATTGCATGCAGGATTTGTCAAATAGATGCGCGAAGCATAGAAACTCAATTGGCCAGAATTGACGAGTACCCACGGTTCGCGGTTGATATAGAGGTGATAGGAACTGATGAAGCGTGTGTCGATGGCGTAAATGCCTTCGTCGCTCTTGGGATTGATTTCTCCACTCTGGTCGGTGACCATGAAGGTCCGTCCCTGGCTGATGGTGATGCCGGGTGGTGAGACTTTAATTTCTATGGGCATTGGTTTCTCCTTTATTCTTATAGAATTGGTTTTAGGATGGCGCGGGCGGGAGCGCCGTCGCAGTCTTCAATTTTTAAGGGGAGACAGATGAGTTCGTAGGTGCCGGGTTGGATTTGGGATAGGTTGAGACCTTCAATGATCCAGATGCCTGCTTCGAGCAAGGCGTGGTGGGTTTCGACGCCATCTTTGCGAAAGCCGCCGACTGAGAGATAGTCGACGCCGACGGTTTGAACCTGTTGTGCCGCGAGGTAGAGGGCAGCTTCTTGGGAGATGTAGACGAAATCTTCAATAAAGTCGTTGGTTTGCCAACATCTGCCAGAATTGCCTGTCTTGAAGAGGATTCTTTCACCGGGCGCAATCTGGTATGGGTGAAGCTCTGCGGGTTTGATCGATTCAGGGTCATGAATCTCTATAACGCGTGCTTGCCCAATGGCAGCAGTGAGGGGCATGGCGTCGATGCCTTTGCCATTGGGAAAGAAGTGGATGGGGGCATCCATGTGTGTGCCGGTGTGCGCTCCCATTGTGAGCTTGGAGACATTGGCCGCATCTCCTCGCTCGATACTCAGAAAGCGTTCTATTGAGACGGGTGGGTTGTCAGGCCAATGAACCATGCCGCTGTATAGTGGGACCGAGATATCTATCCAGTCTTCTGTCATGCGAGAAATCCCTTCATGTTAGTCCTCATATTAGCTGAACGAGTAATTAGTCTACATTGTACACCTATATGTTACATGTGGATGTAACGAATTTCGGTAAGTTGAGACTATATGGTTAAGTTCGTTGCTGAAATCTCATAGAAAGGGAACATTCCTATGAAAGCGATTGCAGTTAATCCGGGTGAGCCACACGATGCACCTGGAGGAAATAGCGGAATATTTGTAGCTCCTTAAGGTTCTTGCTACCCGATTGCTGCTGAAAAGTGATCTAGAATATGCAGAGCTTCGTAGAATGTTACAGCAGCGCTTTTAGTACGCTGTTTTGTTACGACAACGCTCGTAGAGCGTTGTTTGTGGTTCGTTCTGGTCACTACAATGCCGGTAGAAACACGGCGGAAGATTCCTCCTCTGCGATTACCTGCCGATGCAGATGCGCCGTGGATTGATGGGCGTCGATGTGAGCAGCGCGAAATGCTTGTACAGTGTTTGCGAGCTTGTTTCTGATTGCTTGTTATTAGCTACGCGTATGCATGCAACTCTAATCGGCTCCCCTACTCAAGGAAACAGGAGGAATACCTGATGGCAGACCATTTGGATGCTCCGGGCCTGATGTCTCCTAACTCAAACCCAAGGACGGATATCACCGATATCTACGCCTTCCAGAAGCCAGGAGACCCCGATTCATCCATCCTCATCTTGAATGTAAATCCACTTGCTCCCACCCTCGCCACGGAATTCGAGAGCAATGGCCTGTATCAATTGAAGGTCGACACGGACGCTGATGCGCTCGCAGAGATCACCTTTCGTATTGCGTTCACCCCTGTCAGCAATGGACAACAATGGGCAACCGTCCGCCGAGCGACCGGACCAAGGGCCAATGTCGATGAAAACAGTGGTGATGTAATCATTGCCAACGCTCCTGTATCGTTTGGAAGCGATGCATTGGTCACCGAACAGGGACGATACAAGTTCTTTGCAGGCATTCGCAGCGACCCCTTCTTCTTCGACCTGATCGGGTTCCTGCACAACTTCCAGTTCACGGGCAGCGATTTCTTCATCGATAAAAACGTGTTCGGCATCGTCCTGGAGGTACCTAACCACGCGCTTGGCAAGAACCCAAAGATTGGAGTATGGGGGAGAACTCTGCTCGCCACTGGAGATGCTAACGGCGATGCGGACGATTATACCAAGGATGACCGTATGGGCCGTCCCGCGATCAACACGGTATTCAATCATGGGGATGCCAAGAACGTGTTCAACGAAATTGACCCACCTCAGGATCGAGCACTCTTTGAGGCAAGTTTCCAGGCGACACTAGAATCCTTTGGCTATAGTGCCGACCAGGCAGATGCTATCGCGGATATCCTGCTGCCGGACATTCTGACGTACGACTACACGAGTTCCGCTGGTTACCTCAATGGGCGCAGGCTCACCGATGATGTCATCGACATCTCGTTAGCACTGGTAACCGATGGGAAACTCACCACCGATATGGTCGGTCCTCACACCGACTACTTGTCCCACTTCCCCTATCTGGGGCAACCACACTAGGAGGAAACTTTCATGAAAGGAATGAATTGACGCCGGTTCTTGCAGATAGCAGGCGCAAGTTCTGTTGCCGTTGCGGCAGGAAGTGCAGCCGCTGTACCTGCACTCACATCAGCGTCGCGGTTGACAGCGAGCAGTAAGCAGGGAACCTATACGTTTCGTGCAGTAGCTGGCCTTCCCTCAAAGGCAATGCCGACCTACGCATCCTACGTGATCGAGGGACACGTGAACCTGACCACGAAGACGGGAGCAATGACGAAAACGCTCTTCGCCGGTGCTCCTCAAGCCATGAGCGCGATTGCCTTGCCTGGATTGTCACGCATCATCCGCATCAATGATGTGCAGGATCTGGGTGGGACGTTCCGTCTGATGGGCGTGGTTGACGACCGCTCCTTGTTACAACGGGGAGAAAGCCCGAACTTCGAGTTGCTGATTGATCCGGTGCAGAAGCTCGCGAAAACGCGCTACCTGAGCACCGAAATCGTGATGCAACTGGAAGGGTAGACATCCGGCAATGAATCAATAGAGGGGAACGGAGATAGAGTGCATTTGCACGGCAGCGCAGAGGGGGAAGGCTTCCAATCTATCTTCGTTCCCTTCTCAAGGAGAAAGGGCAAGTTCGTTATGTGTGATGAAGAGCATATCGCCGAGCAGTTGAGACGTAAGTCCGGAGAAGACCTGACGGCTAACCTGACCCGCGACATAGAGGCGTTCTTCGCGCAAAAGTATGGGACGTTGTCCTGCCGGTTTCAACGCTTGGTACCGCAAAGCGAGGATATGGCGCAAGTTGATTTTACCGTAAGTCGCGAAAGTGAGTTTACGCGCCGCTACGTAGGTAGCGCAGGGTATGTCGATGGACATTTAACGATGGGCAAGATTATTCGACTGATGTAGGGATGGTCACCTGGATCCATGCACTCCTCCCCGACGCATTTGAGAAGCACGATCGTGGAGAGACGAAAGGTTACCTGTCCCCCAACAGGGTTCCTGCAAGAGCCTACACAGGTGGGTTTTTTGTAGAATGCCGATTCTCTGTAGAGGCAGGAGTGGCTGGGAGCGGAAGGGCGGCCCCTTGCGGGTGCCTTCGTTGCCCAACTTCCCGCGCTGGTGGCCTCTTGCGGGAACCCTATCTGGTGGACAGGTAACCTTCGTCTCCCTCCCGCACTGCTGGCTCTTTGCAGGTGTCCTCGTTGCCCAACTTCCCGCCACCACCTTGCTTGACTGCACAGCTAGGTTACGGTATACTCCCGTTGGTTTCAGTAAGAGGAACTGAGCGAGATCTTCCGTAACCACATGCAGCATTTCTAGCCGTTACAGGCAGACGGACAAGCAATTATGTTTCGGCATCGTTGGCTCATCGTTCTAGCAGTTGTGCTCATCGTAGCGATTGCACTCTTTACAGCAGCCACCCTTTTACAGGGCCGCAAGCCTGCAATCAGCATATCTCACGTTGGCTGCAATACCCAGGCATCCAGCACAAACACAAATAGCTCCCCTTCATCTACTGTATGCCAGAGGAAGATACTCGTCTTCTCCAAGACCGCGGCATTCCGCCATGCTTCAATTCCGGCGGCAATTACTGCACTCAAAAGGCTTGCGACCGATCACAGTGTCGCGGCTGATTTCACCGAAGACGCGACGGTGTTTAACGATGCGAGCCTCTCGCAATATGATGCGGTCGTGTTCCTGATGACAACGGGTGACGTACTGAATGATAGCCAGCAGGCGGCCTTTGAGCGATACATTCAGGGTGGCGGCGGATATGCCGGTGTTCACTCGGCCAGCGATACTGAATACAATTGGGCATGGTATGGTGGGTTGGTGGGCGCGTACTTCGACCGCGTACATGGGCATTCGAGCGTCGTGCAGGCGACGATTGATGTGGTAGATCACACCAGTCCATCAACGGAAATGCTCCCCGCACATTGGGTACGGACTGATGAATGGTACAACTTTGCGACGAATCCCAGCGGACATGTGCATGTGCTGATGACTATCGATGAGAAAACGTACAAGGGCGGAGTGATGGGTCCGAACCATCCGATTGCCTGGTACCATGAGTATGATGGTGGACGAGCGTGGTATACGGCGCTGGGTCATACTATTGAAAGCTATAGCGAACCTTTATTCCTGGCACACCTGTGGGGCGGGATTACGTATGCGATGGGGACGAAACCCAGGCGAACCGGACAGCTATAATCCATTTGATGAAAACGCTTTCACTGCATCATCGACAATGGTCTAGATAGCAGTAAGAACCGTTGCTTTGTCGAGCGTTGTAGTTCGGCCTTTATTTCGGATTACGAGCTAATCCCGCGTAGTATCCTGCTATGAATAGCAAAATACCCATCAATACTAGTGGCAGTATCAAAAAAACATGAGTGATTGATTGATCGGCAGCTAATGGTGCAGTGCTAGCCGCGCAGATGGCGGCTAGTGCAGCAAAGAGCGCCGCTTTGCGTTTGTTATCCATATGCTAATTATAACATCTAGGAATAATGGTGTACAGCATACTACGCGGAACTCAAACACAAAACACCTCGGCATCCGCCGAGGTGTTGCTTATTCGTTGGCGATAATTAGCACTAAGCGTGTAAGAATCGCCGAGCCGCCTACGGCAGTGAGAAGTTACGTAGGAGTCGTATCGATTTAAGCATTTGCATTGTTGGTAAGATATGGCAGATAATAAAAAGCATCAACCAAAGAAATAGCACCCCTTCAAAGGAGAGAAAACAGGCTATGGCGACTCCAGTGAGCGAAGGCGCACTTTTGTGGGAACCTTCAGAAGCATTTGAAGCAGCAGGCGAATATCACTCGATATATGAAGTGGCTTGAAAGTGAGAAGGGACTGTCGTTTTCTAACCAGGAAGCATTATGGGAGTGGTCGGTTACTCAACTGGAGGACTTCTGGGCATCAATTTGGGAATATTTTGACGTGAAAGCTTCGAAGCCTTATACGCAGGTGTTGGAGGAAAGGAAGATGCCGGGGGCAAAGTGGTTTCCTGGGAGCGGAGCTGAATTATGCGGAGCATGTATTTCGAAATGCATCTTCTGAGCATCCCGCGTTACTGTTCCAGTCAGAGCGACAGCCCTTGCTGGAGATTTCCTGGGAAGAACTGCGGCAGAAGGTGGGTTCTGTGGCGAATGCTCTGCGCGGGATGGGTGTGCAGCGCGGAGATAGGGTTGTGTCATATATGCCGAATATTCCTGAAACGCTGATTGCATTTCTTGCCTGCGCCAGCATTGGAGCGACCTGGTCGAGCTGCTCTCCCGACTTTGGCACCAACAGCGTCATCGATCGCTTTAAGCAGATTGAGCCGAAGGTGCTCTTTGCGGTCGATGGCTACCAGTATAATGGCAAAGCTTTCGATAGGCGGCAAATTGTATCTGAACTCCAGCAATCGCTCTCCACCCTGGAGAGGACGATCCTGGTTCCATATCTATCCCAGGAATCAGGTGCCGAGGGTCTTGCGAATACTACGGTTTGGAGCGAAGTTCTATCACATCCGTCGGAGCTAACGTTTGAGCAGGTTCCTTTTGATCATCCACTCTGGGTGCTCTATTCCTCCGGTACAACGGGATTACCAAAGCCGATTGTGCAGGGGCATGGCGGCATTTTGCTTGAACATCTTAAAAGCCTGGATATCGGCCTTGACCTGAAGGTCGGTGATAGGTTCTTCTGGTTCACGACGACCGGCTGGATGATGTGGAATCTACTCATCGGAGGTCTGCTGGTAGGTTGTACTGTGCTCCAGTATGATGGCAGCCCGGCCTATCCCGACATTGGCACCCTCTGGAAATTTGCCGAAGATTCCGGCATGACGTTCTTTGGCACCAGCGCGGGCTATATCGCTAGCTGCATGAAGGCGGGTATTGAGCCAAATCAGAAATATGACCTGAGCAAATTGCGGGGCATGGGATCAACAGGCTCACCTTTGCCACCGGAAGGCTTTCAGTGGGTATATGAGCACGTTAAAAAGGATCTCTGGCTCGCCTCCGTCAGTGGCGGCACCGATGTATGCTCAGCCTTCGTAGGCGGCTCTCCCCTGCTCCCCGTGAATGCGGGAGAGCTGCAATGCCGGGCATTGGGGGCTAAGGTGGAAGCCTTCGACGAAGCTGGCCACCCCATTATCGACGAGGTAGGCGAACTGGTCATCACCGAGCCACTCCCATCCATGCCCCTGTTCTTCTGGAACGATCCAGAAGGCAAGCGCTATCTCGAAGCTTACTTCGAGATGTTTCCGGGCATCTGGCGACATGGCGACTGGATCAAGATTACTCCCCGGGGCAGCGCCATCATCTATGGCCGTTCTGACTCCACCATCAACCGCATGGGCATTCGCATGGGCAGCAGTGAGATTTACCGGACGGTGGAGGATTTGCCGGAAATTCTCGACAGCCTTGTTGTAGGCGTCGAGCTTCCCGGCGGCAAATACTACATGCCCCTATTCGTAGTGCTCCGCGAAAATGTAGAGTTGGATGACGCCCTCAAGGGAAGAATTCGAGACAAGATTCGCCGCAACATCTCCCCCCACTACGTCCCCGATGAGATTCTCGCAATTCCCGAAGTCCCCCGTACCCTGAGCGGAAAGAAGCTAGAGGTACCCGTAAAGAAGCTATTGATGGGTGTTCCAGCCGACAAAGCGATCAGTATCGATGCCATGAGTAATCCCGGAGTGATGGAGTATTTTGTGGAGTTTGCGAGGAGGTGGAGGGAGGGGTGAGGGTTTTAGAGGTAGGCCTCTGGTTGGAAATTGGTTAATTCGGCATGGTGAAGCGCCCCTCATTGTTTAGACAATGGAGAGCACTTCACACGCCATATTCACTTACACTCTCGCTGAGAGTTTTCTGTTCTTTAATGACTTCCAGAGGAACTGAGCATGCGTCCCATCCGACGGCGGAACGTGATCATCCCACCGTCATGAGAGACTCGTCCTAGCATAAAGGAACACAGCCACCTCCTATAGAGCAGAAATACCCCTTAGGACAGGTGCTGTCGGTCGTACAGTCGCTAATGAAGGCACCGCTACCCCGGCAATAGATCGCGACGTCCGAACTATCCACCAGGCATACCCCTTGCCCACAGGACCCGCTGCAAGGAACCGCCTGGTCAGAGCAGGGCGTCGCGCACGAGCCATTGCTGAGGCAGACCTGGCCAGAGCCACAGCAGGTTCCTTGGCAGCAGGTACCCGAACAACACTCAGTGTCCCCACCACAGGTGCCTCCGCTCGTGGTACAGGGGGTGACGCACGTGCCATTCTGGCAGACTTGGTTCGCTCCACACGTATTGCCACAGGAGCCACAGTTGCTCGTGGTTCCCAAATTGGTGCAGGTACCATGACAGCAGGCACCACTACAACACTGACTGCCAATGTTACAGCCGATGCCATTGGGTTTACAGTTGGCCAGGGCCGTGCCGACCCCACCTAGGCCCAGCAGCCCACCCACTGTGGCGGCAATCGCCTTGAGCGCCTGACGACGTGAGGTCGCAGTCGCCAGAGCTTTGGTCAGGTCGTCAAAGCAGGAAGGTTCCATGTTCCTTCCGTCCTTTCTAAAGGCAACGGTGCCCCATAGGTGGGCAACAGAACGTAGGGATTGGTATACAAATAGCGTTCTTCAGGAAGTATACCTGCATGACAGGCAAAAAGGCAAGGGAGAGGACCAGCACGTTTGGGAACAGAAGGTGGTCAGGCTCATACGACCAGTGGGCAGCATCTTGATGGGGTAGTGCTACTTGTAAAGTGTTCTCATCGCTTTTTAAATGTGGAATGTTCACACCAATCCCTGCCATTCATCCCTAAGCAACCCAAAGAAGTGTTCATCCTCAAACCGCCCCTGGAAATAGTATCGCTCCCGCAAATTCCCCTCGTACGTAAAACCAAGCTTAAGCAACAGAGCCTTGGAGCGCTCATTCACAATATCAATAACCGCCTCAACGCGGTGCAACCCTAGTTCCGTAAACCCATAGCTCAGAATAGCTGACATAGCTTCAGTCATAATCCCCTTTCCCCAGAAAGCGCGCTGAAGTTCGTAGCCGGTTTCAGCGCGATGAAAGCTTTCGTCGAAGCGGTGGAAGCCGCAGGAGCCGATCAGTTTGTCTTCGCCGGAGAGGGTGATGCCCCAGCGGATAGCGCTTCGTTGAGTATAGCGTGTTTGGATCTGATTGATCAGTTCGTATGTGTCGGCGAGGAATTGGTGAGGGGCATGTCCATAGAATTGCATGGCTTCTGCATCGGAAAATATTGGAAAGAGGGCCTCGGCATCGTTGGGTTGGATTTGGCGGAGGAGCAAGCGGTTCGTGGTGAGGGTTGGAAAGTGGGTGAATGCTGCGTCGATAGTCATAGTCTGTCTCCTTGTAAGTATCCTTCCCATAGTTTATGCCCTGGTCATTCGGTAGGAACCAATGTTAACATCCTCGTTTCCCGCTACGAAGGCGCTCACGAGACAGCGACAATAAGCATCACCAGGCCGATCATCCACCCGATACTGAAGCTGAGTACGCTAGCCAGGAAGAACTATGCAGGCAAACTCACCACAGCCTCAATCTCAAGCAGTAAATCCTCTCGTCACCTCAACCACATGCGTAAAACCCGGCGGACTAAACAAGCTCGGCGGATTGATAAATTGCATATGATTTGGATGGCCGTCATACTCTTTCCTTTTCCTTCCTCCTCATCTATGAAATAAACGCTAGAGCCAGCGTACCATTTTCGCGAAAAATGAACAAGTGCTGTGGTTTCGGGGTTGTCAGGTAAACCTTGACAACCCCCATCCACTAATGCTAGTCTAGCCCTACAAATTGCAACCCACTATGGAAGATAGAGGATGGCACGTGCTTAAAGAAGACCACGAACTCACACGCAAAGACATACAAGACCTCTCCAGCAGAAACGCCCTCACCGCCTTCTTCGCCAAACTTGGCTACAACACCAACACCCGCCTCGTCCAGAACCCAACCGCCATGGGCTTCGGCAGCGAACAACTCAAATCCGCCATCACCCACATCGAACGCCTCGCCAGCGAAGACGATGGCATGCTCGAAGTCTACCTTATCGAACTCAAATCCGTCACCGTCACCATCACCCGTGCCCTCGCCCAGGCCTTCCGCAACCTCAGCGTCCTCCATCCCCTGCTCATCCTTACCGATGACTACCAGCGCCTCAACTTCGTCCTCGTCGAGCGCTACACCTCCCCTTTGAGCAGCTCAACAGAAACCACCATCCCCGGCCTTCCATCTCCAACCGCTCGCCAGGTCGGTGTACGTCCCCGTATCTTAACCATCGACCGCCTCAAACCGACCGATATCGCACTGCGCGTCCTGCGCCGCTTCAGCTACACCGAAAGCGACTCATTCGGCCAGTACGACAAACTCCTCAGCGCCTACGACGTAGCCGATTGGAGCGAGCCATTCTTCAACAACCGCGCCCTCTTCTCCGACTACTACCTCATCCAGCGCCTGCCCGAAAGCCCCGAATGGACTCATCCCGCCGAAGCCGCCGCCATGACCCGCGCCTACAAAACCCTGCGCGACCTCTACGCCGACGCCCGCGAAACCTTTACCAACCAGAAGCATCATCTGTCCGTACAAAACTCCTTGAACCGGTCCTCAACGCCCTCGGCTTCGTTCCCCAACCCGTCCAATCCTCCAACACCGCCATCGAACCGGACTATCATCTCTACGCCTCGCCATCACCCGCCAGCAATCCTCTCGCCCTCTGCCTCGCCTACACCTGGAGCCGCAATCTCGACGGCAAAGATGACCAGCGCGACAGCGAAACGCCCGAAGAAAACCCGGGCGCGGTCGTCGTCTCCCTGCTCAACCGCAGCGCAGCCGAAAATACCAATTGGGCCATCGTCACCAACGGCAAAATCTGGCGCTTATACTCGGCCAAAGCCCACAGCCGCGCCACCAACTACTACGAAATCGATCTGGAAGAAACTCTCGCTCAGCCGCCCGAACATCGCGAACTCGCCTTCCGTTACTTCTGGTACTTCTTCCGTGCTGCCGCCTTCCTTCCCAGCGAGCGCACCCTGGACGGTGAACACCGCCAGCTCTGTTTCCTGGATAACCTCGTTAACGATAGCGAACGCTACGCCCGTGAGCTAGGCGAACGCCTCAAAGAGCGCATCTTTTTTGAGATTTTTCCCCACTTCGCGCGTGGCTTCATTCTCTACGCCCGCCGCGCCAACCAGCTCCCACCTGGACTGGACACCCTGCCGGATGACGAGCGCAGCCGCCTGCTCGAACCATTCTTCAACGGCACCCTTACCTTCCTCTACCGTCTGCTCTTCCTGCTCTACGCCGAGAGTCGCGACCTGCTTCCCGTCCGCGAAGTGCGCGGCTACCACGAAAAGAGCCTCGAAAAGCTCAAACTCGAAATTGCCTCCAAAGCCGGGCCCATTGAAGACCAGGCCCCCACACAACTTCAATGCCGCCTACAACGAACTCAGTACCGCCATCTACGACCGTCTGCAAGAACTCTTCCACGCCGTCGATAAAGGCGATCCCGCTCTCAACGTCCCCGTCTACAACGGCGGCCTCTTCATCACCCAGCCCGATCCATCCGATCCCTCACCCGAAGCAAAGGTCGCCCACTTCCTGGCCACCTGCAAAATACCCGACCGCCAGCTTGCCCTTGGCCTTGACCTTATGGCACGTGACCTCGATAAGAAACGGCTGGACCTCGCCTTCATCGACTACAAAAGCCTCGGCGTGCGCCAGCTTGGCAGCATCTACGAAGGCCTGCTCGAATTCAAGCTGCGCATCGCACCCTCGGAAATGGCCATTATCAAAGGCAAAAAAACCGAAGAGGTCGTCCCCTATGCCGAGGCCCTCCAGAAGAAACTCACCATCGTCAAAGAGGGCCGTGGCAGCGCCGCCCACGACAAAACCCTCTCGAAAAGCGCAGTCTACCTCGAGAACGACCGCCGCGAGCGCAAAGCCACCGGCAGCTACTACACCCCCGACTACATCGTCAAATACATCGTCGAACACACCGTCGGCCCCGTCCTCAACGAAAAACTGGAGAGCCTGCGCCCCCTCTTCCGTGAAGCCGAAAAGACCCTCAAAGCCGAGCGCGAGAAAGTCAGAGCTACTCAGGCGCGAAGACATCAGCCCCGAACACGAAACCTACAAAAAATTCCGCAAAACCCTCAACGACGCCTTCTTCGACCTCAAAGTGCTCGATCCCGCCATGGGCAGCGGCCACTTCCTCGTCGAAGCCGTCGACTACATCACCGACCGCATGACCGACTTCCTGGCCGCCTTCAAATGGAACCCCATCATCTACGAACTTGGTCAGACCCGCCGCGAAATCCAGCTCGAAATGGAGCACCAGGGCGTCACCATCGACATGACCAAACTCACCGACCTCAACCTGCTCAAACGCCGCGTCCTCAAAAGCTGCATCTACGGCGTCGATCTCAACCCCATGGCCGTCGAACTCGCCAAAGTCAGCGTCTGGCTCGACAGCTTCACCCTCGGCGCCCCGCTCTCCTTCCTCAACCACCACATGAAATGCGGCAACTCCCTCATCGGCGGCCGCGTCCAGGACGTACAGGACGCCCTCAGCCAGGGCCTCTGGGGCAACCAGTTCGCCTACCTCCTCAACGCCACCCAGCTCATGCGCAAAGTCGGCGAACTCTCCGACGTCACCGCCCAGGAAGTCGCCCAATCCCGCAAAGCCTACCAGGGAGCCTACGACGCCCTCGCCCCCTTCAAACGCCTCCTCAACGTCTACATCAGCGAATACTTCGGCAACAAAGGCGCCAAACACACCACCCGCCTCTACGCCTCCGCCATCGTCGCCGGCGACTACAGCAAAGCCAACCCCCAGGACCGCCAGGCCATCGAAACTGCCCTCACCCTCTCCCAATCCAAACGCTTCTTCCACTGGGAACTCGAATTCCCCGAAGTCTTCTTCGACGAATCCAAACGCAAAGACCACGCCGGATTTGATGCTGTAGTGGGAAATCCACCTTATGTCGCCAGGAAGGATTGGGCGATGACAAAGCAGCCTTCAGAAGTAATGTATGCCGTCTTCAGCAGCATTGCCGATCTCTATACCTATTTCATCGAGCGTGGCCATACCTTCTTACTTCGCGGCGGTCGCTTCGGCATGATCACTGCAAACAAATTTATGCGGGCGAACTACGGCATTCATCCCTAAGCAACCCAAAGAAGTATTCATCCTCAAACCGTCCCTGAAAATAGTATCGCTCCCGCAAATTCCCCTCGTACGTAAAACCAAGCTTAAGCAACAGAGCCTTGGAGCGCTCATTCACAATATCAATAACCGCCTCAACGCGGTGCAACCCTAGCTCCGTAAACCCATAGCTCAGAATAGCTGACATAGCTTCAGTCATAATCCCCTTTCCCCAGAAAGCGCGCTGAAGTTCGTAGCCGGTTTCAGCGCGATGAAAGCTTTCGTCGAAGCGGTGGAAGCCGCAGGAGCCGATCAGTTTGTCTTCGCCGGAGAGGGTGATGCCCCAGCGGATGGCGCTTCGTTGAGTATAGCGTGTTTGGATCTGATTGATCAGTTCGTATGTGTCGGCGAGGAATTGGTGAGGGGCATGTCCATAGAATTGCATGGCTTCTGCATCGGAAAATATTGGAAAGAGGGCCTCGGCATCGTTGGGTTGGATTTGGCGGAGGAGCAAGCGGTTCGTGGTGAGGGTTGGAAAGTGGGTGAATGCTGCGTCGATAGTCATAGTCTGTCTCCTTGTAAGTATCCTTCCCATAGTTTATGCCCTGGTCATTCGGTAGGAACCAATGTAATCATCCTCGTTTCCCACTATGAAGGCGCTCACGAGGGCAACATAGCAGCGACAATAAGCATCACCAGGCCGATCATCCACCCGATGCTGAAGCTGAGTACGCTAGCCAGAAAGAACTATGCAGGCAAACTCACCACAGCCTCAATCTCAAGCAGTAAATCCTCTCGTCACCTCCACCACATGCGTAAAACCCGGCGGACTAAACAAGCTCGGCGGATTGATAAATTGCATATGATTTGGATGTGTCCGTCATACTCTTTCCTTTTCCTTCCCTCATCTATGAAATAAACGCTAGCGCCAGCGTAACATTTTCGCGAAAAATGAACAAGTGCTGTGGTTTCGGGGTTGTCAGGTAAACCTTGACAACTCCCATCCACTAATGCTAGTCTAGCCCTACAAATTGCAACCCACTATGGAAGATAGAGGATGGCACGTGCTTAAAGAAGACCACGAACTCACACGCAAAGACATACAAGACCTCTCCAGCAGAAACGCCCTCACCGCCTTCTTCGCCAAACTTGGCTACAACACCAACACCCGCCTCGTCCAGAATCCAACCGCCATGGGCTTTGGCAGCGAACAACTCAAATCCGCCATCACCCACATCGAACGCCTCGCCAGCGAAGACGATGGCATGCTCGAAGTCTACCTTATCGAACTCAAATCCGTCACCGTCACCATCACCCGTGCCCTCGCCCAGGCCTTCCGCAACCTCAGCATCCTCCATCCCCTGCTCATCCTTACCGATGACTACCAGCGCCTCGACTTCGTCCTCGTCGAGCGCTACACCTCCCCTTTGAGCAGCTCAACAGAAACCGCCATCCCCGGCCTTCCATCTCCAACCGCTCGCCAGGTCGGCGTCCGTCCCCGTATCTTAACCATCGACCGCCTCAAACCGACCGATATCGCACTGCGCGTCCTGCGCCGCTTCAGCTACACCGAAAGCGACTCATTCGGCCAGTACGACAAACTCCTCAGCGCCTACGATGTAGCCGATTGGAGCGAGCCATTCTTCAACAACCGCGCCCTCTTCTCCGACTACTACCTCATCCAGCGCTTGCCCGAAAGCGCCGAATGGACCCATCCCGCCGAAGCCGCCGCCATGACCCGCGCCTACAAAACCCTGCGCGACCTCTACGCCGACGCCCGCGAAACCTTTACCAACCAGAACGCATCAACCGTCCGCGCAAAACTCCTTGAACCGGTCCTCAACGCCCTCGGCTTCGTTCCCCAACCCGTCCAATCCTCCAACACCGCCATCGAACCGGACTACCATCTCTACGCCTCGCCATCACCCGCCAGCAATCCTCTCGCCCTCTGCCTCGCCTACACCTGGGGCCGCAACCTCGACGGCAAAGATGACCAGCGCGACAGCGAAACGCCCGAAGAAAACCCCGGCGCGGTCGTCGTCTCCCTGCTCGACCGCAGCGCAACCGAAAATACCAATTGGGCCATCGTCACCAACGGCAAAATCTGGCGCTTATACTCGGCCAAAGCCCACAGCCGCGCCACCAACTACTACGAAATCGATCTGGAAGAAACTCTCGCTCAGCCGCCCGAACATCGCGAACTCGCCTTCCGTTACTTCTGGTACTTCTTCCGTGCTGCCGCCTTCCTTCCCAGCGAGCGCACCCTGGACGGTGAACACCGCCAGCTCTGTTTCCTGGATAACCTCGTTAACGATAGCGAACGCTACGCCCGTGAGCTAGGCGAACGCCTCAAAGAGCGCATCTTTTTTGAGATTTTCCCCCACTTCGCGCGTGGCTTCATCCTCTACGCCCGCCGCGCCAACCAGCTCCCACCTGGACTGGACACCCTGCCGGATGACGAGCGCAGCCGCCTGCTCGAACCATTCTTCAACGGCACCCTTACCTTCCTCTACCGTCTGCTCTTCCTGCTCTACGCCGAGAGCCGCGACCTGCTTCCCGTCCGCGAAGTGCGCGGCTACCACGAAAAGAGCCTCGAAAAGCTCAAACTCGAAATTGCCTCCAAAGCCGGGCCCATTGAAGACCAGGCCCCCACACAACTCAATGCCGCCTACAACGAACTCAGCACCGCCATCTACGACCGTCTGCAAGAACTCTTCCACGCCGTCGATAAAGGCGATCCCGCTCTCAACGTCCCCGTCTACAACGGCGGCCTCTTCATCACCCAGCCCGATCCATCCGATCCCTCACCCGAAGCAAAGGTCGCCCACTTCCTGGCCACCTGCAAAATACCCGACCGCCAGCTTGCCCTTGGCCTTGACCTTATGGCACGTGACCTCGATAAGAAACGGCTGGACCTCGCCTTCATCGACTACAAAAGCCTCGGCGTGCGCCAGCTTGGCAGCATCTACGAAGGCCTGCTCGAATTCAAGCTGCGCATCGCACCCTCAGAAATGGCCATCATCAAAGGCAAAAAAACCGAAGAGGTCGTCCCCTATACCGAGGCGCTCCAGAAGAAACTCACCATCGTCAAAGAGGGCCGTGGCAGCGCCGCCCACGACAAAACCCTCTCGAAAAGCGCAGTCTACCTCGAGAACGACCGCCGCGAGCGCAAAGCCACCGGCAGCTACTACACCCCCGACTACATCGTCAAATACATCGTCGAACACACCGTCGGCCCCGTCCTCAACGAAAAACTGGAGAGCCTGCGCCCCCTCTTCCGTGAAGCCGAAAAGACCCTCAAAGCCGAGCGCGAGAAAGTCAGAGCTGCTCAGGCGCGAAGACATCAGCTCCGAACACGAAACCTACAAAAAATTCCGCAAAACCCTCAACGACGCCTTCTTCGACCTCAAAGTGCTCGATCCCGCTATGGGCAGCGGCCACTTCCTCGTCGAAGCCGTCGACTACATCACCGACCGCATGACCGACTTCCTGGCCGCCTTCAAATGGAACCCCATCATCTACGAACTCGGCCAGACCCGCCGCGAAATCCAGCTCGAAATGGAGCACCAGGGCGTCACCATCGACATGAGCAAACTCACCGACCTCAACCTGCTCAAGCGCCGCGTCCTCAAAAGCTGCATCTACGGCGTCGATCTCAACCCCATGGCCGTCGAACTCGCCAAAGTCAGCGTCTGGCTCGACAGCTTCACCCTCGGCGCCCCGCTCTCCTTCCTCGACCACCACATGAAATGCGGCAACTCCCTCATCGGCGGCCGCGTCCAGGACGTACAGGACGCCCTCAGCCAGGGCCTCTGGGGCAACCAGTTCGCCTACCTCCTCGACGCCACCCAGCTCATGCGCAAAGTCGGCGAACTCTCCGACGTCACCGCCCAGGAAGTAGCCCAATCCCGCAAAGCCTACCAGGGAGCCTACGACGCCCTCGCCCCCTTCAAACGCCTCCTCGACGTCTACATCAGCGAATACTTCGGCAACAAAGGTGCCAAACACACCACCCGCCTCTACGCCTCCGCCATCGTCGCCGGCGACTACAGCAAAGCCAACCCCCAGGACCGCCAGGCCATCGAAACCGCCCTCACCCTCTCCCAATCCAAACGCTTCTTCCACTGGGAACTCGAATTCCCCGAAGTCTTCTTCGACGAATCCAAACGCAAAGACAACGCCGGATTTGATGCAGTGGTGGGCAATCCACCATATGTACGCCAGGAAGGATTAGGTGATGACAAAATCGCCTTCAAAGAAATGTACGCCGTCTTCAACAGCATCGCCGACCTCTACACCTATTTCATTGAGCGTGGTCATACTATGCTGCGTACAGGTGGCCGTTTCGGCATGATCACAGCTAATAAGTTTATGCGTGCAAATTACGGTGCGGCCTTGCGCACAGTTCTTGACACGAAAAGGTCAAACTCGAAAAGCTGATAGACTTTGGTGATTTACCTGTCTTTGGTGACGCTACAACCTACCCAATCATTATCTTGTCAAGTGAATCTCGTCGTAATGGCACTTCAATTGAATATGTTCCCATCAAAACCTTGAGTTTTGAAAGTCTACCTACTGTCATTCAATCATTGGCAATCAAAATGCCTGAAAGTGCTTTCAAGGGTGAAAGTTGGTCTTTGGCAGTAAGTATAGAGCAAGTGATTTTGAGTAAATTACAAACTAATAGCATTGCACTTGGAGATTATGTAGGGGATAAGATTCGGCGAGGTGTACTTACTGGTCTTCAATGAAGCTTTTGTTATCGACAAAGTTACTCGTGAGAAACTAATAGCCGAGGACTCTACAAGTGCTGAAGTTATCAAACCTTTTGTTTCTGGTGAAGATGTTAGTACTACAGCGACAGTTAATAAGCTCAAGCAGATGAAAGGATGGGTACCTCTGCCGATTGCAAGACCTGCAGCATGCGCGCCCAGCGCCCCTCTTTGCGCCAGCGCTGATAGCGACTGGCCACCGTTTGCCAGGGTCCAAAGCGTTCAGGAAGCTCACGCCACGCCGACCCCGTGCGCATGATCCACAGAATGCCCTCCACGATCAGACGATGCTCGACGGCGGGACGTCCGGTAGCGGCGTGCTGGGGCAAGAGTGGGCACAGCTGTTCCCAGCGCTCAGGCGTCAGTGCCTCCAGACCTGCCAACGCAATGGGCTGCGCGACCTGCTCCGTCGGAAAGGGATGTTGGCGCGCTCGGCGTGTCACATGGCAGCGTTTGGCGACGGCTTGATGGGCGCGTCGGAACCGTGACCAGTGCAGACGCAAGGCCTGTCGCCAGCTCGGCTCGTCCTGGGCTTGCCACAAGCGCTGCACCTCTGGCACGCTCCATGCACTCAGCTCACGCTCACCAGCCCCTTTTTTTGCTCCTGGGCTTGCGCTTGGCTACGCATGACCACCAAAAAGGCGTAAGCCAGCAGCGCCAGGGTGATAAAGCGATACCAAGCGGTCCAGCTGCGGACTTCATACTGATCCAAGCCCACGCCGCCTTTGGCTTGCTCAAAGCCCTCTTCGACCGCCCAGCGCGACCCGGCGACGCGCACCAACGTCCTGAGCGGAGTCGAGGCAGGGCCCCACGCCCGGTAGTAGGCCCGCTCACTCGGATCGGAGAGACTGCGTCGGATCAGTAGCCAGCAGACCCACCCCTCACTCTCCTCTCGCTCGTAGGGCAACTGCAGCCACGCCCACTCGTAGAGCCGCGGCCCCTGGCTGCCCTCGCCTGCTGAGAGCGGCACCCAGGCCTCGGCTGGTAACAGTGCGGCCAGCAGGCCCACCGGTTGCTGCTCGCCCAGGCTCCAGACCGTATGCGTCTCGGGCACCGCCAGCACATACTTCTGCTGTCGGCTCTCCAACCAGTCACGCATCTCCTCGTAGCCATACACCGTATCGGCGACCACCCAGTCGGCCTTGACGCCCGCCGCAAACGCCCGTGCCAGCATCTGCTGCGCCAACTCGCCTTTGGTGGCAAACCGCACGAATGCTGGCACCCCTGCCTCGCGACAGCGCACCGGGTCCTGAGTCCATTCCTGCGGCAGATAGAGCGCGCGGTCGATGAAGGCATGCCCTTTGGCACTGCTATACAGTAAAAACACCCCCATTTGGCTGTTCTCGCGTCGTCCTGCCGTCCCACTATATTGTCGCGCCACTCCCACTGACTTCTTGCCTTTTTTGACAAAGCCCGTTTCGTCGACCACCAGCACGCCCTGTTCCTCCGCCAGATGCTCCATCACATAGCCTCGGAGCTCGTCTCGCACCGCCTCCTCATCCCAGTCCGCAGCATTCAACAGGCGTTGCATGCCCTGGGGGCCGCTTTCGTCCACCTCCTCGGCTAGTTGCCAGCCGTTCTTGCGTTCGACCCGGCTCAGCAAACCTGCTAGGAACCGTCCGACGCGCGCTCGCACCTCTGCCCTGCGAAAATGAGGCCCGATGCGTGCATGCAATGCCGCAAGCTCCTGCTCTCCAGTGGCCAGGAGCGCCACTTCGTTCTCCACCTGATTCTCTGCTCGTGCTTCTGTGGTCATGTGCTTCTCCTCTCAGAAGCATTCTACCACTTCTAACTGTCGCTGTAGTATTAGACGTTACTATCATGGTTTTAGAGAGGAATACTTAATATTTACAAGACAAGGAACAGATTTAACTAGGTATAAAGCAATAGAAAGATACTTACTCCCTTTCAGGGAGCGACTTGAACCTAAACCAACGGGCTGGAACGATAAGGGAACACGGGATATGGCCTGGAAGAAAACCTGGGCCATATAAGTGGTATGAGATCCAAGATAATGTGGCTTACTATGCTAATTTTGAAAAACCCAAAATCATGTATCCTGAAATTTTTATGAACGGTAGGTTTACGATAGATTACGAGGGATATTACTGTAACAAAACCGTTTTCATAATCCCGGTTGCTGATATGTACTTACTGTCGGTGTTAAATAGTCGCATGATGAATTTTTACTATGACCTTGCGCTTCCGAAGATAAGGGGTGGCTTTTTCATACCAGGTGATGTTTTCATGAAAAACGTTCCTATCCGTCGCATCAACTTCACCCTCTCCCCCGACCAACGCGCCTACTACCTCGAAAAAGCCAAAAACCTCTACCAGCGCTGCCTCGACAAAAACGACCAGGCCTGCGTCCTCGGCTTCGTCGACCACCACCTCACCCAAACCCCCGAAGAATCCGACGTAGTCCACGACCTCCTCGCCCACCTCGCCGGAGAAATGATCCGCCTCAACAAAGAAAAGCGAGCCGCCCAGCGCCAATTCCTCGACTGGCTCACCACCACCCTCAACATCCATACCCGACAAAGAAGGCCGTCATGGCATAGAAGCCCTAACCGGCAAAGACAAACTCAAAGACTACCCCGGCGACTACCAGAAAGGTGAACCCGCCCTCACCCCCGAAACCCTGCTGGAAATCCTCCGCAAAAACAAAAACAGATTCGGCATCAGCCTCAGCGATACCCAACTGCTCGACAGCATCACCAAAACCTACCAGGCCAGCCTCCAGCACATCCTACCCATCAAAGAAAAGCTCCAGAAAACCGATGCGCTGATCGACCGGGTAGTATATAGGTTGTATGGGTTGACCGAAGAAGAGATTAGAGTGGTGGAAGGGAAAGAGGTGTGATTTTACCTGATTGTCATACAATAGGCGGATAGCCTCATACATCGGACTATCCGCCAGGATCGCACGTTTCGTTGTGGTTAATGTTCCACTCCTCAGCATCTTCTTCCGTGTTGAAATTGAGGACCAGGTATGCACCTGGTCCTCAATTTTTTCATGTGACCCATCTCCTGTTGACACTACTGAAGTCCTAATCTACATCGATCAGAAATTACGTCTAGTGTTGGGGGTGTCCTCTGTGTACCTCTGCCAATTCATGGCGGATGTCGCCTTCAGACGTTGCAGTACCCGTTATCGGACGGTTCTCATTGAGATGCAGCCTAACATCGAATATAGTCAGACGCTCAGAGGCTCGGCATGCCCGCATTTACGGGCACTCTTCATCTACCTGAAAGACTCCTCCAAGCAAGCGAATGAGTTGCTTCATGAACCACATACGGCCTCCTTATGTGATGTAAGTAAGGGGTGTGTGCGGTTTCTGATAGATCAGATCACCGTTGTCGCATCTCTTGCTCCTCGTCAAATCGACTGAGGGGATGTGAAGTGGCCTTACACGCGACGACAGAAGCAGGGAAGTACCGAAGCTGGTTCTGTGGGGAAAGAAGAGCATAGCTCTCATTCTCGTAATCCTAGTATATCACAATAAATGCATAGAAGTCAAGTATATTTAAAATTAATGCTATAGATAGTAAAAAAGACATGGCCCGATGGGATTATGTATCTCTCAGTCACCTTTATTTCGTAGAAATTGACATTATGGTAATTTTCACGTAAACTTAAAACGAAAAGAAAGTTGTGCAGAAACAGGTGAAATGAATGAAGCTTCCTGAATACGAACAGGTACAATTTAAAAAGGCTCCTCTTCGGCTGGTGATTGGCCAGGTTCGATTTACCATTATGCCGCGTTTTGAGCAGAAAGCTTTTATAGCAGACTTCCAGGAAGCAGTTCACGCACAATATCCTAGAGTTTCTCGTGAAGCCAGTATCACGTATCAAATATCTCCAACAGGTATTAACCCAAATCCTGGTGAAACTCTTTGGAGGTTTTCTTCACGAGATAATAGGTGGGCTATCGTCATAGGCGAATTTGCCATTACCCTCGAGTCACGCGCATATTCATCTATGCATGATTTTCTGCATCGCTTTCGTCACATCTTAAAAGTAGCCAATGAGACTCTGGAAGTTACCGATCGGTTACGTCTTGGACTACGTTATATCAATGAAATTCGTCACCCGCGTGCTGAGAACTTCGGTCAATGGAGAGCGTTATTCAATCCCGAATTTGTAGGCTTTGAAGCTTCTGGTCTTCTTGATGGACAAGTTGAACACACTTTACAGGAAATTCAGGTAAATCGCCCTGATGGGGTATTATCGATAAGACATGGACTTCTCAATGGTTTTGTTGTCGCACCACTTCCTCAAGAGCCACCTCCAATTGGACAGTTCTACCTTATCGATTTAGACTACTATGACATGTCCGAATGTGATCTTGATATATCCGCAACGATTCAGCAGATGCAAGATTATAACGATGTCCTATATCGTTTCTTCCGTTGGACCCTTAGCGAAGCCCTTTATAACGACCTGGAGCCAACACATGATCAAAGAGCCTGAAATTCTCGATTCAACAGGCGTTATGTACGTACAGCAGAACCCTCATAGTCATTTTGGTCCAGTTCTTGCTGAAAGCGTCAATGTGTATAATCCTGCCTTTTCGCATATGGCAACAGGCGAAGATACGCGCTTTCCATCTCAGGAACAAATTAAAATCTCTCCTAGTCTGTTACCATATTACTTTTTATCCAGAACTACAGGCAGTGAAATCTCAGATATCGATATTATGATCGTCATAGAGCCGATTTCTGAGCACATGACAACAAATTTTCTCGTCACATTTGAATGTAAGGGCTGGGCGCGAGCAAGGTCCACTATAGGATCCCAGGAGCAAAGACAGTCCTCTGATACAAATTCAGCCCCCATACAAGCAGAGCATCTCCGAGCAATCTCTGGCCTCACAATAGAGCGTCTTGCAGAGGTATTTGGCGTATCCCGAACAACATATCATAAGTGGCTCGCTGGTTCATCACTGCACGAGGCACATCGTGAACACTTTCTTGAGGTGTTACCCCTTATAGAAGAGGCTGCTCAGCGTCTTGGTAGCCCAAATGCCACAAGTACCTGGTTACTAACCCCGGTCTCACCTGGTGGAAAGAAACCCATTGATTATCTGTCTGAACGGGAGTATAGTATCTTTCGCGGCTTTCTCCTCCGTGTGCGGACTGGCCAGGAGATGTTCCGGCCTATTACTCCTTCAAACCGTATCTACAAAGAGCGTTTGCCAGAAGAAGTCCAGGATGCCCTCGAACGTCTTAGACCCCGAGCTTGGCGGGATGACGACGATGAATCGAATAATTCAGGTGAGGAAGTGTAATCTTAAAAGATGGCAGGGAATGAAATCATTCAAAGTATCAGGCCCGAAGTTGTTGGGGCAGTATTAATTCAACGTGGTTGGCACCAGGGAAGTTTATTAGAGGCTATCTCTGCTCCGAAATCATGGCTTACTTTGAGCATCTCACAGAATGCCCATCAGGAGAAAATAGGTTCATCCAGTGACTCCATTTCAACAGGTAATTGGTTTCTCAATCAGGAAACACTAGACGCAAATGATGTTCTCCTCGTTGCGTCTCAAACCTGCGATATTCAAAGACCTCCCGCCCAGGAACCCTATATTGAAGTAATACGAGGTTTCTGGAGTTCTGACAGGAGTGTTATCCATCAGGCTGGGAAGAATTCTTACCGTCTTTTTCTCATGCAGCGCCACTCTAATAGTAATGCGTCCGAAGAAGCCTTGATAGCTGATGCAACAGTACGTATTCAAATTGAAAAGGCGGCTCTCCTCGCCATCACTACCCAAAGATGGTTTCAGAGAAAATGACAAGGTAACGCCCCGCAAATTTAGTAATTGGTTGGCAAAGCGCTACAATCGACCTGCCTTGCCTGATGATATCGTCAATGCCATACAGAAACCTATTGTCAAAGCCATCGATAAACTACCTCAGGCGCATCATCTTCATCAGGTACTCGATGGTATCGACGAGCTTCTCTTTTTTCTGCGCAATGATGCTGTGCCATTTCAGATTGAAATGATTTTTCTACGCGATGAGCGAACAATATCCCTTATGTAAGTGATGAAGACGCTGCACGACTAGGAGGATGGATATCGGACATCCTTCATAAAGGAAATGAAGCCGCCTTGGTGCATTGGGACATATTAGGCCGAAAAGAAATTAATGTATATGATTATACCCATGCCTATGAGCTTCCTCTTGATTATTATACGTCTTGGGAGGATAGCACAGAAGGTTAAATATCACACCATCGCAACGATCCCATTCGCTATTCACTCACCAGCAAAAACTACCTGGCAGGAAGAACCAGGCAAACCCATGGGGCAGGCTATTACGAAGCGTTACCTTGATGCAACCGCTCCCCAGGCACAACAACTCATTCGCTGGATTCGCAAACTATTCGATCTTGAGACCGTCTAAAACATGTGCATTCCGTTCATCAGCACAACCAGAGCATTCGGCAAGTACTGATAGGTTCCGCATCATCAAAGGAGCATATAGCATGATTACCATAAATCTTGTAAGCACTTCCAAGCAATTTCCGGCCTTTCCATAAAATATCTTGCAGAGATACTTGGCATATCCCAAACAACCTATCATAACTGGCTCTCTGGCTCGTCCCCTGATGATGCGCACCGTGAACACCTGCTTGAAGTACTTCCCGCTCGTTGAGGAAGCATTACAACGCTTAGGGAGCCCAAGCGCTCTTAGCACCTGGCTGCTTACTCCTGTAACATCCGGCGGCAAGAATCCAATAGAATATCTATCCACCGGGCAATATGATATATTTCGCGGTTTCCTCCTACGAGGCATAGATCAGAACCTACTACATCCTCCTACACCATTAAAGTTTGCATACCGTGAGCGCCCCTATCAGCAAAGGGCAGACATACTAAGACAACTACATCCAAATCTTCTACTTGAAGATTATCCAGATGATGAAATGTAACGATCAATATCGGTAATGTAGAGGCCATCGTACTTGTAGAGGCAGGAGCGGCTGGGAGCAGGGCTGGGCCCCTTGCGGGTGCCTTCGTCCTGACTCACTCGCTTGGCTCAAAATCCTGGCGGATTGACCCCCTCGCGGGTGCCTTCGTCCTAACTCGCTCGACTTGCTCAAAAGCCTGGACAACTGAACCCCTCGCAGATGCCTTTCATGCCCGTCATCTCTCATGCGCATTCTCTAAAAAACCTACCCATGTGAACCGGTTGGGGCACGATCACCCAAATGTAGGGACAGGGGGCGGTCTGGTGGCCGGGTAGGGGCTCGTGCCTGTCCGTCCTTGCTATCTTCTACTCAGCGCTTAGCTCCTGAGCCAATGTTAACCATTCCGCCCATGTGGGCGAAATGGTCTGCAACGGCCTGACCGCTCTGCTCACATGCTACTTCCGCTTTCTGGATGGCATTCTTGAATTTGCGGTATTCAGTGTACCCCTAAGAGCTTTCCCAGTTCGCGCGCGCTCCAATACTCCTGTCCGTTGGCAGTTGTATGCCGGATAGCATCGAGTGGGGAGGCATGCTGCTGTGTAGTTTGCCCGACTTCCCAATGAATCCAGTCTCATATTTTTGCTTGCATGTTGTACAAGTTCGCATAGACGCCGTTCAATGCGAGTAACTCCGCGTGCGTACCTTGTTCAGCGATGCCAGTGTCAGATAACACGACTATTCTTTGAGCGTTGCGGATGGTTGACAAGCGGTGGGCGATGACAAGCGTTGTGCGGTTGTCGGCTAACTTCTCCAATGAGTCCTGCACGGCTTTTTCACTTTCATTATCCAGCGCGCTTGTCGCTTCATCAAAAATGATAATCGGGGGATTTTTGAGGAAGACCCGCGCGATACTCAACCGCTGCTTTTGCCCGCCTGAGAGTTTTACGCCTCGTTGACCGATATCTGTGTCATATCCATCCGGTAACGCCATGATAAAATCATGCGCGTGCGCCTGTTTGGCCGCATTCATGATTTCTTGCTTACTGGCGTCAAGTTTCCCGTAGCGAATATTGTCTGCAACGGTCCCGGCGAACAAATAGACATCCTGCTGCACAATACCGATATTCCTTCGCAATGAGCGCAAGGTAACATCTCGAATATCCTGCCCATCCAGCAGTATTTTTCCGGCATTTACTTCGTAGAAACGCGGAATTAAGGAGCAGAGCGTTGTTTTGCCAACGCCGGAAGACCCGACTAAGGCAACGTATTCTCCGGCTTGTATCTCCAGCGAGAGGTTCTTCACGACATAATTCTGATCTTCTTTATACCTGAAGCTCACATCTTTAAACTCTACCTGACCCCGAACCTGTGTCAAATCAATTGCGTCTGGCGCGTCTTGCAGATTGGGCACCACCTCCATCATATCCATAAACCGGTGAAATCCGGTAATTCCTTCCTGATAGAGTCTGCCAAAATTGACTAATTTCTGAATTGGATCGATGAGGATACTGATACATAATAAATAGGTCAGCAAATCAGCCAGATCCAGGGAAGCGTGAACGATAGCGATGCCGCCAAAGAGGATAACCGTGATGGTAATGAGTTGTGTGAACGCGATCAGTCCGCCGGAAAAGTACGACTCACTCTTATAGCCATCTCTGCGGCTGGCGAGAAAACGCTGATTTGCGTAGGCGAACTTGCTTTTTTCAACATCCTCGTTGGTAAATGATTTTACCACTCGAATGCCTGCAAGCGTATCTTCAACTTGCGCGTTGATATCACCGATTCTCTCCTTGCTGCTGCGTAACGCCCTATTCATCTTTTTATTGAAATACAGTGCGTACACAGCCATAATTGGCAAAAAGAGAAAGACGATCAAGGTAAGCGCGATATTGATCTTCAGCAAGATAATAAAGGCACCAGAGACCGTCAAAGTGGTAACGACGATATCCTCAGGACCATGATGATATAATTCGGCCAGGGCGAAGGTATCATTAGTAATCCGAGTCATTAATTGACCCGTTCTTTGTTCATCGTAAAAGCTAAACGATAGCTTTTGATACTGTTCGAATAATTCACTGCGCATGTCACTTTCCATCCTGGCACCCATCATATGCCCTTGAAAGTCAATGAATATGGTACACAGTGTATGGACACCAATCAACGCCAGCATGAGCGCGCCCATCAGATAGATGTCATTGAGCGCGTGAGGCGTATTGCCTTCTAAAATGTTTTTAGTGATGTATTGCGCGCATAACGGGAGTAGCAGCGTAATCGCCGAGACGATAAGCGCGCAGGCCATGTCCGCGAAAAACCAGCCGAGGTATGGCTTGTAGTACGACAAGAATTTCTTGCCGCGTGAACGTGCAGTGGCGCTGGATTCATAGCCAGCTTTTGCCACGGGACGATCATTCGCCGAGGGCTGCGTTGGCGGTTCTTTCGTGGTCGAATTGGTTGAATGCAAAGGGATGCTCCTCATGATAGTATTCAAGCAATCGTAGGTCGCAAATGGCACAAACATCTCGCTCCGCACCAAAACAAACGAGCGGAGTCAATGAGTGAGAATGTGCGCGACAGGGAACACCGGCATGAGAGGGCGTTACGCGGAATGCAAGACCGCCGTAGCGGAGACGTGGCTTATGGAGGTTGAAAAGAGGATGCGTTTTCTAGTAGTCAGTCCAGATAAGTTTTTCAGTGGAAATGTAGTGGCACCCCTTGCGGGTGCCAGGATCTCCACCCATCCCTTGTGGACGCAGTCTGGGGACTATGTGGCCAGGCTCTAAGACTATCTCAGCGTCTACGTTCCCAGACCATCCTCGGTGTAGCTCCATACCTTCATGCTGGATATCGATGTTGCGCGGCGTGCGCTTTTGCTCATCTCTACACCTCCTTTCCGATCCGAACTGGCGACACGCTGAAGCATGCGCCAAAGATAATAAGGGGATGATACCATATGGAAAATGTCTGGTCAACTATGCGTATTCCGATTTAGTAGGGGTTAGTATATTTTTCCCCGATGGTGTGATATGATAGCACTGTAAGGAAGAATGAAGGTGAGAAACAAAGAGGACATGATGCAAGAGTATCAAGCAACGTCCTTTCAAGGTAATTATAGCCAGGAAATTTCCCAGCGCACGCAACTCCTCGTTGATTCTCTTAAAGATCTGTGGAGTAGGCCTCACACGCCATCTCATGAGGAACTAAATCGTATTCTTAATTTTATTGTCCACCTTCCCGACCCGTATCGAGCACCAGCCTTGACGAATATCGCCGAGAATCTGGTTAGCAGTATTGGTTTACATTTCCTTGATATCCTGGCAACATTTCGAGAGAAAGCCGAACAAGAGGGCATTGATGCGGAAGAGCAGGAAGCAACGCTGGCTGATAGCTTGACAGAATTGTTTCCGCTGCTCATGGGCCTCAGCAAAAGAATCGTAGTTCAATCGTTGGATGACCTTGCTACTCTAAGCGCTATCACAATTGGACTATATGGGCTCAGCCACGCTGAAACTGCTGAGCAAGCTCAACGCTGGATTTATTCGCTACCTAAGATGTACATGCGCCAGCTCACCCAGGAACACATGTTTGCACCTCAGCAAACACACTTTACAGTGACGGTTCATGCTGTGTCTCTGCCGTTCGCAATTGGGCAATCGCAGCTAACATTTCCAATCGTTTCTTCAGCGTCACAACCCATGGTAGGGCGTTCACAGATAACTATAAATATTGGGTCACAGCCGACGCGCATTGTAGAATCAAATGCGCCGGATCCATCATCGACATCAGTCGCATAACGGTAGGAAGATGGAGGTAGTGGTATGCCTTCTGAACAAAAGGAGTCACTTGGCGGCGGTGAAAGTGCCAATGCATCGGAGAACCAGCCCACTTCACTCCCTTTATTTGGGATTCAGCCGCAAAATATTATTCCTGTGGAGATTATTGCAAAGCGTTTTTTTACTCCATCGACAGACTCTGCCGAACCTTTGCCCGAGCAGTTCGCGCCGCCAAGCGTCCAGCTCACGCTTGAAGAGCCAACCATTCAATCTCAGGGCGAACAAGCACAGATACTTATGAACGTACAGGTTCTCTCCCCCACTGAGCCCTTTAGATACGAGATATCGCTGAAGCTTCTTGGGCTGTTCGCTTTCAAGCAGGGATACGACCTGGAATTTGTTCGTGCCTTTCTCCAGCAAGGAGCGCTCAGTGTTATGTTACCTGTGGCCAGGGAGCTACTTTACTATGCGAAGCGCCAGGCGACTCGAGTCACCCGGCGCTTCGCATATACAGGCGGGGAGATGGCTAGTCGGCGACCAGCGTCGGTTGCTTTTCTTCGACTGTCTCACCTGCGGCTGCTGCGCGTCTGGCGGCCTGGATAGCAGGATCGCGTCCCACGAACAGCGCCAACACTGCGCAAATGCCACAGGCGATGACAACCACGGTAAAGGTGTCGTTGAGTCCCTGCGTGGTGACGTGCTGGGTAACACAGGTTGTGACGGCTGCCGCCCCGGCACGAGCCAGTGGAGCGCAACTGGCTGCAATACCTGTCAGTGGGTGCTGCTGAAACGCTGCCGCCACCTCGCTGCCATGCGCGATGGTTCGCTGTGTGAGGTAGGTGGTCAGTACCGAGACGCCAACAGCGGAAAAGACCTGGCGCGTGACGTTGACGAGCGAGGATGCTCGCGCCATCGCCTTATTGCTCACGACAGAGAGAGCCAGCGTCTGCAAGGGAATATTAACCAGGCCAAGCCCCAAGCCTCGTAAGACGAGCCAGCCCTGCAAGGAGAGACCGGTGGTTGCCACGGTCAACTGCGTTATCCCTATCGTGCCGACCGTGACCAGCGCAAAGCCGACCACGGCCATGATGCGTGGCCCGACGCGGTTATACAATCCTCCTGAGACGACGACACCGGCAGCGGAAGCCAACCCCTGCAATATCAAGATTTCGCCTGCCGAGAGGGGCGTCAGTCCCTGCACCCGTTCAAAGAAGAAAGGCAACAGGAACAGGCTGCCAAAGAGGAAGGCCGAAAGCGCCCAGGTGAGCACATTGGCGATGCTGAAGGTGTAGTTGAGGAAAAGGCGCACATCCATCACCGGGTCGCTCACCAGCAGTTCGGTAATGACAAAGCCGACCAGCACAACGCCGCCTCCGATGAGAAAGGCCAGCACGGTGCCGTCTCCCCAGCCGCGCGAACCGGCTTCTGAGATGCCATAGACCACTGCTGTGAAGCCGATCATCGAAAGCGCCAGCCCGATGAAATCAAATCGCCCCTTGGACACCAGCACTTCATCATGCTGGCGTTCCACAGCGCGCCCGCGTAAGATGAAGGACGCCAGAATCAGCGCAATCACGCCGAGTGGCAGGTTGATGATAAAAATGGCGTTCCAGCTAAAGGTGGTGGTCAGGTAGCCACCTACCGTCGGACCAAAAGCCGGAGCCAGCAAGACTGGCACGCCAATGATCGCCGAAGCGATCCCTCGTTCGGTCGGCGGAAAGGCGCGGTAAACCAGCGCGAAGACGATGGGGAAGAGGCCGCCGCCGCCAATGCCCTGGATAACGCGGAAGAGGATCAAGAGTGTTTCCGTGGGAGCAATGGCGCACAGTCCCGAACCCAGCGTAAACAGGCCCAGCGATAGCATAAACACCAGTTTGGTGCCAATTTTATCGCTCAGGTAGCCCGCGATGGGGATGACGGCGGCCTGGGCCAGGAAGTAGCCCGTGGCAACCCAGGTGATGGTTGAGAAATCGGTCTTAAACGCCAGTTGCATCTGCGGCAAAGCCACGCTGACAATCGTATTGTCCAGCACGGCCATGAACAGGCCCAGTGCGCCAATAATGGCCACCTGCCATTTATAGTCGAGTCGCATGAAAGATCTCACTTTCTTCTCTCATTGAATGCTGTTTGAATATTGAACTTAGTTCAGCGAACGGTAAAAAAAGAGGAGATTACCTCACTCTTCTCGCTTCAAAACGCCACGCCACGAACATGTCGCGCATGGCGCGTTGTAACAACTGTTTTGCACGCGCTTCGCCTCCATGGAAGCGATCCGCCATCGTCAGCGAAATTAGCCCGTGAACGAGGCTGCGTATGATCTCTACAGCACCCTCCACGTCGGGGATATCTACGCCCATCGTCTGCATCCAATCCACCAGCGCTTGCCGTGTGATGTCAAATGTTTCGCGGGCGGCGGGTGGCTTTTCGCTACAGTAAGGGACTCCCAGGCCAGTCATCACCTGGTAGAGTTCTGGTTGGCTCATAGCAAATTGCCAGTAGGCTTCCACCATGTTCATCAGTCGTTGCTCGCAGTCTTCTGTCGATTCCCACGCTGTTCTCAGAGCAGCGGCCAACTGGCGGAAGCCCTCGCGCAACAGTTCGATCAGGATGTCTTCCTTATTCTCGAAGTATTCGTAGATCGTCGGTGGGCTGTATTCAATGCGCTCCGCCACTTTGCGGATAGTGACAGACTGCCATCCCTCTTGCCGAGCGATCTCCCGCGCTGCAGTAAGGATGCCCTGTCTTACTTCTTGTTTTTCTCGTTCACGTCGTTGTTTTATGCCCATATCTTTATAGCCGTTCCACAATCTAACATCGTTCGATAAAATAATAACATTCAATTGTGTGAATTGTCAAGGGCATTTCGCACTATTCAGAGGTCACTACCAGACATTTGGAGATAAATGTGTCATCCTGTAGGGACAGCGCCTACGTTCCTCTCAGCCTGCTGACGCGAAGCGTAGACACGAGAGTGTCGTTGCAGGCTGGCTTTCAAGAACCGCCGTGCCTGTCCGGATGGTCACCCGAACGCAAACCTGCCTGTAGGGACAGCGCCTTGTGCCTGTCCGGATGGTCATCCGAACGCAAACCTGCCTGTAGGGACAGCGCCTTGTGCCTGTCCTGGATCACGGCTGGTCTTCTCTCCAAATGTCTGGGTCACTACTTCAATCATTGACCTCTACTCTCCAACTTGTTATACTCTTCAAGTAACCCATCGACCCATATCTATGTCAGCATATTAGAAGCGCGGAAAATTGGAGCAACCGCTTGCCACACCGTCTTTCAAATTGAAAGGCAATCATCTTGCTCCCAAAATTCATCTTCCAAAGAAGACAACAAGTTGGTAGTACGGAGAAAGGATGCTAAAGCACTATGACCCAGCAGAATCCCACCTCTCAGGCAAAACAACCAGACGCAATCTTCGACGTCACCTGCCACAAAGGCCATGTCACCTACTTTGATAAACACATTGTCTGCCCCTCACATGGCACCGTAATGCGCGAATTCGTTGAAAGGGGAGACGAAAAACTAGATGTGCTCTATCTCAAGTGCGACCAATGCGGCGAAGAAATGATTGTACACGTCAATTGTAAGGGCTACAAATGAGCGAGCATCTAAAACCCGAACCGCCGACAGATCAACAGAAGCGCGTCATCGCCCTGTTCGCCGACATCGAGAGCAAACAACCCGACTTTCTCGACCAGTCGGCCAAAAGCATCATCGAACGCGTTGCGACCTTTCTTGCCGTCTTGTTCGGCGTAACCGCCTTCGGCAGCAATTTCCCGCCAGCATATCTCAAAGACAATACCACGGCCAAGGTTTTTATTATCATCACCCTCGCGCTCTACCTTGCCGCAACCGCCTCAGGCATGTGGGCGATCCAGCCTCGTAAATACCAACTGTACGAGAATAACCTGACAGGCATGAGAGAGGAACTTGACCGCTTGATCTCCCGTAAAGTCCTCTGGCTGCGCGTCGCCGGTATTCTCTTTGCCCTGGGTTCGCTTGCCCTTGCCGGACTCATCGTCGCAATCATCGCAAAAGCGTAAGGAGCAACCCATGCCCGAACTCTCGCTGCAACACACTGGCGACAACCTTACCGCCCTCACAATCACCCTTGGCGATATCAGCGCCTCTATTCCCTGGTCCGACATCGCACCCGACGAGACCACAGGCCAGCGCATCTACTTTGACCCCGTCACCTATGGACGCGACCTCTTCGATAAAACCTTCCGCGATGAATCCTTGCGCGCGGCGCTCTCCAACCTGCGTACCAACGAACGCCTTGTGCTTGTCATCGCTGATCAATCGATTGCCTCGATCCCCTGGGAATACCTGCGTGAACCCGATGGGCGTCTCTTGGCAGCGCGCCTCACCCTCGTACGTTCAGTACCCGAGGCTCAACCCAATCCGAACCTGGACTTCACCAAACCCCTGCACATCGTCGCCATCCCGGTATCACCCGTGAACGACTCTCCTCCTCTGGACACCGAAGGCGAGTGGCAGCGCGTCGTCACCGCCGTCAGCAAGCCCGGCAAAGCGCTCACAGTAACACGTGTGCGCCCGCCAACGCTTACCCAGACCGAAGGCACGCTCAACCCCGAAAGAACAACCATCGTCCACTTTATGGGCCATAGCAATAGCCAGAACGGCAATGCCCTGCTCGCCTTCGAGGAGTCGCATGCCCGTTCCTACCTTGTCAAAGCCGTCGACTTCGCCGATGCCCTGGCAGCAACCAGTATCTTCCTGGTCGTCCTCACGAGTTGTCTCTCCGCCCGAGCCTCGGACGAGACCTCTTTCGGCAATATCGCCGGTGGTCTGGTACGCGCAGGCATCCCTTACGCTCTGGGTATGCAGTTTAAACTCCCCGACGAAGCTGCCCCGGAACTCAGCTCGGCATTCTATGGCTTCCTGCTGCAAGGCCGCGGCGTCGAAGAAGCCGTACGCCGCACCCGTCGTGCCCTGGAACAAAACACAACTCTACATAATCCTGCCTGGCTGGCTGGCATCCCCGTCCTCTATACAAGTCAGCGCGAGCACCCGCTCGCCCCACTCAGCCTCTCCGCGGGACAACCCACCATTCAGCCCGATCCCGAACAACTTCAAAAAACCTACGACATGACGGCCCTGCCCCAGGCCGCCCATTTCGTCGGTCGTGAGAAGGAGATTGCTTCCGCCATGGATGCGCTGCTGGCAGCTCGCCCTGCCGACTTTGTCGTCCTGCACGGTCTTGGCGGTATCGGCAAAACCACTCTAGCTCGCGCTATCGCTGAGCGCCTCAGCTACCACTACGGCGACCGCGGCCTTGCCTTCTCCTTCGAAACCTTCGCCACACTTGACACCCAGCACCGGCGCACCATCAACGAGCAATTTGTCGACCGCTTCTACAACCGCCTGGCTCGCTTCTATGAAATCGATCCTACACAATATCCCGCAACCCTCGACCTGCAGCAGGCCATCCTGCAGCGCTGCAAGCATACCCGTTCCTTGCTGGTCCTGGACAATATCGAAACCCTCATCGACACGCTGAAAAGCGAACAACCGCATCCCGCCGCCAAAGCGCTTGCCACCTTCATCAGCCGTCTAAAAGAAGGCGATGGCGACATCCTCTTGACCTCCCGCATCGAACCACCCTCTGACTGGGGCAGTTGCGAAGTCGTAAGAGTTCCTGGCCTGACAGACGAAGCCGGTGCTGACCTCTTTCAATCCCTACTGCCTACCAACCGCCTATCTGCTGCTCTCGAGGATGCGCGACTCTCACTTTCCAAACGTGTAAAGGGTCATCCCCTCAGCATTCGCCTGCTCGCCGGGCGTTTTGCCGAAACAACCACCGACCTATCTACCTTCCTACAAGACATCGACGCCGAACTCTCCACCGCCGAGCAAACCACCCCCACCAGCCTTGAAGACCCTGAGCGCCAGGCCACCCTCTACGCCTGCATGGCCTACAGCATCAACCGCCTCACCCCCGAGCAACTCAAGGTACTCCATGCAGTCAGCATCTTCAAGACGCCATTCCTATCCGAATTTGCTGCATTCATCTTGGACGACGAAGAACATACCCCCGTTCACCTACAAAGCTTGGAGCGTCTAGGTCTGTTGGAGATGAGTGCCAGAACCTTCAAAGAAGGTAGTTTGAGCTACTAGACCTCCACCCAATGGTTCGCTGGTATATCCAGTACCGTTTGCCGAAGCTCGATCCAGAGCTTTTGGAACGCTACGGACGAGTCTACGAGCAATTGGCTCGCCAATCATATCAGTCTAAAGGCGGATACGACCAGAGTTCCGTGATGCGTTACCTGGTTCGTCAAAGCCTGCCAGATTTCGAAGCTGCATTTGAATATCTGCCGCCTGCCGGCAAAAGCTCTCTGGCCTATCATTTAGCTAAACCCTACGAACGACTGGGACAGCCCCGTCGTGCCCTTGCTTTATATAAACAAGCTCTCGAAATATATCAAGAGTTAGGCGATGTGCGTGGAGTGGCCGTAACCCAGCACGCGATGGCCGATGTGCTGAGCCAGCTCGGCAAGCCACAAGAGGCCTTAGCCCTCTATGAGCAATCCTTGCGCACCAAGCAAGAGTTAGGCGATGTGCGTGGAGTGGCCGTAACCCAGCACGCGATGGCCGATGTGCTGAGCCAGCTCGGCAAGCCACAAGAGGCCTTAGCCCTCTATGAGCAATCCTTGCGCACCAAGCAAGAGTTAGGCGATGTGCGTGGAGTGGCTGTAACCCAGCACGCGATGGCCGATGTGCTGAGCCAGCTCGGCAAGCCGCAAGAGGCCTTAGCCCTCTATGAACAATCCTTGCGCACCAAGCAAGAGTTAGGCGATGTGCGTGGAGTGGCTGTAACCCAGAACGCGATGGCCAATGTGCTGAGCCAGCTCGGCAAGCCGCAAGAGGCCTTAGCCCTCTATGAGCAATCCTTGCGCACCACGCAAGAGTTAGGCGATGTGCGTGGAGTGGCCGTAACCCAGCACGCGATGGCCGATGTGCTGAGCCAGCTCGGCAAGCCGCAAGAGGCCTTAGCCCTCTATGAGCAATCCTTGCGCACCAAGCAAGAGTTAGGCGATGTGCGTGGAGTGGCCGTAACCCAGAACGCGATGGCCGATGTGCTGAGCCAGCTCGGCAAGCCACAAGAGGCTTTAGCCCTCTATGAGCAATCCTTGCGCACCAAGCAAGAGTTAGGCGATGTGCGTGAAGTGGCCGTAACCCAGCATGCGATGGCCGATGTGCTGAGCCAGCTCGGCAAGCCGCAAGAGGCCTTAGCCCTCTATGAGCAATCCTTGCGCACCAAGCAAGAGTTAGGCGATGTGCGTGGAGTGGCCGTAACCCAGAATGCGATGGCCGATGTGCTGAGCCAGCTGGGCAAGCCACAAGAGGCCTTAGCCCTCTATGAGCAATCCTTGCGCACCACGCAAGAGTTAGGCGATGTGCGTGAAGTAGCCGTGACGCAAGCAAACTTCAGTCAACTCTTGTTCCAACAGGGTGAGTATCGTCGCGCTCTTGCCAATGGCTTGGCAAGCTTACACTAACCTAAGTCAAAGGAAATATATCCGCTGATGCCCAGGCAATGCAGCAGATACTCATTTCTATGAAACAAAGCTTGGTAGAACAAGTGGACTTTGATGCACTCTGGAATGAAGTGATCAAAGAGCCTCAGCCCGATTGGCTGCGCAACGTGCAGGCAAGCTCTTCGAGCGAGCAGGGCCGTATCTCATCAGAGCAACTGAAAGTCATCGTTTCCAACACCATCACCGTAATGACAGATATGCCCGAGAAACTTGCCGAATGGCGTGAGACAATGAATGAGACCATTGCAGCAAGAGCAAAGTGGTAACCGTCCCAAGATGCAGAATTCTTCACTGCTATTCTTGCCATTCTCGATGGACAAACACCAACTTTGCCCGAAGATCATCCTTATGCCAATGAAATTGCTGAAATTCAGGCTGGCATTGCAGCAGGTGGAACACAAGATAATGGAAATTCCGTTAGTGTCTCAGACGAAGTAATGCAAGCAGTGCGCGATTTCGTGAACGCGAAAGATTGGGATGCAACTCGCCAGGTGGTCGAAGCACAACAGGCACTCTTATTCCAGCCAGAAGTCGAAGCCCTCTTTGAACAGAATATTGTGCAAGCAAAGACCAAGGGAGATATGCGCACTGCCCAAATCTTAGAGCAGCATCTCACTATCTTGCGCGATTGCAAAGCTAACGGCATTGCAGCGACCTTTGAGCAACTCATAGCAACACAAGAAGATGACCAGGACGATCTCCCCTTCGATCCCGAACTCATTCCTCGTAGTATCACTGCACTATTAGGCAGTCCTCAAGAGAAAATGACATATGCACAACATCTGATGCAACAATCCGCCCAGACGACCGATGAAGGGCTGAAAGCCCTCTTCAACACGATCCAGATAGCATTATTCGGCGGCGATCTTTCGCAACATGGACAGAATTTGAATGGAGTGTACCGCCAGGCCTGGGATGCCATCGTCCTCGGCGTCGAGACCGAAGGCCTTGATCCCCAACTACTAGAAGCCATTGTCAACAATACCCTGGCAGTCCTCGGTCCTGCCTCCTCCCAACTCAGCAAATGGCGTAGCAACCTCGTCGACATCCGCAATTCCGCCACCGCGCAAGGCACTCGCCACCTGGTCACATTGCTCGATACCGTCATTGCCCTCCTCGACGCCAATGGCAACCCCACCGGCCTCGGCCAAGGACTGGAAGGAATTCTATGCCCAAATCTGGCAAGCAATTATCGAACATTTGCCCAAAGGCCAGGAATAGGCACAAATCACCCCTTGCCTGCTTCCCCCTAAGATAGAGCTAACATCAGGTAGTCGAAATGTGCTGCTAAAGAGCAAGTAAAAGAGTAGAGCACCTCACGGTCGAAGCATCTCTTCCAATTCGTTCAGATAATTCAAGTGTGTCTCAGAATCAAGAGGTGCACCACTATAATAAATGTATTCATCTGGGCGCGTACCTGAACGAAGGGCCAGCGTAAATGCATGCGCATCGTTTGCGCTTGGTATTGCCTGTATCACTTCATCCCTGGAAAATGCCTGGAGTGCTATTGTGGGAAGTATCACTCTGGATTCGTCATCAGCGCCCACTTCCGTGACTTTGCCGAGCAATCTTCGTAAAGGTTCTGCAAACACAACCTCCAGCGGCTGTGAAAAATGAGCGGTAATCTCAGAGTAGTTCAGAATCCTTTTTGGTTCCCCAACAACCGGCGTTCCATCAGCAGCATACAGGCCTGATAAAAAGTGAAAGAGACGCTCAGCTATCTCATCAATCGCGGTGGAGGGGCCGGCTACATCAATAACTATTCGATTCTGCTCGAAATGGATAAAGCGAATAGGTACGATTTGTTCCTCGTGATATATCCATACTCCCAGGTTGAAGACAGCTCCTGGCGGATAGCTCACTGGCACTACTCCAAACGTTGGTATTGGAGAGCCAACAGTAGACGATTGAAAACTGAAGAGCTGCCGAAGTTGCTGTTGCACCAACTCAATACTCAATGTTGTCAAACGTAACATGTCGGGATTAAATTCGTAAGCTCTTCGGCTGGCAAGAAGTTTAACTTGTTCAAGCATATTAAGCAGATACCTTTATATTAGTTTGATTCGCTGCTGTAGTGGCTGCACCTCCACCTTGCAATAGTTGTAAGGGAGGTATCAGGTAGGGTTGATAGTATTCCTGCGTGAATACCTCGTTGCTCAATGTTGTAGCTGGCGCAGCTACAGTGCCAGATCCATTCCCTGGATTCTTGTCAAGGGCGAAAACAGCCTCCTGCTGTTGCTTCTGGAGAGCTTTGCTCACGACCCCGGGATCGTTGGTTTGTTGGGCGAGGGTTGCAACAAACGCTGATGGAGGTTGGAAATTTCCATGAAGCCACTCCTGGTAATTCACTTCTGTAAAGAGTGTCTTCGGCTGAGCTAGTGTGTAGCTAATAGCCGACTCCAATCGTACAAATGTTATATTGTGAGGAACCATACCACATGCCAGAGCAAAGTCAACGTAGCGATGCAGGGATATCCCTCCATCAAAATTACCCTCTAAACGAGCCACAGCGGATTGCGTTGTATTCAGTCGTTCAGCAACCTGAGCTTGTGTCATACCGGCTTGCCGACGCATGTAGAACAGCGCATTTACTGCCGAGGTCAGAAAAGACGACTTGAGGTATTCGGCCGCGAATTCCTTGCCTTGCTCTTCATCCATAAACTTCTGGATGAGATAGTCCGTCATCGTTCCTTCAACCTGGATGTCTTCATCTTGATCCATCTGTTCCTCTCCTTATCTTTTCCCAATGTCGCTGCGCTAACACTCTAGCACGATTCATGTCTTCAGGTTGTCTATCTTTTACTTTCTTAAATACATACACCCAATAAGCATCGGTACTTTCTTGCAAAAACATAATCCAGGCTCGATAACCATTCCCTGGTCCCACTCTTATTTGATAGAGTTGGAACGGACCTACCACTTCCTTATCCTGCTCAGTATGAAAGCCAGAAGGTAAATCGCCGTCATGTCTGCTTGCACGCCATGCAATCTCGAAGTGAGTTATGTGAGCAGCTATTCTTCTAGTAACCTGCTTGTCATATCCATCAACTACCTCGGTAAAACTTTTGAGCGTATAAAATACAGTTTTACTTCTCGCACCCACGGGCTTCAGGCCATCCTTCCAGACGCCATAAGCTCCCTAAGGTATCAGAATTTTGGCATCGAAAATTGTAGCGACCCACCTACTATTCCTCCTTACCCGAAATATAGCATAAATGCGATAATTCTCGTCAAGACATTAACTGATAAATGAAAACATCGCATCAGCACCCATTTCTGTTCCTGGGTGTTCAATGTGACGCTCTCTTTCTTCGTAGAAAGATATTTTCACTGAACACTCCTTCTCTGACAAGATCATAGAACATTAACAGCAGCCAATCACCCCTTGCCTGCTTCCCCAAAAATGTTATACTCTAACCAGAGGCCGCAATCTCGCCCGCCTCCTCGTCCCTCCCTACCCTACCATCATCCTCTCTCACTACCCACCAGAAAGGCCCTCCATGAACACCAATTCTTCCCCTTCAACCAATCCCAACACCAATCTCAAATGTCCCCGAACTTTTTCAACAATCAATGTCCTATGTCCCGAATGTCCCAACCATCTCTCCACCCACAAACCAGGCAACCAATATTCAAATAACAGCCACCTCGCATCTACAAAAAAATCACAAATGTCCCATGTCCCGGATGTCCCAACTATCCTCCACCAACGTGCCAAGCAACCAGCACTCAAACCAACATCACCTTCCCATCTGCGAAAAAATCACAAATGTCCCATGTCCCAAATGTCGCGACCGTCCCTCGCTTCCATACCTCCTCATCTCCCAATATTCCACCATCAAAACCACAACACGACCATATCTCCTTACATACGAATCTCAATGTCCCATGTCCCGAATGTCTCAATCAATCGACCTGTATATCAACAGTTTCTCTATACCCCCGTATCAGCCCGTATCATAGTAAGGGCGGGAGCGGAGTGGAGCTTACACAGGTAGGTTTTTTGTAGAATGTCGGTTCTCTGTAGAGGCAGGGGTGGCTGGGAGCGGAGCGGCGGCCCCTTGCGGGTGCCTTTCGTGCCTATGGTCGCCTTTGTCCGGAGAAACCTCCCCGTGTAAGCCCCTTGCGGGAACCCTGTCTGGGGGACAGGTATCCTTTCGGCCACCCCACCTCTCAGGCCTTTTCTCTAAGAAACCTACCTGTGTAAGCCCCTTGGGTCGCCCTGCAACGATTGTAGCCAACCAACCTATATACCCCCCCTCCTCGACTCTTCCCCCACTTCGTGATACAATCGACAACAACGCAAACGCGCAAAACACAGCGCGGTAAAGTGGAAAGAAGATAAAAAGAAGAAACACCATGTCCCGAAAAAAAGATATAAATGTCCCAATGTCGCAAGAAGACGACACCCAGGTCCATCAAATGCTCGAACAAATCCACCAGCTCGCCGAAAACCTGCATGCCGACACCAGTCGTGAGCACGCGGAAGCCGCCCTCAGCGACATTTTCAGCCTGCCCGAAAGCGTCCAGTTGGCACTCATCAAAGCCCTTATAAAGGAACGTAACACCGGCGCAGCCGACATCCTCGCAGCCATCCATGAACTCAGTCCCAAAAAAGAAGTGCGTAAAGAAGCCCGCCGCTCACTCATCCGGCTCGAAGAAGCCAGGATTTATCCGCGTTGGAGCCTCCCAAAACAGTCGCCTCTCGTCACCCTGCAACCCAACGCCCCTCGTTTCTGGAAAGGCCTGATCACGCAAGCCCGTCAAGAGGGCGAAGTCCATCTCATACTCTGCTGGGAACACGGCTTCGACTACAACGAAGTCCGCATGCTCATCTTCCTGATGGACTTCTGGGAGCAAGGCCTCAAAGAATTCATCATCGAGAACACCAACAAGCGCAATGTCGATGCCCAGATCGCCCACATTGCAAAGCAGGAACCCGACATCGCACTGACCGACATCACCCTTGCCGAGGCTCGCCGCCTCATCGAAGAGGCCCTGGCCGTCAACAAATGGCGCGGCACCACACCTCACAAAGAGTATCGCCACCATCTGCCGACCGTCAGGCAATTAGTCTTCGATGCCACCGATGCAGGTGAAGATCGCGGATACACCTTCATCGACCCCAAGCTAGACCCCGACGAAGTCGTTACCACCTTTGTCGCCGCCTGGACCCTTGGCGACTACGGCCTCGTCTACGACCTCCTCACAAGCAATAGCAGCCTGCGCGACGGCCTATCGCGTGACGAATGGCTTGAGCATCACCACAAATGGGCAAGCGAAGCCCACCCTGCCCGCTTTGAACTCAATTTCTTGCATGAGCGTGAACAAAAGCAGAGCGCCCTCTGGGTTCCTTCGTCATTCGCGGGCATCGGCGGGCGTCCAACCTCCCGCAAAGAGGTCGAAATCGGCTGGTCAATCGAAATGACCGATACGCAGCTCAGCGGCACCCTCAAAGAGATGCCAATGGGCACGGCAGTCTTCAAAGAAACCGGGCGGCACTGGTTCTGGACAAGCTACACCCTTGTTCAGGAACAGGATCAATGGCGCATCTCAAGCATGACCGACGAAGGAGCCAACGTCCAGGCCCTCCCCATCGGAGAACTGCAAAAGCGCGTCCAGGAGGAAGATACCTACCTCAATGATATTATTCAGAAGCAGCAGGCCCGTCAGTCTCTAGATGTCCCGAATCCCGAAGAATTCGTGCAGGAAACACTGAGGCGCGTCAACCAGGCCCTCCACTACGAGGACGCCCTCCTTGTGCGCCTTCCTCTCGACCGCGCCATCTACGAGAACGCCTATAATCACGCCACGGCCATCAGCGCCGTTGAGCGTTCCATGGTCTATCTCGAACGTATGGCACAACGCTTCCCGGAGAACCGTACAGCCGCCATTCGCCAGCTCGGCACGCTCTACGCGACCCTCAGCGATTACTACAAACAACGTGGCATGAACGAACGCAGCGCGCGCTTCCTCGAACTTGCCGAACAATCCCTTCGTGAGTCGATGGACATTGATCACTCTCCCCTGGGCTATGCCCTTCTCGCTGAACTCTTCATCACCCACGACATGAACTTAGACGAAGCCGAGAAGCTCCTGCACCAGGCCAAAGAGCTATCACCCACGCGCCAGGAAGAAGCCATTATCGAAGCCGCCCTTGGTAAGATTGCCGCCGAACGCAACCAGCCCGAAGAGGAACTGCGCTACTTCCAGCGTGCCGCCGACCTCAGTCCCGACTATCCCGGCATCTGGTACGGCATCGGAACCATCCAAAACCAGCTTGGCCAATACGCCGAAGCCGAACAAAGCTTCAAAAACTCCATCGACCGCGAAAACGACATGCGCTCCTACATCGGCCTGACGCACATCTACGTCCAGCACAAGCAGTTCGAGCAAGCCCGCGAATTCCTCGAGCAAAGCCTGCGCACCGTCCGAGACCCTGGCGACTCGGCCTACATCCACGCACTCCTGGCATCCGTATTCATCGAAACCGGCGACCGCCCCCGCGCCCAGGAAATGCTCGATCAAGCCGACCGCATCGCCCCCAACCTCGAAGTCGTCAAAGCCATGCGCGAAGACCTGAAAGCCCTGAAGAAAACCGTAGTATAGTAGGGGCAGGGCTTGCCCCTGCCCTGGTAAACGCGAAAAGCCCTGAAAAAACCGTAGTATAGTAGGGGCAGGGCTTGCCCCTGCCCTGGTAAACGCGAAAAGCCGTAAACGTGAAATGCCTGGTAAACGTGTGAGGACCCGAATGACTCGTAGGATCCGAATGACCCGTAAAACCCGAAGCCGCGCGATGTCATCCTGAGCGCAAGCGAAGGATCTCGCCCACCGCCGATGTATCGGCCTCTCGTCATTCTATAAACCAGGAATCAACTGAACGAAAAATGACACAACACCAACAACCTATCACGAATACAAAACACACATCTGCACCAGACACAGCAGACCCCGACTCCCCGAAGTTAGTAGTGGCAGGGCTTGCCCCTGCCATGCCCGCGTCCAGCCCTGCCACGTCCGTGTCCACCCCTGCCATATCCGCGTCCACCCCTGCCACATCCACCCCTGCCATGCCCACACCCGTCCTGCCTGCCTCCTCTGACCATCCCTCCATCACCTATCACACCGTCACCCTCGGCCCCCTCACCCGAGAAGGCCACGCCCTCGCCGAAATCACCGAACAGGACGAAGCAGGCCAGCAACACACCCGCACCCTCTCCGTCCCCGCCGGTCTCCCTGGCGAAATCGTCACCATCGCCATTGAGGACGTCGGGGCCAGATTTATCGCGCCCCGGCCCAGGCCCGCCATCGCCGTCGCTGGAAACCCCGTCCACCTCGCGTAGAAATCACCCACATCCATCAACCCTCGCCCCTACGCACCCAGGCACCCTGCCCAGTATTCGGCACCTGCGGCGGCTGCCAGCTTCAACACATGCACTACACCGCCCAACTCGCCTGGAAACGCTCCGTCGTACTCCAACTATTACAAGATATCGGCAACTTCAGCGACCCACCCTTGCTCGAAACCATCCCATGTGACAATCCCTGGCACTATCGCAACCACATGCGCTTCTCAGTCAACCGCGCTGGCCAACCCGGCCTCACCGCCCGTGGCACGCACCGCGTCCTGCCGCTCACAACCTGTCCCATCGCCCACCAGCAAATCAACCAGGCCCTATCCGTCCTTGCCCAATTACCCAACCAGCGTCCCCAGGTCTTAATTCGCTGCGGAACTGCAACCCATCAAATGCTCATCCAACCCCAACCAGCACCCGCCGTCGCCCAACAACTCACCGACGCCGGACTCGACCTCCGCACCGACACCATGGAAGAAAGCCTCTCAGGCGAAACCTTTCGCATTCGCCCCAGCTCCTTCTTCCAAACCAACACCCCCCAGGCCGAAAAAATGGCCCAAATGGTCCTCAACGGCCTCCTCGATGGGCAGGAATCCCTCACCATTGCCGATGCCTACTGTGGCGTCGGAACCTTCGCCCTCCTGCTTTCCCGCCACGTCAACAAGGTCATCGCCATTGAAGAATCCGCCAGCGCCATCAAAGACGCCCAATGGAACCTGCGCGACGTCAGCAACGTAGACATCATCAAAGCCAAAGTCGAAGACGTGTTGCCCGAATTAGCTCCACAACTTGATGGACTGGTAATCGACCCACCGCGTGCTGGTTGCCAGCAAGTCGTCCTCGACGCGCTCGTGCAGCATCCAGTTGCCCGTATTGTCTACGTCTCATGCGACCCATCCACGCTTGCACGCGACCTCAACATTCTTTGCCATCAACATCCCATCTACCGCCTGCGTTCGGTACAGCCGCTCGACATGTTCCCCCAAACGGCCCACATCGAATGCGTCGCGGTCCTGGAGCGAAATATATGACCGCAACTCAACCTTTATTATTAGCCTCCGCCTCACCCCGGCGCAGGCAAATACTGCAACTACTCGGCCTTCCTTTCACCGTAACCGTCCCACCCATTGATGAAGATGCGGCTCAAGGTCGCTATCCCGGCCCAATCGAAGGTCTGGCCCAATGGCTCGCAAAGCACAAAGCCGCAGCAGCACTCACATTACCCGAAGCCGCCAATCGCCTGGTCATCACCGCCGACACCACCGTCTTGTTAGGTGAAGAAATCCTTGGCAAGCCCCGCGACAAAGCCCACGCCCGTGAACTACTGCTGGCATTGCGTGGGCGCATGCATCACGTAGTAACAGGCGTAGCCGTCAGTTGCCTCGTCAATGGCAAACACCGTATCGAAAGCGCCAGTTGTATCACCCCCGTCCGCATGCGCTCCTACAGCGAAAAGGAGATCGCCTCCTACATCGCCAGCGGCGACCCCCTCGACAAAGCTGGCGCTTACGGCATCCAGCACCCAGATTTTCAACCAACTCAGCATATCGACGGCTGTTATCTGAACGTCGTCGGCCTACCCATGTGTGTGCTCGTCGATCTACTCGCCGAATTTAACGTCTACCCCCTTATACCAATAACTGGACGCAAGGAAGCAGCATGTCCCTGGTCGAAACGATGCCTGATCTAATTCGCGGTCGCTATGCGCCCAGTCCCACCGGTGATCTGCACCTTGGCAACCTGCGCACCGCCCTGCTTGCCTGGCTTTTCGCCCGCATCGTCGGCGGTCAATTTGTCTTGCGCATCGAAGACCTCGACCGCCCACGCGTTCGCCCCGGCTCCACTGAACGTATGCTTCAGGACCTCCACTGGCTTGGCCTCGACTGGGACGAAGGCCCGGACATTGGCGGTCCTTACGCGCCCTATATTCAGAGCGAGCGTCAGAACACCTACAACTTCTACCTTCAGCGCCTGCTCGACGCCGGTCTTGTCTATCCATGCTATTGCAGCCGTGCCGAAATCGCCCGCGTCGCCAGCGCCCCGCACGGCGACGAAGGTCCTCGTTACCCCGGAACGTGCCGCAACCTGACCCAGGAGCAGCGCAGGCAGCACGAAGCCAACAACCGTCGTCCCTCCCTCCGCTTCCGCGTCAATGACGACCGCGTCGTCTCCTTTACCGACATGCTGGCCGGTCCCATCCAGCAGCACGTTCAGCAGGCAATAGGCGATTTCGTTGTTTGTCGCTCCGATGGCATCTTCGCCTATCAATTCGCCGTCGTTGTCGATGACGCCCTCATGCACATCAACCAGGTCGTGCGCGGTGCCGACCTTCTGAACTCCACCGCTCGCCAGATTCTCCTCTACGAAGCCCTCGAGCTTCCCCATTCCCACCTTCGCCCACGTCCCCCTCATCCTCGACGAACACGGCAAACGCCTCTCCAAGCGCATCGAAAGCACCGGTCTGGCACCCCTACGAGCCGCAGGCTTCACCCCCTCACAAATCGTAGGCCAGCTTGCAGCCACTTGCGGCCTTGTAAACCCAGGCGAAACCATCAGCGCCACCGAACTACGTCAACTGTATAACCACCGGGGATATGATATAATGCCCTCATCTTACAAATTCAATCTTGGACACTAACTTATGAATGTATCATTGCTCATCTTCTTCACCGTATTAACCGTACTCATCGCCTTAGCTATTGGCCTGCTGTTTCGCGGCATGCTCGTGCGTCGCCTCAAGCAAACCGTGCTCGACAACTGGGTCATACAGTCACTCGGCATTGCCGTCATCATCCCAGTACTAATCCTGGCTATCCCTGTCCTGTTTGCCATCTGGGATGGTACTCTGTTCACCCGTTTCTGGCAGCAGATTCAGAATCAAATTAACGTAACCAACCTGACAACCTTAGTCTGGAATATCATTGCAACCCTGCTCATTATTGCCCTTGGCGTGGGCATTGCGCGTACTGTAATGAGACTGACCGTCCGGGCACTCGGAGAACATCGCATCGATGTCAATTTTCGCACCTTGCTTGGCCGCATCTTCTATATCATCGTCATTATCTTGGTCAGCATCTGGATACTCTCCATCTGGGACGTTCAGATAGGCGTCCCTGTGGCTGCCCTTGGTATCATCACGGTCATCATCAGCGTTGCCGTGCAAGATATCCTCAAAGACCTCTTCGCGGGTTTCTACATCCTCATGGAGCGCCCTTTCCATATTGGCGATCAGGTCACTACCTCTAACTACACCGGCAAGGTAGAAGATGTGCAGATCCGCGCCACCAAATTGCGCCTCGTCACCGGCGAAGAAGTAACCATCCCTAATTCACTTGTCTTCGGCGGCACCGTCATCAACAATACCTACTATGAGGAAAGGCGTGCCACCATCACCGTAACCTTCGCCCAGGACGATTTCGTCAAAGGTGAAACACCTCAGCAGGTGCTCAAAACCATCAAAGGGGTAGCTACCGTCAAAGTCAAACCAGAACCCATTGTTACCTTAAGCGGCTACACAGGCACTGTAACTGGCTACACAGGTTCTGTCAGTAGCTATACCACAAAAACCGTCACCCTGACCGCCCGCTTCTGGATCGAGACCAGTCAGCTCTCGACAGTCACCGAAGTCATGTACGCCCTGCGTGATGCCTTCCCCACCGCCGACCTGACCGTCCGCGAATCCGCCGGAGATATCTAATCATGTATTCATCCAATAATATTCCGCGTGACCAATAGGTGAGGATAAACGTTGCAACAGTATAATAGCTCATTAGCCAACATGCGACGCGTAGGCGTGTTAGGAGGCACCTTTGACCCGATCCATTACGGTCATCTGGTGATCGCGGAGGAGGTATACGCAGCATTACATCTGGCTGAAATGGTCTTTGTCCCTGCCGGACAACCACCCCATAAACCGGGGAAAATAATCACCGCTGCCCGGCACCGCTTGGCCATGCTAGAGTTAGCAACCGCCTCCAACGCGCACTTCACCATCTCGCTTGTTGACCTGGATCGTCCAGGACCATCGTATACAGTAGACACCCTGCGACTCTTACACGAGCAGTGGGGAGCGCAAACAGCAATCTACTTCGTAATCGGCGGCGACAGCCTCGAAGAATTGCTCAACTGGTATCAACCAGGTCGCATCCTGAAACAATTAGCTCACCTTGTAGCCGTTCGACGTCCCGGGTACAACGAACCACCCGGCTATCTCGAAACGCTAGAGGCACGTTTACCCGGCATCCGGGCACGTCTCATCAACGTACCCGCGCCACAACTTGACATCTCTGCCACCGACCTGCGCACCCGCGTCGCCGAAGGCAGACCCATCAAGTACCAAACACCCGAACCCGTTGAGGACTACATCCTCCAACACGGGCTATATCGTATATGGTAGGGGCGACCCTTGCGGTCGCCCTGGTTGCTAACCCGGCCGGGGTCGCCTTGGGCTGCCAGGGGTCGCTAACCCGGCCGGGGTCGCCTTGGCTGCCAGGGGTCTAACCCGGGTCGCCACTAACCAGGGGCCACTGATAATAAAAAAGGAAAACAGCGCATGGCACCAATGCATCTAGACATAGGTGACCGCCTACGTCTAAGAAAACCCCATCCCTGCGGAAGCTACGACTGGCAAGTCGTCCGCCTGGGTGCCGACATCGGCCTGCGCTGCGAAAAATGTGGCCGTCGCGTACTATTACCGCGTGCAGAAGTCGAACGCCGCACCAAACAAATCCTCTCACGCGCAATAGACACCGATACCAACACAGCACCCTGATCATCACACAACAAGGAGATGCTCACATGGCAGCAGCCAATCCACAGCAAGGAGGGTTTCTAACCCTCGTCAAGAAGCGCAACTTCCTGCGCCTGTGGCTGGCACAACTCATCTCTATGACTATCCTCAATGCCTCCAACTACGCCCTTCTTGTGCTCGTCGAAGAAGTCACCGGCTCTACTACCCTCGTCGGACTCGCCATCATCTGCTTCAGCCTACCCGCCGTCTTTTTCGGCGCACCCGCAGGCGTTGTCGTGGATCACCTGAATAAACGTAGCGTGCTCTTATGGAGCAACATCTTACGAGCCATCGCTACCTTTGGCTTCGTCATCTCTCTGCTCACCAATCGCCACCAGCTCGTTGCCGTCTATCTCCTTACCTTACTCATTGCATCCATCGGTCAATTCTTCACTCCCGCCGAGGGAGCATCTATTCCTATGCTGGTCAGTGAGGACGAACTGGTGCCTGCGCTCTCGCTCTTCAGCATCACCTTCACCCTCTCACAAGCGGTAGGCTTCATCATCCTGGCACCGCTCGTTCTCAGTCTAATACCCACCTTCCACATCTTTGGCGTCGCCATCCACTCCATCGATATGCTCTATTTCATCATCGGAGTGCTCTATCTCGTCTGCTCACTTCTGATTGCCCTGATCCCGCCATCAAGCTTCTCACGTACAACAACCGCCAAAATAGAGGAAATCGGCTCTCGATCACTTGGCGTCCTGGGCAACGTATGGAGAGAAATGAGCCAGGGTTGGAGCTTCATTCGCCGTAACAATCAACTCTTTTTAGCAGTCGTTCAGCTTTCCTTCGCTGGTGTCCTCCTGTTGGTCGTCGGTGAACTTGCCACTCCCCTCGTCACAAAACTCCTGCAACTTTCACCCAACGCCATGGCCTTTATCTTCGCCCCGGCGGGCATCGGCCTCGTCGTCGGATCGATCATTATGCCACGCATTACCCGCCAATTGGGCAAATCACGCGCCATTATCATAGGTAGCGTCTCCTTTGCCGTTGTCATCGCCATTATACCTCTCTCCACCTTACTCGCACGTCACCTCCAACCCATCGGCTGGAATACTAATCCCATCTTACTGGTGTTCATCGCCATCCTCATGTTCATTGCCGGAGCCGCCCTCGACTTTATCAACATCCCGGCCCAAACTGCCATCCAGGAACATACTCCTGAATGGATCAAAGGCCGCGTCCTGGCCCTCCAGCTCGTGCTCTATAATTTCTTCTCCATCCCCGTGATCCTCTTTATCGGTGTTCTCGCCGACATCTTCGGCCTCGACCGCGTCATCTATATCCTTGCTGCCAGCGTCCTCGCCTTCTGCGCCTGGGGCATCTACTACGAACGCAAACACCCACGCTCAACCCTTCCCGACGAAGCAACCGAAAACTTAAAAAAGCTCCTCGAACACGACAGAGTTGGCCCTGAAATATCTCATTGACGGATACATCAGTTTTGTCTACAATGAACGTAGAATGCTGGTCTATGACCATTAGGACAAAAGTAAGAAAAGGAACGCATGGACCCCAAGCTCATAGCACAAATGCAACCATATACACCCTGGCTCCTTATAGCTGGCGTCTTTGGCCTCTTCACACTCCTTCGCGTCACCCGCAAATTTCTGCGCCGGCGCGTTGAAGAAATCGGTTACTGGTTATCAGGGCAAAGTGAGCAGCGTATCTGGTTCTGGCTCAACGCCCCAGGAGTCATCCTTCACGAACTGAGCCACGCCTTTGTATTGCTACTCCTCCGTCCCTTTGGTTTCCGCATCACCAGCATCGCCTTTTTCCACATCAAACCAATGGTGCAGCGTGCCCCAAATGGGCGCATCATGAAAAGCACTAAGCGGCAATCCCTGCAATTGGGAGAAGTACAATACGTTCGCCCCCAGGGCCGCCCTATAACCTACATCGGAGACGGCTTGAGCGCTATCGCCCCCCTCTTCGGCGGCATCGCCATGTTCCTCTTCCTCTACTGGGTAGCCACCGGCTATACCCTCTGGGACGCTTTCCACAACCCCCACCAGATTCTCCACCCCGGCTGGCCCTGGTGGACCCTCATCTTCTCCCCCTACCTCATCCTTACCGTCACCTCCGAACTCTGGCCCAGTCGCCAGGACTGGCGCGGCGCAAAATGGCTCGTCGGTGGCCTACTATTCCTCGTCGCCATCATCCTCACCCTGCTCTGGCTCACCAAAATCCTCATCTTCAACGAAACCCTGCTCCATAACATCGCCAACATCGCTATCTACATCGATTTCGCCCTCCTCGTCCTCCTCGCCCTCGACGTGATCTTCCTCATCTTCGCCGAAGTCATCGTCCGCATCGTCCGCCGTAATTGAAGATCATTCACAGCAATTGAAGGCATCAAATAAACACTTGACAACTCACCTGCCATGTTATATAACTTGTTTAGTATCTTTTTATATAGTACAGGGAGGTTCCATGTCAGAACATACATTATCCATTTCAGAAGCACAACGGGAATTGACTGGCCTGCCAGATCGATTTGAAGACGAACTGGACGCTGTTACAGTAACCCGCTATGGCAAGCCGGTAATGGCTATCCTTCCATTTCACACCTACAAATCACTTCTTGAAACCATTGAAGCACTTGAAGAAACCATTGAAGTTCTCCAAGATGAAGAACTCATGACTTCATTCCGCGAGGGCGTCAAGGAGCTAGCTGAGGGCAAAGGTCGTCCACTAGATGTAGTTTTGAAGGAGCTTGGTTGGGAATGAAGCTATGGAGTGTAATAGTTATCCCGATAGCAGAAAAGCAACTGGCGACTTTTAAGGACAAACGAATACAGGAAGGATTGAGAACTAGCTTAAGACGCCTTGAGTACGAGCCAGAAAAGCAAGGAAAAGCTTTGCATGACGAGTTGGAAGGCTATCGGAGCATAAGAGCCGTAGGACAGAGATACCGCATAATTTACAAAGTGAATGATGATACGGTGATTGTATACGTAGTCACTCTAGGTATTCGCAAAGAAGGTGACAAAAAAGATGTGTACGCACTTGCAAAGAAACTTGCGCGACTAGGATTACTTGATTTCGAGGAAAATAAATAGTCATATCAATGGCTGCGGTTCACCGTCCCCCAGCCAATCGAACCACCAACTCCCGCTCCTCTTTTCCAAACCACGGCGGCTCACCCGCAGCCGCATTCTCCTCAATCCGATAAGCATGACTGGTAGCAGGAATAGTCACATGGCAACGTGGATCACTCAATATCCACTTGATCAAAGCCTGCCCCCACGTCGTCACCCCAAAGGGCTTAAGCGGCGCCAGATCGGCTTCCGACGGTACTCGACGCATCAGCGCCCCCTCGGCAAATGGCCGCATAACCACAACGCCCAACCCAAGATCAGCCGCTAACGGCAGAATTTCCCGCTCAACCTCCCGCTCCATCGGATTATAAGGAATCTGAATGGCCGTAATCCGGCCCGTCTTCATCACATGGCGCAGCTCTCCAAAAGCCCCGCTGCTATAGTGCGTTGCACCGATAGCACGCACCTTTCCCTCGTCTCGCAATTGCTCAAGCAACGCCAGATGCTCAAGCCAGTTGACAAGGTTGTGTATCTGGTAAAGATCGATACAGTTGCCGAAAAGCTTCAGAGCGCGCTTCACCTGACTCTGGCCCTCACCTCTTGTCGATGCCCATACCTTCGTAGCTACCAGCACTGAACTGCGTCGCCCTTGCAGCGCCTCACCCAATACCGACTCCGCCGCACCATACATCGGCGAGGAATCAAAGAAGTTCGCCCCTGTTTTTAGTGCCGTATCCACAACAGCACGAGCATTCCTCTTCGCTACCTCACCTCTCACATCGAAGGTTCGCCACGTACCCATACCCACAACCGGCACCTCCAACCCCGTTTTCCCCAAAGCGCGATGTTCCATAGTATTCTCCTAACAGAGCTAGCGAGCTATAGTAGGGACACCCCTTGCGGGTGTCCTGGTGAGCCGTCGGGTCCTGGTGAGCCGTCGGTGTCCTGGTGAGCCGCCGGTGTCCTGGCGGGCCGTCGGGTCCTGGCGGGCCGTCGGTGTCCTGGTGAGCCGCAGGTGCCCTGGAATTCTACATTCTCATAACTGCTTCGGCCGCATTCACTGCCATCTCCACCGTCACACCTTCCAGACATTCATAACCTATCGGACAGGTGGAATAACCACATGGTCGGCACGGAACGTCGTGTATCAGTATACGATATGGGCCAGACTTTAAGGGGGCATACCTCTTCGGATTTGCACTCCCAAATATCATAACCGTCGGCGTCCCTAGCGCATAGGCAATATGCGCCGGACCAGTATCATTGGTCACCAGCACCGCCAGCTTTGCGATCACGCCTCCCAGTTGCACCAGCGAGGTCTTCCCTGCCAGGTTCAAGCATGATCCATCCATCCGTTGTACCAGTATCTCCCCTGCATCTCGCTCCTGACAATCGCCCAGTATCACGATTGTTCCGCCATATCTCCGTCTCAACTCCGTTCCCACCGCCGCGAACCGCTCCAATGCCCATCGTCTCGTTGCATCCCTCGCGGCCGGATGCAAGCCAATCAGCGGTCGTTCAGCACCCATCAGAAGCTCCTCTGCCACAGCATGATCCTCCGGCCATAGCGGAAACTCCGTCTCTTCCCCCTGAGCAGGCGCATCCAGAAAGCTCGTCATTGCCAGCATTTGCCGTATTTCATGCACCTCTTGTGACATCGGCAGTGCCGCATCCAACCGGCCTGCCGGGTCGCCCCCACGCACAAATCCCGCCGTCAAACGCGCTCCCAGCATCAACATAAAGGGATTTGAATACACTCCCGACCCCTGCATCTGCACAGCCAGGTCAAATCGCTCTTCCTGCATCTCTTGGAAGAAGTGTACTGTACTCCTCGCATCAAAGAACTGCTCAGCGATACCAGGAAAACCTGGAAACGCCATGAACCGATCCAGATAAGGAGACCGTTCGACTAGCTCTTGTAAGAGCGGAAGCGTGATCATCGTGACCTCCGCCTCCGGCAATGCGGCTCTCAGCGCCCGCAATGCAGGCGTTGCGCACAGAAAATCCCCAATCCGTGAGGCCCGCAACAGCACTACCTTACGTGGTGCCTCACTAAGCCGAGATAGCAATCCAGGAGCAAATGGATCTTTCATAGAGCGCTTGTTTCCACCAAAGACCTTGTGGCCGATTTATCGTGCTTACTGCCGATTACGAACTTTCATGACCAAAGCCAGATTTGTCATCCTGAGTGCAACGAAGGATCTCTCGGGCCAACTACTATATATCCGAGGTAATGCTTAAAACCCATTATCGGCCTCGCTTTCTCGGAGCACATAGCGTTCAATCATCTCCGGCAGCAGATCAAGCGCATGTCCATCGACCGTGCCCGCGTCATTCAACACTGTCGTCGCCACTTGTGAGTAGTATGTGCCCGAAGGGATAATGCCGCAGCCGCCCCAACGTCGCATCAACAGATTTTGTACCAGCACCTCCTCACCCGAATGATAGCGCGGCAGCCGTGACCAGAACGCAAACCCTCCCACCTCTAACAGCTTCTCCCGGTCATAGAGAATGCACGAGGCAATCCATGCTACCTTGTACAACCTGGGGCGACAATTGTCTGGCATTGCCTTGCTCACATGGTAAAGATTCGCCGCACGATGCAGTTGCCAGCGTTCCCACTCAGGCGAGTCGGGATCAACCACCTCTGGACGTACCAGCCCATCCCAATATTCAATAACCTGCTGCTCCGGCCGCACATCGTCACGATGCGATAGCCCGGCAGGAAATGCACCCACAAAGCCGCAACCCTCACTTCGCAGTGTTTCAAGCAAGCGTTCAACTACCCACGGTTCCATCAACACATCATCATCGAGATACAGCACCGCGTCAGCCGTCGCTCGCTTCAATAGAAAGTCGCGCTGCTCAGCAATGCCGTGTAACTGTGGACGCGTATGCCATTCCACAGACCCTCCCCTCGCCTCAATCACCCGCCGCAAGGTCTGTACCACCTGCTCATTCTCGACCGGCGCATCGCTCTGATCGGCAACAATCACATGCAAATCTCGCAGCGTCTGCGCAGCAACGCCCGACAGCGTCATAATCAACGACTCAAGACGATTGTAGGTAGGTAGAAGCACATCAACGCTTGCTATAAAATCACCTCCAATTCTCACCGCTTGCGAGCAACTACCAGCCGTCCCCCACCGGGTGCTGGTGAAGACAGGTCCACGTGCGATGCCCAGCATGCCAGACGATCCATCATCGGCGCTGGGAGACCTTGCCAGACAATGCTCACCAACCTCCGACGAAAAACCCATATCTGCTGCAAGAGTTCCAGTGCATCCCACATCGCTACCAGTTCGTGCCTCAGGTACGGGCGCACCTCTTCCACCTCCAATCCCACTCGTTCCAAATGAGATACCCACCGTTCCACTGGCCACAAATTAAGATGGCAAAGTTGTGAGTTGCGCCATCGCTGCGTACCTGGCAATTGGTAGGACGAGCCATCTACTGAATGCCTCCGTAGGCACAGTAAATATCAACCGACCGCCTGGACGCAGCACTCGCGCAACCGCCTCAAGAACAGCATCCAAACGCGGCAAATGCTCAAGCACCGAGTTACTCACTACCGTACCTACGCTCGCATCTGGCAACCGCATCTCCTCGGCTCGCGTTGCCTCGAACCGCTCATAAACACCACGTTGGGCTGCACGTTTCAGCACCTTCTCATCCGGATCCAGTCCGATCTCTACTCGCGACAACACCTGCGAAGTAACCAGACCATCTCCACAACCAAGATCTAGCACCGGGTGCTCAAAGACCTGCTCCCGCAAAATAGCTATCTCGGCGGCACGCCACAGGCCTAACGAAGGACCTTGTAGTTTCAGAAGTGTATGGAAGGTTGCTGCATCCAGGTAGAGGGGCCGCGAAGTCGTCACGAATGCCATGTTTAGAACGTTCCTGAGTAAATTGAGCACGAACGGCAGACCTCTGGCGGCACGTCTGACGCCAATTGGTTACGAAAATCCTGGAAGGTCGCACTATTCCAGGTAGCCTCAACTCCCTGCTCCGCCATATTCCCGAAGTGAATGCGATCCGGCGTCGAAACCATGCAGCACGGCATTGCATAGCCCTGATAGCTAATATATGCTCCTTTCCATGGCCAGCTACAGCGAGTGGGGCCAGGAGTACCAGGCGGGTGCATCCGGAGCCTGGTGCTAGGCAGTCGCAGCTTCATGCCTAACGTTTGTGCCACGCTCCGCGCCTCCGCAAAATAATGTTCGATACGTTGCGGGTCTTCCTCGAACAAAGTTTGCTCCTGCACAAACTCGCGCATAGGACGATAGTAGGTTGGTAGACTCGACTCCCCAAAGTCGTGGCAAAGATGTTGCACAAACATCTCCTCCATCGACCAACGATGTGCCAGGCGTACAATATCAGGCAGCTCGTGCAGGTTCTGTCGCATCACCACCATTACCAGGTGCAGGCGCGGATGGCTGCTCCCAAGGCGTTCTCGTGCAGCCAACAATCGTTCCAGGTTGCCTATCACACGCTCGAAATGCGCACGCATACGAATGCGCTCGTATGTTTCGGCTGTGGCTCCATCAATAGAGACATGTAGGCAATCGAGGCCACTCGTCACACAGCGTTCGGCGCGTCTCTCATTTAAAAGCGTCAGATTTGAGTTCGTCGATACCTGGATACCCTTCTTCGTTGCATATGCCACCATATCGAAAAAGCGGGGATGCATCATCGGCTCACCCAATCCCTGCAAGTGCAATTCCTGAATATCGACGAACTGGTCAATCATGGAGGTAAACTTGCCGAAGTCCATGAATGCCAACGGCCCATGAGGGGGACCATCCTGCCGGAACTGAATTGAGCACATCTGGCAACGTAAATTGCACTGGCCGACAGGCTCCATTTGAACATAGGTTGGTAGTTTCATAATTCCCGTTTACCCTTACAAGATGCCTGAACGGGTGTACGTGTTCTTTTTGAATACTGTTATAGTTCACACGTGCTACTAGCAAATTCGTGTACACCTCATACCTTTTGCAAAAATCCTCCTTATCTTGCTACATTACGAGTACTGGAAAAAAGTGAGAAGAACTGGATAGGTAAATTAAAGAAGGAGAGGCCACTATGCAATACCGAACTTTGGGACGTACAGGCTGGCAGATATCCGAAATCGGCTTTGGAAGCTGGGGTATCGGAGGAACAGAATGGGGAAACACCGATGACAAAGCATCATTAGCCGCGCTGAATCGGGCCATCGATCTCGGCGTCAATTTCATCGACACAGCCGACGTGTACGGTGACGGACACTCTGAGCAGCTTATTGCGCAAGTCAGAAAGGCACGTAGCGAGCAACTCATCATCGCAACCAAGGCCGGTCGACGTCTCAATCCGCACACTGCGGCGGGTTATAATAATCGCCAAAACCTGACCAGTTTCATTGAGAGAAGCCTGCGCAACCTTGAGACTGATGCACTCGACCTGCTCCAACTACACTGCCCACCCTCTGAGGTCTATGATATGCCGGAGGTCTTTGGCATTCTCGACGACCTTGTACAGCAGGGCAAGCTTCGCTTCTACGGCGTCAGCGTGGAACGTGTTGACGAGGCGCTCAAGGCAATTACCTACCCCAACGTTCAGAGCGTCCAGATCATTTTCAACATGTTCCGCCTCAAGCCCTCCGAGCAGTTCTTCGCTGCCGCTCGGAAACGCCAGGTTGGCATTCTGGCGCGTGTCCCATTAGCGAGTGGACTGCTTACGGGCAAGCTTCGCCCCGAAACGCAATTTGCCCCCAATGATCACCGCAACTTCAACCGCCACGGTGAAGCCTTTGATCAGGGCGAAACATTTTCAGGGGTAGATTACGAAACAGGTCTACAAGCCGTCGAAGAATTGCGTCCGCTCGTGCCCCCGGGAGCAACAATGGCTCAATTCGCCCTGCGCTGGATTTTGATGTTCCCCGAAGTGACAACTACCATCCCGGGTGCAAAAAATCCCCAACAGGCTGAGGACAACGTGCATGCCGCCTCGCTCCCACCCCTAAGCGACGCAACAATGACCAAAGTACGCGATATTTACGATAAATACATCCGCGCCCAGGTCCATCAGAAATGGTAGTGACTGGCAAAACATTCAAAACTAACCTCCGCCCAGGCCAACCTCCATTGTCATCCTTAAGTTAATACCTATTGAGCCACTCCTACCATATAAGGTTGAGGCTGATTCGTATATAGTAGGGGCATCCCTTGCGGGTGCCCTGGACGGTCTTGCAACGACTCGGCAGCGACCTATGTGCCTACGAAACGTGGTGGGCATCCCTTGCGGGTGCCCTGGACAGTCTTGCAACTATAGTTAATCGTGAAGAGGTCGTAATGCTGGCATCCGGCATCCCTTGCGGGTGCCCTGGACGGTCTTGCAACCGCCAACAAAGGGCACCTCTAACTCTGCGCCGACGTCGTCGGCAACGCCGCCGCGCAATTGCTACAGTATTTTCCAGCATTAACGGTCGCTCCGCAGTTAGGGCACACTACCATCCCTGACCCTGGTGTAGCTTGCGTTTGAGCTGAACTTGAAGGCTGGTACTGGGGAGTTGGAGGTCGATACTGAGGAGCATGACCTGCCTGAGTAGCACCCAAAGGCGCTCCGCACATTGCACACTCCGTAGCACTTTCATCGTTGACCGCTCCGCAGTTCTGACAATACACGCCGTGGGCAGTCGTAGTATCTCCTGGCTTCGCTCCTGCTTGCACGCAATACGAGTCAACCGCGCCCCATATATCCTGATACAGCCGGTAGTTATTGATGCCTCGTGCCAGTGGGAAGAGCCACAGCGGAGGGAAAAAGAAGCCCGCAATGATTCCACCGGTGAAGCCAGGATCATTGAGGTCAAACCAGTTCGATTGACCGCTTGTAATACTGATGCCATCGCTTGTCTTCGCGATACTCAGGCCGATAGAGCCGCGAATTCTTCTGCCGCTATGGCTCAGAATACCGACTTGTACAAACAGGTTATCACCCTGCCCCATCTTCTGCGCCACCGTATCGCCGTATCCCTGGTTGAATGTGTTCACCAGAAAATCAGCCAGACCATTTGGACTGACGTTGCCATTGTAAACTCGCTGTTCCATGTTGTGTTACTCCTTCCTACATTTAGAACAATGCACGCTTTTTATTGTAGCATGCTTTTACACCTGTGGAGAAATCTCCATGCTTCCTCCTCAAATCCTTACTAGTTCTTAACCAACTCTGCACCTGCTTGTGAGTAGGAGTGTCTAGAATGAAGAGGATGAGGAGCAGAGCGGCAGACACTACTTCATCCGCCTCCATCTCACAGGTGTGTCCATCTCTTTCATTTCTCATCGTTCGATTGCTTGAAAATGCTCTAAAGATAAGATATTATTCTCAAGTGAGCAATTCACGCTCATCTATTTGTTACAAGTGTACAGTATTTTTTACTGGATTTCCTTCCTACCTGCTCAGGTACATAGATACCCAGGTCATTATGAAAGGAACATACGCCATGAAGCACTATCTCTCGTACCGTCTGGCTTTCCCAATCATTCTAGCTGTCCTGCTGGCAGTCGCCCTGCTACTGGGCATGGGCCACCTCACCGGCGCTCATGCCGCAAGCTGCACCCCCAACGCCGATGGTCATGGTGACAGCGCAGTGGTCATCAATCCCACCGGCACCTTCAGTGGTACTGTGGATGCCACCGGCTGTGATTTCGGCATCTATGTTGGCCCCGGCCACAGCGCCAATATCAAAGGTGCCAATATCTTCGGAGCTATTGATTCCAACATCGGCATCGATGGCAGTGCCAATGTCACCAACTCCCAACTTACTCAGTCGGAGATGGGTATTGAAGTGGGGGTCAACCAGCCAGCGCAAGCCATTATCACAGGCAACACTATTGACTACACCGACAGTGGCTGTGGTATTGGTGCGTATGATGGTGGGGCGACCGTGGTGATCGATGGTAATCACATCACCGGTCCCAGTGCCACGGTTGGCGATCCCTTCGCCATTGATGTTGAGGATGTGGCCTCAGCCACGATCACCAACAACACTCTGACGACCAACAACATCGGGGTCTACATGTTCGGCACTGGCACGTACCGTCTGAGCGGCAACAACTTGCAGAACAATCAGATCGGCATTGAGGCTGACCGGACCACCAAGGCGCAGATCACGAACAACATCTTCAACACTGGTCAGACCGGCATTGATGACGATGGAACTAACGACACGATTTCGGGGAATTCCATCTGCAACTACACCATCCCCATCGATACTAGTGATGCCACCAATCCCAACGTGGGTGTGAACCATACCTGTTAGTTCGCACCATCCCAATTTGCAAGCGAGGGGCCGATCATTTCAACCTGCCCCTCGTGGCTTAAGCTTTTCTTTTTTTCTCCCACTATTCATGCGAGAGTTCCCACGAATCGTCCTATATACCAGGCGATCATAGTGTTTCCAGGTAGGTTATCATAGAATTCGCCAGTTTTTTATGGTATCATTTAGGATAATGATGAGCCACCACTATAATTGGCCTCAGGCCAGCTCACCTGCTTAGTGCATGTTCCAATAGCGACCAGGAAAAGAGGTACATGAACTATGGAAACTCCCCAGGAATCATCACTTCCCGTCGTCGAAAAAGTGCTTGTAGTTCCTCGTCTCCAGCGCGGTGCCTTGGGCCTGCTTGACATCGCGACTTCTACTATGGCCAATATTGCTCCGGCAATGAGTTTCTATTTCAGTTCCGCTTTCATTGTTGGGGCGGCGGGTGTTGGCTCACCGCTCACCATCCTGCTCGCAGGTATTGCCATCGCCTTGCTTGGTAACACCTTGGCCGAGTTCTCGCGCTCGATCCCTTCGACCGGCTCGTTTATCACCTTCATTGGAAAGACCTTTGGGCCTTTGATGGCCGTGACCACGACTATCGTTATCAGCCTTGGTTACATCATTGCCATCGCCTCGGTCATCGATATCTCTGGCGGCTGGGCGCAGATCATTCTGCAAAAGTACCTGAGCATCAATATACCGTGGCAATTGCTTACGTTGGTCTTTGTGGGGATTGCCTTTTTCTTACTGGTGAGAGGCGTTCATCTTTCCACTCAATGGGCAGGATACTTCTTTGCGTTTGAAATGATCATACTGGTGCTGGTGTCGGTGCTTATACTGGTCACCAATGGAGCACATCTCTCCTTCGCTCCCTTCAATCCTGCCAATATCTCCGGAGGAGTGGCGGGTTTAGGCCTTGGCTTCCCGATTGCAATCTACCTGTTCATCGGCTGGGAAAACTCTGCATCGCTTGCTGAGGAAACCGCCGACCCACGGCGTAACGTTCCCAAGGCGATCTACTCCAGCATCCTGCTGATGGGTATCTCATACCTGCTGTTTATGTACGCCACAGTCGTGGCCTTTAACTACAAAGTTACAGCGCTTACAGCTTCGGCAGTCCCGTTCGTTGATGCTGCTCAGAAGATATCCGGCATTCTGGCATTCCTGGCCTATCTGGCTGGGTTCACCTCCATCATGAGTTCAATGATTGCTGCCTCCAACTCACAGGCTCGCCTGATCTTTAATGCTGCTCGCGAGGGCATGTTGCCTGCCTGGATGGCAAAGATTTATCCTGGGAGGAACACTCCCTGGGCCAGCTTTGTCGTGTTTTTCGGGGTAAGCCTGGTCATCGTCTACGTCGTTGGCTGGACTGTGGACCCCGTCACCTTCTTTGGAAATGTCGCCACGCTTGGCGCGATCCCTATATCGCTCGTCTACCTGGTCTCGAACCTGGCGCTGCCTTTCTACTATAGAAGATACCATCCGGATCAGTTTTCTCTGCTGAGGCACCTGATTTTGCCAGTTCTAGGCATACTTGCGATTGGCTTTCCATTATGGGGGCTTGTGCAGCCAGGACAACCGTCTCCGGCCAACCTTTTCCCCTGGATTAGCCTGGCCATCGTTGTCGTTGCCCTCATTTACGCAATCATCCTCACTCGCCGAGACCGCACCTTGGGCGAGCGCGTAGGCTCGGTTATCGCCGATCGAGAATAGAGTAGCACCACAAAGCCGGATGTGCAGGATATCTGGCTCTGTGACGACTTCACCAATAGTCCAGTGTATTTCTGTGAGGGAAGCCTTTCAGCGTATCTGACGGCTCCCTCTTACCGATTTTTATAGAAGAGTTTATTTGGGTGCCATTCTTATCCCGCCATCCAAAAGGTGCTAACTACCTCTCGGTTGAACTAACCGTATTAAAAGAGATGACCCAAACGCTGGCCGACCTATTCGGTCTGAGGCTTCCCGTTCCATGTAAGAAGCAGGCTCAATAAACGGCTAGATATCAAGGTACCATTTGACAAATATAACGGCAAGTTTAGACACAGCTATTGGAAGACAGCAAGTACACTCGCATTGTTTGCCTACGCCAACTAGCCGGCTCTAGCGTCCGCGCTCCCTACATACCGAATCGCCGTCAGGACGGTCTTCACCCCTTCGTGTTTGCCCACAAACGCTGCCGCCCCTGCTGCTTGTGCCCGCGCCCGTATCGTTACATCGTCTTGCCAGCTCAAGATGATTACCGCACTTGCTGTGTGGGCTGTTCGCAGCGCGGCGATTACAGCAATCCCATCCCTGTCCGGCAGCGGCAGATCCATGAGGACGATAGTGGGCCGGAGCCGCTGCACCTGCTCCAGCGCTTCAGCACTGCTGGTCGCCTCGCCGACAATCGTCATATCCGCTTCCACAGCCAGTCGCATCCGCAGACCCTCGCGCACGATCGCTTCACCATTCACCAGTAGTATCGTAATCATCGGCTCATCCTCTTCGCCTGCTTGCTCATCGGGGGCATCTTGGTGTCAATGTTGCGCTACCTCTGCATAATGTGACATACTTGGCATGGAGAAGGTTCTTGTAGTGCTCTCTTCATAAAGATGCGAGGGACCGCGCCAGCATACATGACAGCGATGGACCCGTAAGTAGAGTATAGCAGCCTCGGCCTCTGGAGACATCACCCGAAGGGAGGGTTTAGGCTCCCCCTTTGGAGGGTCAGGGAATCTCACTCGAAAGGAGGAGCAGCGATGGCCATTCGCGTGCTCATCGTGGACGACCACAGTGTTGTGCGCGAGGGCCTGCGCATGTTCCTCGTGCGTGACCCGGACCTGGAGGTGGTGGGAGAGGCAGCAGATGGAGCCGAGGCGTTGGAGCAGGCTAGGCAAATGCGGCCCGACGTTGTGGTCATGGACTTGCTCATGCCTGTCATGGATGGCATTGCCGCGACACAGGCGATCCGTCGCGAATTGCCTGAGACCGAGGTTCTCGCGCTCACCAGCGTCCTGGAAAGCGTCTCGGCAGTCGAGGCGATTCGGGCTGGAGCCATTGGCTACCTGCTCAAGGATACCCAGGCCTCCGAACTCCGCACAGCCATCAAAGCTGCCGCCGCCGGGCAGGTCCAACTCTCTCCCCAGGCCTCCGCCTATCTCCTCGGTGTTATCCGCATACCAGACCATCCCGAATCTCTGACCCCGCGTGAAATGGATGTCTTGCGCTTGCTCGCGCAGGGACAATCCAATAAAGAGATCGCCCGCGCCCTGCATCTCGTCGAGGAAACCGTCAAATCCCATGTAGGTCATATCCTGGCCAAGCTTGGTGTTCAGAGCCGGACCCAGGCCGTGCTTGCAGCCATCCGGTTGGGGATCGTTTCCCCTCAGTCGTGAGCGAGGAAGTAGAAAGCAGAAGGGCTGACCATGAAGCAGGGTGAACGCATCCCTTCTCCCAAAGAAAAAAAAGAGCCAGGCTGGCGGCGTTATACAAGTGATAGCCTGCTGGCCATCGCAGGAGTCGCCATCGTCACCAGTGTAATCGCTGCCGCGCACCTGTACCAGCGCATTCCGAGCGTCTCATTGATCTATCTGCTTATAATCATCGCATTGGCCAGCGCACGGGGACGCTATGCCGCGATCCTGGCTGCCCTGCTGGCCGGCTTCGCCTTTGACTTCTTCGTCGTCCCCCCACTCTACACATTTGGCTACATCAGAATGGAAGACCTGCTCAATCCGCTGATCTTCCTGGTAGCGGCCATCCTGACCGGGTGGCTAACCGCGACCCTGCGTCGCCGCGCCGAGCAAGCCAGAAGCCGCGAGCGCGAAACCCGTCTGCTCTCTGAACAGGCGCAGGAACTTGCCTCCCTTCAGGAACGACAACGGCTGGCTCTTGAGTTGCATGACTCGGTCTCCCAGACCCTCTACGGCATTAGTCTGGGGGCCCAGACCGCCCGGGAAGCCCTCGAGAGTGATCCGGGCGAGGCCATCGCGCCACTGGACTACGTGATTTCGCTGGCCGAGGCAGGACTGGCCGAGATGCGGGCCCTGATCTTCGAGCTGCGCCCCGAATCCTTAGCGAGCGAAGGATTGATCACCGCGCTCACCAAACAGGTCGCCATCTTGCGCACCCGCTACAAACTCACCGTCAACGTACAGTTGGGCGAGGAGCCCGCGCTCTCCCTGGAGCGCAAACACACGCTGTACCGCATTGCCCGGGAGGCCCTGCACAACACCGTCAAGCACGCCCATGCGCGCACGGTCCTCCTCCGACTGGAGAGGCAGGACGACGAACTGGTCTTAGAAGTCCGCGATGATGGCAGAGGCTTTGACTCGGCCGGGCCGTTCCCCGGCCACCTTGGGCTTCGCTCAATCCAGGAGCGTGTGGCTCGTCTGGGTGGCACCTGCTCCCTTGCGAGCGCCCCGGCACAAGGGACCTCTCTGTGTGTACGCCTTCCCATCTACGACGAACCTGAGCTTGCTCTGGAAGCGTCCGAACGCCAGAGATAAACGACATCGATAAGTGGTCGCTTCCCCACGCCTTTCGAGTGAGATTCCTTATCCCGCCAAAGAGTGACCAGGAACACGCCCAATGGGGGTTTCCTCTTCGCGCCCTGCCCCCTATACTAAGGAAGAGTCAGGGAAGGTGCTATGAAGTGCATCAGAACACCCACACCGCATAAAGCGCTACACCTCAAACCGCATGTTGCGAGCCTTTTCGCAGCATACTCACCTCGTATTAGAAATGTTGCTGGACAGGAATTGTGTCCTATCAGCGTAAGAAAGAGGAGAATTGTTATGACAATGACCAATGTAAAGACTACACGAGCAGGCCCGCTTCAAGCAGACCGTGAAGCATTTCAGATGAGTCCACATAGGAAGACCGCCCTTGTCGCGGGCGTGCTCTACCTGCTCACCTTTGTCTCGATCCCGACCCTCTTTATCTACAGTTCGGTAAAGAGTGCGAATTACATCCTCGGCGCTGGCCCGGACACTGCCGCCATCATCGGCGCTCTCCTGGAGATCATCGTGGCCCTCGCCGGCATCGGCACCGCCGTCGTGCTGTTCCCGGTGCTCAAGAAGCAGAACGAAGCGGCCGCGCTGGGCCTGGTCGCCTCCCGAGTTCTGGAATCCGGCACTATCTTCGTCGGCGTGGTGTTCCTGATGTCGATCGTGACCTTGCGGCAGGCCGGAGCGGGAGCAGGTGCATTGGTCACCAGCCATGCGCTTAGCACCCTGTATGACCGCATCTTCCTCCAAGGACAAAGCTTCATGCCGGCCATATGCGACCTGTTGATTGGTTTCCTACTGTACAAGTCGCGCCTGGTGCCTCGAGGCCTTTGCCTGATCGGCATCGTCGGAGCGCCCCTCCTCCTGGCAAGCTACCTCGCTGTGATGTTCGGTCTTCTCGGGCAACATGCTCCCTTGGCTGCGTTGTCCTCAATTCCGGTCGCGCTCTTTGAGTTTTCGCTAGGCGTCTAGCTCATCGTCAAAGGCTTTCAGCCCTCTCCGATCCTCTCTAGCGATATGCGAGATGTCAGCGCGGCAGCCGCCACCAATCCTTTCGCTTCTCGTCGGCCATAGCTCGCCTTCGCCGTCTGGCTTGCCAGCTTGACCAGCTGGCAGCCGGGGCGAGTCAGTGGGCGCTCTTAGGCCGGGGCCGTCATAAGCGACTCGGCTGAGGATGGTGGCCTGGGTCAGTTAGCACGGCGGGAAGCCTCGGAAGGGTGGGTCCTCATGACGACTGAGGACCCGCCGAACCGTGGAGACGTACCACGTATAGCCGCCGGGTTTACAACCCTGTCTCATGTGTTCCAAGTTCTCGTTCTGGGATCATGGGTATCAAGGAACAGAATAACAAAACTTCACTGTCAATCCCTACGTGACAGGAAGTTCGGCATTATTTAGCCGAACAGTTCAAAGCACAGAAGTTGCCACTCGCGGGAAGCGAGGGCAGCGAAGGAGATTTCATTATGCAACAGGCACTATATCCCGTTCAGTTCTCGGTCGACTACCCGGATCGACCGCTCAATCGTCTGACCACATTCTTCCGCCTCTTCATGGTCATCCCTATTGCGATCGTGCTGGGGGCTGTAGCGGGAGGAACCTGGCAGTGGACCAATGGCAGAACCGCGGCAGTTGCGGCCGGGGCTGGCGGCCTGCTGTTCTTCGCTCCCCTGCTGATGATCGTGTTCCGGCGGAAGTACCCCCGCTGGTGGTTCGACTGGAGCCTGGAACTGCAGCGCTTCAGCGCCCGGGTGGGTGCCTACCTGGCCTTGATGGACGATCGGTACCCGTCCACCACCGATCACCAGTCGATGCATCTGGACTATGCCTACCCCGACGCGGAGCGCGACCTCAACCGGTTGTTGCCCCTGGTGAAGTGGTTCCTGGCTATCCCTCACTATATCGTGCTGTTTTTCCTGCACATCGCCATGGCCGTGGTGGTGATCATCGCCTGGTTCGCCATCCTGTTCACCGGGCACTACCCCAGGGGCCTGTTCGAGTTCGTGGAGGGCGTCATTCGTTGGGACAACCGGGTCATCGCCTATGCAGTCATCCTGGTCACCGACCAGTACCCACCATTTCGGCTCAGCCCGTAAGCTGGAGATGGCGGGAGCAGAGCGCCAAGCTGGTGAACTTGTAGGCAAGTCTCTGGGAGAGACAGCACCCCTGCTCACCTTCAGAGCTGTAATGGATTAGTTTGCTTGTTGGGCTACGATGTGGAGCGGAGCGACCCGTCCACCGCAGAAGCACAACGTAGCTGGGTACAAACGGTGGCGTTGATCCTGGATAATGGCTCAACCCATCACCCAGGCAACTCCCACTCTGGGTCAAGGAACTGGCTACAAGGTCGGATGGGTATCCACGTGCGTCTGGTTGCTGGCGGATCAAAGGTCTGGGACGAACGCGGTAGATGATGGAGAAACAGGTTTCGCAGAGGGAAGGTGATACAGTCAATTTCAGAAAGCAGAAATTGTCCGACCCATCTCATTCTATGATGCAGGGAGAGGAAGAAAAACAGAGGATACGCTCCATGGAATTCCTTCCTACCAGAGATTCTACACCTGTATCGTCCCAGGGCATACATTCTATGCAGTCTTTCCCGCTAGCTGCACTTCGACTTCGATCCGGTCTGTTTCATCAGGATACCCTTTGCCTGCTTTTGCTCCGACCTCTCGTAGGGGAAGCACAAACTGTTTCCTGGCTCCATCTACACGAAACTCCTGGATATCCTGCCCCGAGAACACTTTCACGAGTGCGGGCAAGTTTTCTGATTGGCCTTCTGCTGTCACTCGGTGTATCCAAATCATCAGTTCCTGCGCTTTTGTTCCAGGCAAGGAGAATTTCGCGGAACGCAACTCGGAAAAGTCTGGGACAGCCCCACTGGCAGCCTGATCGAAATGCGCCCTGTCGATATAACCCAGCTCGACCTTTGTTTGTGTCGCTCGCTGACCGCAGTCGGTCACCATAAAGGTGCCGCCGCTCTGCTCTCTCTCTGCCGGGCCTTGCCGCATCTCGATCACCAGGCGACGAGCAAAAGTGCCCTTGCGCACCATCATAAATGTTATTGCCAGGATGACTACCCCAACAAGTATTGCTATCACCCTTTGGAAGGGGTTCTGCCAGATAAAAAGCCCATGTAGGAACAGGATGCTCACAGACACCAGGTAGATTGTACCAGCAATTAGCGGATGAGCCAGAAACGGCAAAAAGAATTGTGGCACGTTTTCACCCTTCCTGCGACTGGCAAGTAGCAGGAGCACTGGAAATACTCCCGCCATCACTGCTACCGCGACTACCCCTACAAAACCCACCACCTGGGAAAATGACTCGAGCTTTTGCACGAACAGCCATTCAACGAGCAGAAAAATGAGGAGCAGTGGACTGAGTGCCAGCCAGGAGCGTACCTGTTCTTCTTGCATCAGTTCTTTGATGCGCGCAAGCCTCATCCGCTTCTTCATGCCTTGAACTGTATTTTGCTTGTGGGCGGCCACATTTTCAGGACTGTCGAGGGCTTGCCAAATAGCAGTGGTGGCCTGCCGCCTGCGTCTCGGAGTAAAATGGACGTGATACGACGACCGGCCTTGCTCCCTGGTCTCTAACAAGATACCTTGCTCTACCAACCTGTTCAACTCAGCCTCGGCCTCCTGCTCAGATTGCTCCAGGAAGTCAGCCGCTTCTTCCACACTCGCCTGTTCTCGACCAGCGAACCAACTAATTAAGGCCATATCAGAGGTTTCTGGAGCCTCCGGAGCCTCCGCCATCTCCAGGAAGTCGAACCCGAGCGTATCCCACTTTCCTTCGAACACCATCCGCATAGAGGTGACAAGTTGCACACGCGCCGTATCGGCATCGGCAGTTACTATGTTTAAGGCCAGTTGGATGGTATTAGGGGATAGTTCTGGGACAGATTCAGCGAGCAAACTGCTTGTTGCTTCCCAGGCGTCATTCACCTCCACCTCAAAGCGGCGTGTGTCGCCTTCAAGCTGGAGGTCAAGGCGAAACTGGGGACGCAATTCGGGTGATTGTGTGCCACCAGCACTCAGGCCCAGATACGTCAGAGCCAGGCTGACGTTAGCTTTACCCCTCGGGGTAAAAACCAGCCTCCCTTGTCGTCGCCCGAGCAGCAGAGTATGCCGAGACCGACCGGGGATCCACTCTCGTACTGTGAAGAAGAGCGCCAGGCTAAAGTGGATAGACGCCATACCCATAGCGAGAATGACATAGATGGTTCCAAGTATGATCACGGCCGGGCCGACCAGATGGGCAAGCGGTGTGAGCACTGTGCCCGAGAAACCTGTCAGGACCTGGGGGGCAATGGCCCCATTGACTGCCACAACCCACAGGATGTACAGAGCCATCGCACTCGCCTGCGCGGCGATGCATCCCCAGATCAGAGACCGCCCACTCGGATCGCGCTGCAGGACAGTCCTGGCACAACTGTTCACGGAGAAGTGGCCAAAGTAGGAAGCAAAAACCACGCCAAAAATCAATCCAAGCAGGGCCGGTTCGAAAGGGCGCCCGTTAACGAAGGGAACATGGACGTACAGCAGGTGTTCCGGCTGAAGGTATCCCAAAGCAATTACAGAGAGGACCAGGATTAAACCCAGGTTGATCGCACCTACCACCAGGGCACTGCTGATGGTGGCATGCAAATTTTTTCGACGAACAAAGTAGACTCCTATCAGGAAAAGCAGTCCTGCCCAGACTTCGGCACGTATTGGCGTGGTACCGGCCAGGGTGAGTGAGAACCCGAGATAGTAGGCCAAAAGCACTATCACACAGATAGCCACTACCATGATAGTCAGCAGAATTGAACCTGGTCTGCCCAGGTAGTCCTGGACCAGCCGCCCCAGGTAGCTTCCCTGATAACGGATCGAGCCGCTGCGGATCACGGCTTCCGCCATCGCAGCTATCGTGAGTACATTGATCACGCCCATCACCACCAGTACGACCGCTCCGGCCAGGGGACCCACTCCGGCCAGAGCAATGGGCAACGCCAGGATGGAAGCTCCCACTACCTCGGTGAAGGTCAGCGCATAAGCAGTCCAAAAAGGCGGTAGGTGTTCTAGCCACCCGCTGAACTTGTTCCAGCGCCAGCGTATCCGATTGAGCAAGCCGATGCGCTTGGTATAGATCGTGTCAAGCGGCTGCTGGTACTGGAGCTGGAAGGCGTGCTGAACCCCTTCAGTATCTAGCCCTAACGCCTGCCTGAGGTGGGGAATGTCGCGCTGCGCAAAACGATACTTCTGGCCAAACAGGTGGGCCAGAGCTGCTTGCAGGGTCAGGTTTGGCGGGACCAGGGATTGCCAGTAAGGAGCATAGCGTTCCAGGTCGCGAATCGTTGGACGGACAGGCAATTCGCGGCCCTCGGCCAGGGCCTCAAAGAACATCAAATCCTGCTCCTCGGCGGTCGCTTCGGTAAGGTAGCGAGCGGCTGCCCGCCGTGATTGCATCATGAGATAGGCAGTTCGGCTCTCTATTTGAAAGAGCAGCAGGCGCGCGCGCTTCGCTGAGAACCCTCCCAGCACCTCCTCAGGAGTGAACAACTCATCGTCGGTTGACATGGTCACCTTCTTCTAGCCGTCTTCGTTGTCGGCCCTAGCCCTGTTGCGAATCTCTTCCGCTTTGCCAAGTAACTGCTGGAAATAATCGCTTTCGGTGATTTCGGCTACCTCACGGGCCTTGCGGGCCTGGTCAATTTCGATGCGTAGTTGCTGCACCTGTCGTTGCAGGCGTTGCTCGCGGGTATATACCTGGCGCGCCATCTCCTGAAAGACCTGAGCGAGCTGCCCCAGTTCATCGCTACGCCGGGCCACTTCGTCAAGGCTTTCTAACTGAAAGGTATCGGCCTTGATCGCTGTCGCTGCTGCTGTCACTCGATCAACCTGCTGCAAGTAGTCGACTTCCTGGTCACGGAGTCGCTTACGTTCCAGGCAAGCCGTAAGCCTGGCTCGCAGCAGCACTGGGTTGAAGGGCTTGGGCAGGTAATCCTGCGCTCCCAGTTCGATACATTTGACGACGCTCTCAAGCTCTTCCACGGCCGAGATCATAATCACCGGGATATCACGCAGGCGCAGGTCGGCTTTGAGCTGTTCCAGCACCTGGTAGCCGTCCATTTCGGGCATCTCCACATCCAGCAACACCAGGTCAAAGGGCTCGTTCTGCAGTTTGTCCAGGGCCTGCCGTCCGTTTTCCACCAGCGTAGCCTGGTAACCGAGCCTGGTAATGTAACGGGAGAGCATGATGCGGTTCATACTGTTGTCGTCCACAACCAGCAGCGAGCTGGCGGGAATGAGTGGAGATTGATTGCTCGTTGGTTGCCCTTGCATCTGGGTCATTTCATACCTACTACTTCAGCTTATCGATGTGAACATCTATGCGACGACCGAGAAAAAGCACCCATCCTTATCACATATATTGAAGTATATCAGTTCGGAAATACCAGTACAAGAGATTTTCCTGCATTGCAGCCATTATTGAGCTTTCTTCTAGGTCCCAACTTCCAAAGCCTGCATCTAATTGCGCTTTTCTCGTTCCAGGTGGTATGATAGGCACAGCTACAATTGAATAGCTTATTGCCACCAAAGTCGTCACATTTCGGCCCAGTTGATAAGTTTGTCGGAAAGTAAAGAGCCAATTGGAGATAGAAGCAGTTATACAACGCTCAAGGGCCGTAGAGTGAGGCGCGAAAGGGAAGCAAGATGCACTGGCAATTTACCCTCTATGAGATTCCTTACGTTGTTGCCGCAGCTATATCGATCTGGCTTTTGAACGGCGCATGGTGGCGCCGCTTCATACCGGGCACCACAGCATTCGGCCTGCTCATGTTCGCGGTGGCCGAATGGTCCTTGGGCATTGTACTGGCCCTGGGAAATGTCGGTTTGCCCATCATCATTGTCTGGAACAACGTTCCATTGCTGGGAATGGTGATTGCACCGGCTGCCTTACTTGCCTTTTCGCTTCAATATACAGGACATTCCCGCTGGCTGTCATCTCCCGTGAGGGCCCTGCTGATTATTGAGCCATTTATTACACTGCTACTCGTGTGGACAAACGCTCAGTACGGCTTGATTGTCAGTGGCAGCACAAACAGCGCTTCGTTTTCGGCGCAGGCCGTCACCTATGGCTCCTGGTTCTGGCTCAATGCTGTCTATTCCTATTTGCTGGCCTTGCTTAGCTCCCTCATCCTGGGTTGGTTTATCCTGGCACGCATTCGTTCAGGGTCCCTGTACCGTGGACAGGTCATTGCTTTGTTGATCGCCATAGCGGTTCCCTGGATCGTGATTGCATTTGCGGCCTTTGGCTGGAGTCCATTGCCTGGCTTGGACTCGACCCCTCTGGCGCTTACAATTACCGGCGTGGCGTTGTCTTGGACCCTTTTTCGCTACCGGCCGGACGAGCTGGTGCCAGTGGCGCGCAATATCGTGGTGGAAAGCATGAGCGATGCTGTGATTGTGACAGATGCGCAACACCGCATCACGGACCTCAACCCTGCCGGGGAGCGCCTCATTGGCCGCAAGCTCTCGGAGGTGAAAGGGCAAAACAGTCTGCGCGCCGCCACCGCTTTTTCCGATCAGATTCAACGCTTTTACAATCTTGCGACGGCTCATGAAGAACTCCCTCTAACAATAGAGGGAGAACAACGCTACTTTGACCTGAGTATCTCCAGCCTTGCTGACCGGCACGGTTCTCACGCCGGTCGATTGGTGGTTCTCCGTGACGTTACAGAACGGAGGCTGGCAATGCAGGCAATGGACCAGGCAAGGGCTGCTGCTGAGGCTGCCAACGAAGCCAAAAGCGCTTTTCTTGCCATGATGAGCCATGAGATCCGTACCCCCATGAACGCTATTATAGGGATGACGAGCCTGCTATTGGATACCGACCTGACACCCGAGCAGTATGATTACGCCGACACGGTTCGCTCCAGCAGCGATGCCTTGCTAACCATCATCAATGACATTCTGGACTTCTCGAAGATCGAGGCCGGAAAACTGGAACTTGAACACCAGCCCTTCGAGCTACGTGAGTGCATAGAATCGGCCCTGGACCTGGTAGTGGCTCGGGCTCACGAGAAGGGCCTGGATCTGGCTTACCGATTAGATGAATTGACTCCCCCTGCTATTTACGGGGATGTGACCCGCTTACGCCAGATACTCGTCAACCTGCTCTCCAATGCCGTCAAGTTTACGGAAAAGGGCGAAGTCGTTCTCTCGGTTGCCGTCAATCGCAAGGATGAAAAAGGAACCTTGGACGGATCCAGGGACCACGGATTGACTCTCTATGAGCTGGCTTTCGCTATCAGGGATACCGGCATCGGCATTTCGGAAGAAGGAAAGGCGCGCTTGTTCCAATCGTTCAGCCAGGTGGATGCCTCGACAACTCGGCGCTATGGTGGAACGGGCCTCGGGCTGACGATCAGTAAGCGGCTGGCCGAACTCATGGGTGGAACCATGTGGGTTGAAAGCGAGCCAGGGGTTGGCTCGACCTTTCATTTCACAATTCTTGCTCAGGAGGCTCCCGCTCCCTCACGTCCTTACCTGGATTCCAGTCAGCCCCACCTGGCGGGAAAACGCATGTTGATTGTGGACGATAATGCGACAAACCGCTCTATCCTCGCTCTACAGGCCCAGTCCTGGGGCATCCTGCCATATACCTGCGCTTCTGGCCAGGAAGCCCTGGAACAATTGCAGGCAGGCCTGCCCTTCGATGTGGCTATTCTGGATATGCAGATGCCAGCTATGGATGGCCTGATGCTTGCCGAGCGGGTACGCACCTTAGAGAGCTGGCGGAATCTCCCGCTCATTATGTTAACCTCGCTGGGTCAGCGCGACTTCGATATGCGTGATGTGCAGTTCGCTGCCTTTTTGCATAAACCGATCAAAGCTTCGCAACTGTACAATGTGCTGCTTTCTATTTTTAGCGAAGCTGAGCACGCTCGGCCTGGGCTCAAGCCAACAGAAGCAATCGACGTACAGTTTGATGCCACGCTGGGTGAGCGACTCCCTCTACACATTCTCCTGGCGGAAGACAACACCGTCAACCAGCGTCTGGCACTGCGTCTCCTCGGACGCATGGGATATCGTGCTGATGTTGCCGGGAACGGCCTGGAGGTTCTGGAGGCATTACACAGGCAGAATTACGATGTGATTTTAATGGATGTGCAGATGCCCGAAATGGATGGGCTGGAAGCAACGCGCGCCATTCACAGGGATTTGCCGGCGAAGCAGCGACCGCGCATTATAGCGATGACAGCCAATGCCATGCAGGGTGACCGCGAGGAGTGCCTGGCCGCTGGCATGGACGATTATCTCACCAAGCCCATTCAGGTGAAAGCATTACGGGAGGCCCTGGAGCGGGCCGGGCTCGAAGCCAAACGGCGCAACGCTTCTCAACCACTGGTCGAAAAACCATCGGGGGAAGCGCTACCAGTTCCTCACGACGGAAAGCAACAGGCGGAAGCTTTACCAGCCCTTGATCCAGCAGTACTGGCCGAATTGCGCCAGTTCCAGGCAGATGGCGAACCGGATCTCGTTCAGGAGCTAGCAGAGGCGTTCGAGTTCGAGACCCCTCCCCTGTTAGAAGCCTTGCACGTAGCCGTGCGCGAGCAGCAGGCCGAGGCGCTCAGACGAGCGGCTCACAACCTCAAGGGCAGCAGTAACAATCTGGGAGCTCATACCATGGCTACCCTCAGTTCCGAACTGGAGTCGCTGGGCAAGCAAGGAACGGTTGAAGGAGCAGCTGAATTGGTGGCACAACTGGAACAAGAATATCAGCGCGTTTGCCAAGCCCTTGCAGCCGAAGGAGCCGAGGCCCAGGTCTTAAAAGGAGAATTTTAACTATGTCCACGATCGTTTCAATTCACTCCTACCGGGGTGGCACGGGCAAATCAAACCTGGTCGCCAATCTGGCGAGTAGCCTCGTCCAGGAAGGCAAACGAGTCGCCGTTCTTGATAGCGATCTCCAGTCACCGGGCCTGCACGTCCTCTTCGGCATGGATCCGCAGCAGATGGGCTTGACCCTCAACGATTACCTCTATGGACGCTGCGGTATCGAACAGGCGGCCTACGATGTCAGTAGTAAGCTGGATGCTGCTGTGCCACCGGCAGGAGCCTTTTACCTGATCCCCGCGAGCATCAAGGCCAGCGAGATCACGCGGGTCTTGCGTGAGGGCTACGAGGTCAACCTGCTCACCGACGGCTTTCGCAAGCTGATGAAAACGTTTCGTCTCGATTACCTCTTCATTGATACTCACCCGGGCTTGAATGAGGAGACGCTGCTGTCCATACTGCTTTCTGATACGCTGGTATTGGTCCTGCGCCCCGACCAGCAGGATTTCCAGGGCACTGCCGTCACGGCGGAAGTCGCCCGGAGGCTCAAAGTGAAGCGGTTGCTGCTGGTGGTAAACAACGTCCTGCCCAAGTTGGATTTTGAGAGTCTGAGGCAGCAGGTACAAGAAACCTACCATGCACCCGTCGCGGGAATATTGCCAGTCTCGGAGGAAATGATTGAATTGGGCAGTGCTGGCCTCTTCAGCCTGAAGTACCCCGAGCATCCCTACAGCCAGGAAGTGCGCGCGATCGCTGCACAGCTGCTGAGTCCTGCTTGAGATCCATCTGAAGAGCATCTTTCCTATGCTCTATAATCAGCTAGCTGCACTTCGACTGCGAGCTGGTTTATCTCTGCTGGACCTCCTTTGCGCCTTTTCTTCATCGCATCGTGCAAGGGGAGAACGAATTTGTTCTCGGTTCCATCCACATAGTACTCCTGGATACCTCTCTCTGAAGACACTTTCACATGCGCAGGCAGATTCACCGATTGGCCTTCTGCTGTCACTCGATGTGGCCAGACTCGCAGTTCCTGCGCCTTTATTCCGTATAAGTGGAATTTCGCGGAGCGCAAGTCGGGAAATTCGGGGATGCTACCACTGGCTATCTGGTACACATGCTCTAATTCAGCATAACCTAGCCTCACCCTGACCTGGGTTGCAGCCCGACCACTGTCGGTCACTGTAAATGTATCACCGCCCTCCTTCGCCGAAGCCTGGCGTAGCTCGATCACCAGGCGGCGAGCAAAAGCTCCCTGTCGGATCATCATGTATGTTACCACCAGTATAATCACTCCCACCAGGATCGCTATCGCCCTTTGGAGGGTATTCTGCCAGATAAACAACCCATGCAGGAAGAGGAAGCCCACAGATACCAGATAGATGATGCCCACAACCGCTGGATGAGCTAGAAACCGTGGCACAAAGCTGGGGACATATTCGCCCTTGCGGCGACTGGCGTAGAGGAGTATCACTGGGAAGACCCCTATTTCCAGGGGTAGAGCAACTATGCCGAGAAAATCGAGCATTTGGGAGAATGACTCTAGCTTCTTCAACAGCAGCCACTCAGTCGTCAAAAAAATGAGTATCAGTGGGATCAGTCCCAGCCAGAAACGGCTGTAGGCGCCTTGCATCAGTTCCTGTGTTCGTTTCAGACTGAGATACGTAAGTGTCAGACCGATAGAAGCTTTGTCCCGCGGGGTAAAGATCACTTTCCCTTGTCGTCGTCCCAGCGCCAGGGTATGCCGGGTTCGTCCAGGAATCCACTCTTGTACCATAAAGAAGATAGCCAGGCTTATGAAGATGGAACCCATCCCCATCGCGAGAATGGCCAGAATGGTTCCGCAAAGAATCGCCACGGGGCCAAGTAGTTGAGCCAGGGGTGCCACAACTGTTCCTGACAACCCTGCAAGAGCCTGTGGAGCAAAGGCTCCATTGACTGCGATGACCCACAGAATGTAGACCACCATGGCGCTTGCCTCCGCTGCAATAGCGCCCCATATAAGAGATCGCCCACCTGGATCACGCCGGAGCATTGTCCTGGCACAACTACTCACTGAGAGATGCCCATCGTAGGCACTCAAGACGATACCGAAGATCAATCCTAGCATTACTGGTTCGAAAGGACTTCCATTGATGAACGGAATGTGTACATACAGCAGGTGCTCTACCCGCAGGTGCCTCAAAGCAAGTGTCGAGAGCATGAGAATTAAACCCAGATTGATCGCTCCTACAACCAGGGCGCTTATCACCGTGGCATCCAGGGTTTTCCTGCGCACAAAATAGATCCCACATACGAAAATAACACCCGCCCACACTCCGACGGGTACCGGGGTTGCCTCAGCCAGCGTGAGCGCGAGACCAAGATAGTAGACGAGAAGCAATAAACAACTGTCGATTAACATTACGGCTAGAATCAGAGTACAGTGATAAGTAAAGTGGCAAGTCAAGAAATAACTTAGATACATTATAACACATCTTTACGAGGCATTTTAAAGAGGCTCTAGACGGGGCGAGGAAGTCTGGCCGTACTTTGGCGACTTCCTCGAATCATATTTTTAATCGAAGAGTTTATTTAGGCTGCATGCGAATCCCGCCATCCAAAAGGTGCTAACTACCTCTCGGTTGAACTAACCGTATTAAAAGAGATGACCCAAACGCTGGCCGACCTATTCGGTCTGAGGCTTCCCGTTTCATGTAAGTAGCAGGCTCATTAAACGGCTAGTGATCAGCTCTTTCCCAGAGCCATGTAACACAAGCGGCAGCAATCTCGATTTGCCGCGCCGCCGGGTGCTGACTGCTACGTAACGGAGGGATCACGTCCTGGACAACCAACGACACTCGTGGACGCGAGCATCCTATTGGAGTTGACAGGAAGCGTCTGGTCAGGCCTTGGGCTTGATCCATTACGCTGGCATGTGGAGAGCACCGACCTGTTGTAGCCTACTCACAGAGTCATCGTTGAGCCAGCTTTCGGCGATCTTGCCGTCAGTGATACGATCAATCGCTGTGAACGTCCAGGTCACCTGCTTCCCAGTTGGGGGGATGCCCTTAAATTCTAGACCCCGGTACTCTCCTTTGTGCGTCCCACTCGCAGTCCCGCGCGTCACCACCAGGTCCCCTTCAGCGACCTGGAACTCAACTATAAAATGCAAGTCGGGGAAGGCGGTAAGCCATTGGGGGATGAAGTGTTTGGTCTCCTCGCGATTTTGCTGAAAATGCTCCGGCACAGAAACGTTTGTGGGGGAGTCAAAGTGGTTAACATAGTTTGGAGCAAGCAGTTCGTCTACTGCGGTGACGTTGCCCTTATTCCATACCTCTTCATAAAAGCGGCGGACAATGACCTTGTTGTCTTCGGTTGACATCGAGGATACTCCTTCCTGTGTTGGTTCCTTTAAGGTGACGTGCTGACCCACATGGGGAAGATCAGCCACCTGCTGTGTGCAGCGACTTCAGATAGAGGCAGAAACGGTGACGCTTTCGTCCTCATTCACCTCGTTCTCCATAAGAGTTTTTCTCTAGCGAACAATTGAGAACGAGATTTCGATCCGCAGGGAGCAAGCAGGCAGATTTAATATGGGAGAGAGCCTTTTTTGAGGCATCCGGCGCATGCACTGTAGCATACTCCCAGGCTGCTGCGAAGCCAGACAACGAGTGCTCGATCATCTCATCATTGGCCGTAAGAGAGATGCGGAAATACCCTGGTAGCTCCACCCAGGTTCCCGGCAGGACGAGGATGTCGTGGGTGAGCAGCAGATCGGCAAAGGCCCGATCATCCGCCCAGGGCGACTTTGGCAGGAGGTAGAAGGTTCCCTCGGGCACATGCACCTCGTAGCCCATCCCATGCAAGGCAGCGACCATCCGGTCACGCTTCTGCTGCAGATGTGCGATGTCGATAGAGAGCTTCTCCAGGTCGGCCAGCGCGTGCTGAAGCAGGGCATTTGCGACCGCAAAGCTGCTCACCAGCTGCGCGAGCGCCAGGGCACCGCGCATCTGCTCCCGGTCGGGCATCGTTGGTGGCAGCGCCACGTAGCCAAGCCGCTGACCAGGCGTGAGGAGCGTCTTGCCATACGTAAAGATGAGGAACGAACGCGGATAGAAGTCGGTCGGGCTGTGATAGGGACGGCCGTCGAAGACGATCCGAGAGTAAGCCTCGTCAGAAAGCAGGTAGATCGGGCGCCCGTTCCGTTCGGACGCTGCCGCCAAGGCAGCAGCGAGCTGTTGCAGGGTCTCAGGCGGGTACATCTTGCCGGTCGGATTGTTGGGGGAGTTGATGATGATGGCGCGCGTGCGCGGTGAGCAGGCTGCGGTGATGGCGTCTACGTCGAGGTCGAAGGTAGCCGGATCGACCTTGGCGCGCACCGGTACGCCACCCGCTCCGAGAATAAAAGCCTCGTAGAAGAACCAGGGCGGGGAGATGAACACCACCTCATCGCCGGGGTCCAGCACTGCGCTGAGTGTGATGGAGAGTCCACCGGTGGCCCCATTGGTGAGGAAGATATCATCAGGATCGAAGGGCACATTGCGCCGCTCGCGCAGAACTGTCGCCACGTACGCCCGCGCCCTGGGATCGTTGATCGTGTAAGCGAACCAATCTTTGTTCTGGGGCACGCTCCAGTACCGCAGCGCGTCCACGAATGCGGGCAGCGGCATCTGTTGGGGGTTCCCAAGCAGGAAGTTGGCCATTCCCGGTTCCTGCTGGCGGTGAGCCTGGGGAGATGCCGTGAGAAACTCAAGGACTGGCGTAGCCGCGTGGATCGCTGCGATGCGGCGCGAGATAATTTGTGCGGTCATGGGTCGTCCCTCCTGGTGGCTCGATGGTGTGAGCATCCCGCAATAGTGTATGCTCATTGCTTCTTATTGTATTCGATCTCGTACAACTGCTGCTTTGCTATCTATGTGATGTTTTCTTCAAATCTCTAGCGCATAATGCTTTGGATTTTTGGGATCAATTACAACCGGCACTAGGTTTCCTTTCGAACAGGTCGGGTAGGAGTTCATTGCCCATGTCCAAAATGTATAGGTGCGCCCCATGCGCGGATTCGTCCACGTCGCCGTGACATAATAGTTGTCTCGTGTAAAACCCCATCCCGTCTTGCCTGTTTCATGTCGGACTGAGGTCACCATGGCAGCGATCAATGTTCCATGCTCTCGCAGGCACCTGACTTTGTGTGCTTGGTAGACCACGAGTGCCATCATCAACGCCATCGCACCCGCAACAAGTAGCAATTGCGGCATGGTGATTGCTCCTTTCTTCTTCTCAAACAAAGTAGTGAACTGAAAGAGGTCATCCTTGTGGCGGTTATTCCTTGTGCTTTGTTATGGTGTGGCGACGAAGAACGAGTTAAATGGGTTTTCTATCGGAGCGCGCTGCACACTGCTGAATCCTGCTTCGAGACACAGCTCACGCACCTTTGACTCGGTCAATCCCACCGTTCCCAGACCCTCGCCGTGGTCGTGCAGCGAGGTGGTCATGCAATAGAGGATGCTGAACCCGTAGAACAATGTCCCCAAGGGACCGGCATTCCCCTCAACGGTCTCCGCTCCATTGATCTCCAGGCAGAGGTATCTGCCATCTGGGCGCAACGCCTTGCGGATACTTTGCAACATTCCGCGTGGATCGGCAGCATCATGTACCACGTCGAACGTGGTGATTACATCGTACTGCTCAGGCAGGCTATGCGAGGCGTCCAGGTGTTGAAAGCGAACACGGTCGGCCACTCCGGCAGCCTGCGCATTGGCATTTGCACGGTCGATAGTGGGTTGGAACACATCATAGCCGACGTAGCGGGAGCGCGGGAATGATTGTGCGAGCTTGATGATGCCGCGTCCGCGGCCACAACCGATGTCGGCTACTGAGACGCCGCGCGTCAGCCGCTCCTGGACGTCGGGCATCACCGGGAGCCATTGTTGGACCAGCATGTTCTCGTACCACCCGTTGGTGAACCGCTCCATGCCATCCCAGACGTTCTCATCGTAGTTCGCTTGAGCCACGCCGCCACCTTGCTGGAAGGCCTGCACAAGCGTCTCAATGGGTCCGGCCATGCCCAGCAGCATCTGGTGCAGTCCACCCAGGAAGATCGGGCCGTTCTCCTGTGCCAGGATCGGTACATATTCAGGTGGCAGTGTAAAGGATTGACTCACCGAGTCATACTCAATGTAGCCAGCGCTCGCCATTGCGCCCAGCCATTCCCGTGCATAGCGTTCGTTGATATCCGCACGGGCCGCCAGTTGCGCACTCGTGGCAGGCCCATGTGCCAGGCTCTTGAAGAGGCCGAGCCGGTCTCCGATAGCAGCAAAGATAGTCGTCGTCATCCCGCCTGCATTACTGATAACCTTGCCGAGAAAAGCCTCGGTCTTTGTTGTGTCAATTGCTGGTTGTGTGGTCATGTTCGAATCTCCTTTGTCTGCGTGTTTCGACAGTTCTTCGCTCGCTCATGAGCTACTCAAAGTGTAGTCGAGATCGCACCTTCTTTTCATCATAGCTCACATGGAGATATGCAAAGGGAACGCATGGAGAAAGTAAGCGCCTCGCATGGGAGGAGCAGAGAAGGATGCGCGCAGAAAAGGAGAGGCAGCCAGGCACTGGGGCTTCCCGTGGGCGGGAACGAGCCAGGCTAGTGTTTGGCCAGGCCTCTTTCGATGGCCCACAACACGATCTGTGTACGCGAAGTAAAGCCAAGCTTGTGCAGGATGTTGTTGACGTGAGTCTCAACGGTTATTTTAGCCACAACCAGCGACTCGGCAATCTCGCGATTGGATTTTCCTTGCGCCATTAGAGTCACCACCTCGCGTTCACGCGCGGTCAACCCGCCGTAAGCCTGTTTGGTGGCGCGGTCTCGCGTCAGCGGACGCACATGTGGCAGCAGGGCCATGGCCTGTCGCAGGAACTGCCCCCGTACCTGTTCGTCTGGGAGGTCTGCAGCCAATTCCTCAATGAGCAAACGAGCAGTCGAGAACGCCTGTTCGGCCTCTTCCTTTCGCCCCTGAGTCCGATAGAGCAGTCCCTGAGCAACGCTTATCTGCCAGCACAACGGTCTCAGCCCTTGCACCCGCGCAGCGACTTCGGCGGCTCGCAGCACGGTCTCAGCTTCTTCTGTCCGGCCAAGCGCCGCAAGGGTCTCACTGCGCAGTTTCCAGAGGCGAGGGATGACCTGCTCATCAGAGAGATTGGTCGCAGACGCGATCAGCCGATCAGTGATGTCCAGCGCCAGGGCCGGTTCACCTTGGGCAAGGGCGAGATCGGTGCGCGCAGCCCAGACGAGCCGCTGCCCGATGGTTTGCATGGCCGCACCATCTTCAAGGGCGGCGGTGAGGATCGAGTCGGCCTGTGCCCTGTCCTGCTGGAGGAGAAGAGCCTGGGCAAGAAATGCCGAGACGGTGCGAATCCAGTTCCACGAGCCGATCGCCTGTGCCTGGACAAGAGCTTGCCCGAAGAACTGCTGCGAGGCTTTCAAGTCGAGGAGATCGAGAGAGAGCGCTCCCAACAAGCAGTTCCCAAGGGTCATCCATTGGTGATGTTCGATAGATTCAGCGATCCGCAGCCCCTCCTGCGCCACCTGCAACGCAGAGGTATACTTGCCGCGTGGCCCCAGGTAATGTCCCAGGCTCAGGAGAGCGTAGATTTCGGCAGAGCGGCTTCCAATCTCGCGGGCAATCTTCAGGGCCTGCTCACCAAATTGGAGGCCCTCAGCGAAACTGATCGGTGCTGACACCATTGTGGAGGTGAGATAGATCCCGCCCGAAAGCATCAACGTCGATAGGCTGGAGGCTAACCCGTGACGGTCGTCGAGGTCCTGGAAGAGCGCAACGGCTTGCTGGCAAGAGGCGGACGCTTGCAGCAGATCGCTCCCGATGAAATTCGTCATGCCGAGCAGGTCATGGGTGTCGGCAAGCCCGTGCTGATCCTGCGCCTGCTGAAACAGGGCGAGTGCTTCCTGATGGGAGTGCAGCGCGACACTCGGCTCTTCGATATTCATGCGCCAGTTGCCCAGGCGATTGAGGCTGTGAGCCAGGATGAGCGGATCGCGCATGTGACGGGCCAGCTCAAGCGCCTGCTGAAAATAGCTCCCTGCCTGGGCGTAATTGCGTCCCGTCCAGAGGAAGCCCAAGTCGCACAGAGCTTGCCATTCTGCCCGGCGGTCAGCAGCTTCGCGGGCCAGCTGCAAGGTGGTTTGGTAATCGGCATGGGTACGCTCAAAGTCCCCAAGCGTTTCATAGGCCTGCCCGCGCAGGCGGTAGAGCGAAGCCGGAGGCGTGATCAAGCCGCGCTCGGCCGCATCCAAAGCGCGTGACACCTGCTCGATGGCGGCCTGTGGCGCATACATGGCCTGAGCCTGCTCTCCGGCGCGCTGCGCATACCAGAGCGCCTGCTTCCAGGCTCCTGCTTCGTAATAATGGTAGGCGAGATCGGCCAGGTGTGTTTCAAGCACGGCGCTATAGAGGTACTCCATCGTGTCAGCAATGCGGTGATGCAGCGCTTTGCGTTCGCGGACGAGCAGGTCGCCATAGATGGCCTGGCGCGTCAGCGCGTGACGAAAGGCGAACTGTTCCGCCGACTCCTCTATAACGAGTTGGGCAGCGATCAACTCCTTGATGAGAGGGAGGAGGTGCTGTTCGTCATGATGGGTGAGTGCTTGCAGGAGGGCAAAATCAAAGCGCCGTCCAGCCACTGCCGCCAGGGTTAAGACCTGCTGGGCCTGCGTGCTCAGTCGCTCAGTACGTTGCTGTACAGCGTCCTGCACGCTGCGCGGGATGTGCAACTCGCGCAGCTCCTTGCGCTCCCAACGGCCGTTGGCGTAAAAAATCTCCCCTGCGGCAATCAGTGACTTGAGCACTTCTTCAACGAAAAAGGGATTGCCTTCGGTGAGTCCATAGAGCGAATCAGGAAGTTCCAGGCCCAGAGAGCGTGGGGAGGCGAAGATGGCTCGCAGCATCGCCTCGACCTCCTCTCGCGTGAAGCGGGCGAGCGTGCATTCCTGGGCCAGGCGTTCCCGGTCCAGTTGCGCCAGGAAATGGCGCAAGCTGGGGCGCATCTCATCACTGCGGTAGGTCAGCAGGAGGAGGAGGGGATGAGTAGCGCAGCGCCGGGCCAGGTAGTGCAGGAACTCCAGGCTGATGTCATCGCTCCAGTGCATGTCTTCCACTACGAGCAGAATGGGGTGTTTTCCCGCTTGAGCGGTCAAGAGATGAGCCAGGACCTCAAAGCGACGGCGCTTCTCCTGCTCGGGATCGAGCGAGGGCTTCGTAGGCAGGGGAGATTCATCCGCAAGCACGTGCCCCAGATCGGGGAGCAAGGGGAGAAAAGCCTGTGACAGCGGCTCGATCTCAGTAGGGGGCAGAGCTAATAAGTGGCTGGTCAAGAAGGAGCGCAAGAGGTCGAGCAGAGGTGCATACGGGATGGCGTGGTCGGTCGGAAAGCAACTGCCTTGTACAAGCAGAAAATCGTGAGAGTCAGCATAGGTTTTGACCTCAGCCACCAGGCGCGATTTTCCAATCCCTGCTTCCCCGGAAATCAGGGCAACGTGTCCCCGACCGCTTTTCGCTCGATCAACGAGTAATTGGAGGATGGTAAGTTCATGCGCACGACCGATCAAGACCGGGCAAAGAACGGGAGAGTCAAACGATACTTTCATAACATTGACCTTTCCCAACTATGGACAAAGCGCTGAACTGCACATTCTAAGTAGTCGATCTGTCTTTGGGCATCAATGGAAGTATACCACAGGTTGGGCTTCCATTAAGAGTCTATACCCTAACTCCCCGACGACTTCCGCTGATGTTGCTTTGTGTCACTCAACGCTGGGTGCAAGTCAATTAGGGCTGGGTAACTCAGGATGCTCAAATCAAGTCAAGTGGCTCTATTAAAGCAATGGCTCCCTCTCATAAGTCTTATTTAGGCTGCATACGTATCCCGCCATCCAGTCTAATCACCTCGCCATTCAGCATCTCATTCTCAATAATATGTTTTGCCAGCGCCGCATACTCATCTGGCCGTCCGAGACGCGGTGGGAAGGGGACTTGCTGACCGAGCGAGACGCGGGCGGGTTCGGGGAGACCGGCCAGCAGTGGAGTATCGAAGATACCGGGGGCGATGGTCATTACGCGGATGCCGTAGCGTGCCAGTTCACGTGCGATGGGCAACGTCATACCCACGATGCCTCCCTTTGACGCTGAGTAAGCCGCCTGCCCAATCTGCCCATCGAAGGCAGCTACCGACGCAGTATTAATAATCACCCCGCGCTCGCCACCTTCGTTCGGGCTATTCGATGCCATTGCGGTAGCAGCGAGACGAATGGAGTTGAAGGTCCCAACCAGATTTATCTGGATCACTTTGTTGAAGGACTCTAGACTATGTGGCCCTGTTTTCCCCAGCACTTTTTCAGCTACTCCAATACCTGCGCAGTTAATGAGCACGTATAACCCACCAAATGTATCAACTGCCGCTTGCACTGCACTCTGCACTGATGCTTCGTCTACGACGTTAGTCTTGACGAAGAGGGTTGAATTGCCAAGTTCTGTTGCCAGGGCTGTCCCGGTCTCGTTATTGAGGTCGGCAATCACTACTTTTGCTCCTGCCCGGGTCAATAGCCTCACACAGGCTGCACCTAAACCAGATGCGCCACCTGTGACCAGGACGCCTTTGTTTTCAAGTTCCATGCTATTTCCTTTCTTCGGAGTTTCTTTGAGATGCTCAATATGTGAAATTTTTTGGGTACCGAAATGTGTAATGATGCTTTCTATTGTACTACAGGGGGGATGTCATCTGCCTTGGGACATCAAGGACAATTGTGATAATTTGTTGTGATCCTATCTTTTGTTCAGGAAGAAAGCTCACTTGCTTTACCGGGTCGTCGGGACATTTGTGACAATTTGTGTTTTGTTTGTGTCTTTTGTCTTGAGAGTAAATCTGCTTGTTTGTTTGGGACAGTCGGGACATGGGACATTTATAGATCTTTTGTGTGAAGAAGTTTCTAACGTCGCGTGCTTATTAGGCATCAACGAGGGTCCATTCTACGCGCTTTCCCAAGCTGGCGGCATAGCGTTGTAGTGTTGATAGTCGGGGGTCAACGCTACCCGCCTCTAAGCGGGCAATAGCGGGCTGCGAAGTTTTAATTCGTTTTGCTATCGTTTGTTGTGATATTTTAGAGCGGCTTCGGATGTCAGCTAAATGATTCAGCAAGGCGCGTCGTTGACGTGCTTCTTCCATCAAAGCGGGAAATTCTGGGTTGCTCTTTGTTGATTCTTCGATCATCTCGTCAAGAAAATCCTGCTCCATTAGTTTCTCCTTTCATTCCCTCGATTTGTTCGCTTTGCTTTCCCACGCCGTCTCCAGTCCGCTAATCTTTGTTCCGCTTTGATAAGAAATTCCTCATTTGCTTCCAATGTATCTTTCATTGGAGATTGCTATGCTGACATGTAAGAGGTGATCTGTCAATGAAAGGAGTTAAAGTGGAAGGCGAAAATACAGTTCGCGGTGCTGGAGTTCGAAGCCGAGCGATTCGTAGAGCCGGATAGCTGGCGTATTGCTTTCCCAGACGTGTAAATCAATGGAGCGTCAGTCCTAGTTCATCGCGAGCATACATAATGATGTGCTCCATTAGTTTGCGGGATAGTCCTTGTCCGCGATAATTAGGATGGACGACGACGCGTTTGACATAACCAACTGTACTGGAATTGTGGGAGTCGGGTAATGACGGGGAAACCATAAGTTCGGCTTTGGCTGCGGCGAGGCCTTGCACTTCGGCGAGAAAGATGAGTGTGAGTTCATGTGTGGAGGGGTCAACTGAGCCGAAGTATTTGTGCATTTCGCGGCCAATATGGCGGGTGGGTGATGTGCTGAAGGTATCGAGTTCGTCGATGAGCGCGATATCTTCTGGGGTGGCCAGACGGATTGCCAACGGCGTTGTTGGGAGTTCATCTATCATCAAAATTGCTCCCGTGCATTAACGTTCTTTTTTGCGGGGCAGCATTAAGATCGAGACACCTGCATAGCCAGAGCAGCCCAAAATGAGTAAGGCATATACGACAGTTTCGGCGTCAGCGGGGTGGATGAGCATGGAGATGCCCCACCAGAGGAAGCCGATGAAGACGATAAATAGTAGGACGGTGCTGAGTAGTTTTCTGTTGTTCATTGGGTGATCCTTCGGTTGTTTTGTGCGAGTCTGTACATAGTATTATAGCATATGTTGGGGTTAGCTGATGTAGCGTGAGCAGGAGTGCACCGGACTTCTTCCTCGCTGCTCACGCTATAACATTACTGCTGTTTCAGGAAGTGCTCAACAAGTGTAACTGCTTCTTTCGGTTCCGGTAACTCGTTCAGACGAATTCGTCCTGGCCACCTCCATTTCCACCACACGGGAAGGAAGGGCCTGGAACGATCAGGTTGCCGCAAGAGCGAAAGCTCATCCTTTCACGAGTGCATCTTCTTCTCCCGATACCTCGATCTCATTGGAAACTTCTTTGGGTGCGGTTGAGGCTTGACTGGGTCGAAACCATGTTTGGGCGATGAAGGTCGGCACGACTGCTGAGCCGATTACAACTGAGACCAGGATCGTATATTGAGCCTGGTTAATAATGCCATGCGTCAACCCAAAAAGGGCGGAGATGCTGCCGAAGGTAAGACCCGTTGACATGAGCATTGTTGTGTAGTTTCCCTCACGACTGGACATCTTAAAAGCACGAGTCAATGGCCAAATTCCAATGAATTTTGTGAGCATTTTGATCCCGAGCAAGACAATGACTAATAGTAATCCAGCGAGCAATGCTGGCAGCGAGATCAGTGTGCCTGCTTTAATGAAGAAAAATGGGGTTAGCAGCGCAAAAGCAATGGCACGCATACGGTAAATGAGCGTTTTATCTTGACTGAAGACTCCAGCAATTACGAGACCTACGAGGTAGGCTGGTAGGACTGCTTCGCTATTAGCAAGTGTTGCCATTCCACCCAGAAAGAAGAGTACCAGAAAGAGGAACTTTATCTCAAGTTCACTCACCTTGCCTCCGAATTTGGCTATCACCCAATGCGTGATAGTTTGTATCTTCCAGAGAACGATTACGAGGACAATCACAAAGGCAATCAACCAGAGATTGAAGCTGGCAAAAAAGATGCCCAACGCGATGACTGTTCCGAGGTCATTGACGAAGCAAGCGGCAAGAATAAGCTTTCCTAACTCGGTTGTATTGAGACCTGTTTCAACCATGACTGCATATACAACTGCGACAGAGGTTGTAGACAAAGCAATACCAGCAATTTCGGCAGCGTGGAGATTCCAGTGCGCGACGAAGAGGGTAAAGGCTAATGCTCCTAAAAATGGAAAAAGAAATCCGATGCCGCCCATAGCTAGACTCGGCTTGAGGTGCTTGCGCAGTGATTCTGGGTCAATCTCTGCTCCCGCCAGGAATGTGAGGAGGATGGATCCGAAACTGGCAAGAAAGTCGATCCAGGGAGTTGTTTGAAAGTGGAGGAAGTTTCCTCCTAACACTCCCAGGCAAATCTCGATCAAGGCAACCGAGATACCTACTCGGATGGAGATCAGGCTGGCAAGTAGGGCTGTTGCCATCCAAATTGTTGCGATTAACCAAATGTTGTTCAATGCTCTTTTCCTCCAAAGCTGTATAGATGTTGCCCAGGCAGGAATGAGAGCATAAGGCATAATAAAGCTCCTGATTTCGCGCCCAGGCGTTATCAGGAGCCATTAGCAAACATGCGGTTTCGTCAAAGTCGAACTTCGATGAGGTGAGCTCCATCACCATGTTTCTTAACTATGCATTAAATTGTACCATGAAATCGAAGATTTTTCAATTGCTCAGCGCTTCCCAGACGAGTCGATGAATGATAGCGCGGAATTCGCCCCAATCTTTCCAGTTGCCGTCGATCTCCGAGTCGTTTTGGGGAGAGATGGAGGCTAGTTTTGTGGCGAGGGTGTTGAGTTCGCTCGGCTCAATTTCGCGGAAGGCTTCTACACGCTCGTCTTCGTCGAGGGTGCCGAGGGTGCCACCGATTTCGTCAAGTAAGAAGGCGAAGGTGTAGAAGATGGGGGTGTCATTGATGGCAGGGACGCGGTAGGCGACTGCGACGAGGAAACGGTTGACGGTGACTTGAAGGCCGGTTTCTTCGTGGGTTTCGCGTAAGAGTGCGTCCAGGATGGGTTCCTTTTGGTGATTCCGCCGGTCATGAGTCTATAGCCATCAGGAGGGTAGAAGGTTTTCTTCATGGTGAGGAGGTGACCGTTGGGGCGGCGCACGACCATGCATACTTCTCCCAGGCGGTTATCTCGCCTGCTGAGTGGGTCGAACAGGTGGTTGACGTTGAGGTCGATGGTACGTACCAAGGGCTGGCCGTAGTCGTGAGCCAGTTGCTCAAGCTCCTGCTGGCGAGACGAGGGTAGAGAAGAAAACATGGTTATTACCTCTTAAACAGAACCCATATGCAGTCACCAACGCAAATCGTCTAGAATAGTATAGTAGGAAATCTAGTGATCCTTTCATTAACGATGATTCAGCTTCGTGTGACTCATCTCTACAGGAGTAAACCTTGCTTATGAAGTCCAAACATATTATCGCAGGTAGTACTGGTTTTATACAAAGCCACGGCATCAGGCAAGCGGGACCGATTATCCGATATGGACTGCATATCACCGGAAAATCGGCTCCAAAATTATGCTATATAGGTACAGCGAGTGGGGACGAGGCAGGCTGGACGACGGCTTTTTATACAGCCTGCATGGGTACTGATATAGTTCCGAGTCACTTAACGTTATTTCCAATGCCAAACGTACTCGATGTGCGAAAACACCTGCTTGCACAGGATATGATTTGGGCTGGTGGCGGTTCTGTCGCTAACTTATTGGCAGTCTGGCGGGTACACGGTTTAGATGAAATCCTGCGAGAGGCCTGGGAGAACGGGATTGTGCTGGGTGGAATAAGCGCCGGCTCGATCTGTTGGCATACCGGCGGCACAACCGACTCATTTGGCGAAGATCTTCGTCCCGTTACCAATGGGTTAGGTTTCCTGCCATATTCCAATGGCGTGCATTATGATAGTGAGGAACAGCGACGCCCCTTATTCCATCGGTTGATCGCAGAGGGTATCCTTGGCGAAGGATACGCAACCGACGATGGAGTAGCGTTGCACTATAAGGCAGTACGCTCCATAAAGTCATTGCTGATACGCCAAATAAATATGCGTATCATGTAATAAAGACTGATGGGGGCGTTCAGGAAACTCGTTTAGAAGCCGAGCTTTTAAGTTTATAGAAAATCTATTTACTCGGAGTGCTGATGTCTCCAACCCTCTTTCCACAGATAAGATCGAGCCAGCATCTCTTCAGCACTTTTCATCGAGAACTCCGTCACATTGCCGCCCATGATGTGGGCGATTTCGCGCACGCGCTGTTCGGGGCGCAGTTCGTTGACGATAGTTACTGTGCGTTCGTCGAAGATTTGCTTGTTGACGTTGTAGTGGGTGTCGGCAAAGGCGGCGATCTGCGGCAGGTGGGTGACGCAGATGACCTGGTGGTTGCGGGTGAGAATCCAGAGCTTTTCACCAACGACCTGACTGCTCCTGCCGCTGATACCGGCGTCGATTTCGTCGAAGATGAGGGTTGGGGTGGCATCGGCGGCGGAGAGAATAGTTTTGAGCGCGAGCATCAGGCGCGATGTTTCACCACCAGAGGCGATTTTGGTGAGGGGTTTAAATGGCTCACCTGGATTGGGGGCGATCAGGAATTGCACGCGGTCGATGCCGGTCAGGTCGCAGGCGTAGTGTTGTTCGGGCTGGTCATCGATGCTGGCGGGAACGCCGTTGGCGTCGGGGACCTGCTCAATCTCGACGGAGAAGCGGGCGCGTTTCATGTTGAGGTCGTCCAACTGCTCTTCCATGGCGGTGGATAGACGCAAAGCGGCTTTGCGGCGGCGCTCGGTGAGTTGCTGAGCGATTTCACCGATTGCACGGCGTAGCTCGTTGTCCTGCTGTTGAAGGTTAGCGATCAGTTCGTCGCGGTTAATGATGGTGTTGAGTTCCGCGCGGTCTTCGGCGGCACGCGAGAGGATTTCTTCGATGGTGTGTCCGTACTTGCGCTTCAGGCGGGAAATCAGGTCGAGTCGCTCTTCGATCTCGCCGAGGCGCTGCGGGTCATCTTCGATGTCGCTTTCGTAGCTGCTGATGCTGGCGGCAACGTCTTCCAGACGATAGATGGCTTCCGAAAGTTCCGTTTCGTGCTCTTCCAGGTCCTTGTCGAGGCGCGAAAGTTCACCCATTGCTTTGAGCGCGGGACGGAGTTGATCAAGCGCTGGCTGGTAATCATCGCCGCTCATGTCGCCACCTTTGATGGCACCGTAAATCAGCGTGCAAAGCTCACGCAGCCGCTCGGCGTTGTTGAGTACTTTGCGTTCCTGCTCCAGTTCCTCTACTTCAGCGGGTTGCAGATTGGCCTTCTCGATCTCCTCGATCTCGTAGCGCAGAAATTCGGCGCGGCGGGCTTGCTCGCGCTCGTTCTGTTGCAGGGAGGAGAGGGTTTTGCGCGCATTGCGCCACTCGGTGACTTTGGCGCTGAGTTGCTCACGCAGTGGTAGTAATTCGGCATAGCGGTCGAGGAAGTTGACGTGTTGTTCGGGACGCAGCAGGCTCATGTGTTCGCTCTGACCGTGAATATCGACCAGCCAGCTTGCTACTTGTTGTAAGACCTGCTGCGAGACGGCACGACCATTTATGCGTGAGACGGTGCGACCGGAACGGAAGATGTCGCGAGAGAGAATGAGTTGACCATCTTCTGGCGTAATGTCATATTCATGCAGCAGTGAGGCGAGGGCGACGCCTGCATCGGCACTGGCGGCATCGGCATGACTTGCGATTGAGCGGTCATTTGCATCGGTGGCCTGTCCCATAGAGAGGGTTCTGCGCATCTCGGTAGCGTTCATTGCCTCAAAGAGCGTTGTTGCTCCATTACTGGCGGCAACCGGTTCGGCTTCGAGTTCGAGGGCTTGCCATTCGTCGGCGATGGGTGGCAGTGGATCAATAGAGAAGACGCCTTCGACGGTCGCACGCTCACAGCCGGAGCGTACGAAATCGGCACCGATTTTGCCTCCAAGCAGGGCATTGACGGCGTCTATGATGATGGATTTACCGGCACCCGTTTCGCCGGTAAAGACGTTGAACAGGCGATGCAGTCGCAGGTGCAGGCTATCGATGATGGCGAAGTCTTTGATGCTTAATTCAAGTAACATGATGTTCGTCTAAACTGGGTGCAGTGTATCCGGTCCCTACGGTCCCGTCATTTCTCAATTTGGCATTAATAATCTGATAGAAATAGGTTGGCGGTCGACGCCTGAGAAACTGTGTCACGTACTGACTTTTATGTATGCTCACAAGTGCGCCGTTCTTGACCTCGCGGTTCATCTGACCATCGGCTGAGAAGACGCCGTTCTGGTCTCCGGTGAATATCTGGAGTTTGACGTTAGCTTCCGGTGGCAGGATCAATGAACGATCGGAGGCGAGATGTGGCGCAATCGGTGTGAGCACACTGTTTTGCACTTGTGGGTGCATCAGTGGCCCATCCACGGCCATATTATAGGCGGTTGAACCGGTAGCGGTCGAAACTATGATGCCGTCCGCGTAGCTGGTACTATAGTAGAAGTCGTCTACCCAGACGCGTATTTCGACCACGCGTGGCCATGTGCCGCGAGCAATTACGATATCGTTGAGGGCTAAGAACTCCTCATGCTTTCCATCCTGATCCAGTATCGCGTGCAGCATGGCTCGTTTATCAATCCATACCGATTTATCTCGCTGGAGATAATGAGGGAGTTCAGAGAGCACTTCGTCGGGTTCAAGCTCGGTCAGAAATCCTACGCGGCCAAAGTTGGCACCAACGATGGGGATGTCGGCGAACGCGCAAAGGCGGGCCGCGTGTAAGATGGTGCCGTCTCCACCCAAGACGAGTGCGAGATCGCAATTCTTTAGGGCAGGGTCAGGCGTTTCTTCGGCTTCGGTGCGGGCGTCGATGACGAGCACGTCGTATCCTTGTTGCCGGAGTACCGGTATGAGTTGGGAAGCAACTTTTGAAGTGTCTTGTTTGCGGCCCTGGTAAAATAAAGCGATCATATGTTTCTCAAGCCCTCAGCGGGTTTTTCTGGTTTCAGTACTCTATTCTTTCTTTGGGTCTCTTTTTCGATACCTGAGCCGATAAATCGGCCCCTACGGTGGGTTCTTTTTTCGATACCTGAGTCAGGATTTTTTGTGCAGATTTCCTTGCTCTGAACTCTTATTCTAGCATACGAGGTGGGAAAAAGCCACTGTAAACCTTCTCACCTTGCTATCGCTCAGGTAGTGATTTGCAATTTTTGACGATATGGATTATAGTGGAGATACATCAAGCAGGCAAAAGGTCATCGAAGCTTTGCAGACAAACTACGAAGGATATCGTGTTGCTAAAGCTAATCAGGAAAGAGCGGGCAAACGTCTTTCATGTGATAGACGCAACGAGAGTTGAACATCAACGTTCACAGGCAGTTAGTAACCAATGGTGCTAGTTGAGGAAGTGAGGAGAACGAACAGAGATGTAGGGGAGCAAACGCTCCCCTACAGGAACCAACTCAGATGAAGCTACGGGACATAGAACATTGTCTGGGTGATTGGCCTGGTAGTTGCCCCAATAACAGAGATAACATGTGAACCTGATTCTACTTGGGGAACAGTGAGCGTCATAGCGAACTGTCCATTGCTGTCAGCCGTTACATGATATAAGAACACATCAAAGTAGAAATTGATCACTTCGTTAGGCTGAAAGCCCTCCGCGCTTACCAATACGGTTGAACCAGGAGAGGCTGTTTGCGGCCACACATCAAGTGTATGATGCAGCCAGTCTTTCACTCCAGAGAAGCTTCCGCCATGCACCGATAATGGTGTAATCCCTGTCTTTGAGCCAATTTCCTCAATGACGTAGATTGTTCCATTTCCAGTACTACCATTAATCGCTCTGGCAAGGACGACTGAGGTGTGGTTTGTCGTGTAGCTTAAAACATCACCCGGAACGGGGAGTGATCCACTTCCGTTTTTGACTGGCATAAGTACATTGTTAACATCCGGTGGATAATTATCAACAACCAGGTCCCCCTCGGCAACATATGGGTTAATTCCATACACCTGATACATAAAGCGGATACTTAGCTCTGGACACTCCCATTCAGACTCAGATACAGGTTTAGGGACATTAGGAACGAATTCTTCGCTTCCGACATCACCTATGGGGTGTTTCTGTGATGGATCAAACAATGGTCTTGGACCACATGCAGGGATACCCCGATAGTTTGCAGTCCCAAGCTGATGAGAGCCGGAGTATTGGTTCGTGTCACAAAGCTTACCATTCCAAAGTGAAGGGTACCCGATGTTATCAGCGTTCACAGTAAACGGACCTGAATTGCTGCTCGTATCTGAAGGAGTACCCTGATCTGTGACACTAGCCTCGCAGGTATAGGTCCCGGCTTGCTAATCACCGCATAAGTCAGAAATGTCTTCGCAGACCGACTGGCCGGTCGGGACCGAAAGACCTGTTCCTGTAAGATTGAAGTTACACTCTTTCCTTGATACCTGCACCATAAAGTTGATGGTAGCCGTTATCGCACTACTACTTGTGTTATTGATAAACGCCGCATAGAGGACCGCCTCGCCAGGGACAAAAGTGGTTTGGCTATTTCCAGTGATGTCTGCAATCGCGACCTGTTGCACAGTTAAGCTGGTACTCGCTTGTGCATTTGCACTCGCTTGCTGATGCACATGAAGTGAAAAGAGTCTCTTTCCAATGGTAGTTTGTACTGGAACAGAAAGGCATGACAAAGGTTGAATAGAAGAGGTCTCGGAACAGTGAGAGTGCTGAAGACTTGTCACTTTTGCTAAAGCGATGCCAGACAGCATGTTCAAAGGAAGAAGCGTCAAGAACAAGATGCACATGACAATCAGGCTAGCTCGTCGTCTCGTTACAGAGAGCACCATAGGAATCCCCCAATCTTATAGGTATAGCGGATGAAAATAAAGAGGTCTTGTGAACCACATCTACGATTACTTTGCGTAAGAAGCGATTACTAAAAAAGTCCAGGATTAGTCGATGAAAGAAACAATGGTCAAGTGGAAGTGCTTACATCATAAAGAATAATCTATAGGGGTTAGATTGTCAAGTGAAAAAGTGATTTACACAAGATTTTTAGCGATTAATGGTGCTAGTTAAGGAGGGCAAGAAGACCGTAAGAGGGAACTGAAAAACACTCTCGCAGAAAGGCAAAGAAAAAGAAGGCCGATAATAACCTCGCCAATATAGCAGCCACTATAGGATTAGGGATCGAGAACCCAAACAATTATCTATAAGGTTAAATGCTACTCAAAACAGTTTTCATAAACCACTGATCTGCTCTTCGGCTAGCCAGAGGGCTTCCTCTTTTGAGTGAATGCGACCTTCGGACTGGGCTTCGGCGATGGATTCGAGGAGTTGGCCGATGAGAGGGCCGGGTTTCAGAGAGAGCCGGCGCATGAGTTCCTCCGGACTGAGCAGGCGAGGTGGGAGGATGCTCGCGCGTTCGCGGATGTAGCGTGTGAGCAGGAGGCGTACGGTTGCGAGATGCCGTGTCCAGGAGGTGGATAGCGGCTGGGGACCGAGCGTGGCAAGATGGTCGGCCAATGAGATGAGGGCGACATAGATGCCTGTTGGTCCGAGATCAACGAAGTAACGGCGAATTGCACGTGGGGTTATGGGATCAATTTGTCCAAGCTGGCCGGGACGCATATGATGTGCTGCCACTTGCTGCGCGAGCCGACGGTCCTGGGTACTGGCGTGCAAGCGGGTCATTATCTGTTGAGCAAGTGGTACCCCGGCTTGTGGATGATTATAGAAATGGATGGCTCCGGCCTCGTTGATGGTGTAGGTAACGGGTTTGCCGATGTCGTGCAAGAGGGTGGCCATTTTCATGGCCGGTGAGGTAAGGTTGGCGAATCGAAAGATGCCTTGCTGTTCGGCTTCTTGTAACAAGGTTGATATTTCGGTAAGGTCTGGGGAAAAGAGATTTGCCTCATCCCTCGACCAGGGCACCCCGCCTCCTCTGGGCGACCGCAAGGGACCGCCCCTACTATACGACGGATTGATTGCCGAGAGATCGTGTATAGTAGGGGTAGGGCTTGCCCCTACCCTGGCGGGATGGTTGCCTCCCGTGGCGATCTGGTTGTCTCCCCTGGAGAGATGGTTGGCGAGTCGTTCAAGTGCGCCTACTGATTCCAGGGAGTGTTCGAGGACGTCCCAGTAGTGAGGTGGGGGTTGAGGCATGCCGCGGGCGGGAATGAATTCGGGGATGAGTGTAGTGAAGAGGCCGTGGGCATCGAGGAAACGCAGGCGGTCGGTTGCGCCGTCTGGTTCGAGGATGGCATAGAGTTCGTCATGGATGCGTTCCGCGGCGACGAGGGGCAGCAGAGCGGCGTCGCGGATGATGAGACCCTCGGTCCATGGATCGAGGTGCAGTTGGTAGCGCATGACGAGGCGAACGGCACGCAACATACGCAATGGGTCGTGCCGGAAGACATTGCTATCGACCGCTTTGAGGCGACGTGCCGCAATGTCGGCGACACCATGCATGGGATCAATGACGATATTTTGCAAATCGGCATATATGGTAGGGGCATCCCCTTGCGGGTGCCCTGCCGGATTTTCGCGTGGTGCCCTGCCGGGTCTTCGTGTATGGTAGGGGCATCCCCTTGCGGGTGCCCTGCCGGTTTCCCTTGCGGGTGCCCTGCCGGGTTTTGCGGGTGCCCTGCCGTGTTTTGCGGCTGCCCTGCTGGCTTTTGTGGTTGCACGGCATTCGATGTTTCGAGGTGGCGGACAATTTCGTTTAATGGTGCGGCGATGGCGTTGAGGGTGAAGTCGCGCTTGCGCAGGTCGTCTTCGATGGTGGTGCCTGTTAAGGGGGAGATGTCGATGACGATTTCTTGCTGTTGCTTTATGACGACGCGGCTGGCTTTGTCGTGTAGATGGGCGTAGTGCCCTCCGAGTTTATCGGCAAGTCCTCGGGCCAGATGGGGGATGTCGCCATCAGTGACGATGTCCCAATCTATGGAGGGTTCGCCTAACAAGAGGTTGCGTATTGATCCTCCGACGAGGTAGGCTTGTTGCTGGCGGTCGGCAAAGTATTGCGCTGTTTGTTGTAGAAGATGTAAGATTTGGTTGTCCAATTATATTTTTTTGTCCTATGAGTAGGGTAGCCGCAAGGCTGCAAGGGCATTAACTTCTCTCCTATTTTAGCTTATATGGGAAGAAGTGTCAGCAGGGAGTACCAGTATGCAATTTGGTGTTTTTCTACCTATTTCGGGGCGGGCTACGGGGCCGGATGCGTTGATGGAGGCTGCGCGGAGCGCGGAGGCACAGGGGTTTGACGCGGTGTGGTCTGCTGATAGGGTGGTGACGCCGTGGCAGATTTCGACCTCCTATCCTTATAGCGAGAATCATGAGTTTATTGTGCCGCCGGATCGGCCTTTTTTGGATTCGTTGACGTGCCTGGCGTTCCTGGCGGGGTGCACGGAGAAGATTATGCTGGGGGTGAGTGTGCTGGTGCTGCCCTATCGTCATCCGCTGTATTGGACGCGTGTGGCGGTTTCGATTGAGCGCTTGTCGCGGGGGCGGTTGATTATGGGGGTTGGCGTGGGCTGGATGGAGGAGGAGTTCGCGGCCCTGGGTGTGTCGTTTCAGGACCGGGGCCGGATGGTTGATGAGCAGCTTCAGATTCTTTCGAAGTTGTGGACGGAGGAACATGTAGACTTCGATGGACAGTTTTATCGTTTCCATGATCTTGCTTTCTATCCTAAGCCGATACAACAGCCACGTATTCCGATCTGGATTGGGGGCGAAGGTTTCGCGGCCCAGCGGCGTACAGCAAGGTATGGAGATGCCTGGTTCCCCTACTTTGTGGAGATTACGGCGAGGGAGGTGCGTGCTGGATTTGATACTGTGTTGCGCCTGGCGGCTGAGGCTGGACGGGATCCAAGTCAGATCCGGCTGGCTTGCTGCCGCCAGATTGAGGTGACGCGTGACGCGGTTCCGCAGGATACCCGGCATTTGCGCGGCACTCCTGAGCAACTGGTGGAGGCGCTTGCGGAGTATCGCGAGATTGGGGTTGATCATCTGGCTTTGCAGTTTATGGTTCCGCGCTGGCCTGATCGTGTGGAGCAGATTGAGCGTTTTGCGCGAGAGGTTATGCCACATTTGCGTGGTTGAACTGCGGGTGGGGACATTGAGACAGAGGTTACCAACATTTTTTGTTTTGGCTGGCCTCTTTTTGCACTTGTTGGTTCTTGTTGTGCTGTCGGGATTTCGTTAGACTGTGTCTCAGTGAAGGTTCGACATTGCAAGGAGGATATGATGCTTCGTACATTTCTCACTACGTCGTGGCAATTGCGCTATCCTATCATTGGCGCACCTATGGCAGGGGTGGCAGGAGGGCGCTTGGCTCGTGCGGTTTCGCAGGCAGGAGGGTTGGGTATGATAGGTGTGGGGAGTTCGGCAAGGACTGAGGGTATTTTACGGGAGGCAGAGATTGCTCGTGGAGGCGATGCAACACGTTTTGGGATTGGGCTGATGGCCTGGGCGATTGAGAGGCGACCTGAACTGCTTGAGGCTGCGCTTGAGACTTCACCTTTTCTGATTGCGATTTCGTTTGGTTCGCCTGCTCCATACGTGGAGAGGCTGCATGCGCGGGGGATTTTGCTGGCAACGCAGGTCAATACGCGGGACGAGGCGATACACGCGGAGCAAGCAGGCGTGGATCTGATTGTGGTGCAGGGGACGGAGGCGGGAGGGCATTCGGGACAGGTGGGTGTGGGTACGCTGCCTCTACTGCAATTGGTGCTTGAGGCGGTTGAGGTGCCTGTCGTTGCTGCCGGAGGTATTGGGTCACCACGAGGTGTTGCGGCTGCCCTGGCTGCTGGTGCTGAAGGTGTGTGGGTGGGGA